>NZ_OCTQ01000013.1 GCF_900232905.1 Miniphocaeibacter massiliensis
AAAACTACTTTAGGTACTTCTGTTGGTCTAGATAATACTATTGGATATTTGTTCTTAGCTGCATATGGTGCTCCTACTATTGCATCTGGGAACATATCTCCTCTTGCTACTACTACATGATTAGGGTTTTCATATGTTGCTTTTGCTACTTTTACTGATGTATGGTATCTATCTGCTCCTGATATTCTTGTTGTTTTCATTGTTTTTTCTAATTGTTTTTGAACTGCATTTGATACCGCTACTTCTCCCCCTCCTATTGTTACTTTTTCTGCTTTCCATTCTTTTAATGCTTTTTCTGTGCTTGCGTTTAATTTACTTGGTTGTGTTAATAGGATTGGCATATCTTTTTCTACTCCCATACTTGTCATTACTATTGCGTCTGGGAAGTTTGTTCCATCTACTAATATTGCTTCTTTGTTTTGTCCTGTTATTGCTCTTACTTCTTTTCCTATTTTTACTGCTGTTTCATATCTTGTTGCTCCGCTTATTCTACTTATGTTTGCTTTACCGAGTTTATTTGCCAATTTGTTTTGTATTCCATTGGATACGGCTGCTTCTCCTCCTATTATTATTACTTTTTTTGCTCCTAACCTTTCTATTTCTTTCTCTACTTCTTTTGGTAATGTTTTAGATGGAGTTAGTAATAATGGTGCATTTTTTTTACGTGCTAGTACTGTTGATGTTAATGCATCTGGATAATCTTGTCCTGTTGCTAATAATACTACTTCGCTTGTTTTGTATTCTCTACTTACTTTTACTGCTGTTGTGTATCTGTCAGCTCCTTGCAGTCTTTTTGGGTTATACTCTTTTAGTTGATTTTCTACTCTTTGACTTAATGCTGCTGTTCCTCCTATTAGAGTTA
>NZ_OCTQ01000012.1 GCF_900232905.1 Miniphocaeibacter massiliensis
CACCTAGTAACATAAAAAGTACAATTTATCTATTTAGATAGTTGTTATATCGCGGGATGGAGCAGCTTGGTAGCTCGTCGGGCTCATAACCCGGAGGTCGTAGGTTCAAATCCTGCTCCCGCAACCACAATTTTATATTAAATTTACTTATTTGGCGGAGTAGCTCAGCTGGCTAGAGCATGCGGTTCATACCCGCAGTGTCGGCGGTTCAAGTCCGTCCTCCGCTACCAAATAAGGCCCCATGGTCAAGCGGTTAAGACATCGCCCTTTCACGGCGGTAACCCGGGTTCGAATCCCGGTGGGGTCACCATATATGGGCGGTTAGCTCAGCTGGGAGAGCATCTGCCTTACAAGCAGGGGGTCACAGGTTCGAGCCCTGTACCGCCCACCATATATTGTCTAAGTTTATAAATAAAAATGGAATTGAAATTTTGGCCTGGTAGTTCAGTTGGTTAGAATGCCAGCCTGTCACGCTGGAGGTCGTCGGTTCGAGCCCGATCCAGGTCGCCATAATGCTGATGTAGCTCAATTGGTAGAGCAACTGACTTGTAATCAGTAGGTTGGGGGTTCAAGTCCTCTCATCAGCTCCATTTTTTTATTTGGAGGAGTTCCCGAGTTGGCCAAAGGGGACGGACTGTAAATCCGTTAGCTACGCTTTCAGTGGTTCGAATCCGCTCTCCTCCACCAAGTTACTTTAGTATAAAAGAATGTTTAATATTAATAAATTTTATATATGCGGAAGTGGCTCAGTGGTAGAGCATCGCCTTGCCAAGGCGAGGGTCGCGAGTTCGAGTCTCGTCTTCCGCTCCAACAATAGAACACAGATGATATAATCTGTGTTTTTCTGATATGTGCCATTAGCTCAGCTGGATAGAGCGTCTGGCTACGGACCAGAAGGTCAGGGGTTCGAATCCTCTATGGCACGCCAAAATAAAAACACCTATTGCCTTATTGTATAAGGTTGATAGGTGTTTTTTATTTTATATATTTTTATATAATTTGAATAAAATTACTTAAAATGTTATAGGCAGCCTACAAGTAACCTACAAAAATTTATAAACTAATATTAAGGAGAGATATAATAAATTTCTTTCTTTTTTTGTTGCAAAAAATTGTTATACCTATTTGAAGTAAACAAATATAATAGTATAATTTAAATAGTATATATTTAAAAGTAGAAATATGAGATAATATATAATATGCCGTTTATTTTAATAGCAAAACAATTACAGTTAATAAAAGAATATAAATAAAAAGGAGAATAAATATGGGAAAAATAGATGTAAATCCAGAAGTAGCAAGAAATATAGCAAGTAAACTTACTTCTAAATCGATACCAAAAGGAGCAATAGATAAAGATGGAGAATCTAATTTACCAGCTGTTTTAAGAGGAAGTGAAGCTGGAGCAAAAAGTTTAGAAATAGTAGAAAGTTATGAAAGTGCAAAAAACAACGATGCAAATAAAATTTCATCTTTAGGAGTAAAATTTGAAAACTTTGATAATGCAGTTGGAATTTCGTCAGGAATTATAATACATGGTGCAAAAAAATGATAGAGAAGTTATATCAAGAAAAAAGCAGAGAGCTTAAGA
>NZ_OCTQ01000011.1 GCF_900232905.1 Miniphocaeibacter massiliensis
TTGTTGGGCGAATACCTACTCTCCCATGACGTCGCCATCATAGTACCATCAGCGTAGAAAGGCTTAACTTCTGTGTTCGAGATGGGTACAGGTGTATCCCTTTCGCTATCTTCACCCTATGAAGCCCTAATCCAAATCTTGATTTGGCTATAGGTCTCATGCAACCAATTACCCAAGAGCATTTCTTAGCGATTGGCTGTAATTGTCTGCTTTCTCCTATTCCAGTTCATTTGAATAGTTCTTGTTTTTCCTTGTTTAATTAACACGCAGTAGATTTCTTCCAATCACTTACGTTCTTGGGAAATCCTTGCGTATGACCTACTACGAAATCTTAGATTTCTGTTAGGTCAACATAGTAACAAATATTCCTGGTCAAGCTTTCGATATATTAGTATCAGTTAGCTTAAAACATTACTGCTCTTACACCTCTGACCTATCAACCATCTTTTCTTCATGGTATCTCTCTACATCACTGCAAAAGAAATCTCATCTTGAGGGAGGCTTCGTGCTTAGATGCCTTCAGCACTTATCCCTTCCAGACTTAGCTACTCAGCTATGCTCCTGGCGGAACAACTGATACACCAGCGGTCTGTCCATCCCGGTCCTCTCGTACTAGGGACAGCTCCTCTCAAATTTCTTACGCCCACGGCGGATAGGGACCGAACTGTCTCACGACGTTCTGAACCCAGCTCGCGTGCCTCTTTAATGGGCGAACAGCCCAACCCTTGGGACCTTCTCCAGCCCCAGGATGAGACGAGCCGACATCGAGGTGCCAAACCTCCCCGTCGATGTGAACTCTTGGGGGAGATAAGCCTGTTATCCCCGGGGTAGCTTTTATCCGTTGAGCGATGGCCCTTCCACTCGGTACCACCGGATCACTAAGTCCTAGTTTCCTATCTGCTCCACTTGTTGGTGTCGCAGTTAAGCTCCCTTTTGCCTTTGCACTCTTTGAATGATTTCCAACCATTCTGAGGGAACCTTTGAACGCCTCCGTTACTCTTTAGGAGGCGACCGCCCCAGTCAAACTGCCCAACTGACAGTGTCCCTGTACCTGATTCAAGGTACCAGGTTAGAACTTTAGCATTAAAAGGGTGGTATCCCAAAGGTGACTCCGCTAAGACTGGCGCCCTAGCTTCTTAGTCTCCCACCTATTCTGTACATTTAATACCAAAATCCAATGTCAGCCTGCAGTAAAGCTCCACGGGGTCTTTCCGTCCTGCCGTGGGTAACTCGCATCTTCACGAGTACTACAATTTCACCGGATCCTTTGTTGAGACAGTGCCCAAATCGTTACACCTTTCGTGCGGGTCGGAACTTACCCGACAAGGAATTTCGCTACCTTAGGACCGTTATAGTTACGGCCGCCGTTTACTGGGGCTTAAGTTCTATGCTTCGGTTTAACCCTAACATTTCCCCTTAACCTTCCAGCACCGGGCAGGTGTCAGCACCTATACATCATCTTTCGATTTAGCAGATACTTGTGTTTTTGGTAAACAGTCGCTTGGGCCTATTCTCTGCGACCATGCTTTGCTTTTTGTGTTTAACATATACATCTCATGGTACCCCTTCTCCCGAAGTTACGGGGTCATTTTGCCGAGTTCCTTAACAAAGGTTCTTCCGCGCGTCTTAGGATTCTCTCCTCACCTACCTGTGTCGGTTTACGGTACGGGTGTCTTTTCGCTCGATAGTGCCTTTTCTTGGCAGTGTGGAATCTACTACTTCATTACTTGTTTTTCACTCCCCATCGTACCTCTGTGTTATGTAAAAGCGGATTTGCCTACTTCTACCACCTACGTACTTGGACGCGCTCTACCTTTCACGCGCTTAGTATATCCTCCTGCGTCAACACTTCTCTCAGACGCTAAAGACAGTACAGGAATATCTACCTGTTGTCCATCGCTTACGCCTTTCGGCCTGGGCTTAGGTCCCGACTTACCCTGAGTGGACGAGCCTTCCTCAGGAACCCTTAGGTTTTCGACGGGTGAGATTCTCACTCACCTTATCGCTACTCATGCCAGCATTCTCACTTGTGTGATGTCCACAGTTCCTTACAGTCCTGCTTCTCCCCTCACACAACGCTCCTCTACCAATGTATTACTACATTCCACAGCTTCGGTATTAGATTTTAGCCCCGGTAATCTTCGGCGCATCACCACTTGACCAGTGAGCTATTACGCACTCTTTAAATGTATGGCTGCTTCTAAGCCAACATCCTGGTTGTCTAAGTAGTGTTACATCCTTTTCCACTTAATCTAAATTTTGGGACCTTAACTGGTGGTCTGGGCTGTTTCCCTTTCGACTATGAAGCTTATCCCACATAGTCTGACTCCTAACGCTAATTTAAAGGTATTCGGAGTTTGATAAGTTTTGGTAACGTCATACGCCCCTAGACTAATCAGTGCTCTACCCCCTTCAATTACTACGTTAAGGCTAGCCCTAAAGCTATTTCGAGGAGAACCAGCTATCTCCAGGTTCGATTGGCTTTTCACCCCTATCCACACGTCATCCGATATGTTTTAAACCATACCCGGTTCGAGCCTCCATTGAATTTTACTTCAACTTCACTCTGCACATGGATAGATCACCTGGTTTCGGGTCTACGACATACAACTTTGGCCCTATTCAGACTCGGTTTCCCTACGGCTTCGCGTCTTAAACGCTTAACCTCGCTGCATATCGTAACTCGCTGGCCCGTTCTACAAAAAGTACGGTATCACACCTTATTGGTGCTTTACCTGCTTGTAGGCATAAGGTTTCAGGTTCTATTTCACTCCCCTCCCGGGGTTCTTTTCACCTTTCCCTCACGGTACTATTCGCTATCGGTCACTAGGTAGTATTTAGCCTTGGGAGGTGGTCCTCCCGTCTTCCCACAAAATTTCTCGTGTTCCGTGGTACTCTTTTAAAGAGCAGATCTCTTGGTTTTCGATTACGAGGCTTTCACTCTCTACGGCTTGCCTTCCCATGCAATTCTTCTAACCTTAATCTCTGTATTCTCTTAATTTAGGCTCTTCCCCGTTCGCTCGCCGCTACTTAGGGAATCGAGTTTTCTTTCTTTTCCTCAGGTTACTTAGATGTTTCAGTTCACCTGGTTTCCTTCCATAACTTAATTGTTTGGGCTATGGATACTTAGAGTTTGTCTAAGTGGGTTTCCCCATTCGGAGACCGACGGGTCGATGGATATTTGCTCCTCTCCGTCGCTTTCGCTGCTTGTCGCGTCCTTCTTCGGCTCCTAGTGCCAAGGCATTCGCCTTATGCCCTTAGTTGCTTGACCAGAAATATTTGTTACTATATTCAATTTACAAGGTGCTTTTTGTCCTAATTTTATTTAAGTCTAATGGTGGNGCGTCCTTCTTCGGCTCCTAGTGCCAAGGCATTCGCCTTATGCCCTTAGTTGCTTGACCAGAAATATTTGTTACTATATTCAATTTACAAGGTGCTTTTTGACCTAATTTTATTTAAGTCTAATGGTGGAGATGAGGAGAGTCGAACTCCTGACCTCCTGCTTGCAAGGCAGGCGCTCTCCCAACTGAGCTACACCCCCATATTATGGTTTTTGATGTTCTCAGTGCTCTTACTTACTGAGCTACATCCCACGCATTTAATTTAATTTTCAATAAAAAAATCCCTAAACAAAAGTGTAAAAAACCTGAAGTCCTATTTCAAATCTTTCGATTTGATAAGGCTCTTTAAACAGCCTATTACATAAACAGTATTTCTACTTTTACATACTAGTTGTTTGTACTCCTTAGAAAGGAGGTGATCCAGCCGCACCTTCCGATACGGCTACCTTGTTACGACTTCACCCCAGTCATTAATCCTACCTTCGACGCCTGCTTCCCTAAGGTTAGCTCAGCGGCTTCGGGTATTACTAACTTCCGTGGTGTGACGGGCGGTGTGTACAAGACCCGGGAACGCATTCACCGCGACATTCTGATTCGCGATTACTAGCAACTCCGACTTCATGTAGGCGAGTTGCAGCCTACAATCCGAACTGGGGCAGGCTTTCTGAGATTCGCTTCACCTCACGGCTTCGCTTCCCTCTGTACCTGCCATTGTAGCACGTGTGTAGCCCAGGACATAAAGGGCATGATGATTTGACGTCATCCCCACCTTCCTCCGGTTTGTCACCGGCAGTCTATCTAGAGTCCCCATCTTAATGCTGGTAACTAGATATAGGGGTTGCGCTCGTTGCGGGACTTAACCCAACATCTCACGACACGAGCTGACGACAACCATGCACCACCTGTATATACGTCTCCGAAGAGAACCCACTATCTCTAGTGCTAGCGCATATATGTCAAGCCCTGGTAAGGTTCTTCGCGTTGCATCGAATTAAACCACATGCTCCGCTGCTTGTGCGGGTCCCCGTCAATTCCTTTGAGTTTCAGTGTTGCCACCGTACTCCCCAGGCGGAATGCTTAATGTGTTAACTTCGGCACCGAGGTTTGACCCCCAACACCTAGCATTCATCGTTTACGGCGTGGACTACCAGGGTATCTAATCCTGTTTGCTCCCCACGCTTTCGTACCTCAGCGTCAGTTTGTGTCCAGAAAGTCGCCTTCGCAACTGGTATTCCTCCTAATATCTACGCATTTCACCGCTACACTAGGAATTCCACTTTCCTCTCCACTACTCAAGTTTAATAGTTTCAAATGCTTTATGAGGTTGAGCCTCACGCTTTGACATCTGACTTATTAAACCGCCTACGTACCCTTTACGCCCAATAATTCCGGACAACGCTCGCACCATACGTATTACCGCGGCTGCTGGCACGTATTTAGCCGGTGCTTCCTCCTTGGTTACCGTCATTATCTTTACCAAGGACAGAACTTTACGACCCGAAGGCCTTCTTCGTTCACGCGGCGTCGCTGCATCAGGGTTTCCCCCATTGTGCAATATTCCCCACTGCTGCCTCCCGTAGGAGTTTGGACCGTGTCTCAGTTCCAATGTGACCGTTCACTCTCTCAAGCCGGTTACTGATCGTCGCCTTGGTGAGCTTTTATCTCACCAACTAGCTAATCAGACGCGAGCCCATCTTACACCGATAAATCTTTAACCTCTCTATCATTCGATAATGGGGTCTCATATGGTATTAATCCCGGTTTCCCGAGGCTATCCCTTTGTGTAAGGCAGGTTGCTCACGCGTTACTCACCCGTTCGCCACTTTCCTCTAT
>NZ_OCTQ01000001.1 GCF_900232905.1 Miniphocaeibacter massiliensis
GGGCTTCATAGGGTGAAGATAGCGAAAGGGATACACCTGTACCCATCTCGAACACAGAAGTTAAGCCTTTCTACGCTGATGGTACTATGATGGCGACGTCATGGGAGAGTAGGTATTCGCCCAACAATTAAGTTCCCTATACGATGGTCGTATGGGGAATTTTTTATTGTAAAAAATTATTGGAAATATATATACACAAAAAACAAAGAGTTCTATTTTTACTCTTTCTTTTCTTTATAGCTGAGTTTATAAATTTAGCTATTATAATTTTTGAAATATTATTACGAATTCTAAATTTTTTATTAATATTAAAGTCTTTTAATTTTAGGTATATTATATTTGTAAATTAAAATGATTAATGATATTTACATAATTTGTTATTTGCGATAAAATCAATGGGTGAGAATAAATATAAGGAGTAATTATGACAATTTCATTTTCAGGTTTTTTAAGTCAAATGACGTCTAATCCTTCATTATTAATTACAGTAGTTTTAACCTTGGCTGTAATTTTTGTTAATGGATGGACAGATGCACCAAATGCAATAGCGACTTGTGTATCAACAAGGGCTATGAAAGCAAAGCCAGCTATTTTGATGGCAGCAGTTTTTAATTTTCTAGGGGTTTTAGTAATGACTATGATAAATTCTAAAGTTGCACAAACTATATATAATATGGTTGACTTTAGAGGTCATTCAGATGATGCACTAATTGCTTTATGTGCTGCGTTATTTGCAATTGTAATTTGGGCAACAGCCGCTTGGTACTTTGGAATACCAACAAGCGAATCTCATGCATTAATAGCAGGACTTTCTGGTGCAGCGATAGCATTACAAAATAGCCTTAGAGGTATAAATGGCAGTGAATGGATTAAAGTTGTATATGGACTAGGATTATCAACATTATTAGGATTTGGATTCGGTTATGGAATAGTATGGATTGTGAAGATGCTATTTAGAAGAATTGATAGACGTAAAACTCAAGGGTTTTTTCAAGGAAGTCAGATAGCAGGTGGTGCGGCCATGGCATTTATGCATGGAGCTCAAGATGGACAGAAGTTCATGGGAGTTTTTATGTTAGGTATGTTTTTAGCTAAGGGTTCTGAAGCAACGAGTTTTGAAATACCTCTTTGGTTAATGGTACTTTGTTCTCTAGTTATGGGTATAGGAACTTCTATAGGAGGATATAAAATTATAAAATCAGTTGGTATGGATATGGTAAAACTTGAAAAGTATGAAGGTTTTTCTGCAGATTTAGGGGCAGCCCTCTGCTTGTTAGTATCTTCTGTTCTAGGTTTGCCAGTTAGTACTACTCATGTCAAAACAACTGCCATTATGGGAGTTGGAGCCTCAAAGAGACTTACTAATGTTAATTGGTCAGTAGTCAAGGAAATGGTGTTAACTTGGGTATTAACTTTCCCAGGATGTGGAATTATTGGTTTTATAATGGCCAAAATATTTATGATTTTGTTTTAAGGAGATAATATGTCAGTTTATAATTATTATAATGGATTTGCTAAAATGTCAGAGAAGGCAAAAGAATGTGCTAAGTATTTAAACAATGAATTGAAGTCTTTTGACAAATCAACATTACCATCTAAGATAGATGAGATTCATTTAATTGAGCATGAAAGTGATGAAATTAAACATGAAATTATGGAAAATTTAGTAAAAGAGTTTTTACCACCAATAGAGAGAGAAGATATTATGGGATTAACTCATTACTTAGATAATGTTACAGATAATTTAGAAGAAGTTTTAAGAAGTATATATATGTATGGTATAGAAAATATTACTGATGAAGCTATTAAGTTAAGTGAGTTAATAATAAAATGTGTAGATTCTATGCATAAATGTATGGAAGAGTTACATAATTTTAAAAAGTCAAAATCTTTAAAAAGTTTAATTATTACAGTTAATAATATTGAAGAAGAAGGTGACGAATATTATTTAAAAACTATGAAAAACTTATATAGTAGTGAAAAAGATACTTTATATATTTTGTCATGGACTAAGATATATGATTTATTAGAAAAATGCTTAGACTCCTGTGAAACTGTAGCAGGAGAATTAGAAACTATAGTGTTAAAAAATAGTTAATTCTTTAGGGGGAATTTAATGAAGTTTTTTATAGATACAGCAAATGTAGAAGAAATTAAAGAGGTTGCTTCATGGGGAATAGTAGATGGAGTTACTACAAATCCTTCACTCATTGCTAAAGAAGGCAGAATATTTAAAGATGTAATAAAGGAAATTACAAAAATAGTAGATGGACCAATATCAGCAGAAGTAATAAGTTTAGATTCTGACGGTATGGTTAAAGAAGCTATGGACTTGGTTCCAATTAATAAAAATATAGTAATAAAGCTTCCAATGACTAAAGAAGGGCTTAAAGCTTGTAAACAACTTTCAGATAAAGGTGTAAAAACAAATGTAACTTTAATTTTTTCAGCATCTCAAGCTTTAATGGCTGCTAAAGCTGGAGCAACTTATGTAAGTCCATTTCTAGGAAGATTAGATGATATAAGCTCAGATGGTATGATATTGATTGAAGATATTGTAGAAATCTTTACTAATTATGATATAGATACAGAAATTATTTGTGCTTCAGTTAGACATCCAATTCACTTAGTAAATTGCGCAAAAATAGGAGCTGATATTGCCACAGTACCTTATAAAGTTTTTGAACAAATGCTAAAACATCCTTTAACAGATATGGGAATAGAAAAGTTTTTAAAAGATTGGGAATCAGTAAAAGATTTATAAAATTACGAGGGCAAAGCCCTCTTTTTTATTGGAGGATATTATGGATATAAATTTACCTTTAAACCTTGTTAGAGTAACAGAAGCAGCAGCGATTAGATCATTTAGATATATGGGGTTAGGAGATAAAAATGCTGCTGACCAAGCCGCTGTTGATGCAATGCATTTAATATTTAATGGACTTGATATGGACGGTACAGTTGTTATTGGTGAGGGAGAGATAGATGAAGCTCCAATGCTTTATATAGGTGAAAAACTAGGTACTGGAAGGGAAGGATCTGTTAAGTTAGATATAGCTGTTGATCCAGTTGAAGGAACTAATCTAGTAGCAAAAGGTCAGAATAATGCAATTTCTGTTATTGCAGCAGCTCCAAAGGGATGTCTGTTAAATGCTCCGGATATGTACATGGAAAAAATTGCATGTGGACCTGAAGGGGTTGGCTCAATACATTTAGATTTACCAATAGAAGAAAATATTAGAAGAATTGCAAAGATAAAAAATAAGGAAATTTCTGAAACAATAGTAATGGTTCAAGATAGGGCAAGGCATAAAGATTTAGTAGAAAAAATAAGAAATTATGGATCAAGAGTTAAATTATTTAACGATGGAGATGTTAATTCAAGTATCTCTACTTGTTTTAAGAGATCGGGAGTAGATTTGTTTGTAGGTATAGGAGGAGCACCTGAAGGAGTAATATCTGCAGCAGCAATTAAATCACTTGGAGGTTTATTTCAAGGAAGATTGAAGCCAAGAAATGATGAAGAAATTTCAAGATGCAAAACTATGGGTATAAATGACATAAATAAACTATTAAGCTTAGATGACTTGGTAAAAGGAAACGAAGCCTTATTTGCAGCAACAGGTATAACAGATGGAGAATTTTTGAATGGTGTGGTTCAATATCCCAATAATACTGTAAAAACTCATTCAATAATGTTAAGAGCAGAAACAGGGACTATAAGATTTGTTGAAGCATTGCATAAATTGGATAATAAACCACAGCTATCACCAAGAAACTCAAATTGGAGGAAATAGATTGGACTTAGATGTGTTAAAAGACAAAAAGATAGATGACTTAAAGGTAATAGCAAAAGCTTTAGGTGTACCAGGAATATCAAAATATCGTAAAAATGAACTTATAGAAGAGATTATAAAACAAGCAGAAATAAATGACAGGAACAATTCGGTAAAAGAAGAAACTATTTTCGTTCAAGAAGATAATTCTGATGTGGAAATAGAATCAAATGTAAAAGAAAATACTGGAGGAACTAAAGAAATATCGGGAATTTTAGATATTTTACCAGATGGATATGGATTTTTAAGATCTGACGGTTATAATTCTGGAGATGAAGATATTTATGTACCACCAGTTCAAATAAGAAGATTTAGGTTAAAAACAGGAGATTATATAGTTGGACTAACGAGAGAAAAAAAAGAAAAAGAAAAGTTTTCTCCTCTTATATATGTAAATTCAGTAAATTATGAAGGACCAGAGAATCTAAGAAATAGAAGAAATTTTGAAGATTTAACGCCAATATACCCAACTAAAAGATTAAAGTTAGAGAATAATAAAAATGAATTATCTACAAGAATAATAGACTTGGTTTCTCCAATAGGAAAAGGGCAAAGGGGAATGATAGTTGCACCACCAAAAACAGGAAAAACAACTTTACTTAAATCTATAGCAAATGCAATTTCAAAAAATAATCCAGAAGCTTTCTTAATAGTTTTATTAATCGATGAAAGACCAGAAGAAGTTACAGATATGCAAAGATCTGTAAATGGTGAAGTAGTAGCTTCAACATTTGATGAACTTCCTCAAAATCATACAAGAATTTCCGAAATAGTTTTAGAAAGAGCAAAAAGACTTGTTGAACATGGTAAAGATGTAGTTATATTAATGGACAGCTTAACAAGACTTTCAAGAGCATATAATATTACTAGCCCATATTCAGGAAAAACTTTATCTGGAGGACTTGATCCTTTAGCTCTAAATCATCCAAAGAGGTTTTTTGGTGCAGCAAGAAATATAGAAGAAGGTGGCAGTTTAACAATATTAGCTACAGCATTAATAGATACAGGATCTAGAATGGATGATGTTATATTTGAAGAATTTAAAGGTACAGGTAATATGGAGGTACATTTAGATAGAAATCTTTCAGATTTAAGAGTATTTCCTGCAATAGATATTTATAAGTCAGGAACTCGAAAGGAAGAACTTTTACTTTCAAATGATGAGTTAGAGACTATGAGAAAGATTAGAAGAACACTATCTAAGAGTAGTAATCAACAAATTGCAGATAAAATAATGGAAATGCTGAAAAACACAAAAAGTAACGAAGAATTTGTAAATTCAATAAATAAAGTTAATTTTAATAGTTGATTAAGAGAAAATACTATGGTATAATTGTAAAGCTGAATGTTTGTAAACTATAACGAAAGAGGTGAAAGAATGAAAGACGGAATTCATCCAGAATATCATGAAGCTACAGTAACTTGTGTTTCATGTGGAAATACTTTTAAAACAGGTTCAACAAAAGAAGAGATTAAAGTTGAAATTTGTTCAGAATGTCATCCTTTCTACACAGGTCGTCAAAGATTTGTAGAACGTGGTGGTAGAGTTGAGAAATTTAAGGAAAAATATAATATTAAATAGTTCAAAAGGGCTAGTACGTAAAGTACTAGCTTTTTAAAATATAGGAGTATTTATGGCAAATAAAAAAAAGACAACTATAGGTGGACAAGCATTATACGAAGGAATTTTAATGAGAGGTCCTTACAAAACTAGCATAGTAGTTAGAAAACCAGATAATGAATTAGAGATAACGGAAGAAGAAAATAAAACAATAAGTTCTAAATATAAAATTTTAAGGATGCCTTTTATTAGAGGAATAGTATCTCTAATAGAGTCTTTAGTAATGGGAACAAAAGCCTTAGTCTATTCAATTTCCTTTTTTGATGATGAGGAAGATGAAGAAGAAAGTTTTTTAGAAAAAAAATTTGGTGAAAAGGCAGAGTCTATAGGGACGGCTTTATCGATCATATCATCATTAGCTCTATCCATATTAATATTTTTCTTTATTCCCACAATAGTCACATCTTTGTTTAAGAAAATAGTCACAAATACTGTTTTATTAAATTTAATAGAAGGATTTATAAGAATAATTATATTTTTAGCTTATATTTACTTAGTCTCAAAGCTTGAAGATATGAAAAGAGTTTTTATGTATCATGGTGCAGAGCATAAATCCATTCATTGTTATGAAAATGGAGAAGAATTGACAGTTGAAAATGTAAGAAAATGTTCAAGACTTCATAGAAGATGTGGTACAAGTTTTATTTTTACTGTAATGATAACTTCAATATTAGTGTTGTCATTTTTTGGCTGGCCAAATCCATTAATGAGACTTGTAACTAGATTATTAGCATTACCGTTCATAGCAGGTTTTTCTTATGAAATAAATAGACTGTTAGGTAGAGCTGATGGAATAATTTCAAAAATATTATCTGCACCAGGACTTTTGGTTCAAAAACTAGGTACAGTAAAAGAACCTACAGATGATATGATAGAAGTTGCAATAGTTGCACTAAAAAAAGTTATACCAGAAGATTCGAAGGCTGATATATGGTAGTAGATGATGTTTTTAAACTCTTTGGAAGAGTAGATGGAGAAATTATATTAGAATACTTTTTTAACTTAGATAAAATTTCTATTTACTTAAATAGGAATAGGGTTTTAGAACAAAATGAAGAGAAAAAAATTCTAGAAATTTATGAAAAATATCAGGATAATTATCCCTTACAATATATTTTAGGAGAATGGAATTTTTATGGGCGAAATTTTTATGTAGAAGAAGGAGTTTTAATTCCTCGTTTTGAAACAGAAATCTTGGTAGAAAAAATTTTGAAATTAAATTCTAATATTAAAGATATTTTAGAAATTGGTGTTGGCACAGGAATAGTATCTTTAACATTAGCTTTAGAAAATATAAACTTAAACATAGTAGGAGTAGATATATCTAAGAAGGCTATTGAATTAGCAAATAAAAATAAAAAAAGATATAATATTAGAAATTGTAGTTTTGTAGAGAGTGATTTGTACTCCAATTTAGATAGAGAATTAAAGTATGATTTGATAGTTTCAAATCCTCCATATATAGATAATAAAGATATGAAAAAACTCGATAGAAAACTTGATTATGAACCGCAAAATGCACTATATGGTGGAGAAGATGGTTTATACTTTTATAAGAAAATAATAGAAGGTTCTATAAATTTTCTAAAAGAGAATTCTTATATTGCATTTGAAATAGGATATAATCAAGCTGAGGATATAAGTAAAGAATTAAAAAAATATAAATTTACAGATATAAAAATATACAAGGATTATAATAACTTTGATAGATGTATAATAGCTAGGAGATAAATATGATTTTATTAAAAATATTTATTACCTTTTTCAAAATAGGAGCTTTTAGTTTTGGAGGAGGATATGCAATGCTACCATTGATAATGCAAGAAGTAGTCTATACAAATGGTTGGATTAGCAAAGAGGTACTACTAAATATGGTATCAATATCCCAAGTAACTCCAGGACCAATAGCTATTAATATGGCAACATTTGTTGGATATCTAAAAACAGGAGCCATAGGATCTTTAATAGCTACAATTGCTGTGATTTTGCCTTCAATAGTACTAGTGAGCATTATGTATTTATTTATACAAAAATTTAAAGGTAATATATATTTAGAATGGTTTTTGAATGGAATACAAGTCGTAATAATAGGGTTAATAGCAGCAGGATTTTTATCTGTTTTTCTAGAAGGAGTAGATAGCTTAATATCAACATTGATATTTATTGTAAGCTTCTATTTAGTAGGATATAAAAAGGTACATCCTATACCTGTAATATTTGTTGCGGGATTATTGGGCACTGTGTTATTATAATGGAGGCAGTATGCTGTATTTTGAAATGTTTAGAGTGTTTTTTATGATAGGAGCATTTACCATAGGCGGAGGATATGCCATGGTACCTATAATAGAAAAGGAAGTAGTAGATAAGAAAAAATGGTTAAACAATAAGGAATTTATGGAAGCATTAGCAGTAGCACAAAGTCTTCCAGGAGTATTAGCTGTCAATTTAAGTATTTATATAGGGTTAAAGATAAAAGGATATAAGGGAGCTTTTTCTTGTATGATAGGAGCTGTTCTTCCATCGTTTTTAATAATTTTATTAGTGGCTAATTTTTATAACAAACTGGCAGATACAAAAATAGTAGATAAAATTTTTAAAGGAGCTCTTCCAGCGGTAGCTGCAGTTATAGCTGCAGCAGTATATACATTAGGTAAAAAATCCAAATTTAAGTATTATCATTATATTGTTGCCATTTTAGTAGCATTATCTGTAGAATTATTAAATTTAAGTCCTATATTCTTGATTTTAGTGTTTGGAATAGGATATATAATATATAAAAAATTAGTCCTAAGTAATAGGAGAGGGGATTAAAATGTTTGAAAATTTAGCACAAATAGAAGAAAAATATTCTGACTTAGAAACAAAAATTTCTAATCCAGAAGTTATGAAAGATATGAATAATTGGCAAAAATTAGTTAAAGAACATTCTGATTTAAAACCAATTGTAGAAAAATATAAAGAATATGATCATGCAAAAAATATCTTAGAAGAAGATAAAGTTATGTTAAGTGAAAAGATTGATGATGATATGAAAGAGCTATTAAAAGAAGAAATATCTAACCTTGAAGAAGATATAGTAAAATTTGAAGATGAATTAAAAATTTTATTGCTTCCTAAAGATCCGAATGACCATAAGAATGTATTCTTGGAAATAAGAGCAGGTGCGGGTGGTGATGAAGCAGGACTATTTGCAGGGGAATTACTTAGAATGTATCAAATGTTTTCAGACAAACAAGGTTGGAAAACAGAAGTTATGGAGATAGCAGAGCAAGGTGTAGGTGGAATCAAAGAAGCAATAATAATGATAAAAGGCGAGGGAGCATACTCAAAATTAAAATATGAATCAGGAGTTCATAGAGTTCAAAGAGTTCCAACAACTGAGTCTAGTGGTAGAATTCATACATCAGCAGCAACAGTTGCAGTTTTACCAGAAGCTGATGATGTCGATGTTCAAATAGAACAAAAAGATATTAGAGTTGATGTATTTAGATCTTCAGGTAATGGTGGTCAGTCAGTAAATACAACAGATTCTGCTGTAAGGATTACTCATATACCAACAGGACTTGTAGTTTCTTGCCAAGATGAAAAGTCTCAATTAAAAAACAAAGATAAAGCTATGAAAATACTTAAATCTAGACTTTATGATTTAATGCAAGAAGAACAAAATAAAGATATAGCTGATTCAAGAAAGTCACAAGTAGGTTCTGGAGATAGATCTGAAAGAATTAGAACTTATAATTTTCCTCAAGGAAGAGTTACAGATCATAGAATTAATTTAACATTATATAGATTACAAGATTTCTTAGATGGAAATATTGAAGAAATGTTGGATGCATTAATAACGTATGACCAAACCGAAAAATTAAAATTAGTAAGTTAATTTGTGAATAAAATAATAAAAAATAGAAGTTGTAAATTTATAACTTCTATTTTTTTTATTATAAGTTATAGTACATGTTAATTATCATAAAATATAAAACCGAATTTTGAGTAGAGTTTAAGACCATCTTTAGATGCTTTAAGTATTACATCAGAAAAATTTAAATTTTTAGCTTCAGATAATATTTTGGTTAAAAGTATAGTTGCTAAACCCATTCTTCTATATTTTTTTAAGGTATACATATTAGTAATATATGCTTTTTTGCCAGATGGATTGGCATAAGTAGGAGGTAATTGATATATACATAAACCACTTGTTGCAATAATATTACCTTGTTCAATAGCTATCCAAGATATATAGGAATTATTATTAAAATTATGATAAAAATATTCCTTAAGTTCATTGTCTATATTTTTATCATCTAACATCCCTTCATCAATAAGTTGTTGTTTTCTCAATTCTACTAAAGCTTCAATATCATTTGTAGTAGCCTTTCTAAATTTCATAAGTTCCTCCATAAAGTTTTTTATATTATGTCATAAGCAGTTTGATTTTTCAAATCATAATATAGAATAAATTTTTTAATCATAGATATTCTTATAGGCATTAATATCTATGGTATAATTTTTAAGTGGAGAAGATTATGAAAAATAAAAACAAAGATATATTAAATATTTCAAATGAGGAAAGGTCTTATAATGGAGCTGAAAATATTAAACCGATCTTAGAATATTTAGAAAACCCTCAAAATAAATTAAAAATTATACACATAGCAGGAACAAATGGAAAGGGTTCAACAGCGAATTTTATTAATAATATTTTAATAGAAAACAATTATACAGTTGGAATGTTCTCTTCACCTGCAGTGTATGCTCCAAATGACAGATTTAAAATTAATAATATAAATATTAATGATACTGATTTATACAGTTACTATGAAAAAGTTAATAATATTTCTAAGAAATTAAATATAAAGCTTCATGAATTTGAAAAAGCTACAATTATTTCTTTTTTGTATTTTTATGATAAAAAATGCGATTTTGCAATAATAGAGGTAGGAATAGGTGGAACAATTGATGCTACTAATGTTATGACGAGTACAGTAGTTTCTTTAATTTGCAAAATAGGAAAAGATCACACAGATATGTTAGGAAATACAATACAAGAGATTACTGAACAAAAGGCAGGAATAATTAAAGAAAATGGAACTGTAATATTATATAAACAAGAAGAAGATGTCATGAATATTTTGATAAAAAAAGCTAAGGATAAAAATAATACCATTATTATTCCAGATTTTAATATTATAAAAATTTTAAAACATGATAAAAATAACTTAAAAATAACTTATAAAGATTTTATAATTAATTTGAAAATGATTAATGAAGTGCAAATTTACAATGCTGTTATGGCGATAGAAACAGTTACTTATTTAAATAAAATTGGGTATAAAATTGAAGAAGAAAAAGTATTGAAAGGACTAGAGAATTCCAAAATGGAAGGTAGATTTCAAAAAGTTAATGATAATCCTGTTGTAATAATAGATGGAGCACATAATATAGATAGTGTAAAAGCTTTGAATAAAACATTAAAAGAAGTTTATCCAAATGAAAATTTCGTGTTCATTGTAGGATTTTATGATGATAAAGAATATGCAAAATTAATAGAGATTATGGCACCATTGGGCTATGCATTTATATCATGTATGCCTGAAAGCGAAAGAGCTGTTGAAAGTTCTGATATATATAATTTAGTGGGGCTATTTTGTGACAAAGTGCATAATGGAAAGACCTTGGAGAACAGTCTAGATATAGCAATTAATAATTATATGGATAAGAAAATAATAATTTATGGTTCTCTTTCTTTAATAAGAAATGTAATAGAGTATTTTAAATAGTGGAGGAAACATGTTAAAAGATTTTGAAATAATATTCCCAAAAGAATTAGTTGGAAATATTAAAATTAATGAACCTATGAAAAATCATACGACTTTTAAAATAGGAGGTCCATGTGATGTAATGATAGAGCCTAAAAGCTATGAACAATTACTTAATGCTCTAAAAATAATAAAGGATAATAATTTAGAATACTACATTATAGGTAATGGTAGTAACTTATTAGTTACCGATAAAGGACTTAGAAAAGTAGTAATTAAAATTAATGAAAAATTGTCAAATATAGAAGTTAATGGAGAAACAATTATAGCTCAAGCAGGGGCACTACTTTCTACAGTAGCTAAAAAATCATTTAAATATAATTTAACAGGTCTTGAACCTATGTCTGGAATTCCAGGAGGAATAGGTGGAGCAATAACTATGAATGCAGGAGCCTATGGAGGAGAAATGAAAGATGTAGTTTCTTCTGTAAAAGTTATTACAAAGGATCTTGAAATAAAAGACTATAATCTAGAAGAAATGAATTTAAGGTATAGAAATTCTAGAGTGCAAGATGAAGGGTTAATAGTTTTGGAAGTTACTATGAAATTACAAAAGGGAGATCCTATAAAAATAAAAGAAATCTACGATGATTTGACAGAAAAAAGGGTGACAAAACAACCTTTAGAATTTGCATCAGCAGGTTCTACTTTTAAGCGACCAGAAGGTTACTTTGCAGGTAAATTGATTGATGATAGTGGTTTAAGAGGATATAGATACAATGATGCACAGGTAAGTGAAAAACATTGTGGATTTGTTATAAATAGAGGAAATGCGACATATAAAGATATTATGGAAGTTATTCATCATGTACAAAATATTGTAATGGATAATTTTGGAGTTAAATTGGAACCGGAGATAAGGATAATTGGAGAACAATAAATATAAATTAACAGCAGACTATCACACACATACTATTTATAGTAAAAATAATCATGGTAAAGGTACAATAAGACAAAATGTTGAGCAAGCTATTAGATTGGGAATTAAAGAAATTTATATTACAGATCATGGTCCAGGACATCCACTTTATGGAATTAGCAGAAAAAAACTTCCACAAATAAGGACAGAAATAGATAAACTTAAGGAAGAATACAAAGATAAAATAAATATAGTATTAGGTGTGGAAGCAAATATAGTAGATTATAATGGGAAATATGATATAAGAGATGAAGATTTAAAATATTTTGACAAAATTAATTTAGGATATCATAGTGGAGTATGGTTTAAAAATATAAAAAGTTTTTTTATTTATCATATATTAAATAGGATAGCAAAATATAATAAGAAGATTAAAGATTATTGTATTAAAGTTAATACAGATGCAGTTATAAAAATAATAAAAGAGAAAAATATTAATTTAATAACTCATCCAGGCGATAAAGTAAAAGTAGATATTTTAAGATTAGCTAGAGTTTGTGAAGAGTATGATGTGATTATGGAAATTAACAATCATCATACACATTTAAATGTTCAAGAAATAAAAGAAGCAATGAAGACAGGGGTTAAATTTAGTGTAGGAAGTGATGCACATAAACCAGAAGATGTTGGAGTTGTTGATAGAGCAATACAAAGAATAGAAGAAGCGAATTTAGATATAGATAGAGTGATAAATTTAGAACATAGGTAGGAGTTAATTAATGGAAATTGTAATTGTAACGGGTATGTCAGGAGCTGGAAAGACAGCTGCATTAAATGTATTTGAAGATTTAGGATATTATGCAATGGATAACTTACCTCCTGCACTAATTAAAGAGTTCGTAGCATTAATAAGAAGTAGCAAAGATAATATAACTAAAATAGCAATAGTTGTAGATATAAGAACTAGATCGCTTTATGAGGAATTAATAGATGAGGTATTGTATTTAAGAGAGGATGGAGAAGATATATCCATTTTGTTCTTGGATTCAAAAGATGAAACATTAATTAGAAGATATAAGGAATTAAGAAGGCCACATCCATTAAGTAGAACAGGAAATATTATATCTGGAATAGAGGCGGAAAGAAAACTTTTAGAAAAAGTAAGAATTAATTCCACATATATACTAGATACTTCAGATTTAAAGCTAGGAGAATTAAAGAATAGAATATCTACACTTTACAATTTAACTGAAGAAGATTCAAATAAACTAAATGTAGCTATTGTGTCATTTGGATTTAAACATGGTATTATTTTAGATGCGGATTTAGTTTTTGATGTTAGATTTTTACCAAATCCATTTTATATAGAAGGGCTAAAACAAAAAAATGGAACAAATAAAGAAGTGTATGATTTTGTATTTAGTTATGAACAAAGTGGTGTTTTTATAGAAAAGGTAGTGGATATGTTAGAATTTCTTATTCCTCATTATGAGGAGGAAGGTAAAACTAACTTAGTCATAGGTATAGGATGTACCGGAGGAAAGCATAGATCAGTAGCTATAGCAGAGGAATTAGATAAAAGGCTTTCTCAAAAAGGAGAGGTAACTTATGTATCCCATAGAGATTCAAAATATTGGAAATAAAGATTTGAAAATAGTAACAATCGGTGGAGGAACAGGAAACTCTACAATCCTTAGAGGTCTTAAAAAATTTACTACAAATATAACTACAATAGTTACAGTTGCAGATGATGGCGGAGGGTCAGGTGTACTTAGGGAAGAACTTGGAATACTTCCTCCAGGTGATATAAGAGCATGTCTGATAGCACTTGCAAATACAGAACCAGCAATGGAAAAACTTATGCAATATAGATTTAATGAGGGTAAATTAAAAGGCCAATCATTTGGAAATCTATTTTTAGCAGCAATGAATGATATATATGGTGATTTTGATAAAGCTGTTAAGGAAGCGGGGGAAGTACTTGCAATAACAGGTAAAGTTTTACCAATGACACTTGAAGATGTAGTATTATATGCTGAACTTGAAGGCGGAATTACTTTAAAGGGTGAGTCTAATATAACAGAAAAAAATAAAGATTTTAAGAAAAAGATAAATAGAGTATATATAGAACCAAAGTTATCTGATCCTTTAGATGAAGCAATTGATGATATTATGGATGCTGACTTAATCATAATAGGACCAGGAAGTTTGTATACTTCAATTATTCCAAATCTTTTAGTAAAGAATATAGCAGAAGCTTTAAATAGAACAAATGCTAAAATTTATTATGTTTGTAATATAATGACACAAGATGGTGAAACAGATAATATGGGAGTAAAAGAACATGTTGAAGCTATAAATAGGCATTTAGGATATGATATAATAGATAAAATTGTTGTAAACAATGATATTATACCTAATGAAGTATTACAGAAATATGAAGCTAAACCTATTTATTATACAAAAGCTGACGAAGAAAAATTAGATAATTATGAAGTATTATTATGTCCATGTTACTATTTGCTAGATAAGTATATAAGGCATGATGCAGAAAGAATAAGCAAATATATAATAGATGACTTTAATAAAGATATAGTAAAAATATATGATATGTAAACGAGTATTTTCATATACTCGTTTTTTTTATAACTATCTTTTACAACTTGAAAAGAAAAAGTTATATATGTAAAATGATACAAGGAGGAGGAATATGAATTTTATAGGTATAGGTATAGATATTGGTTCAACTGCAAGTAAGGTAGCAATAAGAGGTGACTATATAAATGAATTTGTGCTTCCAACTGGCTGGAATAGTAAGGAAACAGCGCTACATATAAAAAGAAAATTGCTCGAAGAACACAGTATAAATGTAGAAGAAGAAAATGTATTTGTAATTTCTACAGGCTATGGACGTGTTTCTGTACCTTATTCTAATAAAGAAATAACAGAAATTACATGCCATGGAGTAGGTGTGAAAGAACAATTTAAATATGATCTTTGTACTATAATTGATGTTGGTGGACAAGATACTAAAGTAATTAATTTAAAAGATGGGTTTGTAGATGATTTCATAATGAATGATAAATGTTCTGCCGGAACAGGTAAGTTTTTAGAAATTATGGCAAATAGATTAAATATTACTTTAGAAGAGTTGTTTGAACTTGCAGATATGGGAGAAAAGATAAAAATTAGTTCAATGTGCACTGTATTTGCAGAGTCAGAAATAATATCTTTGATGGGAGAAGGAGAAAAAATAGAGAATATTGCCTCTGGGATAGTTGATTCTGTAGTAACGAAAGTATCACAATTGGTGAAAAGACAGGGAATACAAGGACAAGTAATTTTAACAGGGGGGCTTTCAACAAATAAATTTTTCAAGAAATATTTGACAGAAAAACTTGGAGAAAATGTTGAAGGTTATGAAAAAGGAAGATTTGCAGGAGCTATAGGAGCAGCCTTAATAGCAGAAGAAAAATTTAACAAAAGGGGTAGAGTATGATTGATATAAGAAAAGAATTACCAGAAATATTTGATGATTTTGCAGATGGTAGGAAAAATGCATTTCTAAAAGTAAGAGATGTTAAAGAAAATGGAAATCCTTTAATAGGAGTTTTTTGCACATTTTTTCCACAAGAACTTGCTTTAGCAATTGGAGGAACTTCTGTATCACTTTGTTCAACATCAGATGAAACAATATCAGAAGCAGAAAAAGATTTACCAAGAAACTTATGTCCATTAATAAAATCTAGTTATGGGTTTGCAATAACAGATAAATGTCCGTTCTTCTATTTTTCAGATTTGATAGTTGGAGAAACTACTTGCGATGGTAAAAAGAAAATGTACGAATACTTAGGGGAAACAAAAAATGTTCATGTAATGGAACTTCCAAATACTCAAAGTGAAGAAGGACTTGTACTTTGGGAAAAAGAAATACATAAGATGATAAATATATTAGAAGAACAATTTGGTAGAAAAATTACAAAAGAAAAATTAGAAGAAGCTATTAAAATAAAAAATGCAGAAAGATCAGCAGTAAAAGATTTTTATGGAATAATGAAAGAAGAGGAAATTCCAGTAACAGGGTTGGAATTATGGCATGTGTTAACAGGAATAACATTTGAGTTTAATAAACAAAATATACCAGAACAATTGAAAGAATTAAAAGAAAAAATATACTCAGAAAATAAAAAAATAACAGGAAGACCAAGAATATTAATAACAGGATGTCCAATAGGAGCTGCTACAGAGAAAGTTATTGAAGCAGTAGAAAATAATGGTGGAATAGTAGTAGGATATGAAAATTGTGGTGGTGCAAAAGCTATTGACAGAAATGTTGAAGAAGGAACAGATGACCCAGTAAGAGCTATTGCAGAAAAATATATTCAAATTGGTTGCGCGTGTATGTCACCAAATCCAAATAGAATAGAACTATTAAATAGACTAATAGATGAGTACAAAGTAGATGGCGTTATAGATATGCATTTACAGGCTTGTCAGCCATTCCAAGTAGAATCTTTAAAAATAAAAAGATTTGCGAATAATGATAAAAATATTCCTTATATTAGTGTAGAAACAGATTATTCACAATCAGATGTAGGACAATTAAATACAAGAATAGCAGCATTTATAGAAATGCTGTAAAAAATAAGGAATGATTTTTCATTCCTTATTTTAATAATGGTAGAATATATTTTTTTATAAAAATCCATCTATTTCTAGCTTTAGGAATATAATCGGAAACAATAGAAATAACAGTATCCATTTTAGGTATAATACAAATACATCGGCCACCTGTTCCCATAGCACAATATGCATCAATATCTTCATATTTATAAAGCCACCACAAATAACCATAATCATATTTTAGTTTTGTTGTGGATTCTTCAACCCAATTATTAGGCAGGACTTTTACTCCATTCCACACACCATTATTTAAATATAAGAAACCGAACTTAGCCATTTCTCTAGGAGTTAGACTTAACCCATAGCCTCCAATAGTATAATTTTGGGGATCGTGTTGCCAACCTCTGGCATTTTTTCCAAATATATAATTAGCAGTATAACTTTCCATCTTGAAATTTGGAATAATATCTATACCAATTTTATTAAATAATTCTTTATTAGCATATTCTCTTGCTGTAAATCCACTAGATTTTGTAAGGACTCCAGAAAGGATATGAGTTCCTATAGTAGAATATTTAAATGTTCTGCGTCCTTTGTTAGCAGCGAGAATATTTAAGGAATACTTCATCCAATGAGAAGAATCTATAAGTTCTCCAATAGGTTCATTAATAGATTCAAATGGATATGGTGCTACACAGGTAAGTAAATCTAAGATTCTAATATCTTTTTTTATAGGATTGTCAGTCTTATAATCTGGAAAATAATTTAAAATTTTTTCATCTAACGTTTTAATATATCCATCCTTCATTGAAATACCAATTAAAGATGATAAAACAGATTTAGTTACAGAAGCCACAGAATATTTTTGCTCTTTATTATGACCATTAAAATATTTTTCGTATTTTATATAACCATTTTTCACAACTACAATTCCAGCAATATTTTTGAATCCTTTTTCTATGTTGGATTCTAAATTTTGTTGTTCTTCTTCAGTAAATCCTTTACTAGAAAACTTCCAATCGTCAGTAGGCCAGTAATCTCTTTGCATTTGCTCTCCTCAATTTAAATAATTATATAATATATGATAACACAATAAATTGACCACATAAAATAAATAGAATATAATTGAGTACTATATAGGGGGATATATGAGAAGAAAACTTACATAATATATATTATATTAATACTAATTTTATTGGTATCTTGTACGCCAAAAAGACAAGCTAAAATTTATGATGATAATAACAGAATAGCTGAAATGAAAGATAATTGTACTATAAAAAATATGCAAGGAAAAGAGACAGAAGATGAAAAATCTCTTGACTATAAACTAAATTTCACAGGGGTTTTTACAATATGGGAAATTGAAGTAAAGGAAGACAGTAAAATAACAGCAGATATATATTCTGTGCTTGATAATGAATATATAAAAGTTGTATTAGTAAATTCAAAAAAAGAAGTAATAAATTTGAGTGAAGGAAATTTTAATGAAAAGGTAGATGTAAATTTATCAAGAGGGAAGAACTACATAAAACTTGTTAGTAAAGGTAGCAAAGGAAGATTAAAAATGAGTATAAGTGAAGATGATAGTATCAGTTTTAAAAGAATTGATTTGGAGCATTAATATTTAGAATAAAATAACACCAAGATTGGTGTTATTTTATTGATTCAACAAATCCTATTCCAAGATTCATAGTATTTAATATTCCATTTATGTGTGTTCTTTCAAAAGCATGAGAAGCATCTACACCAGGTCCTATTAGTCCAACTTTAAAATCGTACCCTGCTCTAAGCGCAGCAGAAGCATCTGAACCATAATTAATAAAAATATCTATTTTATAGTCTAAACTTTTTTCTTTAGCAACTTTTTCTAAAATTCTTCTAGTTTCTAAATCATAAGGTCCACTTCCATCTTTTACACATATAGTTGTTGCAGTTTCTTCTGAAGTTTGAGTATTTCCAATAGCTGCCATATCTATGGCAATAAAATACTCTGTACTTGTAGGTAAAGCAGAAGAACTACCGTGTCCGACTTCTTCATAATTACTAATAAAGAAATTAACAGTATATTCAGGCTTTATATTATTTTCAACAAAATATTTAGCTATTCCTATAATTGCAGCTACACCAGCCTTGTCATCTAAATGGCGTGATTTAATATAACCATTTTCTAAAATTTCTACATTAGGATTAAGATAGATGAAATCTCCAACTTGTATTCCAAGTTTTTCTACATCTTCTTTAGATTTTACAACTTCATCTATTCTTATCTCTATATTGTCTAAAGTTCGTTCTAAAGAATTGACATCGTTATAAACGTGAACAGATTGGTGTTCGAAAATTACAGTACCACTATAATTTCTGTTTTCTGATGTATTAATTGTTACATAATTTCCTTCTATTGTAGAAAGAGAATATCCACCAATTTTTGTAACTTTAAGTCTTCCATTTGTTTTGATTTCTTTTACCATTAATCCAAGAGTATCAACATGTCCTGAAAAAGTAATAGCTTCTTTTTTCTTCCCTTCTATTGAAGCAATTAGAGCACCTTTTGTTGTTTTATAGGTTTGTAATCCTAGATTTTTAAATTCAGATTCTACAAATTTTATAGCTTTTTCAGTATCTCCAGTAGGACTAGGTATTAATAGTAAATCTTTTAAAAACTTAGTAATATAATTTTTGTCTATACTCATATAGTCTCTCCTTATTAAATTAAATATGTACAGATATATTATAGCAAGAAAGATTAAAAATTAACAATAATTTACATTAAATGAATAATATTTAAATGAAATGCATATCTTAAATAAGGATACATAAGCTCAGCGAAAATTATAATATATTCAAATTTCACAGTATAGTTGTTTGATAGAAAATACTGACTTTATTTTTTAGATAGGTTATAATAAATTATAGTTTACGTATTTTTCAGATAAGGAGGAAAAACATGGAAGAGGTAAGCGCAGGTGGAATAGTTGTCCATAAAGGTAATGTCGCTGTATTAAGAAAGTTTCGTGGTGATTGGGTACTTCCAAAAGGGCGCTTAGAAAAAGGAGAAACCAGAGAAGAGGCTGCTTTAAGAGAAGTAAATGAAGAATCTGGTGTAAAAGCAGAAATAGTTAGATATATTGGTTATGTAAAATATTGGTACAAACATATAGATGGTATAAAAGTTCAAAAAACGGTACATTATTATTATATGAAAACAACAGATACAAAGCTTATTCCTCAAAGGGAAGAAGGCTTTACAGAAGCTGCATATATGCCTTTTGAAAAAGCAATGCATTATTTAAAACACGATGCTGAAAAAAATATGGTTAATAAGGTTAAAGATTTTTACAAAAAAGAAAGTAAGGGATAAAAATGTCTTTTTCCGTTGATGTAAAAAATGAGGTTTCTAGAATAAAAGTAGATTCTAAAGAAGAAATTTTAGCCGAATTAGGAGCTATGTTTAGAGTAAATGGAACTATACTAAAAAACAATCAAAATTTAAAATTGAAATTTACAACAGAAATTAATTTAATTGCTAGAAGAATATTTACAGAAATAAAACAAATTTATGATTATGATTCTGTAATAGAAGTTAGTAAAAATAATCAGTTGAGAAAGAAAAGTTCTTATAGGATATATTTAGAAGGAGAAATTGCACAAAATTTTTTGTTTGATATAGGTTTGGATGATGATCCATTTTCATTTATGTTTTTAGATGTTCCAGAAAAATTAGTAGATACTAAAAAAAAGAAAAAAGCATATATTAGAGGGAGCTTTTTAGGAGCAGGTTCTATTTCTAGTCCAGAAAAAGCATATCATTTGGAAATTATTACAGGAGAACTCAATTACAGTAAAGAATTTGTAAAATTATTAAATTCATATAATATCTTAGCAAGCATAGTAGAAAGAAATGAGAACTATGTTATATATATAAAAGAT
This sequence comes from Miniphocaeibacter massiliensis, assembly GCF_900232905.1. Classification (GTDB taxonomy): domain Bacteria; phylum Bacillota; class Clostridia; order Tissierellales; family Peptoniphilaceae; genus Miniphocaeibacter; species Miniphocaeibacter massiliensis. The sequence goes on from NZ_OCTQ01000001.1 coordinate 20,686, forward strand.
AGTGAGATGATTTCTGATTTTTTATCACTAATAGAAGCTTTTCAAAATCTATTTAAGTTTGAGAATATCAGAGTAGTAAAAGAAATAAAGAATAATGTGAATAGAGTCATGAATTGTGAATCTGCGAATATGGATAAAACAATAGAAGCTTCATTAAAACAAATAGAAGATATAGAGTTAATTGATGAGAATATTGGATTAGAAAATATTGATATAAATTTACAAGAGATTGCAGAAATTAGAAGGTCTAATCCGGAGTATTCATTGAAGCAAATTGGAGAAATGTTAAATCCTTCAGTTGGAAAATCTGGAATAAATCATAGGTTTAAAAAGTTAAGAGCTATAGCTGACAAATTTAGATAGGCTATGGCTCTATTTTTATAAAAATAATTAAATTTGAAAAATTTGTAACTTTATTGTAGTAATGTTAAATAAATTTTAGTATATAATAAATTTGGGTGATGTATATGTATAATATTTTAGTTTGTGATGATGAAAAGGATATAGTTGATGCTATATCTATTTACTTAGTACAACAAGATTATGAAGTTCATAAAGCTTATAATGGAAAAGAAGCTTTGGATATAATTAATAAAGAAGATATTGACTTACTTTTAGTTGATATAATGATGCCGGTAATGAATGGAATAGAATTGACAAGAGAAGTTAGGGAAATTTCAGCAATGCCGATTATTATTTTATCTGCTAAAGGGGAGCTTGAAGATAAAGTTGAAGGTTTAGAAGTTGGAGCGGATGATTATATTACAAAACCATTTGATCCAGTAGAACTTTTAGCAAGAGTAAAATCAAATATAAGACGAATAGAGCTTGCAAAAGATAAGGGATCATTTATTGACCAAGAAATTTATACTTCGGGAAGAATTAGGGTAAATAATACAAAGAAAGAAGTTTTGGTAGATGGTGAACCAATAAAAATTACACCTTATGAATATGGAATACTGCTTCTTTTAATATCCAATAAAGGTATGGTTTTTAACTCTGACCAAATTTATGAAAAAGTGTGGGATAGTCCACCTTATGATGTAAAAAAAATAGTGTCAGTACATATTTCTAGACTTAGAGATAAGATAGAGATAAATCCTAGAAAACCAGATCATTTAAAATCAGTGTATGGTATGGGGTATAAAATTGAATGATAAAGAAAGTATTTGGAAAAATTTTATTATTGTTTAAAAAGTTATTTAGTTGGATTAAAAATATCTATTTTAAAATAGATGGTTATATTGAAGACCAGATATTTTATTTATTTTTATTTTTTTCTGTCCAATATTTTGTATATATGACAATATTAGATATCATATTTGGATTAGATGTTTATGGAAATAGTCTAACACCTGAAATTTTTTCTAAAATATTTATTATTTATGTATTTACGCTTGTTTTATACAAGATATATCAAACTATAAAAAAATATGGAGTTCATAGTTTTTTAATATTTGATTTTTTTGCAGGTTTTAGATTTAAATATTTTTTAGTTTATTTTGAATGCTTGGTAATTGAAACTTTTTTGGTTACAGCATATATTAGTATTATAGATGTAAATAGCGATAATTTGGTTAAAATTTTGATAATATTCATTATTCAAAAAATTTCTATATCTATTATGAAAAATTATCTGGGAAAAGTTTTATTAAACAGAAAAATTGAGGCATTGAATAATGGCAATAAAATAAAAGTAAATATTTTAGAGAAAACATATAGTGAATCTATATATTTAATAGACAACTTGTATAGCTCTATGAAAAAATCTTTGGATTCTAAATATAAGAGTGAAAGGTTGAAAACAGATTTAATTACAAATATATCTCATGATATTAAAACTCCTTTAACTTCTATTATTAACTATGTTGATTTAGTAAAAAATAGCAATAATACAGAAGAAAGGAATGAATATATAAAAACTTTAGATTATAATGCTAAAAGATTAAAGACAATGGTAATTGATTTGATAGATGCTTCAAAAACAGGAACTGGAAATATTGATCTAAATTATGAAATAATAGAGTTGAATGAGTTAATATTACAAGTTTATGGGCAGTTTGATTCAGCATTCGAAGATAAAAATCTTGAATTTGAATATAAGAGTTTTAGTGATAATATATTTATAAATGTAGATGGTGATCAATTAAGTAGAGTTTTTGAAAATATAATTACAAATGCAGTAAAATATTGTAAAGAAAATTCAACAATATCGATAAGAATTGAAGTAAAAGATAGTAAACTTATGGTTTCAATAAGTAATATATCTAAGGAACCTTTGGTTGTTAAATCGGAAGATTTACTAGAACAATTTGTAAGAGGAGAACAATCAAGGAGCTCAGAAGGTAGTGGATTAGGATTGTATATATCTAAAAACCTGATAGAATTAATGAAAGGGAAATTTGAAATAAATATAGAAGAAGATATTTTTACGGTTATTATTTCATTTAAGATAAAGACTAATAAGAAAAAAATTGGTTAATAACAGTAAAAATTTTGATAAAAGGTGATGTAAATGAATAAAAATGAAAATGAAAAACTTTCTTTAAGATTATTTATAGATTTAACCAGATCTAATATGACAGTCCAAAGGGAATTGAGTAATAGCTTAAAAGATTCAGGAATAACTTTAACACAATTTGCAGTTATAGAAGCTCTTTACCACAAGGGTAATTTGTGTGTAGGAGAAATTAAGGATTTAATACTTACAACAAGTGGTAACATAACTGTTGTAATTTCTAACTTAGAAAAAGATAAATATATAGAGAGAGTAAAAGATGAAATAGATAAAAGAAAGTTTATAATTTCCCTAACAGATAAAGGAGCTAAATTAGTAGAAAAAATATATCCAATTCAGAAAGTTAAGATTATAGAATTACTTTCTTGCATAGATGAAGAAAATAAAAAAATAATATCTGAGAATTTAAATAAAATATGGTACAAAAAACAATCTAATGAATAGGTTGTTTTTTTATAATCAATAGTAAAGTATATTTGAAACGACATAAGCAAACGTATCCCTAAAGGGATAAAAAAGTCCCGAAGAAACAATAGCCATATTTTAATGAAAATATATAGAAATTTACATTATTTTCACAATGAATTTGCTAATTTTAAAAATAAATATCAAAAAATCCATATAAATTATAATAAGGTTTTCATATTGTAATATTTATCACTTTACTTTATAATAAGTGAGAGGGATACTTTCTTTTTTTAAAACAATTATTTCTATTCTAAGGAGGAATTATAATGAGTGCAAAAAAAACACCACTATATGATCGTCATATAGCTGCGGGTGGAAATGTAGTTGATTATGCAGGGTGGTTTTTACCTGTAGATTATGTAGGGCTTAAAGAAGAGCATAGTGCTGTAAGAGAAAATGTTGGTTTATTTGACGTTTCTCATATGGGAGAATTTACAGTTAAAGGGAAGGAAGCTGTAAAATTTTTGAATTATGTTTTTTCTAATGACTATTCAAAAGTAGCAGATGGTCAAGTGGCTTATACAATGTTATTAAACGAAAATGGTGGAATAATTGATGATTTACTTATTTATAGGAAAAATTCTGAGGATTTTTTAATTATTCCAAATGCAGCAAATGTTGATAAAGATTATAATCATTTAATTAAATTAACTAAAGATTATGATATTGAATTTAAAAACATCTCTGACGAAGTAGGAGAAGTTGCAATTCAAGGACCGAATGCACAAAAAGTACTTCAAAAATTAGTGGATTTTGACTTAGATAAAATAGAATATTATCATTTTGTTGATGGTATTGATTACAAAGGTCATAAGTTATTAATTTCTAGAACTGGTTATACAGGTGAAGATGGATTTGAGGTTTATACTACCAATGAAGGAATCTTACAAGTATGGGATGACTTATTAGAAGCAGGAAAAGAGTTTAGCATGCAATTATGTGGTTTAGGATGTAGAGATACTTTAAGATTTGAAGCATCTATGCCACTATATGGAAACGAAATGGCTGATGATATTTCTCCATTAGAAGCAGGATTGAAATTTGCAGTGAAATTTGACAAAGATGATTTTATAGGAAAAACTGCATTAGAAAAAGAATTAGCTGAAGGTCCAAAGAGAAAAATTATAGGTCTTGAAATGAATGATAAAAGAATTCCAAGACATGGATATGAAATTCAAAAAGATGGAAAGACGATAGGAGTAATAACTACTGGGTATCTTTCACCAACATTAAACAGACGTTTAGCTAATGTATTAATTGATATCGATGAAGCTGTTATAGGAAATGAAGTTGATGTAATTATTAGAAATAAACCATCAAAAGCAACTATAATAAGCAAAAGATATATGAAAAAATAATAAAATATAAATAATAAAATTTAGGAGGATTAAAATGAACGTAGAAAAAGGATTATTATATACAAAAGACCATGAGTGGGTAAAAGTTGATGGAGATGCTGCATATATAGGTATTGCAGATTTTGCACAATCAAATTTAGGGGATATAGTTTATGTTGAACTTCCAGAAGTTGATGATGATATAGATGCTGAAGATTCAGTAGCATCAGTAGAATCAGTTAAGGCAGCAGCAGAAGTATTTGCTCCATTTGGAGGAACTATCCTTGAAATTAATGAAGATTTAGAAGATGATCCAGCATTATTAAACAAAGCTCCTTATGAAAATTGGATTGCTAAAATTGAAATTTCAGATAAATCACAACTAGATGGTTTAATGAGTGACGCTGAGTATACAGAATTTTTAAAGGAGGCATAATTAATGTCTAATTATCCATATATTCCTCATACTGATGAAGAAATTAAGGAGATGTTGGATGTAGTAGGTGTTAATTCTCTTGATGATTTATTTTCAGATATACCAGCTGAAATGAAAATGAAAGGAGAATTGGATTTACCTAAATCAAAATCTGAAGGAGAAGTATTTTCTTATTTAAGTGGATTATCTAAGAAAAATAAATCTACAGCAGATTTAGCTTGTTTTATGGGTGGAGGAGCATATGATCATTATATTCCTACTGCCATTCACCATATAACTGGTAGATCAGAATTCTACACTGCATATACTCCTTATCAACCAGAAGTAAGTCAAGGTACATTACAATATATTTTTGAATACCAAACATTAATGGCTAACTTAACTGGAATGGACTATGCAAATGCTTCATTATATGATGGTCAATCAGCAGTAGCTGAGGCAGCTATAATGACAGCTCAAATGTCAAAGAAAAATAAAATTGCTATTTCTGAAACAGCAGATCCTCAATCAATAACAGTTTTAAGAACTTATGCACATGCTAGAGGTATGGAATTAGTTATTATACCTAGAGATGGTATGGTTACAAGTTTAGAAAAAGCAAAAGAAATATTAGATGAAACAGTTGGAACTATTATAGTTCAAAGTCCTAACTTCTATGGTTATATAGAGGATATGGCTCCTTTTGTTGAGCTTGCTCATTCACAAAAGAAAACTTATATTATTCAATCTACAGATCCAACTTCACTACCAATCATGAAAAAACCTGGAGAATTAGGTGTAGATGTCGTAGTTGGAGATGGACAAGCTTTGGGAATTCCTCTTCAATTCGGTGGACCATACTTAGGATTATTGGCTTTCAACAAGCAATTTTTAAGAAAAATTCCTGGAAGAATTGTTGGACAAACTGAAGATAATGAAGGAAGAAGAGCTTGGGTATTAACACTTTCAGCGAGAGAACAACATATAAAAAGAGAAAGAGCTACTTCAAATATTTGTTCAAACCAAGGTTTAAACGTATTAGCAGCAACTGTATATATGTCATTGCTTGGAAAAACAGGTATGAAAGAAGTTGCTTACAATAGTACAGCTAAAGCGCATTACTTATATGATGAGCTAGCTAAATTAGATAAAGTAAAAGTGTTAACAGATAAACCGTTCTTTAAAGAATTTACAATTGGATTTGATAAAGATGCAGAAGAAGTTCTTGCTAAATTAGAAGAAAATGGAATCTTAGGTGGTATTAATTTGAGCAAAATTAATAAAGACTTAGGTAATGGTCTAATAATAGCTGTAACAGAAAAGCGTACTAAGGAAGAAATGGATAAATTTGTTGAAACTTTGAAGGAGGTATTATAATGTCATACGATAAATTAATATTTGACTTATCCGAACCAGGAAAAATGGGATATAGATTACCTACTTTAGATGTTGAAGGCAAAGATTTAAGTTCATATATTCCTGAAGAGTTTTTAGCTACAGAAGAACTAGATTTTCCAGAAGTAAGTGAAGTAGATGTAATTAGACATTTTACTAACCTTTCTATGAAAAACTATGGGTTAGATAGAGGATTTTATCCATTAGGATCTTGTACAATGAAGTACAATCCTAAAATAAATGAAGATGTTGTTTCATTAGAAGGATTTGCTAATCTTCATCCATATCAAAAAGATGATGATATACAGGGTACTTTAGAAGCTCTTTACAATGTAGGAGATGCTTTATCAGAAATTTCAGGTATGGATTTTATGACATTACAACCAGCAGCAGGTGCTCATGGAGAAATAACAGGTGTAATGTTAATGAAGGCATATCATGAATTTAATGGACAAAACCAAAGAAACAAAATAATTGTTCCGGATTCAGCACATGGTACAAACCCAGCAACAGCTGCAATGGCAGGTTATGAAATAATTGAAATCAAATCAAAACCAAATGGAATGGTTGATATAGATGCATTAAAAGCAGCAGTAGGAGAAGATACAGCAGGATTAATGCTTACAAATCCTAATACATTAGGAATTTATGATGAAAATATCAAAGCCATAACTGAGACAGTTCATAATGCTGGTGGTTTAGTTTATTATGATGGTGCCAATATGAATGCTATATTAGGACAAAGTAGACCAGGTGACATGGGCTTTGACATAGTTCATTATAATGTTCATAAAACATTCTCAACACCTCATGGTGGTGGTGGTCCAGGAGCTGGTCCAGTAGGAGTTAAATCATTCTTGAAAAAATTCCTTCCAAAACCTTTAGTTGAGAAAAAAGAAGATGGAACATTCTATTTAGACTATGATCTTCCAAATTCACTTGGAAAAATGAAAGCAAATGTGGGACATGTTGGTATATTGTTAAGAACATATTCTTATATATTAACTATGGGTAGTGATGGACTTAAGGCTGCTAGTACAATGGCTGTTTTAAATGCCAATTATTTAGCTCAAAGCTTAAAAGAAAACTATAATTTACCATTGGATAGAATATATAAACATGAATTTGTTTTAGCAGGAATAAAAGATGATACTCATACTATAACAACAGCTGATGTATCTAAAAGAATTCTTGACAAAGGATTCCATGCTCCTACAGTATACTTCCCATTAATTGTACCTGAAGCATTAATGATTGAACCTACTGAATCTGAGCCAAAACAAACTTTGGATGAGTTTATTGCAGCAATGAATGAAATTGCTGATGAAGCAAAAACTAATCCTGAATTATTAAAATCAGCTCCTCATAATACTTTAATAGGTAGACCAGATGAGACTAAAGCTGCAAAAGATTTAATATTAAAGTATGAAGGAGAAATTAATGCCTAAGATTGTAGTAATAGGTGCTGGACCTGGTGGATATGAGACTGCTATTAGAGCAGCTCAACTAGGTGCAGAGGTAGTATTAATAGAAAAAGGTAGAGCTGGAGGAACTTGTTTAAACATTGGATGCATTCCAACTAAAACTTTATGGAAAACGGCTGAATTATTTGAACAAGTAAAAGAATCTACTAGTTTTGGAATAAAATTAGAAAATCCTTCAGTTGATATGGCTGCTGTAAAAGCTAGAAAAGATTATGTAGCAGATAGAATGAATACAGGAGTTAACTTTTTAGTTGACTCATATCCAAACATAGAATATATAGAAGGATATGCTAGCTTTAAAGATGAAAATACAATTATTGTAGATAAAGGTGAAGAAAAAGTAGAAGTTGCAGGGGATTATTTTATAATAGCTACAGGATCAGCTCCTTTAGTTCCGAGCTTTGAAGGTTCAAGATTAGAAAATGTAATAACAAGTACTGAGTTATTAGATTTAGATTATTTACCAGAGAAATTAGTTGTAGTTGGAACTGGTGTTATAGGAATGGAATTTGCTAGTATTTATAATTCATTTGGTACAGATGTTACTGTTATAGGTTCTGATATCTTAGGTGCTTGTGAGAGTGAAATCACTAAAAGAATTCAGTCTATATTCAAACAAAAAGGTATGAAGATAGAAAAAGGGTATAGAGCTAGTAAAATAGAAAAATCAGCTAACGGATTGACTGTATTTGCTGAAAATAAAAAAGGTAAAGTAGTTGAAGCAGAAGGCGACTTAGTATTACTTGCTATCGGTAGAATACCATTTACTGAAGGATTAAATCTTGAAGGTATAGGAATTGAAACCAATAGAGGTGGAGTTGTAGTTGATAAAGATTTAAAAACTAGTAAAGATAATATCTTTGCAATAGGTGATTGTATTTCAGGAAACGTTCAATTAGCACATGTTGCTTCAAATCAAGGGTTAAATCTTGTTGAACGTTTAATGGGAAATACTCCTCATATTGTAGAAGATGTTGTTCCAGCAGCTACATTTACATTACCAGAAATTGCTCAGGTTGGTAAAACTGAAGATCAATTAAAAGAAGAAGGTATTGAATATGACAAATCTAAATTTTTATTCTCTGGAAATGGTAAAGCTGTTTCTATGGGTGAAACAGATGGATTTGTAAAAATATTAGCTTCTAAAGATCATAAGAAAATTTTAGGCGTTCATATATTTGGACCGCATGCAAATGATATAGTGCATTTAGGTGCTGTAGCAATGGCAAATGATTTGCCAGTTTCAGCTTTAAATAAGACTATATTTGCACATCCAACTCTAAGTGAAACATTTATGGAAGCTTCTCATGGTTTAGAAGGAGCATCGATTCATACTGCAAAGGTAGCAAAAAAATAAACTATTAAAAAGGAGATGTTATCTCCTTTTTTTTGTTAAGAAATATACTATAAAAATATATTCGAATATATGATAGAATACCATTATATAGTTTTTGGTATAAGGGGTATAATTTATGAAAAAAATCAGAGTAGAAGATGCAATTGGTCATATTTTACCACATGATATGACAAAGATTGTAAAGGATGAATATAAAGGAGTTGCTTTTAAAAAAGGTCATATAATTACAGAAGAAGATATTCCTAAATTATTAGATATGGGGAAAGAACATATTTATATATTAGAAAAAAATGAAAATATGGTTCATGAAAATGAAGCTGCACTCATCTTGGCAAATATTTGTAAAAATGATTATATGGATATTACAGATGTGGTGGAAGGAAAAATTGAAATTGTAGCAACAGAAGATGGATTTTTTGAAATAGATACAGAACGACTTTTTGAACTTAATTTTTTAGGCGATATTGCAATAGCAACTAGAACTGGAAATTTGCCAGTAAAAAAGGGCGATGTTTTAGCGGGAACTAGAATAATACCGCTGTTAATAGATAAAAAACAGCTAGATAGAGCTGAAAAAATAGGAGGAAATACACCGTTATTTAAAATAACGCCTTTTAAAAAGCTTAAAGTAGGAATAGTTACTACTGGCTCAGAAGTATATAATGGAAGAATAACAGATAAATTCACACCTGTTGTCAAAGAAAAATTAAAAGAGTATAATTTAGAATTACTACATCATGAAGTTTGTGATGACAATACAGATATGATAAAAAGTGCAATTACTAAAATTAAAGATATGGGTGCAAATCTAATCTTGTGTACAGGAGGTATGAGTGTAGATCCGGATGATTTAACACCAGCAGCGATTAGTAGAAGTGGAGCACAAATAATCACACATGGAACACCTACACTTCCGGGATCTATGTTTTTAGTAGGATATTTTAAAGATGAAACTGCTATTATGGGACTACCAGGATGCGTAATGTACACTAAAACTACGGTTTTTGATATTTTGTTTCCATATGTAGTAGCAGGTAAGAAAATAACAAGAGAGCAAATTGCAAGGCTAGGATATGGAGGATATTGCTTAAAATGTGATGTTTGCCATTATCCTAATTGTGAATTTGGCAAAGGAGTTTAATGATAGGTAGAAAGAGTAAAAATAAATTTTTAATTATTACATTAATTTTTGTGATTTTAGCAGGGATTTATTTTTCGAAATTTAATAATACTACAAAATTTGATATTAATGTGTTAAGTTTTATTAGAGAAAATATTTATCCGAGTAAATTTTTTTGGTTTTTCACAAGACTGGGAGATACTTCCACTTACTTGATTATATTACTTCCAGTTGCTATTTATTTAATATATAAAAAAAATTATAAGCTGTTATTAGTACTAATATTTTCCGTAGTAGGATCAGCATTAACTATGAAAATATTTAAGCATATATTTGAAAGAGAGAGACCGATAGAATTTTTTGTTTATAACCAAGGAGGATTTAGTTTTCCAAGTGGACATTCTACAGTTAGTGCAGCATTTTATTTTACATTGGCGCAAATTTATTATATTAATTATAAAAATAAAATTGTGACTTTTTTAATAATGCTTATACCTATATTTATAGGATTAAGTAGATTAGTATTAGGAGTACACTGGACTACAGATGTATTAACAGGATGGTTGTTAGGGATATCAATTTCTATTATAAGTTTAGAAATATATAATATTAATAATAAAGGATTTAAGAATGATTGATTTTTTTACATTAATGATAATAACAATAATAGTGTTTTTTGCTATTTTTTTATTTGGAATTATTATATATAAAAAAGGTGGATTTAAAATAGATTATAGAGTTAGAGAAATATTTTATAATTATAATTTAGAATATTTAAAAAAAATTATGAATAAGATAACAGAATTTGCAAATATAGAAGTAATTTCTATGATATCAGTACCTATTCTATTCTATTTAATTCATGAAAAACAGTATATAGAAGCAACAACTATTATATTTTCAATAATGTTTTCTTTTATTAGTAGTCAATTATTAAAAGTTGTATTTAGAATAAAAAGACCTACAGAATCACAAAAATATAGTCATATTGGCTATTCGTTTCCAAGTGGACATTCATCAGTTGGAATGAGTTTTTACTTAACATTAAGCTTTATACTTATAAAAAGCATTGAAGGATCAATGGCTATACTAGCTTTAGCAGTTTTATTTGGAATTACAATAGGTATATCTAGATTGGTATTAGGAGTACATTGGTTTACAGATGTGGTTATAGGATTGGCATTAGGATTACTGTGTAGTTTTTGGTCAATGTATTTTTATAATATTGGATATTATTTTAAATTGTTATTTAATTAAGGAGTGAAGAATATGACATTTTTGGAAAATTTAAGAAAAGATAAGATGAAAGCTATGAAAGATAAGGATAGAGATAAAGTTAATGTTATTACTTTATTAATGTCCTCTATATCATTAGCAGAAAAAGAAGAGAAGAAAACTTTAACAGATGAAGAAGCGATAGTTTTTGTACAGAAAGAACTTAAGCAAGCAAAAGATACTTTAGAGTCAACACCTAAAAATAGAGAAGATATTATAAAAGAAACTAATAGAAGGATAGAAATAATAGAGTCTTATATGCCAGAACAAATGTCTGAAGATGAGTTGGAGAAAGAAATAAAAAATTTGGCAAATGACAAGAACTTGGAGCTTGGTATAAAAAGTAAGGGTATTTTGATAAAAGAAACTTTAGAAAAATTCAAAGGTAAAACTGATGGAAAAACAATTAACAAAATAATAGATAAAATATTGAAATAGTCTCGGAAATCCGAGATTATTTATTTTTATAGTTGACACACATGTGGTAAAATTATAATTGTAATATTTAAATAAGGAATGATTTGATGAATGATTTTTTTAGTGAATTAATAAGTACATTGTCTATGATTAGGATAAGAGATGTTATAGATATTCTTATAGTAGCTATTGCAATATATAAGATATATATTTTAATAAAAGAAACTAGAGCAGAACAATTAATGAAGGGTGTTCTGGCTATTTTCTTTTGTTCAATTTTAAGTAGAGCTCTTAACCTATATACCATTGCTTGGATATTAAAACAAGCTATGACAGCTGGATTTGTATTAATAATAGTAGTATTTCAGCCTGAATTAAGAAAAATGTTGGAATATATTGGTACAAGTAATATATTTAGAAAATCATTTGTAGATTTGCAATATGAAGCAGCTAAAAAAAATACTGATGAAATAGTTCATGCATTAGCATCTTTATCTAGACAAAAAATAGGAGCACTTTTGGTTTTTGAAAGAAAAACTGGATTAAATGAAGTAATAGAAACAGGAACTTTATTAGATGCAAAAATTTCTAGTGAACTATTGATTAATATATTTATTCCAAACACTCCATTGCATGATGGAGCAGTAATAATTAGAGAAGATATTATAAAAGCTGCATCGTGTTTTTTACCATTATCCGAAAATCAGTCAATATCTAAAGAATTGGGAACGAGGCATAGGGCAGCACTAGGTATGTCTGAAAAATCTGATTCTCTTTCAATAGTTGTATCTGAAGAAACTGGAGATATATCTATTGCAGAGAGAGGCGAACTTCAAAGGTATATTGATGAAGTTACATTAGAAAGTATATTGATGAAATTTTATAGTGCTAAATTTGTTAATAATGAGGAGGAAACTGATGGAAAGAATAAAAAATAATTGGCCCATCAAATTGATTTCTCTAATATTTGCATTTGGTCTTTGGTATTATGTATTAATGGACGCTAATCCAGAAGGCACTAGAGAATTTAGAAATGTAGAAGTAAACATAAAAGGAAAAGAAGTTTTAGCAGAACTAGACAAAGATATAATAGCACCTATAGAACCTACAGTATATATTAAAGTAAGGGGAAAAAGAGATGTAATAAGTAAATTAAAAGAATCTGAAATAGAAGCAGAGATTGACTTAAATACTATAAAAGAAGATTTAAAAAGTGGAATAGATGAAAAAAGAATATACATTACTTATAAATTACCAACAGGGGTATTTAGAGAAGATGAGACAGAAAAGTTTTTAGATTTTAGATTCGATAATATTGTTTCAGCAGAATATGATATTAAAGAAGAGCAAATTGGAAATTTACCATCGACAAATCTTGCAATTAAAAATATAGAAGTAGTACCTGATTCTGTAACTATTAAAGGACAAGAAAAAGCTATGAATAAAATAGACAAGGTTTGCGTATTAGTAGATGTTTCAAAGGAAACTGAAGATGTTACAAGAAATATTCCAATAGAAGTTTTTGATAAAAATGGTGACAAAATTGAAGATCTTGAAATTAGTGAAAAGAATGCGAAAGTTAATATATATATAACAAATAGTAAACAGGTGCCTATAAAATTAAAAATGATTAATGAACTTCCAGAAGGCATTAGCATTGAAAGTAGTACTCCAAGCAAGGAAAAAATTACAATAATAGGTGATAAAAAAATACTTGATAAAATTTCTGAAATAGAAACAAGTCCAATAGATTTATCAAAAATAAAAAATAATATGGTAGTTGATGCAAGGTTGATGTTGCCAGATGGTGTTGGGCTTATGCAAGAAGAAAATATAACTATTGATATAGTGGTTAAATCAGAAGAAGAGAGTTCAGATGGATTGGCTAATAAGACTTTTGTAATTAAAAAAGAAAAAATAGAAATTCTAAAAAATACAAAAGATTATGAAGTTATTTTTCCAGCTGATATTAAAGATATAACAGTAACATTAGAAGGAAAAGAGGAAACAATAAATAAGGTAAAAGAAGAGGAAGTTAAATTAAGTATTGATATAGGTGGATTATGGAGAGGTAAGCACAAAGTAGATATAGAAACTAATAGTTTAAAGGATATAACTAAGACTATAAATCCAGCAAGTATAGAAATTGAGTTAAAATAGAAAATTAGGAGGACTTATGGGGAAATATTTTGGAACAGATGGAATTAGAGGAATAGCAAATACAGAGCTTACACCTGAATTAGCTTTTAAAGTGGCAAGAGCTTCTGCGCATAAATTAGAAAATAATCATAAAAAGTTAATTATTATAGGAAAAGATACTAGAAAATCTGGTGATTTATTAGAAAGTGCATTAGTAGCGGGATATACTTCAATGGGATTTGATGTATATCTGTTAGGAGTTATTCCAACCCCGGCGGTTGCATACTTAACAAGATATTATAACGCAGCAGCAGGAATTGTAATATCAGCATCACATAATCCAGCAGAATTTAATGGAATAAAATATTTTGGACCAAATGGATTTAAGTTACCAGATGAAGTTGAAGATGATATAGAAAAATTAATGGATGAATATAAAACCATAGAATTAAGACCAACGGGTTCAGAGGTTGGAATTGTAGAAAGAAAAGAAGAAGCTATAGATATTTATATAAAATTTTTGGAATCTACAGTTAAACTAGATTTAACTGGTAAAAAGATAGCTTTAGATTGTGGCAATGGAGCAACTTATAGTATTGCACCAAAACTATTCAAAGATTTAGGAGCTGAAGTAGAATATATATCTGTTGAACCTAATGGATTAAATATAAATGATAATTGTGGATCAACTAATCCTTCACTAGCACAGGAATTGGTTAAAAAAATGGGAGCAGATATTGGATTTACATTTGACGGTGACGGTGATAGACTAATTACAATAGATGAAAATGGAGAAATATTAGATGGAGACCATTTTCTAGCAGCATGTGCTTTTCACATGAAAAATAATGGTACTTTGAAAAACAATGGAATAGTTGGTACTGTTATGACTAATATTGGTTTAGATGAATATGCTAATTCGATTGAAGTTAAAGTAGAAAAAGCATCTGTGGGAGATAGGTATGTTCTTGAATTAATGCAAGAAGGTGGATATAATCTTGGAGGAGAACAATCTGGACATATTATTTTTCTAGATAACAATACAACAGGGGATGGTATTTTATCAGCTTTAAAAATATCTGAAACAATGATGGATTCTGGCAAAAAAATGTCAGATTTGAATAAGCTTATGATTACTTACCCTCAGGTGTTGGTAAATGCTAAAGTAAAAAATGATAATAAACATAGTTACATGGAAGATGAAGTAATTGTTAAAGAGATTAAAGAGTTAGAAGATAAATTTAATGGTTCAGGAAGAGTATTAATAAGACCATCAGGAACAGAACCTTTAGTAAGGGTTATGATTGAAGGTAAAGATCAATCTATTTTGGAGAAAGAAGCAAATAGGTTAGCTTCTATAATAGAAGAAAGGTTGTCTTAGGTAAAAAAATGAGTGATAGAATAATAATAGCTGATTCAAGCTGTGATTTAAATAAAGGGCTTAGTAAAAAATTAAATGTAGAGTTGGTTCCTTTCAACATAGATGTAAATGGAACTAGTTATATGGATGATGGTACTATGAGTATAGTTGACTTTCTAAAAGAAGTTGACAAGTCAGCAAAAGCACCTACAACAGCAGCGCCTTCACCGAATTTGTTTATGAGTAAATTTAAAGGTGCTAAAGAGATATTTATTATAACAATATCATCTAAATTAAGTGCAACTTATGGGAATGCAAAGCTTGGAAAAACTATGTATTTAGAAGATAATGATGCTAAGATTCATGTATTTGATAGTAAGTCGGCAGTTTCTGGTGAAACAGCAATAGCAATAAAAATAAAAGAATGTTTAGATAAAAACTTATCTTTTGGAGAAATAGTAGAAACAGTAGAAAAATTTATATCTAATATGAAAACATATTTTATACTAGACAAATTTGATACATTAGTTAAAAATGGAAGAATGTCTAAATTTACAGGAACATTAGCAAAAGCTTTATCGTTTAAACCAGTTATGACAGCAACAAATGGTGAAATAGAAGTTCATACAAAAACAAGAGGGTACAATAAGGCGGCTAGCAAATTAGTTGAAATTATTGGAGAAGAAGGCAATGATTTTGAGAACAGAACATTAGTAATAGGACATTGTCAAGCTCCAGATAAAGCAAAAGCATTGAAAAAAGATATTGCAAAAAAATACAATTTTATAGATATTGAAATTGTAGAAACAGGAATGCTATCCTCTGTATATGCTAATACAGGAGGAATAGTTTTAGCATTTTAAGGAGAATAAATGAATAATAAAGTAGTTCTTGGAATGAGTGGTGGCGTGGATAGTTCTGTCGCCGCTTATTTATTGAAAGAAAAAGGTTATGATGTAATTGGTGTAACAATGTCATTAGTGCCCAAAGGAGTTCTTTATAATGAAGATAGAGGTTGCTGTTCAATAACAGCTGTAAATGAAGCGAAAATGGTTGCAGAAGATATGGGGATTCCTCATTATACAATGAATTTTAGAGAAGAATTTGATAAAAAGATTATAGATAGTTTTGTTAAAGAGTATTCACTAGGATATACTCCAAATCCTTGTATAGCTTGTAATAAATATATAAAATTCGAATCTTTTAGGAAAAAAATTCATGAATTAGGAGCAGATTATATATCAACAGGTCACTATGCAGCAATTGAATATAGCGAAGAAAGACAAAGATACTTGCTTAAGAAAGCAAAAGATGCTAAAAAGGATCAAACATACTTTTTATATAACTTATCTCAAGAAGCATTAAGCGAAACTATATTACCATTAGGCATATATACAAAAGATGAAGTTAGAAAAATTGGCAAAGAAACGGGTATTATCACATACAATAAGCAAGATAGTGAAGAAATATGTTTCGTCCAAAATAATGATCATGGTAAGTTTATACAAGAACGAAATCCAGAGCTTATAGGAGAAGGCAATTTTATAGATGAAAAAGGAAATATATTAGGAAAACATAAAGGAATAGTATATTATACATTAGGTCAAAGAAAAGGACTAGGAATTGCCTTAGGTAAAAGAGTTTTTGTAAGCAAAATAAATGGTAAAACAAAGAATATAACGCTATCAGATGAAGATACTTTATATAAAAGAGAAATAGAAATAAAAGATTTCAATTTAATAGCAGTTGATGAAATTAAAGAATATAAGGAAGTTACAGTAAAGATTAGACATGGAGTTAATGAACATTTAGGAGAAATAATACAAAAAGGTTCTAGGTTATTTGTTGAATTTGAAAAAACAGTTAGAGCACCATCAAAAGGACAATCAGCAGTTATATATGATGGGGATATAGTTGTAGGTGGGGGAATAATAGAAAATGCAAGGTGATATAGAAATCATAGGTATAGTATCGGCTTTAAAAAGTGAAATAGAAGGTTTTAAAGAAAAACTAAGAGATATTAAAGAAATTAATTTAAAAAATCATAAATTTAATGTAGGATATTTAGATAATAAAAAAATTGCCTTTACAGACTCAGGAATAGGCAAAGTGAATGCCGCAATAGCTACTCAAATGCTAATAGATAATTTTAATCCTAATATAATAATTAATACAGGAATAGCTGGAGGATTGGATAAAAAATTAAAGCATACAAGTCTGGTTGTAGCGGATGAATTAATGTACCATGATTTTGATAAAAGACTACTTGAAGAGTATTATCCGTTTACAAAAAGTTTTAAAGTGGAGAAAAAATATTTAGAGATAGCAAAAAATGTATTAAAAAATGAAGAATATTTTGAAGGACTTATAATTACTGGAGACCAGTTTATTTCTGACTCAAAAGTGCAATTAAACTTAAGAGAAGAATTTGGAGCATTATGTGTAGAGATGGAAGGAGCTGCTATAGCACATACATCGTACGCTAATGATATTCCATTTATGGTAATTAGATGTATATCTGATTTTGCAGATGATGATGGTGAAACTGATTATGATAATCTTGAAATAGTAGCAGCTAATAAAGCGTCAAAATTTACAATAAATTTTATAAAAGAATTAAAATAAAAAACCTATATTACTATATAGGTTTTTTATTTTCGAAATGTATAGATATATTTTTTTATTAAAGGATTACTTATTTTTACATAAAAGAAATCTATAAACGGACCATTGAAGAAAGAGTTAATTATAGTTCCAATACCAACAGGACCTCCTAAGAACAGAGCTAAAATCATAAATAAAACATCTTGAGCAACTCTTATATATTTGTATTTAATTTTAGAATAATCGACTAAAATCATTGTTATTGCATCATAAGGAGCCACACCTAGATTTGCTGCTATATAAAAAGAGACACCAAAAGTAAATAATAATGTTCCTATTATTAAAAATAATATTTTGATAAAAATAGTTAGCTCAAAAAATATAAGGTTAGAAAATATATTTGTAAAGAAATCAATAAGAAAACCTATAGAAGTCATAGTAATTAAAGTCCCAATTCCCATATATTTTTTGCCAAATAAAAAAATAAATAGAATAAATACTAAATTAATCAATAATTGGAACTGTCCTAAAGATAAACCTAATATTTTCCCCATAGAAATATTAAAAGCCGTGAAATTATCTACTCCAACATTGCCGACATTTAAAAAAGCAACACCTAATGTTATAATAATTACTCCAGCAAGAGAGAATATACATCTAAATAAAATTTCTTTTATTTTCAAAAAATCACCTCAGTCAACATAGCATCTCAAATTTTCAACAAAAAGTCAAAGGATAAATTTAATGAAAATAAATATAAAAAAACTTGCATTATTTTTTCAATTATAATATAATGAAATAGTCGTCAGTTGAGATGACACTTTCGGGGTGTGGCGCAGTCCGGTAGCGCACGTGGTTTGGGACCATGGGGCCGGGGGTTCAAATCCTCTCACCCCGACCATTTAAATTTAACCATCTAAGTCAATTAGACTTAGGTGGATTTTTATTTCTTGTAGATAAAAGGCAAATATGTTTATCTACAAGATTTTTTTATTTAAACAGATAAATCACTATAATGAATAGTTTATGTGAAGTTTTTGTTTTGAGATAAATCAAGTACAGCTCTGGTAGTTTTATGATTAAATTTGTAAATCAAAATATTTTATTCATTACTTTCCTATGTTTCTAATTTTTGTATATATTTATTAAAATATTTTTTTATTACTTTAACCATGAAAGTAGTCTTGAATTATAATATAGATTTATATCTTAAATTTAACTAAAATTATATTATTTACATGTGATTTTGATAGTAGTATACTATTAAAGTAATTTATATATTATTAAAACAAGAATTGGAGAAATATGAAAGAAAGATATATAGAAGTATTAATAGCTTTTGCATTTATAATAATAGTATTTAGTATTCCATTTTTTGGGAGGATATTTATTAGATTATTTGTTAGCAATCCTTGGCTAAAAAGTTTAGTCATATTATTAGTTTTTGTATATGTAATTTTAAGGGAAATTAAAAATAGCAGTTATAAAAATGTTAATTTACCTAAAGAAGATAGAATAAAAAAACTAAATGATACAATATTATCAATAGTAATATTGTTTACGATTATTGGAACTTTAATAGATATAAGTGGTAATTTTATATATAATAAGCCATTGGAGTTTATATTAAGTCCATTTGGAACTTTAGAGGGTACAACTTCTATGTATAATATAGGAGCAACATACTATTTTAATAGTGATTTTTACCTAATATTAAAGGATGGAGCAGAGGTTAGCATAAGTAAAATATTTATTATTATGTATAGATTTATACAGTATTTAATTATGTTGAATTTTATTGCATATATAGTTAAGAAGATAAAGAGTAAATACCTTAATAAAGTATTAATTACTCAACGTCATGAAGAAAAACTATCAGAAGAGTTAAAAGAAAAAGTTCAGCAAGAAATGAATAATAGAAAAAATGCTGAAATACATAAGAAAGATGTTGATGTAGAATTAATAAAGGTATTATTAAAAATGAGAGAAGAAAATAAACTAGTTGAGGCAATAAAATTGTTGCGAAAAGATACAAACTATGAATATTCGGTAGAAGAAGCAAAAGAATATATAAAAAATCTTTAAAATAAAAAGATCGTTAGTATTGTTTTTATTCTACTAAGGATCTTTTTTATTTTAAAGTACTTGAAAAATATATATTATAGTTAAAATAATGTATAATACAATTAAAAATAATCCTATAAAAGCAATGATTTTATTTTTCAATGATAGACCTAATATCAATAGTAAAACACCAATAATAGATATTATGTTTCTAGCTATTATAAACGGAAGAGTATCTAACAAAACATCATCTCCTAACCAGTAAATTATAGCATAATTTGCTTTTTAACATAATAAAAATAGTTTTTTAAGTTGTAGTTAATGTATAATTAAGATGGCTACTATTAAATTGATAGGTTACTAAAAATTAAATATACATGGAGGAATAATTGAAGAAATATATATCTTATATAATTCTTATTATATTAATTTTTACTACAACATCTTGTAGCAGAAACTATAAAGAAGGTTCGGTAGAAACCATTATAAATATAAATGAATTTTATGGAATAGAATATGAAGATGCTGTAGAAAAACTAGGTGAATTAAAACACATAGAAACTATGGATTCATTAACAAAAGGAAAAAGTAAATATATTACGAATGATGGAAAAATAGAAATAATATTTGAGGATAATAATAAAAAGTTATCAGTTATTTCTATAAATAGAGAGAAAGACAATCCAATTATTTTAAATGAAGAAAATGACATATTCAATATGCTAAATATATCAAAAGGAAAAAATATAAAGTATGCTAAATTTTATCCTATATTTTTTGATGTAGATGATAATGGATATATTAGTGAAATTCGTTTAGAAAGTGAAGATAGAGAATATCCAAAAAGTGGATTAAAGTTGTCAGTATTTTTTAAATATAACGAATAAAAAACTATACAAATTGTATAGTTTTTTATTTTTACAAATAGTTGAATTAATAAATGATATTTTAATAAAAATAGCATAAATTTTTCACAAATTAAGAATTATATGTTATAGTATTATTTAGAAAAGTTACAAAAAGGTTACAACGGTGTGTAAGTTATAAAGGGAGGATTTAATGTACAAAGTAACAAAAAAATTCATATCAGCTTTTCTTGCTGCAATATTTGTATTTTTAAGTTTTATTAATTTAAATACTACAGCATATGCTGATGAAACAAGTGATTATTTAATAGATGGTAAAGAAGTTCAGATAAACGGAGAAATGACTGTGTATTCTGAGGTTAATAAAATAAAAGAAGATTCTGTCATTGAGTACGTAACAGAAGATAATGAAACTTTTAAATTTGAATCACAAAAAGTAGAAAATAGTGAAGATTACTATTTTATAATTAGAGCAAGTAAATCTGGTATATGGAAAGCTGTATCAATTGATGGTGTAAAAGTAAAAAATGATATATTGGATTTTAAAGTTTACACTTCTCAAGAAGAATTGGAAGCAGATTATCCAGTAGAACAAAAAATTGAAAAATCTACAATGAGTATCAATGCACAAAACTATTCTCAAAAAAAAGTAAATAGATATAGTGGAGCAAACAGATATGCTACTGCTGTTAAAATTTCTAAGGATAAGTTTTCATCATCTAAGAATGTAATAATAACAAGTGGTATAGATTATCCAGATGCTTTATCTGCTGTAAGTTTATCAAAGCAATTAAATGCACCAATTCTTTTTGCAGACAAAAAAACTTTACCAAGTGAAACTAAGGCAGAAATAAAACGATTAGGTGCAAAAAAAGTATTTGTAATAGGTGGAGATGCAGCAGTTAATAATACTGTGTTTAATGAACTAAAAAAAACAGCGGGAACAGCTGAAAGAATTGCAGGAGCAAACAGGACTGGAACTGCAGTAAAAGTGGCTAAAAAGACAGAAGAGTATGCAAAAAATGTAAGTATAGCTATTTTAGTATCTAATGAAAGTTATGCAGATGCGTTATCATCTGGACCAGTTTCTGGAAATAATGCATATCCAATACTATTTTCATCACCTTCAAATAAAGATGGAATAGATGATGTTACAAAAGAATATATTAAAAATAATGTAGACAAAATTTATATTGTTGGTGGAACAGCTAGTGTTGGAGAAGAAGTAGATAAGGCCTTAAAAAATAAATTAGGTAAAAAGGTAGAAAGAATAGTTGGAAGTAACAGGTATGATACAAGTATAAAAGTTTCCAATAAATTTTTTAGCAATTCAGATACAGCATATTTAGCTACAGGTAGTCAATTTGCTGATGCTTTAGCTGGTGGTGCAGCAGGTGCTAAAGATATTGCACCTATGTATTTAGTTGATGGAGATAGCATATCAGATTCGTTAAAAAACAATATAAAGAACAAAAAGGTTAGTGAAGCAAATATTTTAGGAGGAACAGCTAGTGTATCTTCTAAATTTGAAAATTCACTAAAATCTGCTTTAGGAATTGAAGTTCCTGTTCAAAAAAACACTAGAGATAAAATTGTAGAAAAGGCAAAGCAACAGTTAGGTATTCCATATAAATACGGTGGTTCTTTACCAAGTACAGGATTTGATTGTTCAGGATTTGTTAAGTATGTATTTAAAGAAGTTACTGGAAAGACTTTTTACCACAAAGCTTCAGAACAAGCTAAACTTGGTAAATATGTTTCTAAAGATAAGTTACAGCCAGGGGATTTACTTTTCTTTAACGGCTATGGATCAACTATAACTCATACAGGAATATATATTGGAAATAATCAAATGATACATTCTCCAAAACCAGGAAGAACAGTAGAAATAGTAAATATTAAAAGTGGGTATTATTCAGATACATACCATACTTCAAGAAATGTAATAGATTAAAAGATAGGATTTTCCTATCTTTTTTCTTGTTTAATATTTGGTTTATTTAACAATATAAAGTATAATTTTATGGTAAGATTTGTATATTTTGGAAGTAGGTGAAAGTTATAAAAAAACTAGGAATAATTGGAGGAATGGGTCCATTAGCAACAGCCCTATTTATGAAAAGAATTGTTGAAAATACTAAGGCAAGCAAAGATCAAGATCATATAGATTCTATAGTTTCGAATCATGCTACTTTGCCAGATAGAACTGAAATTATTCAAAAAGGAACTTCTGAGGAATTTCTAAATAAAATTGTAGATGATATAGAATTAATGGAGTTTGCAAAAGTAGAAAATATTGCTATACCATGTAACACTTCTCATTATTTTTATGATGAAATTCAGAAAATGACGGAAATTAATATAATTAATATGGTTGAAGAGACTATTAAGTTTATAAAAAATGATACTAAATTTAAAAAAATTGCAATTTTAGGTACATATGGAACCATGAATTGTAAAGTTTATGATAAATATGCTACTTTAAATGACTTAGATATTTATACTTTATCACAAGAAGAGGAAAAAATTTCAGTAGATACTATTTATAATGTAAAGGAAAACATGGTTTTAGAATCTGCTAAATTCAATGATTTATTAAAAAATCTTTCAGAAGAAAAGGTAATATCTATTCTTGCTTGTACAGAGCTTAGTTGTTTAGAAATACCAACGGAATTAGAAGACTATTGTATAGACGCAATGGATATTCTTGTTAATAAAGCTATAGAGTATTCAGGAGGAATTATAAATAAAAAACCCTAAATTAGGGTTTTTTATTTATTTAAAAGTAATAATTGGGAATTTAATATTATAAATTTTATTAGTTAATTATTACAACATTAAGAAAACATACAAAGTATTTTTATCTAGAATAAGAAAAATCACCTTTTTTGTATCTTGTAAGAATAGAATTTAAAAGTATTAAAACTATAGTCATTATTCCTTGTATTACAAAAACTTTTGTAAGTGAACTATAATTAGATTTTGCAACTGCTGTAATTCCTTCCATATACCAGTAAGGTGGGAAAATGGAAGATATTTTAAGCAAATATTCTGGTAAAAATTCTTGTTGTACAAATACACCAGAAATAAAACATAAGACAAGACTTATTATATTGTTCATTGAACCGTTTAATTTAACGTTTTTTGATAGTGAACTTATTATATAAGCTGCTATTGATATAGGTATTGCAAATAATACTAAATTTAAGAAAAATAAAGGTAATTTTTCAATAGAAGATTTGTTTGTAAAGAATTCAAATAGTGAAAAGCCTAAACAAAATACAATTATAAGTATGGTCGATGACAAATAAAGTGACAAATTAAATTTACTTAATTTGGTCTTAGATATTCTAATTCTATTTTGTACACCGTCTTTTAAAAAAGAGTAGTAAGCTAAGAGTACAACTGACAAGATTATTATTAATATTATATAAGTAAGGTATATATAGTATCCTTCTGTTATACTCTTGTCTGAAGAATTTAATATTTCAAAGTCAGTGTCATCTGACAAGATATCAACAGTAGTTTTATAAGAGTTTTCTATATTAAAAGTATTTAAAGTTCTTGTGGTACTTAGATATTCGTTTATACTCATATTTATTTCAACAGAATCCATAGTATTTTCGTTTGCAAAATAAGATATATTATTATCTTTACCGATAAATAGTACGTAAGATGACATATGACCAAATAGTAAATCTTTAGCCTCTTCTTTTGACATGTCTGAAATTGTAACCCTATATTTATCATCTAAAAAGTTAATTAAATTTTTGCTATCTTCATTTTTAACTTTATCTACTATATTTATTCTATAATTACTGTGTAAATCTTCTTCCGTTGAATAATTAGTTATACTTAATAAAGCTACAAACATAGCAATATATAAAAGAATGCTAAATTTATTTTTATATATAATTTTAAAGTAATTTTTAAGTGTTCTCATATTTTTTTCTCCTATATACAAATAAAGTTATAGTCAAAAATACTACAAATAATAAGACCGTATTGATTAACCCACTGAAAAACCGTTCGGAATTTTCAAAGTAATATATTGATTTAAAAGTATTTGTAATAATTGTTGCTGGATTTATATAGTTTAATAATGGAAAATTTTCATTTACTAGGTAAGGTATGTTATTACTCATTAAACCAGCCAAGAATGAACTAAAAACGTAAAGTACAGCATTTATATTGTATTTAGTAATAAGTTTTGCTTTTACCAAAGCAGATACTAACATTCCTTGAGAAAGCCCAAGTATAGTTCCCAAAGTTACTGCTGTAATAATTTTAGGTAAGTAGTCTATAATTGGAATTTTCAATATTAACATATATAAAACAGTTATATATGATACAAATAGAGAAAATGTCAACGCTCCCAGAAAGTGGGACATAAGTAATTTAAATTTTTGCACAGGGGAGATTAATATTCTTTTTACATATTCCATGTCAGACTTAGGGTTTAAAATCTCTCCAACGTCAACACCTTGATTAGAAGCTGAAAGACAAGTCATTGCAAGTAATGAAAAGAAATATATTAAAGAAGATTTTTTATTTGAAGAATCAAATTTGTTAGTAATATTATTTTCTTCATTATATGTTTTTGAAATTTCTTCCACATCTACATTAATATCACTGGTCATAACTTTTTCATATGTTTTTTGTATGTGATTATACATATTTACAGTTTCATATACTATTGAAGCTGAAGTATCATTATCATAAACTATAACTTTTAAATTTTCGTTTCCTTTAATATAGGCTTTTATATTTTTATTTTTTAAATCATTTTCGTAATTTTTAGTATTTACTATTTTAAATAATTTCTTTTCTTTTGAAGCTTCAATATCTTTAAAAGTTTCTGATATAGAACTATTTTCTACCGCTATTGGAATAGAAGTAAAAGCTTCAGCATTATCCATTCTTGCAATAGTTAGATAAAATAATGTAGTTAGTATTATTGGGAACAGCAAACTAAAAAACATAGTTGATTTATTTTGGGCAAATTCTTTTATTTTTAAAATATAATTATTAAGCATTATCCCTTAACTCCCTTCCAGTAATATCTAAGAAAACATCATTAAGAGTAGGTGTTTTTATATTTAGTGAATCATAAATAATATTATTTTGATTTAAATGATTTATAATATTGCTAATTACCATGTCATTGTCAACTATTATCTTTAGATTGTTACTTGTTTTTAGTAATTTATTTACTCCATTAATAGCACGAAGAGAATTTTCTAATCCATTTGATAGGTCAATATTATTTACTTCTAAAGAATTTCCAAGGCCAACAAAGTTTTTAAGTTCTTTAGTAGTGCCAGAAACAAGTATTTGACCTTTATCTATAATAGAGATTTTAGTAGAAAGATACTCTACCTCTTCCATATAGTGAGAAGTATAAATTATGGTTGCACCATTTCTATTTAGTTCTTTTATTCCTTCAAGTATTTTGTTTCTACTTTGAGGGTCAACTGCAACAGTTGGTTCGTCAAAAATTATAAGTTCAGGTTTGTGTGCAATACCACAAGCTATATTTAATCTTCTTCTAAGTCCACCACTTAACTTTGCTGGTAAAAACTTTCTAAATTCATTTAGTCCCGCAAATTCAATAGCTTCTTCAACATATTTTTTTCTTGTCGCTTTGTCAGATATATAAAGTCCACAGAAGAAATCTATGTTATCATACACATTTAAATCGTAAATAACTGAAATATCTTGAGGTATGTAACCTATTTTTGCTTTTAAGTCACTCCTTGAATCTGACATTTTTTTACCAAATAAGTAAACCTCACCTTTATCATATTTTAGAAGAGATAACATACAGTTAATAGAAGTGGTTTTTCCAGAACCATTTGGACCAACAAGCCCATAAATTTCTCCATATTCAACTGTTAAATTAAAATTATTTAAAGCTAAAACTTCCTTATATTGTTTGAATAAATTTTTTATTTCTATCATAATTAACCTCCTAGGGTATTTAAATTTTTACTGTTTAAAAGAATTAACTTTTAATGTAATTATATTATCGGTTAAATAGACAAATTATAGTAGTGAAAAAAATCACAACTTATATGACAAATGTCATAATAGTTATTAATATATATATAAATCAAAACAAAGTTTAGAATGATACAAGAAGTTACTAAATAATTAAAAAGTTAAAATGTAAGTAATAAGTAATTTTATATGGATTTAGGTATGTTAATGTTAAATTAAATATTGTTAATATGCTAAAATAAGGGTGGAGGAAGTATGAGTAATATAAAAAGTTCTTTAATTATTTGGCTTGTGACAACAATATATTTAATATTAAATTTTCCTATAGGCAATTCTTTAATAGCTGTAATTTGTCTAGGATTTTTGGGGATTTTATTTTTATGTAAAAATAAAATTTACCAGAATTTAACCTGTATTTTATTTTTTGCATTAATATTTTATGAATATAAATTTGCTTTTTTTATTCCTGTATTTATGTATTATTTATTAAGAGAAGAAAATTTTATAAATATAATATTATTTACAATATCTGAAGTTTTAGTGTTTTATGCATTAGAATATAAGTATTTCACTTTTGTTTCAGTAGTGATAATTTTTGCTTTTACAATAAAAATGAAAGATATAAAAAATTACCTTATAGAAGAAAAATATAGGAATTTTGTAATAGATTCAAAAGAGACACAGATATTTTTACAGAAAGAAAATAACAGACTAATAGATCAACAAGATAAAGGTATAGAAAACGCTATTCTAAATGAGAGAAATAGAATTGCAAGAGATATACACGATGGGGTAGGACATATTATTTCAAGAACTATCCTTCAAATAGGAGCAATGCTTGTTATAGAAAAAGATGAGAATAAAAAGCAAAATTTAAATAGTATAAAAAGTTCTTTGAACGAATCTATGACAGAACTTAGAAGAAGTTTACACAATTTGCAGGAAGATAATATTGACTTAAGGTATGAGCTACAAAAAATAGTTGAAGACTATACTTTTTCAGATATAGTATTTAATTATAGTTTAGATGAAGAAAAAGACTTAAACTTTAAATATTCTATTATATATATAATAAATGAGAGCTTAAATAATATTATTAAACATTCAGATGCTACAATTGTAGAAATTAATTTACGAGAAACAGAAGATAATATTTATATTTTGGTAAAAGATAATGGTAGTAAGAAAAGTTCATTAAAGTATGGGATAGGGCTAAATTCTATAGAAGCTAGAGTGAAAACTATTAATGGACAACTACAAGTGTCAAATGAAAATGGATTTAGAATATTTATAAATATAGAAAAAGAGGAAATATGAAAATAATTATTGTAGATGATGACAAAATGATAACATATGCTCTAAAAACGATAGTTGAGTCTGATGAAGAAATAGAAGTAAAAGGTATAGGATATGGATATGATGATGCTATAAATCTTTTAGAAACAAATAAAATTGACATAGCACTACTCGATATTAGAATGGGAGAAAAAACAGGGTTAGATATCTTAAATTATATAGTATCTAAAAAATTAGCTGTAAAGGTATTATTTTTAACTACTTTTATGGATGATGAATATATAAAGTCTGCAATTTCTTTAGGTGCTTATGGATATATATTAAAAGATGATTTCGAAAATATTGTACCAGCGATAAAAGCGGTGTGTGCAGGTCAAAAAGTATTTGGTGGTGATGTAATAAATGCCATTTACGAAAATAAACCAAGTAAAGTAGATTTAAGCAATGAATTGACACAAAAGGAAATAGGTATATTAAAAGAAGTTTCTGAAGGTTTAAATAACAAAGAAATAGCAGCAAAGTTATTTTTAAGTGAAGGAACAGTAAGAAACTATATAAGTGTTATTTTAGAAAAATTAAATTTAAGAGATAGAACACAACTTGCAATATATTATCTCAATAATAAATAAAGAGGCGAGAATTGATAGTAAATGTAAACGGTATAAATATAAATTACGAAAAATATGGAACAGGTGAAAAATCTATAATATTCTTACATGGTAATGGAGAAACTTTAGACATATACAAAGATATTCCTAAACATTTAAAAGAATATACAATTTATATGTTAGATACAAGAAGTCATGGAAAAAGTGAAGAGGTAAAAGAACTATATTATGAAGATATGGCAGAAGATGTAGCAGCATTTTTAGATAGACTTAAAATACAAAATCCAATTTTATTTGGGTTTTCAGATGGTGGAAACTCTGGACTTATACTTGTAGGAAAATATCCGAATGTACTATCAAAACTAATAATAGCAGGAGCAAATATGTATCCATCTGGTATGAAAAATAAATTTTTAATACCAATAAAACTAGCGTATATATTTAATAAAAGTCCTAAGGTTAAATTAATGGCAACAGAACCAAATATAAAAAAAGAATTTTTACGTAAAATACAAGTACCAGTAATAGTTTTGGCAGGATCTAAAGATATAGTTAGGGAGAGTCATACTAAAAAAATAGCTAGAAATATAAAAAATTCTAAATTAGAAATAATTGAAGGAGAAAGTCATTCTTCTTATATTTTAAATAATGAAAAACTTTATAATGTAATAAAAAAATACTTGTAATTATTAAATTAAAAAACAGTTGTTGATGTTAAACTAAATATATATAAATATATGTTAGGAGATATCTAATGGAAATTTGTTCAGAATGTTATAGTAGCAACAGTAGAATAACCCCAGTATTAAAAGCTAAAGAATGTCTTGAAAAACATACACAATATATTTGTGGAACTTGTGGTAGATGTATATGTATAGAAAAAGATAAAAAGCGTGGACTTAGAAGGTGGAATTTCCCATTCAAGTCTTTAGAATTAGCTATTTTATATTTACGAACGGCAGAAGCAAAAGAGAAGAAAATTTGTGGTATATATGAAATAATTGCAAAAAATGGAAGAAAGTCTTATAAGATATTTTCAAGTGAAGAGGACTTTAAAAAGTATTTGTCAAAAAATAAAGATAAAAAAGGAAACTTTAAAAATCCAGTTTATTCAAATAAAGAATATAAAGTATATCCTAATACTGAAATAAGAAAATTAAGTAACTGTGAAATAAAAGAGTATTTAGAAGAACAAAGTGAAAAAAATTGCAAATAAAAATCAGCTATATTTAAATATAGCTGATTTTTTCTCTTATTTATAAAACTCTAAAAAAACTTTATAAATATATTCTTGGTCTTTTACACCACCTAATTCTCTTATAGAGTGCATAGAAAGTATAGGGTTTCCAATATCTACAGATTTAATATTTAAATTTTGAGTCGTCATTGGTCCAATTGTAGATCCTCCTAAAATATCAGAGCGATTTACAAAGTATTGGACAGGAACATTTGCCTTTTTACATAGGTTAGCAAATATTGCAGATGAATATGCATCGCTAGTATAGTTCATTCTTGCAGATACTTTTACAACAGGACCTTGGTTGATTAAAGAAAAGTTAGTAGGATCATTTTTTTCAAGATAATTAGGGTGAACACTATGTGCTTGGTCAGAAGAAATTATAAAAGATTTATCTATGGCTATGTCAAAATCTTCAAAATTACCACCAGTTGAAGTAATTATTCTTTCTAGAGTATCCCTTAAAAATGGAGAACCAGCACCTTGTTTAGTTTGAGAACCTATTTCTTCATTATCGGAAACTAAAATTACTTTTGTAAATTCAGAAATATCAGAATCTAAAAGAGCTTCCATACTAACATGAGCCATACCTAAATTATCAATTTTACCAATGGTATAAAACTCATTGTTATTTCCAACATATTCACCTTTTTGCCTATCATAAAGAAATAGATCAAAGTCCAAAATATCTTCTATATCTACATTTAATTCTTCGGAAAGTATATTTAAAAGATAATTTTCTTTTTCTAATTCATCGTTAATTAACCCAATTAAAGGAAGAGTATCTTTTTGTTTATTGTAAGTATAGCCATTATTTATTTCACGATTCATATGAATAGCTAAGTTTGGAATAATTAATAAATTTTTATCTATATTTACATTTTCAGATTCTGGATTAAATAAATCATTGGATTTTAAAGTAACTCTACCAGCTAAAGAAAGTGGTCTATCAAACCAAGTACTTAAAATAGGACTACCATAAACTTCTGTATTTAATTTTACAAAATGTTTTTTCTCAAACATCTCAGGTGATGGTTTAACTCTAAAAGTAGGAGAGTCGCTGTGAGAGCCTATAATTCTAAAAAAATTATTTTCTAAATCACTTCCTAATTGAAAAGCAATCAATGTACTACTATTATTTGTTAAATAATATTTTCCTTTTTTTTCTAAATTCCATTTTTCATCTCGTTGTAGTTTTTTATAACCTTTTGACATTAAAGATTTTTCAAAGTTTTCAATTACATGAAAAACAGAAGGACTATTATCTATAAAATTCATTAATTTATCAGTTAAATTATTCATAATTACACCTCATTAAAATATTTTTTCATAAATGATTATATCATTAAATATAACAGTAATTAATATGTTATAATCGTCTAGGCTATAATTAGGAGGATAATATGAATGATTTTAATGAAACATATGAAATAATAGAAATTTTCGAGAGTAAATTTAAAAATATAGTTTTGTTTTTTATGTCTTTAATTATGACATTAATGGGAGCACTTATTATTTTTGTCATTTTGGATAATGGAATTGAATCTATAAAAATGGTATTTATGTTTGTAGCAGGTGTAGTAGTAATTTTATTTTTTGGATTTTGTTTTATTTTTATATTTAAACAATCATTTAGAAGAGACCCAGTTATTGTATTGAACAAAGAAGGATTTTTAAATAAAAAACAATCTTATTCAAAAGAGATACCATTTATACCTTGGTCTAGAGTTAAAAAAGTTTCTTTGAAAGATATGTTTACTGAAAGTTTTGTTTGTATTGATATAGAGGATGAAGAAGAATATGTTGAGAGTATGAGTAAAACTATGAGAATGGGAATAAAAGCAAATATAAAAATGGGATTTCCAGCTATATGTCTTTCAGCAAATTCTTTAAAAGGGTTCAATAATAAGGAACTATTTCATTTATTTGGAACTTTTTATAGCAGATATAAATATGAAAATGGGATAGAAGAACAATATTAAAGAAAGGATGTTAAGTAAATTTGGAAAATTTTGGACTTGAAGATTTAAATATAGAGAATAAAGTAATAGAGATATATGAAAGTAAGATGAAAAATGTAGGAGTGCTTTTTTTAGCGCTATTACTTGTAGTTGCTTCAATTTACTTAGGAATATATAGAAACAAGATAGATATTTTTACCCCGTTAATATCGATAATTTTTTCAGTAGTAGGAACAGTAGTTTTTATTGTAGCAATAGTATATAGTGTTAAAAATTTATTTAAAAGAGAACCTGTACTTATATTTAACAAAGATGGATATTATAATAAGTATCAATCTTATTCTGAAAAATATCCTTTTATATGTTGGAAAGACGTGAAAGATATATCTATGGGAGAAGTAGCATCAACAAAATTAATATGTATAGAGATAGAGAATGAAGAAGAGTATGTTGAAAGCATGGATAAAAATGTACGATTTGGAGCTAAAACAAATATAAAAATGGGATTCCCAGCAATAACTTTGTCAGCAAAGACATTAAAAGGAGTACAGATTGATGATTTATTTGGGATTTTTGCAGTTTTTTATGGCAATTATAATGGAAATTTAGAAATAATAGATGAAGAAGAGTAATAAAATTCAAAAAGATTAATATATCTTGAATAAGATAAATTGTAATGCTATAATAAGTATATCTTCAGGGCGAGGTTAAATTCCTCACCGGCGGTAAAGTCCGCGAGCCGAAAGGTTGAATTGGTGTAATTCCAATACCGACAGTATAGTCTGGATGAAAGAAGAGAGCTTTTAAATATCTAGTATATTAAAATGCCCCGAAGAATATTTGGGGCTTTTTTACGCCCCTCAATATTGAGGAGGAAGATATAAAATGAGAAACGAAAGTTTGTCAAGGATGATTAAAGTAGCATTATTAGGTGCTATAGCTATGATTTTAATGTTTGCTAAGGTTCCACTTCCGTTTGCACCACCATTTATGAGTGTGGATATAGCAGAGGTGCCAGCTATCATAGCAGGTTTTACATTTGGTCCATTATATGGTTTTTTAGTAATAGTTATTAAACTTATATTAAATCTTATAGTTCAAGGTTCTTCAACAGGTGGAATTGGTGAAATATCTAATTTAGTTGTATCATCTGCGTTTGTACTAACAGCATCCTTTATTTACAAAAGAAAAAGAACACTTAAAAGTGCTATATTTGCTCTTAGTACAGGAGTAATGTTAATGACGATTTTAGCAGTAATAAGTAATTATTATGTAATATTTCCATTATATGGAGCCAATATGTCAGATTGGGCAAAAATTATTTCTAAGACAAATCCACTAGTAAATAGTGTTCCAACATTTTTATTGTTTTCTATAGTACCATTTAATGTGGTAAAGGGAGTTTTAAATGCAGTAGTAGCAACTACGCTCTACAAGCCACTAAGACCAGTTTTAAATAAAAAATAAAAGAACCCACAGGTTCTTTTTTTTATGATAGATTAAGGAGGTAAAATGTTTAAATATATATCCAAGAACGAAATTGATACAAATAAATTTGCAAAAGCAATATCTAAATATATAGATAATGGAACATTAATCTCTCTAAATGGAGAGATGGGAGCTGGAAAAACAACTTTTACAAAAATGTTTGCAGATGCTTTAAATATACAAAATTATGTAACTAGTCCAACTTTTTCGCTTGTAAATAGTTATAATGGAGATAAAGAATTAAACCATTTAGATCTTTATAGAATTGAAGATGAAAGTGAAGTAGAGAGTATAGATATAGATACTTACTATTATCCAGATGGGATAACTTTAGTTGAATGGGCAGAAAGAGCTAGCAGTTACTTGCCAAAATATTATATAGAAATTAAAATTAATAAAGTAGGAGATACTCAAAGAGAATTTGTTATTGAGGGAAAAAATAAACTAGAAAATAAATTGATAGAAAGATTAGAAAAAGATGAAAATATTAAGTATTGATACTTCTACAATGATTTCAAGCTGTTCTGTTATGGAAGATGGGATTATTGTAGGAGATTATAATGTAAATCAAAAATTGACACATAGTGAAACTTTAGTTCCAATGGTAAATGATTTATTGGAGAAATTAAATATAAAACTATCAGAGATAGATCTTTATGTAGTAGGTAAAGGTCCAGGATCTTTTACAGGACTAAGAATAGGAATGACTGTTGCAAAAACATTTGCACAAATAAATGAAAAACCTATTATTGGGATATCTACATTAGAAGCCATATCCTCACAAATTGTTACAGAAAAATTGATAGTTCCAATTTTAGATGCTAGAGGTGGTAGAGTTTACTATGGTATTTATAAAAATGATAATGGAAAGATTATTAATATAGAAAAAGATAATTTAATATATTTTGAAGAATTGGTAGAGAAATTAAAAAATTTAAATGAAGAAATTATTTTTGTAGGAGAATTCACAGAAGATATTTTAGAAGAAATATCTGGTAATAGTAAATCTTTTATAGCACCTTCATCAATTAATAGCTGCATAGGGAGAAGTTTATGTTCTTTAGCCTTTGAAAAAAAAGAAGAATTAAATGATGAAAATTACCTGAGCTTAAAACCTGAATATATTAGAAAATCTCAAGCAGAGAGAGATTTAGAGAAAAGGAAGAAAACTTGCTAGCTATAAGAAAAATGAAATATGATGATTTATATCGTGTTTCAGATATAGAAAAGAAAATTTTTTCAAGTCCATGGTCGTATAATAGTTTTAGAGAAATAATAAAATATGAGTACAATCATTACTTTGCGATAGTAAAAAACAATGAAATTATAGGATATTTTGGTATGCAAATTATTATAGATGAATGTCAAATACACAATATAGGAATTTTAGAAGAAGAGCGTGGAAAAGGATATGGAAAGAGAGCATTTGAGTTTATAATAGATTATTGCAATGATATAGGAATAAATAACATTACTTTAGAAGTAAGGCAAGGAAACGTTGAAGCTATAGGTCTATATGAAAAATATGGATTTAAAAAGATGTCAAAAATAAAAGATTACTATAAAAATCCAGTAGAAGATGGATTTTTAATGAGATTAGATTTAGGAGAAAGATTTGAATAATTTAAATATTCTAGCTATTGAAACATCATGTGATGAAACATCAGTTGCTGTTTTAAGAAATGGAAGAGAAATATTGTCAAATATAATATCATCGCAAATAACAACTCATAGAGTTTATGGTGGTGTTGTACCAGAAATAGCAAGTAGAATGCATTTGGAAAGTATCAATTTAATAATAGAAGAAGCGTTAAGAGAAGCAAATATGGATTTTAAAGATTTAGATATGGTAGCTTGTACTAAAGGCCCAGGGCTTATAGGGGCTTTATTAGTAGGGATTTCATCAGCAAAGGCTATTTCTTATGCTTTAGATATTCCTTTGGTGGGAGTTAATCATATGGAAGGACATATTTGTGCAAACTATCTTGCTCATAAAGATTTAGAGCCTCCATTTATTGGTCTTGTGGTTTCTGGAGGACATACTTATTTAATAGATGTAAAAAATTATAATGATTATGAAATAATAGGAAGGACTAGGGATGATGCGGCAGGAGAATCTTTTGATAAGATTGCAAGAGCTTTAGGTCTTTCATATCCAGGAGGTCCTGAAATAGATAAACTTGCAAAGATTGGAGATGCTAGTGCAATTGAGTTTCCTAGAGTAATAATAGACAAGAAAACTTATGATTTTAGTTTTAGTGGTTTAAAAACAGCTGTTTTGAATTATATAAACAACGAAAAACAAAAGGGGAATGAAATAAATATAGC
The DNA here is from genome assembly GCF_900232905.1 of Miniphocaeibacter massiliensis. Taxonomy (GTDB): domain Bacteria; phylum Bacillota; class Clostridia; order Tissierellales; family Peptoniphilaceae; genus Miniphocaeibacter; species Miniphocaeibacter massiliensis. The sequence continues at coordinate 56,423 of NZ_OCTQ01000001.1, forward strand.
AGATGTTTGTGCTAGCTTCCAACAGGCTGTATTAGATGTATTAATAGAAAAATCATTTAGATTATTAAAAGAAAAGGATATGAAAAAACTTGTTATTTCAGGAGGAGTTGCAGCAAATTCAAAATTGATAGAAATGGCTGAAAAAGTTGGCAAAGAGCAAGGAATAAAAGTGTATTATCCTAGTAAAATTCTTTGTACTGATAATGCTGCAATGATAGGAAGTGCAGCCTATTATGATTATGTTAATGGAAAAAAAGATGAATTAGATTTAAAGGTATATCCAAACTTAGAGTTAGGAGAATAATATGAAAAATTTAATGGATTTGCATACACATACAATAGCTTGCAGTCATGCCTATTCAACGTTAAATGAAAATATAGCTAGGGCTTCTGAAATAGGATTAGAGGTTTTTGGTTGGTCAGAACATGGATATGGAATGAAAGATACAACCAATAGATTTGTTTTTTCAAATTTCAAAGTAATACCTAAGGTTATAAATGATGTTAGAATATTAAAGGGAATGGAAGCTAATATATTTGATTTTAGGGGTACAATATATGAGCAAGACATGCTACCAGTTGTAGATTATGTTATTGCAAGTCTTCATAGAAATTGTATAGCTGCAGGTAGCAAAAAAGAAAATACTACAGCAGTTATTGGAGCAATAGAAAATAAATATGTTAATATTCTAGGACATTTAGATGATGGATATTATATAATGGATTTTGATGAAATAGCTAGAGTAGCTAAGGAATACAATGTAGCTATAGAAATTAACAATTCTTCATTGGTAGAAGAAAGTTTTAGGATTAATAGCAAAAGTAATATATTGGAAATGTTGGAAAAATGTGATAAATATGGAACTACAATAATTATGAATACCGATACACATTTTTCAACAGAAGTTGGAGATGTTTCAAAATCAGAAGAAATTATTAAAGAGTATGGATTTAATAAAAATTTAATTTTAAATTATAATATTAAAAATTTAGAATATTTTATTAATACGGAATTGTAAGAAATAAATTTTACGGAGAAATTTATGAATAAAAATCAAGTTACAGGTTTTATTTTAGGCATTACTTTTATTTTATAATCAGTAATATTTACAATTATTCCTGATTATTTGGTAATAAAACTGTTACTTTTATCATAAATATAATTTGTATTATTATTGGATTTGTAGGATTAGGGATAGAAGCTAAAAAATTACCAAAGGGAGAGGGATTAGACTCCATTGGAATGGGAATTATATTTTTTAAGTTTCTAATAATTACGATATAGAAAATATTTTTATAATATTAAGAATAATTTCAAATTTATTTTTGATGCTTGGTATTTTTGGAACTACGGTAGGTTTTTTGAACAAATAGGTTTAGAATTACTAGGGATAAAAATATTAAAATAAATGAAAACAATATATAACCAATTAAGGCAGATAAAACGAAAAAAATTATTACTATATTAGCAAAAATAATTGGGATATTTTCTGGAATAATTGCAATTTTACAGGCTTTTGATATAGTTTAGTAAAGAATTAATTATAAACTATAATAAAGAAAATTAACACTTAAATTTACAAGATAGAAAGCATAATATTTTAATATTTTATATAAGAAAACGGCAATGTTAAAAAATAGTATTGATAAAAAATATCAATGGGTATATAATTAAATTGTAAAAATAATTATTATCAATTAGGCTTTTGCTTGACAGAATACAGTGTAATTTTATACTAAATGGTTATTGTTTGATAGAAGTATTGGAGAATTGAATTTTTGTTGTATAATATTTAGTAGAATATATTTATATTTTATCGTACATTAGCAAGCCTTAGTAGGCTTTTTTTTTGCAATTATTTATTTTGATTTAAGGAGAATTTTATGATATTAACAATAGCGCCAATAGGTGTACCCTTAAAAATAATAAAAATTAAGGGAAAAGATGCACAACAAAAACAATTAACTAATTTAGGATTTGTCATTGATTCAGAAGTATCTATAGTTAACGAAGTACAAGGAAACTTAATTATTAGTGTTAAGGGTAGTAGAGTTGCTATAGGAAAAGAGTTAAGCAATAGGATAATGGTAGATACCATTTAGGAGGTGTGTGTTTATTGATTACATTGAATAATTCTGAAGTAGGCAAATATTACAAAGTCAGTAAAATTAATGGTACTGGCGCAGTAAGACGTAGAATTATGGATATGGGGATAACAAAAGGTGCCGAAATTCATATAAGAAAAGTTGCTCCATTAGGAGATCCTGTTCAAATAACAATTAGGGGTTATGAATTAACATTAAGAAAACAAGATGCTGAAATTATTGAAGTAGAGGAGATTTAAATGAGTATTACGATAGCTTTAGCAGGTAACCCCAACAGTGGTAAAACTACATTATTTAATTTATTAACAGGAAGTTCTCAATATGTAGGAAACTGGCCAGGGGTAACTGTAGAAAGAAAAGAAGGATTATATAAAAAAGAGCAAGATATTAGGATTGTAGATTTACCTGGTATTTATTCTTTATCACCGTACACTTTAGAAGAAGTGGTATCAAGAGATTATTTAATAAATGAGAAGCCAGATGTTATTATTAACATTATAGATGCAACTAATTTGGAAAGAAATTTATATTTAACAACTCAATTGATAGAGCTAGGGCTTCCTGTAGTGGTTGCCTTAAATATGATGGATTTAGTTGACAAAACAGGAGAGAAGATTTTAACAGATGAACTTGAAGATCATTTAGGCTGTAAAGTGGTAAAAATATCTGCGCTGAGAAAAACAGGTATTGAAGAATTAATAGATACATGTAAAAAGGAAAAAGATAGAAAAGTAGTAATAAAAGAAGAGTATAGTGCTGAACTAGAAAAATTTATAACATCTACAGAAGAAGTTTCATCAAAAATAAAGAATAGTATAGCTTCAAGATTTTTAGCAATAAAATTATTGGAAAATGATGAAAAAATATTTGAAAAATTAAACTTGGACAGTTCTGAACTAAGTAAGGTAAAAGAAATTACAGAACGAATGGAAAACGAGTTTGATGATGACGGTGAAGGAATTATTACCGATGCTAGATATACATTTGTAAGTAAAATTACAAAGCATATAGTAAAGAATAAGAGAGCTGGACTTACTACATCAGATAAAATAGATAGAGTTGTAACAAATAGATTTTTAGCCATTCCTATATTTGCAGTTTTTATGTTTGCTATTTACTACATATCAATTAAGGTAGGAAATGATATTGTAGGAGAATGGGTTAATGGAACTTTAATAGAAGGAATAATTCAAGGTGGAGCAACAAATCTACTTGAAGGCTGGGGAGTAGCAGACTGGTTAATTAGTTTAGTAGTTGATGGTATTATTGGTGGTGTTGGTGGTGTAATAGGATTCTTGCCAGTAATTGCTTTCTTGTATTTCTTCATAGCAATACTAGAAGATATAGGATATATGTCTAGAATTGCATTTATACTAGATAGAGTTCTTAGAAAATTTGGACTTTCTGGTAAATCTTTTATTCCTATTCTAATAGGAATGGGATGCTCGATTCCAGGAATTATGGCAACTAGAACAATTGAGTCAGACAAAGATAGAAGACTTACAATAATGGTTGCAAGTTTTATGCCTTGTGGTGCAAAAACAGATATTATAGCGTTGTTTGCAGGGGCAATATTTGTTGGGAAATGGTGGTTTGCACCAATTTGTTACTTTGCAGGTATTTTAGCAGTAATAATAAGTGGTGTAATTTTAAAGAAAACAAAAGCATTTATTGGAGAGGCAGCACCATTTGTAATGGAATTGCCAGCATATCATATGCCGATTTTAAGTAATATTTTAAGAACAACTTGGCAAAGACTTAAGGCATTTATTATAAAAGCTGGAACTATAATTTTACTTTCATCAATAGTTATTTGGTTATTAAGTAATATTAGTACAACTGGAAAATTTGTTGAGTTCTCTGACGATAGCCATTCAATATTAGAAGCTATAGGTAGATTTATAGCACCAATATTTGCTCCTTTAGGATTTGGAGATTGGACAGCTACGGTTGCTTCAATAATGGGACTTGTTGCTAAAGAAATGGTAGTTGGAACGTATGGTGTAGTTTCAGGACTTGGAGAATTAGGAGCAGATGATCCTACTTTATTGGAATTTGCAGCTAAATCTTTTACAACTGTTACAGCAATGAGTTTTATGATGTTTAACCAATTAACAGTTCCTTGTTTTGCAGCTGTAGGAGCAATAAGATCTGAAATGAAGAGTGCAAAATGGACATTGGCTACAATTGCTTATCAAGTATTGTTTTCATATACAATTGCACTTATGATATATCAATTTGGTAGAATTCTAATTTTAGGAGAAGCTTTAAATATTTGGACAGGAGTTGCAATAGTAATATTGTTGGTTTATTTATTCTTGCTATTTAGAGCAAGTAAGAAAAGAGAACTTACAGGAAAATTATAAAAGATTTATATTTTAGAGCAAGGAAAGAAGGGGTAATATGTTACCAACTCTAATAATTTTAGGAATAATAATAGTTGCAGTGGTATTTGCAATTATTCATGTCAAAAAAAAGGGAACTACTTGTGATTGTGGATGCAGTTCATGCAAAATAAACAGTTGTAGTCCTAAAGGAAAAGAAAAATAAATATATAAAAGCCAGAGTGTAGCTCTGGCTTTTATATATTTTTGTAATTTTTTGCTCTAAATTGTTTTGGTGTTAAATTATGAACATTTTTAAATTGATGACAAAAATAAGATGTACTATCAAAACCTGAAAGTTTTGAAATTTCATTAATAGGTAAGTTACTGTCTATTAACAACGTTTTTGCTTTTTCCATTCTAAAATTAAGTAAAATTATAGGTAAACTTATGCTCACGTGTCTTGAAATTAGATTTGAAACGTAAGATTTACTTAAATGGAAAGTACAAGCTAATAAGTCTAATGAGATTTTTTGATTACAATTATTATAAATATAAATAAGCATAGTTTTGACTAATGAATTTTTACAATTGTATATTAATTCATTTTGAGAAGCTGTATAAAAGTCTATCATTCTTTCAAAAACTTTATTTAAAGAATTCATATCAAAAGTATTAAGAATATTTAATAAAAAATTATTTCTCTCTTTTAAAATAGAATTTGTAAATTCAAAGTCGGTTATATTTTTTATCGTATTCCAATAAAAAATACCATTAAATTGTACAAGATATGACTTGAAGTATTCAAAACTAGCGCTATTTTCAGATATGTATCTAACTATTGATTCTGATAAAGTCCTAGCCTTATCTCTGTCTTTTATCAAAACAGCGCGTATTAATTGATTTTCTAATATTTCCAAAACATACTCCTAATAGTGATATTTTTATATTAATAATGTCATTTTAACATATTTTATAAAAATATCCATCATATAAATTTGATTTTATAGGTAGGAGTATTATATAATGGTGGTTACAAATGGGAGAAAATTAGGAGGAGAACATGAATAAAACAAAAGAGAGAATAATAACAATTATTTTATTGATTTCTTTGTTGCTTTCTGTATTTATTGGAGTGGTTACCAGTAGTAAAGTTTCATATGCAGAAGATAATAAGATGCTTAATATAAGCGATACAAAAATTGTTAAAGGAAATTCAACCTATATTAATTCTATAAGTGGGGATAATATAACTGAAGGATCAAAATTAATATTTGAAGATGGGAATGGAAATAATAAAGAATTTACAGCAGAGCTCAATGAGGATACTGGTTTTTATTATTTTAAATTAAAATTTGATGAAGTGGGAACTTGGAAATTAATTGAATCTAGCCTTTCTGAAGTAAACCATGAGGAAGTTATCGTATACAATAGCTTAGAAGAAATGACGGGAAGAAAAGATGGTTATATAGATATTTCTGGAATAGATAATACATCTATTGAAGGTAAGAATTTAGAGTATAGTTTAACAAAGATAAAGGGATATAATAATCTTGGAAATTATGTAGAAGTTAAAGCTACTATATCAGATGATAATAATTCAGGAGAGTTTTTTATTTTTAATGATGGATTTTCCTCAACAATATCAGTTCCAGAAAACTATACTTTAAATTCTGGAAATTATAAAGTTAATTTAGAAGTCCAAGGATATAGTACTTCTATAGATATTACATTAAAATCAACTTATACAACAGTTGTAGAAGATGTTGTTGAGAAGAAACAAGTAACAAGAAGTACAATGTCAGCATCTACAACAAGTACATCATCGACATTATTTGAAAGATACCAAGGGGCTAACAGATACTCAACAGCAGTTAAAGTATCAAAATCTAAATATACACCTAAGGGTTCAGGGAAAGGAACTGAAGCTAAAGCTGTAGTATTGGTAAACGGAAACAGCCCTAGTGATATGTCAGTTGCGGCAGCTTTTGCAAAACAAAAGAGTGCACCAATATTATTAGTACAAAAAGATTCATTGACTTCAGATACACTTAATGAAATTAAAAGGTTAAAAGTTAAGGATATATATATAATTGGTGGAAAAGCGGTAATAAGTGAAAAAGTAGAAAAAGAATTAAAGAATAATGGTATATCTGCTAAAAAAAGATTTGCAGGAAAAGACGCTTATGATACTTCAGTACTAGTATCTAAAGATTTAATAAGTATAACAAACAGAGGAACAGTTATTATAATGTCAGGTACAAGTTACTATGATTCTTTGTCAGCAGCATCTTTGTCAGCAAGTAAAGCTTACCCAGTATTATGCGTATCAAAAAATTCTATGACATCTGGTGTCAAATCAGCTATAAAATCAGCAGGTTATAAAGATGCAATTATTATAGGTGGAGATGCAACAATAAGTGAAAAAGTAAAAAAAGAAGTAGATACTGTAATTAAGAGCAAAAAATCTAGTAGAGTATTTGGAGCGGATAGATATGGAACAAGCATGGCTATTGCAAAAAAATATTTTCCAAATACTAAGATAATAAATATTGCAACAGGAACAACTTATGCAGATGCACTTCCAGGAGCTGCAGTTGCTGGAGTTAATGATTCACCTATAATTGTAGTAGAAGGAAATACAGTTAGTAGTAATTTGAAAACATATATAAATGGGATTAAAGAATTAAAAGGGGTTTATATATTTGGAGGAACAGCTGCTGTAAGTGCAAAATTTGAGACTAATTTAAGAAATATTGTATTTTCGACAAGTACTGGTGGTGGATCTGGTTCTGGAGGAGTTAGTAAAGTAAGTATATTATTAGATCCTGGTCATGGTGCAGGCTCAACTCATAATAGAGGTTATGTAGGTCCAAAGTGGAAAAACGAAGGTGATGGAAATTATTATTTTTCATTACTTTTAAAGAAAGAATTGGAAGCTTATGGAATTAAAGTAGGAACTACAAGATCTAGTATAAGTGCGAATCCTGACTTAGCACCTAGGGGAGAAGCGGCTAAAGGATACAATTTATTTATATCATTACACACTAATGCAGGTGGAGGAACAGGTGTTGAAATATATAATGATGTTCAAAGAACAGGAGCTGAAAAACTTGCTAGTAATTTAACGTCTAATATTTCAAGCACATTAAATATTACGAATAGAGGGGTTAAGAAAAGACTTTATGGCGAAAATACATCTGGAGTAAACCCTAACCATAATTACTATGGTGTATTAAGAAATAATGGTGCAACAGCTGGAATGTTAATAGAACATTGTTTCCATGATAATTATACAGAAATAAAGAAATATGAAGATAGAGCAACAACTTTGGCTAAGAATATGGCATCTGAAATAGCTAAGTATTATGGATTAAAATAAAAGACTACTATTGTAGTCTTTTTTAATGCAAAAGTAAAAAAAATATGGTATACTGATTAAATGTGAATGCATATTAAAAAATGGAGGAATATAATGAGCGCAGTTTTAGTAAATAAGGAAAAAAACAGAGCAGTTTTTACTGTAGAAGTGCAACAAGATAAATTCGAAGGAGCTATTCAAAAAGCTTATTTAAAAAATAAAAAAAGATTTTCAATTCCAGGATTTAGAAAGGGAAAGGTACCTAGAAAAATAATTGAAATGAATTATGGAGAAGGTATTTTTTATGAAGATGCTATTAATATATTGTTACCAGAAGTATATGAAAATGCACTTGATGAATTAAAATTGGATCCAGTAGATAACCCAGAAATAGATATAGATGAATTAGATAGAGAAAATCCAATTAAAATTAAATTTGAAGTAGATGTTAAACCAGAACCAAAATTAAATGATTATTCATCTTTAGAAGCAGAAATTGATTCATATCAAGTTAAAGATGAAGATATCGATAGAAAAATAAATAGTGAATTAGAAGCTAACTCAAGAATGGTTTCTGTTGAAGATAGGTCAGCAAAATTAGATGATATAGTAAATATTGACTTTAATGGAAAACTTGACGGTGTTGAATTTGAAGGTGGAAAAGCTGAAGGATATGATTTAACTCTTGGTTCTAATACATTTATCCCAGGTTTTGAAGATCAAATAGTGGGTAAAAACATTGGAGAAGAATTTGATGTTAATGTTACTTTCCCAGAAGATTACAATGAAGAAAGTCTTAAAGGAAAAGCTGTTGTTTTTGAAGTGAAATTAAATTCAATTCAAGAAAAAGTTTTACCAGAGTTAGATGATGAATTTGTTAAAGATGTTTCTGAATTTGATACTTTAGATGAGTATAAAGAAAATATTAAAAAAGATTTAGAAAAACAAAATAAAGAAAGAGAAAAAATAGACAAAGAAAACAAAGCTGTAGAAGCTTTAATAGATGTAATGGAAGTTGAAATACCAGAATCTATGATTAATGGCGAAGTAGATCGTCAATATGAAGACTTTTTATATAGGATACAAGGAATGGGCTTAAATGCTGAACAATACTTTTCTATAACTAACTCAAATGAAGAATCTACTAAAGAAGAGTTAAAACCAAATGCAGAGAAAAAAGTTAAGTCTGACTTAGCATTAGAAGCATTTATAGAAGCAGAAAAAATTGAAGCTTCTGAAGATGAGGTAGAAGAAGAATTAAATATTTTAGCAGAGCAATACGATTCAAAAAACAAAGAAAAATTTATAAATAATATGAAAAAATCTGGAAATATAAGTATTGTTACAGAAAGCTTAAATAAAAAGAAAGCTGTAGAAAAATTAGTAGGTATGGTCAACTTTAAAGAAAAATCTGAATAGATTTTAAAGGAGGCGTTTTATTATGGCATTAGTTCCAATGGTTGTGGAGCAAACTAATAGAGGTGAAAGATCTTACGATATATTTTCTAGACTATTAAAGGATAGAATAATATTCTTGAGTGGGGAAATAAATAATGCAGTAGCAGATTTAGTGGTAGCACAATTACTTTTCTTAGAGTCAGAAGACCCTAAAAAGGATATTCAATTGTATATTAACTCTCCAGGAGGATCTGTAAGCGCAGGGTTTGCTATATATGACACTATGAAATATGTTAAATGTGATGTTAGCACAATTTGTATAGGAATGGCAGCTAGTATGGGAGCATTTTTATTAGCAGCAGGTGAAAAAGGCAAGAGATTTGCTTTACCAAATGCAGATGTAATGATACATCAACCACTAGGTGGTGCTCAAGGGCAAGCAGAAGATATTAGAATTCAAGCAGAAAAAATTATAAAGACTAGATCTAAGTTAAATGATATTTTATCTGAAAACACAGGTCAACCACTAGAAATTATTGAAAAAGATACAGATAGAGATAATTATATGGATGCCTATGAAGCAAAAGAATATGGTTTAGTAGACGAAGTAATAGAAAAGTCTAAATAGGAGATTTAATGACAGATATTGAAACAAACAAGATAAGTTGTTCTTTTTGTGGCAAGACATCTGATGAAGTAAATAGACTAATAGCAGGACCAAATGTTTATATTTGTGATGAATGCGTTAGACTATGTAATGATATAATTGATGAAGAAAATATTGATATAAAAGAAGCTTCTCGAAATTTCGAGAAGCTTCAAAAGCCTGTTGAAATAAAGCAGGTTCTTGACCAATATGTAATTCAACAAGAAATGGGGAAAAAAGCTTTATCAGTTGCTGTATATAACCACTATAAAAGAATAGCTACTAATTATAATAGTGAAGATATTGAACTTCAAAAATCTAATATACTATTAATAGGGCCAACCGGTTCAGGAAAAACATTACTCGCTCAAACTCTAGCTAAGACTTTAGATGTACCTTTTGCTATTGCAGATGCAACATCTTTAACAGAAGCTGGCTATGTAGGAGAAGATGTTGAAAATGTTATTCTTAAACTAGTACAAGCAGCGGATTACGATATTGAAAAAGCTGAAAGAGGAATTATATATATCGATGAGATAGATAAAATTACTAGAAAATCAGCTAATCCATCAATAACAAGAGATGTTAGTGGTGAAGGTGTTCAGCAAGCATTACTTAAAATTATTGAAGGAATGGTTGCAAATGTACCTCCACAAGGAGGAAGAAAGCATCCGCATCAAGAATATATACAAGTTGATACCACAAATATATTGTTTATATTTGGAGGAGCTTTTGAAGGTGTTGAAAAAATTATTGAAAAAAGAAAAGAAACTAAATCTATAGGTTTCGGAGCTGATATTAGGGAAAGAAAAGAGTCTAAATTAGGTGAGTTAATTAAAGATATTAGACCAGAAGACTTACTTAAATTTGGATTAATCCCAGAGCTTGTAGGTAGAATTCCGGTAATAGTTACATTAGAGGAATTAGATGAAGATTCTTTGGTACAAATATTGGTAGAACCTAAGAATGCTATTATTAAGCAGTACAAAGAATTATTTAGAATGGATGATGTCGAATTGACATTTACAGATGATGCTTTGAAAGCAATAGCAGAAAAAGCATATAATAGAAGGACAGGGGCTAGAGGGTTAAGGTCTATAATTGAAGAAAATTTAATGGATATAATGTTTGAATTGCCTTCAAGGACAGATGTTAAGGAAGTAATTATAGATAAAGATACAATTACTAAAAATGTTAGTCCTAAGTTAATCATTAACGAATAAAAGCTCACAAATGTGAGCTATTTTTTTTGAGAGGTAAGTATGGGAATAGATACTATATATAATAAAAAAGAATTAAAACTACCTGTAATACCAATGAGAGGTATTTGGATTTTTCCTCATACAGTAATCCACTTTGATGTAGGAAGAGAATTATCATTAAATGCTCTAAGTGAAGCTATGGTACATGATTCATTGATATTTTTATGTGCACAGAAAGATCCAGCAACGGAAAACCCTGTAGTAGATGAATTTTATTCAACGGGAATAGTTGCAGAAATTAAGCAAACATTAAAGCTTCCAAATGGAAATATGCGTGTTTTGGTAGAAGGTATAAGTAGAGCTAGGGCAAAAGAATTTACTTTTGGAGAAAAATTAATAGAAGCAGAAGTTGAGGAATTTACTTATAGCTTAGAAGATATAGAAAGAACAGATGACTTAAATGCTATTAGTAGACTTGTAATTAACGATGCCAAAGATTATGTAGGCATGAATCCAAATATGTCTAATGAAATGATTATGCCCATATTAGAACAAGATGATCCTAGTAGATTAGCAGACGTTATAGCTTCATATATAACATTAGAACCAGAAGATTATTTTAATATTGTTAATGAATTTGATATTTATCAAAGATTAGAACTAATACACTCTATATTATTAAAAGAGATAGAGTATTTAAAAATAGAGGAAAAGATAAATCAAAAAGTTTCCAAACAAATAAATAAAAATCAAAGAGAGTACTATTTAAAAGAGCAACTTCAAGCTATAAGAGAAGAATTAGGTGAAGAAGAAGACGAAGATATAGTATTTAAATATGAAGAAAATATAAAAAAATTAAAACTAAACAAGAAATCAGAAGAACATGTATTAAAAGAGGTTAAAAGGCTAAGTAACCTTTCTCCAGGTAGCCCAGATACAAATGTAATTCGTTCTTATTTAGACGAAGTATTAAGTCTTCCTTGGAAGAAAACTACCAGAGAGAAGTATGATATAACAGAAGCTAGAGACATACTAGATGAAGATCATTATGGTTTAGATGATGTTAAAGAAAGAGTGTTAGAATTTATAGCTGTTAGGAAAATGACTAAGGGGTTAAAAGGACCTATACTATGTTTAGTAGGGCCACCAGGTGTTGGTAAAACATCAATAGCAAAGTCAATTGCAAGAGCTACGAATAGAAATTTTGTAAATATGAGATTAGGTGGAGTTAGAGACGAAGCTGAAATTAGAGGTCATAGGAAAACATATATTGGAGCTATGCCTGGAAGAATTATTAAACTTATGGAAGAGGCTAAATCTAATAACCCAGTATTTTTACTAGATGAAATAGATAAACTTGCATCAGATTTTAGAGGAGACCCAGCATCAGCGCTTTTAGAGGTTTTAGACCCAGCACAAAATGACTCATTTGTAGATAGTTATATAGAAATTCCATATGATTTATCTAAAGTGATGTTTTTAACTACAGCAAATTCATTAAATACAATCCCGAGAGCTTTACTGGATAGAATGGAAGTTATTAGAATTTCTGGTTATACAGAGTTTGAAAAACTTAACATAGCTGAAAAATATCTAGTTCCTAAGCAAATTAAGGAACATGGATTAACTGAAGAACAATTAATAATAACAAAAGATGTTCTTAAAAAGATGATAAATAATTATACAAGAGAATCTGGAGTTAGAAATTTAGAAAGACTTATTTCAAAAGCAGTTAGAAAATCTGTTATGGAACTTGTTGAAAAAGATAAAAAATGCATAAAGATAAATGCTAAAAATCTAGAAAAATATATTGGAAATGTAAAAATTGTAGACGATGATATTCCTAAAGAAGATATGATTGGTGTTGTAAACGGACTTGCTTGGACAGAAGTTGGTGGAGAAATTTTAACAATAGAAACCAATATAATGGAAGGTTCAGGAAAAACTCAACTAACTGGAATGCTTGGAGATGTTATGAAAGAGTCTGCTATGGCAGCAGTTTCATATATTAGAAGTAACCAAAATCGCTTAGGAATTAAAGGAGAATTTTACAAAGATAAAGACATTCATATACATTTTCCAGAAGGAGCAGTTCCTAAAGATGGTCCTTCTGCAGGAGTATCAATAACTACTTCTCTTGTGTCAGCATTAACAGGGAAAAAAGTAAGACATGATATTGCAATGACTGGTGAAATTACACTAAGAGGTAGAGTTTTACCAATAGGTGGAGTTAAAGAAAAGGTATTAGCTGCAAATAGATATAATATAAAAAATATAATACTTCCTAAAGCAAATGAAAAAGATATAGAAGATATACCAGAAAAAATAAGAAAAACTTTAAATTTCAATTTAGTTGAAAATATAGATGAAGTTTTAGAAATAGCAATTAGAGAACCGTAGAAATACGGTTCTTTTTTATTGTATATAGAAATATATAATTTTTATATTAGACTTAAATATTTTTCAAGAAGAAAAAGTAAGAGAAAGTTTATTTAATAGTAATGAAATTATAGAATTTTTACCATTTGAATCTCTTTAAATTGTATACCATTATAAGAATAATTTATTTCTTTTACTTTAGTAAATCCTAAAGATTTATACATATTTAAGGCTAAATAATTATCTATGCTAACACTTATATAAATTTTATTAGCACCTACTTTGTTTTTAAAATAATCTAAAAATTCTATTACAGATTTTTTTCCATATACTTTATTTTGAAACTTGTAATCTATCATAAATCTACTTAAAGACCATCCAGGTATATTATGGTCGTAATCGTAGAGTAAAAGTCCGACCATTATATCGTTATCATAAATAGCTAGTGGATAAAGTCCATCTTCATAAACAGACTCAAGTAAAGTTCTAGTATTATCAGCAACAAAGTTTTTTGATTATCTGCGACTTTTAATAGCATACACTCTGCATAATTAGTTTTATCTATTTCTTTAAAAATCATAATGCTACCTTCTTATATAATATTAACATAAATATATATTGTACTATTCTAAATAATACAAAATAATGATATAATTGTATTAAGGAAGGTGATACAATGTTAATAAAAATAGATATAACCTCATCAACTCCAGTATATGTGCAACTTAGAAATGAAATAATAAAGGGAGTTGCTTATGGAGAAATAGAAAAAGGAGAGAAACTTCCAACAGTTAGAGAAATGGCAAAACAAACAGGACTTAATCCAATGACTGTAAATAAAGCATATCAATTGTTAAAAGAAGAGGGCATAGTAAAAACAGAAGGTAGAAATGGCGTAACTGTAAGAGAAGATATAACACCTAACGAACTTTTCCTGACTAAACTAAATAATGAAGTAGAGCTTATATTAACCGAATCTATAGTAAGAGGATTTAATATTGAAAATATAATAGATTTAATAAATATTAAGTCCAAAAAATTACAGGAGGAAGCGTAGAATGTTTATTTATATAATGATAACAGTAACATTTTCATCAGTAACTCTTTTAATGTATTACTTCTATTCAAAAACACTAGATTACAAAAATGGAGAAGTAATGCTTTTAAAGATACCGTATGTAAATAAAGATGATAAGGAAGTTTTAGAAATTGTAGAAAAAGCAAAAAAATTGTTAAAGATAGTATCAATAATACAATTAATCTTAATACTTCTACTTAACTTTATGATTTGGTTTAATTTATCTTATATGGGAGTTTTTATAGCTGTATTACTTGTGCCTATAGCCATTGAAGCTCTTTGTTTAAATTCACAAAGAAAAAAATTACTTTTATTAAAGTATGAAAATAATTGGGGAAGTAAGGCAGATGTTTTTATAGATACCAGATTGTTAAATAGTAATTTAAAATCAAAGTACAACAAAATTTATATTTATTCAATGTTGTTTTTCCTAATTTTAATAGTGATAAATATATTAGTTTTAAAAACTGAAATGTTATCTTCAGTTTTAATGATAACTCCAATATTGCTAATCACAGTATTCTTTATGACTATGAAAGCTGAGAATTATGTATATATAAGTGAAGATTTTGAAAAAAATTACGACTATAACCTAAATAAAATAAATGAAAATGTAAATTTGTTCAAACAAGTTATATTAATAAATATATTTATAGCAATGTTACAAGTTTTAGGAATTTATTTACTTGTAAATAAAATAAAATTATTTTTTATATTTATTTTTATATCAATGTTTTTAAGTTTTATAGTTATGATAATTTATATGATTAAATATTACAAAATCAACAAAAAGTACGAAACGAATAAAAATAGTATTGTGAATTCTGGAGATTTCTACGATTATATAAGTTATGATAACCCTTATGATAATAGAATTTTTGTAGCAGATAAAGTTCAAATGGGAATGACAATAAATAGAGGGAATTCAAAGGGAAAGATAGTCTTTATAGGAACTTATGTATTAGTGATAGCCATATTTGTAGTCCTATTTTCCCTTATGAATTTATCAAAACAATCAGATTATAAATACACTGTAGAAAATAAAGTTTTAGAAATAGATTCTTTTGGTTATGATACAAAAGTAGATTTAAGAAAAACAGAAGGTATAGAGCTAAAAGAGTTTAAAAAATTTCCAGATGCCTTTAAAAATAATGGAGTGGGTGATAATAAAAAAAGTTATGGAAATTGGAAAGTAGAAGGCTATGGAGATGTTAAACTTTATATTAATAATGACGTTAATTACTATATAATTATAAAAACTAAAGACCAAAACTATATATTTAATGATACAAGTATAGAAAAAACAAAAAATTTGTACTCTACTATAGTTTTAGAAATTGAAAATTAAAAATATGTTAATAAAAAGTGTATGGAGGGTATAATATGGAAATTTATATAATAATAACTTTAATATTTTATTCAGCAACTTTTTTTAGGTACTATTTTTTACCTAAAACATTTTTATTGGCAGTAACATTATTTTAGTTGTATTTTCTAATATGAATTTAAAGCAACAGTCAGATTATAGATACATTATTCAAAACAAAGTTTTAGAAATTGAGAGTTAAAAAGTTTACTAATAAAAAATAGAAGGAGAATATAAAATGTTTATTTATATGTTTATATTTACTACATTAATATTATCTTCATATACATTTTTAATGTATTATTTTTATTCAAAAACATTGAAATATAAAAATGGAGAAGTATTACTTGTAAAGATACCATATGGAAACAAAGATGATGCAGAAGTATTTGAAATTGTAAAAAAAGCAAGAAAAATGTTAAAAATAGTGTCAATAGTACAGTTGATTTTAATAGTGTTTTTAAACTTATTTATGCTATATTTGCAAATGGTTTATATATTAGCATTTTTTATTGTAATACTTGTTCCTACTGTTGTTGAGGTGCTTTATTTAAATTCACAGAGAAAGAAATTAGTTTTATTAAAAAGTGAAAAAGGATGGAACAGTCAAACAGATGTATTTATAGACACTAAACTTTTAAACAGTAATTTAAAATCTAGGTATAATAAGATTTGTATTTACGCTTTATTAATATTTGTAATATTTATAATTTTAGATATATTTTTTTTAAAAACAGAATTTATAGTTGCTATGATAGTAGGAGTTCCTATACCGTTAATATTGTTATTTTTTATAGTTATGAAATCTGAAAACTATATTTATATAAGTGAAGATTTTGAAGAAAATTATAACTACAATTTCAATAAAATAAATGAAAATATTAGTCTTTTCAAACAAATGGTAATTGCAAATATCGTATCTGTAATTATACAAATATTAGGAATAAATATTTTAGTGAATAAATTAGGAATTTTTTCAAATTTTATATTGATGGTAATATTATTAAGCGTATTTGTAATGATATACTATATAATTAAATATAATAAAATAAATAAAAAATATGAAGTAAACAAAAATAGTATAGCTGATTCAGGAGATTTTTACGATTATATAAGTTATGACAATCCTTATGATAATAGAGTTTTTGTAGCAGATAAAATTTTCTTAGGAATGAGTATAAACAGAGGCACTCCAAAGGGGAAACTTGTTTTTATCGCTAATTATTTAATAGGAGCTATTCTAATAATAGGAGCAGTTTATTTTGTAATGTTAATAGAAACAAAAGATTATACATATACTGTGAATAAAGATATTTTAGAAATAGATGCTGGTGAATTTGATTCTAAGATAGACTTAAATGATGTAAAAAATATTGAGTTAAAAGAGTTTGAGGAATTTCCTGATGCTACTAGAAGTATTGGTGCAGCATCTAATAAAAAGAGTTATGGAAAATGGAGAGTAGAAGGATATGGCAAAGTAAATCTATATAAAAATAATGATGTAGATTTATATATTATTATAAAAACTAAGGATAAAACGTATATTCTTAATGATAATACAAAAGATTCAACAAAAAAATTGTATGATGATATATTAAATACTATAAACAAATAAGCTAAAATGACTTTAAATAGTTCAAATCATTGATTTTATTATCATAAATTGATAAACTTTTAGATGATAGTAAAATGGAGAGGTGAACAATGGATAGTAAATATTTAGCCGCTAATACACTTAAAGTTTTATCAGTAGAAGCAATTCAAAAAGCAAATTCTGGACATCCAGGATTACCAATTGGTGCGGCGCCAATGGCTTTTGCTTTGTGGAATGATGTTATGAAACACAATCCTAAAAATCCAAATTGGTTTAATAGGGATAGGTTTATATTATCAGCAGGCCATGGGTCTATGTTATTGTATTCGTTACTTCATATATTTGATTATGGAGTTACAATAGATGATATAAAAGAATTTAGACAACTTGGAAGTAAAACACCAGGACATCCAGAGTATGGACATACGGTAGGAGTTGAAGCTACTACAGGACCTTTAGGACAAGGGTTAGCTATGGCAGTTGGTATGGCTTTAGCAGAGTCTAATTTAGCAGCAAAATATAATAAAGAAAATTATAAAATAGTAGACCATTATACTTATGTACTAGCAGGAGACGGATGTATGATGGAAGGGATAACAAATGAAGCTTCATCTTTTGCAGGAGCAAACAAATTATCAAAACTAATAGTGTTATATGATTCAAATAATATTTCTATAGAAGGAGATACTAATATAGCTTTTACAGAGAATGTAAGGGCAAGATATGAGGCTTTAGGTTGGGATACTTTTTTAGTAGAAGATGGAAAATCATTAAAAGACATTACAACAACTATTGAAAAAGCCAAATTAACAGATAAACCTTCATTAATAGAGATTAAAACTAAAATAGGTGCGGATAGTGCTAAAGAAGGTTTAGCATCAGCTCATGGAGAACCTTTAGGATTAGATAATATAATTGAATTCAAAAAGAATTTAGGCTGGGATTATGAAGAAGAATTTTACATTCCAGAAGAAGTAAAGGATTTAACAGCTAAAACTAACGAAAAAAATGCTTTAGAGGAAGATAAATGGAATAAATTATATGAAGAATATAAAATGATTTATCCAAAAGAAGCTTTAGAATTAGAAAATTCTATAGAAAAGTTAATTCCAGATGAATTATTTGATGAAGATTTTTATAGTTTTGAAAAGGATGATGCATCAAGATCATATTCTGGAATAGTATTAAATAAAATTTCAGAAAAAGTACCTTATTTATTTGGAGGCTCAGCAGATTTAGCACCTTCTAATAAAACAGAATTAAAAAATAGCACTTATTATAGTCCAGAAAATAAAATTGGTAACAATGTCCACTTTGGAGTGAGAGAATTAGCTATGAGTGCTATATCTAATGGTATTAGTTTACATGGAGGACTACTTCCATATAATGCAACATTTTTAGTGTTTAGTGATTATGTAAAACCTACTATTAGATTATCTGCTTTAATGAATCAACAGGTATTGTATGTATTTACGCATGATAGTATAGGTGTCGGAGAAGATGGACCAACACATCAACCAATAGAACAAATGGCAATGTTAAGATCAATTCCAAATGTAACTACTTTTAGACCAGCAGATGGAAAAGAAACAGCGGCAGCTTATGAATATGCTCTTAGAAAGAAAGATGGACCAACAGCATTTGCTTTTACAAGACAAAAATTAGAAAATATGTATGAGACTGGAAAAGATGCAATGAAAGGTGGATATGTTCTTAAAGACTTAGGTGAAAGAATAGATATCATCTTAATGGCTTCAGGTTCTGAAGTTAAATTAATTTATGATGCAGCACAAAGAATAAATAAATTAGGATATGGAGTTAGAATAGTTTCAATGCCAAGTCCAGATGTATTTGATATGCAGTCTGAAGAATATAAAGATTCAATATTACCAAAAGAAGTGAAAAAGAGAGTTTCAGTAGAAGCACTTTCAACTTATGGATGGGATAAATATGTAGGATTAGATGGAATTAAAATAGGAATGGAAAGTTTTGGAGCATCAGCACCAGCAAACTTACTATTTGATAAATTTGGTTTTACAGTAGAAAATATAGTAGAAAAAGCTTTAAGTATATTAAATTAACAAAAAAGCAACTCTGATTTTAGAGTTGCTTTTTTTATATTAGTAAATGAAATAATTAATAAAATAATGTAGATTTAACAATATGTACCAGCGTAAATATTTTAGTTAGATATCACAAGAAAATAAATTGTTAATTAATTTGACAATCAAACTTGAATAGTTTATTATATAAAAAAGGAGATGCATTATGAAAAATTTATTTAGATATAATAAATTAAATAATTTAGTACATCATCACAGCCATCTATAATTATATATGGCTATATTTTAGTGTTATTTTGTAGTATATTATAGCCACTGGTATAGTGGCTATTTTTTTATTTTTTGAGGTGAATAATGGAAAAATATTTTTTAAAGGGTTCAGAATATTTATTTGAAGATAAGATTAAGAGGATTGATAGTATAGGAAATACTATTTTAGATTGTGCTAAGAGAGAAGGATTTAAACAAATTAGTACACCATATTTTGAAAATTATGAGTTATATAAAAACTATGATAAATTAGATAGATTAAATATGACAAAGGTAATAGATAAAGATGGTAAGATTATAGTGTTAAGACCAGATGCAACGATACCTATTGCAAAAATTGTATCGTCAAAATTCGAAGTAACAGAAGTAGTTAAGTTGTGTTATTTAACAACTATATTTAGAGAGTACAAAAGTCATAAAAATTATGGAAGAGATTTTTTACAAGGAGGAGTAGAACTCTTTGGAGCAGATACATCTGAAGTAGATTATGAGATTATTAATTTGTCTACTAAAATGTTAGGAAAAATAGGGTTTTCTAATATACAAATTGATATTGGGAATATAGCTTATCAAGAAGGATATTTTAAATCTTTAAATATAGAAGAAGACAAAAAATCCAAAATTAAAGAGCTGATTGAAACAAAAAATATTAGTGATATTAATGAATATTTAAATACATTAAATATTGGCAAAGAAGATAAAGAATTCTTAAATATTTTACCTAAATTATTTGGTGATTTTGATAGTATAATTAATATAGCAAAAAAATATGCTAAAAATAATGAAATGAAATATGCATTATTGAGAATGGAAGAAATTCATAAATTTATTATAGAGAAAAATACTAATATAAAGGTCAAATTAGATTTATCTTTTACTAATAGTTTAAATTACTATACAGATTTGATATTCAAAGTATATGCAGGCTCACTTCATGTTCCAGTTGTTAGTGGAGGAAGATGTAACAAACTATCGGGTGATTTTGGTGCTAATAGACCGTGTTGTGGTTTTGGTATTAATGTAAATCTAGTTGATGAATACCTACAAGATGGAGATTATGATGAAGTAATTCACATTGCCCTTGCAAAAGGAAGAGTACACAAACAAGCTATGAAAAGATTTGAGGAATGTGGCTTGGTTTTCCCAGAATACAGTGAAAAAAGTCGGAAATTACTATTTTTGGATAGTAGTAAAAAAATTGAAATAATATTAGTTAAATCTCAAGATGTTCCAATTTATGTAGAAAATGGAGCAGCTGACATAGGAATAGTAGGTAATGATGTTTTATTAGAAGATGATTATAAAGTATATGAACTTATGAATTTGAATATTGGAATTTGTAGAATGGCTACAGCAATTATAAAGGGATCTAAAATAGATTATAACAAGAAGGTTTTAGTAGCTTCAAAATATCCAAATATCACAAGTAGGTACTTTAATAACAAAGGAGTTACTATTAATTTAATAAAATTAAACGGTTCAGTTGAACTTGGACCAATTGTTAAATTATCTGATTTGATTGTTGATATTGTTGAAACAGGTAGTACTTTAAAAGAAAATAATTTGGTTGAAGATGAAAAAATACTAGATATTTCTTCTAGGCTGATTTGTAATAAAGTTGCTTTAAAAACAAAAAGTAAACAAGTTGAAAATATTATGGAAATTTTAAAAACTTTAGAATTGAAATAGGAGGTGCTAAGATGAGAATATTAGAAATTAAAGATGGTATGAACAAACGCAAGGTTTTAAATGAACTTTTAAAAAGGGATGAAGAAGATAATTTAGAAGTAGAAGATATTGTAAGAAGTATAGTAAAGGATATAAAAGCAAATGGAGACGATGCTGTAAAGAATTATACTGAAAAATTTGATGGAGTCAAATTAAAAAGTTTAAAAGTATCCAAAGAAGAAATAGATTTTGCTATTAAAGATGTTGGAGATGAGTTTTTAAGTATTTTAAAAGAAGCAACAGAAAATATTAAAGTTTATCATGAAGAAGAGTTAGAGATTACTTGGTATAAAGAATTTAGAGATGGGGTTAAGCTAGGACAAAAAATTACACCTATAGAAAGAGTTGGGCTGTATGTTCCAGGAGGAAAAGCAGGATATCCTTCTACTGTATTAATGACAGCTGTGCCTGCAAAAGTAGCAGGAGTTAAGTCTTTAGCAATGGTTACACCGCCAGATAAGACTGGAAAAGTAGATTCATATATTTTAGCAGCGGCTTATGTGGCAGGAGTAGATGAAATATATAAAGTAGGTGGAGCACAGGCAGTAGCAGCTCTAGCATATGGAACAGAAAGCATAGATCCTGTTTATAAAATAGTTGGACCAGGTAATATATTTGTAGCTACTGCAAAAAAACAAGTGTTTGGTAAAGTTGACATAGATATGATAGCGGGACCAAGTGAAATAGGTATTTTAGCTGATGAAGATACAAATCCTAGAATAATAGCAGCAGATCTTTTATCACAGGCAGAACACGACGAAATGGCAGCACCAATTTTTATAACTACTTCTAAAGAACAAGCAGAGAAAGTTAAAGATGAAGTTTACAGACAATTAGATATACTACCTAGAAAAGAAATTAATATAAAATCAATAGAAAATTACTCTCTAGGTATAGTTGCTAGAGATAAAGATGAGGCAATTGAATGGATGAATGAATTTGCTCCAGAGCATTTGGAAATATTATATAAAAATCCAGAAAGCTACTTAGATAAAATAACAAATGCAGGTGCAATTTTCTTAGGTGAATATACACCAGAACCAGTAGGAGATTATTTTGCTGGACCAAACCATACTCTTCCTACAAGTGGAACAGCTAAATTTTCATCACCTTTAGGAGTTTATGACTATTTTAAAAGAAGTAGCATTTTGTATTATTCAAAAGATGCATTATCAAAAGTTGAAAAAAAAGTTCAAACATTTGCTAAAAATGAAGGGCTATTTGCTCATGCTAATGCTATTGATGTAAGATTTAAAGAGGATTAGAATGGAGAAATATTTAAAAAAATGTTTATGTGGTTTTTCAAATTATGAAACTAAGCTAATAAAAGAAAAATATGTAGTCAATGCTAATGAAAGTCCTTTTAATATTGGAGAAGATGAAGTTTTAAGAAATATTATTAATGATGTTGTAAAAAATTTTAATTTTAATAAATATCCAGATCCAAATGCAAATGAACTACGAGAAGAATTAGCTAAATTTGTTAATAGAAACAAAGAAAATATAATTTGTGGCAATGGTGGAGATGAAGTAATAAGCTTAGCTATTATGACATTTGTTGAACCTAATGACACAGTTGTTGTACATAGTCCAAGTTTTGAAATGTATCAAGTTACTTCAACTATTAATTATGGGAAAATTATAAAGGTTCCCGATTTAAAAGGTTATGTTATTAATACAAAAGCTATAATAGAAGAGAGTAATAAAAATAACGCCAAGATATTATTTTTATGTACACCAAATAATCCAACAGGATATTTAATGTCTAGAGAAGAAATAAATGAAATTATAGATAATACTCAAAGTATAATAGTATTAGATGAAGCATATATTGAATTCTCGGATTTAGAGGAATATGATTATACCAATAATGATAGAGTAATTATTATAAGAACACTTTCAAAACTTTTTGGACTTGCAGGACTAAGGATTGGTTATGGGATTGGAAGTAAAAAAATGATTGATTGTTTGAATAAAGTTAAGCCTCCATATAACGTAAATGGTTTAACGCAAGCTATAGCAACTAATGTTTTAAGAAACAAAGAATTAATATTGAATAGAATTAATTTTTTCAAAAATGAAAGAGATAGGTTAATTATAGAATTAAGAAAATATAATTATTTAGAAGTTTATAACAGTAGCACAAACTTTGTATTAATAAAAACAGACTCAATATACAGAGATAGTATTATTAAGAATTTAGAAAAAAATAGTATACTTGCAAAAGTTTATAACAATAAACCAGAACTTGAAAACTGTATAAGAGTTTCAATATCTAACAGAGAAGTTAATGATTTAATTATAGAATCTTTTTCGGTAGAGGAGTAGTTATGGAAAGAATAGGAGCTATTGAAAGAAATACATTTGAAACAAACATAAAAATAAAGTTAAATGTTGATGGTAAAGGTGTATTGAATGGAAAAACAGAAGTAGGTTTTTTTGATCATATGTTAAATTTACTTACAAAACACGGGAAGTTTAACATAGATATTTATACCAAAGGTGATACTTATATAGACAACCATCACTTGATTGAAGATTTAGGAATAGTGTTAGGAGAAGCTTTAATTAACGCTTTAGGAAATAAGGCAGGAATTAATAGATATGGAAGTTTTACTTGTCCCATGGATGAAACTCTAACTACCGTAAATTTAGACTTAAGTGGTAGAGGCTATTTGGTATTTAATGTAGATTTAAAACGTGAGAAAGTTGGAGATTTTGAAACAGAAATGCTAAAAGAGTTTTTATATGCATTTTGTATAAATGGAAAATTCAACTTGCATGTCAATACTCATTATGGAGAAAATGATCATCATAAAATTGAATCTATTTTTAAAGCTTTGGGAAGAGCTTTAAGGGAAGCTTGCAAAATAGAAGAGGGGAACACTGAAATACCTTCAACAAAAGGAGTTATTTAATGTTAATTTTACCAGCGATTGATTTAAAAGATAGAAAATGTGTAAGGTTACATAAAGGAAGAGAAGATGAAGTAACATATTATTTTGATAATCCCATTAATGTAGCAATTGATTTAGAAAAAAAAGGTGCCAAGTATCTACATTTAATAGATTTAGATGGTGCATTTAGTAATGAAAAAAGAAATTATGATATTATTGAAGAAATAGTAAAGTCTATAAATGTGCCTATTCAAGTAGGCGGAGGAGTTAGAACAGAAGAAATAGTAGATAAATTAATTTCAATTGGTGTTAGTAGGGTTATACTTGGAACAGTTGCAGTTGAAAATCCTATATTAATAAAAAAATTGGTAGAAAAATATGGAGATAAAATAGCAGTTTCTGTTGATTGTTATGGAGATGAAGTAGCAATAAAAGGGTGGATTGAAAAATCAGATAGACAAATATTTGATTTTTGCAAAGAGTTAAAATCATATGGTTTAAAAACTATTATATATACAGATATTGAAAGAGATGGAACGTTAGAGGGACCAAATATAGAAGTTTTAAGTAAACTTCAAGAAATGTTTGGAGATAATATTATTGCAGCAGGTGGTTTAAGCAGTATAGATGAATTTTACAAATTAAAAGATATAGGACTTTATGGTGGAGTTACCGGAAAAGCGTTGTATGAAGGCAAAATTACTATGGATGAAATATCTAAATTTTCATAAGTGGGTGATTTTATAAATGATGAAAAAAATAGTAGCATGTTTAGATTGTAAAGATGGAAAACTTGTAAAAGGTGTTAATTTTGTGGATATTAAAGAAATAGCAGATCCAGTTGAAAGAGCAAAGTATTATGCAGATGAAGGCATAGATGAACTAGTTTATTATGATATAACTGCATCTAATGAAGGAAGAGGAAATAGAATAGATGTAGCTAAAAAAATTGCTGAGATTTGTAATGAAAAGAACATACCTTTTACTGTTGGAGGTGGAATTGCAACATTAGAAGATATAGAAGAAGTTTTCAAAGCTGGCGCTGATAAAGTTTCAATTAATACAGCAGCAATTAAGAGACCTGAATTTATAAAAGAAGCATCAGAAAAGTTTGGAAGTCAAAAAATTATGGTAGCTCTTGATGGTAAAAAAAATGAAAAAGGTTCTTGGAATGTGTATGTAAAAGGTGGAACTGAAGATACAGGAATTGATGTTATAGAACTTGCCAAAAAATTTGAAAAATTTGGAGCAGGAGAACTTTGTATGAATTCAATAGATGGTGATGGTTCAAAATTAGGTTATGACTTAGAACTTACTAGAAGGTTAAATGAAGAACTTAATATTCCCGTAATAGCATCTGGTGGAGCAGGCACTATGGAACATTTTAAAGAAGCTTTTGATAATGGAGCAGATTCGGCATTAGGAGCTTCAGTATTTCATTTTAACGAAATAGATATACATGATTTAAAAAGATATTTAATATTCAAAAATATAGAGATTGATTGGAGTTGCTATGAAAACGAAAACTATTAAATGGAATTCTGATGGTTTAATACCAGCAATTGTACAAGATGCACTTACTAAAGAAGTACTTATGCTTGCATATATGAACGAAGAAGCATTAGAAAAAACTTTAGAAACAAAGAGTTCATGGTTTTATAGTAGATCTAGAAAAGAACTATGGAATAAAGGAGAAACTTCAGGAAATACTCAAGAAGTTGTAAGAATAGCTTTAGATTGTGATAGAGATACTGTAATTTTATGGGTAATACCTAAAGGACCAGCTTGTCATACAGGAGAAAATTCATGTTTCTTTAATGATGTGGAATCTTACAAAGAAGTTCCTGACAGACAAATGTTATTTAAAGAATATGAAATAATAAAAGATAGAGCAGAAAATCCTGTAGAAGGATCATATACAAATTATTTACTTAGAGAAGGAGTAGATAAGATTTGTAAAAAAATAGGAGAAGAATCTGCTGAAACTATAATAGGTGCAAAAAATAATGATAAAGAAGAAATTATATATGAATCTTCTGATTTATTATATCATTTAAGTGTATTGCTTTATAACCAAGGAATTACTCTAGACGATTTAATGCTAGAAATTGAAAAAAGATATAAATAAAAAAGAGCTTATTAAAAGCTCTTTTTATTTATGCACTAGCACAAATTTTTCCAAATTCTTTACATTTATCTAAGTCTTCATCAGTAGGATTATCATAAACTGGTAAAGATATTGCTACTAAATTAGCACCTAATTCTTTGGCTCTATTAGTCCAAGTTTCCATCCATTCACCATTATTCCATTCATATGAACCAAATAGTGCTATTTTCTTACCATTTAATTTATCTTCACAAGATGAAAACATATCTTCAAAACTATCTTCTAGCTCTTCGTCTCCCATAGAAGGACATCCGAAGGCTATTACTTCATAATCATCAACATTTGAATCACTAAAATCATCACTAAATATTAAATCAACATCATCTGTTATAGAATTTGCTCCTTCTAATATGCCATTTGCCATACTTTCTGTATTACCTGTTCCACTCCAATAAACTATAGCTAATTTCTTCATTCTTTTCTCCTTTATATTTATTTATTATATCTTCTATATTCAAACCTATATCAAAATAGTATTTGCAATATAAGTTGCATAATTTAAAGGAGTTAAATCTTTTTAATGCAAATTCAATATCATTATAAACTTTCCAAGTCCCTACAAAAATAAAATTTTTTCCTCTGTTTAAAATATAAGATTCAATGTCGGAGAGAGGATAATCTAAAAAAATACCTATTTCATGTGGAAATTCTTTGTTAGAGTTAATTCTAAATTTTAAATGTTCTAAAATATCAAAAACACTATTTAATGGATAATAATATTTATCCAAAAAATCTTTCACATTATTTTTTTTAAGCCTTTTTGTTAAATCGCTAATATTAAAAATATACAACAGCATAGATTTTGAATTTTTTCTTAGTAGGTAAAGGTGCATATTATGTTTGTTTATTAATTTATTTACACTTTGAATATCTATTAATTCAATATCTTTTAGAGGTACACTTATTAAATTAGCAATTTTAACACCACACAAAGTAGGGGCACAGTGATTTATAAGGTATTGTTCAAGCAGTTTAAGCATATTAACTCCTTTTGATAATTAATATCATTACATTAAAAGAGTATCAATTTTTTTGCATGCAGTCAATAATAGTTATCAATTGAATTATAAATTTATATTTTGTATAAATTTATAATTGTTAATTAATTTGTATTGGAAAATTAAGATCGTGAATGCTTGATAACATAAGGAAATTATGATATTATCGTAATGATGTTATGAAGTAGGAGGTGTGGAATGAAGTTAGCAGTACAAATTTTGTTAGCGATTGCAAGTTTTATTATAATAGTAAGTGTTTTATTTCAGGATTCTAAGTCAGATGGAATGGCATCTTTGACTGAAAGTTCAAATACAAGTGGTTATGGAAGAAAAACTTCTAAAAATTACTTTATAGATAGAATAGTTGTAGTTACTTCTATAATATTTTTAGCATCTGCATTGTTATTAGCAGTTTTTTCTTAATTCTATTATATATACTATTTTATTAACTGAGTTAGATTTAGCGATTATAAGTTAATCGCTTTATTTTTATTTTATTTACAATTTGTATTATTTTAAGGAGGAATTTTAATGGATTCAAGTATTTTTGGGTACATAGCTATTGGTTCAGGTATTTTAGCGTTACTATTTTCTTTTATAAAGTTTAATAGTATAAGTAAAGTATCTGAGGGAAACGACAGAATGAAAGAAATCTCTGGTTTTATTCATGATGGAGCGATGGCATACCTAGGTAGACAAAACAAAGCAATTATAATATTTTTAGTAGTAGTTGCAGTGTTATTAGCTGTTGCTATTAGCTGGCAAACTGCAGTATGTTTTATATTTGGTGGACTATTCTCCATGTTAGCAGGATATGTAGGTATGACTGCTGCGACAAAAGCAAATGTTAGAACAGCCAATTCTGCAAGAGAAAGCGGAATGGGAAAAGCTTTAGATGTAGCATTTTCTGGTGGAGCTGTAATGGGAATGGTTGTAGTAGGACTTGGTATTATAGGAATTACAGTAGCATATTTAGTTTTTAAACAAGAAACTATAGTAACGGGATTTAGTTTTGGAGCATCATCAATTGCACTTTTTGCAAGAGTTGGTGGTGGTATATACACTAAAGCAGCAGATGTTGGAGCAGATTTAGTTGGTAAAGTAGAAGCGGGTATACCAGAAGATGACCCAAGAAATCCAGCAGTTATAGCAGATAATGTTGGGGATAATGTTGGGGACGTTGCAGGTATGGGAGCTGATTTATTTGAATCATATGTAGGTTCTATATTATCAGGTATAACTTTGGGCGTTTTAGCCTTTGGCTCTGATGGCGTTTTCTATTCACTAGCTGTTGCAGCTGTAGGTATTTTAGCATCTATCTTAGGCGTGTTTTTTGTAAAAGGCAATAAAAATCCTCAAAAAGCTTTAAACATGGGAACATTTTCTAGTGCTATTATTGCGATAATTGGTTCAGGAATTTTATCGAAAATGATATTAAATAAATTTAGTCCTTTTATAGCTGTTACAGTAGGTATTGTTGTAGGTTTATTAATAGGTCAGTTTACTGAGTATTTTACATCAGGAGATAAAAAGCCAGTTCAAAAAGTAGCTAAAGAATCTGAAACAGGTTCTTCTACTAATATTATTTCAGGACTTGCAGTTGGTATGAAGTCAACAGCTCTACCTATAATTACTATAGCGATAGGCATTATAGTTGCATACTTTGCATCTAATGGAGCGAGTAATGGAAGTGAAGGATTATATGGTATAGCTATTGCAGCTATCGGTATGTTATCAACTTGTGGTATGACTATAGCTGTAGATGCTTATGGTCCTATAGCTGATAATGCTGGTGGTATTGCAGAAATGTGTGAACTTCCAGAAGAAGTTAGAACTATTACAGATAAACTTGATGCTGTAGGTAATACAACAGCAGCAGTAGGTAAGGGTTTTGCTATAGGGTCAGCTGCATTAACAGCATTAGCTTTATTTGCATCATTTACTGCTGCGGTAAAATTAGATGGAATTAACGTTACGAAGCCAGAAGTTATTGCAGGTATGTTTATAGGAGGTATGCTTCCATTCTTGTTCTCAGCATTAACAATGGAGGCAGTAGGAACTGCTGCAAATGATATGATTCAAGAAGTTAGAAGACAATTTAAAGAGATGCCAGGTATAATGGAAGGTACAACTCAGCCAGATTATAAAAAATGTGTTGATATTTCAACTTCAGCAGCACTTAGACAAATGGTTATACCAGGAGTTCTTGCTGTAGTAACCCCTGTGTTAATTGGTATTTTATTAGGAGCAGAGTCTCTAGGTGGTTTGTTAGCAGGTTCTTTAGTAACTGGTGTTTTAATGGCGATATTTATGTCAAATGCTGGTGGAGCGTGGGATAATGCTAAAAAGTATATTGAAGATGGACACCATGGTGGAAAAGGCTCAGAAGCTCATAAAGCTGGAGTAGTAGGAGATACAGTAGGAGATCCATTTAAGGATACTTCAGGACCATCATTAAACATATTAATAAAATTAATGACTGTAGTTTCATTAGTATTTGCACCATTAGTTCTAGAATATGGTGGAGTTTTATTAAATTTAGTAAAATAATAAATAATCTCAAAAAAGGTGCACAGCACCTTTTTTTTTAGTTTCTTTTAAGGTATATTTGATAATATACATAGGCAGAGGTGATGGAATGAGAATTTTAATAGTAGAAGATGAAAAAAGATTATCAGAGGCTATTTCTGAAATATTAAAATCTGAAAAATATGATGTTGATGTAGTTCATAATGGTAAAGACGGCCTAGATTATGGATTATCTGATATATATGATGCAATTCTTTTAGATGTAATGTTACCTGGTTTAGATGGATTTACAATTTTAAAAGAATTAAGAAAAAACAAAATAGATACACCGATATTGATGTTAACTGCTAAGGATGAAATTTCTAGTAAAGTTGAAGGCTTAGATTATGGTGCTGATGATTATATGACAAAACCTTTTGATACAGAGGAATTATTGGCAAGGATAAGATCAATTACAAGAAGACAAGGACAAGTATATATTAACGAAATAGAATTTAAAGATTTAAAGTTGGACTTATCGAACTATAATTTATCAACTAACGAAAAATCAATTAATTTAACAGCTAAAGAATTTGAAATAATGAAATTATTAATGAGTAATACAAATATAGTGGTAACTAAAGATGAGCTAATATCAAAAATTTGGGGATATGATTCGGATGCTGAAGATAACAATGTAGAGGTATATATTTCATTTTTAAGAAAAAAATTAAAGTTTTTAAAGAGTAACGTTAATATTACAACATTAAGAAAGTTGGGATATAAACTTGAATATGCTGGTTAAATTAAAAAGAAAATTTATAACAATTACAATGACGTTAGTATCATTTGTTCTATTAGCAATTTTAATAAGCATTTATGTAGTAAATTATAAAAGTATGGACAAGAGTACAACAGAAAGTATGGCAAATACTGCAATTACAATATTAGACAAGAATTATGTTCCGGAGAATACTTTTGTAAATAAAAATACATATTATACTTTCATTTACAAAGTGGTAAATGATAAGTTTGTATATATTAATAGCAATATTGATCAAGAATTGAAATCAGAAGTAGCAGAAACTATCTTTAAAGCCATTGACAGTAGTGATAAAGTAAGTGGTTTTGTAAAAGAACATGGCATGAAGTATTTGAAATTAGTTGATCCATATGATAACAATGAAAGATATGTAGCTATTTCATTTGTAGCAGGACAATTAGAACTTTTAAAGTCTTTATTAGAAATGTTAATTACTGCTTTTATAATTGCTTTTGTATTTATATTTTTAATAGCGAAGTTTTTAGCCAATTGGGCACTTGAACCTGTTGAAAAAGCTTGGTATCTACAAAAACAATTTATAGCTGATGCATCACATGAATTAAAGACACCTCTTACTATTATATTAGCCAATTTAAAAATTTTAAAAAAATATAACAACTTAACATCAGCTCAGAATAAGTGGATTGATAATACAAATGATGAAGCTATTAGGATGAAAGATCTAGTGGAAGAAATGTTATATTTGGCAAAAGGTGATATGGGAAATATGAATATAAATTATTCGGATGTTAATTTTTCAGAACTTGTAGAAGAGGTATTATTAACATTTGAATCGATTGTATTTGAAAAAGGTCTTAAAATGGAGTATGCAAGTGTAGATGAAGAAATTCATTGTATTGGAGATAGAGGACAATTAAAAAGATTAATAATTATTTTAATAGATAATGCTTGTAAATATTCTGAACAAGGAAATAATATTGATATTAATCTTTACAAAAAAGATAAAAAAATATTCTTTAAAATCACTTCTATTGGAAATATTATAAGTGAAAAAAATTCCAAAAGAATTTTTGAAAGGTTTATAAGAGATTCAGAATCTAGAAATAGAGATGGAGAAGGAGGATATGGTTTAGGATTAGCTATAGCTAATAAAATTGTAGAAAATCACAAAGGTAAGATTAGGTGGGAACCATATAGAGATATAGGTAATACTTTTATTGTAGAATTAGGGGCATAGCCTCTTTTTTTTATTAATAATATGTGCTATATTAAACTATGTAATAATTTTTATTTAGGAGGAAATTATGGAAGAAACTGGACCCAGCGTCACGATGCAAATTTTAGTTTTAATTTTACTAACAACTATTAATGCATTTTTTGCAGCATCAGAAATGGCAATGGTATCTGTAGACAAAAAGAAACTATCAAATATGGCAGAAGACGGGAATAGAAGAGCTAAAACTTTGTTAAAGTTACTTAGCGAGCCGTCAAGGTTTTTATCTACAATTCAAGTAGGAATCACTTTGGCAGGATTCTTTGCAGCAGGATCTGCATCTAGAGGTTTATCAGAAGACTTAGGTAAATTTTTGGGAGATTTTGGTATACCTTATGCAACAAATATATCTTTTTTATCAGTTACTATTATTTTGGCATTTTTTAATTTAGTATTTGGTGAGTTAGTACCTAAAAGAATTGCTTTGTTAAACGCTGAGAAATTTTCAATATTGGCAATACCATTTGTAAGTTTAGTAGCAAAATTTATGAAACCTTTTGTTTGGCTATTATCAGCAACAACAAATGGTGTTTTAAGAATTTTAGGGCAAAAAACTGAGGGCGTAGAAGAGAAGGTTACTTTAGAAGAAATAAAATCTATGGTAGAAGTTGGTCAGGAACAAGGCGTTATTAATCCTGTTGAAAGAGAAATGATAGATAGCGTAATTGGGTTTGACGATAAGTTAGCAGAAGATATTATGACTGCAAGAACAGAGGTGTTCATGATTGATGCCGATAGTGAAGTTGATGAATATATTGGCGAAATGATGGAACTAAAATACAGTAGAATTCCCGTTTATGAAGATGATATAGATAATATTATCGGGATACTTTACATTAAAGATTACTTAAAAGAAGCTTTTATTCACGGATTTGAAAATGTAGATATAAGAAAAATACTTAAACCTGCTTATTTTGTTCCAGAGAGAAAAAATATAAATGATTTATTTTTGGAACTTCAAGAAGGCAAAAAGCATATGGCTATTCTTATTGATGAATATGGTGGTTTTTCAGGAATTGTAACTATGGAAGATTTGATTGAAGAAATTATGGGAGATATTGATGATGAGTATGACCATGATGAACCAGATATTAAAATTATTGACCCACAGACATTTCATGTAAAAGGGTCAGTGTCAATTAAAGAATTAAATTCAAAAGTAGGTTCTAAATTTGATGAAGATACAGAAGATTATGATACGCTTGGAGGATTACTGATATTTCATTTGGGGTATATCCCAAGTGATGGAGAAACACAAACTTTAGTTATAGATAGGATTAATTTTTATATTGAAGAAGTTAAGGATAAGAGAATACAGTTTGTAAAAATCACTTTGCCTGAAGACTTTGGAGATGAAGAAGTTAATAAAAAAGATTAAGCTCTTAGATATATCTAAGAGCTTTTTATAAGGAGAAAAAATGATTTATATTAAAACCAAAGCAGAAATTGAAAAAATGAAAGCAGCAGCTCAAGTTGTAGCGACTATGCATGAAGCACTTAGAAATTTTATAAAACCAGGTATTTCAACTATGGAAATTAATGAATTTTGTGAGAATCATATTAGAAGCAAAGGTGGTATTCCTGTTCAAATAGGATATCAAGGTTTTCCATATGCAACATGTGTATCTGTAAATGATGAAATTTGCCATGGTTTTCCAACAGAATATATTTTAAAGGATGGAGATTTAGTAACTGTTGACACAGTTGTTGAATTAGATGGATATATGGGTGATTCAGCGTGGAGTTATAAAGTTGGAAATGTAAGTAATGAAGTGATGGATTTGATGAAAACTACAAAAGAATGCCTGTATATTGGCATAGAAAAAGCTGTTATAGGAAATAGAATTGGAGATATAGGTCAGGCTATACAAGAGTATGCTGAAGCTAAAGGTTACTCAGTTGTTAAAGAATTTACGGGCCATGGAATTGGAAAAGACATGCATGAAGATCCATTAGTTCCACATTATGGTAAAGCAGGCAGAGGAGTTAGGCTTGAAGAAGGAATGGTTATTACTATTGAACCAATGATTAATGCTGGTGAATGGAAAAGTAAAATAGATAATAATGGATGGGTAGCACGTACTATTGATGGAAAATTATCCTGCCAATATGAACATACTTTGGCAATTACAAAGGATGGACCAGAAATATTAACAATTCAAAAAGATGAAAAAGAATATATATAAAAAAGCAATCTATGTAGATGGCTTTTTTATATATGGAAAATATTCATATTCATGTTTATAAATTATTTTATTAATATTGTATAAGTCTGTAGACTTAATTTCTAAATCAAATAGTTTTTTATCTAAAATATTATCACTTTTGAAATCTTTTATTTTAGTTACCAAAGATATATTTGAGTTATTTTTTATTTTATTTAATATTTTCTTTCCAGATTCGTTAAATCCTAAAACTTTAATATAATTTATAGACTGTTCAGCAGATGCATCAATAAAATTTTTATCAATATCCAACAAATAATTTAGAAGATACCTTTGAATTCTACTTTTCTTATATCTTTTACTAATACATAAATCTATAAGTTCGTTTACAGTTTTTGATTTTAAAAGATTTTTATACAATAAGTTATCTAAGCCATTTTCATAACCTGTAATACTAGAACAATTTTTATTAATTACAAGGATATTGTATTTTAAAATATTGTAATAATCATTCAAAGATGGAAAGTTAGGCTCTTTTTTTAAATCTTCTAATATTTTTTCAGGAATTGAATTTCCAATTTCATCTATTCTATTATCAAAAATATTTTTTCTAATGGAAGTTGCAGAGTTATATTTTCCTGTACTAAGCTCTTCATCTAGATAATTATTACCAAGCCTTTTTATAGGTAAAAAATTAATTTTTACATTTAACTTGAAAGTTGATTTTAAATATTCTAAAGCAAGTATATTATTTGATAAAAACAATTCGTCGTTTCGAGGAATATTATTAGTTAAATCTATAGTTGCAAGTTTATATGCTGATGCGTAACTTCTTCCATAAATCATATATTTTTCTATTAGATTTTTTAAAATATTTTTATTTTTAAATTGAGTTTCAGCTGTTTTATATAAGTCTTCAAAATTTGAGGTTTCTATGCCAAAAGACAGATAGTCTATACAATTGATGGCCTTTATAATTTTAAGACCTCCTAGGGCGAAATTTTCAGCTGATTGAAGGCTATAAATTGTAGGTAGCTGTAATACTAAGTCGACACCACTTTCAACTGCGAATTTTGCCCTAGAATATTTTTCTAATAATGCAGGTTCTCCACGTTGAACATAATTTCCAGACATAATAGCTACTATTTTGCTGCCAGGTTTTAATTTTTTTATTTCTTGTATTTGATACAGATGTCCATTATGAAATGGATTATATTCAGATATTATTGCCGTAATAGTCATAAATTATATCTCCACAGGAATTTTGTTATTTAATAATATATTATCCCTAGTAACAATTGAGTCAAAACATAAAATTTCTACATTATTGATATTTGCGTTAGTTAAATTTTTTGAAAATTCTGCATCAGTTATATTATTTGGTTTAAAAGTTTTTGCATTTTTAAATTGAACTAAAAAAAGTATTATAGCTCCAAAACCATTTTTTTTAGCATCAATTAATTCTAATACATGCTTACTACCTCTAGAAGTAGGGGCGTCTGGAAACATTGCTATTCCATTATTTTCCAAAGTTACACCTTTAACTTCTAAATAGTAATATTTGTTTTCTTTATTACTAAAAAATCCTACATCAAATCGACTATTTTTATATTGTATTTCTCCTTTTATTTGAGAAGGTTCCAAATTGGAAAGTAAGTTTTCGCTTTTTAAACTATCTAGAATAACTTTATTTGGAACTTGTGAATCTATATTGATTAGTAAATTTTCTTTATAAATAGAAATTAAAGAATATTTTGTTTTTCTATTAGGGTTATTTGATTTTTCTAAATAACATTTTCTTCCTTCAATAAATAATTCTCTACATCTTCCAGTGTTTTTAACATGGACTTTCTCAATAATGCCATTAATACTTACTTCAGCAATAAACCTATTAATTCTTTTAATAAAAATTCCTTCTATTATTTCGTTATACATATCTCACCTTATTGATTTAATTTATACTTTATTATATACTAAAATGCCTTAAATTAAACAATTACATTTAAATATAGCAGATTATCATAAATTATGAAATGAGGGGAAAATGAAAATAGCAATTTTAGGATATAGTGGGAGTGGCAAATCTACCTTAGCTAAACACTTAGGAAAGTTATACAATATCCCAATTTTATATCTTGATACAGTTCAATTTACAGATAATTGGAGTTTGCATAATAGAAACGAGGCAAAAGAGATAGTAAATGAATTTATGAATAATAAATCTTGGGTAATTGATGGAAATTATTCAGAATTTTTTCAAAAGGAGCGTTTAGAAACTGCAGATATGATAATTTATATGAATTTTAATTGAATGGTTTGTTTATTAAGAGCAATGAAAAGATATTTTAAGTATAAAAATTCAAAAAGAGAAAGTATGGTAGAAGGATGTATTGAAAAAATGGGCTTAGAGTTTATTTTTTGGATATTGTATAAAGGTAGAAGCAAAGAAAAGAAGGACTATTATA
Organism: Miniphocaeibacter massiliensis; assembly: GCF_900232905.1. Taxonomy (GTDB): domain Bacteria; phylum Bacillota; class Clostridia; order Tissierellales; family Peptoniphilaceae; genus Miniphocaeibacter; species Miniphocaeibacter massiliensis. The sequence goes on from NZ_OCTQ01000001.1 coordinate 93,195, forward strand.
ATAAAATATTAAAAAAATACAATAGTAAAATAAAAATTATAAACAATCAAAAAGAATTGAACAAATTCATAAATACATACAAAGTATAATTAACATTTAATCTATACTTAAAATATATATTGCATACAAATACTCGATAAAACATTTAAATATATAAATAATTACTTATATAGTATAAATTGTGTTTTTTTTTATTATATATTAAGATACTTCGGAAGGAAGGTAAAAGAATATGGATATAAGATTCACTAATAAAAACGTTTTTGATGTTGAAGCAGATGCTATATTATACTTTACAGACAATAGTTTAATTGGAGAAAAATCTAATGAACTAATAGAAAAAGCAGGAAATAGAATCATAGATAGTATACAAAAATTAAATGGATGTGCAACAGGAGATATAAAGATAGTGCCAGCTTTTAATTTAAGACAATTATATATAATATTATCTGTTTTACCAGAAAAAATAGATACAAATATACAAAAAGAGCTATTTAATAATGTTTTTATAAAATTATTTAAAGTTTTGGAAGAATATGAATTAGACTCTGTAGTTATTGATGTTTCCTATATGCAGAGAAAGTATGGTGTTGAATACAGTGTATTATTAAATAGAATAGTAAAAGATAAAAGATTTAATTTTTATGATAATATTGTTTATATGAGCAAGTAATCTAAATTGACTTTTGTATGAAATTTTGTTACTATTTTAGTAGTGATTTTAAGTAAATTGAAAGAGGGTGTTCTGATATTTTTCCAGAAGCACATGCTATAATAGCAAAGAATTTATGTAAAGACATAAATGAAAAATATGACTTAAAACTAAATGAGAAGAAGATGGCATGGGGAGCTATGTCGCCAGATTTTCTACCGAAATATAAGATTTATAGACATTATATGGCAGATAGTCAAGAGTTTTTAATAAATGAAATTATTGGATTAATATATATTGCTAGATATTTTAATTTTGAAAAATTAGATGGATTTAAAAGAAAAATGATTAGTAATAGAGTAGGTGTAATTAGTCATTTCTTGTCAGATTATGTGTGTTTGCCACATAAAGAAAATTGGACTTTTAATGATTCATTTAAGAAACATGTAGTATATGAAAAAGAGTTGAATGAAGTAGTAAAAACACATGAATTTAAAAAAGATGTAATTACAGTTGAAAATATTAGTTTATATGAATTCAAAACAGTTCATCTTAAAGAATTAGTTAAAGATTATTTAAATAGAGTAATTGAAGAATATTCAAAAAAACAGTCTTATGAAAGAGATTTAGACTTTGCATTAAATTTAAGTACAAATATATCATATTTTATATTTGATACTGTTGAAGAGCTAAATTTACAAAAAGCGAGAGAATATTCTTTTGTATTTTAATTAGTGGGGGAAGTTATGCATCTTGTAAAACAAAATGATAATATGTTAAAGGAAGAGCTCAAAGCAAAATTCCTATACCAAGATGATGTAGATTCCCTGTATTTATTATTGTCTTTGATTGAAAATGACTATAATTGTAATACTTTAAAGCCTAAGTACAGTTGTACAAAAAAAATAGTTAGGACTATAAATAAATTTTTTAAAGACAGAGAAGATGCTGAAGCTATTACATCAGCTTCTATAAAGATTCTTAATGAAGATCTGTCTAGAATGGAATTTGCAATATATCTAGAAGCTTATAGTAAAGGATATGACGATTTACATGCAGTCAACATATTTGAAAATTATGTTCTTACAAAAATTTCAGCGAAAAATTTAAAAAATAGAAAAAAATTATTTCATAATTATAAAAATCAAGAAACTAAAGAAATAAAAAAATTCACGATTTCTTCCGTGGATAATTATAAAAAATACGAGAATTATTTAGAAGAAATAATTACCAAGTATTGTGAAAAAGTAATAAAGGACAATGTTTATTCTTTAAATAAATACTTGGATAAACAACTGTTATTTAAGTTTGATGGTATAAACACATATATAGTTGAAGAAAGATTTCTGACTAGATTTGAACTAGAGCAATTATACAATAAAATATTAAGAGCTTACTTACTATCTATTAAACACCTAGCAAAGGATGCTATTTGGTATGGAGTTAATGATAGAGTGTTAAGTAGATATTAAAATTATTTTAAAACTTTACTAATTTATTAGTAAAGTTTTTTTATTTTTTGAATGTAACAAAATGGGAATTTTAATTGTATATATATATAAGGGGATTTGTGATAAATTTGTTAGGAAATTGTAACATATGCTTTTATTGTATGAAGTATACTATAAATATATGGTGGTTGGAGGTGTCTGTGAAAAAAATAATAGAAGTAAAAGATTTGTATAAGGTATATAAAATGGGAGAAGAAAAAATATATGCTCTTAAAAATATAAATCTTGAAATACATAAAAATGAGATAGTAACTTTATTAGGAGCATCAGGCTCAGGAAAGTCTACTTTATTAAATATTTTGGCTGGATTGGAAAAACCAACAAAGGGGAAAGTTAATATTGGAGGAATAACGATATCAAGTTTAAATGAAAAAAATATTACTAAATTTAGACAACTAAATATAGGGTTTATCTTTCAGTCATATAATCTAATATCTTCATTAACAGCTTTGGAAAACGTTGAATTAAGTTTAATGCTTAAAGGTGTGAATAAGAAAGTTAGAAAAGATAAGTCAATGAAAATTCTTTATGATGTTGGATTAGGAAAAAGGTTAAATCACAAACCTACAGAGATGAGTGGTGGTCAGCAACAAAGAGTTTCTATAGCAAGAGCTTTAGTAGATAACCCTAAAATAGTATTTGCAGATGAACCAACGGGAAATCTAGACAGTAAAACATCTAGAGAAATATTAGAAATAATTACTGGACTTGTACAAACTCATGAACAAACACTAATACTTGTTACCCATGATAATAATATAGCAAAATTTGGAAATAAAGTAATTACATTAAATGATGGAAGTGTTGAAAATATAAAAAATAGTAGGGAGTTAATATGAAAAAGATATACGGGATTTTATTAGCGTTAATTGTAATAGTGAATAGTTTTTTTGTTTCAGAAGTTTCTTTTGCGGACAATGAGGAAGATGTGAGTTCCGGAAAAACATCTACTAAGACAGAAAATGTTGAAAACTTAAGCAATGTTTCAGAAGCTAAAACTAGTAAGCCAAAACTTATAATTGATAATTATAGTGTCAGACCAAATCCAATAAAAGCTGGAGAAGCATTTGATTTAACAATTTCTTTTTATAATACAAATAAAAATAAATCAATAAAAAACATAAAGGTTGTACTAAATTCCAGTGGAGGATCTACTATGGATGGATCTCAAAGTGAGGACGATTCACCATCAAGAACAGGTGCAGCTCCTTCGTTAAATGGGTCTGTATTTATGCCAGTGGGAAGTTCAAATACTTTTTATATTGAATCTATTAGAGCAGGAAGAAAGGCAGAAAGAACTATAAAATTAACATCTCCTTATGATATTAGTCCTAATACATATGAATTAGGTGTAACACTAGAGTATGAAGATTCAAACAATAATGAATATGTTGTAGAAGAATCTTTAGGTATTAATTTATACCAGGAAGCAAAATTACAAATTGGTACAATGCCAGCAGTAGAAGGAGAGGCAGGTGTTGATTATCCTTTTGAAGTTCCACTATATAATACTGGAAGATCGGCAGTTTATAATATGATGATAAAAATGGAGGGAGAGTTTGATGTAATAGGAGATACATATTATATTGGAACTTTTCAGCCAGGGTCAACAGAGAGTTTTGCAACTACCATAATAGGTATTGAGCCAGGAACAACAAAAGGGAATTTAATCATTACTTATGAAGATTCTACAGGCAAAAGTCATGAAATAAAAGAAGAATTTACTGCTAATTTTATGGAGATGATACAAGAAGAATTTGACGAAAGCATGATAGAAGAAGAAAAGGAACCTATTTATAAAAATATTGTTTTCTGGATGATAATAATAGCAGTAATAGTTATTATTATAGTAATAATAGCTGTTGTTATAAGAAAAAAGAAAAAAAACAAAGAGAATGATGAATTGATTATAGATGACGAGTTAGATGATAAATATGATACCAAAGAAGTAGAAGATAAAAGTAGCGATATAGAACTTACTCAAAGAATAGATACAAATAGTCTAGAGGATGAGGAAGATAATGAAAATTAAAGATTTGTTATTTACTTCGTTAAGAAATTTATGGCGGAGAAAAGTGAGAACTATATTAACAATACTTGGAGTTTTAATAGGATCAACTTCTATCATAATAATGCTTAGCATGGGATTTGCAATGACAAAAACCAATGAAGCTTTCATGGAAGAAATGGGAGGTTTATCTACAATAACAGTATATCCATCAGATAGTTATATGAGTTCAACGGAGGATAAACAAAATAGTAGCAAAAAGGCAATTTTAAATGAAAGTACTTTGAAAAAAATTCAAAAAATGGAAGGAGTTAAAACTATACTTCCTTTTATGGAGTCTCAAAATTATAATATAAGTTTATTAAAAGGGAAGGATCAAGCGTATGCTCCTATATATGCAGTAGATTTTAGTAAAATAAATGACTATGGATTTAAAATAGCAAATGGAGAAAATCCAATAAAAAAAGAGGATGTTTTAGTTGGAGGTTCTGTTCAATTTGATAAAGTGATAGGTGAACAGTTTATTCCAATAGATGTAGATTTTCTAAATGATAAAATTGAATTAAAAGTTGAATCATTTAGTGAAGAAGAGTTAGAAGGCAAACCAAAGACTTATAAAATAAATATAACTGGAATATTAGAGGAAGCTATGGATGAAACAGGATATTCGATATTTGTAAGCATGGACTATTTTAAAGAAATAGTGAAAGAATTAGATAAAAAATCAAAAGAAAAGACAAACTTAGCTAATTATTCTTATGTAAAACTAGAAATGGAAAAAGATGCAGATTTTAAAGTTACACAAGAAAAGCTTAAAGAAGAAGGTTATGTTACACATTCAATGACAGATTATTTTAATGAAATTCAAGATATGACAAAGAATACTAGAAATATGTTTTTAATAGTAGGAGCTGTTGCTTTTGTAGTAGCTGCTATTGGAATTGCTAATACAATGATAATGTCTGTTTATGAAAGAACTAAAGAAATAGGTGTAATGAAAGTAATAGGGGCTTCAATAAAAGATATTAAAAATATGTTTTTAATGGAAGCGACATTCATAGGTCTTATAGGCGGAGTTTTGTCTATAGCATTTAGCTACTTGGTATCTTATATCTTAAATACTACTGGAATGGGACTTGGAGGAGTCACTGAAATGATGATGACAGGAGAAGGAGAAAAAACTTTAGTATCATATATACCATTTTGGTTACCATTTGTAGGAGTGGTTTTTTCCACAATTGTAGGACTTGTTTCAGGATATTTACCATCTAGAAGAGCTACAAAAATTTCGGCAATTGAAGCTATAAGAAGTCAGTAATATATATTAAAATATATAAGAAATACTAATTTTAATTGGTATTTCTTTTTTATTTGCCTATTTTATATTAAAATAGTACAATAATACATAATATATTATGCATTAGGAGGAGATATGATAACTATAGAAAATTTAGATGAAAGGTTAGTGATTTTTGGAGGCTTGTTTACAGTTTCTAATAGATTACAAGTTTTATTAGATCAAACAATAGAAGAATTGACAGCAAAGCAGTGGTTTGTGATGGCAATTCTAGAATTAATGGATGAGCCTCCAAGTTTAATTAAATTAGCAAATACTTGCGATTCATCTTATCAAAATATAAAGCAAATAGTATTAAAGTTAGAAGATAAAGAGTTTGTAAAGCTTGAAGGTAATCCAAACGATAAAAGAGCTAAAAAAGTTGTATTGACAAATAAAATAAAAATGTGGTCTGAAAAAAACAAAGATATATCATCGGAATTTGTAAATACAATGTTTGAAGATTTTACATCTAGTGAAATAAAAGAATTTAGCAATTTTTTATTAAAGATGTATAGTAAATTAGGAGAAATGAAAAATGAATAATCAAATAATAGTAATATATAAATCAAAATATGGTTCTACAAAAAAATATGCAGAGCATATTAGTGAAAAATTAAATTGTGAATGTATAAACGTTTCTGATATAAAAAAATATGACTTAGAAAATTATAAATTTGTAATTTATGGAGGAGGTATATATGCAGGAGGTATATATGGAGTAAAAAAATTGAAAAATTATTTAATAAATGATTTGATTATTTTTACAGTAGGACTATCAAATCCAGAAAACACAGATTATAGTGATATAATAAGTTTAAACAAAAAGCATATTGAATCTGATAATATTAAATTTTTTCATTTTAGGGGAAACATGGATTACAACAAACTTAATTTTATAGATAGAATTTTAATGGCTATGTTGAAGAAATTTATTGTAGATAAAAAGGATGAATCAGAACTTACAAATGATGACAAAGAAATGCTAGAAACTTATGGGAAAAAGGCAGAATTCATTAATTTAGAAACTGTGAATCCACTTATAGAATATATTGGGAAAGTCTAGATTTAAGACTACAAGGTTAAAAGTTATTAAATTTACTTTGAAATTGATATATGATAAAATTAATCAAGTATGAGGTGTTAATTTGATAATTTTAGGAATAGACCCAGGGATAGCTATAGTCGGTTATGGATTAATAGAAGCGAGAGGAAATGCTGTAAAACTGTTAGAGTATGGTTGCATCACTACTTCTTCTAAAAGTTCTCTACCTAATAGGCTATCTTTTATTATGCAAGAGATGAGAGGCATAATAAAAGAATTTAAACCAAATGAAATGGCAATAGAAGAATTGTTTTTCAATAAAAATGTTAAGACTGCTATACAAGTAGCACAAGCTAGAGGAGTAGAAATACTTGCAGGAGTAGAGTCTGCTTTAGAAGTATATGAATATACTCCCTTACAAATAAAACAAGCTATAGTTGGCTATGGTAGAGCAGAAAAGCATCAAGTTCAAGAAATGGTAAAAACTATGTTAAACTTAAACGAAATACCAAAACCAGATGATGCAGCCGATGCAATAGCGGTAGCACTATGCCATTCTTTTGGGAATAAATTTAAGGATTTATATAAAGTGAAATAATAAGAAAGAGGTAATAAATTTGTATGCATATATAATAGGCGACATAAAGTCTATTTATGATGGAGAAATTATTTTGGAAAATAATGGGATAGGTTACAAAATATTTACTTCACAAACTACTATAAATGAAATACATACCTATGAAACTTACAAGATTTATACTGAATATATTACAAGAGAAGATGGAGTATATTTATATGGATTTAGCACTGAAGAAGAACTAGAAATTTTTAAAAAATTAATAAAAGTTTCTTCAATAGGTCCAAAAGCAGGAATGAGTATTTTATCAACACTTTCAGTTAATGATTTAAAATATGCTATTCATAATAATGATATTGATACATTAACAAAAGCACCAGGAATTGGAAAAAAATCTGCAGGAAGAATTATTTTAGAAATAAAAGATAAAATAGATAACGATTATTCTGTACCATCTGAAAGCACTTCAAGTTCTTTATCTCAAGATAAAGATTTTGCGATAGAAGCTTTAGTAAACTTAGGTTATGTTAAAAATGATGTACAAAAAGTTATAGAAAAAATAAAAGATGATGATTTACAATTGGAAGAAATAATAAAGTTAGCTATGAAGACCTTAGAGAATAAGGGGTGATTAAATGGAGGATGCTAATGAAAGAATAGTGGGAGGAAGTTATTCTAAACTTGATGAAGGAATAGAATTCTCGCTAAGACCAAAGTGGATGAGTGAATATATTGGTCAGGAAAAAGCAAAAAATAAGCTGAATATATTTATAGAAGCAGCAAAAAATAGAGGGGAAGCATTAGACCATGTACTACTTTATGGACCTCCTGGACTTGGAAAGACAACTCTTGCAAATATAATAGCAAATGAAATGGGTGTAAACTTAAGAATAACAAGTGGACCAGCTATTGAAAAGCCAAGTGATTTAGCAAGTATTTTAACTAATTTAAATAAAGATGATGTTCTATTTATAGACGAGATTCATAGAATTAATAGGTCAGTTGAAGAAATTTTATACCCTGCTATGGAAGACTATGCCTTGGATATAATTATAGGCAAGGGACCATCGGCAAGGTCATTGAGAATAGATTTAGAAGAATTTACTCTTATAGGTGCGACAACAAGGTCGGGGCAGTTAACATCTCCTTTAAGAGATAGATTTGGAGTAATGCTAAACCTTGAATTGTATAAAATAGAAGATTTAGCAGATATAGTAAAGAGATCTGCATCTGTTTTAGGTGTTGAGATAGATGATTCTGGTGCTATGGAAGTTGCAAGAAGAAGTAGAGGAACTCCAAGAATAGCAAATAGACTTTTAAAAAGAGTAAGAGATTTTGCAGAAGTAAAATCGGATGGAAAGATTTTAGAAGATATAGCAAAAGATGGATTAAATTTATTAGAGATAGATGAATTGGGATTAGATAGCATAGATAGAAAAATCATACAGACAATAATTCATAATTTTGGTGGAGGACCAGTTGGAGTAGATACTATGGCAGCGTCAACTGGTGAAGAAAGAATTACAATAGAAGATGTTTATGAACCTTATTTACTACAATTAGGTTTTTTAAATAGAACTTCAAGAGGTAGAATTGTAACACCAAAAGCTTATGACCATTTTGGAATAAAGTATAATGTAAAATAGAGGTAATTTTGAAAACAGAAGATTTTGACTTTGAATTAGATGAAGAACTAATAGCTCAATATCCAATTAAAGATAGAGACCAATCAAGATTATTGGTTATGGATAAAAAAAGTGGAAATATTGAGCACAAACATTTTTACGATATTATAGATTATCTAAATAAAGATGATGTTTTAATATTGAATGACACAAGGGTAATACCAGCCAGACTTTTTGGGAATCGACCAGGAAAAGAAGAAAAAATAGAAGTTTTACTTTTAAAGAAAAAAGAGAATAATTCTTGGGAATGTTTAGTAAAACCTGGTAAAAAAATGAAAATAGATAGTACTGTTGAATTTGGTAATGGTAAGTTAGTTGGAGTGGTAAAAGAAATAGAAGAAGATGGTTCTAGAATAATAGAATTTAAGCATGATGGAATATTTGAAGAAATTTTAGATGAATTAGGGAATATGCCTTTGCCACCATATATAACAGCTAAACTTGAAGACAGAGAAAGGTATCAAACAGTTTACTCTAAAAATAATGGGTCAGCTGCAGCTCCAACAGCAGGATTACATTTTACAAAGGAACTTTTAGAAAAAATAAGGGAAAAAGGGGTAAAAACTGCATTTGTAACATTGCATGTAGGACTTGGAACATTTAGACCTGTCAAGGTTGATGATGTAAATGACCATATTATGCATTCTGAATATTATAATATTTCAGAAGAAGCCTCAAATATAATAAATGAAGGCATAAATAAAGGAGCTAATATAGTTGCAGTAGGTACTACTTCTATAAGAACTATAGAAACAGTAGCAAGAGACTATGGCAAAGTAATTTCTACAAGTGGGTGGACAGATATTTTTATTTATCCAGGATTTGAATTTAAGATAATTGATAGTTTAATTACAAATTTTCATTTGCCAAAATCTACTTTAATGATGTTAGTATCAGCATTTTCTTCAAAAGATAATATAATGAAAGCCTATAACGAAGCAGTTAAAGATAAATATAGATTTTTTAGTTTTGGAGATGCAATGTTTATAAAGAAGGAAGATATATGATTAAATATACATTAGTAAAAAAATCTAGCAATTCTAATGCTAGGCTTGGATATATAGATACACCACATGGGAGAATAGAAACACCAATCTTTATGCCTGTTGGTACAAGAGCAACAGTAAAGACTATGACATCGGAAGAACTTTATGATATTAATGCTCAAATTATATTAGGTAATACTTATCATCTTTATCTAAAACCAGGACAAGAGGTTTTAAAAGAAGCAGGTGGACTTCATAAATTTATGAATTGGGACAGACCTATTCTTACTGATAGTGGAGGATTTCAAGTATTTAGTTTAAATGAAATAAGAAAAATTACTGAAGAAGGTGTTGAATTTAGGTCACATATAGATGGTTCTAAGCATTTTATATCTCCTGAAAAATCAATGGAGATACAAAATGATATAGGTTCAGATATAATAATGGCTTTTGATGAATGTACACCATATCCCGCTAGTAAAGAATATGTAGAAAGCTCTATGCACAGAACTTTAAGATGGCTTCAAAGATGCAAAGACTATCATAAAAACACAGATAAACAAAGTCTTTTTGGAATAGTGCAAGGTGGAATGTATAAGGATTTAAGGGAATATAGTGCAAAAGCTACGGTGGATATAGATCTACCAGGATATGCAATAGGAGGTTTGTCTGTTGGAGAACCTAGAGATATTATGATAGAATATTTAAATCATACTATACAGTTTTTACCAGAAAATAAACCTAGATATTTAATGGGAGTAGGAACTCCAGATTATCTATTTGAAGCTGTAGAAGCTGGAATAGACATGGCAGATTGTGTATTACCAACAAGAATTGCCAGAAACGGTACTGCACTTACATCAAGAGGAAAGCTTGTAGTTAGAAATGCAAAATATTCTAAAGATTTTAGACCTCTTGATGAAGAATGTAATTGTTATACATGTAGAAATCATAGTCGAGCATATATAAGGCATTTAATTAATGTAGATGAAGTATTAGGGGCAAGGCTATTGACAATACACAATTTATCATTTTTAATTAATATGATGGATAAAATTAGGGAGTCAATAAAAAACGATAGATTTTTAGAATATAAAGAAGAATTCTATGAAAAATATGGTTATGACTACCACAAAAAATAGGAGGATGGAATGAACGCACAATCATTGGGAATGTTTTTACCTTTAATTTTAATTATTGGTGTAATGTACTTTTTCACTATTAGACCACAACAAAAAAAACAAAAAGCTGATATGGAAATGAGAAATAACCTAAAAATAGGTGATGAGATTATTACTATTGGTGGAATTAAAGGAAAAGTATTAAAAGTTAATGAAGATTCAGTAATAATTGAAACTTCAAATGCAAAAACAAGAATGGAATTTGTAAAATCAGCTATAGGAATGGTAATAAGAGATGAGCCAGTAGTTGAAGAAGAAGACGAAGAAGAAGATGTTGAAATCGAAGAAGAAGACGATAACAACGAAAATGAAAATGAATAAAATCTTTAAATAAAATATTTGATATATATCAAATATTTTATTTTTTTATGGTAAATATGATATTTTAAACAAAAAGGTTATTAAATTTAATTAAATAGGTGCAAAATGAGTAAATGGTTTTTAAAAGGTAATTCAAGAGATTATAGAGAAATAAGTAAAAAATTTAATATAAATCCTATAATTGCAAAGTTATTGGTTAATAGAAATATAGAAAATGAAAATATTGAGCAATTTTTAAATCCAACTTTTGAAAATTCTGTTCACAATCCATTTTTGATGAAAGATATGGAAATAGCTGTGAATATTTTGATAGAATGCATAGAAAAAAATGAACATATTAGAATAGTTGGTGATTATGATCAAGATGGTAATTCTGCAACTATGACATTGATTGATGGTATTATGATATATACTGAAAATATTTCATATGCTATACCACATAGAGTAGAAGATGGATATGGTATATCAAAACGTATAGTTGAAAAAGCTTTAGAAGATAAAGTTGATTTGATTATTACTTGCGATAATGGAATTACAGCTTTTGAAGTTGTAGAATACGCTAAAAATAAAGGAATTAAAGTAATTGTAACAGACCATCACCAAGTAAAAAATGAAAATGGAGAAGATATTCTTCCAGTTGCAGATGCAGTTTTAAATCCAAATAGATCTGATTGTAAGTATCCTTTTAAGAAACTTTGTGGAGCAGGTGTAGCTTTTAAATTTATACAAGCATTGTATGAAAAGCTTGATGGAGACACCGAATATCTCTTGGATTTACTAGAATATGTTGCAATGGGAACGGTTTGTGACGTAGTAGACTTAATAGACGAAAATAGATATTTTGTAATAGAAGGTTTAAAAAGAATAAATAATACAGAAAACTATGGACTTCAATGTTTGATTAAAGAAACAGGTCTAAAGACTGAAGTAAATACTTATGCATTAGGGTTTGTGATAGGACCTTGTATAAATGCAGCTGGAAGACTTGAGAGTGCTACCCTCGGTATAGAATTATTTCTACAAGAAAATATGCTAAAAGTTGAAGAAATAGCTAGAAAATTAGTGGCTTTAAATCAAGAAAGAAAACAGCTTACAAAAGAAGGATTAGAAAAAATCATAAAAACTATTGAGCTAGACAAACTAGATGAAAATTCCGTTATTATAGTAAAGGAAAAGTCAATACATGAGAGTTTAGCTGGAATTATTGCAGGAAAAGTCAAGGAAAAGTATTATAAGCCCACAATAGTATTAACGGCTTCTAGTGAGGATGGAGTTTTAAAAGGTTCTGGTAGAAGTATAGATGAATATAATATGTTTGAAGAAATAAATGTATTTAATGAAATGCTAAATTCTTTTGGTGGTCATCCAATGGCAGCTGGACTTTCAATAAAAGAAGATTTATTAAAAGAATTTTCATTAAAATTAAATCAGAATTCAAAGCTAACAAGGGACGATTTAACGCCGAAAATACATTTAGACTCTCAATTATATGCAAATGAGCTTACTTTTGATATAATCGATGAAATTAATTCGTTAGAGCCATATGGAAAAGGTAACAGCAGACCTGTTTTTGGAGATAAAGATATAAATCTTAAAAAAATAGATATTATTGGAAAGAATAAAAATGTTATTAAATTTATATTCGATATAAGAGAACGACTATTAGAAGGTATATATTTTGGAGATGTAGAAAAAGCTTGGGAATATTTAGAAAAAAAATTTGGAAGTAGATTTAAAGACTCACAAATTGGAATAGTAAATGAAAATAAAATTGATATTGTATACTATCCAGATATTAATGAATTTAACAACAAGAAAAATATACAATTAGTAATAAAAGATATAAGATAATGTGATTGTAGATGTAAATATTATATGATAAAATGGTATAATATTTACAGGATATTACTATATAGGGAGGTGTATAATATGTTAGAAGATTTATTGAAAAAAATAGAATTGTATAATCCAAATACTGACAAGGAAATGATAACTAAAGCTTATTATTTTGCAAAAGAAAAGCATGAAGGTCAGCTTAGAAGTTCTGGAGAACCATATTTTATACACCCGGTTGCTGTAGCTAATAATTTAGCAGATTTAAATATGGATGATGCTACTATAATGGGAGGTCTGCTTCATGATGTAATTGAAGATACAGATGCAGATTTCAATACATTAAAAGAAATGTTTAGTGAAGAAGTAGCAAAATTAGTAGATGGTGTAACAAAATTAAAAAAATTAAAATATAAATCTAAACATGAAAACCAAGCTGAAAATTTGAGGAAAATGGTCTTGGCTATGTCTCAAGATATTAGAGTTATCATTATAAAGCTAGCAGATAGATTACACAATATGAGAACTTTAGAATATATGAATAGAAATAAGCAAATTGAGATAGCTAGTGAAACCCTAGAAATTTATGCTCCATTGGCTCATAGACTAGGTATTAATACTATAAAATGGGAGCTTGAGGATTTAAGTTTAAGATATCAGGAACCAGAGATTTATTATGAGTTAGTTGAGAAGGTAAAGCTCAAAAGAATAGAAAGAGAAGCTTATATTCAAGATGTAATAATGGTATTAAACCTTGCGTTAGATGAATTAAATATAAAAGGCGAAATTAGTGGTAGACCAAAGAGCATTTACAGTATTTACAAAAAAATGTATCAGCAGGGAAAAACATTTGAAGAACTATTTGATTTGTCAGCAGTTAGAGTTATAACTGATAGTGTAAAAGACTGCTATGGTGTTTTAGGTGCAGTTCATACATTATGGAAGCCAATTCCTGGAAGATTTAAAGACTACATTGCAATGCCTAAGCCAAATTTATATCAGTCTATTCATACAACTGTAATTGGCCCTAAAGGAGAAATTTTTGAAGTTCAAATTAGAACCTGGGAAATGCATAGAATAGCAGAATATGGTATAGCAGCACATTGGAAATACAAAGAAGGCACTACCGGAAAAGTAAGTAATTTAGATAAAAAACTTAGCTGGATAAGAGAATTAATGGAATGGCAAAAGGATTTGTCAGACTCTAGAGAGTTTATTGATACGATAAAAGATGATTTTTCTATGGATGAGGTTTTTGTATTCTCACCTAAAGGGGATGTAATAGATTTACCAGAGGGTTCAACACCTATAGATTTTGCTTATAGAGTACATTCAGCCGTAGGAAATAAATGTGTTGGTGCAAAAGTTGATGGAAGGATAGTTCCACTAACTTATAAATTAAAAACAGGTAATATAGTGGAGATACTTACTTCGCCGAATTCTTCAGGACCTAGTTTAGACTGGCTTAAAATTGTTAAATCTTCTCAAGCAAAAACTAAAATAAAACAATATTTTAAGAAAAAAGAGAGAGACAATAATATTATAAAAGGTAGAGACTTACTTGAAAAAGAAGTTAGAAAGCAAGGATATACTTTTAATGAGATATTAAAAGATGAATGGGTTAATGCTGTTAAAGATAGAATGTCATTTAAAACTTTGGATGATATGTTTGCGTCAATTGGGTTTGGAAGCACTCCACTTACACAGGTTATTCCAAAACTGAAAGAACTTCACAAAGAATATTATCATACAGAAGATGCTTTAGAAACTCTACAAGATAATTATCATAAACATAAAGAACCAGTAACTTCAGATAATGGAATTATAATAAAGGGAGTAGACAACATTCAAATTAAGATAGCAAAATGTTGTAATCCTGTTCCTGGTGACGATATTGTAGGTTATATTACAAGAGGTAGGGGAGTTTCTGTTCATAGAAAAGATTGTTCTAATATAGTAAATATTGATGATTCAAATAGACTTATAGATGTGTCTTGGGATATGAATGAAGAAACAAATTACAATGTTGAAATAAAAATAATTGCCTTTGATAGATTTGGATATTTGGCGAGTTTAACTCAGAAAATATCAGAAATAGGTACAGATACTAAAGGAATGAATGTTGTTAAAAATAAAGATAAGACATATACAATTAATTTAATAGTAGAAGTTAAACATATCAAAGAAATAGAAGATGTTTTAGCTGCAATAAGGTCTATTAAAGGAACACTTGATGTTTATAGAGTTAAGATATAAGGATTGTTTATCAATCCTTATTTTTTAAGGAGATAAAATGAGAGCAATAGTACAAAGAATAAAAGAAGCTACTGTTGAAGTAGATAATGAGATAATAGGAAGTGCTAAAAAAGGATTGCTTATTTTTTTAGCTGTTAATGTTGATGATGAACTAAAAGATTTAGAATACGTTAAAAATAAAATTATAAATTTAAGAATTTTTGAAGATGAAGAGGGAAAAATGAATAAATCTATAAAAGATATTAACGGAGAATTTCTTGTAGTTTCACAGTTTACTTTATATGGAGATTGTAGAAAAGGAAATAGACCTAGTTTTATAAATTCGGCAAAGCATGAAAAGGCGAATGATTACTATGAGAGATTTTTAGAAGAATTAAAAAAAGATTCAGGATTAAAAGTCGAAACTGGAAAGTTTGCAGCTGATATGAAAGTATCTTTAATAAACGATGGACCTGTAACTATACAGTTGGATAGTAGTAAAATTTATTAGGAGTTGTTATGGAAATAATAAAATATACGACAAGATCTTTGGTAGAAAATGTATATATAGTAAAAGAAAATGATAATTGTTTTATAGTAGATCCTGGTTATGGAGTAGAATATATAAAAGAAATAATAGAAGAAAATAAAGTAATTCCAAAATTTATTATTTTAACACATGGACATGGTGATCATATAGGTTCAGTAAAAGAGTTAAAAAATATATATAATATACCAGTTTATGCTCATGAAAAAGAAAAAGAGCTGTTAAATAATCCGGTATTAAACCTATCTTCAAGTATGTATGAAGATATATCAATAGATGCGGATTATTATATAAAAGAAGGAGATTTGTTAGAATTTGAAAATCATACTTTAAAAATAATTCATACACCAGGTCATACAAAGGGTGGAATTTGCATACTACTTGAAAAAGACTTGTTTACAGGAGATACTTTATTTGCAAATTCTATAGGTAGATCAGATTTACCAACAGGGAATTATAATGAACTATTAGAGTCTATAAATAATAAATTAATGAATTTAGACGATGATATAGTAATTCACCCAGGACATAATTCAGATACTACAATAGGGCAAGAAAGAATTAGCAATCCTTTTATATCTTGATAAAAAATAAAATATATTGTAGAATTCTATTAGTTGAATATTAACATGTTGAAAAAGAGGAGTAATTTAAAATTCTTTTTAGAGAGGAAGATATTGGTGAAAGTCTTCTAAGTAAATTTAAATGAAGGTTGCTTTGGAGTGTTTTTAGGTTTTAAACCTTTATAATATAGAGAGTCATAATTTACTTATGAAATTTAGGTGGTACCGCGAGCCCTTCGTCCTAAAGAGGATGAAGGGCTTATTTTTGATTAATTCTATAAATATTGGTATTAAAGAGCTATTCAACAGATATATTATTAATAGAAATTATAATCTATTATTAATATAATTTCGTATGATAATTTAATAGAGAAAATAAATTAGTTTAAAAATTAAAATAGAAGGAGTAAAATTTTGAAAAATTTAGAAAAAAATTATGATCCTAAAAGTTTTGAAAATAGGATATATAAAACTTGGAAAGATAACGGATATTTTGTAGCGAAAATAGATGAAAATAAGAAACCTTTTACAATAGTAATGCCACCACCAAATGTAACTGGAAATTTACATTTAGGACATGCATTAAATAATACTTTACAAGATATTTTAATAAGAAGAAAAAGAATGCAAGGTTATTCTGCACTTTGGGTGCCAGGAACTGATCATGCAAGTATTTCCACAGAAATGAAAGTTGTAGAAAAAATTACAAAGGATGGAAAAACTAAAGCAGAACTTGGAAGAGAAGGTTTTTTAAAAGAAGCTTGGGCATGGACTGAAGAATATGGTGGAAATATAAAAAATCAATTAGAAAAATTAGGAGTTTCTTGCGACTGGTCAAGGGACGCTTTTACTTTAGATGAGAATCTTTCAAAAGCAGTACAAGAAGTTTTTATAAAAATGTATAATGATGGACTTATATATAGAGGGGACAGAATTGTAAATTGGTGTGTAAGTTGTGGAACAGCAGTTTCTGATGCTGAAGTTGTTCATAAAGATGAAAAAGGGCACTTATGGCACATTAGATATCCTTTCAAGAACAAAGAAGGGTATATTGTAATTGCTACAACTAGACCAGAAACAATGTTGGGAGATTTGGCTGTTGCAGTTAATCCTGAAGATGAAAGATACAAAAGTATAGTTGGCGAACTTTTAACATTACCGCTTGTTGAAAGAGAAATCCCTGTAATAGCAGATGATTATGTTGAAATGGAATTTGGAACAGGTATGGTTAAAATTACACCTTCACATGATCCAAATGACTTTGAAGTAGGTGCTAGACATAATTTAGGACAGTGTATAGTAATTGATGAAAAAGGATTTATACCAGAGGGATATGGAAAGTATTCAGGTATGGATAGATTTAAAGCTAGAAAAGCTATAGTTGAAGATTTAGAAAAATTAGGTTTATTAGACAAAGTTGAAGAACACGATCATGCAGTAGGACACTGTGAAAGATGTGACACTATAATTGAACCAATAATTTCAAAACAATGGTTTGTTAAAATGGAAAACTTCGCTAAAGAAGCTTTAGAAGTATATAAAAATGACGAATTAAAATTAATTCCAAATAGGCTAGGTAAAGTATATGAAAATTGGTTAACAGGAACGAGGGATTGGTGTATTTCTAGACAGTTGTGGTGGGGACATAGAATTCCTGTATATTATTGTGATGACTGTGGAGAGATAATAGTATCAAAAGAAACACCAGAAAAATGTGTTTGTGGAAGTACAAGATTACATCAAGATCCTGATACTCTAGATACTTGGTTTTCTTCAGCATTATGGCCATTTTCAACGTTAGGATGGCCAGAAAAAACACCGGACTTAGATTATTTCTTTCCAACAGATGTTTTAGTAACAGGATATGACATAATATTTTTCTGGGTAATTAGAATGGTGTTTTCTTCAATTTACAATATGGGAGAAATTCCATTTAAAGATGTTTATTTCACAGGGTTAATTAGAGATTCACAAGGAAGAAAGATGTCTAAATCACTAGGAAATGGGATAGATCCATTAGAAGTAATTTCAGAATATGGTGCAGATGCTTTAAGGCTTACTCTAGTTACAGGTAATTCACCAGGAAATGATATGAGATTTTACTTGGAAAGAGTAGAATCAAACAGAAATTTCGCAAATAAGCTATGGAATGCTACAAGATTTATTTTCATGAATTTAGATGAAGATAATATAAAAGATATATCAGAAGTAAAATTAGAAAATGAGGACAAATGGATTATTTCAAGGGCAAATGCTTTAATAAAAAATGTAGATGAAAACATAGATAAATATGAAATAGGGCTTGCAGCAGATAAAATATATGACTTTGTATGGAATGAGTTTTGTGATTGGTATATAGAACTTGTTAAGCCTAGACTATACAATGATGACTTAGAAAGAAGTATTACAGCTCAAAGTACACTAGTCCATGTACTAGATATTGTAATTAAACTTCTCCATCCCTTTATGCCATATATTACTGAAGAAATTTACTCTATAATGCCAAATCAAAATGATATGCTAATTAATGACAACTGGCCATTATTTAGTAAAGATAATGAATATAGAAATGAAGAACAAAAAATAGATATTATGATAGAGGCTATAAAATCTATAAGAAATGCAAGAGCAGAACTTAATATAGCACCAAGTAAAAAATCAGAAATAATTTTTAGTAGTAAAGATGAAAGTATTATAAATGTATTAAAGGAGCTTTCTAATAATTTTAAAACTTTAGGAGGGGCTTCTAGTATAGAATTTAAAGATACTGATTTAGATGAAGACATAGATGCAATATCTATAGTACAAAATAAATTTAAAATATTTATTCCTTTATCAGGACTTGTGGATTACAATAAAGAATTGGAAAGATTAGAAAAAGAAGCTGAAAAATTAAATGGTGAAATAAAAAGAGCTAGCGGTAAACTATCTAATGAAAAATTTACTGCAAAAGCACCAGAGCATGTAGTTCAAGAAGAAAAAGATAAACTTAAAAAATATGAAAATATGTTAGAAGAAGTAAATAGTTCTATTGAAGGAATAAAGGCGAAAATATAATGGATTTTGAAGAAGCTTTATACTATATAGAAAATTCTAAATATGGTCATAGCAAGGACTTAGGAATATTAAAAAAAGTCCTTGCTCTTTTTGATATAAAAGGTACAGATTTTAAAATAATACAAATAGCTGGGACAAATGGAAAAGGGACAGTAGGTACTTTTTTAAGTTGTTTTATAGGTAGTACAAATAAAACAGTTGGGCACTTTATATCACCACATATTGAAGATTATAGAGAAAGATTTAAAGTAAATAATAAGCTTGTAAGTAAAGATGAGTTTGTAGATATAGTAAATTATATTAAATCTAAATTAGATGAAGAAACGAAAAGTAAATTAAATTATTTTGAAATATCTTTAGTTATAGCACTCATTATTTTTAAAAGAAATAATTTAGAATATATTATATTAGAAACGGGCATAGGTGGAAGAAACGATATAACAAATATTTTTAGTGCTAATGAGCTGGCTATAATTACTACAATAGATTATGATCATGTCAATACATTAGGAAATAATCTTGAAGAAATTACAAAACATAAGGCAGGAATTATAAAAAATAATTCAAAAGTTGTTTCTTTTAAACACAGTTTTAATATAGATAAAATTATTAGAGAAGAAGCTGAATTTTTAAATTCAAGTCTTTACTTTTTGGAGCAATCAGATATTCATGTACTTAGTGTTAGTCTTAATGGTTCTGAATTTGAATATTTAAACCATAGGTTTAAAACTTTAATGATAGGAGAACATCAGATTTTTAATATTTTACTAGCATTTAAAGCTTTTTTATTATTGAATTTAGATTATAGGATAGAAAAAATATCTAAAATAATATCTAGAACAAGGTTTGAAGGTAGAATGGAAAAAATAAATTCTTATCCTAAAATTTATATTGATGGAGCACATAATAGTGAAGGATTAGAAGTACTAAATTCTAATGTAAAAAAAATTGGAATAAAAAATTATATTTTAGTTCTTGGTTCTATGAATGATAAAAATATTTTTGAGAATTTGCAAAAATTAATAGATAATTCAAAAGAAATCATTTTTACTAGGATTGATTATGAGAGAGCAATAGACCCTTTAGAAATGAGCAAATTGCTAAATCTAAAAAACAAGAAATATAAAATTATCAGCAATATAGAAGATGTAAAAAAATATATATTAAAAGAACTAGACAAAGATGATACTGTTTTAATTACAGGTTCATTATATTTAGTAGGAGAGTTTAAATTAATGTTTAAATAGATTAAGTATATTAACTGGAGAAAATAAATGTATAACGAGTTTTCAAAAATTTATAATAAATTAGTATATGATATAGACTATGACTTTTATGTGAATTTAATAAAAGCAGAAATAGACAAGAATAAAATAATTCCAAAAAATATTCTAGAATTAGGAATAGGTACAGGAAACTTAACAGAAAGACTTGAATTTAAAGTTGATTCTTATTTTGGAGTTGATTTAAGTCAAGAAATGTTAGAAATTGCTAGTAATAAATTAAAATACAAAGAAAATTTAACTTTAATAAATTTAGATATAGCTGACTTTAAAATTGAAAATAAATTTAATGTAGCAATTAGTACATTAGATACTATAAATTATATTTTAGATTCAAGTAGATTAGAAGAAGCTTTTAGAAATATTTATAATAGCTTAGTGCAAAAGTCAATTTTAATTTTTGACATTAATTCAGAAAATAAATTAAGAAAAGTTTTAGGAGATAATTGCTATGTCTATGAGTATGGCAATATTTTCTATAGTTGGCAAAGTTTTTTAGATAAAGAAGCTGAAATAGTAGATTTTGTATTAGATTTTTTTATAGAGGAAAATGGAATTTATAAAAGAATAACAGAAGAACAAAGCGAGAAAATATATTCAGTCGAATATATAAATAAGTTATTGATAGATGTAGGATTTAAAGAAATAAGTTATAAAGACTTTGACACTGGTAGAGATGTAGATGAAAATAGTCAAAGAATACTATTTACAGCTTTGAAAGAATAAAAAACAAAGTAGATAAAAATTAGTATTTAACTATATAATCTTGCATTTAACAAAAATTTGTGTTATAGTTAGTCATAGCAGCTAAGCTGTGACGTAGCAGCGATTGATTTTATCACTGTGATCGTTTATTTTTTTGGAGGATTTTTAGAAATGGCAAAAGGCAAAGTAAAATGGTTTAATGCAACTAAAGGATTTGGATTTATATCTACAGAAGAAGGAGAAGACGTTTTCGTTCACTACTCAGCTTTAGAAGATAATGGAGATTTCAGAACTTTAGACGAAGGACAAGAAGTAGAATTCGAAGTAGTAGAAGGAACAAAAGGTCCACAAGCTTCTAACGTAGTTAAGTTATAAAATACTAAATAGATTTTAGAAGTAAACCAAAGCCCCTAATATTTAGGGGCTTTTGTAATTGGAGGAAATATGAGTAAATTATATAGAGCAATTAATAAAAACGAAACCATAAGGTTTTTAATTATAAATTCTACTGAAATAGTGGAGAAAATGAGAATAACACATAACACTTCATCAACAGCAACAGCTGCACTAGGAAGATTAACGACTATGTCAGCACTTTTAAAAGCTGATATCAAAGGAGAAAAAGAAAAAGTAATTTCTAAAATAGATGGGGGTGGACCAGCTGGTCTACTAATTTCTGAAGTAAATAATAAAGGAGATATTAGATCTTATATTCAAAACCCAGAGATAGATATACCAAGTATTAATAATACTAAGTTAAATGTAGGAGTTTATGTAGGGAAAAATGGAAGCTTAGCAGTTATTAGAGATTTCGGATTTGGTAAACCCTATGGAGGATATACAAATTTAGTATCAGGAGAAATAGCAGAAGATTTTGCAAATTATTTTTACCAATCAGCACAACTTCCGACTGTAGTAAACTTGGGTGTTTTGGTAGACAAAGATTTCTCTGTAAAATCAGCAGGAGGACTTTTTATTCAGGCATTACCAGGATATACAGATGAAGATATTGATGTATTAGAAGAATGTATCAACAATTTACCCCCTATAAGTTCTATTTTCTCTGAATATAATTCAGTAGAAGAAATATTTAATAATTTTTTCAAAAAGATGGAAATACAAATACTGGGAGAAGAGGAAGTTAAATATAAATGTAGCTGCAATAGAGAAAATATCGAAAGAGCATTAATTTCAATAGGGGAAGATGAGATTAAGAAAATCTTAGAAGAAGATCATCATATAGAACTTTCATGTAGTTATTGTAATAAAAAATATGATTTTTCAGAAGAAGAAGTTAATAAAATATTAAAAGAAACAAAAGCAAGTTAGTAGACTTGCTTTTGTTTTATTTTAAATCTTAATAAAGTATTATAGAAGATTGTTAATATCTATGATATAATGGATTAAATATTTTATATAAAGGGTGGTTTTATGATAAAAGTTGGAATCGTCGGTTCAACGGGATATGCTGGAGGAGAATTAATTAGATTATTATTAAATCATAAGGATGTTGAGATAAAATGGCTATACTCTCAATCTTATTTAGGTAAGGATTACCATAGTATTTTTGGTAATTTTTTTAAATTAATAGATAAAACTTGTGTAGGTGGAGATATTAATGAATTAATTAATGAAGTAGATTTGGTTTTTACAGGAACTCCTCAAGGTTATTGTTCAGGTATTATAAACGAACAATTATTAGAAAAAGTTAAAGTAATTGATTTAAGTGCAGATTTTAGAATAAAAGACTTAGATACTTACACACAATGGTATAATTTAGAGCATAAATCACCAGAATATATAAAAGAAGCGGTATATGGGCTTTGTGAAGTAAATAGGGAATATATAAAAAAATCAAGAATATTAGCTAATCCAGGTTGTTATACAACAGCTTCCATTTTAGCGTTATATCCATTAATAAGTGAAAGAGTGGTAGATACTAAAAGTATTATTATTGACGCTAAATCAGGAACATCAGGAGCAGGTAGAGGAACCAATGTATCTAATTTATTTTGTGAAGTAAATGAAAGTATAAAAGCATATGGAATTGCAAACCATAGGCATACTCCTGAAATAGAGGAACAATTAGGTTACGCAGCAAAAGAAAAAATTCTAGTTAATTTTACTCCTCATCTAGTTCCAATGAATAGAGGAATACTCGCAACATCGTATTTAAATTTATTGGATAAATATGATTATGATGACATAAGAGAAATTTATGAAGAATATTACGGAAAAGAATTTTTTATTAGAATTTTAGAAGAAAATATTATGCCAGAGACAAAGTGGGTTTCAACAAGTAATTTTGTAGATATTAATTTTAAAATTGACGAAAGAACTAATAGAATAATAGTAGTATCTGCAATAGATAATTTAGTAAAAGGTGCAGCAGGTCAAGCGATTCAAAATATGAATATAATGTATGGATTAGAAGAACAAGAAGGTTTAAAACAAGTTCCAATATATCCATAAGAAATAGAATAAGGAGTAAGAATGGAAATAATTGAAGGTGGAATTACATCTCCTAAAGGTTTTAAAGCTGGAGGAGTAGAAGCTGGTATAAAGTCTAATAGAAAAGATATGGCAGCAATTTATAGCGATATTCCAGCAAATGTAGCAGGGGTATTTACACAAAATATTGTGCAAGCAGCTCCTGTAATTTGGGATAAAAATATAGTAGACAATTATGAAAAATCACAATTAATAATTATAAATGCAGGAATTGCTAATGCATCAACAGGAAAGCAGGGAATGTTATATTGTGACGAGACTGTAAAAAAAGCAGCAGAAATATTTGATATACAAAAAGATAATATATTATTAGCCTCAACAGGTGTTATAGGACAGCAATTACCTATGGATAAAATATCTAATGGAATTGTACTATTAAAAGAAGAAATAGGATATGAAAAACAAAAAGGAACAAGTGCTGCACAAGCTATTATGACCACTGATACAGTAAAAAAAGAGATAGCTGTAAAAATAGAAATAGATAATAAAAAAGTTACTATAGGTGGGGTATGTAAAGGTTCAGGAATGATACATCCTAATATGTGTACAATGTTAGGGTTTATAACGACAGATTTAAATATAAGTAAAAGTCTATTAAATGAAGCTTTACAAGAAATTGTAAATGATACTTTTAATATGATTTCAGTAGATGGAGATACATCTACTAATGATACAGTTTTAGTTATGGCAAATGGATTAGCGGGAAATGAAGAGATCAATAGTAAGAATGAAAATTATGATAAGTTTAAAGAAGCTTTGAGATTTGTATCAGAGTATTTAGCTAAAAGAATTGCAGAAGATGGAGAAGGTGCAACGAAACTTTTTGAAGTAAAAGTAGAAGGAGCATCATCAGATAAACAAGCAAGAGTGATTGCAAAGTCTGTAATAACTTCAAATTTAACCAAAACAGCATTATTTGGTAATGATGCAAATTGGGGTAGGATATTGTGTGCCATGGGATATTCTGGAGAAAAATTTGAACCTGAAAAAGTAGATTTAAAATTTTCTAGTACAGCAGGAGAGTTGGATATAGTGATAGATGGAATTGCAACTAATTATAGTGAAGAAAAAGCTACAGAGATATTATCTCAAAAAGAGGTAAGAGCTTTGATAAATATTCATGAAGGACAATTTGAAGCAACTGCTTGGGGATGCGATTTAACATATAAATACGTAGAAATAAATGGAGATTATAGATCGTGATAAATAAAAATGAATCAATAGAGTTACAAGATAAAGCTGGAGTCTTAATAGAAGCATTACCGTATATGCAAAGGTTTCATAGTAAGGTGATAGTAATTAAGTATGGTGGTTCAGCTATGATGGATGAAAAATTAAAAGAAAGTGTAATGACAGATGTAGCACTTTTAAAATCAGTAGGTATTCATCCAGTAATTGTTCATGGTGGTGGAAAAGAAATTAGCAAATGGGTGAAGTTAAATGGAATAGAACCAGAATTCTACAATGGTTTTAGAGTTACAGATACTGAAACTATGAAAATTGCAGAAATGGTTTTGGGAGGAGTAAATAAAGGTCTAGTATCTCACATGGAAAGTGTTGGAGTTAAAGCCGTAGGACTGAGTGGTAAAGATGGAACAATGCTAAGAGTTAGAAAAAAGAATCTAGAAGGAAAAGATATAGGATTTGTTGGAGATATTACTAAAGTAAATACTAAACTAATAAAGACACTATTAAAAGACGATTATGTTCCAGTTATATGTCCAATAGGGGTGGATAAAAATTATCAAATGTATAATATAAATGCTGATGAAGCTGCTAGTGAAATAGCAATAGCATTGGAAGCAGAAAAATTAGCTTTTTTGACAGATACTGAAGGTTTTTACATAGACTACTCTGACAAAGATTCTCTGATGTCAAGAATTTCAGTAAGTGAAGCCCAGAAATTAATAAGAGAAGAAAAAATAGTTGGTGGAATGCTACCGAAAATGGAAAATTGTATAAGGGCAGCAACAAATGGAGTAAAAAGAGTTCATATATTAGATGGTAGAGAAATGCATAGTTTGCTATTGGAAATATTTACTAAAAAAGGAATAGGAACTTTAATTTATAGATAGGTGGTAATATGAATAAATTTATAGATATTTCAGAAGAAAATGTTTTAAAAACATATAATAGAATGCCCGTAGTTTTTAAAAATGGTAAGGATGTTTACCTATATGATGAAGATGGAAAAGAATATTTAGATTTTTTAAGTGGCATAGGAGTTATTGGCTTAGGGTATAGCAATAAAAAATATGTGGAAGAAATAAAAACACAGGTGGAAAATCTACTTCATACTTCAAATTTGTTTTATACAGCAACAGTAGCTGAAGCAGCTAAAAAATTAACCAAGATTAGTGGTATGTCTAAAGTGTTTTTTACAAATAGTGGTGCGGAAGCTATAGAAGGTGCGTTAAAAGTTGCAAAAAAATATGCTTATGAGAAAAATGGAACTGATGATTATGAAATAATTGCGTTTAATCATTCATTTCATGGTAGAACTATAGGATCATTGTCAGTAACGGGAAATGAAAGTTATAGAAAGCCATTTATGCCTTTGTTAAGTGGAATTAAATTTGCAGAATTAAATGATATAGATAGTGTAAAAAAACTTGTTACTGAAAAAACCATAGCAATGATAGTTGAACCTATTCAAGGAGAAGGTGGAATTAATGTTGCAGAAGGAAAATTTCTAAAAGAACTAGAAGAAATTTGTAAGAATAAAGATATATTATTAATATTAGATGAAATACAATGTGGAGTTGGTAGAACAGGGAGTTTTTATAGATATCAGAAATTTGATATAAAGCCTGATGTAGTAACTACAGCAAAAGCTTTGGGTAATGGTGTTCCAGTAGGGGCGTTTTTATTAAATGAAAAAGCTGCTAATTCATCATTAAAGCCAGGAGACCATGGAACAACTTATGGTGGAAATCCATTAGCAGGCAGAGCTATATCTACTGTTTTAGATATATTTGAAGAAGAAAATATTTTAGAAAATGTGAAAAGAATTACACCTTACTTAGAAGAAAAACTAGAAAATCTAGTAAAGGAATATGAATTTATTATAGAAAGAAGAGGGGAAGGACTTATTCAAGGAATTAAGTTAACAGAAAATAAGAATGCTGGAGAAATAATGAAAAAAGCTTTGGAAAATGGCTTAGTTATAACAGTTTCTGAAGGAAATGTATTAAGATTTTTACCACCTTTAATAATAAATGAAAACAATATAGATGAAATGATAAGTAAACTAGAAAAAAGTTTTTAAAGGGCATAAATTAGCCCTTTTTTTAATGGAATAAATTTCAAATTAATAAAGTGAACGTTTTCTATTAAATAAATATATAACTAAAATTATAAAAAAAGGTTGACAATATGTTAAAAAAATATTAATATAGAACAAAATACTACAAAAATTGTAGGAATTAAGGAGAAAATAATGGAAAAAATTGTAATTATTGGTGCAAACCATGCAGGAACAGCTGCAATAAAGACAATATTGTCAAATTATAAAGATAAGGAAGTAGTAGTTTATGATAAAAATAGTAATATAAGTTTTTTAGGCTGTGGAATGGCATTATGGATAGGTGAGCAAATAAGTAGTGGAGAAGGCTTATTTTATTCTAGCAAAGAAGATTTAGAATCTATGGGTGCAAAAGTTAATATGAATTCTGAAGTAAAGAGTGTGGATTTTATAAATAAAAAAATAGTTGTATCTGTAGAGGGAAATGATATAGAAGATAATTATGACAAATTAATTCTAGCAACAGGGTCTACACCAAGAATGTTAGATATAGAAGGTAATGATTTAAATAATATTCAAATGGTGAAGTTATATCAAAATGCCAAAGAAGTAATCGTAAAATTAGAAAAAGAAAAATTTGAAAATGTAGTGGTAATAGGTGCAGGTTATATAGGAGTAGAATTAGCAGAAGCTTTTAAAAGACTAGATAAAAATGTTACATTGATAGATCACTGTCCAAGAGTATTAAATGGATATTACGATGATATTTTTACAGATGAAATGGAAAGAAATTTATCAAATCATGGAATAAATGTTGCACTTAACGAAACTGTAATAAAATTTACTGGTGATGAAAATAATAATGTTAACAAAGTCATAACAGATAAAAAAGAATATAATGCAGATATGGTTATAATGGCAGTTGGATTTAATCCTAATACAGATATTGGTAAAAATTATTTAAAGCTATATGAAAATGGAGCTTATTTAACAAATAAAAAATGTCAAACTAGCGACAAGGATGTTTACGCTATAGGAGATTGTGCAACAGTATACAATAATGCTATAGAAAATTATGATTATATAGCATTGGCAACGAATGCAGTTAGATCTGGAATAATAGCAGCTCATAATGTATGTGGCACTAATATTGAGTCAGAAGGTGTACAAGGATCTTCAGCTATTTCTATATATAACTTAAATATGGTTTCTACAGGTTTGACAGTAAGTCAGGCTAAAAGCATGAATATAGATGTGGATTATACAGATTATGAAGATACTAAAAAACCAGCGTTCATGGAAGTGGAAAATCCAAAAGTAAAAATTAGAATAGTTTACAGGAAAGAAGATAGAGTGATAGTTGGAACGCAAATTATGTCAACTTATGACATTAGTATGGGAATTCATATGTTTTCACTAGCAATTCAAGAAAAATTGACAATTGATAAATTAGCTTTATTAGATTTGTTTTTCTTGCCACATTTTAATCAACCTTATAATTTCATAACTATGGCAGCATTAAATGCAAAATAAAAAAACAAGCCATTATGGCTTGTTTTTTATTTAAATAATGTATAAAAATATAAGAAACATACTGCAGTCAAGACATAAATAGCAATAGGAATTTCTTTTATTTTTTTAGAAGCTATTTTTAATATAAGATATACAGGAATAGCAACACATATTCCATTTGCGATGTTATTTGCGAAAACTGTAAACGCAATACATACAAATGCTGGGAAAGCTTCAGTAAAATCATCATATTTAATTTTACTCATTGAACTTAGCATTCCTATTCCAACAATTATTAAAGCAGGTGCAGTAGCTGCACTAGGTATCATTAAAGCTATAGGTGTTAAAAACAAACTAATCAAAAAGAAGAACGATGTAGATATAACAGTTAAACCTGTTTTACCACCAGCTTCTACACCAGCAGAAGATTCAAGATATGTAGTCATACAAGGAATACAAAATAAACCACCTGCAGCAGTTGAAATAGCATCTACTTTAAATACTTTATCTATACCTGGTAAGTTACCATTTTTGTCTAAATATCCAGCTTTTTCACCCACACCAATGGCAGTACCAAATGTTGAGAAAAAGTCGGGAACAAATAGGGATATAATAAATGGGATATACGCAAAGTTTAACGCTTTTATAAAATCTACTTTCATAAAATAATGTAGCGGATTTGCAGGCATTATAAACCACGATTCAGGTGATTGAGTTAATCCCATTGGCAGTCCTATTAAAGTAGTTATAAGAATTGAAATTATCATATATCCTGGAACTTTAAGCATTTTAGTAACCAAAATAATTACAAATCCAATAATAGCTAATATTACAGTAGGGTTCATTAAGTCACCAAAAGCAAGATAATTAGCACCTTCAACACCAACAATAATACCAGCATTTCTACAACCTAATAATGCGATGAACAATCCTACTCCAGCACTTACAGCGTGTTTTAAACTTGGAGGAATAGCATTTACAACAGCATCTCTAATTCCAATATAGGAAATAATAACAAAGATTATACCACTCCAAAATACAACACCAGCAGTAACTTCTTGAGGAATTCCTTCATTTGCAATCATTCCAGATACAATAGCTACACTACCTAATCCAGGTGCTAAAGCAAATGGTCTATTTGTAATTAAAGCCATAGCTACAGTTGTTAAAATTATGAGTAAAATCATAGATGTTAATATAGGGGCTCTATCAAGACCCGCATTAGCCATTATATTTGGAATTGTGCCTAAAACATAAGCCATAGTAACAAAAGTCGTTATACCTGCAAGAACTTCTGTTTTTATATTAGTATTATTTTCTTTTAGTTTAAATATTGATTCAATTAAATTTTTATTATTTTTACTAGATTTATTATTCATATAAAACTCCTTTATTTTAAATACTGTTAAATAAAGGGCAAATGGTTGAATTAATTACATCAATCAAACCCTTATCTGTTATTTTTATTGTTGGACTAACTGTTAGTGTCAATGTACCAAAAGACATTATAGGATTATAGTGTTCATATCCTAATTCAATCATTGCATTTCGTACATTTAATAAATCTTTAGCTACTAATGAAACTGGTTTTTCAGATAAAATCCCTCCAACATTTAATTGAAGTTCAGCTTTTATCTCACCGTTATCAACAACGACCATTCCACCTTGAAGGTCAATAATTCTATTGACGGCAAGAATCATATCATCTATGTTTGAACCTGCAACTAAAATATTATGGTTATCATGAGCATAACTAGTAGCAACAGTTCCTTTTTTATGACAGCAACCAGTTAAAAATCCTAAGCCAACATTATTGTTTTTTCCATATCTTTCATATACTGCAGTAAGAAGGCAGTTACTATTTTTCCAATCTAAAAGTCCATTTTTTAGGGGCATATTTATATTTTTAAGATTAGTTTTAGTAGAATTGTCATTTATTTCCATTACATTAACATTAGCATTTTTAATATCTTCTTTTACTGATATGTAAAGGGAATTTTTATTTTGATGTCTCAACTTTATGCTATTGTATAATTGTTTAGGGAAGCATTTTGCATTTGGTTGTGTATTTTCAGAAATTTCTTTATTGTATATCAAATTTCCACGTTTATAAGTGGAATCTATTTCGAAATTTTCTATATTATCTAGTAATATAAAATCTGCAATTTTACCAGGAGAAAGTGTTCCCCTATCTAGCATGTTCATTCTTCTAGAAGGGGTATATGTAGAGCAGTAAATTGCAATTTCAGGCTTCATACCAAATGATATAGCTTTTTTCAATAAACAGTTTAAATGACCTTCATAATATAAAGTATCTGCCATTACATCATCTGTAACAAATGAAAAGTATTCATACAAGTTGTTTTCAATAATATACTGGATTATTTCAGGACTGAGCATTTTATCTTGAATTTCAACAAACATACCATTTGCAAATCTTTGTCTGATTTCTTCTAAATTGTGTTCTGTATGGTCTGCATTAATTCCTAAATATAAAAACTTAGCTAAGTCTAAATCAACTAATTGAGGACAATGCCCTTCTATTGGGAAATTAGGATCCTCTTGTTTTACGTAGTCTATAAATTTAGAAATTTCCAAATTATTAGGCTGTATAATCTGTCGATAATTCATTACCTCCCCAACACAAGCAACTTCAGGAATTTTTTTTAATTCTTTCATTTCTTCGAAATTTATAATTCCACCAGTAGTTTCAAGGTCTTCTGAAGATGCAGGAACACAACTAGGGATGCCGTAAAAAATATCTATCTTACTGTTTTTACCAGCTTCAATCATTGCAGTTATACCATCTATACCTGCAACATTAGCCATTTCATGTGGTTCGGAAACTATTGTTGTAACACCACATTTTGCCATGTGATTTGAAAAATTTACTGGAGAGACCATAGAGCTTTCGATATGCATATGAATATCTATTAAACCAGGTATCATATATTTTCCATTGGCATCAATTGTTTTACTAGCTTTTAAATTTGAGTTTAAATTTTCATCAATATACAGAAAATTTCCGTTTAGAATATAGACATCCGATTTTTTAAAAGCTTTAAAGTAACTGTTATAAACATTTGCATTTTTTATAACAATTTCAGGGTTGAAATCATTCATATTAACCTCCTTAAAATTAAATAAAAATCTATAATAATATAATTATAGTTAAGAAATTTGATTATAGAAATACAGAGACATAAACGGTGTATAACTAGATAATGTACATAGAATATATGTCAATATTATAACATATATAAGATAAAAAAATTTAACTAATTAGAAAAATATTTGCATATAATATTATAGAAATAAAATCAATTTTCACGAAATAATTTACTGATATAAAAATAAACAAATTATATAAGATTTAATTACTGAATAAATATAATGGTGCACCAGAGAGGAATCGAACCCCCAACAAACGGTTCCGAAGACCGTTGCTCTATCCGTTGAGCTACTGGTGCAAATAATCATTTATATTTTAACATATTTATTGAAACATAAGTAAAGTATGATAATTTTAGTGAATTTATGATAAAATATTGAATAAAGCATTATTATAAATTCACTAAAAATTTTTATATTATAATAATAGAATTAATCAAAGGAGTATGTATGAGTTCAATTTTAGAAATGATATCAAATAATTCAGATAAAGTATTAAAAGTACCATTGTTTTGTATTTTTTCAATGGTGATTGTCTTTATAATTTTTAAATTTATAAAAAAGGAAGGAATTGCAAAATATTTATTTGGATTAGCGATGTTAGCAACAGCATTAATTTTACTTATAGTTGCACTTACTAATCTTACTAATCCAGTAGCCTTAACAACTCTAGAGTTCTTCGTTTTAACATTAGCATCAGGTGTTGTTTCATTGTGTATGGCATGGTTTTTAGACATATTTTTCACTAAAAATAAACCTAAAGTAAAAAAGGTTAAAAAAACAAAAAAAGCAAAAGTTAAGAAAGTAGATAAAAAGTCAACTAGTGAAAAAATTACAAATGAAAAGCGTGCATAGTTATGGATAAGAGAATAGCGGCTTTTTTTGATATTGATGGTACTTTAGCAAGAGAATCATTGATGATTGATCATTTTAAAAAGTTAGTAAAATATGACATTATAAGTCAGACTATTTGGTTGGAGAAAATAAAACCATTTTGGGATGCTTATTCAAAAAGATATGATGAATATGACTCTTACTCTTTGGTGATGGCAGATGCATATAAAGAAGGATTAATAGGCTTTAATTCAGAGTTTAATGAGCATATATCTAAACAAGTAGTAAAAAATATAGGTGAAATAGTATATAAATATACTAGAAATAGAATTAATTATCATAAAGAAAATAATCATCTTATTTTCTTTATTTCAGGTAGTCCAGATTTTTTAGTAAAAGAAATGGCTAACATATATAATGTTACAGAGTACAGAGCCACAAAATATGTTCTTGATGAAAATTTGAATTATACTGGTGAGATAATTCCTATGTGGGATAGTGATAGCAAGAAAAAAGAAGTTGAAAAACTAGTAGATAAATACAATATTGATATTAGTAATTCGTATAGCTATGGTGACACATCAGGTGATTTATCTATGTTAAAACTAACTGGAAATTCAGTAGCAATAAATCCAATAAAAGAACTTATAAAAAAAATAAATGAGGATAATTCTTTAAAAAATAAAGTTGAAATTATAGTAGAAAGAAAAGATGTTATATATTCAATAAATTCGCAAGTAAAGATATTAGACATTTGATTGTAATTATTACAAAAATAAAGTTAAAATAATATTGATTTTATTTCACGGTGATGTTATAATGAGCTTGTAATACAAAAGAAAGGGTGATTTAATGAATTATATAAATAAAAAAGTAGAAGAATTTAAGGTACCAGCTTATAAAGATAGAGCATTAACGGAGGTATCAAGCGAAGATTTAAAAGGACAATGGTCAGTACTATTCTTCTATCCAGGAGATTTTACATTTGTATGTCCAACAGAGTTAGAAGAATTGCAAGGTTTATATAGTGAATTTAAAAACTTGGGAGTAGAAATATATGGAGTTTCTACAGACAGCGAATTTGTTCACAAAGCATGGTTAGATGCTTCTGAGCAAATGTCAAAAGTAGAATATCCATTATTATCAGATAGAGGTTTTTCATTAAGTAGACAATTTGGTGTTTTAAAAGAAGCAGACGGACAATCAAGAAGAGGGACTTTCTTAATTAATCCAGATTTAGACATAGTATTATATGAAATAAGTGCAGATGGTATTGGTAGAAATGCTAAAGAACTTTTAAGAAAAGTTAAAGCTGCTCAATACGTTCATAAATATGGTGATCAAGTTTGTCCTGCAAGCTGGGAACCAGGTGAAGATACATTAACACCAGGAATTGATTTAGTAGGAAAATTATAATATTAAAAATTTAGTCTAGGTAAATATTACCTAGACTTTTTTATTTAGGAGATTTTATGCTAAAAGAAAAGGTAAAAGAAGTTAAAAGAAAATTAAACGGGGAAAATATAGAATATATATATAATAGTAAATATTATTTGAGATTTGATATAGAACCTAAATTCAGTCCATTTAATAAAAATAGGCATATTGAAAAATATTATTTTAAAGCAGCTAGAAAGACAGCGCTAGAAATATATAATAGCTTGGAATTTAATTTTAATATATTAATATTAGAGTTGAGTTGGTATGGGGAAGAAACATACGAAAATGAAATATCAAAAAAATTTGATAATGAATTTAAAAATTATGTAGAGACAATAAAACTTCCTTATCCTAAAGAAGAGGATAATATAAGAGTTGTGAAATATATTGAAGAAGATCCAATAGGAGAGTTTTATGAAGGGATTCGTTATACAAAATTGTATTATTGGAATATTCTAGAAAATAAATTATATATTAATAGATTATTTTTAGAAATTACCAAAAAAGATTTTGGTGGGAAAATCGAAGGGATGAACAGTTATTTAGTAGATACAGAAAATATTGTTGTTTTAAATTTTTATGATGATAGAAGAATGGATTTAATTTCAGATAGTAGAGAAAAACTATTTCCATATTATGAGATGTTAAATAAATATTTGTTAGACTATAACAGAAAAACTATGAATGAAATATTTAAAAATAAAGATATTGAATAAAATGTATTCAATATCTTTATTTTGATAAATTTTTTATTTCGGTATAAAATTTTGAAGGTTTTACTTTTTTATTTCCTCTAAATTTAGGAGATACTAAGTATAGTCTTTTTTTAGCTCTAGTAATAGCTACATAAAAAAGTCTACGTTCTTCTTCAATATTTGATATTTTATCAGAATATATTGGAAATTCTCCATCTACAAGGTCAATCAATATTACATTATCATATTCAAGACCTTTTGATTGATGAATAGTAGAAATATAAATCTTACTGTCATTCATTAATTTGTCAGATAAATTAATATTTAGGTTGTTAAAAAATTCAATTAATTCTTCAATTGTCGTATAATTATTACTCGTATAAATTAATAATTCTTTAATGAAATTTAT
This sequence comes from Miniphocaeibacter massiliensis, assembly GCF_900232905.1. Lineage (GTDB taxonomy): Bacteria > Bacillota > Clostridia > Tissierellales > Peptoniphilaceae > Miniphocaeibacter > Miniphocaeibacter massiliensis. The sequence continues at coordinate 128,536 of NZ_OCTQ01000001.1, forward strand.
TGGAATATTATCAAATCTTTTTGAAATATATTCTAGATATCCAGTTTCTTGAAAAATTATTTTTAAAGATTCTGTTAAATTACTTTCTATTATTTTGTTTGCAGAAATCTTAAAATCTTTTATTAAGTCTCTTTGATATTCTTTAATATAAGAGTCATTAATTATATATTTTAAAATACTGTCGTAGTTATGAATATAAATATTTTCAATATAATCTTTTTTTAGATATAAGTTAAGTTTGTAGTAAATTGCTTTAAAAAATCCTAAATTATTTTGATTTTTTGAAAAATTAATTATATTTTTCAAATCATCTAAAACTATATTTAAATTTTTATTGTTAAAATTTAATCTTTTATTAAACTTTAGATTTTCATTATTTAAAATAAAAGCAGGAGCATAAGCAGAGATATTATTTCTAAATAAAATAGCAATATTTTCGTTTTCATTGCAAAATTCACTTATTTTTTCTAGTATAAATTTATTTTGGAACTCTAAATTTTTTACCTTTACTATTTGAATAGGAGTTTTTTCAATACTATTACTTTCAACATCTTTATAGTATCTTTCTTTATTATTTTTTATAATATAATTTGAAAGCATAACAATATCTTTTGTAGATCTATAATTTTTATTTAAATTATAAAAAGTTATATTATCATAAATATTTTTTATATTTAGTAAATAGTCTGGTTTAGCACCTCTAAAAGAATAAATAGATTGATCATCATCAGCTAGTATAAAAATATTGTTTTCAGGACTTGCTATTAGTTCCAGTAACTTGAATTGTATTAAACTAGCATCTTGTCCTTCATCTAATTGAATATATGTGAACTTAGATTTTATTAAATTTAATATATCTTTATCTTCATTTAATATTGCATAAGCAAAAGTTAACATATCATCAAAATCTATTAATTTATTATTAGATTTAAATTCTTCATATTTAATAGCAAGATTTGAAAAATCAGTAATATTTGTAAATTCATTAATATTAAGCATATTATTTTTTAAAAGGCTATAATTAGAAAAGAAAGACTCCAAGTCAGCAGTAGTTATTTTAATGCCAAATTCTTCAAAATGAAGTCTATTAATTAATCTGTTTTTATTATATTTGTTACTACCTTCTATTAACGTAATATTAATTTTGTTTTTTTTACAGTATTGCTTTATAATACTATAAGCAAAGGAATGAATTGTGTAGAATGATACATTAGTATTTCCAGCCATCATTTTAAAACGTTCTTTCATATCCATAGCTTGAATTTTACTGAAAGTTAAATTTAAAATTTGATTATATTTGATATTATGGGTATCAATTAAGTATATAATTCTATTTAATAATACAGTAGTTTTACCTGATCCAGGGACTGATAAAACCAGAGCTGGACCATTTTTGTGCGAAATTGCATTTAATTGTTGTTTTGAAACAATAGTCATATAATCACCATATAAGATTATATCAGAATATTAAAATAATAAATAATAGGAGTGAATTATGAAATTAAGTGAATTTATGGAAAACAGAAAGTCTGCAAGAGAGTATAGACTAAAAAATTTGTCAAATAAAGATTTAAAAAAAGTAAATGAAATTTTAAAAGAAGTAAACGAAAAAGCTAATAGATATAATATTAATTACCAGTTATTTGAAGGTGAGAATATTTATAAACCATTGCGAGGAGAAGGTGGATATTCAGGAGTTATGATAGAAGCACCTGGTTACATATCTCTTTCTATGAAAGAACCAAATGATGAATCATATATATATGGAGCTTATTATTTAGAAGATATAATAGGAAAGCTTTCAGAAATAGGATATGGAACATGCTGGGTAAGTTTATTTTCAGTTAGTGATGAATTGAAAAAAGACGTTTTTGGAACAAAAGATAAGATAGATTTTATTTTAGCATTTGGCATTCCAGTTAACTATATACTAAAAGGAGATTCTCAGTATAGTAATAGATTGGGATTAGAGGATTTTATATATATTAATGATTTAGATACACCAGTAGATGTTGAAACTTTACAAAATTATGGACTAGATGAAATATTTTACTACTTAAGAAATGCACCTTCAGCATTTAATAAACAACCTTGGAGATTTTTAATAAAAGATGGAAAAATTGATTTATTTATAAAAGATTATCAAGGAAATGTTAATTTAACAGATTCTGGGATAGTAATGTACTATTATGAAAAATTAGCAGAAATAGATGGTATAAATGCAAGTTGGGATTTAAATGTAGATCCTTGTGTTGAAACTGATATGAAATTTATAGGAAGGACTAACTTTTAGAAGTGGGAAACCACTTCTTTTCTTATTATGGATAAGTACAGAAGAAGTAATAACTATATAAAAATAGCTAATAGTTTTTACTTAAGTGAAGAATTTGAAAAAGCTATAGAAAGCTATGAGAAAGCATTAGAATTTGAAAATTTAGAAGATGAATATATAAATATATATTTAAATATTTCTCAAATATATTTTGAATTGAACAATCTAGATAAGTCTGTAGATAATTATAAAAAAATAATAGAAAAATTTGGAGAAATACCAGAAGCTTTTTATGGACTAGCTGTAATGTATGACTATAAAAATAATTTTGAAAAAGCTGAAAAATTTTATGAGAAAGCTAAAGCTATAAAATTAGATTACAGAGATGCTTTTTTCTTTTTAGCAGATTTATATGATCGTAATGGTTACGAAGAAAAAGCTATAGAAAATTATTTACTAACAATAAATAAATTTCCACAAGACTATATGGCATATAATAATCTAGGAAGTATATATGAACAAAACAAAGAATATGAAAAAGCTATAAAATATTTACAAAAATCTGTAGAAATTAATCCTAATTATTATCTTTCAGTTTTTAATTTAGGAATCGCCTATAAAGGAATAGGAAATTTTGAAAAGGCAGAAGAATATTATTATAAAGCTTTAAAATTGAATAAAGACATTGCAAATATATATTTGAATTTATCGGCTCTATACATAGAACAAAAGAATTATGAAAAGAGCCTAAGGATATTAAATTTAGGTATTGGAAATATTAGTAATTCTGCTAATTTATACTATAATAGAAGTTGTGTTTATTTAAAATTAAAAAATGAAGAAAAAGCATTTAAAGATCTAGCCATATCATGTAAGTTAAATAATAATATAGTGGAATATTCACTTACAGATATTGATTTTGATAAATATAGAAAAGATAAGAGATATACAGATATAATCTGGTTATACTTGAAATAATATAACGAAAAATGTATAATCATTGTAGTAGTTAGAAAGGGTGATTTAATGTTTAAAAAGAAATATTTATTAATTTTTTCAATGCTTTTAGCATTATTGTTGACATTTACAGCGTGCAATAAAAATACTAAAGAAACAGAAGTAAATAAAACTGAAGAGTCTAAGGAAACGGTTAAATTAACAGTAGCGGCAGCAGCTAGTTTGACAGAGTCATTCAATGAAATGAAACCTTTATTATTAGAAAAAGGTTTAGATATTGATTTTACATATGGAGCTAGTGGTACTTTGCAAAAACAAATAGAAGAAGGAGCTGGCATAGATGCTTTTATTTCAGCTAGTACTAAAAACATGAACAAACTAGTAGAAGGAAATTTTGTAAAGAAAAATAACGTTAAAACAATAGTAAAAAATGCGTTAGTTTTAATTGTTCCAGATGACAATAAAGAAATTAAAAATATAGAAGGTTTAGTTGAAGTAAAAGGGAAAATTTCTATTGGAGAACCAGAAGTCGTACCAGCAGGACAGTATGCTAAAGAAGCTTTAATAAATTATGGATTATGGGATAAATTAAATGAAAAATTTGTTTATGGTAAAGATGTAAAATCTGTATTATCATATGTAAGTACTGGTGAGGTAGATGCAGGGTTTGTGTATAAAAGCGATACGACAGGAGTAGAGAAAATAAAGATAGTAGAAGAAGTAAATCCGAGTAAGTACACAGAAGTAATTTATCCAGGTGCTGTTATTGAAGAAAGTAAAGAAAAAGACGCAGCACAAAGTTTCATAGATTATTTATCAACAGATGAAGCTAAACAAATATTAGAAAAATATGGTTTTGTTGTAAAATAATGGATATCTTAAATCCAATACTACTATCTTTTAGAGTTGCAATTATATCTACTATTATAACTTTAATTTTGGGACTATTTTTTGCATATATATTTGTAAAATATAAATTTCCATTTAAGGATGCTATTGAAGTAATATTTACATTGCCAATGACATTACCTCCAACAATAGTTGGGTATTTATTATTGATATTATTTGGGAGAAGAGGACCAATAGGAATATTTTTACAAGATACTTTTGGCATGTCTATAATATTCACATGGATTGCAGCTTGTATAGCTTCTACGGTAGTCTCATTTCCATTAATGTATCAAAGCATAAAATCAGCTTTCCAAAGTGTTGATCCAGTTTATGAAAAAGCAGCCAAAACACTTGGAGCATCCAGTTTAAAAATATTTTTTAAAGTTATGGTTCCATTATCATTACCAGGTATTGTGAGTGGAGTTGTATTGGCATTTTCAAGAGCTTTAGGAGAATTTGGTGCAACTTTAATGGTAGCAGGAAATATTCCAGGAAAAACGGAAACAATTCCACTTGCTATATATTATGCAGTAGAAACCAGCAATAAGGACAAAGCAAATATATTAATGGGTATAGTTATAATATTTAGTTTTGTTAATATATATTTTTTGAATAAATGGTTAAAGAAAAAGAGGATTAATTGATGAGTAGATTAATTGTAGATTTTACAAAAAAGTTGAATCATTTTAACTTAGACATGAATTTTGAAGTTGATGATGAAATACTTGTATTACAGGGGAATTCAGGCTCTGGAAAAACTACAACTCTAAATATAATTTCTGGATTAATGAAATCAGAACGAGGATATATTTTATTAAATAATAAGGTAGTAGTAGATACAGAAAAAAAAGTATTTGTTAAAGTAAGAGATAGAAAAATAGGATATGTTTTTCAAGATTTTGCTCTTTTTCCAAATATGAATGTAGAAAAAAATATAAAATTTTCTATTGAAAATGAAGAAATATATAAAGAGATTATAGAATTATTAAAAATAGAACATTTATTAAAATCTTATCCATCAGAGATTTCTGGAGGAGAAAAGCAAAGAGTAGCTCTTGCTAGAACCTTAGTAACAAATCCAGAAGTATTGCTTCTAGATGAACCATTTTCAGCATTGGATAGTAATTTAAAAAATGAATTATATGATGAATTTAGAAATATAATAAAGGGATTGAATATACCTACAATATTAATAACACATAATGAAAAAGAAGCCGAAATATTAGGAGATAGACTTCTTCATATAGAAAAAGGAGAAATAAGAAACTAGATGATTTACAAGCAATCTAGTTTCTTATTTTTTACATAATATTAACAAAGATAAGGTATAATGTAAGTTGGAGGGTACAAAATGAAAATAAAAACAATAATTTTAGAATATTTAAGTAGTGAAGATTATAAATCTATGACCAAAGAAGAATTGGCACTACATTTTGATATAGATATAAAAGAATATAGAACCTTTTTTAATATACTTAAAGAATTGGAAAAGAGTGGAGATATAATTAGAACTAAAAAAGAGAAATATACGACATCAAATGCTGCAAGTGTATATAAAGGAGTTCTACAAGGAAATAAAGTTGGTTTTGCATATTTTATAGAAGAAAATAAAAATATAAATGATGTATATATAGGAAAAGAATTGCTAAATGGTGCAAAACACAAAGATATAGTGTTAATAAAAATTATTAAAGATGCGACTGATACCAAAAGTGCAGAGGGAGAAGTTGTCAAGATAGTAGAAAAAGGTAGTGCTACTGTAGTAGGAACGTTTAAGTCTTCAAAAAATTTTGGATTTGTTATACCAGATGACTCAAAATATGGGTTCGATGTATTTATATCTAAAGGAGATAAAAATGGAGCAAAAGATAATGATAAAGTTTTAGTGAAATTGAAAGACTTAAGAAGTAATGGTAAAAATCCAGAAGGTGTAGTTTTATCTATAATAGGTAATAAAAATCAAAAAGGTGTTGATATTTCAAGTATAGCCGTTGAATTTGGACTTCCATATGAATTCTCTAAAAAAATAATAGAAAAAGCAGAAACTATTGGTCAAAAGGTGAAAATTGAAGATATAAAAACTAGAAAAGACTTTAGAGATTTGTTTACAGTTACTATAGATGGCGAAGATGCTAAAGATTTTGATGATGCAATATCAATAGAAAGAGATGGAGAAGATTATATTTTATATGTTCATATAGCTGATGTTGCACACTATGTTCCAAAAGGATCTGCTATGGATAAAGAAGCATATAGAAGAGGAAATTCCGTTTATTTATTAGACAGAGTTATTCCAATGTTACCAAAAGAATTATCGAATGGTATTTGTAGTTTAAATCCAAATGAAGATAGATTAAGTATTACTACAAGAATGGTAATTAATAAAAAGGGAAAAGTAAAAGATTATAAATTTTACGAATCAGTAATAAATTCAGATTACAGATTAGTATATACAAATGTTTCAGATATTTTAGAGGGAAAGAATGATGTATATAATAATTCTAAGTTAAATGAGAAATTAAAAACTATGGAAGAGTTATTTGAAATATTACATCTAAAGAGAAAAACTAGAGGAAGTATAGATTTTAATTTTATTGAACCAAAAATAATTTTAGATACAAATGGTAAAGCGGTAGACGTAGTAAAAGAGGAAAGAAGAGTAGCTAATAGAATAATAGAAGAATTTATGTTGGTTACAAACGAGACAGTAGGAAGTCATTTTGGATTTATGGAAGAACCATTTATATATAGAGTTCACATTGAGCCAGTAAAAGAAAAAGTAGAGAATTTTATAAATATAATCAAAAAATTTGGTTATATTGTAAAAGGGAAAGAATTACATTCTAAAGATTTTCAAAAAATTTTAGATGAAGTAAAAGATAAACCAGAAGAAATGTTAGTATCGACTTTATTACTTAGAAGTCTTACAAAAGCAGAGTATAGTAGAGAACCTGAAATACATTTTGGACTAGCGAGTATGTTTTATTCTCATTTTACATCTCCAATTAGAAGATATCCAGACTTATTTATTCATAGAATATTAAAAAATTGGATACATGGAAGACCGAATACTAAAAATATGAAATCATATTTAGAAATGATAGATGAAACAGCTTATCATTGTTCAACAACAGAAAGAAGAGCAGAAGATGCAGAACGTGAAGTAATAGATATGAAAATGGCAGAATATATGGAACAACATATAGGAGATGTCTTTAGTGGAATTATTTCTTCTTTAACTAATTTTGGGATATTTGTACAACTGGACAATGGTATAGAAGGTTTAGTACAATTTAACCAGATGGATGATGACTATTATAATTTTGATGAAGAAGCTTATATAGTAGTTGGAGAGAGAAGAGAGAAAATATATAGTCTAGGTCAAAAAGTAAAAGTAAAAGTATTAGATGCAAGTAGTAGTAGAAGACAAATAGACTTTAAATTTGTAAATGGTGATAATAATGGCGAAAGAAAATAGAAAGATAATAGCAAATAATAAAAAAGCTAGACATGAATACTTTATAGAAGAAAGTTATGAAGTAGGTATAGTGTTAAAAGGGACAGAAGTAAAATCTATTAGGCAAGGTAAAGTTTCTATTAAAGAAAGTTTCTGCCAAATTAGGAATGGAGAACTTTTTATATATAATATGCATATAACCCCATATGATCATGGAAACAGATATAATGTAGATCCTATAAGAACAAGAAAATTATTACTACACAGAAAACAGATAAATAAACTAATTGGTGCTACCAAAGAAAAAGGATATACAATAGTTCCTTTGAATATATATTTGAAAGAAGGTCTAATAAAAATGGAGATAGCACTTGGGAAAGGTAAAAAATTATATGATAAAAGAGATACAATAGCAAAAAGAGATGCAGATAGAAAAATACAAAGAGCAGTTAAAGAAAGGTATTAAAAGACATTCTAGCAAAGAATGTCTTTTTTATTTATAAATATCTTTTTATAATTGTTACCCCAGTCTGTCATTGCATTTAAAACGGATTGAAGACTATATCCAGTTTCTGTCAATGTGTACTCAACTCTAGGAGGAACTTCGGCATATACTTTTCTTGTGAGTAATCCTGTTTCTTCCATTGAGCGCAAGTTTGAAGTTAAAACTTTTTGAGAAATACTTCCTATAGATTTTTTTAATTCACCAAAACGTTTAGTTCCTTCTAGTAAATCTCTTATAATTAATACCTTCCATTTGTCACTTATTAACATTAAAGTCATTTCAACTGGGCAATCAGGTAAATTTTCTATCATAAAAACCTCCATTTTACGAATAGTATCTAAAAAGTAACTATAAAACCTTTAAGTGCTTACTTTACAATAGATACTTTAAGTAATATTATAATATTGAAAAGATAATTTATCAAATTCATATAAATAATTAAGGAGGAATACAATGAAAATAGCAGTTATAGGAGCAAATGGAAAACAAGGTAGTTTAATAGTAAAAGAAGCAGTAGAAAGAGGTTTAGATGTTACCGCTATTGTACGTGGAGAAAATAAATCTGAAGCAAGCAAAGTTATAAAAAAAGATCTTTTTGATTTAGAATTTTCAGATTTAAAAGATTTTGATGTAGTAATAGATGCTTTTGGAGCTTGGACTCCAGAAACTTTACCATTACATGTTACATCATTAAGACATTTGGCAGATATATTAAGTGGAAAAGAAACTAGGTTACTAGTTGTAGGAGGAGCTGGAAGTTTATATACAAATAAAGAACATACTATGCAGTTAATGGATGGCGATGATTTTCCAGATGGTTTTAAACCATTAGCTTCTAATATGGGTAAGTCATTAGAAGAACTTAGAACTAGAGATGATGTAAATTGGACATACATTAGTCCAGCAGCAGATTTTCAAGCAGATGGCGAAAAAACAGGAGAATATATTTTATCAGGAGAAGAGTTTACTTTAAATGATAGGGGAGAAAGTGCCATAAGCTATGCAGACTATGCAATAGCAATGGTAGACGAAGCTACTAAAGGAAATAACATAAGAAAAAGAATTTCAGTTTTAGGTAAATAAAGTAAAAAAGACATTTCATTTGAAATGTCTTTTTTACTTTATTTTATTTAGTTCTATGGTTTCAGAATCATTTATTATTAGAGTTAATTTATTTCTTTTAGTAGAGGGGGAAGGTATTAAGGATAAATATGGACTTGAATAGACTTCGTTTGTGTCTAAGGTAAATATTTCTATATTCCCTTCATGACTTGCAGCATCATCACCAATATGATATTTAAAACTATCATTATAAGGTTTGCCTTTGTTTATTAAATATAATTCTCCATAATCATCTTCTACTTTAAATTCGTCTTTAATAAGAAAATAATGAGTGTATATAGCTTTCCAATTTTTATTTTCCCCTTCGTAAAGTACTATTTTTTTCCTTTCTTTAGGCCAACTATCCAAATTATCTGAAGTTTCAGTTATTGTAGTAGAAGTATTGCAAGAAACCAAGTACAAAGAAATTAACAATACAATTAAAATATTTAAGCATTTTTTCATAGTAAACCTCCATTTAGAGTTGTAAATACAAGAAATTACTTCTTTATTAATTAATACAACCAAGACAGGGAATTTGTTACAAAAAATATAAAATAATTGAAATATTAGTAATTCATTAAATTTTCTTAATAATAATATTAGATATATTTAATAAATAAATGTAAAGACAATATTTTTCTAACTATACCACTAATTGTTATATTTAGCTTGTTAGCATATTATTTTAAATTAGATGGTGGGTATTATGGAATAGTACTAATGTCTATTTTTTACTTTTTTAGAGATACGAAAATTACTAAGTATTTTTTATCTATTGAGTGGATATTTATTGCTGGATTTTGCGAATTCGACATAAATTTTATAATAGCATCAATTAGTATTATATTAATATATTTTTATAATGGTCAAAAAGGGAAAAATATTAAATGGTTATTTTATGCTTTTTATCCATTGCATTTAATAATATTATTTCTAATAAGTAAATTTTTAGTAATACCGATTTTTATGAATTAGATTAAATGAAAAGAGATTGATAAGTCAATCTCTTTTATAGTTTTTTTAAATTTTCTATATTGAATTCTTTTAAATTAATCATTTTTGTTTCATAATTATCGTAATAAACCATACCTGGTTTTGAGCCTTTTGATTTTTTTACGTTTTTTCTTTCAGTATAGTCAACTAAAACATATTCTTGCTCAGCCTCACTACTATAATATGCAGCAAGACAACAAGCATCAAAGATGTCTTCTTCAGAAATATTATTATTTCTAAGTATTACATGAGATCCAGGAACATCTTTTGCATGTATAAAATAATCATCTCTATTAGAAAATTTCAATGTTAAGTAATCATTTTGGGTATTGTTTTTGCCAACATAAATATCTAAGCCGTTTCTACTTAAATAGTGTAAAGGTACAGAGGGCTTGTTCTTTATTTTGCTCTTAGATCTTTTTCTAATATAGTGACCTTTTTCTAACTCTAATCTTATTTCATCAACTTCATTGCTTGAACTTACATGTTTTAATGTACTTGAGATTTGAAGTAAATAGTTTATTTCAGATTCAACTTCTGGAATTTGAGTATCTAATAATTTACTAGAAGTTTTTAATTTACTATATTTTTTATAATAGTATTGTGCATTCTCCCAAGAGCTTTTTGTTTCGTCAAGTTCTATTTCAATAGTATTCAATTCAGGATCATAAAAGTTTTGGGCAATCAATAATTTTTGTCCTTTTTTAATATAATTGCTATTAGCAGAAATTAAATCAGCCCAAATTTTATATTTTTCTCTATCTTTACTTAGGATTTTTTCTTTTTTTAATTTTTCTAGTTTATTTATATTTCTAGTCAAAGAATTTTTAACAGTTTTTTGTAAAACAGAAGTTTTTTGACTTACTTTATCTGAAGTAGAAGTTAAAGAATAAAACTCATCAACCATTGAAGATGTTGAAGAAAATACCTTAGTATTATTTCCCAAATGAGATAATTTTATGACATGAAAATCTAGTATTTTATTAGTATCTAAATCTTTGTATATTTCAGAATAGTATATATTATTTTTTATAAAACTAGAGATTTTTAAAAAGTTATCATCTATTCTTTCAAGCTCATCGATATTCAAATCATTAGATTTAGTTTCAAAATCTACATTTGAAAGATAACAAACTTCTCTACTGACTTGTGGACTAAATCCTGTGTATTTTGTATAGAAAAGTCTAAACAGCTTAATAGGTTTTTCTAAATTTTTAATGATTGTACTAGGTAATATATCAGAATCTAAAATATTTATTTTATCATCTTTAATATATTCGTATTTTGTACCAGGCAGAACTTGTCTTATTCTACTCATATCCAATGTTATTCTTTTTATACTATCGAGGATTTTGTTATCACTTTTGTTGATAAGTATTATATTTGAATATTTTCCCATAAGTTCAATAACTAAAGTCTTAGTAATAGGATAGCCAAGTTCATCTAAAGTATCAATTTCAATTAATATAACTCTATCAAGAGAAAGTTGTTTTATAGATTTAATAATTCCTCCTTGTATGTGTTTCCTTAAAAACATACAAAAGTTAGGAGCTTGAATTGGATTTTCTCTATTTAAATTTGTTAGATTTATTCTAGGATTATTGCTAGAAGCATCAATTAGCAATTTGTAATTTTTTTTATTATATATATTCAAAACTAGGCAATTTTTATCTGGTTGATTAACTTTATTTATTTTTCCATTAAGTATGGATTCATTAAGTTCCTCAATAATTGCTCTTGTAACTATGCCGTCAAAACTCATATTATCACCTTCTAAAAATTATTATATCACAGAATATGTTAAGAAAATGTAATAAATCATTGATTTTAGTTGACAGGTGTAATACCATATAATAATTATAATATTTGAAGGAGAAGAGTATGGCTTATTCTATGACGGGTTTCGGCAGAAGCGATGGAGAAAATGATAATTTTGAAATTACTGTTGAAATGAAGACTGTAAATAACAAATATTTAGATATACAGATAAAGTCTCCATATTATTTTAATTATATGGAAGAAGATATAAAAAAGACAATAAGAAAATATCTAAATAGAGGCAGAGTAGATGTATTTATAAAATCTACTAGGAAATTAGGGAATACTTCTAAAATAGTAGTAGATTATGAACTTGCGAAAATGATTAACAATTCTTTAAAAGATTTAAAGGATGATTTAGACATTGAAGAAAATGTTAAACTAAACCATATTTTAAAATATGATGGTGTCATTGAGCTTAAGCATGATGAACTTGACGAAGATATTACAAGAACATTTTTATTAGAAATAATAGAAAATACTTGCAAAGAGTTAAGTGAAATGAGAAGTATTGAAGGAGAGAATTTAGTTAAAATAATATTAGAACAAACTAAAGAAATGAAAGATTTAGTAGTAAAAATTAAAAAAAGATCTCCTAAATTAGCAGAAAAGTATAGAGAAGATCTATATACGAAAATTCAAGATGTATTTCAAGAATTCGACAAATTAGCTGAAGAAAGAATAAATTTAGAAATTGCATTATTTGCAGAAAAGTCAGATATTACTGAAGAAATAGTTAGACTTAAATCTCATATAGAACAATTTGAAGATACTATAAAAAAATATATTCCGATAGGTAGAAAATTAGATTTTATAGTACAAGAGATGAATAGAGAAGTTAATACAATTAGTTCAAAATCAAATGATACTGAACTAACAGAATATGCTATAGAATTAAAATCAATTATTGAAAAAATTAGAGAACAAATTCAGAATTTAGAATAGTTGGAGGAATACATGAGAGATGGATTTTTATTAGTTTTATCAGGACCGTCAGGTGTCGGTAAGGGAACTGTTTGTGAAGCGTTATTAAATAAAAGAGATGATATTAAATATTCAGTTTCATCTACTACGAGGAAAAAAAGACCACATGAGATAGATGGAGAAAATTACCACTTTTTATCAATAGATGAATTTAGTCAAAAAATAGAAGAAGGTGATTTTATTGAGTATGCAAAGGTACATGGAAATTACTATGGAACTCCTAAAAGTTACGTTTTAGATAAAATATCAGAAGGTGATATAGTAATTTTGGAAATAGATGTACAAGGAGCATTACAAGTAAAAGAAAATTATCCTGAAGCAGTATATATATTCTTACTACCTCCAGACTTACAAGAACTGAGAAATAGAATAGAAAAAAGAGCTACAGAAGATGAAGAAACTATTAATTTAAGAATGAACAATGCTAAAGATGAACTATCTTTTATAGATAAATATGATTATGCAGTTATAAATAGTGAAGTTGATTCAACTGTAAAAAGTATTGAAAGTATTATAGAAGCAGAAAAACTTAAAGTAACGAATATACAAGGAGTGGAATTATGATAAACCCATCATTTAAAGAATTAGAAAAAGTTAGCAATAGTAGATATGCAATATGTGTAATGGCATCAAAAAGAGCTAGAAAAATTATAGATGGCTCAGAAGTTTTAATAAAAACAAAAGATAAAAATCCAGTTACGATAGCAATAAAAGAGATAATGGAAGATAAAGTTACAGAAGAAAAGAGTGAATAATGTCAAAAAAAAGAATTTTACTTTGTGTTACAGCTGGAATTGCAATATATAAGGTTGTAGACTTGGTTTCAAGGTTAATAAAAAGAGAATACGAACTAGAAATAATTATGACAGAATCTGCTACAAAATTAATTTCTCCTTTAGTATTTGAAACTATGGGAAAATGTAAAGTTCATACTGATATGTTTCATTTAGGTCACCATGAAGAGGTAGAGCATATTGAGTTGGCAAAGAGAGCAGATTTATGTTTAATAGCACCAGCTACAGCAAATACAGTTGCAAAAATAACTTATGGCATAGCAGATAACCTTTTAACATCAACAGTACTAGCTTATAATAGAGATTTAATGATAGCACTTGCTATGAATACTAATATGTTAAATAATAAAGCTACTGTAGAAAATATAGAAAAGCTAAAACAACGTGGAGTTCAATTTATAAATCCAGAAGTTGGAGTTTTGGCTTGCAATACTATTGGTGATGGAAGATTAGCAGAACCAGAAGAAATTGCTAGAAAAATAGATGAATACTTTATAGAAAAAGATTTAAAAGGTAAAAAAATTATTGTAACAGCTGGTCCAACAACAGAAAGAATAGACCCTGTTAGATATATTACAAATGATTCTAGTGGGAAAATGGGATATGCAATAGCTGAAAATGCTAAAAAAAGAGGAGCAGAAGTTATTTTAATTTCAGGACCTAGTTCTATAGAAGTTCCAAAAGAAGTAGAAAGTATATTTGTAAATACAAATAATGAGTTAAAACAAGCTATTGAAAAAAACTTTAATTGGACAGATTGTCTAATTATGGCTGCAGCTCCATGTGATTTCAAGGTTAAGGAAGTTTCTGGTAGTAAAATAAAAAAAACAGGTAGTAACTTAATTTTAGAACTTAAAGAAAATGAAGATATTTTAGCTTATTTTGGAAACAAGAAAAATAATAAGCTACTAATTGGATTTGCAGCAGAAACAGATAGTTTGATAGAAAATGCAAAAAGTAAGCTAAAAAGAAAAAATTTAGACTATATAATAGCAAATGATATAACTAAACCAGATGCAGGTTTTAATGTAGATACAAATAGAGTAAAAATAATATCAAAAAATAAAATTGTAGATTTGCCATTAATGTTAAAAAGAGAAGTTGCAAATAATATATTGGATTTAATTAAATAAAATGAAATTTTTAGAAATTGTTCTAGAAAATAAAACTAGAGTAACAGACCAATTATATACCTATTCAGTAAATGAAAAATTAGAGAATAGTGTAGAGATTGGGAAGAGAGTGATTGTACCTTTTGGCAAAGGGAATAAAAAAAGACTAGGATTAGTTGTAAATATACAAAAAGAGTTTTTAGGAAACTATAAACTAAAAAATATATCTGAAATAATAGATGATAAACCAATAGTAAGTAAAGAGTTAATTGATTTAGCATTTTTTATGAGAGATAAATATTTGTCTGATTTATCATCAGCTTTCCAAACAATCCTTCCACCAGGGAATTGGAAGGATTTAGAAAAAGTGTATTATTTTGATAAATATAATAAATTTGATGAAAAAAATAAAGAACTATTAAATTTTCTTAAATTCTCTAAAAATATAGAAGAAATTACAGAAAAATTTCCAAAGTTAAATACTGATTTAAGCTACTTAGTAGACAATAATAATATATCTACTAAATATATAATAAAAAATCAAAGTAAAATAAAATCTAAAACTTTTATTGAGTTAAGGGATGATTTTTATTTTGATAAAATCAAAAAAAATGCTAAATCACAAATTAAGATTATAGAATATTTAGAAAAAAATAGGAAAGTAGAACAAAGTATACTATTAAAAGAAACTTCTACAACTTCAAGTTCTATAAAAAGTTTACTTGAAAAAGAAGTTATTTTAAAGACAGAAGAAGTATATTATAGAGAAGTAGTAGAAAACAATAAAAAATATAATAAAATAAAACTAAACAAAGAACAAGAAGAAGTTTTTTATAATATATTAAATTCAGATAAAAACTTTAATTTAATTCATGGAGTTACTGGAAGTGGAAAAACAGAGATATACTTGCAGTTGACAGAAGAAGTTTTAAATAAAGGAAAAACAGCAATTATTTTAGTTCCCGAAATATCACTAACTCCACAGACCATAGAGAGATTCTCTGGAAGATTCCCTGGAAAAGTTGCGGTTTTGCATTCTAAACTGTTACAAAGTGAAAAATTTGAGCAATGGCAACAAATTAAAAATGGAGATTTTAAAATAGTTGTAGGTGCAAGATCAGCTGTTTTTGCACCACTAGATAAATTAGGAATAATTATTGTCGATGAAGAACATGAAACTAGTTATATTAGTGAAAAAAATCCTAAATACAATGCTCTAGAAATTGCAGAAAAAAGAGTTTTAAAAAATTCAGGGAAATTAGTATTGGGATCAGCTACACCTAGCATTATTTCTTATAACAATGCTATATCAGGCAAGTATAACTTATATACTTTAGAAAACAGAGCTACAAATTCTGTTTTACCAGAAGTAGAAATTGTGGACATGAGAGAAGAATTAAAAAAAGGGAATATATCTATTTTTAGTTCAGAACTTAAAGAAGCGGTAGAAAGTAATTTAAAAAAAGGTAAACAGAGTATATTGTTTCTTAATAAGAGGGGACATACATCATATATATTTTGTAGAAGATGTGGGCATGTAGAAATTTGTACTCATTGTGATGTTTCTATGACATATCATAAGTCGTCAAATAGGTTGATTTGCCATCATTGTGGAAGAACAAAAATGAAACCTGTGGTTTGTCCAAATTGTGGTAGTAAGTATATAAAGGAATTTGGAGCTGGAACAGAAAAATTAGAGGAAGAATGTATAAATTTATTCCCTAAAGCAAGAATTTATAGAATAGATGGAGATACAAACTCAAATAAAGATTCTTATGAAAAATTATATGAGAAGATGAAAAATAATGAAATAGATATTTTAATTGGAACTCAAATGATTACAAAAGGGTTTGATTTTAAAAATGTAACTTTAGTTGGAATAATAGCTGCAGATATTAGTTTAAATATGGGAGATTATAGAGCATCAGAAAAAACATTTCAACTTTTAACTCAAGTATCTGGAAGAGCGGGAAGAGGAGATGAAAAGGGACAGGTGTTTATACAAACATATAAACCTAATCATTTTGCAATAAAAACCAGTAAAGAACATGACTATAAGTCTTTTTACGATATGGAAATCAATTATAGGGAGATATATAAATATCCTCCATTTTATAAATTGATAAATATTAAGCTTTCTGGAATGAATAGGGCACAAACAAGATTAAAATTATTTGAAATACAAAAATATATTCAAAATGAAATATTAAAAAGTAATTTAAAAGATATAGAGTTAATAGGACCTAATCCGAGCCCGGTAAATAGAATAAATAATTTTTATAGATTTGATATAAATATAAAAATTAAAGATGAAAATGAAGAAATAGTAAGAATTATAAAAGAAATTCTTATAGACAATAAATATAAATTAGATTTAAATGGATTTAAGTTAAGTACTACAATAGATCCAATAAGCTTTTTTTAGGAGGATATATGGCTAAAAGACAAATAAGAATAGAGGGAGATCCTATTCTTAGAAAAAAATCTAGAGAAGTTACAGAAATTAACAATAGAATAGAAGAATTACTAAAAGATATGGAAGAAACTCTATACGATGCTGATGGTTTAGGGTTAGCTGCCCCTCAAGTAGGAGTATTAAGAAGAGTAGTTCTTGTTGATATGAGAGATGATACTGGGTTAATAAAAATGATAAACCCCCAAATTGTAGAAAAAAGTGAAGATTTGCAGCTTAATATTGAAGGATGCCTTTCTGTGCCAGAACAGTCAGGGTATGTAGAAAGACCAGAAAAATTGGTAGTAGAATATTTAGATGAAAATGGAAAAGAACAAAAACTAGAATGTGATGGATACAAAGCAGTTTGTGTTTCTCATGAGCTAGACCATTTAGATGGTATTTTATATATTGATAAAGTAGTGGAAGTAGATGAGGAAACTTTAAGAGAATTAGAAAAAAGAGAAGAGTTGGAAGAAAGTTAATGAAAAAAATTGTTTTTTTAGGAACACCAGATTTTGCAGTTGAATCTCTAAAGGAAATAAATGAAAATGAAAATATTTCTGTTGAGCTTGTTATATCTCAAATTGATAAAAAGAGGAATCGTGGAAAATATCAACCAACTCCTGTTAAAGAATATGCTATAGAAAATGATTTGGAAGTTATTACTCCAAAAGATATTAATAGTAACGACGTATATGAACAATTAATTAAAATAAATCCAGACCTACTAATAGTAGTTGCATATGGACAAATAATAGGGGATAGATTATTAAATACTTTTAAAGATAAAATTATTAATTTACATTCTTCTACTCTACCAAAGTACAGAGGGGCAGCGCCAATTAACTGGGCTATTATAGAAGGAGATAAAGAATCAGGTATTACTATTATGTTGGTAGATAAAAAACTAGATACAGGAGATATTTTAAAAATAGAAAATACTGATATAGAAGCTAATGAAACAGCTGAATCTCTTCATGATAGATTAATGGTGTTAGGAGCTAAAGCTTTAGTAGAAGTAATAAATAATTATGAAGAATATTATTCAAATAAAACAAAGCAAAATGAGAGTTTAGCTATTTACAAAGGAATGTTAAAAAAATCTATGGGTAGAATAAACTGGCAAGATGATTTAAATAAAATATATAATAAATTTAGAGGAATGTATCCTTGGCCAGGTTGCTTTTTTGAATATGAAGACAAAAACATAAAAGTTCATGACATGGAAAAAATAGAAGAAATCAATAACAGTGAATTAGGAAAAGTTTTATCTGTTAATGATGAGGGAATAAAAATTTCTGTAAAAGGTGGATATATAATTCTAAAAAAAATACAATTTCCTAACAAAAAAGCAATGGAAGTTAAAGATTTCTTAAAAGGAAATAATTTTAAAGAAAATATTATTTTAAGATAGAAGGGAGAAATATGGATTTATCTCAATTAGGAACAGTTTTATTAATACCTGCATTATTACTTGCTGTATTTGCACAGTTTAAAGTAAGTAGTACTTTTAATAAATATAGTAAAGTAAATGCTGAATCTGGTTATACAGGTAGAGAAGTAGCACGAATGATATTGGATAGAAATGGATTGGAAGATGTAGAAGTTGTTTCTGTAGCAGGAAATTTAACTGATCATTATGATCCAAGGACTAGGGTAGTACGTTTATCTGAAGGTGTATACAATAAAACTAGTATTTCTGCGATATCAGTAGCGGCTCATGAAGTAGGGCATGCAGTACAAGATAAAGAAGAATATGTACCACTTACAATAAGAACATCTTTAGTACCAGCAGTAAACTTTGCATCTCAATCAGCGTTTATAATACTTTTTATAGGAATATTTATGAGTCAATTTAGATTTCTGATAAATGTAGGAATAGCGTTATTTGCAGTAACAGTAATATTTCAAATAATTACTTTGCCAGTTGAGTTTAATGCAAGTAGTAGAGCACTAGAGAATTTAGAAGGTTATGGAATTTTGGCTAGAGATGAAGTTGGTGAAGGAAAGTCTGTATTACAAGCGGCAGCGTTAACTTATGTAGCTTCAACGTTAATGGCATTGGTGCAACTTATAAGACTTTTAGGAATGAGAAGAAGGGATTAAGGGATAAAATCCCTTTTTATATTATGAATGAAAGAATAGAAGCAGTTAAAATTTTAGAAAAAGTTAATAATGATTTTGGATATACAAGTGAATTAATTAATCATATAAATAATGATAGTTTAAATAAAGCTTTTATTAGAGAGCTAGTTTATGGAGTTACAGAAAACAAAATATTAATAGATCATATATTGAAATTAAAGCTAGAAAGACAGAAAAAACAAATTCCGATTAAATTAATAGAGATTTTTAGGATTTCTATATATCAATTGATGTTTCTTGACAATATTCCAGGCTATGCAATTGTAAATGAAGCATTAGAAATAGCAAATTATTTTAAATTATCTAAATTCAAAGGTTTATTAAATGCAGTTCTAAGAAAAATTTTAGATAATACTATAGAAGAATATTTGAATACAATAAAAGATAGAGATATAAGATTAAAAACAGAATTTTCTGTTGGAGATGATTTTTATAAACTGTTAAATGAACAATATTCAAGAAAAACATTAGTTAAAATTTTAAAAAGTTTTAATGATAAAAAAGAATTTATAATCAGAGTTAATAATTTGAAAACTTCAAAAAAAGAAATATTAAATATTTTTAAAGAAGAAAATATTCAATATATTTCACATCCATTTTTAGAAAATGCTTTAATTATTATAAATCCAAATAATATATTTAAAACTAATGCTTTTAAAAATGGATTATTTACAATACAAGATGGGGGAAGTATTTTCGTTGGAGATGTTCTAAATCCTAGTAATAATTCAGAAATACTAGATTTATGTGCAGCTCCTGGAAGTAAGACATGTTATATTTCAGAGCTTATGAATAATACAGGAAATATTTTGGCTAATGATATATACAAAAACAAATTAGATAAAATAAATCAAAATATATTGAGATTAGGTTGTAAAAATATAAATACTACAAGTTTTGATGGTATGATACTACAAGAAAATTTAATTGATAAATTTGATTATATTTTACTAGATGTACCATGTTCAGGATCGGGAATTGTCTCAAGAAAGCCAGAAATTAAGCTATATAGGACTATAAATCAGGTAAATGATTTAATAATAACTCAAAGAAAACTATTTGAAAATGCTTTGAAATATTTAAAAAAAGGTGGAGAATTAGTTTATAGTACATGTAGTATTTTTAAAGAAGAAAATGAAGAACAAGTGGACTATTTTATTAAATCACATAGAGAAATAGATAAATTATCGGTACTATTTAAAAATAAAGAACTACCTTTTGTTAAATTTATGCCCTATGAAATTGGAACAAATGGCTTTTTTATAAGTAAATTTACTAAAAAATATTAAGATTATGATATAATAATAAGGATTATAATGAAAAATAAAAATTACAATAATATGGATTTGGAAGAGTTAAGTGAATTTATTGAATCCATAGGTGAGAAAAAGTTTAGAGCTAAACAATTATTTCAAGGAATTCACAAAAATAAATATTATGGGATAGATGAATTTACTAATTTTTCTTTAAGTTTAAGAGAAAAATTAAAAAAACATGGAAATATTGTCCCTAGTAAAATTTATAATAAACTTGAATCTAAACTAGATAAAACAAGAAAGTACTTAATAGAATTAAATGACGGAAACATTATAGAATCTGTATACATGGAGTATAGTACTCACAATACAATTTGTATATCTTCACAAGTAGGTTGTAAAATGGGCTGTACTTTTTGTGCGTCAACAAAACAAAAATTTGTAAGAAATTTAGAACCTTATGAATTATTGAACCAAGTATATACAGTACAAAAGGATATTGGAAAAAGAATTAGTAATATTGTATTAATGGGTATAGGAGAACCATTAGACAACTATGATAATATTATCAAATTTATAAAAATATTATCAAATAAAGATGGTTATAATATAAGTTTAAGAAATATTACTTTATCTACATGTGGAATAGTTCCTAAAATTTATGAATTAGCAGAAGAAAACTTACCAATAAATATGACTATTTCATTACACAATCCATTTGATAATGAAAGAAAAAAAATTATGCCAATAGAAAAAAAGTATAATATAAAAGAAATTGTAGACTCTACTAAATATTATTTTGAAAAAACAGGTAGAAGAATAAGTTTTGAATATACCCTTATAGAGGGAGTAAATGATAGTTATAAGCATGCTTTAGAACTAAGAAATATTATAAGGGGAATGAATTGTCATATTAATTTAATTCCATTAAATAAAATAAGAGAATTTAATGAAAATAGTTCGAGCAAAGATGCTATAAATAAATTTAAAAATAACTTAGAAAAACTAGGGTTGAATGCAACTGTTAGAAAGAGTTTAGGACAGGATATAAGTGGAGCCTGTGGACAGTTAAGAGCAGCTCATATTATTAAATAAGGAAGTGAGACGGTGCAAATTTATTCAAGTACGGATATTGGATTGCAGAGAAAATTAAACGAAGATTATTATGATAATTATGTTACAGATGATTTTGCTTTAATGGTAGTAGCCGATGGTATGGGTGGACATAATGCAGGAGAAATTGCTTCAGAACTTGCAGTAAAGTCGTTTATTTATTTTTTTAAAGAAAATCTAGATAAATTTGATAATTATCAGGATTTGATTAAAGAATGTATTTCTTATTCCAATGGAATTATATACGATGAATCCCATAATAACGAAGATTTGCTAAATATGGGGACTACAATAGTTGTAGCCTTAGTAAAAGGTAATTCACTATATATTGCTAATGTTGGAGATAGTAGAGCATATTTTTTAAATGAGTATGGTTTTAGACAGCTATCCAAAGATCATTCATTAGTTAATGATTTACTTCTTAGTGGAACTATTACAGAAGAAGAAGCAAGAAATTATGTTCAAAAAAATGTAATTACTAAAAGTTTAGGAGCCGAAGAAAAAGTAGAACCAGAAATGTTAGCTATAGATATAGAAAAAAATGATATGGTCTTACTTTGTACAGATGGTCTAAATGGTATGCTAGAAGACTTTGAAATACAAGAAATATTGAAAAAAGATTTAACTCTTGAAGAAAAAGTTAATGAATTAATAGATTTAAGTTTAGATAGAGGGGGATTTGACAATATAACAATTTCATTACTAGAGATAGAGGAGGAATCTAAGCAATGATAGGTTTAACTCTTGGTAATCGATATTTAATAGAAGAAAATATCGGAGTAGGTGGAATGGCTGTAGTTTATAGAGCTAAAGATACTCTTTTAAATAGATACGTGGCTGTTAAAGTATTAAAAAATGAATTCATGAATGACGAAGAATTTGTTAAAAAATTTGCAATGGAAGCTCAATCTGCAGCAAGTTTATCTCATCAAAATATAGTTTCAGTATACGATGTTGGAAGCTCAACAATTGAAGGTGTAAAATACAATTATATAGTTATGGAATATATAAATGGTAAAACATTAAAGGAAGTTATAGATGAACAGGCACCTTTAGAACCAGATTATATTTCTAATATAGGTGTACAAATAGCTTCGGCTTTAGATGCTGCACATAAAAATAATGTTATTCATAGAGACATAAAGCCTCACAATATTTTAATAAATGAAGAGGGTGTGGCTAAAGTTACTGACTTTGGAATAGCTAGAATATCATCATCAGCAACTATAACATATACTTCTACAGTTTTAGGAACAGTTCACTATATATCTCCTGAGCAGGCAAAGGGGAAATTTATTGATGAGAAATCCGACATATACTCTTTAGGTGTTGTACTATATGAGATGGCAACAGGGAAAATTCCTTTTGATGCTGAAAATGCAGTTGGAATTGCTTTAAAACATATTCAAGACCCATTAATAGAACCAAAAAGCCTAAACAAACAAATACCAGATGGTTTGAATAGCATTATTATAAAGGCTATGTCAAAAAATCCAGCTGATAGGTTTAAAAATGCAACTGAGCTTAAAATAGCACTGTTAAATTATAGAAATTTTAGACTGGATGATAGTGGAGAAGGTCAAACAGAAAGAATTGGCGTAATAAAAGATGAGGATATAGAAGAAAGAAGAAATAAAGCTATTTACAATATGCCAAAAGATGAAGAAGAGGATGAGGAAGAAGAGAAAAAACCAGGAGTTTTCAAAACTTATATTTTGCCTATTCTTTTAGCAGCATTACTTCTAGGAGGTCTAGTTTTAGCTTTCAATGTGTTCTTTAATGATAACGGAATGGTGCAAGTACCAGCTTTAAATGAGATGACTTATGAAGCAGCAAAGAAAACATTAGAAGAAAAAGATTTAAAGATAAAAGTAGAAAATGAAGATGAGATAGAGAATAAAGAAAATGCAAAAGTTGTATCTCAAAACCCCGCAGCTAATACAGAAGTTGAAAAAAACACAGAAGTAACAGTAAAACTAGAAGAAGTAAATGAAGAAGTAGAAATTCCTGATTTTAAGAATAATTGGCAAGGAACAGATGCTAAAAACAAACTAGAAGAATTAGGACTTGTAGTTACGATTGAAGAAAAATCCGATGACAATATAAGAGAAGGGCTTGTAATAGCTACAAATCCACCGGCGGGAACTAAAGTAGAGAAAAAATCTAATGTAACTTTATATGTGTCCAAAGGACCAGAAGAAGATAAAAATATGGTGGGAGTGCCTAATGTAGTTGGTTATACAGAAAAAGATGCAAAGAATGAACTTGAAAACTTGGGATTAACAGTAGAGACTACTGAAGAATATAGTAATAAGCCAGTTGGTCAAGTTATAGGTCAGAGTATTAGCGGTAGGGAAGTTTCTAAAGGTACAACGATAACTTTAACTATAAGTAAAGGACCTGAAGAAACAAAACCGACAGAAACTCAACCATCGACTTCTACGAAAGTAGTAACAATAGAAAAAAATAAAATTCAATCTATGGTAGGAGAGACTTATACTATAGTAGTTGTATTAAATCGCAATGGAAATCCAATTCTTAAAGAAACACATTCACTTAGTGAAGGAAACATTAGTGTAAAAATAAATGGTAAATCTGGAGATTCGTATGAAGTATTTGTAGATGATACATCATATGATGATGGAATATTAAAATAGCTTATGGATAGAATAATAAAATCACATAGAGGAATTTATTATGTTGAACAAAATAATAAGGTAATTTTATGTAAGGCTCGAGGAGTTTTCAGAGATAGAGACATTAAGCCTATAGTAGGTGATTTAGTAGATATTTCTATTAATGATGACGGGACTGGATATATTGAAAAAGTATATGAAAGAAAAAATCAATTATTAAGACCTCCTTTAGCCAATATTGATCAAGTCATAATTATTATGAGTCTAAAAGATCCAAAAATAAATTTGAATCTTTTAGACAAATATATTTTAATGTTAGAAAAATCAAATTTAGAAATTAAAATCATATTTAATAAAGTTGATTTAGTAAAAGACAAAGATATGGAATATATATCTTCAATATATGCGAATATTGGTTATGATATATATTTTAATTCTAATGTAAAAGAATCAAATCTTAGTTTAGATAGGTTATTTGAAGATAAAATAACTGCTGTAGTAGGACCTTCAGGTGTTGGTAAATCCACAACATTAAATAAAATTTTTTCTAATTTTAATTTTGATACTGGAGAGATTAGTGTAAAAAATAAAAAAGGAAAACATACTACAAGGCATATAGAAATGTCTAAGCTATCAAATAATAGTTATATTATAGATACACCTGGATTTAGCTCTTTATCTTTAGAGTTCATAGATGAAAGAAATGATATAAAAGACAATTTTATAGAGTTTAGAAAATATGCTAATAAATGTAAATATAATGACTGTTATCATATAAATGAACCAGTATGTGGTGTTAAACTAGCGTTAGAAGAAAAAATAATTGCTAAAGAAAGATACGAAAATTACAAGCAGATATTAAATGAATATGATAAAATAAGGAGATTTTAATGGCAGAAATTTCACCATCACTTTTGGCGGCAGATTTTTATAATTTAGAAAAGCAGATTAAAGTTTTAGAAGAGAATAATGTAAAATATTTGCATTTAGATGTTATGGATGGGAATTTTGTTCCAAATATATCTTATGGACCAGGTATTATAAAATGTTTAAGAAGCAAAACAGATATGATATTCGATGTTCATTTAATGATAGATAAACCAGAAAGATACATAGAAGATTATGTAAAAGCTGGAGCAGATATAATTACCATTCATGAAGAAGCTACAAATCATCCTTTAAGGGTATTACAACAAATAAGAGAAACAGGAGTAAAGGCAGGAGTTTCTTTAAATCCAGGAACGTCACTTTCTGTTTTAGATTATTTGTGGGATGAACTTGATTTAATCTTAATAATGACAGTAAATCCAGGATTTGGCGGACAAAGTTTTATTAAATCATCAATTGATAAAATTAAAAAAACTAGAGAATTAATCAATGAAAATAATACTAACATATTACTAGAAATTGATGGAGGAGTAAAAACTACAAATTTAGATACTCTTAATAATATAGGAGTAGACATTTTTGTTTCAGGATCAGATATTTTTAATTCTGATTTAGAAAAAATGAAGGAAAAAATTAAATATTATTATAAAAATATATAGTACACTAGGGGAGCTTTTTGCTGAGAGTGTTTACACGACCCTTGGACCTGAACTAGATAATGCTAGCGTAGGAAAGTGAATTTTTAATTACAAATTGTAATTGACAAAAAATCCATTTATCTATGCTAGATAAATGGATTTTTTATTTTAAATAACTAAGGAGGAAATATGGAAAAGAAAAAAAGATTTGATATTAATATTAGGATGTTAGCAGAAGCAGGAGTTATGATTGCTTTATCGGTAATACTTAACAATATAAAATTATATAAAATGCCCCAAGGAGGTTCAATAACTCCAGGAGGATATGTTCCTTTATTACTTTTTGCATTAAGATGGGGATCTGTTCCTGGAATTATTGTAGGAGCAATGTATGGAATGTTGGATTCTTTAATAGATCCATATATAATATCACTATTACAATTTTTATTTGATTATCCGTTAGCATATGCTATGTTGGGAGTTGCAGGTTTTGGAAAGAAAAGTATCAAATTAGAAAAAAAGGGTGATATACTAAAAGTAGTAATCTCAGTGATTTTTGCTAATTTTATGAGAATGGCAATGGCGATTTTATCTGGAATAGTATTTTTTAAGAAGTTTTTACCAGTAGATATACCTTTGTTATATGGTTCTTTTTTATATAATGGTTTGTATATTATACCAAATACTATTATTTCAATTATTTTAATATTTTTGTTGTTGCCTAGACTTAAGAGGGTGAATAAGTGATAGGTTTAATAGTATCAGGTGGACAAATAAAAGATACAAATATAATAGAAAAATATTATAAAAAATCAGATTTTTGTGTAGCTGTTGATAAGGGAGTAGAGTATTTAATAGATTTAAATATAAAATTTGATATAGCAATTGGAGATTTTGACTCTATAAATAAAGAGTATTTTAAAATAATAAAAAATAGAGAATATCCTATGGAAATGCTTAATATTGAAAAAGACAATTCAGATACAGAGGCAGCAGTAGACTATTTAATTGAAAAAAAATGTTCTGAAATTTTTATGTTGTCATGTACAGGTAGTAGATTAGACCATACAATATCAAATATATTGTTATTAAAAAAAATTAGAGATAATAACATTGAAGGATATATTATAGATGAGAACAATAAAATTAGATTGTCAAATAGTTTAAATATAGTAGGAAATGAATTTGAAAATATATCTATAATACCACTAGATATGAGTGGAATAAATGTAACGCTAGAAGGATTTTATTACAAGTTAGACAGTGAGAATATAGAGTTTGGAAGCAGTAGGTGTCTTAGTAATTATTTAATAGAGAGTGTAGGAAAAGTATATATTAATAAAGGAAATGCGTTAATAATTGAATCTAGAGATTAAAAAAATACCTCTTTTTAGAGGTATTTCTAATTTTATCTTATTATTATTGAGGTCTTACTACCTTACCAGATCTTAAACATCTAGTACATACATTTATTTTCTTTGTTCGTCCGTCAACAACTGCTTTTACTTTTCTAATATTTGGAGCCCAGCTTCTATTACCTTTCTTGTGTGAGAAAGTTATACTGCTACCGAATACTCTGCTTTTACCACAGATTTCACATTTTTTTGACATAGTTACACCTCCTGTCAGTCCTTTAGATATTCTTAGTTTTGCAACATTAATATTATAGCAAACAAAAAAATAATATGCAAGAAATTGTTATATATATCTGTAAAAAGGGGTAATAATATTTACATAAACTTGTTTTTAAACTACAATAGAAATATATGTACAAAATTAAGGAGGGCGACATGTCAGCTCATATAATAAATGAATTTGGTAGTATTACAGTAAGTGATCAAGTTATTACAAATATAGCAAGTAATGTAGCAATGGAGTCTTATGGAATAGTTGGGTTAGTAAATGCAAATACAACTAATACTATATTGACACTATTAAAAAAAGACAATTTGTCAAAAGGTGTAACAGTAACTATTGAAAATAATAAAATAACAATAGACTTATCAGTTATATTAGAACACGGAGTGCAAATTTCTGTAGTTTCAGAAAATATAATTGAAACGGTTAAATTTAATGTAGAAGAAAAAACAGGAATAAAAGTAGATAAAGTTAATATCTTAGTAAGGGATATTAGACTACAAGACCAGGAGGAAGTATAAGATGAGTATTACTGACATTAAGTCATTAAAGGAAATGCTAAGAGCTGGTTATCAGAATCTAGAAAATCAAAAGGATGAAGTTAATAGCTTAAATGTTTTTCCTGTACCTGATGGAGATACTGGTACTAACATGTCTTTGACTCTAAAGTCTGCAGTAAAACAAATGGATTCTAGTAGTGAGAATAGTATTAAAGACATAACAAAATCTTATAGTAATGGTTCACTTATGGGAGCAAGAGGTAACTCAGGTGTAATTACATCACAAATACTTAGAGGTTTTTCTCAAGGTATTGGCGATAGTAAAGAAATAAATGTTGAAACTTTAAAAGATGGAATGTCACAAGCTTATAAAACAGCTTATAAAGCTGTAATGAAACCTACAGAGGGAACAATTCTAACAGTTATTAGAGGAATTGGAGAATTTGCAGAAGAAAATTTTGAGAAATATGATGATGTAAAATTATTTTTTGAAGATTTAATAAAAGAAGGTAAAAGAGTTTTAGATACAACTCCTGAAATGCTTCCAGTTTTAAAACAAGCAGGTGTAGTAGATGCAGGTGGTATGGGATTAATTGTTATTTTAGAAGGAGTATTGAATTATAAAAATATTTCAACCACATCAAGTATTGAGTTGAAAAATAGTGTTAAAGCTTCCAATATTTCAGCTGCTCATGATACTGGAGATGATATTAAATTTGGGTATTGTACTGAATTTATGATAGAAACTGAAGAAAGTGACTATTTAAAATTCAGAAATGAAATATCTGAAATGGGAGATAGTATTTTAGTAGTAAAAGGTGATGGATTAATAAAAACTCATATTCATACAAATAATCCAGGAGTAGTTTTAGAAAAAGCATTAAAATTGGGATCATTAAAAGATATAAAAATAGATAATATGCGTTTACAACATAATCATATTATTGCAGGATCAGAAGCTGATAAATATTTAGAACCAACTATTGAAATGGGAGAAGAAAAAAAATTTGGATTTATAGCTATTTCAACAGGAGAAGGACTAGATAATATCTTTAAAGAATTAGGGGTAGATAGAGTTATATCAGGTGGTCAAACAATGAATCCATCTACTGAAACAATTTTAGAAGCGATTGATAAAGTTAACTCAGAAAATATATATATTTTCCCGAATAATAGCAATATTATTTTGGCAGCTGAACAAGCAAAAAAACTTTCAGATAAAAATATTATGGTTATAAAATCAAAGACTATACCTCAGGGAATAACAGCATTATTGTCTTTTAATGAAGAAGCTAGTCCAGAAGAAAATGAAAAAGAAATGTCAGAAGCTTTGACTACAGTTAAAACAGCACAATTGACATTTTCGGTTAGAGATACTGAAATAGATGGATTAAAAATAAAAAAAGATGATATTATTGGACTTGAAGGAGGAAAAATTCTTTCAACGGGTAAAAAATTAAATAAGGTTACTCTAGATTTATTGAGTAAAATTATTGATGAAGAATCTAGTTTAATTACAGTATATTACGGTAATGACATAGAAGATAAACTAGTAAATGATTTAGAAAGAAAATTGACAAGACTTTATCCTGATTCAGATATAGAGTTTGTCAATGGTGAACAGCCTTTATACTATTATATTATTTCAGTGGAGTAAGCCTTACTAATGTAAGGCTTTTTATTTATTATTATGGAATTAAAAACAATAAAAGGGATAGGACCAAAAAAAGAAAAACTATTAAATAAATTAGGGATTTTTAATACTTTAGATTTAATAGAATATTATCCAAGAGATTATGAAGATAGAACTAAAGTTGTTAAAATAGAGGAAGCAACTTTAGGTGATTTTAACTTGCTTAGAATTAAAATAGTTTCTCCATGCAAAACATCATATCCTAGAAGGAAAATGTCTATAACTACATGTAGAGCTACAGATGGGTATAACAATATTATTTTAAAATGGTTTAATAATCCATATATAAAAAGCAATATTAAATTAAACGATATTTTTTATGTTTATGGGAAAATTAGTAAAAATGGTAGAATTATTGAAATGGATTCGCCAATTATAGAAAAGAGCTTTGGAAATAAAATTGGGAAAATTTATCCCCAGTATTCATTAACAGAAGGACTTACTAACAATGATTTAGTTAATTTCATAGGTAGAGCTATAAAAAACGAAAATATTTTAGACATTATTCCTATAGAGATTTCTGCTAAAAACAGTCTTATAAATAGAAAGTTAGCTATTAGGAACATTCATTTTCCAGAGAGCATGAAAATGCTTGTAGCAGCAAGAAAAACTTTAAAATTTGAAGAACTTTTAATACTTCAGGCAACAATTAATTTGGATACTATAAATATAGACAGAAAAGGAATTAAATTTAAAGATTATGATAAAGTATATTCTTTTATAGACAGTCTGCCATTTGTATTAACAGATGCTCAAAATAGGGTATTAGATGAAATTTTTAAAGATATGAACTCCGATACTTCTATGAATAGACTTGTTCAAGGAGATGTTGGGTCAGGAAAAACTGTTATTGCAGCAGCAGCAATGGTAAAAGCCTATTATAATGGCTATCAGTCTGCAATGATGGCTCCTACAGAAATATTAGCTACACAGCATTATAACACTTTAAAAGAATTGTTTAAAAATACAAATATAGAAGTTGAACTATTAAAAGGAAGTTTAAAATCTTCTAAAAAAGAAGAAATATATAGAAAATTAAAAGATGGAAATATTGATATATTAGTAGGAACACATGCAATACTAGAAGATGTAGTTGATTTTAAAAATATAGGTTTGGTTATAACAGATGAGCAGCATAGGTTCGGAGTAAAACAAAGGGCAAAAATATCTAAAAAAGGGGAAAATCCAGATACTTTGATAATGACAGCAACTCCTATACCAAGAACATTAACTTTAGTTATGTATGGAGATTTAGATATTTCCATAATTGATTCACTACCACCTGGAAGGCAGGAAATAGATACATTTGCAGTAAATATGAACTATGAAGAAAGAATTATAAAATTTATAAAAAAACAAATAAATGAAGGAAGACAAGGATATATTGTATGTCCACTTATAGAAGAATCTGAAAAATTAGATTTAAATTCTGTTGTTGAACTATTTGAAAGACTTAAAAATGAATATTTTCAAGATACAGAAATAGCATTTATTCATGGAAAAATGAAAAATGATGAAAAAGATTCTATTATGAATAAATTTATAAATAATGAAATTAAGATATTATTTTCGACAACGGTTATAGAAGTAGGAGTAAATGTTGTTAATGCAAATATTATGGTTATATATAATGCTGAAAGGTTTGGACTTTCTCAGCTACACCAATTAAGAGGAAGAGTTGGAAGAGGTAGTCATAAATCATATTGTATATTAATAAATGGATCATATAGTAAAGTTTCTAGGGAAAGAATGAGAATTATGGAAAGTTCAAATGATGGTTTTGCAATTTCTAAAAAAGATTTAGAACTAAGAGGAAGTGGAGATATAATAGGTACAAAACAATCAGGATTGCCTAGCCTTAAAATAGCAAATATTTATGATGACATTAAATTATTAGAAAAGGTACAACCTATTGCAAAAAGCATTATAAAAGACAATTTACTAAGCAAAGATGGATATAAAAACTTAAATAATGAGATAGATAAGTTCATAGATAAAATTAATAATAATATAATATTTAATTAGAGGTAAAAATGAGAGTTATTTCAGGGAAAAAAAAGGGTATGAGATTGTACTCTACAAGAGATAAATTTACTAGACCAACAGAAGATAGAATTAAAGAGTCAATTTTTAATGTTTTAAAAGATATAGATGAAAATGCATATGTATTAGACTTATTTTCAGGTAGTGGTGGAATAGGTATAGAATTTTTAAGTAGAGGAGCTAAATTTGCTGTTTTTAGTGATATAAGCAAAATTAATTATAATTGTATAATAGATAATTTAGAGCACACTGACTTTCTTGAAAATTCAAAAGTATATATAGGTGACTATATAAGAAATTTAAATACAATTAAAATGGATAGTGTATTTAAATTTGATTATATTTTCATAGATCCTCCATATGAAAAAGTAGATTTCTATTTTGAAGCTGTAGATTTAATTAAAAGTTTAGAATTATTAAATAATAATGGTATAATAATTTTGGAAAGCGAAAAAGAGCTCAATTTAGAAAAATATAATTTAATAAAAACTAAAAAATATGGAAAAAAATATATTTATTTTTTAGATTTAGGTGAAGAATATGAAAATAATTTATCCAGGTAGTTTTGATCCCATAACCTATGGGCATCTAGACATAATAGAAAGAATTTCAAAAAAATTCAACAAGGTTTATGTAGCAATTTTGAATAATAAAAATAAAAATTCACTTTTTACAATAGAAGAAAGAAAAAAAATAATTTTAGATTCGTGTAAACATTTGAATAATGTAGAGGTTGTATCGTTCTCTGGGTTATTAGCAGACTTTGCTAAAGAGCTAGATTGTAATTTAATAGCTAGAGGCTTAAGAGAAGTATCAGATTATGAAAAAGAAGTTCAAATGGCACTTATGAATAAAGAATTATATAGTGATTTAGAAACATTGTTTTTAGTATCAAATTATAAATATTCTTTTTTAAGCTCGTCTCTTGTTAAAGAGATTATTTCTTTTGGAGGAGATATAGATAAATTTGTTTCTCCAATGGCGGTTCAAATGATGAAAGAAAAATATAGTGAATGAATATAACTTGTAAATGAATAAACTTTAATATATAATAAGTAATAGGTTATTTACATAATATGGGAGGATTGTATGGACATACTTCAGATAATTGAAGAAATTGAAGATTTAATAGACGAAGCTTCAACGGTACCTTTTTCAAAAAAGGTAATGGTTGATTCAGATGAGCTATTTCAATTATTACAACAAGTAAGACAAAATTTGCCAGAAGAAATAAGACAAGCTCAATGGATTAATGAGGAAAAAGATAGAATTATGGCAGAAGCTGAAAGAGATGCTGATGCTATTAAAGATGAGGCTAAAAAA
The DNA here is from genome assembly GCF_900232905.1 of Miniphocaeibacter massiliensis. GTDB lineage: Bacteria > Bacillota > Clostridia > Tissierellales > Peptoniphilaceae > Miniphocaeibacter > Miniphocaeibacter massiliensis. Next base: position 161,751 of record NZ_OCTQ01000001.1, read on the forward strand.
GAATCTGATAAAATAATACAAGATGCAAAAGAAACATTTAATCAAATGATTAATGAACATGAAGTGACTAAGAAGGCAAACCAATATGGTGAAGAAATAGTTTCTAAAGCAGAGCAAAATGCTAGAACTTTAAAATTACAATCAGTTACTTATGTTGATGAAATGCTTGGAGTTACTCAAGATAGACTTAAAGAGTTACTTGATGTATTAGAAGAAAATAGAAATGAATTAAGAGATAATTAACAGTTGCTAAGATATGCAACTGTTTTTTATATATAAGGTGTTTTATGTGTGGTAGATTTGGATTAGAGTCAAATATTTATGAGTTATTAGAAAGATATAGATTTTTAGAAAAAGGAACCAGTATAAAAAGTGAATCAGAAGTTTTTTATCCTAGTGATAAAGTAACGGTAATTATAGGAAATAAATTACATAAATTATCATGGGGTATAAAAACATCAGAAAATTCAAAGTTAATTATAAATAGTAGGATAGAAAATATTATAAATAAAAAATATTTTTGTGAAGATTTTAAAAGTAGAAGGTGTATTATTCCAGCAAATTATTTTTTTGAGTGGGATAAAATAAAGATTGGAAATAGTAAGTATAAGATATATGATATTAACAATGATATATTCTCTTTTGCAGGAATTTATAGAAGGGTAGTTGATAATAAAAATAACTATGAGTTTATTTCGCTACTAACTAGAGAATCAGAAGGAGAAATTGCTAAAATTCATAAGAGAATGCCTATAATAATACCAAAAAACTATGAAAAAGATTATCTGATAGAAGGAAATTTTGATGTAGTTATAAGAAATATTATGAAATTTAGACCAAATTTAGACTTAAAACTTGTATCAGATAGTCAATTATCATTTATTTAAATCATAAAGCTTGAAAATATTATAAGAATAGATTATTATTAATTTAATTAAATAGAACTATGATAAGAGAAAATTTGTTAATTTACTTTATAGAGAGCTGATATTTGGTGAGAGTCAGTAAGTAAATAGCAAAGGGGCAACTTTGAGTTTATAAATAAAGAGACGACTATAGTCGTAAATAGGGTGGAACCGCGGAAAACTTTCGTCCCTAGCATAAGCTAGAGGATGAAAGTTTTTTTAGTTAAGCGATAAGTTGTTCCATTTTATAAACAATAGAAAGTTCTATTTTGAAAATTTTAATATTATATGTAAACATAGGAGGAATTATGGCTAAAGAAATTAGAATGGAAGATGTAGTGTCTCTTGCAAAAACAAGAGGATTTGTTTATCCAGGATCAGAGATATATGGAGGATTGGCAAACTCATGGGATTATGGTCCATTAGGAGTAGAGTTAAAAAACAACATTAAAAATGCTTGGTGGAAAAAATTTGTTCAAGAAAGTAAATATAATGTAGGGCTTGACGCTGCTATATTGATGAACCCAGATGTTTGGGTTGCATCAGGTCATGTTGGAGGATTTTCAGATCCTTTAATAGACTGTAAAGAATGTAAGTCAAGATTTAGAGCAGATAAATTAATTGAAGATTACTATATGGATGAAAAAAATGAGGAAATACTAGGTTTAGATGGTTATACTAATGAAGAATTATTAGATATTATTGATAAAGAAGATATTAAATGTCCAAAATGTGGTAAGCATAATTTTACTGATATTAGAAAATTCAACTTAATGTATAAAACATATCAGGGAGTAACAGAAGACAGTACTTCTGAAATTTATTTAAGACCAGAAACAGCTCAAGGTATATTTGTCAATTTTAAAAACGTTCAAAGAACTTCTAGAAAAAAAGTACCTTTTGGAATAGGGCAAGTAGGAAAATCTTTTAGGAATGAAATAACTCCAGGAAACTTTATATTTAGAACTAGAGAGTTTGAACAGATGGAATTAGAATTTTTCTGCAAACCAGGGGAAGATTTAGAATGGTTTAATTATTGGAGAAATTATTGTAAAGAGTTTTTGCTTACTTTAGGTATAAAAGAAGATAGACTTAGACTTAGAGATCATAGCGAAGAAGAATTATCATTTTATAGTGTTGCTACAACCGATATTGAATTTTTATTCCCATTTGGATGGGGTGAACTATGGGGAATAGCAGATAGAACTGATTATGATTTAAACCAACACATTAATTCAATAAGTGCAGATTTTACTTATACAGATCCACATACAAATGAAAAATATGTACCATACTGTGTAGAACCTTCTGTGGGGGTAGATAGATTATTTTTAACGATATTTTGTAATGCATATGAAGAAGAAGAGTTAGAAGATGGTACAACTAGAAATGTTTTACATTTACATCCTGCATTAGCTCCTTACAAAGCAGCTGTCTTACCATTAACTAAAAAACTTTCAGAAAAAAGTGATGAAGTTTATGAAAAACTAGCAAAATATTTTAATGTAGATACAGATATAACAGGCTCTATTGGAAAAAGATACAGAAGACAAGATGAAGCTGGTACACCTTACTGTATAACAGTAGATTTTGATACTTTAGAAGACGAAACTGTAACAATTAGACATAGAGATAGCATGGAACAAGAAAGAATAAAAATAGACGATTTATTGGCTTATATTGGAGAAAGAGTAAAATTATAATGGAAAAGTTAATAGTTTTTGGTTCGGATAAATGTCCAGATTGTAAACCAGCTTTAGAAGAATTAGATAGATTAGATATGGAGTATGAATTTATAAATATAACAGATTCAATGTCTAATCTGAAACAATTTTTACTTTTAAGAGATACTAAAAATGAATTCAGTGAAATAAAAAGTAATAATAGAGTAGGAATACCATGTTTTTACAAAAATGAAAAAATATTTTTTGATATAGAAAAAATTTCATAAATTTTATTGAATATGTTGGTTTAATGTAGTAAAATTATTAAATAAATTTACTAATAGGAAAGAGGTTGTAAAATGAGTAAAGAAAATTTAAATCCTTTGGTTAGCGCACAATCACAATTAAAGGTAGCGTGTGACAAGTTAGGTTTGGACAAAGCGGTATATGAAATTTTAAAAGAGCCTGAAAGAGTAATAGAGGTTAATATACCAGTAAAAATGGATGATGGCTCATTAAGAGTTTTTAAAGGTTTTAGATCTACTCATAGTACAGCTGTTGGACCAGGAAAAGGTGGAGTTAGATTTCACCCTAATGTAACTGCAGATGAAGTTAAAGCTTTATCTATGTGGATGACTTTTAAATGTGGAGTTACAGGAATTCCTTATGGTGGTGGAAAAGGTGGAATTGTTGTAGATCCTACAGAGCTTTCAAAAGGAGAATTAGAAAGACTTTCAAGAGGATACATTAGAAAAATATATAAATTTTTAGGTGAAAAAGTTGATATTCCAGCTCCAGATGTAAATACAAATGGGCAAATTATGAGTTGGATGCTTGATGAATATGTGACAATAACAGGAGAGCATGCAAATGGTGTATTAACAGGGAAACCAATAGAATTTGGCGGTTCAAAAGGAAGAAATGAGGCTACAGGTTTAGGAGTAGCAATTATAGCAAGAGAAACTTATAAAGGTATGGGGTACAATATAGAAGATGCTACAGTTGCAGTTCAAGGATTTGGGAATGTAGGTAGTTTTTCGGTAAAAAACATAGAAAAAATGGGTGGAAAAGTAGTTGCTATAGCGGAATATTCAAAAGCTAAAGGAACTTATGCTTTATATAAAGAAACTGGATTTACATTTGAGGAGTTGTTAGAATCTAAGAATAAAAATAATGGGACTCTTGAAAGTATTGAAGGATCAAAAGAAATTTCAATAGAAGAATTTTGGGCATTAGATGTAGATATATTAGTACCAGCTGCTTTAGAAAATGCTATAAAAGTGAAAGAAGCAAATGAAATAAAAGCAAAATTAATAGTAGAAGGTGCAAATGGACCTGTTACACTTGATGCAGATAAATTGCTTACAGATAGAGGAGTTGTTGTAGCTCCAGATATTTTAGCGAATTCAGGAGGAGTTACAGTATCTTACTTTGAATGGGTACAAAACCTATATGGCTATTATTGGAATGAAACTGATGTAGAAGAAAAACAAGAAGAAGCTATGGTAAATGCTTTTAATGATACTTGGACAGTTAAAGAAGAATATAATGTACCTTTACGAGAGGCAACTTATATGCACTCATTAAAAAGAGTTTCTGAAGTTATAAAACTTAGAGGCTGGTATTAAACTTTAACTCTTAAGTCATATTATGATAATATCATCGTAATATGACTTTTTTTAGGAGATATAATGGAATATAAATATAAAGATAATAAAATAATATTTAAAAATAAAAATGACTTTAATCCAAAGCATATATTTGAATGTGGGCAGGCTTTTAGATGGAAGAAAGAACAAGACAACTCTTATACAACAGTAGCATTTAATAGGGTACTAAATGTTTTACTAGAAGATGATTTTGTTGTTTTAAATAATACATCGGAAGAAGATTTTAACAATATTTGGATTGATTACTTTGATTTAAATACAGATTATAATGATATAAAGGAAAAACTTTCAAAAGAAGAGACATTAAAAAATGCAATGGAGTTTGGATATGGTATTAGAATATTGAATCAAGAAAAATTTGAAACAATTATATCATTTATTATTTCTGCAAATAATCAAATTCCAAGGATAAAAAAATCTATAGAGATATTAGCTAATAACTATGGAGAATTTATAGATAATTTTAGAGGAGTAGATTATTTTTCCTTTCCAACATCTACTCAATTATCAAAAGTTTCAGCAGAAGAACTTAGAGAAGTTGCAAGAGTAGGTTTTAGAGATAAAAGGATACATGATGTAGCAAAATTAATTAATGATGGAGATTTTAATATTAATGATATTTCTAAACTTAGTAGTGAAGAATTACAGAAAAAGCTTATGATATTACCTGGGGTAGGTCCAAAAGTAGCATCTTGTATTATGCTATTTTCTTATGGAAGAAGTGAAACTTTCCCAATTGATGTTTGGATTAAACGAGTAATGGAAGAACTTTATATAAAAAAAGAAACTAACATAAAACTGATAGGAAAATATGCTGATGAAATTTTTGGGGATTTAGCAGGTTACGCTCAACAGTATTTATTTTATTATGGCAGAGAAAATGATATTGGTAAAAGTAAATAATATTACTTAACATCATGAGTATTTAATGAAATATTATAATAATTATGATAAAATTAATGGTATATTATTTTTAAATAGGAGAAATTAATGATAGATATTAATGAAGTGAAAAGAGTTTATTCTTTAGCTAATTTGAAGATTAAAGAAGAAGAACTTGAAGTAATGAAAGATAAGTTTAATACAGTTTTAAATTTTGCAAATTCTATTATGGAAGTTGATACAGAAGGTGTAGAAATGTTAGAAATGGTTTCAAATCATAATAGTTATTTAAGAGAAGATAAAGTAGAAGATAGTATAGACAGAGAATTAGCATTAAAAAATGCTAAAGATAAAGAATATGGATACTTTAGACTAAAAAAGGTTGTTGAATAAATGAGTATAAAAAAATTAAGAGAAGATTTTGTTTCTGGGAAATTAGATTTAGAAAATTATTATAATGAATTAATAAAAAAAATAGAAAGTAAAAAAGACTTAAATATTTTTATTAGCTTTAACAAAGAAGATATTTATATACAAATTAACAATTTAAAAGAAAAAGCTAAAAATAAGAAATTTGGAAAACTTTTTGGAGTTCCTGTTACATTAAAGGACAATATTTCTTATGATAGATTAAAAATGACTTGTGGATCAAAAGCATTAGAGGATTTTAATCCCGTTTTTAATGCTACAGTAACAAAAAAATTACTAGAAGAAGATGCTATTATTCTTGGTAAAACTAATATGGATGAATTTGCAATGGGAAGTTCATCAGAAACATCTTATTTTGGAGTAACAAAAAATCCATTAGACACAAACTTAATACCAGGGGGGTCATCTTCAGGATCAGCAGCTTCTATTGCTGCAGAAATATGTCCTATATCATTAGGATCAGACACAGGTGGATCTGTTAGACAGCCGGCTTCATATTGTAATGTTTATGGGTACATGCCAAGCTATGGAACTATTTCAAGATATGGTGTTGTTTCTATGTCAAATACTTTAGATCAAGTGGGTATTTTAGCAAATAGTGTTGAAGATATATTATATACAACAAATCTACTTGGAGGATACGATAAAAACGATATGACATCTACTCTAAATGAAAATATTAATTTTAAATTAGATGACAGTTTTAATTTAAAAAATAAAAAGATAGGTGTTATAAATTTAGATAGTTTTGAATTAGAAAAAGAAGTATGTGATGACTATAATAAAGCAGTAGATAATATTAAAAAACTAGGTGCTGATATTATAGAGTTAGATTTCAAATATTTAAAACATTCAACTTCAATTTACTCAGTAGTTATGTCAACAGAGGTTAGTAGTAATATGTCTAGATTTGACGGAATTAGATATGGATATTTGACCGATAATTACTCAACTACAGAAGATTTGTATATTAATACAAGAAGTGAGAGTTTTGGAGAAGAAACTCAAAGAAGAATTGCAATGGGAACTTTGTTCTTAGCAGCTGAGAATGATCAAAAGTTATATAAACAAGGGCTGAAGGTTAGACAGTTAATGTCTAAAGAATTTGACAAAAAATTTGAAGAAGTAGATTTTATTTTAACTCCAACAACAACAAATTTACCATATGAAATAGGCTCAAGAAAGGAAGATCCACTAGCAACTTACGATAGTGGAACATTTAATGTGCCAGTTAATTTATGTGGATTATGCTGTATTTCAATACCTGTAAGAAAAGGAATTTCAGGTTCTATACAATTTATAGGTAAAAGATATGATGATGAAAATATTTTAAATGCAGCTTATTGTTATGAAAGGAGCAGTAATTAATGAATTTTAAAACTTTAATAGGCTTAGAGATTCATGTAGAGTTAGGAACAAAATCAAAAATGTTCTGTGGCTGTAAAAATGAATTCGGAGCAGCTCCAAATACTAATGTTTGCCCAGTATGTTTAGGGCATCCTGGTGCTTTACCAGTTATGAATAAAAAAGCATTAGAATATGCAATAATGGCAGGGTTATCATTTAATTGTGATATAAGAAATAGTTTTAAAATGGATAGAAAAAAATATTTTTATCCAGACTTGACTAAAGGATATCAAATAACCCAACAAGATATGCCTCTTTGTGAAAATGGATATATAGAAGTACATTCCCAAGAAGGAACAAAGAAAGTGGGATTATATAGAATACACATTGAAGAAGATACTGGAAAGTCTATTCACAATGGGGAAGGAAATACTCTTTTAGACTATAACAGAGCAGGAGTTCCACTTATAGAAATAGTTTCTAAGCCAGAAATGTCAAATGAGGAAGAAGCTAGAGAATTTCTTGATAACTTAAAAGAGACTTTAAAATTTATAGGTATTTCAGATGTTAAGATGGAACAAGGATCTCTTCGTTGTGACGTTAATATAAATGTAGCTAGTGAAGATGGAAAATTTAAAACTAAAATATCGGAAATAAAAAACTTGAATTCTTTCAAGTCTGTGTATAAAGCTATACTACATGAAGAAAAAAGACATTTAGAAATGGCAAAGAATAATGATATAGGATTTAAAGAAACAAGAAGATGGGATGAAGCAAGTAGTTCAACAATAGTAATGAGAAGAAAAGAAGAAGGTAGTGACTATAGATTTTCAGTTGAAGGAGATATTCCCATTACAGTAATAGAAGATAAATTTATAGAAGAAATAAAAAACAATCTTCCAGAATTACCAAAGCAAATAAGAGAAAGATTTGTAAAAGATTACAAAATAGATGAATATGATGCAGATATACTTTCCAGAAATAAATATTTATCTAAATATTTTGAAACTGTAGCAAGCATAACAAAAGACCCTCAGTTAACAAGCAATTGGTTATTATCTGATGTTTTGAGAAGGGTAAATGAAGCTGAAATTGAATTTGAAGATATAAAAATGGAAAGTTCAAATTTTGCAAAGTTGATATTATTAGTTAAAGATAAAAAAATAAACAATAATACTGCTAAAAAAGTATTAAGAAATATGTTTGAAGAAAATTTTGATCCTGAAAAATATGTTGAAGAAAAAGGATTAATACAAGTTAACGATGATTCTGTATTAGAAAAAATAGTAGAAGAAGTTTTAGAAAATAATCAAGAATCAATAAGTGACTATAAAAATGGTAAAGATAGAGCATTAGGATTTTTAGTGGGTCAATGTATGAAGGCTTTAAAAGGTAAGGGAAATCCTCAAAAGTTTAATGAAATGATTATAAAAAGAATTAGTTAAGGAGCATTTATGAAAAGACTAGTATTAGCATCTCATAACAAAGGAAAGATAAAAGAAATAAAAGATATTTTAAAAAATTTAGATATTGAAGTTTTAGGGATATCTGATATCATTACAATAGAAGATATAAAAGAAGATGCTGATACATTAGAAGGAAATGCTAGAATTAAGGCAGAGTATATCCATAATAAAATAGGAGGATATACTCTTGCCGATGATACAGGTTTATTTGTAGAAGTATTAAATGGAAAACCAGGAGTACACACAGCTAGGTTTGCAGGGGAAAACTGCTCCGAACAAGAAAATAGGGACAAATTATTAGAAGTACTAAATAATGAAAAAAATAGAAACGCAGTATTTAGAACTGTTTTAGTGTTAATAGATGAAAAAGGTAAAGAATACATTGTAGAAGGCAGTTGTGAAGGAACTATTTCTAATATGGAAATTGGAGAAAAAGGTTTTGGATATGACAAATTATTTATTCCTAAAGGTTATAGTACAACTTTTTCAGAAATTGGATTAGAAGAAAAAAACTTAATTAGCCATAGAGCTAAAGCTTTAAATAAATTGAAAGAATTATTGGTGGATATGTTAAATGAAGATAGCGATTATTAGTGATACACATGGTAGTATTAACAATGTAATTGAAAAAATAAAAAAACTTAATATCGATGCTATAATTCATTTAGGAGATTTTTCTGAAGATGGTAAAGATATAGGGGATATTACAAATATTATTACTTATGTAGTAAAAGGTAATAATGATTATTTAGCAACTACTGATAGTGAAGAGTTATTTATAAACTTAGGGGGTAAAGATTTTTTAATTACTCATGGACATAGATATTCTGTATATAGAGAAACTGATAGATTAATAGAAAAAGCAAAAATACTAGGTGCAGAAATAGCACTTTTTGGTCATACACATGTATTTTTTGAAGAAAAAATAGATGGAATTTGGGTGATTAATCCAGGTAGTCCAAGTTATCCTAGATATGGCGATGAAAAAAGTTTTGCCATTCTGGATTTAAATAAAATGGAATTAGAAAGAATTAAAATTTAGGAGGTAGCAATGGATGCTGTTTTAAGTTCAAATGAACTTGCAAAAAAATTAGAAGAAGATATTATAAGTAGAGTACAAACGTTAACACAAAAAGGTAATACTCCAAAACTTGCAATATTAAGAGTTGGAGAAAATCCTAATGATATTTCATATGAAAAAAGCTTATTAAAAAAAGGTGATGCATATGGAATAGAAGTACAACAAGTAGTTGTTGAAGACACTATAACAACTGAAGGATTAAAAGAAAAAATGGAAGAGTTAAACAACGATGATTCAGTTACAGGAATTATAATGTTTAGACCTTTGCCAAAACATATTGATGAAGAGTTAATTCAAGAAACAATATCATGGAAAAAAGATGTCGATTGTATGTCACCTTTGAACTTGGCAAAAATATTCCAAGGAGATTTTAGCAGTTTTCAACCAGCAACTCCATTTGCATCAATGAAAATATTAGAATATTATGGAATAGATTTAAGTGGTAAAAATGTTGCTATTGTTAACAGGTCAATGGTTTTAGGAAAACCTTTAGCAATGATGGTATTAGGTAAAAATGGAACTCCTACAATTTGCCATTCTAGAACAAAAGATTTGAAAAAGGTATTACAAGAAGCAGATGTAGTAGTTACAGCAACTGGTAGAGCTAAAAGCTTAACTAGAGAATTTTTAACAAAAGATTCTATAGTTATAGATGTTGGTGTTTCAATGGGAGAAGATGGAAAACTTTCAGGAGATGCTGATTTTGAAGATTTAAAAGATTTTGTAAAGGGAATAACTCCTAGACTTGGTGGAGTTGGTAAAATTACATCTACTTTATTAATGGATCAACTTGTACAAGCAAAAGAAAATAGTTTAAAATAAAGCCTGAAGGCTTTATTTTTTTGTTAAATTATTAAGTTTATAATAATATATTTGTTAAAACAATATGGTATACTTCAATATGGAGTGATTAAATGAAAAAAAGAACTAAGAAAAAACTTATAACTTTATTGCTAGCGATAATATTAACTATTTTTGGAGGAATAACAGTAAAAGATGCTGTTTTAAATGTAAGTAATGATCTAGAAGTACATTTTATAGACGTTGGACAAGGAGATAGTACATTATTAATTTCAAAAGGTGAAGCGATACTTATAGATGGTGGAGATAGAGAATATTCTTCTAAAGTTGTAAGCTATATAGAAAAACTAGGAATAAAAGAATTAAAATATATTATATCTACACATCCCCATAGTGATCATATAAATGGATTAGTAGGAGTTATAAATAAGTTTAAAGTAAATAATATAATAAGAAATGAAGAAGAAGTTGACACTAGGGTATATGAAAGTTTTGTGGAAGCCTATGAAAGAAATGACACGAATGTAATTATTCCTAGAGTGGGTGATAAGTTTAAATTTGGAGAATCAGAAATTACAATAGTAGGACCTACTGCTTATAACTTTGATACAAACAACAACTCTATAGCTATAAGAATAACACATGGTGAAAATTCAATTCTTTTTACTGGAGATGCTGAAAAATTAGAAGAATCTACATTGATGTACACAGGAGAAAAAATAGAATCAAAAGTTTATCATGTTGGACATCACGGTAGTAGAAAAGCATCATCAAAAGAGTTTTTAGATGAAGTTAACCCAGAATATGCAGTAATTTCTTCTGGTAAAGGCAATATGTATGGCCATCCTCATAAAGAAGTTTTAAATAGGTTGAAAAGTATAAATGCTGAAGTATTTAGAACAGATATATCTGGAAATATAGTAATGATAAGTGATGGAAAAGATGTGTTATTTAGTACAGAAAAATAATACTTATTGTAAATAAAATCATCAACATAGATTTATACTTCTTTAAACTAAAGCATTTTAAATTATTATAAAAAACACTTAAACATTTAAGTTTAAGTGTTTTGATTTTTATGGAGGCGGCACCCAGATTTGAACTGGGGATAGAGGTGTTGCAGACCTTTGCCTTACCACTTGGCTATGCCGCCATAATATTGGAGCGGAAGACGAGACTCGAACTCGCGACCCTCGCCTTGGCAAGGCGATGCTCTACCACTGAGCCACTTCCGCATTTTTTGGTGCCCAGAGCCGGAATCGAACCAGCGACACGAGGATTTTCAGTCCTCTGCTCTACCGACTGAGCTATCTGGGCAAGTAGTGCAATTGACTACTAATTTATGATACAATAATTCCAAATTAATGTCAAATAAAAAATAAATTATGGTGGTGACATGTTTAAATCTTTTAAAATAGCAAATTATACAGAAAAAGAATACAGTGAAGACAGTTATTTTGTATCAGAAAATTATATTATTGTTATTGATGGGGCATCTTCTTTAATAAGATATGAAAATAGCAATTTTTTAACTAACAAATTTGTAAATGGAATTAGAGATAACTTGGCAGTCTTACTGTCAGATAGTAGTATTAATATTCAAGAAGCACTTAAAAAATCATTAAACAATTTATTAAAAAAAGATAAACAAAAGCTTTTTACTAAACACGATATATCTGCAACTATTTCTATTTTTAGGATAGTAGGGGAATACTTAGAAATATATTATTTAGGAGATAGTCCAATAATAATAAAAACTTCTAGTGACATACAAGAATATGTAGCAAAAGATATTTCTAAATTAGATAGTAGTGTACTTAAAAAGATGAAGGAAATTTCCTTAAATAAAAAAACAAATGTTTTAGAAAGCAAAAATAGTAAATTGATTAAGGATATGTTAATTAAAAATAGAGGACTTAAGAATACTAAAGATGGTTATTGGATATTGGATACAACAGGTAAGGGAATAGAAAATGGAAATTATTTTAGAGTTACGTTAAAAGAAATTGAAAATATTATTGTTTGTTCAGACGGATTTAGCCAAATTTATGATACTTTTAAAATATATAATAAACTAGAAGATTTATTTAAGGACTTAGAAAATAATTCTATGGAAAATATAGTTGAAAAATTAGTAAAAGAACAAAATAAAGATAAAGATTTGAATAATTATCCTAGATTTACTAAAACAGATGATATTACAGCAGTATATGTTGGAGAAATAAAATGTTAAATCCATTTGTATTTAATAAAAGAGTTAAAGCAGTAATTATTAGTTACAAAGCTTCTGAAGAGTTAAAAAAACTTTTAAAAGACTTGAATATAGAAACAATTAAAACATTGCCTAATACTTTTCTAGATGTTCCTGTAAATGACCATCCAGACTTAGTTGTACATCCCATTGATTATAAAAATATATTAGTATGTAGAGAATATTTTAACTATTATCATAAAAAATTATCTAAGTATGATATAAATGTTTTTAGTTCTAAAAATTATTTAGAAAAAAACTACCCAAAAGATATATATTTAAATGTATCAAGAGTTGGAAGGTATTTTTTTCATAAAAAAGATTGTATAGATGAAAATTTGAATGAGCAGCTAATTAAACATTATAAGCCAGTTAATGTTAAACAAGGTTATGCAAAATGTTCAACTATGATTATTAAAAATGAGACTGTTGTAACTACAGATTTAAAACTACATGAAAAATATTTAAATTTAGGCTTAAAATCTTATTTACTACCACCTGATTTCATAAATTTGCCAGGTTATGATACTGGTTTTATAGGAGGCACTTGTGGTAATATAGGAAAAGATGAAATAATTTTTTATGGTAATTTAGAAAAATATAGATATTCAGATAAATTACTAAAAATTTTAAAAAAAGAAAATATAAAGTATTATTATCCAAAAACAGATTCTTTTATAGACAGAGGATCAGTTATTGGAATTTTAGGAGGATAAATTGAGTATAATTCAACCAAGCATATTACCTGGAATGATGGAATTACTTCCAGAAGAACAAGTAATTTTTGATAAAATGAAAAATATTATAGAGGAAACATTTAAAAAATATGCGTTTTTCCCAATAGATACTCCTGTTATGGAGAAGCTAGAGATATTGTTGGCTAAAGGTGGAGGTGAAACATCCAAACAAGTGTATACTTTAAAAAAAGGTGACACAGAAATGGGATTAAGATTTGATCTGACAGTTCCTTTAGCTAGATATGTCGCTCAGAAATTTAGTGACTTAAATTTTCCATTTAGAAGATACCATATAGGAAAAGTGTATAGAGGAGAGAGAAATCAAAGAGGTAGATACAGAGAGTTTTATCAATGCGATGTTGATATTATAGGTAATAACTCACTATCTATTTATAATGATGCTGAAATACCAGCAGTAATGGCAGAAATATTTTATAAATTAGGATTGGATAATTTTAAATATCTTTTTAATAACAGGAAAATATTAAACGGATTATTTGAATCTTTAGGAATAAACGACTTTGTATATGCTTTAAGAACTATAGATAAATTAGAGAAGATAGGTTTAGATAATGTGAAAAAAGAATTAATAGAGCATGGAGTATCTGTTGAATCAATAAATAAGCTTGTTAATTTTATATACTTTAAAGGCACGAATAGTGAAATTTTAGATTATCTTAAATCATTAAATATTGACAATGAATTGTACAAAGAAGGTTTAGAAGAGTTAGAATTAGTTTATAAAAATATGATGTCATTCGGAATTTATGAAGAGAATATAGAGATAAAATTAAGTATAACTAGAGGATTAGACTACTATACAGGGTCGGTTTATGAAACTATAATTCCAGAGTATGAAAACCTAGGCTCAATTTGTTCTGGTGGAAGATATGACGATTTAGCAGGTAATTATACTAAACAAAAACTTCCAGGAGTTGGACTAAGTATAGGTCTAACTAGACTTTATTATCAATTAAAAGAAGCTAATTTAATTAAATTAAAAGATGAAGCTCCTATAAAAGCGATTATTTTACCTATGAAAGGGTATGAATCTAATGCGGTAGAATTATTGACTGAGTTAAGAAAAAATGATAAAATAGTTCAAGCTTACATGGAAGGTGGCAAGTTAAAAAAACAATTTAACTATGCTGACAAATTAAATATTCCAAATGTAATTGTAATAGGTGAAGATGAAGCGAAAAACAATGTCTATACCTTAAGAGATATGAAGACAGGAGAACAAAAGTCTGTCGATTTAAATTATTTAATAGAAAATTTATAAAGCTGTGAAAGACCCGAGTAATAATTTTAAACTTTAAGAGAGAAATAGACTTGGCTGAAATCTATTTTAAGTAAATGAAATTATGAATACTAGTCTGGAGCTAATAATTAATTAAGAAGCAATTAGGGTGGAACCACGAGTCTTTCGTCCCTACTATTATAGTAGGAACAAAGACTCTTTTTTATTATTAAGTAAATGAAAAAATGTAGTGGAATTACTAAATAAAAATATATTGAAGATGGGGGAACAAATGATAAAAATTACTTTACCAGATAATTCTGTACGAGAATATGAAAGTGGAATATTAGTTATGGATATAGCTAAAGATATTTCTGAAGGACTTGCAAGAGCTGTAATAGGGGCTGTTGTAAATGAAAAAATTATGGGAATGCAAGAACCGGTAAGAGAAGATGCTAGCGTTCGATTTGTAAAATTTGAAGAGCCAGAAGGAAAGGAAATATTTTGGCATACATCAGCACATATAATGGCTTTAGCAGTACAAAGACTTTATCCAGAAACTAAATTTGGAATAGGTCCAGCAATAGATAATGGATTTTACTATGATTTTGACTTAGAACATAGATTTACAGAAGAAGACCTTCCAGCTATTGAGAAAGAAATGAAAAAAATAACTAAAGAAGGTTTGAAAATGGAAAGATATGAAATGCCAAGAAATGAAGCATTATCATATTTTAAAGAAAGAGGAGAAGTTTATAAAGTAGATTTAATAGAAAATTTACCAGAAGATGAAATAATCTCTTTTTATAAGTTAGGTGAGTTTACAGATCTTTGCAGAGGACCACATCTTTATGAAATAAAGAAAGTTAAAGCTATAAAACTGCTAAGTATAGCAGGGGCTTATTGGCGTGGTGATGAGAAAAATAAAATGCTTCAAAGAATATATGGTATAACTTTTGAAAAGCAAAAACAATTAGATGAGTATTTAGAATTTTTAGAAGAAGCAAAAAAGAGAGATCATAGGAAATTAGGTAAGGAATTAGATTTATTTAGTTTTCATGAAGAAGGACCAGGATTCCCATTTTTCCATCCAAATGGAATGGTTTTAAGAAATGAGTTACAAAATTTTTGGAAAAATTTACACATAAAAGAAGGATATGGAGAAATAAATACTCCAATAATTTTAAGTGAAAGTTTATGGCACCAGTCAGGTCACTGGGATCACTATCAAGAAAATATGTATTTTACAAAAATAGATGATGCAGATTATGCTATAAAACCAATGAATTGTCCAGGATCAATCTTAGTATATAAGAGCAATATGCATAGTTATAGAGATTTTCCTCTTAAATTAGGGGAAATGGGATTAGTTCACCGACATGAACTTTCAGGTGCCTTACATGGATTATTTAGAGTAAGATCATTCACACAAGATGATGCTCATATATTCATGCTAAAAAGCCAAATAAAAGAAGAAATATCTAAAGTAATAGACCTTTGTGATTATATTTATTCAGTATTTGGATTTAAATATAGTGTGGAACTATCAACAAGACCAGAAGATTCAATGGGTAGTGATGAAGACTGGAATATAGCAATTCAAAGCTTAAAAGATGCATTAGATGGAAAAGACTTTGAATACACTATAAATGAAGGTGATGGAGCATTTTATGGTCCAAAAATAGATTTCCATTTAGAAGATGCAATAGGAAGAACTTGGCAATGTGGAACAATACAGCTAGATTTTCAAATGCCAGAAAGATTTGAGTTAACATATATAGATTCCGATGGAGAAAAGAAAAGACCAGTTATGGTTCACAGAGCTATTTTAGGTTCGATGGAAAGATTTATCGGTATATTAATAGAACATTTTGCTGGTAAATTCCCAACATGGTTAGCACCAGTACAAGTAAAAATATTACCAATATCTGATAAATTTAACGACAATGCATATGAATTAAAGAAAAAATTAATGGATAACGGTATTAGAGCTAAGGTTGACGATAGAGCAGAAAAAATTGGATTTAAAATAAGAGAAGCACAATTAGAAAAAGTTCCTTACAGTATCATACTTGGAGAAAAAGAAATAACAGAGAATAAAGTTTCTGTAAGAAAAAGAGATATAGGTGATACTGGTGCAGTTCCAACAGAAGAATTTATACAAAAAATATTAGAAGAAATAAAAAATAAAGAAATTTAGAACAGCAATGCTGTTCTTTTTCTTTACACAAATATTTTACTATGGTACTATAATAAAGTATAAGAGATAATATTAAACAAGGAGAAATTAAATGAATAGAAAAAAGTTATTTAAAGGTTTATTTTTGTTATTAGCACTAAGTATATTATTAGTAGGATGTAAATCAAAAGAAGAAAATAAAGCTACAGAAACTGGAGAAAAAACAAAGGAAGTAACAGATAAATTAATTATAGGTTTTGATCCGAATTTTCCGCCAATGGGATTTAAGGATACAGATGGAAGCTACACTGGATTTGATTTAGAGTTAGCAGAAAAGGTTGCTGAAAAATTAAATATGGAAATAGAACTTCAACCAATAGACTGGGGAAGCAAGGATGCAGAATTGGATAGTGGAAATATAAATGTAATATGGAATGGTTTTACAAAGACAGGAAGAGAAGATAAATATACATTTACAGAGCCATACATGGAAAATAGACAAGTTATGGTAGTTAATAAAGATTCTGAATATAAAACATTAAAAGACTTAGAAGGAAAAAACATTGAACTACAACAAGGTTCAACGGCAGAGAAAGCTTTAGATGATTCCAAAGAATTTAAAAAGAGTTTAGGGGAAGTTTTAAATGTACCGGATAACTTAACTGCGTTAAATGATTTAGAACAAGGTTCTACAGAAGCTGTTTTGATGGATGAAGTAGTAGCAAAATATAATATCAATAATGGAAGAAATTTTAGAGTTATAGAAGAATCTCTAAAAGATGAAGAATATGCAGTAGGATTTAAATTAGGGAATGAAGAACTAAAAGATAAGATAGATGGTGCGTTGAAAGAATTAGCATCAGAAGGAATATTAAAAGACTTATCTGTTAAATGGATAGGTGAGGATAAAACTTTAATAAAATAAATTTAAAATATAGATATGATTTCGGTCATATCTATATATTTTTTAAGGATATAGGTGGGTTATGTATTTTGTAGATATTTTTATAGAATTATCAAAAGGTTTTTCAACAACTTTTATGATTTTCTTAATTACATTATTGCTTTCGATTCCGTTAGGAATAATTGTATATTTTTTGAAAAAATCAAATAATATAATAGTTTCAGGAATTACTAGAATATATATTTCTATAATGAGAGGAACTCCTTTAATGTTACAGCTGATGTTCATTTTTTATGGGCCATTTTATTTATTTGGTATGAAATCACCAGACAGATTTATTGCAGTAATAATAGCATTTGTTATAAATTATGCAGCATATTTTGCAGAAATTTACAGAGGAGGGTTTAAGTCTATAGATGTTGGGCAATATGAAGCTGCTAAAATCTTGGGACTTACGAAATGGCAAACATATAAGAAAATTATATTTCCTCAAGTTTTTAAAAATTCATTACCGGCAATGACAAATGAAACAATAACTTTAGTAAAAGATACATCTCTAGCTTTTGTAATATCTGTAGCAGAGACTTTTACGTTAGCAAAGGCTATAGCAAATAGAGATTCTAATATGCTTGCATTTGTTGCAGTAGGAATATTTTATTTTGTATTTAATTATATTGTTGAAATTATAATGAATAAAATAGAAAATAAGTACAATTATTTTAGGTAGGTAAAAATGACTGTTTTAGAAATGAAAAATATAAAAAAGAGCTTTGAAAAAGAAGAGGTTTTAAAAGATATATCTATTTCTGTTAAAGAAGGAGAAGTAGTTGTAATTATAGGATCTTCTGGTTCAGGAAAATCTACTTTAATAAGATGTGCGGTAGATTTAGAGAAAATTAACTCAGGAGAAATAAAATATGGTGAATTAACTTTGGCAAGTACAAAAAACAATGAAGTTTTATATGCCAAAGGTGAAGAATATAAAACAATTAATCATAAATATGGAATGGTTTTTCAAAACTTTAATCTTTTTCCAAATTTGAGTGTGTATGAAAATATTACTTTAGGACCTAAAATGGTTCTTAAGAAAGAAGAAAAAGATACTGAAAAAATAGCGCTAAATCTAATAAAAAAAATGAATTTAGAAGGAAAAGAAAAAGCATATCCTTATAGCCTTTCGGGAGGTCAAAAACAAAGAGTTTCTATAGCCAGAGCATTAGCTATGAATCCAAGTATATTATTTTTTGATGAGCCAACATCAGCACTTGACCCAGAATTAACATCAGAAGTGCTAAAAGTAATAAAACAATTAGCAGAAGAAAATATAACTATGGTAGTTGTTACACATGAAATGGATTTTGCAAAAGAAATAGCTGACAGAGTAATTTTTATGGATAATGGGTATATCGCTGAAGAGGGAACTCCTGAAGAAGTTTTGGTAAACCCTAAAAATATTAGAACAAAAGAGTTTTTGAATTTAATGTAGAGAGGTTATTTATGATAGTATATTGTTATTCTAAATGTAGTACTTGTAAAAAGGCATTGAAATTTTTAAATGAAAGAAGTATATCTTATGAGCTTAAGGATATTTCTAAAGAACATCCATTGTACAATGAACTAAAAGATATTATTAATAAAAGTGGATTGGATATTAAAAAGTTTTTTAATACAAGTGGTAAATTATATAGGGAATTAAATTTGAAAGACAAACTGAAAGATATGAATTTAGATGAAAAAATTGAACTTTTAGCATCTGATGGAATGTTAATAAAAAGACCATTGCTTATCGATAAAGATGTTGTTTTAGTAGGAGTTAAAGAAGAAGAGTATAATAACTTATAGAAGTGATTATGCACTTCTTTTTTTATTAAATTAAGAGTTTGTTTTTTAATGAAATTAATAATATAATTCTTATATTATACAAAATAAAAGGTGAAATATGATAGATGTTATAGAAGCTATAAAAATATTAAAAGATAATATAAAAGAACAAAATGAGAATATATTAGTCAATTTATTAGACGCAGTAGGATACACTTTATCAGAGGATATTTATTCTCAAATAAATGTACCAGAATTTCCAAAATCTGCTATGGATGGATATGCAGTAAACCATTTAGATTTAGAACAAAACGATGAATTTAAAGTCATTGATGAAATATATGCGGGAGAACATAAAAGTATTAGATATATACCAAATACTGCGATAAGAGTTATGACAGGAGCGTTTATTCCTAATGGATATGACTGTGTAGTAAAACAAGAAGATACAGATTATGGAGAAAATGTAGTAAATATTAAAGTAAAAGAAAAAGAATTTTCAAATTATTGTCATAAAGGTGAAGATATAGAAAAAGGAGAATTAATATTAAAAAAAGGTATAGTTATAACATCTGTACATATAGGAATATTTGCTAGTTTAGGAATTGATAAAATTAAAGTAGTAAAACCTTTAAGAGTATCTTTGTTATCTACAGGAAGTGAACTTCTATATCCTGGAGAGAAATTGAAAGATGGGAAAATTTATTGCAGTACATTATTCACGTTAAATTCATATTTAAAAAAATACAATATAGATATAGTTAATTTAGAAATAGTTGAAGATAATTTAGAAGTAATAAAAAAGAAAGTTCAAGAATTTGTAGAGATATCAGATGTTATAATAACAACAGGTGGAGTTTCAGTTGGTAAATATGATTTAATACCAGAATTATATAATTCTATTGCCAATAATATTTTATTTAGAAAAGTTGCTATGAAACCAGGTACTCCTGTTTCATCAGCTAGAATTAACAATACTATAATTATAAGTTTTTCAGGAAATCCATTTGCAGCTCTAGCTAACTTTCAAGTATTGTTTTGGCCTATTGCAGAAAAATATTATAATAGTGAAGAATTTAGTAATATAGTACATGAAAAAATAATAGAAGGTGGATATTTAAAATGCAGTAAATTGCAAAGATATGTTAGAGCAAGATATGAAAATGAAAAAGTTTATGTAGAAAATATACATTCATCATCTGTAATATCAAATCTTCTAAATTGTAACTGTCTAATAGTACAAGAGCCAAACAGGGAATTAAAAAAAGGAGAAAAAGTAAAAGTTATTTACTTGCCATAAAATGAAAATAGGAGTAGGAATTTTAGCAGGTGGTAAAAGTAGCAGAATGGGTAGAGATAAAGCTGAATTACCATATAATGGAAATAGTTTTTTAGAAAATTTAGTTAATGAATTTAAATCAAATGAGATAATAGTTTCATCAAACACAAATTACAACATAGATGAAGTGGAATATGTAAAAGATAAATATAGTAATATTGGACCGATTAGTGGTATTTTAGAGATTCTTAAAAAAAGTAAAAATAAATATAATTTTATAATAGGCGTTGATATGCAAAATATCAATTATGAATTTCTTGAATATATTACAGAATTTGTATCATCTGAATATAAGGTTTTTTCAGCTAAATATGATAATAAATTAAATCCACTAGGAGCTATTTATTCAAAAGAAATGATACCAATCATTGAAAATGCAATTGAAAAAAAAGATTATAAATTAATAAATTTAATAGAAAAAGATTTTTCAAAGGTTGTTGATTTAAAATACAGTAAGTTTAATAGAAGTATTTTGGATAATATAAATACTAAAAAAGATTACAATAGATTTTTAAGGAAAAATATATTAGCAATTTGTGGTAAAAAAAATTCTGGAAAAACAACATTTATTACAAAAGTAGTAGAAAATTTAAGGAAAAAAAATTATAATATAGCAGTTATAAAGCACGATGGACATGATTTTGATATAGAAGAAAACACAGATACAGGGAAATATATTAGTGCAGGAGCAAATGCTGTGTCTATATTTTCAGAGTACAAGTATATGTGTATAGAAAATAAACATAATGATGTTGAAGATCTAATAAATTTGTTTAGAGAATATGATTTAATAATAATTGAAGGTATGAAAAATAGTAATTTTGATAAATTTGAAATTGTTAGAAAAGAAAATTCTTCAAATATTATTTCTCAAAAAAAGTTAAAAGGAATTATAACTGATATTGATAGTTTAGGAAATAGGTATAAAAATAGATTTTATTTAAATGAAATTGAAAAGTTTTCTGAATTTATTATAAAAAATTATATATAAATAAAAATAAAAAAGAATATATATATAAATTCTTTTTTATTTTTATGTAAAAAATTATTAAACTAGAGATATTATGCAATTTACTTTGATTCTTATCTAGTTTAGGTTTGTTATATTTGCTATAATTTAAACAGGTGATATTGTGATAAAATTCTTTGAAAAGTTGAAGGAAGAAAATCCTCAATTATTATTAAAAATATATAATGATTTAGAAGACATAGAAAATTCTTTTAAAACAGTACAAACTTATGATATAGATTTTAAGGGTTATAAAGAATTAAAAACTTTTTATGAAGAAATTTTAAAGATAAAAGAGATAATTCCAATAGAAGGCATTCAGTTATCTCTTAATATTTTAAATAATGAAAAAATTTTTTCAAATGCAGTAAATTTAACATATGATTTTACATTTGCAAAACCTAAATCATATTCAATATATAGAGGGAAAAATATAGAAGTATCATCATTTAAAGAATTATATGAACAAATCCTTTTGTATTTATTTAAGATAGATAAAACAAAAATGTATTCTTTAATTAACAAGACTAAATTTAATGGTACTAAAAAGCCATATTTCTCTAAAAATAAAGATAATATGATTAATTCTTTTAAAATAAGTGATAACTTATATGCTGAAACACATTTTAGCTCTAAAAAATTTAGCAAAATGTTAATTAGATTATTTAATTTATATAATATTGATATTAACAACTTAAAAATATATATAAAATATGATAAAAAAGAAAAGTATAGATATTATGAATAGGTGGTTTTATGAAATTTTTGCACAGTAGTGATTTTCACATATCTACTAGCTTTGAGTCGTCATCTTTTTCAAGAGAGTTAGCGGTTGAAAGAAGAATAGATATATGGAAAAGTATAGAAAAGCTTATAAATGAAGCAAAGAATAAGAGGGTAGATGCTTTATTTTTGTCAGGAGATTTATTTATTGAAGAATATATAACAATGGCAGAAATAAAAAGGTTGTATGATTTATTTAAACAAATATCAAGTACAAATATATTTATAATATTAGGAAATCATGATCCATATAGAGAAAATTCAAAGCTAAAGCTTATAGAGAAGCCAGAAAACGTATACTTATTTGAGAAAGATTATATTACAAGATTTGAATTTGCAGATTATGATGTATATGGAATAAGTTATGTGGACGAAGTTTTAAATAATGGAAATCTTTTTGAGGGAGTAGAATTAAATTTCAATAAAAAAAATATACTGATGCTTCATAGTGACATTATTAATCCTAGTTTTAGATATCAACCAGTAAAAATAAGAGATATAGAAAAAATGAGGTTTGATTATGTTGCATTAGGGCATATTCATAAGCCAGAGGTAATTAGAGATAATATTGTGTATTCAGGTTCAATAGAACCTTTAAATTTTGGAGAGCAAGGAACACATGGAGCAGTGTATGGTAACTTGGATGATGATAAAAATTTAAATATACAGTTTTTGGATTTATCTCAAGCAATATTTATTGAAGAAGAATATAATGTATCAGGAGAATTTGATTTTTACGATTTAAAGAATAAGCTTTTAAACGAATGGATATATAAAGACAAAAAAAATTTTCTAAGAGTTAAATTAACAGGTCATATTCCAGAACAATATGAAATAGATTTGCCTGCTATACTAGAAGAATTAAATGAATATGTCACACATTTAGAAATAGTAAATGACTTAGATTTTAATATTGATTTAGATAAATTATATAAATTAAATCAAAATAATATAATTGGAATATTCATAGAAAATATGAGAAAGAAAGACTTGACAGATCCTATAAACAAAGAAGCATTAGATATGGGACTAAGAGCATTATTAAAGGGAAATTAAATGAAAATAAAAGAATTGAATTTAATTAATTTTGGAAAATTTAATAATAATATTATTAACTTAGATAGTGACTTTATTCTGATACAAGGATTAAATGAAGCTGGTAAAAGCAGTATTTGTAAATTTATAGAAGGAATGTTCTATGGATTTGTAAAGCCATACCTAAAAACACTTAGATTTAATGATGATTATTATAAATACAAACCATGGAGTGGTGGAGATTATCAGGGCAGTATAGTTTTTGAATACAAAGGATCTTTAATAAGGTTATATAGAGATTTCACCAATAGGGCTTATAAAATATTTGATGAAGTGACAGGAACAGATATTTCAAGTAAATTTGAAGGATATGAAGCTAGTAACTTAAGTTTTCCTGGAGAATTCTTTTTCAAATGTAGTAGTGATGTATTTGTAAATACTATAATGATAGGACAGGATAATAGAGATATAAATCCAGAATCAACAAAATATATTTCTGACAAAATCTCTGATGTTATTACAGAAAATAATGACAGTTTTTCTATTGTAAAAGGTTTAAATCATCTCATTGAGTTAAAAAATGAAATAGGAACTGAAAAATCTTTAAAAAAACCTTTAGGATCAATGGTAAATAAACAAGCTATTTTAGAAGAAAAAGTTGCAAATGGTTCGAAATTAAAAGAAGAATATGATTCCTATCTTCAAGAAATAAATAGCAAACAAAAAACTTTTATAAGTATAAAAGAGAATATAAAAGTTTATAATGATTATTTGAAGTATACAGAACAACAAAAGTTATTGAAAGTAAAAAAAGCTAAAGATGAACTTGAGTTAGAAATAATGACTTTGCAAAAAGAAAATGAAAAATTTTCTAATTTTAAAAATATTTCTCCTAGTGAAATGATGCAGATAGAAGAAATACAAAAAGAAATAAAAATAATTCAAAGAAATTTAAATCAGTTATCAAGGGATAAAAAGAATTTATTCAATGAACTAAAAAAATATAGAGATTTAATAGAAATAGAAAATATAAAAATAGAGTATAGAAAAAATTTATACAATAATATTAAAGGAAGAGAAGGCAATAAGAAACTATTACTTTTACTTGGAGGAATATTAATATTATCTATTGCGGCAAACATATTTGTTTATGTAAATAGTTCTAATATACAAAAATATTTATTAATAGCATCAGCTGCAGTTTTAACCTTGTTTATAGTGTCTTTAATTAGGACTCAATATTTAAAGAAACAAGAAAATGAATTAAAAAATACAATAAATAAAGAATTTGATGTATCCTTTGACAATTCAAATAATATATTAAACAATTCTTTCTTTAATGGAGAGAACAAAGAACCATTTAGTATGTACGAAAGATTAAATGGACAGTTACAAGAAAAAGATCAAACAATAGAAAAATTATTAAACGAAGAAGACTATAAGAATGAACAATTGTATGAGATTTCTTTAAAAATACAAAATAGAACTGGAATAAATGTAGATAATTTTATTAAGAACAAAGATAGATATGATGAAGTAAACTATTTAATTAAAGAAAAATCAGGAACAATAGAATCAATAAAGAAAGCTTATGATTTTTCAATTTTAGAAAATGAAGAATTGGTTGAATACAACAATAATTTTCAATATATAGAAAATTTAAATTTAGAGCATGCTAGCAAGAAATCTGAATCATTAATAAAAGAGATATCATCTTTAGAAGAAAAGAAAAAATTTGTAGAAGAGGAAGTACAAAAATTACCAGAATATATTGAAGAATTAAATTGGACTAAAAAAGATATTGAAAAAATGAAAAATTATATAAAGTCTATAGAAATAGCAGTTGAACAAATTAATATATCTCATAATGAAGTAAAGATAAATTATATACCTAGACTTATTAATTTCTTAGAAAAATATTTTTCAATGATATCAAAATATAATTTAGGTATTAAATTAGATGAAGATTTGAATGTTAATTTCTTAAAAAATAATTCTGGTGAGTTCAGAAAAATTGATAGTATAAGTAAAGGCAGTTCAGATCAATTGTTTATAGGACTTAGAATAGGACTTACAAATGAAATATTTGGAGAAAAAGAAATTTTAATTTTTGATGATGCATTTGTTAACTTTGATGATGATAGGCTTTTAAATCTACTTTATTATTTAAAGGAAATAAGTAAAGAGCGACAAGTAATTTTATTCTCTTGCCAAAGTAGAGAAAAAGAAGTATTACTATCTGGAAATTTAGAATTTCAACTTGTACATTTATAGGAGAAATATGATATTTAGCATTTCAGACTTACATTTAGACTATACTGGTAAAAAATCAATGGATTTATTTGGAGACAATTGGAGAAATTATGAACAAAAAATATTTTCTAATTGGAAAAAAATTGTAAAAAAAGAGGATATTGTTTTAGTAGCTGGCGATATTTCTTGGGCTATGAACATAGAAGAAGCTTATAATGATTTAATTAGAATTGATAAATTGCCAGGTACTAAAATTATGATTAAAGGAAACCATGACTATTGGTGGAGTTCTTTATCGAAAAATAATAAATTGAATTTAAAAAGTATAAATTTTTTGCAAAATAATTCCTTTGAATATGAAAATATTTTAATAGTAGGGACTAGAGGTTGGGAAGATTCTAATGAAGAATCAGACAACTACAAAGTATATAAAAGAGAGCTGTTAAGGCTAGAATTAAGTATAAAATCAGCTAATAAAAATAACAAAAAAATAGCTATGATTCATTATCCTCCATTTGATAGATATAAAGAACCAAACGAATTTCACTATATGATGAAAGAATATAATATAAGTAAATGTGTTTATGGACATTTACATGGGCCGGGTTTAGTTAATGTTGTAGAAGGAATAATAGATGGAATAGAATATATTTGTACTTCTTGTGATTATATTGATTTTATTCCAAAAAATATTGAATTTTAGAAAATAATGAGTTAGAATATTTTATTATAATAAACTTAGGTTAAAGCCTAAGTTTTTTATGATTAAACTAAATTTAGAAATAATTATCCAATAAATAATTATTTCGAGGGGGAATTATGAAAGTAATATACGCAAAAAACTATGAAGAAATGAGTAAAATTGGTTGTGAGTTAATCGTAAAACAAGTTAGAGAGAAAGAAAACTCTATATTAGGATTAGCTACAGGCTCTACACCTATAGGTTTGTATAAAGAACTTATTAAAGAAAATAAAGACGGCTTAGATTTGTCTAAAGTTTCCACCTACAATTTAGATGAGTATATTGGTCTAGATAAAGATCATGATCAATCATACAATTATTTTATGTATGATAATTTATTTAACCATGTTAATATAAAGTCTGAAAATATTAACATTCCAAATGGTACAAATGATCCAGATGTAGAAGTAATAGAATATGAAAAAAAATTAAGAGAAGTTGGCGGAGTAGATATACAAGTACTTGGGTTAGGTGCTAATGGACATATAGCTTTTAACGAACCTGACTTAGAACTTAATGTTCCTACAAGTATTGTAAAATTAACAGAAAGTACAATTAAAGCTAATTCAAGATTTTTTGCAAAAGAATCTGATGTTCCAACTACAGCGATATCTATGGGAATGGGGAGTATTTTTTCAGCAAAAAAAATTCTTATATTAATTAGTGGTAGCAATAAAGAAGAAGCAACTAAATATTTGCTAGATAGTAATAAAATAACTACAAATAATCCAGCGTCCTTATTACATTTACATCATGATGTTACTGTTGTAATAGATGAAAGTGCAGTAAAGGTAAAATAGTGGAAAGAGAATTAGAGTTTAAATTATTGGGTTTAGACTTAGATTATTATAAAAACTTATTAGAAGAAAAAGGAGCTAAATTAATAGCTCATGAAAAACAAATTAATACAGTAGTAAGTTCAGAAAGTTTTCCTTTAATAGACGAAGATTGTTATTTAAGAATTAGAGAGGTTAAAGACTTATTAAATAGTGATAATAAAATAGAATTTACTTTTAAAAAGAAAGTGAAAAATGAACTAGTTAGAGAAAATTATGAATATACTACAGAAGTATCAAGTAAAGAAGGGTTAATAAATATACTTAGGAACTTGAAGTTTAATAAGTATATTACAGGTACTAAAGAAAGAGCTTCATATAACTATAAAAATTTAAGATTAGATTTTGACACTTGGGATAAAGACACTTATCCTTACCCATATATTGAAATTGAATCAAGTAATGAAAAAGATATATATGATTTTTTAAAAGAATTTAATATTAGCAAGAATCATATTTCATTAAAATCTATTACAGATTTGAAAAATGAATTAAAAAGCAAACAATGATATTTCATTGTTTGCTTTTTTTATTACATTTACTTTGCTATAATAAAGATAATTAATAAAATGGAGTGCATATGAGAGAATTTGTTAAAGATTTAAAAAGAATAGTTGTTAAAGTGGGAACATCTTCAATAACTCATGAAAATGGAGACATTAATTTAAGGAAAATTTTTGATTTATGTTGGCAATTAAGTGATATAAGAAATCATGGTTATGAGGTTGTGTTAGTTTCTTCAGGAGCAATATCTGCAGGAACTAAAAGATTAAACTTAAAGGAAAGACCTTCAAATACTGCGATAAAGCAGGCTACTTCAGCAGTAGGACAAGTTGCATTAATGAACACATACAATAGAATTTTAGGAGAATTTAACTATCATGCAGCTCAGATTTTACTAACAAAACATATAGAGTCAGATAGTTTGATGCATTCAAATGCTAAAAATGCATTTGATGAATTATTTAAGTTAAATGTAATACCTATAGTCAATGAAAATGATACAATATCAACATTTGAAATAAAATTTGGCGATAATGATACATTATCAGCAATAGTTTCAAGGATAGTGGAAGCTGACGTATTAATTTTACTATCTGATATTGATGGACTTTACACAAGTGATCCTAGAATTAATAAAGATGCTAAAATAATTAAAGAAGTAAGAGAAATTAATGAGGATTTAGAAAAATGTGCATCAGGAACTAATTCTAAAGTTGGCACAGGTGGTATGATAACTAAATTAACAGCAGCAAAATTATGTATGGAAAAAAATATAGATGTAGTTTTGGCAAATGGAAAAGATATGAAGATATTACAAAATATTATTGACGGTGATGAAATAGGAACATATTTTAGGAGTTGAAAATGTTAAAAGAAATAGGAATAAAAGCAAAAAATGCATCATATAGTTTAGGAACTTTAAGTACTATAGAAAAAAATGAAATTCTTAAAGCGATAAAGTTGGCTTTGAGTGAATCAGAAGAAGAGATAATTGAAGCTAATAGGATAGACATGGAAAATGGTATAGAAAATGGTCTTACAGAAGGACAATTAGATAGATTATTATTAAATGAAGAAAGAATTCAAGGAATGGTAGATTCTATAGATACAGTAGTAGACTTGAAAGACCCTATTGGTAATGTAGATCATATGGAATTACTGCCAAATGGACTACAAATAGGTAAGAAAAGAACTCCAATGGGAGTTATTGGGATAATATATGAATCTAGACCAAATGTTACGCTAGATTGTAGTATATTGTGTTTGAAATCTTCTAATGCGTTAATTTTAAGAGGTGGAAAAGAAGCGATAGAATCAAATAAATCTATTGTGAAAGTTATAAGAAGAGCTATTAAAGAATTGGGTTATAATGAAAATTTTGTACAATTAATAGAAGATACATCAAGAGAAAGTTCAAATGCATTAATGACATTAAATGGATATGTAGATTTATTAATACCAAGAGGCAGTGCAGGTTTAATAAATGCAGTTGTAAAAAACTCAACAGTACCAGTGTTAAAAACTGGTGATGGAAACTGTCATGTATTCGTGGATGAGTCTGCTGATATTCAAATGGCAATAAATATTATTGAAAATGCAAAAACTCAAAGAATTGGAGTTTGTAATGCAATGGAAACACTTCTGGTGCACAAAAATGTTAAGGATGAATTTTATAAAAAATTACAAGTTATTATAGATCAATATAATATAAAAGTATATGGAGATGAAATTTCAAAATCTAAATTAACAGGTATAGGCGTAGCAACAGAAGAAGAATACTATATGGAGTTTTTAGATTATGCATTTGCAATGAAAGTTGTAGATAATATAGATGAAGTAATAGATCATATAAGAAAATATAGTACAAATCACTCAGAAGTTATTATTACAAATGATTATAAAAATAGTCAAAAGTTTTTAAATCTAGTTGATAGTGCGTGTGTATATGTAAATGCATCAAGTAGATTTACAGATGGTTCACAATTTGGTTTAGGAGCAGAAATGGGAATTTCTACGCAAAAGCTTCATGCTAGAGGACCGGTTGGATTAGAAGAATTAACTTCATATAAATACATTATTTTTGGTGATGGACAAATAAGAGGATAAGGGAGTATTTTCTCCCTTCTTTTTAGAATAAATGAGAGGTAGTCAATGTATAAATTATTAGCATTAGATTTAGATGGGACAACATTAAATAGTAAACATACAGTTGATGAAGATACAGCAAAAAGTATACAAAAAATAATTAGTAAAGGTATAAAAGTTACTATAATTTCAGGAAGAGAGCCTAAATCCATAGTTAAAGTAGCTGAAAAAATAGGACTAGAAGGACTGGTTGGATCTATGAATGGAGCTATTATAACAACATCAGATGGTGTAGATCATATAATGAATTTATGTTTACCAAGAAAATATGTGGAGTTTTCAGTTAGATTAGCTCTAGATATGGGATATTTTCCAATGGTATTTGTAGAAAATAATTCATACATAGCTTCAAGAAAATCGCAATTCAGCAAGGTTATGGATAAATTTTCAGATTACCCAGCAAAAGAAGTTGGTAACTTGGATAAATATTTATCAGAAAATAATTTATATCATAAGGTAAATAAAGTTGTAATTGCAGCAGAGAATGAAGAATTAGTTGAGTATAAAAAAGAGTTTGAAAATGCAACAGATGCTTGTAAACTATATTTTTCTTTACCATTTGTTATAGAAGTTAGTAGAAAAGATACTTCAAAAGGTAAAGCGTTAGAATATATAGCTAACTCATATGGTATTGATAAAGATGAAATTATAGCTGTAGGTGACGGAGAAAATGATATCTCTATGCTTGGATATTCTGGAAAAGGAATAGCTATGAAAAATGCTATGGATAATGTAAAAGAGGTAGCAGATGAATTAACGGATTCTAACGATAAAAAAGGTGTGGTTAAAGTAATAGAAAAATATTTTTTATAAGTTGACAGGGTATTTTTTAAATGTTATTGTATATAAAGAAAAAATAATAAGTAAATAAAATTTTAATGTCTTTAGGAGGAAAATAATGTTAAAAGGAAAGAATTTAATCGAGATAAGTGACTTCTCACATTCTGAAATTATGGATATTATGTTATTAGCTCAAGACATTATTAAGAGTCCTGAGAATTTTTCAAATTTATGTAATGGAAAAATTCTAGGGACTCTTTTTTTTGAGCCATCAACAAGAACTAGATTAAGTTTTGAGTCAGCAATTCACAGATTAGGAGGAGATTGCATAGGATTTTCAGAGAGTAATTCATCATCAACATCAAAAGGCGAAAGCTTAGCAGATACTATAAAAACAGTAAGCAGTTATGTTGATATTATTACCATGAGACATCCTAAAGAAGGTTCATCAACCTTAGCAAAAGATTACACAGAAGTACCTTTAATAAACGCTGGAGATGGAGGGCATCAACATCCAACTCAAACATTAACTGATATGTTGACAATATTAGAAAGCAAAAAGACATTTGAAAATCTTACAATAGGACTATGTGGAGATTTAATGTTTGGAAGAACAGTGCATTCACTTGTAAAAGCAATGTCAGAATATAAGGGAAACAAATTTGTGTTTATTTCTCCAGAAGAATTAAAAATACCAGAATATATAAAATATGTTTTAGAAGAAAAAGGAATAGAATACATTGAAGAAGAAAGATTAGAAAATGTCATAGACAAATTAGATATTTTATATATGACAAGGGTACAAAAAGAAAGATTTTTCAATGAAGAAGATTATATACGATTAAAAGATAGCTATATCTTAGACAAGAAAAAATTAAAATCAGCAAAAGAAGACTTAGCAATACTTCATCCACTACCAAGGGTAAATGAAATAAGCGTGGAAGTAGATAGTGATAGTAGAGCATTGTATTTTGACCAAGTTAAGTATGGTGTAATAGTTAGAATGGCATTAATATTAAAATTGTTAGGAGTTAAATAATGTTAAATATTAATAGTATAAATAAAGGTATAGTAATAGACCATATAAAACCAGGACACGGACATATTATTTACGAGATGTTAGGTTTAGACAAAGCAGATTATTCAGTTGCTTTAATTATGAATGCTTCTTCCAAGAAATGTGGAAAGAAAGATATGATAAAAATCGAAAATGTTATAGACTTAGATTTAACAGCTTTAGCGTTTATAGATTTAGATTTAACAGTAAATATTATCGAAAATCAAAAAATAGTTGAAAAAATAAATATGAAATTGCCAGAGTATATAGAAAATGTTGTTAAATGTAAAAATCCAAGGTGTATATCTACAAGTGAAAGAAATATTACTCACAAATTTTCATTAGTAAATAGAGAAAACTCATTATATAAATGTGAATATTGTGATCAGATTTATGATATGGAAGAATAGGAGATAAAAATGATAATAGATAAGTTATATAACTCAGTTAAAGAAAAAGGATTTGTGTGTGTAGGTCTAGATACAAGTTTAGATTATATTCCAGAGAATATCAGAAATAAATCTAATGATATAGCAGAAGTTATATTTGAGTATAATAAGCAAATAATTGATTGTACAAATGATATTACAGGAATATATAAAGTACAAATAGCATATTATGAAGCAATGGGACTAGAAGGCTTAAAAGCCTATTCAAAAACATTGAAATATTTAAAAGAAAAGAAAGCTTTATCAATAGGAGATATAAAAAGAGGAGATATAGCAGCTACTGCAAAAGAATATGCGAAAGGACATTTTAGCGGAGATTTTGAGGTGGATTTTATAACTCTAAATCCATATATGGGATATGATAGCATAACTCCATACTTTGATTATTTTAAGAGTGGAGAAAAGGGAGCGTTTGTATTATTAAGAACGTCCAATCCTGGTGCAAAAGATATAGAGTATCTAGAGTATGATGGAGAACCAATGTATTATACAATAGGGGAAAATATATACAAAATGGCTGAAGAGTTTATAGGAACAAGTGGATACAGTTCATTAGGGTTTGTTGTAGGTGGTACATACAGCGAAGAAGCTACTGAAATTAGAGAAAGATTTAAAAATTCATTTTTCTTAATACCAGGATATGGTGCACAAGGTGGAAAAGCAGAAGATATAAGATTGTATTTAAATGATTTTAATGGTGGAGTAGTAAATTCATCAAGAGGTATAATAACAGCTTATAAAAAATTTGAAGACGGAGAAGATAAATTCCAAGACTATACTAGACAAGCTGTTGAAATTATGAGGAATGATATATATGGAAAAAAATAATTACGTTTCGGCTAAGATATTAAGAAATGAAAAAATAGATGAAGGAATTTTCATAATGGAATTAGAAGGAAATTTCCAAGGAGTCCCTGGACAATTTTATATGTTAAGAGCGTGGGATGAATATCCATTACTTCCTAGACCTATAAGTATATTTGACTTAGACGATGAAAAAATCACGTTTTTATATGCTGTAGTAGGAAAAGGAACAGGAATCATGGCAGATTTAAAAGAAGGTGCTAGTATGCAAATTTTAGGACCTTTAGGTAATGGATTCCCATTAGAAGATAATAAGAAAATTGCACTTGTAGCAGGTGGGATAGGACTTGCACCTATGAAGTATTTAGCAAGAAAATTAAACGGTAAAGTAGATCTTTTTGCTGGTTTTAGAAATTCAAGTTATTTGATGGATGAAATGAAAGAATTTGTAGATAATGTAATTGTTACAACAAATGATGGAAATGAAGGAAAAAAAGGATTTATAACAGATTATATAAAAGATGAGTATGATGTTGTATATGCTTGTGGACCAAATCCTATGATGAATTCTCTTAAGAATTTAAGTTTAAATGCTAAGTCATATTATTCTTTAGAAGCCCATATGGCATGTGGAATAGGGGCTTGCCTAGGTTGTGCAATAGAAACAACAAAAGGAATTAAAAGGGTTTGTCATGAAGGACCAGTATTTAACGGAGAAGAGGTGATTTTCGATGTTGAAAGTTAATATTTGTGGAGTAGAGTTAAAAAATCCAGTAATTGGTGCTTCAGGAACATTTGGTTTTGGTAGAGAATTTGAACCATATGTAGATTTAAATAAATTAGGTGGAATATCTACAAAAGGACTAACTTATTTTAAAAAAGATGGAAATCCTGGAAGAAGAATTCATGAAACTCCTTCGGGAATAATGAATAGTATAGGACTTCAAAATCCTTCAATTTCAGAGTTTATAAAAAATGACTTAGACTTTATGAAACAATTTAGTGCTGAAATAATAGCTAATGTTGGAGGAGCACAATTAGAAGACTATCTAAAAAGTATTGAACTAATAAATGAGACAGATGTTAAGATAATAGAACTTAACATATCTTGTCCAAATGTTAAAGAAGGTGGAATGGCATTTGGCATAAAATGTGATACAGCTTTTAATGTAGTTCAAGAAGTAAGGAAAAAAACAGATAAAGTACTAATGGTTAAGTTATCTCCAAATGCAGAGAATATAAAAGAAATGGCAAGGGCTTGTGTTGAAGCAGGAGCAGATAGTTTATCTTTAGTTAATACATTTAATGCCTTAGCAATAGATATATATAAAAGAAAACCTATTTTTAGAAATGTCACAGCAGGACTTTCTGGACCAGCAATAAAACCAATAGCACTTAGAATGGTTAAAGATGTACACGATGTTGTAGATGTACCAATAGTTGGAATGGGTGGAATTATGAACTGGGAAGACGCTATTGAGTTTATAATGGTAGGTTCTACGGCTATACAAGTTGGAACTGCTAATTTTATAAAACCAGATATTATGGTAGATATTATAGATGGAATAGAAAAATTTATGATAAAAGAAAATATTAAAAGTTTAGAAGAAATTACAGGAATAATATAAGGGGGAAATTATGGAAAATAGAGTAATTGAATTATTAAAAGAAAGTGATGCTTTGTTAACAGGACATTTTTTATTATCTTCAGGAAAACATAGTGACAAGTATGTACAATGTGCTAAACTATTGCAATATCCAGAAAAGGCAGAGGAAGTATGTAAAGTTATTAAAGAAAAACTTGTTGATGAAAAAGTTGATTTAGTTGTAGGACCAGCAATGGGTGGAATAATAATAGCTTATGAACTAGGAAGAGCTTTAGGGGTACCGGCAATATTTACAGAAAGAGAAAATGATGAAATGACTCTAAGAAGAGGGTTTGAAATAAAGCCTGGACAAAATGTATTAATAGTTGAAGATGTTGTTACAACAGGAAAAAGCTCTGTAGAAACTATGAAGGTAATTGAAGAACATGGTGGAAATGTAGTAGGAGTTGCTTGTCTTGTAGATAGAACTAGTGGAAGAGATGTTGGATACAAACTATTCCCGGCAGTAGCTTTACAAATAAACACTTATGATAATGATGATTGTCCACTTTGTAATGATAATATCGAACTAGTTAAACCAGGTAGTAGAAAAAAATTCTAATAATAAAAAACTCCTTTATTAATAAAGGAGTTTTTTATTTTTTTTTCTATATGTTATAATATTTTAGAGGATTCTATGAGAAAAGCAAAATTAAAAAGAAAAAAGCAAATAAAAATAAATATATTTTTTATAATAATACTATTAATAGTATTTGTTTTTATTAGAAATATATATATGAGCTTTATAAAAAATAGTACAATATCATTAAATAATCCTATAAAATATGAAAAAGCTATTGATACAACAGCTCTTGTAGTTAGAGATGAGCATGTTTATGCTAAAAGTGGAAATAGAAACATGGAAGGATTAAATGAATTAAAGATAAAAGTTAATTCTAATATTGGAGATTTAAGTAATTCAAAAAAAACGGAAATGACTTTAAAAGAAATTAATAATGCAATAAGCATTGTTAATGGTGAAACAGAAGTTAATACAGATACTAGTGACATTCATAAGGTTATAGAGTTAATTAGAAATAAAGATTATAATACTGTAGGTGAAATACCTGCTTTGACTAGTAATATCAATTCTATTGAGTATAAAGAATATTTACTAGACAGATATAAGATTTTGAAAAAGGTATTAGAATCTAATGGATTGAATGTAAAATCTATGAACTCAGGAATAATATCAAATAAAGTTGATGGATATGAAGACATTTACAATATATATAATATTAAGTTAGAAAATTTTAATTTAGATTTCAGAAATATAAAAATTGATAATGACCTAGAGTATAGTGGTTTAAAAATTATTAACAATAAAGAATATGTAATGATATTTACTGTAGATAGTGATAAAATAGAAAAAATGTATGAAGCCAATGATAATATTGAAATTAAAGTTGGTGATAAATCACTGATAGGTACAGTAAAGGAAATAAGCTTAAAAAACAATACTTTTACAATAGCTGCTAAATTCAATACTGGATTTGAATTTACAAAAGATTCGAGGTTCTATGAAATTGAACTTATAAATTATAGGCTAAGTAGCTATGAGATTCCAATTAAGTGCCTAACTTCACAAAACGATATTGAAGGAGTATATATAAAGAATCCTAGTGGAATTGTTGATTTTAAACCAGTAAAAGTAATTAATAAAAATAAAGAGAATGCTATTATAGATAGTGGAGAAAATGGAATTATAGAATTAAATGGCAAAGACCATAGTACTATAAAAAATTTTGATGAGATTATAAAAAATCCTAAAAATGTAAAATTAGGTGAACTGATAGAATAGGTGATTGTATGAGCATAAAAGATAATTTGGAAGAAATAAATAGAAGTATAGAAAAATTAAAAAAAGACTTATCAATAGATAGAGATATTACTTTAATAGCAGTATCAAAAACGGTAGATTCAAAAAGAGTTTTAGAAGCATATGAATGTGGACAAATTGATTTTGGAGAAAATAAAGTTCAAGAAATCACTAAAAAATATGAAGAGATAAATAATGAAGAAATTTCTTTACATATGATTGGTCATTTACAAACAAATAAGGTAAAATATTTAATTAATAAAGTAAAATTAATCCAATCTCTAGATAGAAAATCTTTATTAAAAGAATTAGAAAAAAGAGGAAGGGCGAATAACAGCACATTTAATTGTTTAATAGAGTTGAATCTAGCAAAAGAAGAAACAAAAACAGGTTTACATGAAGAGAGTTTAGAAGATTTATTAAATGAGGTAGAAAAGTGTGAATTTGTAAAAGTTAAAGGATTGATGACAGTTGCACCATTTTTAGAGGATTTAGAAGAAGTTAGAGTGTATTTTAAACAAATGAAACAAATTTATGATAAACTAAGTAAAAGAGAATTTAAAAATATTAGCATGGAGATTCTATCTATGGGAATGAGCCATGATTATAAAATAGCGATAGAAGAAGGTTCTAACATGGTTAGAATAGGAACAAGTATATTTGGAAAACGAAACTATAATTAATTGGAGGCTGTAATGGCAGATTTTTTTAATAAATTTAAAAACTTAATAGGTTTTGGAGATGATTTTGACGAAGATTATGATGATGACTATTATAATGAAGATTACTATGATGATAGACATTATGATGCTGAGCCAAAAGAAACATCAGAAGTAAAGACAGAATCTAAAAAAGAAGAGTCATATGACAGATTTAAAAAGAATAATATTGTTAATATTAAAGAAAGTAGTGCAACAACAGATAAAGTTAAAATTGTTGTTCATGAACCAATAATGTTTGATGATGCTCCATTAGTGTTAAATGATATTTTAAGCAAAAATGTTGTAGTATTAAATCTTGAAATGTTAGAAATGGATAATAAAAGACAAATATTTGACTTTGTAAGTGGTGGAATATATGCTATAAACGGTAAAATACAAAAAGTTACAAAAGATATTTTTATAATTGCACCTAAAGGTGTAGAAATTGATGGTAAAATAAAAGATCAAATACAAAGTAAGGGATTTTATCAATTATAATCTAATTGTATTAAGAGCAAATAGATGAATGAAGAATATTTTAAAATTTTAAATCATATAAATGATGTAGATACCAAACAGACTATCAAGAAGTTTATTGATAGTCTATTTATAGTTAAAGAAAAAAATATATCTTATTGTTCAGATTTTTTGACACCTAATGAAATTAATTATTGTATAAAAAGTATTCAAACATTTTCCAATATAAATTATGAAATAATTCCTAATTTTGAAAAGTGCGAGAGAAATTGTATATTGTTAGGAAATAATATTGAATATTTAGATAAAAAAGAATACATTAGTTTTATAGCTTGTGGAAAAACGACAGAAGACGTTACTCATAGAGATGTTTTGGGTTCAATTTTAGCACTTGGAGTGGTGCGAAGTAAAATAGGAGATATATTAATTGATGACAAAAGTATTTACATAGTTGTTAGAAAAAGTATAAGTAATTATATTTTAGCTAATTTGAATAATATAGGTAGAAATAATGTGGAATTTAAAATAGTTGAGAATATTCCTTACGAAAATATTCAAGATAATTATTCGGAATATTCAGCTACTGTATCATCATTAAGATTAGATGTTTTGTTATCTGAAATACTTAATTTGTCACGAAATAAGGTTTCTTCAGTTATAAAATCAGGAAGAGTCAAAGTAAACCATGAAGAATTAAAAAAAATACATGGAGAATTGTTACCAGGAGATATAATATCAGTTAGAGGATTTGGAAGATTTAAATTTTTAGATATACAAGGCAAAACAAAAAAAGATAAATTTAGAATAAAATATATTAAATACGAGTAGGAGAAATATGATAGCTATATTAATAATTGTTCTTACAATTGCAATAGATCAATTTACAAAGTTTAAAGCAATATCACTTAGAGAAGGTGATGTGAGTCTTATAGGAGAAAAATTGAAGCTTGTTTATGTTGAAAATAGAGGAGCAGCATTTGGTTTTTTTCAAAATAAAAAAATATTTTTAACTATAATAACAATAGCTATTTTACTTATGTTAGTGTATGTTTTAATAAAAAGTTATAATAAATTTAATTTGATTACTATTATTAGCTTATCTCTAATAATAGGAGGAGCTATAGGAAACTTTATAGATAGAATATTTAGAGGATATGTAGTAGATTTTATATCATATACTTTTTTTAATGGATATGAATTTCCAGTATTCAATTTTGCAGATATTTTTGTAGTATCTGGTTGCATATTAATGATTTTTTCAGTCTTTTTGACAAAAGATTTGGAGGAAATATAATGGTGAAATTAGAAAATAATTGGGATAATTTATTAAAAGATGAATTTCAAAAAGATTATTATTTAAAATTACGCGAAACTTTAAAAGATGAGTATAAAAATTATACAATTTATCCTAAGATGGACAATATTTATGATGCTTTGAAAAAAGTGGACTATGAAGATGTAGAAGTTGTAATATTAGGACAAGATCCATATCATGGTCCAAATCAGGCACATGGACATAGTTTTTCAGTTCTGCCAGGAGTTAGAAAGCCTCCATCAGTACAAAATATATTTCAAGAATTAAAAAATGATATAGGATGTTATATACCAAATAATGGATATCTAATGAAATGGGTGGAACAAGGAGTATTATTACTGAATACATCTCTAACTGTAAGGGCAGGAAACGCCAATTCACATAAAGACTTAGGATGGCAAATTTTAACTGATAAAATAATAGAAATATTGGGAAATAGGGAAAAACCAATGGTATTTATACTTTGGGGTAGAAATGCAATAAATAAGGAAAGATTAATAAACAATAAAAATCATCTTATTTTAAAGTCTGTACATCCATCTCCTCTTTCAGCTTATAGGGGATTTTTTGGAAGCAAGCCATTTTCTAAATGTAATGAATTTTTAAAGAAAAATGATATGAAACCTATAGATTGGCAAATAGAAAATATATGATTAAAGTTAATATAATTGTAGATAATATAGAACCTATAAGAATAGATAAATTTTTAGTAAATGAACTGAAAGACTATTCAAGAAGTTTTTTAAAAAACTTATTTGATGAAAAAAAAATAATATTAAATGGCAAGATTGCTAAACCTAGTATAAAAGTTTCTAATGGAGATAAAATATATATTGAAATTCCAAAAGAAAAACAAGTTATTATAGAGCCTGAAAATATTGATTTAGATATTGTTTATGAAGATGAATACATTGCAATTATAAATAAACCAGAAAATATGACTGTTCATCCAACTGAAACTAATACAAAAGATACACTTGTAAATGCAATAATGTATAGATTTCCTAAATTATCAGATATATATTTACCTTTTAGACCAGGAATAGTACATAGGTTAGATAAAGACACAACAGGACTTATAATAGTTGCAAAAGATAATATCGCACATCAAAAATTAGAAAAAATGTTTAAAGAGCATCAAATAAAGAAAACATATTTAGCCATTGTAAATGGAAAAATAATAGATGAAGAAGTAATAGATTTGCCAATTGGAAGAGATGAAAAAGATAGAAAAAAAATGTCAGTAAGAATAAATAATGGTAAAAATGCTATTACAAGGATTTATCCAGTTAGTTATAATGATAGATATACTTTACTTAAAATTAATATTGATACTGGAAGAACACATCAAATAAGAGTACATCTAAAATATAGACACAATAATATTGTAGGAGATAAAACTTATGGCATTAGAAATGAAAAAGTTAAATTTGAGAGTCAACTTTTACATGCATTTCAATTAGAGTTTTTACATCCTATAACTAAGGAAAATATTAATGTATCTGTAAAACCGAATTTAGTTTTTAAAAATGCAATAAAAAAGTTACAAATTCCGTTAAATGATTTCATTGATGAAAATATTTTATAAAAAGAAGCATATAAGCTTCTTTTTTTATACATATGTAAGGAGATAAAATGTTTGATATA
Organism: Miniphocaeibacter massiliensis; assembly: GCF_900232905.1. Classification (GTDB taxonomy): domain Bacteria; phylum Bacillota; class Clostridia; order Tissierellales; family Peptoniphilaceae; genus Miniphocaeibacter; species Miniphocaeibacter massiliensis. The sequence goes on from NZ_OCTQ01000001.1 coordinate 202,469, forward strand.
TTGATAATAGGAGCAGGAGTGGTAGGAGCTAGTATTGCTAGAGAACTTAGTAAATATGAATTAAAAGTAGGAATAATAGAAAGAGAACCAGATGTTTGCATGGGAGCAAGTAAGGCTAATTCAGCAATAGTACATGGTGGATATGCAGAGAGTAGTAATACTTTTAAGGGCAAAATTTGTTATAAAGGAAGAGTTAAGTTTGAACAATTAAATGAAGAATTAAATTTTGGATATAAGAAATTAGGTTCGCTATTATTAGGGGAAAACGAAGATTTAGATAAATTAAAATCTTTAGAAATTAATGGAATTAAGAACGGACTAAATGATTTAAAAATAATTACAAGTAAAGAAATTAGAAAATTAGAACCTAATATAAAAGAAAGCTTTGAATATGCTCTATATTGTGAGGGAGCAGGAGTTTGTTCTCCTTTTGAATATACAATAGCTCTTATTGAAAATGCATTAGATAATGGAGTATTTTTATTCTTGAATGAAAATGTTATAGATATAGAAAATAAAGAATATTTCACAATTAAAACTGAAAAAGATACATATAGAAGTAAAATTATAATTAATTGTTCAGGAACAAGTTCAGAAAAAATATCAAAAATGATAGGAGCTAATGATTTTAGTATTTCTTATAGGTCTGGTGAATATTTAGTATTTGATAAAACAGAAGGAGATAAAATAAATTCAGTTTTATTTCAAATGCCTACAAAATTGGGAAAAGGTGTATTAGTTTCTAAAACTGTATATGGAAATTTAATAATAGGCCCTGATGCATTAGATGAAAAATCAGAAAAGTTTGAAACTAATGAGGATAGACTGGTAGAAATATTTGAAAAATCAAAATTAATTTCAAATAGAATAGATCCAAATAAAATAATAAGAACTTTTGCAGGAGTTAGGGTAATCTCTGATAATGATGATTTTATTATAAAAGAAAGTTCTGTTAAAAACTTTATAAATGTTTCTGGAATACAGTCACCAGGATTAACTTCATCTCCAGCTATTGCAGAATATGTTTTAAATATACTTAAGAATAAAGGAATTAAATTAAATAAAAAAGAAGATTTTAACCCATACAGGGAAGGCTTTGGAAATTATAAGAAAAAACATTATGATAAAGAGGAACTAATCTGTATTTGTGAAGAAAAAAACGATATAGATATTATGAGTTGTTTTAATAAAAAAATACCTACTAATACAATAGATGGCATAAAAAGAAGAGTAAGAGCGGGAATGGGACAATGTCAAGGAAGACGTTGTAAGATTAAAATAAAAAAATTATTAGACAAGAATAATATTAATATAGACTATAGAACAGATATAGAGGTAAAAGGAATAAAACGAGTTGATAGATTTAAATTAATAAAGAAATTAATTAGCAATTCTTAGGAGAATTTATGAGCAAGAAATTGATACTTTTTTTAAATGCAGTAGGAATATCAAATAATAATATGAGAAAACTTTTAGAAAGTTTTGAAAATTTAAAAGAGTTAAAACAAAATAAAGATTTTATTCTAGATATAAAAAACATAGATAAGAGAACTTTAAATAAAATTATAAAAAACTTAAATTTTGATATTGATAAATATATAGAAAAAATCAAAAATTCAAGTGTGAAATTAACTTTTTATGGTGATGAAAATTTTCCTATAAATTTATATGATATTGAAGACTATCCAATGATGTTATATTATAAAGGAAATTTAAAAAATGAAGATAGTAAGGGCATTTCAATAGTTGGTGCTAGGAAGTGTACAAACTATGGTGCATGGGCTTGTAGCAAAATATCTGAGGAACTATCTAAATGTAAGATTCCTATTATATCCGGAATGGCTTCAGGAATAGATAAAATATCTCACGAAATTTCAATAAAAAATAACAATAGAACAATAGCAGTTTTGGGGAGTGGACTAGATGTAATATATCCACAAACAAATCATGATTTATATTATGATATAATTCAAAATGGAGCTGTAATATCGGAATTCCCATTAGGAACAAAACCATATCCATACAACTTTCCATATAGAAATAGAATTATTTCTGGAATAGGTCAGGGAGTAGTAGTGATTGAAGCTATGGAAAAATCAGGAACTTTAATTACAGCTAATTATGGAGCAGAGCAAGGCAAGGAAGTATTTGCAGTACCTGGTAATATAAATAGCTTATACAGTAAAGGAACAAATTTGTTAATTAGAGATGGAGCAAAAATAGTAGCTTCAGTAGAAGATATTCTAGAAGAGATAGAATATGATACAGTAAAAGAAAATCTAGTAAGTAAGCAATTGGAAGGTATTAGCAAGCTAATATATGAAGAGATTTGTAAAAATAATTCATCAGCAGATGAATTGTCAAATATATTGAATATAAAAATAGACGAAATTAATGTAATCTTGACAATTTTAGAACTTAATGGTTATATTATTGAGACAAATGGTGGAAAATTTTCACCAAACTAATACTTATGAAAGGATCATAAATTTGGCGAAAAATTTAGTTATAGTAGAATCACCAACAAAGGCTAAAACTATTGGAAAAATATTAGGAAGTAACTATAAAGTAGTAGCTTCTGTTGGACATTTAAGAGATCTTCCAAAAAGTAAAATGGGAGTAGACATAGAAAATAACTTTGAGCCTCAATATATAAATGTTAGAGGTAAAGGTGACATAATAAAAGAATTAAAAAAACAAGCACAGAAAGCTAGTAAAGTTTATTTGGCAACTGACCCTGATAGAGAAGGTGAAGCTATTTCTTGGCATTTAAGTCATTTGTTAGGTTTAGATGAAAATGAAACTAATAGAGTTGAGTTTCACGAAATAACAAAACCTACAGTAAAAGATGCAATTAAAAACCCTAGAAAAATAGATATGAGCCTTGTTAATGCACAACAAGCAAGAAGAATATTAGATAGATTAGTAGGATATGAAATTTCTCCAATATTGTGGAAGAAAGTTAAAAGTGGCTTAAGTGCAGGTAGAGTTCAGTCAGTTACTCTTAGACTTTTATGTGAAAGAGAAAAAGAAATAAGAGAGTTTGTACCAGAAGAATATTGGTCAATAGAAGCAAAACACATAAAAGAAAAAATAGAGTTTGTGTCATCTTACTATGGTGAATTGGTAAATGGTAAAGAAAATAAAAATGAATTAAAAAATAAGGATGAAACAGAAAAAATTATAAATGATATAAATATAAATGATTTTGTAGTAGATAACATAAAAAAAACTAAGAAAAAGAGAAATCCTTACCCACCTTATACAACAAGTACTTTGCAACAAGACGCTAATAGAAGACTTGGATTTTCTGCATCAAAAACAATGTCTGTTGCACAACAATTATACGAAGGTATAAATATAGGAGAAGAAGGAACAGTTGGATTAATATCATATATGAGAACAGACTCAACTAGAATATCTTCTGAAATAATTAAAGAGTCTTTAGAATTTATCAAAAAAAAGTTTGGTAAGGAATATGCTTCAAAAGGAAATCCGTATGGGAAAAATAAAAAGGGTGCACAAGATGCTCATGAAGCAGTTAGGCCTAGTTCAATAGTTAGAACACCAGATAATCTAAGGGATAATTTATCAAATGATCAATATAAGTTATACAAATTAATTTGGAATAGAGTAGTAGCAAGTCAGATGGAACCGTCACAATATGAGTCAACTAGTGTTACATTATTAAATAAAAATTATATATTTAAAGCAAATGGTAATATTGAATTATTTAAAGGATTTACTGCTATATATTCAGTAGAAGATAAAAAAGAAACACTTCCTTTTCTTGAAAAGGGAGAAAATGTAAAAACTAAAAATATTGAAAAAAACCAACATTTTACTAAACCTAAAGCAAGATTTACAGAAGCTTCTCTTGTCAAAACATTGGAAGAAGACGGGATAGGTAGACCTAGTACTTATGCTTCAATAATTAGTAGTTTATTGAAAAGAAACTATGTGAAACTTGATAAAAAAAGATTTTTTACGACAGAGCTTGGGGAAAATGTTAACTCATTCTTGTTAAAATATTTTAGCGATATAATAAATGAAAAATTTACAGCTACACTTGAAGAAGAACTTGATGAAATAGCTGAAAAAGATTTGGATTGGAAGAAGATAATAGCAGATTTTTATAAGAGTTTAGAAGGAAATTTAGATAGTGCAAAATCTGATACAAATATTTACAAAGTAGAAGATAAAAAAATAAATGAATTTTGTCCAGAATGTGGGAAACAATTAGTTATAAAGCATGGTAGAAATGGAGAATTTATTGGTTGTTCTGGGTTTCCGGATTGTAAATTTACTAAAGCTATAATAAAAGGAATAGGAATAAAATGTCCAAAATGTAAAGAAGGAGAAATTATAGAAAAAGTATCCAAAAAAGGTAAACTTTTTTATGGGTGTAGTAAATTTCCATCTTGCGATTTTGCAGTTTGGGATAAACCTATAAATGAATTTTGTCCAAAATGTAATTCTATTTTAGTGCATAAAAAAAATAGAAAAGTAGATGAAGTAAAATGTTCAAATGAAAATTGTGACTATGTAAAATAGATTCTTGTAAAGTATATTCACATGTGCTATAATACTGGAGGAAAACACACATTTACTGATTAACCAAGAGTTGCCAAATGGTACTTGATTAAAATGACGTAAATGGAGGCGAAAAACAAATGGAGGTATTTTAAATGTCAGTAGTATCAATGAAAGGCCTATTAGAGGCAGGAGTTCACTTCGGTCATCAAACTAGAAGATGGAACCCAAAAATGGAAAAATTTATTTTTACAGAGCGTAATGGTATTTATATTATCGATTTACAAAAAACTGTAAAACAAATTGAAGAAGCTTATAATTTTGTTAGAGAAATTGTAGCTGATGGTGGAAAAGTTTTATTTGTAGGTACAAAAAAACAAGCACAAGAAGCTATAGAAACAGAAGCTAAAAGATCAGGACAATCTTTTGTAAGCCAAAGATGGTTAGGTGGTATGCTTACAAACTACAAAACTATAAAAAGCAGAATTGATCGTCTTCGTGAAATAGAAGGAATGGAAGAAGCTGGTACTTTCAATGTATTACCTAAAAAAGAAGTTATCCAATTAAGACATGAAATGGAAAGATTAGAAAAATTCTTAGGTGGAATAAAAGATATGAAAGGTTTACCAGATGTACTTTTTGTTATTGATCCTAAGAAAGAAAAGATAGCTGTACACGAAGCTCATATTTTAGGAATTCCAGTAGTAGGTGTTGTAGATACTAACTGTGATCCAGATGATGTTGATATTGCTATTCCAGGTAATGATGATGCTATAAGAGCCGTTAAACTTATCACTGGTGTTATTGCTAATGCAGTAATAGAAGCAAATCAAGGAGCTCAAGACGAAGATTTTGTAGAAGAAGTAGCAGAAGAAAAAACTGTTGAAGTTGCAGAAGAAGTAACAGAAGAAGAAATAAAAGAAGCTTCTGAAGAAATAAACTCATAATTTATGATTATATGGTAAGGGTTTAAAGTATATAGCTTTTCTCTTACCTTTTATTTTGATAATACAATAATAGAGGGGGAATATTAAATGGCTATAACAGCAGCAATGGTTAAAGAATTACGTGATAAAACAGGCGCTGGTATGATGGATGCTAAAAAAGCATTACAAGAGGCGAATGAAAATATGGATAAAGCAACAGAAATTTTAAGAGAAAAAGGACTTGCTGGAGCTTCAAAAAAAGCTGGAAGATTAGCATCTGAAGGTTTAGTAGAGGCTTATATACATGGTGGCAGAATAGCTTCTCTAGTAGAGGTAAATTCAGAAACGGATTTTGTTTCTAAAAATGACGAATTTAAGCAATTTGTAAAAGATATAGCAATGCAAGTAGCGGCTTCTGCTCCTAAATATGTTTCAAGAGAAGAAGTACCAAGTGAAGAAGTAGAAAAAGAAAGAGAATTCTTAATTCAACAAGCGATGAATGAAAATGCTGCTAAAGGTATGGATCCTGAAAAATCAAAAATGATAGCTGAGAAAAAAGTTGAAGGAAGAATGAGTAAATTTTATGAGCAAATTTGTTTATTAGATCAAGCATTCATAAAAGATCCTAATATTAATGTTCAAACTCTATTAAATAACTTAATTGCTAAAATAGGTGAAAATATAAAAATTCGTAGATTTGTTAGATATGAAGTAGGCGAAGGATTAGAGAAAAAAGAAGAAGATTTTGCCGCTGAAGTAGCTAAACAAATGGGACAATAAATTTTAAGTAGACATATTTATGTCTACTTTTTGTTTTATATTAAATTAAATACATATTGACAAATGATGACAAGTAGAATAATATTTATTTAACAATCAAATATAATATTTATTTACTTGTATATACTCAAATTGATGGATTGAGCGTTTCTACCTGTCAGCCCCATGACAGACTATAAGTGCTGTAATTTATGTCCACTATATGAGACTAGTTAAAATAAAGCTTTACTACAAATATAGTGGTAGAGCTTTTTTATTTTATTAATAAAATTTAGAAGGAGGGAAGACGTGAAAAAGGCATATAAAGGTAATATTTTATTTACTAAAGATATAAATAATTTAATAGCAATTAAAGAAGGGTATTTAATAGTAGAAGGTAGTAAAATTTTAGATGTAGTAAATGAGAAACCAAAAGATATTTCAAATGAAAACATAATAGATTTTAAAGACAATTTAATTATTCCAGGTTTTGTAGATATACATTTGCATGCACCACAAATCAACAATATTGGATTAGGTGTAGATATGCAACTATTGGATTGGCTAAATAAATATACATTTCCTGAAGAAACAAAATATAAAAATATTGATTATGCAAAAAAATCTTATAAAAAATTAATTAATAAATTATGGGAAAATGGAACTACTAGTTCCGTTATATTTGGTAGTATTTATAATAATTCAAATATTTTATTAGCGGAATTAATTGAAGAATCTGGATTAAAATCATACATTGGAAAAGTGAATATGGATAGAAATTCACCAGATTTTTACATAGAAGATACAGAATATAGTCTTATAGATACAGAAAATTTTATTAATAAGCTTTCTGAATTTAAAAATGTAAAACCGATAATTACACCAAGGTTTGTTCCTAGCTGTAGTGAAGAATTAATGACGGGTTTGGGAGAATTGGCAGAAAAGTATGATTTGAAAATACAATCACATTTATCTGAAAACCAAGGAGAAGTTATGTGGGTAAAGGAATTACACCCAGATTGTAAAGATTATATTGATGTTTATGAAAAATACAAATTACTTAGAAAAGATAAAACTGTTATGGCACATTGTGTTCTTTCTAATGATAGAGAGATAAATAAACTTAAAGAATATAATGTAACAGTAGCACATGCTCCAGTTTCAAATGGGAACTTGGCAAGTGGAATAGCACCTATACATAAATTTTTGGAAAACAACTTAAATGTAGGGATTTGTTCGGATATAAGTGGTGGAAATGAGCTGAACTTAGGAAAAGTATTAACTTTAGGAGAGACATTTGGGAAATTAAAGTGGATAGAAGACAATAGGTTATATGATTATTTAGGAACTATAAATTATTTCTATATGGCGACAAAAGGAAGCGGAAAATATTTTGAAAATGTTGGTAGCTTTGAAAAAGATTATGATGCAGATTTTTTGGTAATAGATGATAGTAATATATTAGATTTTAATGAAAGAACTATAGAAGAAAGATTAAAAAGGTTTTTATATAATGGAAATAGTAATAATATTATAAAAAGATATGTTTTAGGCAAAGAATTAAGAAAACCTTTTAGTGAGTAAATTAATTATTGATCATAATAATAAGGGGGTAATATTGTGAAAAATAACGTAATAGGAAAACCAGCTGAACGCTGGGATGCTATAGCTAAAGTAAAGGGACAAGCTAAGTATACAGCTGATTATGAATTCAAGCATATGTTACATGGGAAAATAGTACGTTCTACAATAGCACATGGATATGTAAAAGAATATGATATTTCTGAAGCAGAATTAATGCCAGGAGTTGTAAAAATTCTTTTACCAGAAGATGTTCCACAAAATAAATATGGAACAGCAGGGCATCCATTAAGTTTAGATCCAAAAAAGAAAGATATAGAAGATAGAACATTATTAACAAGAAAAGTACACCACTATGGTGATACCATAGCAGCTGTAATTGCCAAAACTGAATTAGATGCTATTAAGGCTATAGAAAAAATAAAAATAACCTATGATGAATATCCTGTATATTTAACTCCACAAGAATCAATGAAAGAAGACGCTAAGTTGATTCATGAAGAACATGGAAGTAATATTTTAGCAGATACAACTGTCGGAATAGGAGATATAGATAAAGGTTTTGAGGAAGCTGATTATATATTAGAAGAAGAATTTTCAACTCCAGTACAACAACATACACACATGGAAAAACAAATTGCAACAGCTTACTTAGATGAAGATCAAAGATGGACTTGTATTTCTTCTACTCAAATACCACATATAGCAAGAAGAATAATAGGACAAGCTCTAGGTATGCCTTGGTCTAAATTCAGGGTAAAAAAACCATTTATAGGTGGTGGATTTGGTAATAAACAAGATGTTACAATTGAACCTTTAGCTGTTTATATGAGTATGCTATGTAATGGTAAACCAGTTCAAATAAGCCTTTCACGAGAAGAATCAATAGGTTTTACAAGGACTAGACATGCGATAGATTATAAGTTTAAAGTTGGAGTAACAAAAGATGGAAAAATAACAGCTATGGATTGTGAATGCATATCTAATCAAGGAGGATATGCATCTCATGGGCATGCAATAGCTGGAAAAGGAAGTTCATTTATTGAAGCATTATATAAAATAGATAATTTTCGTTATAATGCAAAAACTGTATATACTAATATTGCGGTGGCAGGAGCAATGAGAGGATATGGAATTCCTCAAGTTATGTATGCTTTAGAATCTATGATAGACGATTTAGCATTAAAAGTAGGAATGGATCCAATAGAGTTTAGAATAAAAAACAAAACCCCAGATGGATACCATAATAAATTAAGTGGTGTAAAACAGTATGGATTTAAAATAGAAGAATGTCTTTTAGCAGGAAAAGAAAAATTTAAATGGAATGAAAAACTAGAAGATAGTAAGAAATATAAAACCGGCTCTAAAAGAAGGGGAGTTGGTGTTGCAGGTTTTTCATATGGAACAGCAGTATATCCTTTTGGACTAGAAGTTTCTGGAGCAAGACTTATATTAATACAAGATGGAAACTTCAAGTTAATGATAGGAGCAACAGAGATAGGACAAGGTTCTGATACTGTATTTTCACAAATGGCAGCTGAAACAATAGGTGTATCAAAAGATAATATAATAAGAGATGCTATAACGGATACAGATGTAGATCCTTTTGACACAGGTGCGTATGCATCAAGACAGTCCTATATAACAGGATATGCAGTTAAAGAAGCAGCACAAAAAATGCGAAAAAAAATCATAGAAAGAACATCAGCTATATATGATATTAGAGAAGAATATATAGATATAGTAGATAGTAAAATTGTATATAAGCACAATGGCGAAATAATTTGTACAATGGCAGAACTTGCCCTTAAATCATTCTATGACTTGAAACATGGTAGACCTATAGTAGCAGAATCATCAGTTAATATACACAATAACTCTTATGCTAGTGGTTGTACTTATGCACAAGTAGAAGTAGATATTGAAACGGGAAGAGTAAAAATATTAGATATTTTAAATGTTCATGATTCTGGAAAAATACTTAATCCAACATTAGCCGAAGGACAAGTTGAAGGTGGTATGGCTATGGCTATAGCATATGGACTAAGTGAAGGATTGGTTTATGATAAAAAAGGAAAACCTTTGAATAATAATTTACTAGACTATAAAATGCCAACAACTATGGATTTACCAGATTTAGATTCATTATTTGTAGAAGAAGATGATCCGTTAGGACCATATGGAAATAAGGCATTAGGAGAAAATCCTCATTGTTCACCAGCACCAGCAATTAGAAATGCAGTTCTAAATGCAGTTGGTGTACCAATAAATAAAATACCGTTAAATACACAAATGGTTTTTGAACATTTAAAGAAGGCTAATTTGATATAGGAAGGAGTTGAGAGTAATGTTTGATATAAAAAAATATTATGAAGCAAATACATTGGACGAAGCTTTAAATTATTTATGGCAAGAAGAAAATCCAATAATAATATCTGGTGGTACAGATGTACTTGTAAAGGCAAGAGATAGAAAAGAAAATTACACCTCAATGACTTTAGTAGGAATAACTAGAATTCCTGAATTATCAGATATATATTTAGATGAAGAAGAAAATTTAGTAATAGGTTCTGCAAATACGTTTACTACAATAGAAAATAATGATTTAGTAAAAAAATATGCACCATTATTATCATATGCAGTTTCAACGGTTGGTGGACCACAAACAAGAAATGTTGGAACAATAGGTGGAAATATTTGCAATGGTGCAACATCAGCCGATAGTGCACCTACATTGTTTGCATATAATGCTACATTAGAGATTAAAGGAAAAAACGGAGTAAGAAATATTCCAATAACCGAGTTTTATAAGGGACCAGGTAAAGTTGAGCTTTCAAATGACGAAATTTTAGTTAAAATAAAAATAGCTAAAAAAGACTATGAGGGCTATAAAGGACATTATACAAAATTTGCTCAAAGAGAAGCTTTAGATATTGCAAATTTAAGTTGTGCAGTATTAATAAAAGAAAATAATAATATTATAAAAGATATTAGGATTTGTTTTGGAGTTGCAGGTCCTACTCCTATAAGAATGAAAAATGCAGAAATTTACGCTAAAGAAAAAGAGATATCAGAAGAAGTTTTAAGTGAAATTGGAAAAAAATGTCTTCTAGATGCAGTAACAAGAGATTCTTGGAGAGCTTCAAAAGAATATAGAGATCATTTAGTAACAATATTACCTGTTCGTAATATACGCACTGCTTTAGGAGGTGCTAAGTAATGAAAAAAGATATTAATTTTATTCTAAATGGTGAAGAATTAACAGCAACAGTAGATATAAGAAGTAGCTTACTTGAATTATTAAGAGATGATTTCGCATTAATTGGCACTAAAGAAGGTTGTAGTGTAGGAGAATGTGGAGCATGTACTGTGATAATAGATGGTAAATTAGTAGATACTTGTATTTACTTAGCTGTTTGGGCAGATGGTAAAGATATAACAACAATTGAAGGATTGTTAAATGAAGACGGTTCTTTAACTGATGTCCAAGAAAATTATGTAGAAGTAGGAGCTGTTCAATGTGGTTTTTGCACTCCTGGTTTAGTAATGGCAAGTACTCAACTATTAAAAGATAATCCAAATCCAAGTAAAGCTGAAATAAGAAGAGGTCTTTCAGGAAATATGTGTAGATGTACAGGCTATAAAAAAATAATAGATGCAGTAGAAAAAACAGCAAAAGAAAGAAATACAAAATAATAAAGAAGCAATTCCTATAAAGGAGTTGCTTTTTTAGTTGATAAAATATTAATGTGGTATAATTTTTAATTAAGTAAAGTAAATTGAAGAGGTAGTATATGAAAAATATTTTATTAGTAGAAGATGAAGAAACATTAAATAGAAGTGTAACGTTCTTGCTAGAAAAAGAGGGATATACATTATTTTCAGCAAAAAATTTAGAAGATGCAAAAGATAAATTTGAAAATAATAATATTAATTTAATAATATCAGACATAAATTTACCAGATGGAAATGGATTGGATTTCATAAAATATATTAGAAAGAGTAGCAATATACATATAATTTGTCTTACTGCATTAGACCAAGAATTTGATCATATAATGGGCTATGAAGCAGGAGCAGATGATTATATAACAAAACCTTTTAGCTTGTCAGTATTGTTATTAAAGGTAAATGCTTACTTTAAAAGAAAAAAATCAAATAATAGAAATGTTATAAAATCTGGAGATATTAAATTTTCAGTTAATGAAATGAAAGTTATAAAAGAAGATGTGGAAATTGAACTTACAAAAAACGAATTAAAATTACTAAAATTTTTTATGGAAAATCCAAAACAAGTTTTGAGTAAGAAACAATTATTAGAAAATCTTTTTGATAGTGATTCAAATTTTGTGGAAGAAAATACAGTTGCTGTAAATATAAGTAGATTAAGGGATAAGATTGAAGTAAATCCTAAAAAACCAGAGATTATTAAAAACTTACGTGGCATAGGATATATATGGAACCAGGAATGTACTAAAGATGAATAATTTTAAAAACAGTAAAAAAATATATTATAAATTATTTTTAATTGTACTATTATTCATTGTTTTGTTAATAGATTCTCTTATAATATTTTCTGAAGTAAAAAATTATAATGACAAACTAAGAATAGTACTAGTTTCATTATCAGAAGAAGATAATACAAAGATACTTTCAGATATTTTAAAGAAAAATGAAGACATAAATGTTGAAAGAGGAGAAAAGACTTTAGAAGAGTATGGTTTTTCAAAAACAAATAATCAACTGTATTCAAAATTAAAAACAAAAATAATATTAATAGTAATTATTTCTATAGTTTTTTATTTATTAATAGCATATATTATTTTATTAACATATAAATTAGAAAAAAATATGCTTAAAGAAGATATTAATAAATTGAGTGAATTAATTTCAAATTATAGAGATAATAAATTTCATACTAAAAATATTAAATTAGAAAATGAAAGTCTTGTTTTTCTAAAAGAAAATTTAATTGCATTAGGAAGTTATTTAAGTTTATTAACTGCAAAAATAAATGAAGAAAAGGAAGAAACTAAAGTATTAGTTACAGATATATCTCATCAACTAAAAACACCAGTAGCAGCTTTGAAAAACAGTTTGGAAATTCTTGAAAATGTTAAATTGACAAAAGAAGAAGCAAAAGAATTTTATAGTAGAGCTATGGCACAAGTAAATGGAATAGATAATTTACTAAAAGCATTACTTAATATTTCAAGAATGGAAAAAGGATTAATAGATATAAAGAAAGAAAAAAGCTTTATATTAGATACTATAGTAGATGCCATTAATATTGTATATACAAAAGCAGAGAGTAAGAACATAGCAATTGAAGTGAACTCGGAAAATGATGTTGATAAATTGGAAATAAACCATGACAAAAAATGGATGAGAGAAACATTTGTAAATATTTTAGACAATGCTATAAAATATAGCAAAGAAAACACAATAATAGAAATAAAAATAATAAAAATGGCTTCTTTTTTAAGGATAGAATTTATAGACGAGGGTGTAGGAATTAAAAAAACAGAATACAATAATATATTCAAAAGATTTTACCGAGGTGAAAATGAAGTTGTAAAAAACAATTCTGGCTCAGGAGTTGGACTTTATTTATGTAGAGAAATAGTTTCAAAACATCATGGCACTATTTCAGTAAAGAAAAACAAATTAAAAGATGGAAGTACATTTATAGTACAAATACCATATAATTAAAATAGTCTTACAAAAATGTAAGATTATTTTTTTATTCTGACATTAACTTGAAATACAAGTTTATTATTATATACTTAATCAAATAAATAGGAGTGAGAAAATGAAAAAAATATTAGAAACAAGAAACTTAAATAAAGTATATGGAAAAAAAGAAAATATAGTAAAGGCAGTACAAGATACTAATATTTCTATAGATAAAGGAGAGTTTGTAGCTATAGTAGGAAAATCAGGATCAGGGAAAAGTACATTATTGTACCTTTTGGGAGGTCTTGAAAATCCTACAAGTGGAGAAGTTTTAATAGAAGGAGAAAATATATTTGATTTAAAAGAAGACGATTTAGCTGTATTTCGTAGAAGAAAAATAGGTTTTATATTTCAATCTTTCAACTTGGTTTCAACATTAAACGTATGGGAAAATATAATCTTACCAGTAGGTTTAGACAATAAAAATATAGATGAAGAATTTGTAAAGGATATAGTAAATACTATAGGTTTGGAAGATAAAGTTAGAAATCTACCAAATACACTTTCTGGGGGACAACAACAAAGAGTTGCAATAGCAAGAGCATTAGCTTCTAAACCAGATATTATATTTGCAGACGAACCAACAGGAAATTTGGACTCAAAAACAAGCGATGAAGTAATGGCATTCTTAAAATTATCAAAAGAAAAGTATGGACAAACATTAGTAATAGTTACACATGACGAAGATATTGCTCAAATAGCAGACCGTACTATATTAATAGAAGATGGTAAGGTGGTGAAATTAGATGAAACTAATTAGAAAAATAGCTTACAGTAATAATAAGAGTAATAAAACTAGAAGTATACTTGTAATTTTATCTATAATACTAACTACTATTTTACTAACATCTATTGGGACTTTTATGTATGCTGCAATAAAAAACCAAGCAGATACTGCAGATAAGTTATATGGAAGTTATTATGGGATATTTAAGAGAGTAACAGATAATGAAATAACAGAAATGGAAAGAAAAAATGCATATACTGATATTGGTAAAACTGCATTTGCAGGGTCAGTAGATAGCAATAGTAGTATAAGTCTTGTTTATAATGATAAAACAACAAATAAATTAACAAATATAGAAGATAAATTAAAAGAAGGAAGTTTTCCTAATAAAAATAATGAAATAACAGGAAGTAAAGAACTGTTTAAAGAATTAGGCTTTAGTGATGTAAAAATAGGAGATACAATAACATTAAATAGTAGATTTGACAATAATAGTAAGTTTGAAGAAAAAGAATTTGTTATTTCAGGTTTATTAAATAATGAGAATATAGAAATCAGAGATAAGTCATATGTGGCATATGTTTCTGAAGAGTTTTATGAAAACGAATCACAAGGAAATAATATTTATTCAGCATATTTTAGGATTAACGAAAATATTGAAATTAATGGCAACAATCAAGAAGAAGTAATTAAAGATTTAGGGAAAGATTTAAGTTTAGAGGAAAATCAAGTAGATGTAAATAATTTTTATTTGATGTTTACCTTACAACCTAAAACTGATTTAATTGTAGGAGTAATAGTAGTAGCGTTACTGGTAATTATATTTTCAATAATAGTAATTTACAACATTTTCCAAATAGGAATACTTCAAAAAGTGCAAGAGTATGGAAAAATAAAAGCTTTGGGAGCTACAAAAAAGCAACTTAAAAAAATTGTAGTAAAAGAGGGAATGTCTTTGGCATTTATAGCTATACCAATAGGACTTTTACTAGGTGTATTTGTAGGAACAAATATATTGAATTTTATAATGGATGAATCTAGTAAAAATCCATTAGCTATGGTTGCAAACTCTAAAATTAACTATGTATCAGTTTATATGTTACTAATATTAGTTGTAGTTTCTATTTTAGTATTAATTACAGTAAGAATTTCTTTAATAAAACCTACAAGAATTGTATCAAAAATATTTCCTATTGAAGCAATAAGATATCAAGGAACTAGAAAAGTTACTAAAATAAAAAGAAAAGGTAAAAAAACTTTAAGATTAAAAAATATAATATTTTCGAATTTTTCCGCGAATAAAACAAGAACAATAAAAACAATTTTTACTATGGGGCTTTCATGTGTACTATTTGTTGTTATTGCAAATATTGCAGGGAACTTTGATGCTGAATTTGAGGCTAAAAAAGATGTAATGTATGGAAAGTTCTATATAAGCTTAGATTATTCATTTAATGATACAGCATATCCAGAAAACAACCTAGATAATATATTAAAAAATAATCCAATTAGTAAAGAGTTAATAAATGAAATAAAAAACATTCCAAATGTTAAAGAAATAAAAACTAGAAATATAATGACAACAAGAGAAATTTCAGATTCAAAAAAATCAGAATACACAGATATTATGGTTATTGATGATGAAGATTTTTATATATTAAAAAATGAAAATGAAGAAAAATATTTAGGAAATACTAATTATAAAGATATTGTAGAAAAAGATGGATTATTATATAGTTCAGCATATTATCTAAAGCAAGATGGGTATAAGTTAAATCAAGATATTAAACTTGATATTAATAGTAAAAATACAAACAAAGAATTAAGCTCTACAATTGAAGGAGCTTTTCCAAGATTTCTACCAACAACTTGGGCTATTACTGAAGAAACTTTTCAAGATTTAGGACTAGAAGAAAACATTGGTTTTGTATGGGTAGATTGTGAAGACAAATACGAAGATGAAGTACTTAAAGAATTAGAAAATATAATTGGAAATAATAAACAAATATCAATGATGACTTATTCTGATTCCTTAACTCAAGCAGAATCAATTATGTATATTACTAAAATAGCTTCATATGCCTTTCTAGTAATAATTGGCTTAATAGGGTTTATGAATATGGCAAATACTATTATTATTAGTATTATTACTAGAAAACAAGAGTTTGGAGTGTTACAAGCAGTAGGTATGACAAATAAACAGTTGAACAGAATGCTACAAACAGAAGGGTTAATATTTACAATAGGAACAATTGCTATTTCATTATTACTAGGGCTACCTTTAGGATACTTTGCATTTTATTACTTAAAAGATAAGGTAGGGCTGATGGGATTAAATATATATCATATTCCATATAAAGAAATAATTATTATGATATTAGCTATAGCATTACTACAAGGAATTTTATCCTTTGTACTTTTAAGAAATGTAAAAAAAGAATCTTTAGTAGATAGAATAAGGTTTAGTGAATAATAAAAAGAGAACTTAAGAAGCTCTTTTTTTGTTGTCAAATCTTGATAAATCCACAAAACAACTAGTTTTCTTAAGTTGAAAAAGTGATGGCTAAATGGTATGATATTAAAAGTATAAAGTAAATAATAAAACAATATTTATTAACTATAGGAAATTTAAAAGACATACAAATACTTAGGAGGACAATTTGGAGTTAGCTTTTAAGAGAGTTATAATAAAATTAAGTGGAGAAGCATTATCAGGTGGAAAAGGACATGGCTTAGATGATGTAGTTATAGAAAATATTTGTAAATCTATAAAAGAAGTTCATGATTTAGGTTTAGAAATAGCTATAGTTGTAGGTGGAGGAAACTTCTGGAGAGGTAGATCTAGCGAAAATATAGACCGTTCAACATCTGACAGTATGGGAATGCTTGGAACAGTAATAAATGCCTTAAGGCTACAAGCGTCTCTTGAAAACTTAGGAGTTGATACTAGGGTACAAACTGCTATAGAAATGAAAGCGGTAGCTGAACCATTTATAAGAAGAAGAGCTATTAGACATATAGAAAAGAAAAGAATTTTAATTTTTGGAGCAGGAGCAGGTCTTCCATATTTTTCAACAGATACAACAGCGGCATTAAGAGCTGCTGAAATAAATGCAGATGTTATTTTGTTAGGTAAGACAGGTACAGATGGAATTTATAATAAAGATCCTAATAAATATGATGATGCAGTTAAATATGACAAATTAAGTTATATAGACATTTTAAATCAAGGTTTAAGTATAATGGATTCAACAGCAACTTCACTTTGCATGGATAACAATATACCATTAATAGTGTTTGGTATTGACGATCCAAGTAATTTAATTAAAGTTGCATGTGGAGAAAATATAGGAACTACTGTAGGGGGGAATAAATAATGTATAGCGATGTTTTAAAAAATTTAGAAGATAGAATGAGAAAAACAATTTTAGCTTACCAAGATGAATTAAAGTCAGTTAGAGCTGGGAGAGCTAATCCAGCGTTATTAGATGGAATAACGATTGATTATTATGGAACTCAAACTCCTTTAAATCAAGTATCTACAATAAATGTTGCAGAAGCTAGACTTTTAACAATTCAACCATGGGATGCTTCAACAATTGGTCCTATTGAAAAAAGTATAATGCAGTCAAATTTAGGAATTACTCCTTCAAATGATGGTAAGATTATTAGATTACCTTTTCCAGCTTTAACGGAAGACAGAAGAAAAGAATTGGCTAAATTGGTTAAAAAATATGGTGAAAATGCTAAAGTATCTTTGAGAAATGCTAGAAGAGATAGTCTAGATGAATTGAAAAAGATGGAAAAAAGTTCTGAAATTTCAGAAGATGAATTGAGAAATGCTGAACAAGATGTTCAAGATATAATAAATAAGTATACAAAAGAGGTAGATTCCATTACAAAGAACAAAGAAGACGAGTTAATGGAAATCTAGGAGGAGTTATGCAAGAGAATTTGCTAGAACAGATAGATTTAGACAATGTTCCTGAACATGTTGCAATAATACTTGATGGTAACGGGAGATGGGCTAAAAAAAGATTTTTCCCAAGGTTTAAAGGTCATCAAGAAGGAATGAAAAGAGTAGTTGAAATTGTCGAAAAATCTAGTGATTTAGGAATAAAATATTTAAGTGTATACGCTTTTTCTACAGAAAATTGGAAAAGACCTGAGTCTGAAGTAAGTTCTCTTATGGATTTATTGGTATATTATGTAGAAATTCAATTAGCTAAATTGAAAAAAAATAATGTAAAAGTTATGACTTTGGGAGATTTGTCTATTATTCCTCCAAAATCAAAAGCGGCTATTGAGAAAGCATGTAGTGATACAAAAGATAACACGGGTATGGTTCTTAACATTGCAATTAACTATGGTGGAAGAAGTGATATAATCCATGGAGTTAAAGGTGTCGTTGAAGATATTAGCAATAAAAAAATTAGCATAGATGATTTAACTGAAATTTCTTTTAAGGATTATTTGTACACTTCACATCAACCTGATATTGACCTTTTAATTCGTTCAGGTGGAGAAAAAAGAGTTAGTAATTTTATGTTATATCAAATGGCATATGCTGAGTTGTATTTTACAGACTGTTTATGGCCAGACTTTAAAGAAGATGAATTATACAAAGCTGTTTTAGAATACCAAAATAGAAATAGAAGGTTTGGTGGAGTATAATGAAGAATTTATTAGTTAGAGCTATGACAGGCATAGTTTTAGTAGCAATTATAATTGGATGCACTATACTAGGAAGACCTTATTTGTTTGGCATGACTTTATTTTTGTCAATAATAGGTATATTTGAATTTTTTACTGTAAATAAAAAATTAGGATATAATCCAAGTATAATATTAGGTATACTATTTTCCATAATATTATTAACCATAGATTATTTAGGGTATGTAAAAGTAGAAGGAACAGCTTTAATTATTTATACTTTTATAGTTATGGGAAGTATGACTTTCTTTGATAAATTTAATCTAGAAACTACTTATTTACAAGTATTTGTAATAATGTATATACCACTAGCTTTTAGTAGATTAATTCTGCTTTCTGGCACAGAAATAATATGGTTAGTTTATATTTGTTCTTGGGGAACAGATACGTTTGCTTACCTTGTAGGTTCTGTAATGGGTAAACACAAATTAAGTAAAAAATTAAGTCCGAAAAAATCAATAGAAGGTGCAATAGGTGGAGTAGTTGGTTGCATTATATTAACTTACATATTTGCTGTGTTTTTGAAATTGGATAATAAGTTTGTTTTGATGTTTGTAGCAGCGATTGGATCTGTTATTTCTCAAATGGGAGATTTATGTGCATCTAAATTTAAGCGATTATCTGATACTAAAGATTACGGTAAAATATTTTTAGGACATGGTGGAGTTTTGGATAGATTTGACAGTGTTTTATTTACAGCTCCATACATTTATTTAGTATCTATATTGATATATTAGGAGGCTTAATGGTAATAACAACGATAGCATCAGTAGTAGTTTTTTTGATGTTGATTTTTATTCACGAATTAGGACATTTTTTAGTAGCGATAAAATCTGGAATAAAAGTAAACGAATTTTCTATTGGAATGGGGCCTAAAATTTATCAGACAACTAAAAAGGACATAAAATATTCTCTTAGAATATTTCCTATAGGAGGGTATGTTGCAATAGAAGGTGAAGATGAAAATTCTAATGATCCCAAGGCATTTAATAATGCAAAACCTATAAAAAGGCTGGCTGTAATAGTTGCTGGTGTAATAATGAACTTCATTTTAGGATTTCTAATTATGTTTTTTATAAGTTCTGTAGGACAACCTGGAATAGTAGGGTTTTCTGAAAATAGTGTTGCTGAGAAGTCGGGAATAAAAGTAGAAGATAAAATTTTAGAAATAAATGGGAATCAAATAAAATATACTTCAGATATATCAAAGTATATATCGTCTTCAAAAGAAAAAGAAGTAGATATATTGATAAAAAGAAATGATGAAGAACTATCTTATAAAATAATTCCCGAAAAGAATGAAAAGGGTGAATATTTAATTGGAATTGAAGTAGGAAGCATTTTTTCCTTAGAAAACTTTTCAATAACACGAGGATTTGTTAAAGGTTTTGAAAATTTTAAATATGCTTCAACAATTTTGTTTAAATCTTTTATTCAATTATTCACTGGTAAAATACCACTTTCAGAACTTTCTGGACCTGTAATGGTAGTTAAAACTATAGGAACATTTGCACAGCAAGGCATTTTACAACTATTAAATTTTGTTGCCCTAATGTCTATAAACTTAGGTATATTTAATATACTACCTTTTCCAGCATTAGATGGAGGGAGAGCAGTTTTAATTATTATTGAGATGATAACTGGTAAAAAATTACCAGAAGAAAAAGAAGGAATGTTGAATTATGTAGGATTTATTTTTTTAATAGGTCTTATGATAGTTGTATTTTTCAAAGATATAATTTCTTTGTTGTAAGGAGATAAAATGGAAAGAAAAATAACGAAACAAATTATGGTAGGTGATGTTCCAGTAGGAGGTACATCACCTATTACTATTCAGTCAATGACTAACACAATAACTAAAGATATTGATTCTACAGTTAATCAAATATTGCTTTTGGAAAAATATGGTTGTGATATTTCTAGATCTGCAATTAATGATTTAGATGATGCCAAAGCTATAAAAATTATAAAAGAGAAAACTAACATACCTTTTGTTGCAGATATACAATTTGATTATAGATTAGCAATAGCAGCAGTAGAAAATGGTGCAGATTGTTTAAGAATAAATCCTGGTAATATTGGAAACAAAGATAGGGTAAGAGAAGTTACTCATTGTTGTGAAGAATACAATGTTCCAATAAGAGTAGGAGTTAATAGTGGTTCACTACATCAAAAATATTTAGATAAATATGGCGGTGTTTGTGTTGATTCAATTGTATATAGTGCATTAGATGAGGTAGAATTTATAGAGTCGTTAGGATTTTACAATATGAAATTATCACTTAAATCTAGTGACGTGAACATGAGCATTGGATCCTATAAAAAAATATCAGAAATGACAGACTATCCTTTGCACTTAGGTATTACAGAAGCAGGACCTGCATATGTGGGTACAATTAAATCAGCAGTAGGGATTGGAAGCTTACTTAGTCAAGGAATAGGGGATACTATAAGAGTTTCATTGACAGCGGCTCCAGAAGAAGAAATAAAAGTAGGAAAAGAAATATTAAAATCTTTAGGTTTAAGAACAGAAGGTGTAAATATAATTTCATGTCCAACTTGTGCAAGAACAAAAATTGACTTGATAAGTATTGTTACAGAAGCAGAAAAAGTATTGGAAAATCTTAACAAAAATTTAAATGTTGCAATAATGGGATGTGTTGTAAATGGTCCAGGTGAAGCTAAGGAAGCGGATATAGGTATAGCTGGTGGAAATGGTCAAGGTTTAATTTTCAAAAAGGGAGAAATAGTCAGAAAAGTTAAAGAAGAGGATTTATTAAAAGAATTAATTAAAGAAATCGAGAATATGTAATGAAGGTAAAAAATGGAAGATAAATTTAATAAACTTTTAAAAAATCATACATTAACAAGAGATTTAAATTGTAGTCCGTGTATTGAAAAAATTAAATATAATTTAAAGCTAGATAAAATAGAAATAAAGATTAAAGATGTTGATGGTGAAAAAGATAAAAATATAATAAAAAATTTTTTCAGAGATATACTTCCCACATTATCAAATATAGAGATTTCATACAGAGAAGAAGTAACAAATAATAATTCAAACGCAGTTGATATTATAAAAACGCTAATAAATTTTTTCAACAAAAAAGAGATATACTTAAATAGTAGCGATATCTATACAATAGCAGATTCAGTATCTATATATTGCAATAATGATAATTTTAAAAAGTTATCTTCAATTGGAAATATAAAAGAAGAAACTATTAATTATTTAAAAAATTTGAATTGCAATGGTTATGAAAATATTATTTTCAATGAAATAGAAGAAGATATTTCAGAAAAACATCTTTCTATGATTAAATCTAAAGAAACTAAAATTACTAAAAAAGTAGTATCTCAAATAAACCAAAATACAGAAAAAACTGTAGTTGAACAAGATACAGATAAAAAAGAAAGATTCGGTAAAAAGATTACTAATTCAGTTACACCTATTAAAGATTTAGGCGATAGCTGGGATTATTTATGTGTAGCAGGAGAAGTAATAGATTTAAACAAAGTTGTTACTAAAAAGGGAGATTATGTAATATTAACTTATGATATAAGTGACTATACTTCTACGGTAACTTGCAAAACATTTTTCACTACAAAAAAATTTGAAGAATATGAGCATTTAATAAAGATAGGTGGGGCTATAAAAGTTGAGGGTAAATACTCATACGATAACTTTGCAAGAACAAATGTAATTAATGTTTCAAGTATAGAACCTTGCACAATAGCCAAAAAGAAAGATAATGCTATCAAGAAAAGAGTAGAATTACATTTATATACTCAAATGAGTGCATTGGACGGTTTTGTAAAGGTTAATGAACTTATGGATATACTAAAAGAATGGGGTCATACTGCAATAGGTATAACTGACAAAGGTGTGGTTCAAGCTTACCCTGATGTAGATCAAATGGCTCGTTCAAAAGGAATAAAACCACTATATGGACTTGAAGCAAAATTTTTGAAAAACAATATAAGAATATTAACAGATTATTATTCCACTTACAATGATAATGAATTTGTTGTTTTTGATATTGAAACAACAGGTTTTTCTAAAATAAATAACAAGATTATAGAAATAGGTGCTGTCAAAATAAAGAACAGAGAAATTGTAGAAAATTATAACCAATTAATTAATCCTGAAGTATTTATACCAGAAGAAATTATTGAATTAACAGGTATAGATAATAATATGGTTAAAAATGAACCAGTTATAGAAAAAGTCCTACAAGAGTTTATGAATTTTGTTGGAGATTCAACTTTAATAGCACATAATGCAGATTTTGATATTGGATTTATAAGAGAAAATTGTAAAAGGCAAAATATTGAATTTAAAAATGCTTTCATAGATACTGTTACTTTATCTAGAGCTGCTTTTCCAGAACTTAAGAGACATAAATTGAATTTGGTAGCTAAGCATTTAAACATATCTCTAGAAAATCATCATAGAGCTTGTGATGATGCAAAAGCAACTGCTGAAATATTTTTAGAAACGCTTAAAAGATTAGCAGATAAAGGAATAAATTTTAATGAAAATATAAATGATTTAGAAACAGATTGGCCATTATATAAGAACGAATCATTCAATGGATTAATATATACAAAAAATTTAGTAGGGCTCAAAAATTTGTATAAGATAGTTTCTGAATCGAGTTTAAATTATTTTAATAAATCTCCAGGAATCCCTGAGTTTTTATTGGAAAACCATAAAAAAGGTTTGATAATTGGAAGTGGAAATCAAGAAGGAGAATTATTTAAAGCTATTTTAGATGATATACCAGAATTTAAAATAGAAGAAATCGCTAGAAAATTTGATTTTTTAGAAGTTCAACCACCTGAAAATTATGGAAATCTGGTATTTAATGGAAAAATCAAAGATAATGAGGAAGTAAAAAATATTATTTCAAGAATAGTCAACTTAGGAGAAAAGTTAAATATACCTGTTGTTGCTACAGGAGATGTACATTATATTTACCCTGACAATTATCTGCTTAGAAATATAGTGCAAACAGCTCAACCAATGGGCAGAAAAGAATACAAGCCAGTATTATATTTAAGAACAACAGATGAAATGTTAAATTCGTTTAGTTTCTTAGGAAATAAAAAATCTAAAGAAATAGTAATAGAGAATACCAATAATATTAAAGATATGTTGGAAGAATTTAAGCCAATACCAGATGGCACATTTCCTCCAGTAATAGAGGGTTCTGACAAAGAATTAAAAGATATTACCTATAATAAAGCAATTTCACTATATGGAGATCCGTTACCAGAAATTGTAAAACAAAGGTTAGATAGAGAATTAACGTCTATAATATCAAATGGGTATGCAGTTTTGTATATAATAGCACAAAAATTGGTATGGAAATCTAACGATGATGGATATCTTGTAGGATCAAGAGGTTCAGTAGGATCTTCTTTTGCCGCTACTATGGCAGGAATAACAGAAGTAAATCCATTATTACCACATTATAGATGCCCTGAGTGTAAACAGAGTGAGTTTATAGATGATATGAATGTTGGTTCTGGTATAGATATGCCTGATAAAAAATGTCCGGTTTGTGGTTCAGATTATGTAAAAGATGGTCACAATATACCTTTTGAAGTTTTCCTAGGATTTGAAGGAGATAAAGAACCAGATATAGATTTAAACTTTGCAGGAGAGTATCAGCCAATTGTTCATAAATATACAGAAGAGTTATTTGGACATGATAAAGTGTTTAGAGCAGGTACAATAGGAACAATAGCTGACAATACAGCTTATGGATACATTCAAAAATTTTTGGAAGAAAATAATGAAAATATTCCAGCAGCTGAACTAAAACGTCTTCAGAGAGGTATTGTAGGAATAAAGAGAACTTCAGGACAACATCCTGGGGGGGTAATGATTGTTCCTCAGGATAAAGAAATTTATGATTTTTGTCCAGTACAACATCCAGCAGATGATATGAACTCAAGTATTATAACAACTCATTTTAACTATCATTCTATTAGTGGAAGGATATTAAAACTGGATTTACTAGGACATGATGTTCCATCTATAATAAAAATGCTTAGTGATATAACAGGAATAGACCCCTTGTCAATACCTTTAGATGACGAAGATACAATGAGTATATTTAGAAGTACAGAAAAATTAAATTTTGTAGAGGACTATGATTATTCAACTATTGGTACTTTAGGAATACCAGAATTTGGGACAAAATTTGTTAGACAAATGTTAGTCGAGACACTTCCTACAACTTTTTCAGAACTTGTAAGAATTTCTGGTTTATCACATGGAACGGATGTATGGACCAATAATGCTCAAGAGTTAGTTAAAAATAATATAGCATCTCTTAAAGAGGTTATTTGTACAAGAGATGATATTATGACCTATCTTATTCAAAAAGGCTTAGAAAACAAGAGATCTTTTAAAATAATGGAAACAGTTCGTAAAGGGCGTTTATTAGATGAAGAAACAGAAAATTATATGCGAGAAAATAATGTTCCAGAATGGTACATAGACTCTTGTAGAAAAATTCAATATATGTTTCCTAAAGCACATGCGGTGGCTTACTCTTTAATGAGTTATAGAATTGCATATTTTAAAGTTCATTATCCTGAAGCTTTTTATTCAACTTTTTTTACAACGAAGATTGCCGATTATCCAGGGCAAACAATATACTCAGGAATTGAAGCTATACGAACAAGAATGAAGGAAATAAAAGAACTTGGTTATGGAGCATCAGCAAAAGACAATAGTATATTAACGGTATTAGAAGTAGCTGAAGAAATGTATTGCAGAGGTATTAAGTCCAGTAAGATAACTTTTAAAGATTCAGACGAACTTAAGTTTAAAGTATTAGAAAAAGGTTGCATTCAGCCACCTTTTAGAGCGTTAGAAGGAGTTTCAGATGCACATTCTATTGCTATATACAAGGAATACCATGAAAATGACTTTTTATCTATACAAGATTTAACTAAAAGAACAAAAATAAATAAGGGAGCAGTTGAAGCTCTAAAAATTCATGGTGTTTTGGAAGGACTTCCAGATTCTAATCAGTTAAGCTTTTTATAAAAGGTGTTGTTTTTTCAACATCTTTTTTATTTTGATATTTTTAATGCTATAATTAGAGTAGCTTATTTTAAGGAGAATTTATGGAAGAAGTAAAATTAGAATATGAAATATTAGACGAACATTTTATAAAAAATTTATTTAATAATTTAGAAGAAAAAATTAAATTAATAGAAAGAGAAATGAATGTAAAATTATCAGTTTATAAAAATGGATTGTCTATTTTTGGAGATAAATTATATGTTGAAGCAACTTACAATCTGTTAAATGAGTTATTATCAATTTACAACAAGGATAAAGATATTACAACTCAGCAATTAAGATATTTAATTGGCATGATAAAAAAAGGAAAGCATGATATTTCTAAATTTTTACTAGATGAGATAATTTGTGTTACTGCTAAAGGACGTACTTTAAAACCAAAGACATTAGGGCAAAAAAAATATGTGGATTTAATTTTAGAAAATGATATAGTATTTGGAGTAGGACCAGCAGGAACAGGAAAAACTTATTTAGCAATGGCTATGGCAGTTAAAGCTTTTAAAAATAATGAAGTAGATAGAATAATTTTAACAAGACCAGCGGTTGAAGCTGGAGAAAACTTGGGTTTTCTACCAGGGGATTTACAAGAAAAAATAGATCCATATTTAAGACCTATATATGATGCATTGTTTGAAATATTAGGTTATGAAAATTACCTAAAATTGCAAGAAAAAGGACTTATAGAAGTAGCACCACTTGCATATATGAGGGGGAGAACTTTAGATAATGCATATGTTATATTGGATGAAGCTCAAAACACAACAAATGAGCAAATGAAAATGTTTTTAACTAGAATAGGATATGGTTCCAAGGCCATTATAACAGGTGATATCACTCAAATAGATCTTCCTAAGGGTAAAAAATCCGGACTTAAAAATGCTAATACTATATTAAGAGATATAGATGGTATAGAGTTTATGGATTTTGATACTACAGATATTGTTAGACATCCTTTAGTTCAAAAGATAATTAATGCTTATGATAAATTTGAGACGAAAAATGAAAAGGAAAAAAATTAATTATGGAAGTTTTATTTGATAATAGACAAGATAAATATAAAATATCTGAAGATTTAAAATTAAAGATAGCAAACACTATTAATGAAACAATAAAAGTTGAAAATTATAATAACAATATAGAGATTTCTGTTTCATTTGTTACCAACGAAGAAATAAAAAGTATAAATAAAAAATACAGGGGAAAAGATGAAATAACAGATGTTTTATCTTTTCCTATGGAGTTTAACTTTGAAATAGAAGATGTGAATGAGATTCTGGGTGATATAATAATTTCTGTAGAACGAGCAAAAGAACAGTCTTTAGAATTTTCTCATAGCTTTGAAAGGGAGATACTATATTTAGTAATTCATTCAATGTTTCACTTGTATGGATATGATCATTTAAATGAAGACGATAAAATAATAATGAGAAGCAAAGAAAAGGAAGTAATAAGAAATATAGGTATTTATAAAAATGAATAATAACAATAATAAAGAAGATAAAAATAGGAATTTAGAAAATAATAATAAGGAATTTAAAAATCCTAATATAATAGAGAGTTTTAACCATGCTATAGACGGATTGATTTACTCGTTTAAAAATGAAAATAATTTTAAACGACATATATTAATGGCTTTGCTAGTTGCAATAATAAGCCTGTTTTTTGATATAAATAGATCAGAGATGGCTATTTTATGTGTTACTATTACTTTAGTTATACTCGCAGAACTATTAAATACCGCTTTGGAAAATGTTGTGGATTTAATATACGATAAGATTGATCCTAGAGCAAAAGTAGCTAAAGATGTAGGTGCAGGAGCGGTACTTGTTACTGCTTTAAATTCAATTTTTGTAGGGTATTTTATATTCTATGATAGAATAATACCACTGACGAATATTGCTATTTTTAGAATACAAAACTCACCAATACATTTAACTTTTATAGCATTGGTAGTTGTTATATTAACTACCCTTATATTCAAGAGTATATTTTATAAAGGCAGAGGAACTCATTTACAAGGAGGAACTGTGAGTGGACATTCTTCCTTAGCTTTTTGTTTAGCAACTATTATAACTTTTTTAACTAATAATACATTAGTGACTATACTTAGCTTTATACTAGCTTTTTTAGTAGCAGAATCGAGAATTGAAGGTAAAATCCATAGTTTATCTGAAGTTATTTTCGGAGGAATAACAGGAATTTTAATAGCGACTATAATATTTAAATTACTTGTAATTGGGGGATAAATGAATAATAGTGAATTAATAGAAATTGCAATAGATGCAAGAAAAAATTCTTATGCCCCCTATTCAAACTTTAATGTAGGAGCAGTTGTAGTAACAGACACTAATGAAGTATATACGGGGTGTAATATTGAAAATGCAGCTTATAGTCCATCAGTTTGCGCAGAAAGGACAGCTATTTTTAAAGCAATAAGCGAAGGAGCTTCTAAAATAAGAAAAATTATTGTAGTTGGAAGTGAGGACTTTACATTTCCTTGTGGTGTTTGTAGACAAGTTATAAAAGAATTTGCTAGTGAAGATTGTGAAATAATAGTAGTGAACAGTAAAAAAGAATATAAAATATATTTATTGAAAGAATTATTGCCAAATTCTTTTGGACCGGAGAACTTAAGGAGAAAAAATGTTTAAATCAGGATTTATTACGGTTTTAGGAAGATCTAATGTGGGAAAATCTACATTTTTAAATAAAATAATGGGAGAAAAATTATCCATTATATCAAACAAACCGCAAACAACACGAAATAAAATAAAATTAATATATACAAATGAAAAAATGCAATGTGTATTTCTAGATACACCAGGTATTCAAAAACCTAAAAACAAACTAGGAGAATACATGCTAAAGGTGTCAAAAGAAAGTTTAAATGAAGTGGATGTTGTTACTTATATTGTTGATACAAGTGTGAATATAGGAGAGAACGAACAATATATTATAGATTTTTTAAAAGACATAAACACACCTATAATTCTACTAATTAATAAAGTTGACATAGTTAGCCAAGAAGAAATTGAAAAAATAAAAAATATGTATGAGAAATTAGAAATTTTCAAAAAGATTATTCCAATTTCTGCTTTGTCAGGAGTAGGTATTGATAAATATTTTTCAGAAATATATGAAATTTTACCTGAAGGACCTATGTATTATGAAGAAGATGATATTACAGATCAGCCAGTAAAGCAAATAGTATCTGAAATAATTAGAGAAAAAACTTTAAATTATTTACAAGATGAAATACCACATGGAATTAATATTGTAGTTGAGAGCATGAAAACAAGAAATAATTCTAATATGTATGACATACATGCTACTATAGTGGTTGAAAAAAAATCGCATAAAGGAATGGTAATTGGTAAAAATGGTCAAATGATAAAGAAAATTGGGACAGGAGCTAGAAAAGATATAGAAACATTTTTAGATTCAAATGTAAATTTAAAATTGTGGGTAAAAATAGATCCTGACTGGAGGAACAAGGATACTAAATTAAAAGAATATGGTTATAAATAGAGATAAAGTTGAATCAAAAGCAATTGTGCTTAATTCTTTTAACATAAAAGAAAACAGTAGAATATTAAAAATATTCAGTTATGAATATGGAAGGATGGATTTAATTTTACAAGGGATAAAAAAAATTGATAATGAAAAAATATATCTAGATATATTTTCTGAAATTATAGTATCTATGGCTATATATAAAAATTATTCATATTTATTAGAATATGAATTAGTAAAAACCAATTATAAAATAAGAAAGAATAATGATAATATTATATTTGGAAATTTGATACTAGAAATTATTCAAAATATTTTCCCATTAAATTATCCAGATAAAAAAATATATAATTTAACAGAAAAATACTTTGAAGAAATTTCAATACAAGAAGCTAATTCTTATATTTTGACTGTTGCTTATATTCTTAAATTTTTGGCTTATACGGGATACAAGCTAGATTTATCAGTTTGTGCTATATGTGGAGAAGATAAAGTTGAAAACTATTATTATTCGCCAATAGATGCTGATATTGTATGCTCAAAGCATATAAATAGAACTTCAAAGTACAAACTTGAATTAAAAAAAGTAGTATTATTAAATAAATTATTGTATTCTAGATTAGAAGATATTAAATATATTAATTACAAAGATGATTATTTTTTATTAATGTTAGTAATTGAAACCATAGAAAATTTATTTGATACGAAAAAATTAAATTCACACAAATTTATTAGTAATATTCAGAGAGGGATATATGAATAATAAATTAGTAATTGAACTTGGCATTGATAAATTACAGTATAATTTATATGATGTTGTAATTAGAAACTTAAAAGAACATTTAGGTATAATTTTCACAGAAGAAAATATAATATTTGATGAATATAAAATTAACTTTAGCAAAAATAGAATAGTTATTTTTATTATATTTTCAGGAAAAGAACTAGATATAGAAAATGTAAAAGAAATAATAGTTAAAGCAATTAATAGAACTATTATCCCTATTAAAAATCTTCCTTTATCAAATGAATTAAAAGATTATATTATTTGGATTCAAGGTATGCTAAATAAAAAATATTTTAGTTTTAATGAGTTTATTTTGACAAAAGAAGATAAAGAAAAATTTTCATTTCTAAAGATTAATGACATTGAAAATTATAGACTATCTTTAGAACATTATAATATAATTCTTGAAAAAGAATCTAGAAAAAAATATTTTATAAATTCAATTAATAGGCTAGTAAAAGAAAATGGATTAGTTATATATAACTCTTCTTATATAATAGAAAAGTACATTAATGAATTTAATTTACCTTATCCAATTATAAAAAGTATAGATAATAGATATTTAGAGTATCCAAAAGAATTATTAACTACAATAATGCTAGATATATGTAATATTATTCCAGTTAAAAATGATAAAAATATTCTTATGCCATATTTTATTTTTTGTGTAGAAAAAGAAAATCAAAGTAATAGTGAATTAATAGATTCGATATATAATCAAAAGCTAAACGAGATAGATCATATATTACTTAAGTATGAAGCGGCTATGAATTATAATTATGAATATTATTTGACTAAAATGAAAAATACTGCATCATTAAAGAAGATAGGAACTTTATATGACGAAACTATAAGATTAAAAGAATTAACAAAAATATTGGGTGGATACTTAAATGTAGGAGAAGATACATTAGTAAATTTAGAAATAGAATCAGAAATATGCAAAATGGATTTAGCAACTGAAGTTGTTGAGGAAATGTCAGAACTTAAGGGAGTAATAGGTTACTTATATGCAAAGAAAAAGAACTTTAATGATATAGTGTCTTCTGCTGTATATATGTACTATAAACCAAGGTTTTGTTATGATGAAATGCCATCTACAACCTCAGCGAAAATTTTAAGTATAGCAGACAAATTAGATAATATTACAAATTCTTTCATATATAATATAATTAATGGAATAGATAATAAACATCAAACTATAGATATAAGAAGATCTGCAAGTGGAATAATTAATATTATTTTAGAGAATAAATGGAGATTAAATATAAGTAATATAATAAGTGATTTAATATACATTTATGTAAAAAATAGTGATTTAATAGTTGACTATGATGTGTTAAAAAATGAAATAATTAATTTTATTATGGAAAAATTTAGAGAAGAATTAATAAAGAAGGGATTTAATTATAAAGATATAGATTATGCAATAGAAGATAACACATATGATATTTGTAATGCATATGAAAAATTGAAAATAAGGAGAAATTAAGATAATTTATGAAAAATAAAAGTATAGTTATTGTTTCTGACTCTACAGGTGAAACAGCGATACAAGTTATAAATGCTATAAAAATACATTTTGATGTAACCGATACAAAAATTTTAAGATATCCTGATATTTTTACAACAAAAGAGATTGATGAAATAATGAGAGATTTGTCAGGAAATAATTTAATATTTTCAACAATTGTAAGCGAGGAATTGTTGAATTATCTTAAGTTGAGTGCTGAAAATAAGGGATTTATGATAATTGATTTATTCGAAGAACCTTTAAAAGCTGCTGAGGAGTTTTTTGGTCAAAAAGCCAAGAGAGAAATAGGACTTAGTAGAAAACTCAGTGAAGATTATTTTGAAAAAATAGATTCTCTTGATTTTGCAATGAAATATGATGATGGGAAAGATCCAAGAGGCATAAAGTTAGCGGATATTGTTTTAATAGGAATATCCAGAACATCAAAAACACCTCTTTCATTAAATTTAGCTTTTAAAAATTATAAGGTTTGTAATATTCCATTGGTACCAGAAATAGAACCACCAAAAGAATTGTTTGAAGTAGATTCTAAAAAAATAATTGGATTAATAATTAATAAAGAGAATCTAAATGAGATTAGAAATGAAAGATTAAAATCTATGGGAATCCTTGATGGTGGGAATTATTCGTCTGATAGTAGAATAGTTCAAGAATTGAGATTTGCTATGGACTTATACAATAGATTAAATTGTAAAGTTATAGATGTTACTAGAAAAACTATTGAAGAAACAACATTGGATATTATATCTTATATAAATAGTAATAAAATTATTTAAATATTTTAAAATAAAGGAGAGTATATGGACGGAAGAAAGAAACCAATATTAAAGATTTTTTTTATTGTTTTTGCATTTTTAATATTAGTATATGCATTTGGAGTAATATATTTTTCAAAATATATGTATCCAAATACTTATGTAAACAATGTAGATATGAGCTTTTCATCAATAAGTTTAGCTAGCGAGAAAGTTAAAATAGAAGATATAGAAATTATAGATAGAGATGGAAAAACATATAAACTATCACCAGAAAAACTCAATTTTAAAGCTGAATATACTGAAACTATGGATATAGAACAAAATAGTTTTCTATGGCCATTAGAAATTTTTTCAGCTCCAGATTATGAAAACAAATTAAATAAGACAATAGATTCAAAACAGTTAAAAAATTGGATAAATAACTCAGAACTTCTAAAAAACACAGTAGAACCTAGAGATGCAGAAATCAAGAAAAATGAAAAGGGATACTATATAGAAAAAGAAGTAATGGGAAATAAGCTAGATGTAGATAAATTATATAACTCAATTGAAACAGCTTATATGAACTCTACAAATCAAATAGTTTTAGAGGATGAATATATTAATCCAACAGTATTTGCAAAGGACTTAGAAGTAAGAAAGGAACATTTATCAAATTTATTTAATTTAAATTTAGCAATAAAATTACATGATGGAAAGGAAGTCCTTATTGATAATTTAGAACAATTTATAGATGGAAATACCTTTGAAATACAACGTGAAAAAGTACAAAGCTATGTAACTAATTTAAAAAGTGAATACGATAATATAAATATTACTAGAAAATTTAAAACTTCATATGGGACAGAAGTAGAAGTTCCTCCTGGAAACTTTGGAACACAAATAAATCTAGAAAAAACAACAGATGCTATTTTTAGTGCTATAAGTAATGGAAATGGGGGAACAGTTGATTTAATTTATACAACAACAGCTATAAATAATGGTGAAATAGGAAATACTTATGTTGAAATAAGTATAGAAAATCAAAATATGTGGTTCTATAAAGATGGAAAACTTATAGTTGAGACACCAGTAGTGACAGGTAAACCTAAAAGATATAGTACCCCTAAGGGTGTTTGGAATGTATGGATAAAGGAAACAGACAGATATTTAAGAGGTAACAATGCAGATGGTAGTAAATATAAGAGTTGGGTTAATTATTGGATGCAAATAGATGGAACTGGTGTTGGAATTCATGATGCCTCTTGGAGAAGCTCATTTGGTGGAAGTATATATAGTTATGGCGGAAGTCATGGATGTATAAACACACCATTTAAAAATGCAAAAATGATTTATGATAATATTGAAAAAGGAACACCAGTAATAGTATATTAAATAATAAAGATAGCAATTAATTGCTATCTTTATTATTATATTCTCTTAAAGCTATTTCAAGTACATCCATTGCTTTATTTATTTCATCTGGACCAACACAATACGAAACTCTAACTTCGTCTTTCCCTAAATCTTCAGATACATAAAAATCTTTTATCGGAGTAACCAATAATGTATTTCCATTTACAGAAATATTTTCTAGCATCCAAATTACAAATTTTTCAGCATCATCTACAGGTAATTTTACGATTGCATAAAAAGCACCTTCTGGTTCATTACAATGAACTCCTTCAATAGATTTTAATCTATTAAATAATACATCTTTACGTTCCCTATATTTTTCAAGAGTTGTTTTTAAATAACTCTCAGGAACATCTATTAGTCCAGAAGCACCAGCTAGCTCTAAAGTAGCAGCACTTAAACGAGATTGTGATAATTTCATTAAGGCTTCTATAAGAATTTTATTTTTAGATGCAATATTGCCTATTCTAGCTCCACAACAGCTATATCTTTTAGAGATAGAATCTATTAAAATCAATCTATCTTCAACCTCTTTATATTTAGCAAAACTTACAAAAGGAGTTTTGCCATAATTAAATTCTCTATAAACTTCATCACTAATAATAAAAAGATCAAATTCTTCGGCAATTTTAATAACGGTTTGCAACTCTTCTTCGGAATATACCCTTCCAGTTGGATTATTAGGGTTACTAAGTAAAATCGCTTTAGTATGTGGTTTTACAAATTTTTTGAAATCTTCATACTTTGGTAATTTAAATCCTTCCTTTGCATATGTAGTAATAGGTAAAATATCTACACTTACCATATCAGAAAAGGTTCTGTAATTTGCATAAAATGGCTCTGGTGTTATAATACTTTCATTTGCATTACAAACAGCCATCATTACAAACATAAGGGCTTCACTAGCACCTTGAGTTGCAATAATCTCTTTATATTCATATTCTATACCTAATTTTTTATAATATTTTATAGTAGATTCTATAAATTCCTTACTACCTCTTGAATGTGAATAGGCAATAGTTTTATCCTTAAAATTATTTATAGCATCAAAAAACTCTTTTGGAGTTTCGATATCAGGTTGTCCAATATTTAACTTAATTACATTAATACCCTTATTTTCGCATTGTTCAGTATAAGGGATTAATTTTCTAATAGGTGATACTCTCAAATCTTTAATTCTATTGGAAATTAACATAAATCCTCCTTAGTTCTATATAAAAATACATAATAATATTTTACCACATTAAAGAATAAAGTAAATATTTAATTATTTTATCAAAATATATGAATTTAACTTTTTTGTAATACTTTTGTAACTAATTTGTAACTTTAATTGACTTAATACTTGAGTTCATTTAGACTAATAGTAGTGTTAATTGGGGGGATTTATAATGAATAAGAAAAAATTAGGAGTATCCGTTGGGGTTGTTTCTCTGCTAGCTCTTACTACAGTTGGTTTAAGCAATGCAGAAGTATTGACTAAGGTATTAAAGAATACACCTGATAATTATGTTGAAAGTATTTCTACATATGAAGAAAAAGAAGTAAAAAAAGTATTAGAAAACACCAATGACGATATTAAAGAACCAGAAAAATTAGAAAGTATAGATTTGGAAAAATCCAATATAGAAGAAATTTCAAAAAGTTTAGCAAATATTTCAGTAAATAACGTTAAACCAAATACATTAAAACAAGATTCTGCTAATTCTACATCACCTATTACTAAGAGAACAAAAACCGTTGAAAAAGCTGTAGAATCTAAAGAGTCCAATGTAAAGGTTAGTTCATCTGAGGAAAAGATTGAAGAAGAACCAGAAGTAGAAATATCTTCTTTATCAGGCTGGACATCAAATGATTTGAATTTAAGGTCAGATGCAAATACAAGCTCAAGAGTATTAACAACAATACCAAAAGGTACAAAAGTATCTGGTGAAGAAAGCAATGGTTGGGTTAAAGTGGTTTATAATGATGAAGATGGTTATATATCTAAATCATACGTATCATCAACAGAAGTAAAAGTTGAAGAAGAAAAACCAACTGAAACAAAGCCAGTTGAACAAGCAAAACCAAGTGAAGAAAAACCAGCTTCTACAAAACCTGTTGAAAAAATAGTATCAGGCTGGGTTAAAAGCAATCTTAACCTAAGAGATGCAGCTAATACTAGCTCAAAGGTATTAACAACAATACCAAAAGGTACAAAAGTATCAGGTACTGAAAGCGATGGTTGGGTTAAAGTAAAATATAATGGAAAAACTGGTTACGTATCAAAATCGTATATTTCTTCAACAGAAGTAAAAGTTGAACAAACAAAACCAGCTGAAGAAAAACCTACTGAAACAAAACCTGTTGAAAAAACAGTATCAGGCTGGGTTAAAAGCAATCTTAATTTAAGAAAAAGTGCAAATACAAGCTCAAGCATATTAGCAACAATACCAAAGGGCACAAAAGTATCAGGCACAGAGATTAATGGATGGGTTAAAGTAAAATATAGTGGTAAAACTGGCTATGTGTCAAAATCATATATTTCTTCAACGGAAGTAAAACCAGATTCAAATAATGGTTCAAATGACCAAGGGAATAATGGTAGTCAGGCTAATTCTAGTACAATTAATAAAATTGTTAACGATGCATATAAATATTTAGGATATAGATATATTTATGGAGCAGCTTCTCCTAGTGTTGGATTTGATTGTTCTGGTTTAACATATTATCTTTATAAAACTCATGCAGGAGTTACTTTAAATAGAAATTCTGCGGCGCAAGCATCAAATGGTTATCAGGTTTCTAGGTCAAACTTAAAACCAGGAGATTTAGTATTTTTTGCTACATCCGGAGGCTCAAGAATTAGTCATGTTGGGATATATGTAGGAAATGGAGAAATGATTCATGCATCAACGCCAACTAAAGGGGTTATAAAGAGTAGTATAAATAGTAGCTATTACACTTCTAGATTTGTTACAGCAAGAAGAATAATCAACTAGATTTAAAAAGCACCTATGGTGCTTTTTTTAGTGGAATAATATATTTTTTAATGCTATGATAACTAAGAGGTATATCATGAAAAAGTATGTTAGTAAAGATAGAATTATTATTGTAATTTTCATTTTGATAATTGCAGGATATGGATTTCATATAAATAGAAAGAATAATGGAATAAATAATATAGAGAAAGAGATTATTACTACAGAACTATTTAATAATGAAGTTAAAGATAAATTTGTATATGTTCATATAGATGGAGAAGTGAATAATCCTGGAATGTATAAATTAACTTCAAATGATAGAATTAATGATGCAGTTATAAAGGCTGGAGGGTTAAAAGATACAGCCAATACTAAAAATATTAATCTTTCTAAAAAATTAGAAGATGAAATGAAGATAAATATTCCTTCTGATATAATTAATCAAGATAGTGATACATCAGTATATGATGAAAAAACAAATAATAATTATATAAATATTAATATAGCCACCAAAGAAGAATTAATGAGTCTTTCTGGAATTGGCGAGATTAAAGCAGAGTCAATTATAAAGTATAGAGAGAATAAAAAATTTTCTAAAGTTGAAGATATAATGAATGTCAATGGTATAGGGGAAAAATTATTTGACTCTATAAAAGATTATATTTCAATAAATTAAGGAGTAGAAAATGAAAGATATAAAACTTACAAATTATGCTAAAACATCTGGTTGAGCAGCTAAATATGGACCAGATGTTCTTGCACAAGT
This sequence comes from Miniphocaeibacter massiliensis, assembly GCF_900232905.1. Lineage (GTDB taxonomy): Bacteria > Bacillota > Clostridia > Tissierellales > Peptoniphilaceae > Miniphocaeibacter > Miniphocaeibacter massiliensis. Next base: position 240,265 of record NZ_OCTQ01000001.1, read on the forward strand.
ATTGTGTAATTTACCAAAGATAGAAAATGAAAATTTAATAGTTGGATTAGATACATCAGATGATGCTGCTGTATATAAAGTAAATGATGAATTGGCTTTAATACAGACGCTAGACTTTTTCACTCCAATAGTAGATGATCCTTTAAATTATGGAAGAATTGCAGCAGCTAACTCTCTTTCTGATGTTTATGCAATGGGAGGAGATCCTATTATTGCAATGAATATAGTATGTTTTCCAAATTGCCTAGATCCTTCTATACTAGGAGAGATATTAAAAGGTGGTTTAGAAAAAGTAAATGAAGCTGGTTGTATATTGGCAGGAGGACATACTGTACAAGATGATGAACCAAAGTATGGGTTATCTGTTACAGGATTTGTAAATCCAAATAAAGTATGGGCTAATTCAAATGCTAAACCTGGAGATTTAATGATTTTAACGAAGCCAATAGGTACTGGTATAGTAAACACTGCCCTTAAGGGTGGAATAGTTGACCAACATATAATTATTAAAAATATAGACACTATGTCAACTTTAAATAAATATGCTAAAATAGAAGCAGAGAAATTTAATATTAACAGTTGTACAGATATTACAGGCTTTGGCTTAGCGGGGCATATTTTCGAGATGATGGAAGGAAGTAAAACATCTATGGAGCTATATTTTAAAGATATACCCAAAGTTGAAGGATCTATGGAATATTTGAAATTTGGATTATTGCCTGAAGGTGCATATAGTAATAAAAAATTTGTAGGGGATAATATTCAAACCGAAATAAAAAGTGATGAAATTGATATAGTTTTCGACCCACAAACTTCAGGAGGTTTACTATTTAGTTTACCTGAGGAAGAAGCCATTGAATTAAATAAATCTCTTATTGATAAGGGAATCAGTTCAGCAATAATAGGTAAGGTATTAAAACCAAAAGAAAAGTATATATACTTGAAATAGTATATAAATAGAGGTGCAAAATGGAACTCAAAGTGTTATTATCGTTCCCAGAATCTGAGTATAAAAAAGAAATAATCTATAATTTTTCTGAAGATGCTAATTATTCTATAACTATTGCAAGCACTATATCAGAGTCTTTATCGAAAGTATCGCATAATGATTATGATATACTTTTGCTTGACATGAAATATAGCGATGGTACTGGACTGGATTTAAAGAAAAAGTTAAATGATATAAAAGATATACCTACTATATTTGTTACAGATTTAGATGATGATATTCAGAAAGTATTAGCATTAGAATATGGAGCAGATGACTATATAGTATATCCTTTTAATATTCTAGAGCTTAAAGCTAGAATTAGAGCAATCATAAGACGTGTTTCAAAATATATTGAAGAAATAAGTATAGAATCTGACAAAGAAAATATTATTATATTTGATGATTTTGAATTTAACATAGTAGGAAGAAAAGTAATTTTAAAAGGTGAAGATATAGATTTAACAGGTAAAGAATTTGATTTATTATATATATTAGTTTCAAATGCTGGAAAAGTTTATTCTAGAATTGACTTAGCTAAAGAAATTTGGGACGAAAATTATGAAGGTCATTTGAGAACTGTAGATGTTCACATAAAAAGACTTAGAGAAAAAATTTATGATACTGAAGGATTAATTATAAAAACAAAATGGGGCGAAGGATACTATTTTGGAGATTTAAAAGAAAATTAAAGGAGATTTTATGATAGAACAATTAAGAGATATACAATCAGGGGATTTAGTTGCAGGAATAAACACAAGTTTAGGAACTATAAAAGTAAGATTATTTCCTGAAATAGCTCCTTTGGCTGTAGAAAATTTCAAAACATTATCAGAGCAAAATTATTACAATGATATTATTTTTCATAGAGTCATAAAAGACTTTATGATTCAAACAGGAGATCCAGAAGGAACAGGTATGGGTGGAAATAGCATTTGGAATAAACCATTCAATGATGAATTTAACATAAATTATCGTAATTTTAGAGGTGCATTATCGATGGCTAATGCAGGGTCTAATACTAATGGAAGTCAGTTTTTTATAGTACAAAAAGATTCAACAGAACCTAGTTATATAAATCAAATGAGAGAAGCAGGGGAAGATAATGGATACCCAAAAGAAATAGTTGATAAATATGAGGAAATAGGTGGAACTTTTTGGCTAGATTACAAGCATACTGTATTTGGTCAAGTTATAGAAGGAATGGATATTGTAGATAAGATTGCAAATACTGAAGTTGGTAGAAATGATAAACCAGTTCATGATATAAAAATTTTAAATATAAATATAATAGAAGTAAAGTAAATTATATAAAATAAAGACCGTAAGCCTTGCTTACAGTCTTTATTTTATATAGGATATGCTAAATTTTCTTCTTGTAAATTATAAAGTGTTTTATTTAAAAACTTTTTTGATACATACTTTGCCATAGGTAAGTTCATATCTAAGTAGTTACCACAATCTTTAGCTGAAGCTCCAGGAATATCACCTTCATAATTGCTTATAAATTCAAATAAATCTTTTAATAATCCGATTACTGAATTTGAATCTAAATTTCCATTTAAAAGCAAATAGAAACCAGTTCTACAGCCCATAGGACCAAAGTATATAATTTTATTTTTATATTCTTCATTATTTCTTAAATAAGTTGCGGCTAAATGCTCTATTGTATGAATTTCTGCTGTATTTAAAACAGGTTCTTTATTTGGCTCAGTTATTCTTATATCAAAAGTTGTTATACAATCATTTTTTAAAAAATCTTTTCTAGAAACATATACTCCAGGTAAAAGATTTAAATGATTTACTTTAAAACTATCTATTTTTTCCATTAACTAACTCTCTTTCATCAATTTTATAGTTCCACAATCTATTTTTGTCATTAATTGAAGCATAATTTATCCCAATTCTTTTGTTTTTTGTATATTTGAATAGAAAATAATTATCTTCAACATATATAAGAGAATTATTAATAATACTTTTATTATTAAATGACCTATCTATACCTAATTTTTTGGTTATTTTACCAGGACCGTAAATATTGTCTAATCCTCTTATTAAAATTGCTTGAGGTTCGCCTTTTTCACCTGTTACTATATTGAACAAATTGTGTATTCCATAACATAGATAAACATATATTGTTCCAGCTTCTTCATAAAGAACTTTATTTCTTTCCGTCTTTCCATTTTTTGCATGACAAGCTGTATCTTCTTCACCTTTATAAATTTCCAATTCAGTTATGATATATTTCTTATTATTGTAAACTAAAGATTTACCAATTAAATCATTAGCAACCTCTAAAACATCTCTATTAAAAAAGTCAAATCTTAATTTATTCAAAAGATAAAGCCTCTTTTTGTATGGAAACAGATAAAATTATTCCTATAGAGATTAAGTTAATCAACTGAAATGTACCACCATAGCTAAAGAAAGGTAGTGGAATACCTGTAACTGGCATTAAACCTAATGTCATTCCAATATTTTCAAATATGTGAAATAGAAACATTGCAGCAAAGCCCATAATTACTAATTTTGAATACATTTGATTAGAATTTCTTGAAATAACTACAAACCTGTGCAGTAACATACCATATAAGAAAATTACTACTCCACCACCTAAAAAGCCAAATTCTTCCACTAATACTGGGAAAATATAGTCTGTCTGCTTTTCAGGTATAAAATTATACATATTCTGGCTACCTTTTAAAAATCCCTTTCCAAAAAACTTTCCAGAACCAATAGCTATTTTACCTTGAATAGCTTGATAACTTGAGTCAGAAATATCATGTTCAGGGTTTAAAAAAGTTAGAATTCTTTTTTTCTGAAACTCCTCAAGAGAAAGATACAAAAATGGTAGTGATGCAATACCGGCAATCAATGCTCCTAAAAAATATTTTAGGTTAAGTCCTGCTGTAAATAGCATAATTACTAGCATAAAAACGAATACCATTGCAGTTCCAACATCTGGTTGTTTATAAATCATAAAAATAGGTATTAAAGCAAATACTAATACTTTTAATAAAGTTTTAGGTTTGTTTATGTTTTTTTGGTTTATTTCTATAAATCTAGCAACAGATAGAATAAAACCAATTTTAACTATCTCTGATGGTTGAAAAGTAATAGGACCGATTTGTAACCAACTATCAGATCCCCATTGCTCAGAACCTACTCCAAACAGTAAAACTAACAACAATAAAAAGTTACATACTAAATAAATATATAAGTAGATTTTCTTTATAAAATCAATATCTATTAATACAATAAATAATATTGAGATAAATCCTAATATTGTAGCCACAATTTGTCCAAATATACCTTTATTTGTTAAGCTTTTTGTAGCACTAAATAGTACAATAAGACCAAATATTATAAGTACAAGTAGTACTACAACTAAAGTTTTATCTAATTTTCCAAAGTTTTTTTTCTTTAAGTTAAACATATTATCACCTGCGAATAATTATATCATAGATGAATGAGTACATGCTAATTAATATATGCTATAATTATTTGGGGGTAATTATGATTATAGGTTTTCATATGTCAACAAGTAAGGGGTTTGATAAAACCATACTCGAGGCTAAAAAATACAAAGCAAATACTTTTCAGTTTTTTCCTAGAAATCCTAGAGGATCAAAAGCTAGAATATTAAAAGATAGTGAAATTGATTCTTTTAAGCAGATTGCGAAAGAAAATAATTTCAACAGCATAGTTTGCCATGGTGCATATACTATGAATCTTTCATCAGATAAAGAAGATATTAGAGAAAAGAGTACACTTTTATTAAGAGAAGATTTTGATAGAATTAACAAACTAGGAATTAATTTATATGTTTTTCATCCTGGATCACATGTAGGTCAAGGCGAAGGAAAAGGATTAGATTATATAATAAATTCTTTAAATAGTATTTTAAATAAAGATGATAAATTTAATTTATGTTTAGAGGGAATGTCCGGTAAAGGTTCTGAATTAGGAAAAAGTTTTGAACAATTAAAATTCATTATTGAAAATGTAGATTATAAAAATATGGGAGTTTGTCTAGATACTTGCCATTTATATAGTGCAGGATACGATATAAAGAACAAATTAGATTCTGTATTAGAAGAGTTTGATAAACTAATAGGGATTAATAAATTAAAAATATTACATCTTAATGATAGTAAAACAGAGTTTAATTCAAATAAAGATAGACATGAACAAATAGGAAAAGGTAGTTTAGGAATAAAAACTTTTGAAAATATTGTTAATAACAGTATATTAAATAAACTACCTATGATATTGGAAACTCCTTGTACAAATGAAGAATATATGAAGGAGATAGAACTATTAAATAGTTTAAGGAAATAAAAATGACAAAACATTTAAAAATTATAGAAATAGAAAAAGTTTTAAATATACTAGAAAAAGATTATCCAGATGCTAAGGCAGAGTTGAATTTTACAACACCGTATGAGTTATTAATTGCCACAATATTATCTGCACAATGTACAGATGTAAGAGTAAATAAGACTACAGAAGTTTTATTTAAAGAGCATAATACACCTGAGAAAATGGTAAAATTAAATTCTAATGAATTAGGAAAAATAATAAAAGCTTGTGGCTTGTATAAAACTAAAAGTCAAAATATTTTGAATACTTCTAGGATACTAATAGAAGAATTTAACTCTCAAGTACCAGAAAAAATGGAAGAATTAATAGAACTTCCAGGTGTAGGGAGAAAAACAGCAAACGTAGTTCTATCTAATGCTTTTGGAATACCTGGTATAGCAGTAGATACTCATGTTTTCAGGGTGTCTAACAGAATAGGTATTGCAAATGCCAACGATGTTGAAAAGACTGAAAAGCAATTGCGAAGAAGAATAGAAAAAAATAGGTGGAGTAAGAGTCATCATCTATTAATATTTCATGGTAGAAGAGTTTGTAAAGCAAGGAATCCTATATGTGAAATATGTAATGTAAAAGAGTATTGTTATTATTATAAGAAATCAAATAAGTAGGTGTATAAATGTTTAATATTGTATTATTGGAACCAGAAAAGCCAGCTAACACTGGAAATATAGGAAGAACTTGTTTATTAACAAATTCAAAATTGCATTTAATAAGACCATTCAATTTTAAAATGGACGATAAAACTTTGAGAAGGACTGGGCTTGATTATTGGAAAGATGTAAATATAGAAATATATGATGATTATGAAGAATTTATTAGAAAAAATCATGATGTAAATGTATATTATGCAACTACAAAAACTAATAATAAATATTCTGATATCAAATTTAAAGATGGTGACTTTATAATGTTTGGAAAAGAATCAGCAGGTATTCCAGAAAAAATATTAGACACTAACAAGGATAATTGTATAAAAATACCAATGATACCAGAATTAAAAAGGTCATTAAATCTATCTAATTCAGTGAATATAATTTTATTTGAAGCGCTTAGACAAAATGATTTTTTTAATTTATCATAAAAGAACTATTTAGTATAGTTCTTTTTTTGTTTGATTTTTTCAAAAATGAGTATATAATTAATATAAGTTTGTAACTATTACAAATTAAAAATGTTTTTAACAGGAGGATATATAGATGTATGATAGTATAATTATAGGTGCGGGTCCAGCTGGATTATCTGCTGGTTTATATGCCGCTCGTGCAGGACTAAAAACTTTAATAATCGAAAAATCAAATCCGGGTGGACAAATTGCAAAGACAAATGAAGTTGCAAATTATCCAGGATCTATTAAAGATCCTTCAGGTCCTGAATTAATCAATAGGATGGTAGAACAAGCTAAAGAATTTGGCGCAGAAATAATTACTGATAATATAATTTCTGTAAATTTAGATGGTGATATTAAAAAGATAGAAAGTGATGAAAATGTATATGAAACAAGAACTGTCATAGTAGCAACTGGTGCAGAACCAAGGCTTCTTAATGCAACTGGAGAGAAAGAATATACTGGTAAGGGAGTATGTTATTGTGCAACATGTGATGCTCCATTTTTTAAAGATTTACAAGTTTATGTAATAGGCGGAGGAGATGCAGCTGTAGAAGAAGCTATTTATCTTACTAATTTTGCAAGAAAAGTTACTATAATTCACAGGAAAGATGAATTAAAAGCAGCTAAATCTATTCAAGAAAAAGCTTTTAAAAATGATAAGATAGACTTTATTTGGAATAATGAAGTGGTAGATTTCAAGGGTGAGGGTATTTTGAACGAAATAACAATAAAAAATACTCAAACAGGAGAAATTAAAGTTTTAAAGCCAGAAAATGACGATTTTGCATTTGGAGTTTTTGTTTTTGTAGGATATTCACCTCAAACAAAAATCTTTGAAAATAGCTTAAAATTAGAAAATAAATATATAGTAACAGATGAAGATATGAATACTAATATAGATGGTGTATATGCAGCAGGAGATGTTAGATTTAAAAAAATAAAACAAGTTGTTACAGCTACAAATGATGGTGCTATAGCAGCTATTTCTGCTGGAAAATACATTGAAGAAAAGTTTAATTAAAATAAAGGAGATATCTCCTTTATTTTTTATTGTGATATAATTTGTTTTGGGTGATAATATGAAAAATTCAATGGATATACAATTAAAACAAAAATTAGATATAAATATGACTTTGAATTTGCAGCAATCTATAAAATTATTAGAAATGAATTCTTTAGAACTAAAAGATTATATTTCTAAAACTATTATAGAGAACCCTTTAATAGAATTAAAAGAAAAAAATATTGAATTAAATATAGAAAAATATTTAGATAAAAATGTTAATTATAATAAAGGTTTTAATGGTGATTTTGAAAAGTTTTTTATTGAAGATAATAATGAGTCACTATATGAACATATAAATAAGCAACTAGGAATTTTATATATAGATAAAACTATAAAAAAAAATATACTCATTTTAGTTGATAATTTAGACTCAAATGGATATTTAGATACCAATTTAGAGCATATTTCAAAAATATATAATATTGACATTAAATCATTGAGAATAGCTTTAGATATTTTAAATAAATTAGATCCTGTAGGAATAGGTGGTAAAGATTTAATAGAGACTTTATTATTGCAAGTTGAAAATGATAATGTATTAAAAAAAATCATAATTAATCATATAGATGATATTTATAAAAAAAATTATAAAAAAATCATTAAAGAACTAGGGATAACTGAAAATTTATTAAAGATAAAAATAAATAAGTTGAAGAGTTTAAATCCAAGACCAGCATTACCTTATAATATGACCAATACTACAAATTTTATTATCCCAGATGCCAGAGTTGAGGTTAATGAAGATGTAGTAGAAATCATTATTAACGATGAACTTATACCTGATATAGTTTTAAGCAAGTTTTATGAAGATTATGTACAAAATAGAGATGAAGAAACTAAAAAATATGTAAAAAAGATGAAGAGGCAATTTGATTGGCTTAAAAACTCGCTATCCATTAGAAAGAATACTTTATATAAAGTTATAGATAAAATAGTAAAAGAGCAATACGATTTTTTTAGGTATGGTGAAAAATATTTACTACCTATAAAACAAAAAAATCTTGCAAATGATTTAAATGTTTCTGAGTCTACTGTAAGTAGAATAGTTAATAATAAGTACATAGAAACTAGCAAGGGAGTTTTACCTTTAAAATATTTCTTTTATTCAGGACCTTCAGATTTAGTTTCAGACAAAGTAATAATGAACTTAATTAAAGAATTTATAGAAAAAGAGAATAAGAAGAAACCATTAAGTGATAGCAAATTAAGCAATTTATTAGAAGAAAAGGGAATTAAAATTGCAAGAAGAACAGTTACCAAGTATAGAGAAAAGCTACAAATTGAAAATTCAACTAGGAGAAAAGAATTTTCCTAGTTTTTTATTGCTTTTTCATATTAAATGTAGTAGAATTTAAATGTAAACAATAATGTCCCACGAGGGACGAAAGAGTGATATCATGGATGAAAAAATTTTAGATATTCTATATCCAGATTATAAAGAAAAGTTTGTTCAAAGGTACAATATTTTAAATCAAATTAATTTGAATAAAAATATTGGAAGAAGAAAGTTGTCTTCACTTTTAAATTATAATGAAAGATTAGTCAGAAATGAAACTGAAAAACTTTTTCAATTAGATTTAATAAGTATTGAACAAGTGGGTATGAATATCACAGACAAGGGTATAGATGCTTTAGAAGGTGCTTATGATTTAGTTTATTCTTTAAACAGCTATAATGAACTTGCAAATAAAGTAAAACACGCTTTAGGATTGACTAAAGTTATTGTAAGTAAGGGAAGCATCCGTGAAGAATCTGGTAAAATGGAAAATGCTAAAATTGCCAGTAATTATATACTTAATTCAATAAATAATAATTCTATTTTAGGTATTACTGGTGGCTCTACTGTAGGATTGGCAATTAATTCAATTAAGACAAAAAAAAGCTATCCAAACCTTACAATAGTACCTGTAAGAGGTAGTTTAGTAGGTTCAGTAACCAATCAGGCAAATATTTTAGCGGTTAAATTAGCTGAAAAGTTAAATTCAAAGTATTCTAATTTTTACTTACCAGATGATTTTGATTTAGACAATTTAAAAGATTTATCAAAACTTCCAGAGGTTGAGAATACTCTAGATTTAATTAATAACTTAGATATGTTGATTTTTGGAATAGGCGATGCTAATAAAATGGCAAGTAGAAGAAAATTATCAGATGAATATAAAAATATAATAAAAGAAAGTGGAGCAGTTGCAGAAGCTTTTGGTAATTATTTTGATATTCGGGGTAATATAGTATTGAAGTCTAAATCAATAGGAATTACTTTAGAACAATTTAGAAATGTTAAAGACGTTATTGCTATAGCTGGCGATGACGACAAAGAAAAGGCAATTATTGCTATTTCAGAAGTAAGGAAAGATATGACTCTTATCATTACTGAAGAATGTGCAAAAAAAATAATTAAATTAAAAGATAGCGATATCTAATATTTAAGGAGGAATTTAATGAAAGTTGCAGTAAATGGTTTTGGAAGAATAGGAAGAGATGTTGTAAGACAAATTTTTGAAAGAGAAGAAAAAGATTTAGAGTTAGTTGCTATTAACTTTAGTGCTCCTATAGATACAATGGCGCATTTATTCAAATATGATTCATTATATGGAAAATTTAATGGAACAATTGAAACTACTGAAGATTCTTTTATAATAAATGGAAATACAGTAAAAATAACAAATGATAGAGATCCTGCTAATTTACCTTGGAAAGAATTAGGAGTAGAATTAGTTATAGATTCAACAGGTGCTTTTAAAGATGAGGCTGGTTTAGGTAAACATATAGAAGCTGGTGCTAAAAAGGTTATATTAACAGCTCCTGGTTCAGGTATAAAAACAATAGTTATGGGTGTAAATGATGATTCATATGATCCAGAAAATGACAATATTATTTCTAATGCTTCTTGTACTACTAACTGTTTAGCACCTTTAGCTAAAGTTATAGATGATAATTTTGGAATAAAAAGAGGATTAATGACAACTATTCATGCTTACACAGGTGATCAAAACCTTCATGACAATAAACACAAAGATATAAGAAGAGCTAGAGCTGCTGCACTAAGTATGGTACCTACTACTACGGGTGCTGCAAAAGCTGTTGCATTAGTATTACCTCAACTTGAAGGAAAGTTAAATGGTTATGCTGTTAGGGTACCAACCCCAACTGTTTCTTTAACAGATGTTACTTTTGAAATAGAAAAAAATGCAACTAAAGAAGAAATAAATGAAGCTGTTAAAAAAGCTGCAAATAATGAATTAAATGGTATATTAGGATATTCAGATGAAAAGTTAGTTTCAATTGATTTCCAAGGAGATCCTAGATCATCAATATTTGACGCAGATTTAACAACAGTTATAGATGATAACTTCATTAAAGTTGTTTCATGGTATGATAATGAGTGGGGATACTCAAATAGAGTTGTAGATTTAGCTAAATTAGTAGCTACAAAATAGTTATGAAAATAAATAAGCCCAGTCTTTGACTGGGCTTATTTAAAGATTAAGAAGAGGTGAAGTCCATGTTAAATAAAAAATCAATTAAGGATTTAGATGTTAATGGCAAGAAAGTATTAGTAAGAGTTGATTTTAATGTTCCAATGTCAAAAACAGAAGCTGGAGTTATTACTGATGATGCAAGAATAGTTGCAGCATTACCAACAATACAATATTTAATAGATAATAACGCAAAGATAATTTTGATGTCTCATTTAGGAAGACCAAAAGGTGAGCCTAAAAAAGAATTTTCTTTAGAGACTGTTGCTAAAAGATTATCTAAATTGTTAGGCAAAGATGTTAAGTTTTTAAATTCTGACATAGTAGTTGATGAGAATGTTAGAAAGGATGTTAACGAATTAAACAATCGAGATGTAGCACTTTTACAAAATACTAGATATAGAAAAGAAGAAACTAAAAATGGTGAAGAATTTGCAAAAGAGTTAGCTAGTTTAGGAGATGTTTATGTGAACGATGCTTTTGGAACTTCACATAGAGCTCACGCTTCAAATGTAGGAGTATCATCATTATTGCCATCTGCGGTAGGCTTTTTAGTTGAAAAAGAACTAGACATAATGGGAAAAGCTTTAGAAAATCCTGCTAGACCTTTTGTTGCCATATTAGGGGGAGCTAAAGTAAGTGATAAAATAGGTGTTATTGAAAATCTTTTAAATAAAGTTGATTCTATCATTATTGGTGGAGGAATGGCATTCACTTTTCTAAAAGCCGAAGGAAAAGAAGTTGGAAAGTCTTTGTTAGAAGAAGATAAGATAAGTTTAGCTAAAGATCTGATGAATAAAGCGACAGAAAAAGGGGTTAAATTATTTTTGCCTAAAGATGTAGTTATAGCAAAAGAAATGACTAATGAGGCTAAATCGGAAATAGTTTCTGTTGATAATTTTCCTGCTGACTATGCCGGATTTGATATTGGTTCAAAAACAATAGAAGAGTTTGATGAAGAAATAAAAAAAGCTAAAACTGTAGTTTGGAATGGACCGATGGGAGTTTTTGAAATAGAACAGTTTAGTAAAGGTACTTTCGCTGTAGCTAAAGCTTTAGCTGATTCAGATGCTGTAACAATAATAGGTGGAGGAGATTCGGCTTCTGCTATAGAAAAAGCAGGATATAAAGATAAAGTAACACATGTATCTACAGGTGGTGGAGCTTCTCTTGAATTTTTAGAAGGAAAAGAATTACCAGGTGTAGCAGCAATTAGTGATAAATAGGAGAATATATGCGTAAACCAATAATAGCTGGTAACTGGAAAATGAATAAAACAGTTACAGAAACTATAGCTTTGTTAAAAGAGATATCATCAAAAGATTTGTCAAAAAATGTTGAGAAAGTTGTAATTGTACCATTTACTAGTGCTTATTCAGCAGTAAAAGAATTAAAAAACACTGATATTAAAGTTGGATGTCAAAATATGTATTTTGAAGAATCAGGAGCATATACAGGAGAAATTTCTCCACTGATGCTTAATGATTTAGGAATTGATTATGTTATTATAGGGCATTCAGAAAGAAGAGAAATATTTAAGGAAAGTGATTCTTTAATTAATAAGAAAGTATTATCTGCCATAGAACATAGTATAAATCCAATTCTTTGTTGTGGAGAAACTCTTGAAGAAAGAGAAAATAACAGACAAGAAGATAAAGTAAAGAGCCAATTAATCGAAGATTTAAAAAATATTTCTAAAGATGATATTGAGAAAGTTGTAATAGCTTATGAACCAATTTGGGCTATTGGAACAGGTAAAACAGCTTCTAGTGATGATGCTGAAGAAATGTGTAAATTTATAAGAGATTTACTTGTTGAATTATATGATTCTAAGTCAGCTTCAAAAGTTAGAATTCAATATGGTGGATCTGTAAAACCTGAAAATGTATCAGAGATAATGTCAAAAGATAACATTGACGGAGCTTTAGTTGGCGGAGCTAGTTTAAAAGCTGATAGCTATGCTAGTTTAATAAATTTTTAAGTTAGAAGGTTATTTATGAAGAAAGTTATGTTAATGATTCTTGATGGATGGGGACTAGGGAAAGATTACAATGGTAATGCTATTAGTTTAGCTAATACTCCAAATTTTGATAAATTAATTCAAAATTATCCTAATACAACTTTAGATGCTAGTGGACTTGCAGTAGGACTTCCTGAAGGACAAATGGGAAATTCTGAAGTGGGACATCTAAACATTGGTGCTGGAAAAGTAGTCTATCAAGATTTAACAAAAATAACAAAAGCAATAGAAGATAAAGATTTTTTTAAAAATATAGAATTATTAAATGCAATAAATCATGCTAAAGAGAATAATAGTAAGTTACACTTAATGGGTTTGGTTTCACATGGTGGTGTCCATAGCCATATGAAACATTTATTTGCAATTTTGCAACTTTGTAAAATGCAAAATTTCAACAATGTTTTTATACATGCTTTTCTAGATGGAAGAGATGTTTCGCCTACAGCTGGCAAATCTGACATTCAAGAATTAATAGACGAAATGAATAACATTGGTGTTGGAAAACTAGCTACAATAAGTGGCCGTTATTATGCTATGGATAGAGATAAAAGATGGGATAGAATAGAAAAAGCATATAATGCAATAACTATTGGGGAAGGTTTATATACTAAAGATCCAGTTTCTATGCTAAAAGAATCATATGCAAAAAATATAACTGATGAGTTTATTATTCCAACTGTTATTGTAGAAGAAAATAACTCAGAAGGAATTTTGGATAGTAATGATTCAGTAATATTCTTTAACTTTAGACCGGATAGAGCTAGAGAAATGACTAGAGCTATTATAGATAAAAAATTTGATGGTTTTAAAAGAAAAAAAGAATTATCAAATTTATATTATGTATGTATGACACAATATGATGCAACTATTGCTAATGTGTGTGTTGCATATCCACCAGAGACTCACAAAAACACATTGGGTGAAATAATATCTAAAAATAATTTGAAACAATTGAGAATTGCTGAAACTGAGAAATATGCACATGTTACGTTTTTCTTTAATGGCGGTGAAGAGAAAGCCAATATAGGTGAAGATAGAAAATTAATATCTTCTCCTAAAGTTGCTACTTATGATTTACAACCTGAAATGAGTGCGTTAGAAGTTACAGATAATGTTGTGGATGCTATTAAAAATGACAAATATGATTTAATTGTACTAAATTATGCAAATACTGATATGGTTGGTCATACAGGAGTAGTTGAAGCAGCTATCAAAGCTGTTGAAACTGTAGATAGTTGTATTGAGAGAGTATTAAAAGCAGTAGAAGAAAAAGATATAGTATTATTTATTACTGCTGATCACGGAAATAGTGAATATTTAATAGATGAGAACACTAAAGAAGCTTTTACAGCTCATACTACTAACAAAGTACCATTTATAGAATTTCCTAATAAAGATATTAAATTAAAAAATGGGAAATTATCAGATATTGCACCAACAATTTTAGACGTTTTAAATATAGAAAAACCTGAAGAAATGACAGGAAATTCATTAATAGAAAATTAATAGGAGGAAATATGAGTACAATAATTGACGTATATGCTAGAGAGGTATTAGACTCTAGAGGAAATCCTACAGTAGAAGTAGAAGTAACAACAGATAATGGAATAGTAGGGTTAGCGATGGTTCCATCTGGAGCATCTACAGGAGTTCATGAAGCTGTTGAATTAAGAGACGGAGACAAAGAAAGATATCTAGGTAAGGGTGTATTAAAAGCTGTTGAAAATGTAAATGAAGTAATAGCAGAAGAATTAATTGGCTGGTCTATATTTGATCAAATTGGAATAGATAATGCCATGATAGATTTAGATGGCACTCCAAATAAAGGTAAATTAGGTGCTAATGCAATATTAGGTGTTTCTATGGCTGTTGCAAAAGCTGCATCAAATGAATTAGGTTTACAGTTATATGAATATATAGGTGGAGTAAATAGTAAAACTTTACCAGTTCCTATGATGAATATCCTTAATGGTGGCGAACATGCTGATAATAATGTAGATATTCAAGAATTTATGGTTATGCCTGTAGGAGCTCCTAGCTTCAAAGAAGGTTTAAGAATGGGAACTGAAGTTTTCCATAGTTTAAAGTCTGTTTTAAAGAGCAAGGGATTAAATACTGCTGTAGGTGATGAAGGAGGATTCGCTCCTAATCTAAGTTCAAATGAGGAAGCTTTAGAAACTATTGTTGAAGCTATTAAAAAAGCTGGATATGAGCCAGGAAAAGATATTTTACTAGCTCTAGATGTTGCATCTTCAGAGATGTTTGTTGATGGTAAATACAACTTTAAAGGTGAGGGAGTTGTAAGAACAACTGATGAGCTAATAGATTACTATGAAGATTTAGTTGGAAAATATCCAATAATTTCTATTGAAGATGGTTTAGCTGAAGATGATTGGGCTGGCTGGAAAAAACTAACTGATAGATTAGGTAAAAAAATTCAACTAGTAGGAGATGATTTATTCGTTACTAATGTTGAAAGACTTGAAAAAGGTATTGATTTAGGAATTGCAAATTCAATATTAATTAAATTAAATCAAATAGGTACAATAACTGAAACTTTAGATGCAATTGAACTTGCTAAAAGAAATGGATACACAGCTGTTATTTCTCATAGATCAGGAGAAACAGAAGACACGACTATAGCAGATCTAGCTGTTGCAACAAATGCAGGTCAAATAAAGACCGGTTCTGCTTCAAGAACAGATAGAATTGCAAAATATAATCAATTATTGAGAATTGAAGACTTCTTAGAAGATAATTCTAAATATGATGGAATTAAAACATTCTATAATTTAAAAAATAAATAACAAATAAAAAACACTCATTTATGGGTGTTTTTTATTTGTTTAAAAGATTTAACATTTTATATTATTATTTCCAACTTTGCAGTTCAATATAATTTCCTTCTAGATCTGTTGCATAAGCAAATACACCAATACCCATATCGCCATAATCTTTTTCTACAATTTCTCCTAATAATGCTCCACCTTCATTGAGTATTAAGTTGGCAGTTGTTTCTACATCATCAACTTGAAAAGCTATATGTGAAAATCCAAAACTGTTAATATGCTTTTCTGTTTGAATAGGAAAAGAATAAGAAAAGATTTCTAGAGTAGGAGATTCTCCACGATATCCAGGTAATGATAAATGTTCACCAGTAATGGTAATATTTTCAAGGCCTGTTAACTGTTTTAGCCATTCCCCTGAGAGATTTCTTCTATTTCCTAGAGGTTTACAGTTAAAAACTTTTTGGTAAAATTTTGATAAAGCTTTCCAATCTTTTGCAATTAAATTTGTATGAACATATTTCATAATATATCTCCTATTCTAAGTTAATTGTATTAAAATATTAAGTAATAATTTTTTGCATTTTAAGAATAATTAACATGTGTTTTTAATTCATTTAATTTTCTATAAAAAACTTCAAAATTTTCTTTATCGATTTCTCCTCTATAAACTAAACTACTTCCAGTTCCGATAATAGGAACTTTTAAATTTTCAAAGAATTTTTTTAAATCTACTTTACTATTTTTAGATAGAAAGATTATTTTATTTGAATATTTTTTATAAATAGTATAATTATCTTTTATTATATACCTAGAAATATCATATAAATTTAGGTCATCTGTTATTTCTATAATATTGTCATTAGACAAGTTAACAACTTTAGCTAGACTTTCAATCAATCGCCCTTCAAAAATATTTTTTTCATTGGTAACTATATCTAATTTTTGCAGATTATCATTAATAAATTCATTGAAGTAATCTATAGAAATATTATTTTTATGAGCAATTATGTTTGCATCAGCATAAATATCCTTAATATAATTGAGTGCTTTAGTTCCAGTATTAAAATAAATTCTAGTGAAATTATCTATATTTATAATATTTATTAATAATACAAACTTTAATTCTGCTGTATTTGATATAAACGGATAATTATGCTTAGTTTTTTTTAGATTTGAAATAAAAATGTTTGAATATTCGTGTTTTTTGTTTTTCGATATTTCTATTTTATTGAATATATCTAAAGACGAGTCCACGATATTATTTGCTAAATTAAAAACATTATCTAATTTTAATTTAAATTCTGATAAATTTTTTTGTAAAGGAATATCAATATAATTTTCAAGTAAATTTGAATTTGTTATTTTAATGGAGTATAAAGTTTCCAAATAAGAAGATAATATATATGTAGCGGTATTTTTTTGCATAAATTCATATCTATTATTCCAATCTATCTTCATTTTTAATTTACTAGCTTCAGGATTGTTTTCAATAACATGATAAATTTCATTGTTTTTAGTATAAACATCTAAAACTTTTATTCCATTAATAGTTCCGAAATCGTTATACTCACAATCTCTATTTCGAGGAATAAAAATTGTTTTATCACACAAAATATGTGGTTTACCATCTATTAATTTTCTACTTACAATATTCGAATTAAATTCCTTCAAATATGGGTATTTCAAATATATTTTTTTCATTTTATCACCATATTTATATTAACATAATAAGAATAATTAATAAAATTATAAGTATTTGATATAATAAAAGAATCATTGAAAAAGGAATAGTATATGAAAAAATATCCAATAATTTATATAGCTTTATTCATATTACTTGGAATTACACTTAATACTTATTTTAAAATGGATACAGTCTTAGTAGTTATTGTATCTTTTTTTGCTGTATATTTATTTTTTATGAAAAATACTAATTTAAATATTATAGGTATAGCTATATTTTTGCTTGTAATATCTATAATTAATTTTAAAATATGCATTGATAAAATTGATTATAATAAAGACAATAAAGTATATACTGTTACAGCGGATGTTAAAGATATAAATAAAAAGAATGAAAAATTTACAGTATTTTTAACTAATGTAGAACTGGATAAAAAAATATCTGAAGATATGGTTTTATATTTAAACGATAAGTCTATAGATTTAAAAATAGGGGATAAAATAAGTTTTGAAGATAAAATATATGTTCCCAGAGGGAATCAAAATCCTGGAGAATTAAATTATTTTAATTACCTGTTGTCAAAAAAAACATACTATTATTCTTATTCAGACAATATTAAAGTAGATGGGTTATCAGAAGATGTATTATTGAAAAGTAGAAGAACTTTCTATGATTTTGTAGAAAATTCATTGATTGATTTTGATAAAGATATTAAACATACAATTTTTTCTGTTATAACAGGGAATAGTATAATGGAAGAAAACCAAACGGATATTTATAGAAATTTAGGGATTTTACATATACTTTCTATAAGTGGATTTCACATAGTACTATTGAAAATATTTATAGACTTAATTCTATCAATATTTAATATAAATAAAAAAATAAAGCTAACCATTTCAATCTTTTTAATTTTTATTTATTGTTTATTAATAGGATTTCCAAATTCAGCAATTAGAGCTTTTATTTTTATAGTAGTAGACTTTATTGCTTTCATTTTAAAAAAACCTAAGATGCCTATAAAAACTTTATCTTTTGCCTGTATAATAATTTTGATGATGCTTCCAATGAGTATTTATGATTTGGGGTTTCAATTTTCATTTTTAGCTACTTTAAGCATAATTACTATTTATCCAATAATAAAAAATAAAAACAAGAAAGATAGTTCAATAATAAATATATTTTATTTAACCCTTTCCATTAATTTATTGATATGTCCATTACAATTGTTTTATTTTGGAGAATTGCCTTTAGGAACATTTGTAGGAAATATATTTGTAATTCCTTTATTGACAATAATTATTACTTTAGGTTTTTTATACTTAATAGTTAGTAATATATATATATTTAATTTTATTGTGTTAAACATTATAGGTTTTTTGTTTTTTATAGAAGATAATATTTTAATAGGATTAAATAGTATCTTTAGTAAATTAACAATTGATAATAAAATAAATTTTTCAGATTTAATTTTATTGTATATTATTATCGCTATTTCAATATTTTTTATTAAAAATATTATTTTATTAAAAAACAACATCAATATTTTAAATAATATGTTTTTTAAGTTAGTACCTAGTTATTTAGTATTTTGCATTTTATATTTAGGTATTACTAATCCGATAACTTTTAATATGATAAATATAGGACAAGGAGATAGTTTCTTATTATCAACAGAAAATCACAATATTTTATTTGATACAGGTGGAAAAATTTTTGGAGAAAGTAACTCAGATAGAATCCTAAACTTACTTAAATATAAAAAAGTAAAAAAATTAGATTCTATTTTTATTTCTCATTTTGATGAAGATCATTCAGGTAATTTAAAAGATATTTTAAATTATTATAAAAATGCAAAAGTATATGGAGCGAATGAAGGTAAAAGTATTTTAGAAGAAAAATATAAAATAGATAGCAATTATAAAGAATTAAATAAAAATGACATATTTACTTATGATAATGCTAAAATAAAAGTTATTGGTATGGGAAATGGATTAAACAACAAAAATGAAGATTCTGTTATTTTGAAATTATTTGTTGAAAATAGTTCAATATTATTAACTGGTGATATTGAAAAAAACAAGGAATTATCTATACTAAACAAAGATATTAAGTCTGATATAATAAAAGTTCCTCATCATGGCTCAAAAACCAGCTCTAATATTAAATTTATAGAAAAAGTAAATCCTAAGTTAGCATTAATATCTGTAGGATTAAATAATAAATATAATCATCCAAGTGATGAAGTTGTGAATTTATATAAGGACATGAATATAATTTTAAAAAGAACTGATTTTGATGGATTTGTGACTATTAATTTTAATAAAAACAACTTTAATATTTATGACAATTCAAACTATTTGAGAAGTTTTATAGATAATCCAAGGGTTGTACTAACTTTTATATATTCTATTCTTATAATTTGCTTTATTAAAATATACTTAAGAAATGAAAGGAAGATATATTGAATAACATATTTCTGTTTTATGGTGAAGAAAAATACATTATTAATGAATTAAATGAAAGTTTGATTAATGAAAAACTAAATATTAATTACATAGATTTTAATTTAATAAAAATAGATTCTAGTAAATTTTCATTTAATCTTATAAATCAAAATTTAGAAACTTTGCCTTTTTTTGATGAAAGTAAGATTGTAATTGTTGATAATTTAGATTTAACAAAAAATAGTATATCATCAAAAAACAATGAATTTGAACTATTAACTAAATATTTAGATAATATACCAACTTCAAGCATATTAATTATAAATTCATATAATGAAAAAGTATTTAAAGGGAAACTATATAAAAAAATCGAAAAGGTAGGTGAGATAAAAAACATAAAGAAACTTAACTCACAGGAGTTATTTAATTATATATATAACAAATTAGTAGAAAACAAAGTAATAGCTTCAAAAAAAGTTATTAATTATATTATAGATAAATCAGCTTACTTAAATAAAGATTTAAATAAAAATCTATTCGATTTAAATAATGAATTAGTAAAAATATATAAAAATAAAAAAAACAGTGAAGTTTTGGCGGAAGATATTGATGAATTATTTACTAATTCATTTGAAACTAATATATTTAAATTAACAGATGCTATTTCTGGAAAAAAATCTTCAGAGGCTATGAGAATATATTTTGAATTAATAAATAATTCATCTGATCCTTTTCAAATTTTTTATATGGTACTAAGAACATTGAGAAATATCTTAATTGTTAAAGAATGTGAAAGATTAAATATAAAAGCATCTACTGCTAGTAAAAAATACTCTATATCTACTTATGAAATAAATAAAATTAAATCAAAGTTAAAGTATTGGAAATACAATGAGATAAAGAGAGCTTTTCATTTATCATATGAAACAGAAGTTGAATTAAAATCGTCATCAATAAAGCCAGAACTAACAATAGAAAAGTATATATTAAATACATTAAAATAAAAAAGATAATGTATTGGATCCTCATACATTATCTTATCTTTTTTATTTGCTTGAATTCAATTTTTTGCTTAATCTACTTAATTGTCTAGAAGCTGCATTTTTGTGTATTACATTCTTAGAAGAAGCTTTCTTAAGTTTTTTGTCTATTAACTTTAATAATTCTCTGGCGTCTTCGAATTTCTCAGCTGAAACAGCACTTTCAAATTTTTTTATATAAGTTTTAATTTCTGATTTTCTAGCTTTATTCTCTAAAGTTTGTCTTTTTGTTGTATCAATTCTTTTTATTGCTGATTTAATATTTGCCATTATTTCACCTCCTAAACGTAACGTTAATATTATATAATAGTGACTAGTAAAAATCAAGAGAAATAAATTATTTGGATATTAATAAATTCTATATTAACTTTCTTTATGATATAATTATTCGAGAGATTATTATGGAGTGATAAAATGAAAAAAAAGAAAAGTACTGGTCGCGAAATCTTTGAATGGATTGTAATGATATGTTCTGCAATAATATTAGCCTTAATAATAAAAACTTTTCTTTTGAGTTCTACATTAGTTAGTGGTGTAAGTATGGAGCCTACCTTAGAAACTAATGACAAGTTATTTGTAAACAAAGTTAGTTTTTTGGTGGACAATGTCGAAAGAGGAGATATTGTTGAATTTCATAACCCAAATAACGAAGGAGAAGATTTTATAAAGAGAGTTATTGGTATTGAAGGAGATATTGTTGAAATAAGAGATAACAAAGTTTATGTAAATGGCAATATGTTAAAAGAAGATTACACTAGTAGTAATGGTGAAACTATTTATTATAACGAAAATAGATGGGAAATAGGAAAGGGGAAAGTATTTGTATTGGGAGATAATCGACCAAGAAGCAACGATAGCAGATCATTTGGTCCTATATCAAAAAAATCCATAGTAGGAATAGCTTTTTTTAGATATTCTCCATTAAGTAAAATCGGGAAAATCTAGAGGAATTTTATGGATAATGAAGAAAAAAATTCTAAAAATTTAAATTCAATTAAAACTATTTTGGTAGTTTTAGTTTTGGTTATTTTAGTAAAATTATTTGTAATTGATTTTACACTTGTTGATGGAAAAAGTATGTACCCAACATTAAATCACAATGATAGATTATTAGTTAATAAATTATCTTTTTTTAAAAATGACTTAGAATATGGAGATATTATTATATTTGAAAGTCCAATTGAAGAAAATAAAAATTATATAAAAAGAGTTATTGGTAAAGAAGGAGACTCTATAGAAATAAAAGATAATAAAATTTATGTTAATGATAAAATCGTAAAAGAAGATTATACTAGCACAAATGGTTATACAAAATATAGTGATATATCCCAATGGAAAATAGAGAGTGGAGAAATATTTGTATTAGGAGATAATAGACCAGAAAGTAATGATAGTAGAACATTTGGACCTATATCTAGAGATTCAATTAAAGGTATAGCTTTTTTTAGGTTTTATCCTTTCAATAATATTGGTGGAATTTAGGAGATTATATGAATATAAAGAAGTCAAATATAAGAAATTTTTCAATAATAGCCCATATTGATCATGGAAAATCAACTTTGGCAGATAGGTTAATTGAAGAAACAGGTATGCTTACAAAACGTGAAATGGAAAGTCAAGTACTAGATAGTATGGACTTAGAGAGAGAGCGTGGAATAACAATAAAGTTAAAAGCTATAAAGTTATTTTACAAGGCTCTTGATGGAGAAAATTACATGTTAAATCTAATAGATACACCAGGACATGTAGACTTTAACTATGAAGTTTCAAGAAGTCTTGCTGCTTGTGAAGGAGCTGTTCTAATAGTAGATGCCACTCAAGGAGTGGAAGCTCAGACATTAGCAAATGTTTATTTAGCTATAGACCAAGATTTAGAAATACTTCCTGTTGTAAACAAGATAGATTTACCATCTGCAGACATAGAATTTGCAAAAAAAGAAATAGAGGAAATAATTGGACTTGACGCCTCAAATATACCTGCTATTTCTGCAAAAGAAGGTTTAAATATAGTTGATGTATTAGAAGATATTGTTAAAAATGTACCTTCACCAGAAGGAGAAGATTCTAATCCATTAAAAGCTCTTATTTTTGATTCATATTACGATAGTTATAAAGGTGTTGTATCATATATTAGGGTTTTTGAAGGAGTAATAAAGCCTGGAATGACGATACAGATGATGTCCACTGGAAAAAAATTTGAGGTCACAGAAGTTGGATATAGTGCACATGGCACAATTCAGGTAGATTCCATAAATGCTGGAGATGTAGGGTATGTTGTCGCAAGTATAAAAAATGTAAAAGATGCAAGGGTAGGAGATACTATAACTGATGCAAATAATCCAACACATGAGGCTTTGGCAGGATATAAAAAAGTAACTCCTATGGTTTATTGTGGTATATATCCAGCAGAGGGAGAGGAGTTTTCGGATGTTAGGGAAGCTTTGGAAAAATTACAAGTAAATGACGCATCATTAACTTTTGAACCTGAAACGTCAGTTGCGTTAGGTTTCGGTTTTAGATGCGGATTTTTAGGATTATTACATATGGAAATAATTCAAGAGCGTTTAGATAGAGAGTTTGACCTAAATGTTATTACAACAGCTCCGTCTGTAATTTATAAAGTAACTAAAAAATCAGGGGGAGTTTTAGAAATTCAAAATCCAAGCAATTTACCAGACCCTACTTTAATAGAATATATGGAAGAACCTATTGTTGATGCAAATATAATGACTCCTAAGGATTACGTAGGAGTTATTATGGAACTTTGTCAAAATAAGCGAGGAATCTTTATAAATATGGAGTACCTTGATGAAAAAAGGGTTAACATTAACTATACATTGCCATTAAATGAAGTTATCTATGACTTTTTTGATGCGTTAAAATCAAAAACAAGAGGATACGCTTCATTAGATTACGAATTAAAAGGATATGAAAAATCTGAATTAGTAAAATTAGACATTTTAATAAATGGTAATTTAGTAGATGCCTTTTCATTGATAGTTCACGAAGAAAAAGCATATGAAAGAGCTAGAGTAATTGTTGAAAGATTAAAAGATGAAATACCTAGACATCAGTTTGCTATACCAATTCAAGCTTCTATAGGTTCGAAAATAATTGCTAGAGAAACTGTAAAAGCTTTAAGGAAAGACGTTTTAGCAAAATGTTATGGTGGAGATATTTCAAGAAAAAGAAAATTACTAGAAAAACAAAAAGAAGGAAAGAAGAGAATGAGACAAATAGGTTCAGTAGAAGTTCCTCAACAAGCATTCTTATCTGTACTTAAATATGATGAAGATTAATCTCATAGCAATTGCTATGAGATTTTTTATGGAGAGAAAATGAAAGAAATAGGTTTATATATTCATATTCCGTTTTGTAAGAGCAAATGTTTATATTGTGATTTTACAACTATGCCTTATCAAGATAAAAGAATAGATGAATATTTTAAGTTATTACTAACTGAAATAGAAATGTATAAAAATAAATTGGAAGACTGTATTATAGATACTATATATATAGGTGGAGGGACTCCAAGTTATGTAGATTCAAAATATATAGTGGAGGTTAACAATATAATATGTAAATACTTTAATATATCTAAAGATTTAGAATATACTATTGAAATTAATCCAGGAACTATAAGCTATGATAAAATTAATGATTATAAAAGGATAGGAATTAACAGGACATCTATTGGAGTACAAAGTTTTAACGATGATTTATTAAAGTCTTTAGGAAGAAGTCATAATACTAATATTGTATTTAATGACCTGTCTATGCTTAGAAAAGCTGGTTTTAAAAATATTAGTTTTGATTTAATGATGGGACTTCCCAATCAAACTATTGATGATATATTTTATGATATAAAAAACATAAATATATTAAATCCTGAACATATTTCTTGGTATAGTTTGATAATTGAAGAAAATACCAGGTTTCATAAATTATGCAAAGAAGATAAACTTTCGCTTCCAGATGAGGAGAAAGATAGAGAAATTTACAGCGTTATAATATCTGAATTAGAAAAATTTAATTTAGTACAATATGAAATTTCAAATTTTTCAAAAAAAGGATATGAATCTAAACATAATCTAAAATATTGGAATGTTAAAGAATATTTGGGAATAGGAATAGGTGCATCAGGTTATCTTGAATGGCATAGATATACTAACGTTAACAAATATAATGAATATAAAAACTTAATTCACAAAGGAGAAAAGCCTTTATCAAATATTGAAAAATTAAATACAAAAGACAAAATATTTGAAAAAATAATTATGAACATGAGATTGACCAAAGGAGTTAATATTAATGAATTAAAAGAAACTTTCGGTTACGACATTATAAAGTTGAATAAAAACATTTTAGAAAATTATATGAAATTAGGTTTTATAGAAATTATTAACGGAAATATTTTATTTACACAAAGTGGGTTTAACATATCAAATAAATTTTTTGTTGATATTAATATATAAAGTGTTGACAAAAGAGGATAAAGGTATTATTATATTATTAGCACTAGAGGTAAGCGAGTGCTAATAATATAAAAAGTAGTGATTCTAATGACTAATAAAGAATTAGATATTCGAAAAAAAAACATATTATTTTCTATAATAGAGAATTATCTATCAACTTCTGAACCTGTAGGATCTAGAACTATTTCTAAAGATCCCAATATAGGTGTAAGTGCTGCAACAGTAAGAAATGAAATGAGTGATTTAGAAGAATTAGGACTTCTTAATAAATCTCATATTTCTTCTGGTAGAATACCTTCGGAAGGAGGATATAAATTATATGTTAATGAATTAATTGAAAATTTCAAAAAAGAAATTTCTAACAAGGAAAGTAACGCTATAAAAATAAAACAAAATGATATAAATATAAATGTGGAACAATTAATAGATACAGCTGCTGAAATTTTAGCTTCTATTACAAATTATACAGTTGTTTCTTCATTAGAAAGACCTAAAAACATTGGATTATATCATGTTGAAATATTAAGAATTAGTAAATTTGATTATGTTTTACTTTCAGTATTAAGAAATGGAGAAGTCAACAGCACTGTTTTCAACATTAATGAAGACATAACTGCAGAGGACTTAAAAAAAATAAACTTTCTTATTAATAGTTTGGTAAAAAAAATAGTTAATCTTGATGATATTGAAGAAAGTCTAAGTATAGCCATTAATAAATATAATAAATTTTTTAATGTATTTAATATTATTTTTAATATTTTAAAAGCTGAAATATTAAATTTTGGAAGTGTTAAATCTAATTATTACGGAGTAACTAATATATTTAATTTTCCAGAATACAACGATTTAGAAAAAGTAAAAGAATATTTCCAATTTATAGAAAAAAAAGAAAATATTATAAATCTTTTAAATAGAAAAATAGATGAGCATGTAAATGTTTATATAGGATCAGAAATAGAAATACCTACTTTGAAAAATAATAGCCTACTTTTAACGAATATATATTTAAATAATTATTATGTAGGAAAATTAGGAGTAATAGGTCCGTTGAGAATGGACTATAAAAATACTATTATCGCATTAAATAACATTTCTTGGAAAATAGTAAATATGATGGATTAATGAGGTGTAATGATGGCAAAAGAGAAAGATAATGTTGTGAATGACGATGAAATCATAAATGAAGAAGTTTTAAACTCAGATAATATCGACGAAGAAGAAGGTGAAGATGTTCTTAAAGAAGATCTAGATGAGACTGAGCAATTAAAAAATTCTTTAGCTATACTTCAAGCTGATTTCATGAATTTTAAAAATAGAATTGAAAAAGAAAAATCTCAATCTATAGCACTAGCTAATGAGGGGTTAATATTAAAATTATTACCTATATTAGATGACTTAGAGAGAGGTTATGAACATAAACAAGAAAGTAATGAATTTACTGAAGGAATTAAAATTATAATCGATAATTTTAAAGAGGTTTTAAGTAGAGAAGGTTTGGAAGAAATTAAATCCAATAACATGCCATTTGATCATAATTTGCATCAAGCAATATTAATGGAACCAAGTGATGAATATGATTCAGGAACTATAATGGAGACTTTTCAAAAAGGATACAAATTAAATAATAAAGTAATAAGACCTAGCATGGTAAAAGTAAGTGAATAATTAGGAGGAATAAATTATGGGAAAAATTATAGGAATTGATTTAGGAACAACAAACTCAGCAGTAGCTGTTATGGAAGGTGGTACTTCTACAATAATACCTAACGCTGAAGGAAATAGAACAACACCATCTGTTGTAGCATTTACTAAAGATGGAGAAAGACTAGTAGGAGAAACTGCTAAAAGACAAGCTATCACAAATCCAAGTAGAACAATAGCTTCTATAAAAACACATATGGGTTCAGATTATAAAGTTGATATAGATGGAAAAAAATATTCTCCAGAAGAAATATCTGCTATGATTTTACAAAAATTAAAATCAGATGCTGAAAGTTATTTGGGAGAAACTATTACAGAAGCAGTTATTACTGTTCCAGCATACTTTACAGATAGTCAAAGACAGGCAACAAAAGATGCAGGAAAAATTGCAGGATTAGATGTAAAAAGAATTATAAATGAACCAACTGCGGCAGCTTTAGCTTATGGTTTAGACAAAGATCATGACCAACACAAAATTATGGTATACGACCTTGGCGGAGGTACATTCGACGTATCCATACTAGAAGTTGGAGATGGAGTATTTGAAGTATTAGCTACTAGAGGAAATAACAAACTTGGTGGAGATGACTTTGATAATAAAATCATAGATTATTTAGCTGAAGAGTTTAAAAAAGAAAATGGATTGGATTTAAGACAAGATCCTACTTCACTACAAAGATTAAAAGATGCAGCTGAAAAAGCTAAGAAAGAACTTTCAACAACATTGAGTACAAATATAAACTTACCATTTATTACAGCTATCAATGGAGTTCCAGCTCATTTAAATATAGATTTAAAAAGATCAAAATTTGATGAATTAACTGAAGATTTAGTTCAAAAAACTACGGTTCCAGTAAGAGAAGCGTTAAAAGATGCTGGACTTTCACCAAGTGAAATTCAATCAGTATTATTAGTAGGTGGTTCTACTAGAATACCTTCAGTTCAAGAATCTGTTAAGCAATTGATAGGTAAAGAACCTCAAAAAGATATAAATCCAGACGAATGTGTTGCTATGGGAGCTGCAATTCAAGGTGGAGTTTTAAGTGGTGAAGTTAAGGATTTATTATTGCTTGATGTTACTCCGTTATCTCTAGGAATTGAAACTTTAGGAGGAGTAACTACTAAACTTATAGAAAGAAATACTACAATACCTACTAAAAAGAGCCAAGTATTCACAACAGCTGCTGATGGTCAAACAAATGTAGAAATAGTTGTATTACAAGGTGAAAGAGAGATGGCTGCAGATAATACTTTACTTGGTAAATTTACGTTAGCAGATATACCTGCTGCACCTAGAGGAGTACCTCAAATAGAAGTATCTTTTGATATTGATGCTAATGGTATTGTAAATGTTACAGCTAAAGATTTAGGATCTGGAAAAGAACAAAAAATGACTATTACTTCTTCAACTAAAATGTCAGAAGATGAAATTAAACAAAAAGTTAATGAAGCTGAAAAACACGCCGAAGAAGATAAGAAGAGAAAAGAATTAATTGAAAATAAAAATAACGCAGAATCAGTTATTTATCAAACAGAAAAAACTATCAAAGATTTAGGGGATAAAGTTTCTGAAGATGAAAAAAATAATGTGACTTCTAAGATAGAAGCACTTAAAGCAGTAATAAATTCTGAAGACTCAGATGATATTAAAAACAAAACTGAAGAGTTAACTCAAGAATTATATAAAATGTCAGAAAAATTATATGGACAAAATACTGATCAATCCGCTGACACAAATGCCAACAAAGAAGAAGATGTGGTAGATGCTGATTATGAAGTAGTAGATGATGATGAAAATAAATAATTGATGTAACAAATTTAATAATAAAGGCTCATGAATTCATGAGCCTTTATTATTGTTTGAATATTATGAAATATCTAGTAAAATGTTTTAGTAAAGATAAATTAAGGTTGGGGTGTTAATGAAAGATTTATATGAATTGTTAGAAGTTGAGCGTTCTGCTAGTCAAGCTGAAATAAAAAAATCGTACCGTAAACTTGCAAAGAAATATCATCCAGATTTAAATCCTGGGGATGAACAAGCTCATGAGACTTTTAAAGAAATTAATTTTGCTTATGAAGTACTAAGTGATGAGGAAAAAAAATCGAATTATGACAGATATGGAGAAGCCGCTTTTACAAATGGTGGAATGGGTTCAGGAGGTTTTTCTATGGATTTTGGAGATATCTTTGGAGATATTTTCGATATCTTTGGAGGAGGTTTTTCTCAAAAAGCTCGTAATAACAATGCTCCTAAAAAGGGTTCAGATATTCAAATGAGAATTAATTTAACTTTTGAAGAAGCTGTTTTTGGGATTGAAAAAGAAATATCTATAAGAAAAATGGATACTTGTAAAGAATGTAATGGAACTGGTGCAGAGAAAGGAACTTCAAAAACAGTTTGTGATAAATGTCAAGGAACAGGTCAAATTAGATATACTCAAAATTCTGCATTTGGAACTTTTGTAAGAACTGCTACTTGTGATAAGTGTCATGGAACTGGTGAAATTATAGAACATAAATGTCATGAATGTAAAGGCTCTGGGCAAGTAAAGGTTAATAAGAATATTAAAGTTAAAATACCTGCTGGGGTTGACAATGATTCAGTTATAAATTTAAGAGGTGAAGGTAACGCTGGAACTAAGGGAGGACCTTATGGAGATTTATACTTAATTATAACTGTAAAAGAGCACGAATTTTTCCATAGAGTAGGATATGATATTTATTATAATCTGCCAATTTCATTCACTCAAGCTACACTTGGAGCTACAATAAATATCCCGTTATTAGATGGTACTGAAGAATTTACAATACCTGAAGGAACTCAAACAGGAACTAGATTTAGACTTAAAGATAAAGGTGTTACTATATTAAATAGAAAAAACGGTGAAAAAGGTGACTTATATTTTGATGTTCAAATAATTACACCTAAAAACTTAACAGATAAACAAAGAGAATTATTACTAGAATTTTCTAAAGAATCTGCTGAAGAATATATTGAAGGCAAAGAAAAAAGAAATATATTCGAAAAGATAAAGGACAAATTTGATGGAAAATAAAAAATGGATAGAATTTACAATTAACTCTCCAATTGAATTTGAAGATATTATTTATTCCATAATATATAAATACGAAATAGAAGCTATAGAAATAATAGATTATAGAACTTTTTTAGATTTAAAAGATAAAAAACCTTACTGGATTGAATTGGATGATAATTTGATTGAAAAGTTAGATAATATAATTATAAAGGCATATATAATCAAAGATGAGAATAGTGAATCTACAATATCAAATATAAAATTGCAACTAAATAATATTAGCAAAGATATCGAAGTGAAAACTCCTAGAATTATTGAAAACCAAGATTGGTCTAAAGAATGGAAGAAATTTTATAAACCAATTAAAATTGGAGAAAGTATAGTAATAAAACCTTCTTGGGAAGAGTACAATAAAAAAGAGAAAGATATTATTGTAGAAATTGATCCGGGCATGGCTTTTGGTACAGGAACGCATGAGACCACTTCTTTATGTGTGGAGATGTTACAGGAAATAGATAACAAAAGTAAAATTGTTTATGATGTAGGTACTGGATCAGGTGTACTTTCAATTGTTTCAGCAAAATTAGGAGCAAATAAAGTATATGCTATAGATATAGATCCATTAAGTGCAGAAGCTGCTCAAATAAACTCTGAATTCAATAATACTACAGATATAATTGAGGTAATAGAAGGGGATTTATTAGAAAATAAGTTTGAAGATGCAGATATTGTAATTACAAATATTTTAGCAGATGTAATTATTACTTTGATTCCAGATATGACAAAGATAATAAAAAATAATGGATATTTTTTAGCTTCAGGAATAATTAAAGAAAAGAAAGAACTTATTGTAGAAAGTTTAAAAAAATTTGGTTTTGAAATTGAAAAAATAAAGGAAAAGAAAGATTGGGTTTGCATTCTTTCTAAGTATATAAATGCATAGAATTTTTAGGGAAGCATCAGATAAAATTGATAATATTATTCATGTAGATGGTGAAGATTATCATCATATTAATAATGTGCTTAGGTTAAAGCTAAATGATACTGTTGAAGTAGTAATAGATAAAAAAATATATATTTGTAATATTTCATCTATTGAAAATAAACTACTAAAACTATTTATTTTAAATGAATTAGAAAATTTAAACCTTGAAAAATTAAATATTCATTTATATCAAGGTTTAACAAAAGGCGATAAATTTGACTATATAATACAAAAATCTGTAGAGTTAGGAGTTACAACAATTACTCCTCTTATTACAAAAAGAGTTATAGTAAAATTAAAAGATAAAAATCTTGATACTAGAATTAAACGATACAATAAAATTTCTAAACAAGCTGCATCTCAATCTCATAGAATTTCAATTCCGAAAATAAGTCTGCCTGTAAAAATAAATGACTTAATTTTAGAGAAAGATGAGTTAGGCTTAGTTGCATATGAAGATAGTGATAACAGACAGTTAAAAGAGATATTGAAAAGTAATATCTATAATAATATAAAAATAGTAATAGGACCTGAAGGTGGATTTGAAAAAGAAGAAATACTTAATTTAAAAGATAAAGGTTTTAACATTATTTCATTAGGTCCAAGGATATTGAGAACAGAAACGGCGCCATTAAATATTTTGTCAATACTACAATATGAAATAGGCGACTTTTAATAGGAGTAGAATGAGAAGAGTAAGTTTTTTAACATTAGGTTGTAAAGTAAATCAATATGAAACAGAAGCTATGTCAGAGCTTTTTGTAAATAAGGGATATGAAGTTTTAGAAAATAACGAATACTGTGATATATATGTAATAAATACTTGTACTGTCA
The DNA here is from genome assembly GCF_900232905.1 of Miniphocaeibacter massiliensis. GTDB lineage: Bacteria > Bacillota > Clostridia > Tissierellales > Peptoniphilaceae > Miniphocaeibacter > Miniphocaeibacter massiliensis. The sequence goes on from NZ_OCTQ01000001.1 coordinate 272,305, forward strand.
CCAACTTAAGTGATAGAAAATCTAGACAATTTATTTCTAAAAGTAAAAAAATTAATCCTAATGCTATCATTGCGGTTGTTGGTTGTTATTCACAAGTGAGTCCTGAAGAGATAGAGAAAATAGAAGGAGTAAATGTCATTCTCGGGACAAAAAATAGAACAGACATTGTTCAATATTGTGAAGAAGCAAGAATTAGCAACAAAATTATTAATAGAGTTGAAAATATCAAAAAGAATAAATCTTTTGAAGATTTAGTTATATCTAAACAGGAACATATGACAAGAGCATATATAAAAATACAAGAAGGTTGTAGTCAATTTTGTTCATATTGTATAATACCTTATGCTAGAGGGCCTATTCGCTCAAGAAACATAGATAATATATATAGTGAAGCTTTAAGACTAGGCGAAAATGGATTTAAAGAAATTATACTTACAGGAATACATGCCGCTTCATATGGTTTAGATTTTAAAGATGGAAGTGCATTAATTGATGTTATTGAAAAAGTCGCTTCTATATCTGGAGTAAATAGGATAAGACTTAGCTCTTTAGAACCTAGAATTGTAACTGAAGATTTCCTTAATAGAGCTAAAAGTACAGGTAAATTTTGTGATCATTTCCATTTATCACTACAAAGTGGATCAGATAAAATATTAAAATTAATGAATAGAAGATATAACACAAAAGAGTACTTAGAAAAAGTTGAGCTAATTAGAAAATATTTTCCAAATGCTGGAATAACAACTGATATAATTGTTGGATTTCCTAATGAAAATGAAATTGATTTTATAGATACGTTGAATTTTGTAGAGAAAGTAGCATTTTCAAAAGTTCATGTATTTAAATACTCTCCTAGAAAAGGTACCGTTGCAGCATCTATGGATAATCAGGTAGACGGAAATACAAAAAAAGAACGAAGCTCTATATTAATTGAAAAATCACTTCAACTTACAAACGGATTTTTAAATAAATTTATAGGAACTGGAGTGGATGTTTTATTTGAAGAAAAATCAAATAACAATATTCTGAGTGGTTATTCAACTAATTATATTAGGGTGAATGCAAAATATAATAAAAATTATATAAATAAGATTAAAAAAGTTAAAATTACTGATATACAAAATGATGAAGTATTTGGTATAATAGTTTAGTAGGAGGTGAAAAGTAATGGATTGTATATTTTGCAAAATTGCAAATGGAGAAATTGAATCAAATATTATTTATGAAGATGAAAAAATAATTGCATTTAATGACTTAGATCCTAAAGCACCTACTCATTTCTTAGTTATCCCTAAAAATCATATATCATCAGCAAATGAAATAAATGAAGATAATGAGGCGATAATAGGCCATATATTTAAAGTTATATCTAAACTTACAAAGGAATTTGGCTTTGATAAAAAAGGTTTTAGAATAGTTAACAATTGTGGCGAAGACGGAGGACAAACAGTAAACCATATACATTTTCATGTATTAGCAGGTAGACAGTTACAATGGCCTCCAGGCTAAAAATCTTGCAATATCTATATTAATAAGTTATACTATACTTATTGTACTTTGCTCATTATGAGCACTCTTGCAAGAATAGAGGGGGGGGATAACCTATGTCAGAAATTAAAGTTGGCGAAAATGAAACATTGGATAGTGCTTTAAAAAGATTTAAAAGACAATGTGCTAGATCTGGTGTTTTATCTGAATACAGAAAAAGAGAACATTACGAAAAACCAAGTATAAAGAAAAAAAAGAAATCAGAAGCAGCTAGAAGAAAAAAGGCTAAAAAAGGCTAAATATTAAATCATGATGTCCAGTTAATTAACTGGACATTTTTAATTGTTATATATAGGGTATATAGTTGTTAGAGGAGGTTTAAACATGAAGAAGAAAATATATTATATATTATTAATAGCTTTAATGTTGATATCCAATATTTCTTTTGCAGATTCTAGTACCATCACTCCAGATTTAATAAGTCATAAAACTTGCTTTTTAGGTGTTGATTATTTAGATATTACTACTGGAAATATTGAAATGACTGTTGCATCATATAATAGTGAAAGTACATATGAGACAGATAATTATTTAGAGTTTTTGCAAAAATTAGCTACTCCACTTATTAGCACAATACTTCTTACAATAGCTATAATAGCATTTGTGATAGAATTATTTTTGCCAACATTTGGAATTGCTGGAATAACATCTTTGATTTCATTTGCTTTGTTTTTTGCAACTAATTTAGCAAGTGGAAATGCAACATCTATGAACTTAATTATATTTATGATTGGTGTTATACTATTAGGTGTGGAAGCTATTGTACCAGGTTTTGGATTACCAGGAATTGCTGGAATAGTATTTGTGCTTTTTGGTATTACACTATCTATGCCAGACTTATATGTAGGGTTAATATCTATAATTATAGCAACTTTATCTGGAATAGGAGTATCTGTTATAATTATAAAAAAAGGTCATAAAAGTAAATTTCTTAAAAGAGTAATACTGAATGATAAAATAGATACTTATTCTACTGATGATTATAGCAAATATTTAAATAAGGCAGGTAAGACTTTAACTCCTTTGAGACCATCAGGAATAATAAAGGTAGATGGTGATAAAATAGATGCAATTTCAGAAGGAGATTTTATAAATAAGGATGTAAATATAAAAGTAATTAAAGTTGAAGGTTTTAAAGTATATGTAAGGAGTGATAATTAATGGTTTTTGAATTTGGTAGTATAATAGGAATTATTTTAGTAGCTGTTTTACTAATTTTGTTTTTTACTTTTGTTCCTGTAGGATTGTGGATTACTGCATTTTTCTCAGGTGTAAAAGTTAAAATTTCTACTTTAATAGGTATGAGATTAAGAAGGGTGGCTCCCAGTAGGATAATTAATCCTTTAATAAAAGCTACAAAGGCAGGTTTATCTTTAAACACTAATGAATTAGAAGCTCACTATTTGGCAGGTGGAAATGTAAATACGCTAGTAGATGCACTAATAGCAGCTCAAAGAGCTGAAATACCTCTAGATTTTGACAGGGGAGCAGCTATAGATTTAGCGGGCAGAAACGTTTTGGAAGCAGTACAGGTATCTGTAAATCCAAAAGTTATAGAAACACCACAAATTTCGGCTGTAGCTATGAATGGTATTGAAGTTATTGCTAAAGCGAAAGTTACAGTAAGAGCTAATATTGACAGACTTGTGGGAGGAGCTGGAGAAGAAACTATAATCGCTAGAGTTGGTGAAGGAATTGTAACAACCGTCGGCTCTGCTCGTAATCACTCTGAGGTTCTTGAAAATCCTGACTCAATCTCTCAAACTGTTTTATCGAAAGGACTAGACTCTGGAACTGCTTTTGAGATTTTATCAATTGATATAGCAGATGTAGATGTTGGTAGAAATATTGGTGCTAAATTACAAACTGATCAAGCGGAAGCAGATAAAAGAATAGCCCAAGCTAAAGCAGAAGAAAGAAGAGCTATGGCAGTTGCATTAGAACAAGAGATGTTAGCAGAAGTACGCAAGATGAGAGCAAAGGTAGTTGAAGCTGAATCTAAAGTTCCTTTGGCAATATCAACAGCATTAGAAAATGGAAATTTAGGTGTCATGGACTACTATAGAATGAAAAACATAAATGCAGATACAGGAATGAGAGATTCTATATCAGGTGTTGAAAATAGTGGTAAAAATGATACTACTAAGTAGGTGATACTATGTTTGAATTTATTTTAGTGATTGGTGCTGTAATTCTAGCTGTTTTTTTGGAAAGTTCAAAGAAACAATCCAAAAAAAATTCTAGTAAATACTACAAACAAAAACATAGTATAAATGATTCAAAAAATAAAAAAGTGCAAAAAAGCAAAAAAAATTCTAAAAGAATTGCTACTAATAGCAATGCTAAAAATATTATTAACAAAAAGAGAACTACCGAAAATTCTAAATCTTATAAACAAGAATATTGGGAATTTTCAAATGTAACACCTATTGAAATTATTCAAAATAGCAATGTTAGTAATGAATTAAAAGTAGAAATTTTATCTGAAATCAAGGAAGATTTTATTGAAAATCCTAAGAAAGCTTTTTTATTTTCTGAAATCTTTAACAGAAAGTATTAGTCTATTGATTATATTAATTTATTTTGTTATAATTATATTAGGTAAATATGAATTTATATAGGAGTGGGGCATCCCACTCTTATTTATTTATTAAAGGGGGGAATAATGAATAAAAATGACCTTTTAAAACTTTGTTGGAGTAAATTCGAACCAATAGTTTTAAACTTTAATGTTTTTTTAGATGATATAGAATATGTAAAAGAGCCTAAAGGTAATGTATTAAGGATATTTATTGATAAAGAAAATGGAACAATAGATATTGACGATTGTGAAAAAGCAAGTAAAAAGATAAGTGAAAAATTGGATGAATTAGATCCTATAAGTGAAGCTTATTACCTAGAAGTCTCTTCTCCTGGAATTGATAGACCGTTTAGAAACGATAGAGATTTTGTGAAGAACATAGGAGAAGTTGTAGAAATAAAATTTTATGCTCCAATTGATGGTAAAAAAGAAATTGAAGGCAAGTTAATAAGTTTTGATAAAAATCAAATAGAGTTAGAAATAGATAGTAAGGCTATTATAGTTGATAGAAAAAAAATAGCTACTATTAGATTGTCAATATTTAAATAGGTGGGTAAAATGAATCAAGAATTTATGAATGCTCTTATGGATATAGAAAAAACCAAAGGAGTATCAAGTGATGTAATAATCGATGCATTAGAGAAGGCTTTAGTAAAAAGTTATGAAAAGAACTTTGATGATAATGCCAATGTAACAGTTAGTATAAATAGAAATAATGGTGAAGCTAAAATTTTTGCCATAAAAAAAGTTGTAGAGAATATTGAAGACAAAATCACAGAAATATCTGTAGAAGAAGCTGAAAATATAAATTCTAATCTTAATATAGGAGATGAAGTAACAATTGAGGTAACTCCTAAAAATTTTGGAAGAATAGCAGCACAAACAGCTAGAAATATTGTTATTCAAAAAATAAAAGATGCTGAGAGAGAAATAATTTATAATGAATTTATAAGTAGAGAAAAAGAACTGATAACAGGTATTGTTCAAAGAATAGATCATGGAATGATATATGTTGATCTTGGAAAAATTGAAGGGATTGTTCCTCCGAGTGAACAAATAATAAATGAAACTTATAGAATTAATGATAGATTTAAGTTTTATATAAAAGAAGTTAAAAACACTACTAAAGGAGCGCAAGTTATTTTATCTAGGACAGATATAGGACTTGTAAGAAGACTTCTTGAATTAGAAGTTCCCGAAATTAACGATGGAATTGTAGAAATATTTTCTATTTCTAGAGAAGCTGGTTCTAGAACTAAACTAGCAGTATTTACAAAAGATGAAAATATAGATCCAGTTGGAGCGTGTGTAGGATTTAAGGGAACTAGAGTAAAATCTATAGTAGATGAATTGAATGGTGAAAAACTTGATATAATAATTTGGAATAAAGATGTGAAAATTTTCTTGGCTAATAGTTTGAGTCCTGCTGAAGTAGTTAAAGTATTTGTAAATGAAAAAGAAAAAGTTGCAAGAATAATAGTAGAAAGTAGCCAACTCTCTTTAGCTATAGGAAAAGAAGGACAAAATGCAAGACTTGCTGCTAAGTTAACAAATTGGAAAATTGATATAAAAGGAACAGAACAATATTTAGAGGGCATAAAATCTGGGGATATTGTAGCAGAATTTCCTGAAGAAGAAGAATATATTAATAGTTTAATAGATTTAAATTAGGTGAGAATAAATGAAAGTAAAAAAAATACCTATGCGTAAATGTGTTGCATGTGGAGAGAATAAACCTAAAAAAGACTTATTAAGAATAGTAAATAATAAAGAAGAAGGCATAATAGTTGACCCTACCGGTAAGAAAAACGGGAGAGGAGCATATATCTGTAAAGATATATCTTGCTTAGAGTTAGCTAAAAAGAGTAATAGAATTAATCATGCATTAAATGCTGAAATAAATGAAGAAGTTTATAAGGAGATTGCAGATTATGTAACGAATTCAAAGTAGGCATGAAAGGAGTGCTAATATGAAAAAATCAAGAGTATATGAAGTAGCAAAAGAGTTAAATGTTTCAACTAAACAGGTTATAGATGAGTTAAAAAAACTTAATATAGATGTAAAAAGTCACATGTCAACTTTAGAAGGTGATAATTTAGATAAAATAATAAAAGTATTTTCGAAAAACAATGATAGTAAAACTCAAAATAAAAAATCAGCTTTGAGCAATAAGAATAAAGAAATAACCAAAAAGAAGGATAATAATATAGATAATAAGAAAAAACAAGTAAAACCAAATACAAATAATAAGAAAAATAATAACTTAGAAGAAAAAAAACAACATATTCAGAATAAAAAAAATAATGATACAAAAGATAATAAAAATATAAAAAAGAAAAATATAGATAATAAGAAAAAACAGAGTCAACAGAATCCTAATAAAAAAATAAATGATCAACATTTTAAAAATTTACAGAAGTCTACACCAAAATTTAAAAATAAGAAAAAACATAAAAATAAAAATGTTGAAACTTCACATATAAATGAAATTGTAAATATAACAGAAACTGGTGCAATAGAAATTCCAGAAACTATAATTATAAAAGATTTTGCTGAAGCAATTGACGTATCAGTTAATCAAGTTATAACAAAATTAATACAAATGGGTATTATGGCTAATCAAAATCAAGAACTAAATTTTGAAAATGCTGAAATTTTAGGTCTAGAATTTGATAAAGAAATTATATTAAAAGTTGAAGAAGAAGTTGATCCAGAAGAAATTTTTGAAGATTTAGATTTTGAAGACAAAGAAGGAGATTTAAAATCTAGACCTCCAGTAGTTACAGTTATGGGTCATGTTGACCATGGTAAAACATCTCTTTTGGATAGAATTCGAAAAGCACATGTAACTCAAGGCGAAGCTGGTGGAATAACCCAACATATAGGAGCTTATACTGTAAGAGTTAATGACAATAAAGTAGTTTTCTTAGATACTCCTGGACATGAGGCATTTACAGCGATGAGATCTCGTGGAGCTCAAGTAACAGATTTAGCAATATTAGTAGTTGCAGCAGATGATGGAGTTATGCCTCAAACTATAGAAGCTATAAATCACGCTAAAGCAGCAGAAGTTCCTATTATAGTAGCTGTAAATAAAATAGACAAAGAAGGCGCTAATCTTGAAAGAATAAAACAAGAATTAGCTGATAATGGTTTAATGCCGGATGATTGGGGTGGAGATGCAATAGTTGTTCCAGTATCTGCTCGAACAGGAGAAGGAATAGATGATTTATTAGAAATGATAGTAACCGTTTCTGAAATGGAAGAGTTAAAAGCTAATCCTAACAGAAAAGCAGTAGGTACTATTATTGAAGCACAACTTGATAAAGGTAGAGGACCAACAGCTACAGTTTTAGTTCAAAAAGGAACTCTAAGAATGGGAGATATCGTTGTTTCAGGACTTGCACACGGAAGAATAAGAGCAATGTTTGACGACAAGGGTAAAAAAATAAAAAAGGCAGGTCCTTCAATACCTGTATTAATATTAGGATTGTCGGATGTTCCTGAAGCAGGAGAACTTATATATGCTGTAGAAGATGAAAAAACAGCTCGTTCATATTCAGATAAAGCTTTGAATTTGATTAAAGAAGATATGGTTAAATCAAGCTCTAATATAAAATTGGATGATTTATTTAACAAAATATCTGATGGTTCTATTAAAGACTTAAATATTATAGTAAAAACAGATGTAAAAGGAACTATAGATGCTGTTCAACAATCTTTTATTAAACTAAGTAATGAAGAAGTTAAGGTAAACATAATACATGGTGCTGTAGGTGGTATTACTGAGTCAGATGTTAACTTGGCTACTGCTTCTAATGCAGTAATTATAGGATTTAATGTTAGACCATCCCAAAGTGCAATAGACTTAGCTAATCATGAAGATGTTGATATTAGAACTTATAGAGTTATTTATGAAGCAATAGAAGATTTAGAAAAAGCTATTACAGGTATGTTAGCACCTAAGTACAAAGAAGAAGTAATAGGTAGAGCTGAAGTTAGAGCGATATTTAAAGTTCCAAATATAGGATCTGTAGCTGGGATATATGTTCAAAATGGTAAAATTACTAGAAATTCAACAATAAGAGTTATTAGAAATGACGTTGTTGTATTTGAAGGAGAAATAGCTTCACTAAGAAGATTCAAAGATGATACAAAAGAACTAGCTACCGGATATGAAGGTGGACTTGGACTAGTGAATTTCAATGATATTAAAGAAAATGACATTATGGAAGCTTATATTATGCAAGAAATTAAAAGATAGGTGGTATAATGAATCAAAAAAGAGTAAGTCGAATTGCATCAGAGATAAATAAAATAATTTCAAATTGTTTATATACTGATATAAAAGACCCAAACATTGATCCTATTAACACTGGAATTACTGAAGTTAAAGTTACTAATGACTTAAGCTTTGCATATGTTTATATCAGCGTTATTGGTGATGATAAGAAAAAAAATAATACTTTAAAAGGATTTGAACATGCCAAGGGATTTTTAAAGAAAGAAATAAGTAATAATGTAAAATTAAGACATACACCAGAACTTATTTTCAAACTCGATGAGTCTACAGAACGAGGGATGCATATAGAAAATATAATAAATGAACTAAATAATTCTGGTAAGTAAATATGAATGCAAATAGTTTTAAATTTAAAGAGATAATTGCAAAAAATAATAGTTTTGCAATTATCTCTCATTTAAGTCCTGATGGAGATAATTTAGGAGCATTATTATCTATTTTTTATTATTTAAAAAATTTAGGCAAAAAAGTTTTTGCAATAGAATTAGATAAAATACCTAAATCTCTTCAGTTTGTAGTAGAAGATATTTTATTTACTAATGATACTAATATAGAAGTGGATGTTTTAATTGCATTAGATTGTGGAGATAAAAAACGATTAGGTGAAATTGACAATATTTTTGATAACGCAAAAGAAATTATAAAAATAGATCATCATTTAAGTGAAGAATATTATGGAACTTTAAATATAGTTGATTCTAATATTTCATCTACATGTGAATTAATTAGTAATATACTATTTGATATAGATGCTAATATAAATGATAAAATTGCTACTTTGCTATTAATGGGGATATTAACAGATACTGGTAGGTTTTTATATGAAAGAGCAGATTACAATACTTTTATAACTACTTCTAAACTTCTAAAGTTAGGAGCAAAAAAAGACTTTTTAATGAAAAAGCTTTTTCAATCATCTGATTTAAATGCATTAAAACTTGTAAATAAAATTAATAATGAAGCTGAGTTTTATTATAATAATAAATTAGTAATTTCTAGCGTAACTACAGATGTTTTAAATAAATATAATCTTGAAACTTCTGATGTTGATGAAGCTATAAACTACTATAGAGATTCTAGTGAAGTTGAAGTTTCATGTATGATAAAACAAAAAGAAGATAATTTATTTAAGATAAGCTTCAGAAGTAAAAGTTATATAGATGTTAATAAAATAGCTGAAACATTTGGTGGTGGTGGGCATAAATTTGCAGCAGGTTGTGCTGTAGAAGGTTCACTAAAGTTTGTTAAAAATAAAATTATAGAAAGGTTTAAAGACATTGAGTGGGAATGATTTTAATGGAGTAATAAATGTTTTTAAAGAGCCTGGATATACTTCACATGATGTAGTGGCAATACTTAGAAAAGTTTTAAAAACGAAAAAAATAGGACATGCAGGAACATTGGATCCAAATGTATCTGGTGTATTACCAATTTGTATAGGGAAGGCCACTAAAATAAGTCAATATTTAATGGAATATGGTAAAACTTATATTGCAGAAATTACTTTTGGAATTGAGACAGATACTGAAGATATTTGGGGAAATATTATAAAAACATCAGATATAGAAGTAAATATTGAAAGTTTTAAAAAAAGTATAACTAAATTTAATGGCAAAACTATAAATCAAGTTCCACCTATGTATTCGGCTGTTAAAGTTAATGGAAAAAAATTATATGAACTAGCTAGAAAAGGTGAAATTATTGAAAGAAAACCTAGAAAGGCTAATATTTACAAGCTAAAAATTTTAAAAATTCTAAATAACAAAGTTATAATTAAAGTTACATGTTCAAAAGGAACTTATATTAGAACTTTAATAAAAGATATATGTGAAAAAAGTGGAACTATTGGTACAATGTCAAGTCTTATAAGAGTAAATTCTGGTGGATTAGATATAAATGATTCGCTAACAATTCAACAAATAAAAGATTTAATAGATAAAAAAATATATGATTTTATAAAACCAATAGATAAAAGTTTACAAAAAATTAACAAGTATATATTACCAGAAAAATATTTTAAAAAAGTAATTAATGGTGTTAAAATAAAAATTAATGATGATATTTCTAACGAAACTGTTTTAGTATATTGTAAAGATGAATTTATAGGTATAGGAGAATTTGTACTTTTAGATGATATAAAGTTTCTAAAAATTACAAATATGTTTTGGAATTCAAATGAAAATAATTGATGTAAATGAAAATTTTAAAATTGATAAAAATACAATACTTGCTTTAGGAAATTTTGATGGTATCCATAAAGGGCATAGATTTTTAATTGATAATGTTAGAGAATTGGCTAAAAAAAATAATTTTTATTCTGGTATATTACTATTTAATAGTCATACTCTTGACTCACTTCATCCTGAGTTAAGATTACCTAAACTAACAGATATACAAGATAAAATAGATATAATTTCTGATATGAATATAGATTATGTATTTTTATTAGACTTCAAAAAAATTTCTAATTTTACTCCGGAAGAGTTTATTTTTTTATTAAAAAATGAATTTAACTGTAAGGGAGTAGTAGTAGGTAGCGACTATAAGTTTGGAAAAGGAGCAAAAGGAAATATTTTAACACTAAAAGACATAGCTGAAAAAGAAGATATCTTTGTTAAAGTAATTGATGATGTTACAGATAATTCAGTATATGTTAAAAGTACTGTAATTAGAGAAGAGATTAGAAATGGAAACATTAAAGAGGCAAATAAGCTTCTTAGTAGAAACTATTTTATAAAAGGTATTGTTGTTCATGGTGAAAAAAGAGGAAGAGAATTAGGATATCCTACCGCTAATATATACAATGATTTTAATTATATACTACCAAAAGAAGGAGTTTACTATACAAAGACTACAATAATATCTAAAGATAACAATAAGCAATATGATTCTCTTAGCTTTATAGGTCAAAACATAACATTTAATGAGTTTGAACAAAAAATTGAAACTTATCTTTTTGATTTTGCAGGATATCTTTATGGAGATACAATAAAAATTGAATTCATTGACTTTATACGTAATAATGAAAAGTTTGACTCTAAAGAAAGTTTGATTTTGCAAATGAACAAAGATGTGGAATTTGTAAAGGATTATAATAATAATTTACATTTTTAACGATTTGTGTTATTATAATCCGGTAGGTACTGTAACGTTGAATTTCGATTCCTCAACGGATTCAATAGTTGTGGTGAATATAGTATTAGGAGGAAAAAATGTATACAGCAGAAGACAAAAAAAGAATAATTGATGAGTACAAAACAGCAGAAGGAGATACTGGATCTCCAGAAGTACAAATAGCTTTATTAACTTATAGAATAAACTATTTAACTGAGCATTTAAAAACTCACAAAAAAGATCATCATTCAAGAAGAGGTTTATTTAAAATGATAGGTAATAGAAGAGGTCTTCTTGGATACCTAAAAGATAAGGATATCGACAGATACCGTGAATTAATAAAAAGACTAGGAATAAGAGGTTAATTCTCAGGTTAGGCATATCAACCTATAAGAGCGGTTTTTGCCGCTCTTATTTTTAAATGTAAATACAAATAGCCTATAAGGAGGCGTTATGATAAAAGAATATAAATATAATTTGCTTGGAAAAGAAATAATTGTAACTATTGGAAAAGTTGCTGAACAAGCTAATGGAGCGTGTCTAGTTCAATGTGGAGAAACTATAGTACTTGTAACTGCAACAGCTTCTAAAGAACCTAGGCAAGGGATAGATTTTTTTCCTTTAAGTTGTGATTTTGAAGAAAAACTTTATTCTGTTGGGAAAATCCCTGGTGGTTTTATTAAAAGAGAAGGAAGAGCTAGTGAAAAAGCTATACTAGTATCTAGATTAATAGATAGACCGTTAAGACCATTATTCCCTGAAGGTTATAGAAACGATGTACAAGTAATAGCCACAGCACTATCTGTAGAAGATGATTATACACCTGATATTTTAGCTATGATAGGTTCATCTATTGCTTTAACTATTTCAGATATTCCTTTTAATGGACCTACTGGATCAGTTTCTGTTGGAATGGTTGATGGAGAAATAATAATTAATCCAATTCAGGCAGAAAGAGAAAAATCTGATTTAGAATTAACTGTTGCTGGAACTAAAGAGGCAATAATGATGGTTGAAGCAGGTTGTAATAAAATAACAGAAACACAAGTATTAGACGCTATTTTAAAAGCACATGAAGCGATACAAGGAATTTGTGAATTTATAGAAGATATTCAAAAAGATTGTGGAAAAGAGAAAAAAGTCTTTGAAGCTCCATCTGTAGATGAGAACCTTGTTAATGATATTACTGAATATGCAAAAGACAAATTACTTGCTGCTGTTAGAAATGTGGATAAAATGTCTAGACAAAATGATGTAGATGAAATAATTAATAGCACTCTTGAAAATTTCTCTGAAAAGTATGAGGGACAACAGAAAGATATTAAAGCAATAATTGAAAATATTGAAATTGAAGAAGTAAGAAGACTTATAATAGAAGATTCTATAAGACCTGATAATAGACAATTAGATGAAATAAGACCTATTTCTTGTGATAGAAGATTACTTCCAAGAGCTCATGGTTCAGGGTTGTTTACAAGAGGTCAAACTCAAGTATTATCAGTAGCTACGCTAGGATCACCTAGAGATGTTCAAATATTAGATGGACTTTTAGAGCAAGATGATAAAAGATATATGCATCAATACAACTTTCCTCCATATAGTGTAGGAGATACTAGACCAATGAGAGGTCCTGGTAGAAGGGAAATAGGGCATGGAGCTTTAGCAGAGAGAGCTTTGATTCCAGTATTGCCTTCAATTGAAGAATTTCCTTATACTATTAGAGTTGTATCTGAAGTATTAAGCTCGAATGGTTCAAGTTCTCAAGCTTCTATTTGTGGATCAACGTTGGCTCTTTTAGATGCAGGAGTTCCTTTAAAGGATTCTGTAGCTGGAATTGCTATGGGGCTTATTAGCGATGGTGGAAAAGTTGCTATATTAACAGATATCCAAGGTTTAGAGGACCATTTTGGAGATATGGACTTTAAAGTAGCAGGTACTAGAGATGGTATTACTGCTTTACAAATGGATATAAAAGTGGATGGTATAAGTAGAGAAGTTTTAGAGGAAGCTTTAGAGAAAGCTAGAATTGCAAGGCTTAGTATATTAGATAAAATGAATAGTTTAATTTCTGAACCTGAAAAAGAAATTTCTAAATATGCTCCAAGACTTATGAGCATTAAAATACATCCAGACAAAATAAGAGAAGTAATAGGTGCTGGTGGAAAAGTTATTAATAAAATAATTGAAGAAACTGGTGTAAGTATAGATACAGAAGATGACGGTAATATTACAATAACTGCTGAAACTACCGAGGATGGGAAACGAGCAATTAAAATGATAGAAGATATAATTGCTGAAGTAGAAGTAGGAGCTAGCTACTTAGGTAAAGTAACTAGAATTATGAATTTTGGTGCATTTGTTGATATTTTAAATGGTAAAGAAGGTTTACTTCATATTTCCAAAATATCACATGAGAGAGTTGAAAAAGTTGAAGATGTTTTAAAAACAGGTGATGAAGTTCTAGTAAAAGTTACTGAAATTGATAGACAAGGAAGAATTAACCTTTCTAGAAAAGCATTATTACCAAAACCTGAAGTAAAAAAAGAAAATGATACAGAAAAAAAAGAAAAAACTGAAGATAATTAGTTAAAATTAAACATAGGAAACTATGTTTAATTTTTTAGTGGAGGATATATGAAAGTTAAAATTATTAATAAAAGTAATAATCCTATGCCAGAATACGCAACTATAGGTTCATCTGGGATGGATATAAAGGCATTTTTGGATAAAGATATTACTTTAAAACCATTGGAAAGAAAAATGATTCCAACTGGTTTGTATATATCAATACCTATTGGCTATGAAATTCAAGTAAGGGCAAGAAGTGGTATGTCAATAAAGCATGGTATTACTTTAGTTAATGCTGTTGGAACAATAGATAGTGATTATAGAGGAGAGATAGGTGTATTAGCTATTAATTTATCAAATAAGGAGTACACTATTAAAACTGGCGATAAGATAGCTCAAATGATACTAGCGAAATATGAAATTATAGAGTTTGAGGAAGTTGATAATTTAGATGAAACAGATAGAAATACAGGTGGATTTGGCCATACAGGATATTAATATATGTGTTATAATTTAATAGATTAAATGAGGAGATTTTCATGGCTAAATCAAATAAGAAAAAGAAAAAAAACAAAAGTATAACACAATCTACAGCAAAAAAAGTTGCTTTAATATTTTCTATAATCTTTGCAATAACATATGTTTTTTTAATTGCGAATAATACTGGATTTATTGGTGATTTTATTAAAGAATTTTATTTTAGAATTGCAGGATTAGGTTCTTATATATTTCCACTAATAATTATTTCAAATAGTATTTTGTATATATTTGATAAAATAACACCTAAGATAAAAAAAATATATATATTAATATACTGCTTGTTTATATTTTCGTTAATTATATTAGATTTAAATACAAATATAGGAAAGGACCTAACAGCTAGAATTAACATTTCAAACTACCTAGCTAATGAATTTAAAGGTGCAGGTAATATTGGTGCTTTTTTAGCATATATTCTCTTAAATTCTATTGGTAAAATAGGTATATATTTATTTTTTATAGTATTGCTATTTTTCTCAGGAGTTTATATTTTTGATATATCCATTAGTGAATTATATCAAGACATTAAAGATATTTCTAAAAGTTTTTTTGCTTTTATAGCAAGAAATATTAATAAAATGAAACAAAAAAAATCTATTAAACAAAATCAAAAAAAAAATACAAATAACTCTATTTTAAAAAAAGAAAATAATAAAAAAGAAAGTAATGATGATATTAGAATAGATAATATCGTATTTAATGACTACAAAGAAAATAATGATAATTTTAGTGCTGATAACAATATAGACAAAGAAGACAATCTTGAAAATGATGAACAATTATCTGTAGAAGATTTTTCTATAAAAATCGAAAAAAAAGAGATACCTTATAAATTCCCTCCACTAGAACTTTTAAAAGATTCTATTAAAGGAAGCAGTAATAATAAGGATGAAGTGTTAGAAAAAGCAAGAAAAATAGAAACAACTTTATCTAGCTTTGGAATAGAAGCAGAAGTTACACAAATAGATAGAGGTCCTACTGTAACCTGTTATGAATTAGAGCCAGCTCCTGGTGTAAAAGTAAGTAAGATAGTAAATTTAGCAGATGATTTGGCTATGGGACTTGCTTCTTCTGAAATAAGAATTCAAGCTCCAATTCCTGGTAAATCTGTTGTTGGTATCGAAGTCCCAAATATTAATAAAGATGCTGTTTCACTAAAAGAAATAATAACTTCTGATGAATTTAATAACATAAATTCGTTACTTCCTATCGCTTTAGGAAAAAGTATTTCTGGAAAATCAATAGTAACTTCAATAGATAAAATGCCACATCTTCTTATAGCAGGTGCAACAGGTAGTGGTAAATCTGTATGTATTAATACTATAATCATGAGCATTATTTATAAAGCTAGTCCCGAAGATGTAAAGATGATATTAATTGACCCAAAAGTAGTTGAATTAAGCATATATAATAAAATACCTCACTTAGCTATACCGGTTGTTACAAATGCTAAAAAAGCTAATTTTGCTTTAAACTGGGCAGTTACAGAAATGGAAAGAAGATATAAAATATTTTCAGAGAATTACGTAAGAGATATTAAATCTTACAACGGAAAAAATATAGATAACAGTCTTGAAAAATTACCGTATATTGTAATAATTATAGATGAATTATCTGATTTAATGATGGTTGCTGCTGGTGAAGTAGAGGATTCAATTGCTAGACTTGCTCAAATGGCACGAGCTTGTGGAATACATTTAATTGTAGCAACTCAAAGACCTTCTGTAGATGTAATTACTGGAACTATTAAAGCAAATATTCCTTCTAGAATTTCTTTTGCTGTATCATCTCAAATAGATTCAAGAACTATATTAGATATGTCTGGTGCAGAGAAATTACTTGGTATGGGTGATATGTTGTTCTTTCCATCAAATATTTCTAAACCTATAAGAGTCCAGGGAGCTTTTGTATCAGATAAAGAAGTAGAAAATGTAGTAGATTACTTGAAAAATCAAAATATTACTGACTACAATGAAGAAATAATAAAAGATATAGATAAAAAACAAGAAGCTTCTGAAAGTTTTGAAAGTACAGACGAACTATTCAATGATGCTGTAAAAATTATACTTGAAGAAAATTCTGCATCA
The DNA here is from genome assembly GCF_900232905.1 of Miniphocaeibacter massiliensis. Classification (GTDB taxonomy): domain Bacteria; phylum Bacillota; class Clostridia; order Tissierellales; family Peptoniphilaceae; genus Miniphocaeibacter; species Miniphocaeibacter massiliensis. The sequence continues at coordinate 289,047 of NZ_OCTQ01000001.1, forward strand.
ATATCACTTTTGCAACGAAAAATGAAAATAGGATATGCTAGAGCTGGTAGACTTATTGATGAAATGGAAGAACAAGGTATAGTAAGTGGTTATGAAGGAAGTAAACCAAGAAAAATTTTAGTAGGAAAAGACTATTTAAAGGACATGGGTGAGTAAATGAATATAGCTAATAAATTTACAATATTTAGATTGGTCTTAATACCAGTATTTATTGTATTAATGATATTTTTAGGAATTAAAAGTGTAATACCAGGAGCTGTTTTTGTAATAGCTTCATTGACAGACTTTATTGACGGACATCTTGCTAGAAGTAGAAATTTAGTTACTACTTTTGGAAAATTCTTAGATCCTTTGGCTGATAAAATGCTAGTTGCAGCAGCATTAATAATGCTTATAGAGTTAAAGTATGTTTCAGCTTGGACTGTTTGCATTGTAATAGCTAGAGAATTTGCAATAACAGGTTTTAGAATATTAGCAGCCTCAAATGGAATAACAATAGCAGCAAGTTATTGGGGTAAATTCAAAACAGTATCTCAATTTATAGCTATTATTCTAATATTATTTAGTGGATCAATATTAAGCTTTGTTCCAATGACAATAACAAATATAATTTATTACATTTCAGTAGTTCTTACTCTAATTTCGGGTATAGATTATATTATTAAAAATATTCAAGTTTTAGACTTAGAAAATATATAAGGAGAATATATGGCTATAAATTTTACAGACGATAAAAATAAAAATCAAGCTTTGCAAGATACTTTTAAAAATATAGAGAAGCAATTTGGAAAAGGTGCTGTAATGCGCTTAGGAGATGCTCCAAGACAAAATATAGATTCTATTCCTACAGGAGCAATTAATTTAGATGTTGCTTTGGGAATAGGAGGACTTCCTAGAGGAAGAGTAGTTGAAATCTATGGACCAGAGTCTTCAGGGAAAACAACCTTAGCTTTACATGTAGTTGCTGAAGCTCAAAAAGCTGGTGGATTAGCAGCTTTTATAGATGCAGAACATGCTTTAGATGCACAATATGCTGAAAAATTAGGTGTAAATACAGATGATTTAATAATTTCTCAGCCAGATACTGGTGAGCAAGCATTAGCTATTTGTGAATCATTAGTTAGAAGTAGTGCATTAGATGTTGTAGTTGTAGATTCTGTCGCAGCTTTAGTTCCTAGAGCTGAAATTGAAGGTGATATGGGAGATAGCCATATGGGACTTCAAGCAAGATTAATGTCTCAAGCTTTAAGAAAACTAACAGCAGTAATTTCAAAAGCTAATACAACAGTAATATTTATTAATCAATTAAGAGAAAAAATCGGTGTAATGTTTGGTAATCCTGAAACTACTACAGGTGGTAGAGCTTTGAAATTCTACTCCAGTGTGAGAATTGAAGTAAGAAGAGCCGAAGCTATAAAAGACGGTGACAGTATCATTGGAAATAGAACTAGGGTAAAAGTTGTAAAAAATAAGGTAGCACCTCCATTTAAGCAAGTTGAGTTTGATATAATGTATGGACTAGGTATTTCAAAAACAGGTACATTACTAGATTTAGCTGCTGATGCTGATATAGTCAATAAAGCTGGTGCATGGTACTCTTATGAAGGTGAAAGACTTGGTCAAGGAAGAGAAAAAGCTAAAGATTATTTAGAAAATAATACCGATATTTTAAATGAAATATCAGAAAAAATATACAAACATTATGGAATTACTGAAAATAATGAAGAAGTAATTTCAGAAGACGTAAATTTAGAAGAATAATTTAAACCTCCTTTGATTATAAGGAGGTTTTATTGTAGGTGAGTAATGAAATTTTTATTTTTTACAGACACACATATTAGAGCAACAAATCCTGTATCTCGTTTAGATAACTATCTTGAAACTACTAAAAATAAATTTTTAGAAGTTAAAGATATAATTGAAAGTAATAATATAGATTTTGTATTACATGGTGGAGATTTTTTTGATAGACCTGATGTTCCAGTGAAAATAGTTGGGGAATTTGCAAATATATTAAAATCTTTTAATGTTCCTATATATATGATTAGTGGTAATCATGATATTTTTGGTCATAATCCAATTACCATAGAAAGGTCTATGCTAGGTTTATTAGATACACTTGGAATAGTAAATATTATTGAAAAAGATAAGCCTATTATATTAGAAAGAAATAATTTAAAGATACAAATATCTGGATGCCCTTATGTTTATGATATCGATTCAGAATATAAAAATTATTACTTCCCTGAAAAATTAAACGATGTTGACTATCATATTTTTATGATACATAGTTTCTTGCTAGATAAGCCATTTTTAGATACTATTAGTCATACATTAATTGATGAAGTTTCAGATGTAGATGCAGATATAATTTTATCGGGTCATTACCATACTGGATTTGGTGTAAAAAAAGTAAATAATAAATACTTTATTAATCCAGGAAGTTTATTGAGAACAAATAGTAGTAAACCTGAAAGAGCAAGAATTCCTGAAGTTATTATTTTAGATTTATCAAAAAAAAATATTTTAATTGAAGAAATAAAATTGAAAACTGCAAAGCCAGGAGAAGAAGTATTAGATATTAATAGCAATATTGAAAAAATTGGTTCAGAAGCTTTAGAAGAATTTAAATTACTAGTTAGACAAAATGCAGTATTAGAAAATTATAATGTTTATGAAATTTTAAAAGAAATCTCAAATAAAAATAACTTTCCAACTTCTATACTAGAAGAAGCACTAAAAAGATTAGAGGAAGTAGAAGGTAATGTAAATTGAAACTTTTAAAGAGAATAGAATTAAAAAATTTCCAGTCTCATAAATATACAGATATTTATTTTGACGATAAAGTTAATGTAATAATAGGTTCATCTGATAGTGGTAAAACGGCTATTATTCGAGGTATGAAATGGGCTCTATTCAATGAACCTTCGGGTAACGAATTTATGAGAAAAGGTTCAAATGATACTTATGTAACTCTTTATTTTAACAATAACTTAATTATTAAAAGAGGAAGAATTAAAGCGAAAAATTATTATGAAATAACTCTACCAGGCGGAAATACTGAAAGATTTGAAGGTTTTGGTAAAAAAGTACCTCAAGAAATTAAAGAATTTACTGGAATTGATAAAGTAAAATTAGATGGTGACAATTTAATATCACTAAGTATTTCTGATCAGCTAGAAAGTCCTTTTCTATTAACGGAAACACCTTCTATAAAGGCCTTGGCCATTGGCAAGATTGCAGGTGTAGAAACTATAGATATAGCTTTAAATAAATTGTCTAAAGATATGCGAGAGATAGAAACTCAAAAAAAATCTTTAGAAAAAGAAAAGAAAATTCAAGAGGAAAAACTTGAAAAATTTGATTTTTTAGAAAAAGAAAAAAAAGAATTAGAATATATTGAAGTTATTTTAGATAAAATTAATAGTAAAAAAATATTGTTAGATAAGATGAAACTATTAAATAATAAAATATGTACTATTAACAATGATATAGATAAAACAAATTTAATTATTTTTAAATACAGAAATAACGAACAATTAAATCTTATATTTAAACAAATAAATTATAAACTTGATAAGTATAATATTTCCCAAGAAATTTTTCTGAAATATGAATATTTAAAATTAAATATCTTAAAATATAATAAGGTATTAGAAAGTACAAAGAATATTAATGACTTGTTTGAAAAAATTATTAATATCGAAAATCTTAATTTAAAATATGTTTCCTTAGATACGTTGTATTCAAAATATAGTTATATAAATAATAATACATTAAAACTTTCTAACTTTATTGAAAAAGATACATCCGTAAAATTAGATGATTTTTATAATAAGATAATCAGGTTATCAAATAAATATACTAAATTAAATGATATTTTCTATAAGTTGAATATAGTAAATGAAAGAATAAATAAAGGAACTATTTATATAAATAGGTTCAATAATATTAAATTAGTAGAAATAAATTATAATGATATATTAATGTTACTTGAAAAATTAATTCAACTATACAAATATTTTAAATTATATAGTCAAATAAATAATAAATTAAAATCTGTACAAGAAGATGAGAGTAAATTATCCATTGATTTTTCTTTACTTTTGAAAAACTATATAGATTTATTAAAAGAATTATCTATTTGTCCATATTGTTATAGTGAATTGGATCAAGAACATCTTAATAAAATAATTGAGGAGTACGAGATTTAAAATGGATTACAGTAAAAAAATAAATGAGCTAAAAACTCAATTAGATGATGCAAAAATTAAAAGAGCTAGAGCTGAATCAACTTTGGAAGGACTAAATAAGCAAAAAGAAGAACTTTTAGAAGAGGTTAAATTATTAGGTGTAGAGCCTGAAAATTTAGAAATAGAAATAAAAAATTTAGAAAATGAAATAGATGGATTATTATTTGAGGCAAGTAAATTATTACCTAAGGATATTTAAATGATAGATTTAGATTATGATGAAATTTCAAAACTTTATGAAAATAGAAAAAACAATTATCAATTAGCATTAGGTCAAAAAGAAGAAATAAATAATAATATTCAGAGAATAGATGATAGTATTGAAAAATTAATTAATGAAAATGAAAATTTAATATTGGTCGATAGCTTATTAAAACAAACTGCTGACTTTTCAAGAGAGCAAGCCAGTAAACAAATAGAATCTATAGTATCAAGTTGTTTAAATTTAGTTTTTAATAATAATTTAGAATTCAAAATAGAATTAAGTCAACTTAGAGGAAAAAATAGTGCTGAATTCTTTGTTGTAGAAAAAAAAGAAGATCAAGTATATCAATATAAAATCCAAGATAGCAGAGGTGGGGGAGTAATTGATATTATTTCATTAGCTTTAAGATTAGCTTTTTTATTGAAATATAAACCTGAAATCGAGGGTCCCTTAATACTGGATGAACCAGCAAAACATGTAAGTGAAGATTATATATTTAATGTTGCTAATTTTATAAAAAAAATATCAGAAGAATTTGACAAACAAATAATTTTGATATCACATAATGAACATATTTCTTCAATTGGAGATAAATGCTATCGCATTATAAAAAAAGATTTAATTTCAGAAATTGAAACAATAAACTTTTAGTGACTAAAGCAATTTTCTTGACATTTTTTTCTGTTAAGTTTATACTTAATATGTAAATATAACAAAATTTTAATATTTTGTTATATTTTTATGAATTTTGAAAATTTAATATTGAGGGGGTGCGTTATTATTAATAACGTATTAATTATTGCTGGTGTTGGCATAATTTCCCTTATAATCGGCTTGTTAGTCGGATTTTTAATAAGAAAAAACATATCTGAAAAAACAATTGGTAGTGCGGAATCACATGCAGCTAAAATTATTGAAGATGCAAGTAGAGAAGCTGAATCTACTAAAAAAGCTATGTTAGTTGAAGCAAAAGACGAAATTTTTAAATTAAGAACCGATCAAGAAAATGAAAATCGTGAAAGTAGATTAGAAATTCAGAAGTCAGAAAAGAGAATTCTTCAAAAAGAGGAAAATCTTGACAAGAAAAGTGATAATCTAGAAAAGAAAAGTTTAAAATTAGAATCTGAATTAAAAAAATTAGAGTCAAGAGAAAAAGAAATTCAGGAGCTTATTGACAAACAAACTGATGAATTGGAAAGGGTTGCAAACTTAACTCGAGACGAAGCTAAACAAATACTTTTAAATGAACTTAGAGAACAAGTAACCCACGAACAAGCAATGATTATAAAGGAATTGGAAGCTAAAACTAAGGAAGAAGCTGACAAATTTGCTCGTGAAATTATTTCAACTTCTATACAAAGATATGCAGCAGATTATGTTGCTGAATCGACAGTATCCGTTGTTACACTACCTAATGATGAAATGAAAGGTAGAATAATTGGTAGAGAAGGTAGAAATATTAGAGCGTTTGAAACATTAACAGGTGTAGACTTAATTATCGATGATACTCCAGAAGCTGTAGTACTTTCTGCGTTCAATCCAGTTAGACGTGAAATTGCAAGAATTGCTTTAGAAAAACTAATTGTAGATGGACGTATACATCCTACAAGAATTGAGGATATGGTTGATAAAGCTACGAAAGAAGTTGATCATACCATAAAAGAAAATGGTGAAAATGCCTGTGATGATACAAATGTTCACGGATTACACCCTGAAGTGGTGAAACTTTTAGGAAAGTTACATTATAGAACTAGTTATGGTCAAAATGTATTAAAACATTCTATAGAAGTTTCAAATATTGCTGGCATGATGGCAGCAGAATTAGGTGCAGATGTAAAACTCGCTAAAAGAGGAGGGTTATTACATGATTTAGGCAAAGCTTTAGATCATGAAATAGAAGGTCCTCATGTTGAATTAGGAGTTCAAGCTGCTAAAAGATTTAAAGAAAAACCAGAAGTTATTAATTGTATTGAGTCACACCATGGAGATGTTGAGCCAACTTCTATAGAAGCTGTATTAGTTCAAGCCGCAGATGCAATTTCAGCAGCAAGACCTGGTGCAAGACGAGAATCAATTGAAAATTATATTCAAAGACTACAAAACTTAGAAGAAATTTCTAATTCATTTGATGGAGTTGAAAAATCTTTTGCTATACAAGCAGGTAGAGAATTACGAATAATGGTAAAACCTGAATCAATATCAGAAGATAAAATGGTAATATTAGCAAGAAATATTTCAACTAGAATTGAAGAAGAATTAGAGTATCCTGGTCAAATAAAAGTTAATGTTATAAGAGAAAGTCGTGTAACAGATTATGCAAAATAGAAAATTAAACTATTACATATATTGTAATAGTTTTTTCTGTTTTATATACTATAATTAGTGATTATGTAATAAATTTAAAATTAAGGTGATTAAATTGTATGATTTACATTTGCATTCAACATATTCTGATGGGATAGTTAATATTAATGATATAGTCAATGCTATTAATATGATAGGTATAGAAGGCTTCTCTATTACAGATCATGATAATATAGAAGGAGTAAATTTATCCGAAAGTTTATCTAGAAAATATAATTTAGATTTTATTTCTGGAATAGAGTTTGGAATAACATATAAAGGAAAGGAAATACATATTCTAGGATATTTTATAGACATCAAAAATTCTAATATATTAAATTTAATTAAACTTGCTAAAGAAGATAGAATAAATAGAACAAATAAAATTATTAATAAGTTAAATAGCTTAGGTATAAAAGTAAATATAGATGAGTTGAAAAACTACTCGAAAAAAGATATTATTAGTAGAAGCCACTTTGCTAATTTATTAGTTAATAAGGGATATTGCAAATCTATAAAAGAAGCTTTTTCTAAATATTTAGATTATTCTGGATTAGCATATGTAAGTAAGAATTTTGCAAAACCTTATGAAATAATTAGAACTATAAAAGATACAGGAGGAGTAAGTATTTTAGCTCATCCTTCAACAATTAATAACGATGAAATAGTAAAAGAAATTATATATTTTGGTATTGATGGATTAGAAATTATTAATTCTAAACATGCATTAAGTGACATAATTAAGTATTATGATTTAGCAAATCAATTTAAACTTATTAAAACCTCAGGAAGTGATTGCCACGGAAAATTAATATCAAAATACAAATATATTGGCAGATATACACAAAACAAAAAAAATATAAATAACATTAAAAATTTACATGAATTTAGAATAAATGGAATATAGGGGGAGTATGTATGGAATATAGTAAAAACATAGAATCATTATCATCATCTATGACATTAGCTTTTTCTACAAAAGCAAAAAATTTAATAGCAAATGGAGTCCCAATTGTTGATTTAACAGCGGGAGAACCCGATTTTGACACACCAGAATACATTAGAAAAGCAGGAATAAATGCAATAAATACTGGAAAAACCAGATATACTGCATCTAATGGTACTTTGGAACTTAGAACTGAAATATGTAGAAAATTAAAAGAATTTAATAATTTAGAATATAATCCTGCAAACATAATTGTATCAACAGGAGCTAAACAATCATTATTAAATACTTTAATGGCCATATGTAATCCAGGAGATGAAGTCTTAATACCTTCACCTTATTGGGTTAGCTATCCTGAAATGACTAAAATAGCTTCTGGAAAACCAGTTATTGTTGAAACTAATTATGATAATGATTTTAAAGTTACACCTAGTGATTTAGATAAATATTTAACAAGTAAAAGTAAAGTTCTTATCTTAACAAATCCTTCTAATCCTACAGGTGCTGTTTATAGCAAATCTGACTTGGAAGCTTTAGCTTCATGGGCTATTAAAAATAAAATCTTTGTTATTTCAGATGAAATATATGAAAGATTAAATTATTATAGTAAACATACAAGTATTGCATCTTTAAACGAGAAAATAAAAGAGCAAACTATAACAATTGGTGGATTTTCTAAAAGTTATGCAATGACTGGTTGGAGACTTGGATATTGTGCAGCCAATGATAATATAACTACTTTAATGGGAAAAATACAAAGTCATGCAACATCTTGTGCTAATTCTGTAGCTCAATATGCAGGCTACATAGCTTTAAAAGATGAAGAAAACCAGATAGATGATATGGTTAAAGAATTTAAAAAACGTTCTGAAATAGTTTATAATTTAATAAGTAATTCTAATTTAACAATGGTTAAACCTCAAGGAGCTTTTTATGGATTTATAGATGTATCGTATATAATAGGAAAAACTTATAATAATAGTATTATAAGTAATGCTTCCGAAGTTGCAAGTATTCTATTAGATGATTATGAAGTAGCTCTTTTACCAGGTATTGCATTTGGTAATGATAAGTATGTAAGAATATCTTATGCAACTAATGAAGATATTATTAATGAAGGTATAAAAAGATTAATTAAATTAACAGAAGATGTAAAATAATAAAAAGCATAAAGCACTACATTAAAATATCTTTAATGCAGTGCTTTATTATAAGCAGTTCTTTACAAATACAAATAGATATTTTATAATAGAAGCAAATAGTCACAAAACTATTATTTTGCGACTATTTGAAAATAGATTTGAGGTGACAAATTAATTGTTTAACTATCCCCTAATACTAACAGATTACTTAGCTTATATGGAAACCATTAAGGGACGCTCTCCTAATACTACTAAAGAGTACGGTTATGATATATCAAAATTCTTAAAATTTATTTATACAAGATTTGAATCTAATAAATATAATTATATAGAATTTGAAGAAATTAATATTTCTAATTTTCCAGATAGTTATTTTAAAAAAATAGAGTTGTCTGATCTACATGCCTATCTAGCCTTTCTTGACAGAAAGTTTAATGATAGTACTACAACTAGAGCTAGAAAAGTATCAAGTTTGCGTTCTTTTTTTAAATATTTAGTTACAATAAGAAAAATATTAGATATAAACCCTACCGATCAATTAGAAACGCCTAAAAAACAAAGCAGAAATCCAGTATATCTTACACTAGATGAATCTATTAGATTATTAAAATCAGTAGATAGTATTGAAAATGAAGTAATGAAAAAAAGAGATAGATGCATATTAATATTATTTTTAAATTGTGGAATGCGTCTTTCAGAACTTTCTAATATAAAAATATCTGATATTAAAAATGATACATTGCAGGTTGTTGGAAAAGGAAATAAACAACGTACCATATATTTGAATAAATCATGTAATGTTGCTATAGATGATTATCTAAAGGTAAGACCACCTACTGATGATGAATATCTATTCTTGAGTAATAGAAAATCTCAAATAAGCAATCGTGCAATTCAAAGAAGAGTAGATTATTATTTAGAAAAATCTGGTTTTGATACTAAAATATATTCTACACACAAATTAAGACATACAGCTGCTACTCTAATGTTTAAACACGGAGATGTTGATATAAAGATACTACAAGAAATTTTAGGACATGTCTCTGTAGCTACTACTCAAATATATACTCATGTTGATGATGAAAGTTTACGAGAAGCTATAAATAAAAATCCCTTATCGGACATATAAAAAGATACCTTATAAAATAGGTATCTTTATTTTCTCTCCAGGTATTAAATTTGAATTGTTTATACTATTTTCTTCAATAATAATATCTACAAAGTCTCTAATATTAACTTTTTTATTAGTGTTAAATTCCTCAGCTACACTCCAGACAGTATCTCCATGCCTAATTATATAATAATCTATATTATTTTCTTTTGTTGACCCAAAAGATGATTTTATATTTACAAATAATACTATTGTTAAAGTTAATAAAACCACACACATAAATACAAATGTTAAAAATCTTTTTCGATTAATTATTCTATATTTCTTTCTTTTCATAAAATCCTCCGTACAAACGTTCTTTGTTAATTCAATTATACAGAACATATATTCTTATGTCAAGTGAAAAGAAATTATGTTCGTGCAATTAAAGAACTTTTGTTTGTATGATTCTGTAATTTTATGATATACTTAATTCAATTATATTAAGAGGTGTATTAAATATGTATGATGATTTAAGTCAAAAGCAAATAGATATATTGTTATTTATAAAAAACCATATAAAATTCAAGGGATATCCCCCTGCTATTAGAGAAATATGTAATGGATTAAATATAAGTTCAACTTCTACAGTACATAGTCATATTGTAAAACTTGAAAACAAAGGGTATGTAAGAAGGGACCCATTAAAAAATAGAGCAATTGAAATAATAAATGACGAATATGATGAATTTGCTTCTAAAAAAGAAACTTTTGATGTTCCAATTGTAGGTAAAGTTACTGCAGGTGAACCTATTTTAGCAATAGAAAATATTGAAGATACCTATCCTCTACCTATAGAGTTATCTAATAAAGGTAATTTGTTTATTTTAAATGTCCAAGGAGAATCTATGATAGAGGCTGGTATTTTAGATGGTGATAAAATAATAGTACGACAACAAAATACTGCTAATAATGGAGATATTGTAGTTGCAATGATTGATGAGTCAGCAACTGTAAAAACATATTTTAAAAGAGATACTCATGTTGAATTGCGTCCTGAAAATTCAACTATGTACCCTATTATTGTTAAAGATGTTGAAATTCTTGGAAAAGTTATAGGATTGTATAGGGAATTTTAAAATGATTCAAAAATTATTATTTATTATAATACCATTAATAATTTCTATTACATTATTTCTATTTAAATCATATGCAAAAGATTTAACAAATTATATAATAAAATTAATTTTTAAAAAGTATGTTTGGATTCCTTCTGAACCATTAAAAAATCAGGTCACTTATTCTATAAATCCAATTAAAGACTACCCTAAAGATTATAAATTATCAAAAAATGGAATTGAAGGATTTGTAACAGGTAAAGATGCCTTAGACCAAGCTTTACGTAAATTCATTCATACTGAGAGAAATAAGTATAAAATATATGATGGAAATTATGGTATTGAACAATCTGAAACTATTTTTCAAGAAAAAAATATTACAGAATTTGAAAGGCAATGTGAGTATATCGCTAATGATATAATCTCAAGCGATATTTTTAATAATTGGATTGAAATTATATATAAAATATCTAGAAATAAAAATAAACTTATTATAGAAATGAAATTAAAAGGCGAACCTAACACTCATAGATGTATTATATCTGAAAATCATATTTAAAGCTTCTACATTATTTAAATAGAAGCTTTTTTATATTTATAAACTCTTTATTTTTGAATTTCTGCAACACTAACATTAATGCATATTTACACTGGAAATAGTTTAATCCTCCTTGAAAATATACAATATATGGTTCTCTTAATGGCCCATCTGCACTTAATTCAATAGATGAACCATCTATAAAGCTTCCTGAAGCCATAATTACTTTGTCAGTATACCCTGGCATTTCCCAAGGATATGGAACTACGAATGAATCAACAACAGAAGCCTCTTGAATAGCTCTGCAAAATTCTATAACAAGTTCTTCTTTTTCAAACATAATGGCTTCAATAATATCAAATCTTTCAGCATCTGAAGAAGGAAAAGTTTTGTAACCTAATTTTTCAAATGTCCTTGCGAAAAGCAACGCTCCTTTTAAAGCTTCCATAGTAACCTTTGGAGCAAAGTACAACCCTTGTAATGTTAATCTAGTTGTTCCAAAACTAAGTCCCGTTTCTTTTCCAATACCTGGTGCTGTAAGTCTATTTGATATTTTCTCAATATTTTCTTTGCTACCAACTACATATCCTCCAGAAAGGGCTATACCACCCCCAGGATTCTTTATTAAAGAACCTACAGCTAAATCAGCACCTATTTCTGTAGGCTCTAATATTTGCGTAAATTCGCCATAGCAATTATCTACCATTACAATAATCTCTTTATTAATATTTTTGATTTTATTTACGGCTTCTTTCATTTCATCTAATGATATTGCATTTCTTAAGCTATAACCTGTTGATCTTTGAATAGTTACTAGTTTGACATCTTTATCTATAAATTTTGGTAATAATTTTAATTGTATTTTCCCATTTGCATCAAGTTCTATTTTTTTATATTTAATACCATAATCAATTAGTGTTCCTTTTTCATTACCAGCTATTCCAATAACTTGCTGTAATGTATCATAAGGATCCCCTGTTATAGAAAGTATAGTATCTCCTGGTAGCAATAAACCTTGCAGTGTTAGAGATAATGCATGTGTCCCAGAAGCAATGCTAGGTCTAACTAATGCGTCTTCCGTTTTAAATATTTTCGAATAAATTTCTTCAACCTTATCTCTTCCAACATCTCCATATCCATATCCTGTTGGCCACCCAAAATCTGAAGCAGAAAGTCTTGAATCTTGAAAAGCTTTTAATATTTTTAATATATTATATTCTTCAATTTCGTCTAAATTAGAAAATCTATCTCTTAATGTTTCTTCAATATTTATTACAAATTCATAGACATCTTTGTCTATATTAAAATTTTCGTTATAATATTTATATTTGTCCATTCTTTATTTCCTTATATATTTTATTCGATATCTCTGCTATATTGTTTTTATATTCTGACAAATTAAACCATTTAATTCTTTTATCTCTTCTAAACCACGTTAATTGTCTCTTTGCATATTTTCTAGAATTTTGCTTTAATTTTTCGATAGCTTCGTTTTTACTATAAATACCATTATAATAATCTATAATTTCTTTGTAACCTATTCCTTTAAAAGATTGCGAGTTATTATCATAGTTATCTATTAAAAACTTAACTTCATCAAATAAACCATCTTTAATCATTTCGTCTACCCTATTGTTTATTCTTTCGTATAGTAATTTTCTATCATCAGTTAATCCATATATTTTAAAATTATAATTATTATTTTCATTTCTGAAATCTTTGTTTTGTTTTGAATAAGGAACTCCTGTTATTTCATATATTTCTATTGCTCTAATAACTCTTTTAATATTATTATGCTCTATTGTATTGTATGAATCTAAATCTACTTTTTTTAATTTATTTAATATAAATTGTTTTCCATTTTCTTCGTATTCATAATATAATTTATTCCTAATGCTTTCATCTGATTTGGCATTAGAAAAATCTAAATTATATGTTAAAGAATTTATATATAAACCTGTGCCACCTACTACTATAGGTATCTTATTTTTTATAATAAGATTATCTATTATTTTAAAAGTATCTTTTTGAAAAGAAGCAACAGAAAAAGCATCATCTGGATTTACTATATCTATCATATGATGCTTTATTTTTTCTCTAATTTTTTCAGAAACTTTGGCCGTTCCAATATCCATATATTTATAAATTTGCATAGAATCTGCTGAAATTATTTCAGAATCTAATTTTCCATATAGATTCAATGAGAGTGATGTTTTACCACTCCCTGTTGGACCTACTATTAGTATAATTTCTTTCATTATTTTACTCTCATAAATTCTTTTTCTAGTTCATATTTTGTCATTTCAATTAATGTTGGTCTTCCATGAGGACATGTATATGGATTTTCGCATTTCATTAATCTGCATATTAAGCCATCTATTTCATATTTGCTAAGTATATCACCAGCTTTTACAGCATCCTTACATGATTTTTTTATTATTTTAGCATAAATCTCGTCTAATATTTTATCCTTATTATCTATAATAGAATCTAATATTTCTATGAAAAATATACTGTTTTTAGGATTCCCTAAAATATTTGGTACTGAACGTATGATTAAAGTTTTATCTCCAAATTCTTCAATTCTATATCCTAATTTACTAAAAATATCTTTGTTTTCTAAGTATATACTATATTCATCATCTTTTAATTCTACTGTAATTGGTGCTAAAAGATCTTGTATTATTACATTACTGCTTTTAAATTCTTTCATATACTTTTCATATAAAATTCTTTCATGAGCGGCATGTTGATCTATTAATATAATTTTTTCATCAATATTATTTTCATAAATTATATATGTGTTAAAGAGTATTCCTATCAATTTATAGCTAGGTATTTTTTCAATTTCTTCAATAAAGTTTACTTCTTCAACTTCTATACTATTATCTTCTATATTTTCTGCACTCTCATTTAAGTTATAACTAATTTCTTTATTGCTTTTTTCTTCTATATTGCTATTTTCAGAATAGTCATTTTCTTCTTCATTAACAGTATTAGATTTTTCAAAAAAATGATTATCAAATTCTTTAAATTTAAAATTATTATTCACTTCTCTGCTATTGTCAATTTTATCAAGCAAATCTTTAATATCTTTTTTCTGATTAAATAATATATTTTCTTTGTTTTCCTTTTTATATTCAATACTTGGTAGTGAAAATCTATTCATTAATATTTTTTTTGTTTCTTCAGTTAAAGATGCTATAATATCTTCTATTATAGTAATTTTCACTTTTTCTTTATTTGGATGAATATTTACATCTAAATGTTCTGGCTTAATGTCTACGAAAATTTCAAAAATAGGATACCTTCCATTTGGGATTACAGCAGTATATGCATTTTCAATTGCATTTCTTAATTCATTATTTTCAATATACCTATTGTTTATATAAATATATTGTAATGATCTGTTTGCCCTGTAGTATTTATTATTTGATATAAAACCCTTAATCTTAAAATCTCTATCCTTAATATTAAGTTCAAGAAGATTTTCAGAAAGATCTATTCCAAAAAGTTCTGTTAAGTTAGATTTTAAATTTCCACCTTCTTTTGTTTTAAATACCAATTTATCATCTTTTATATAAGATATTCCAATTCCGGCATTTCCAATTGCTAATTTATACATTAAATTAGTTATGCTATTACCTTCTGTTATTTTACTTTTTAAAAATTTTTTTCTAACAGGGACATTATAAAATAAATCTTTTACTTGAATATTAGTCCCAGTATTCATAGCTGAAGGTCTAGATTTAATAATTTTGCCATTTTCAAATACAGCTTTAGTCCCAAGTTTATCACTATCAGTTTTAGTTAGCACAGAAACTTTACTTACAGAAACTATGCTAGCTAAAGCTTCACCTCTAAACCCTAATGAACTTAAATTATACAAATCATTAAAGTTATTTAGTTTTGATGTAGCATGTCTTTGAAAAGCCATTTCTATCTCATCTTTATTTATGCCTGATCCATTATCTGATACTTCAATATAATCAATTCCACCATTTCTTATTTCTACAGTTATATTAGTAGAACCTGCATCTATCGAGTTTTCTACTAATTCTTTAACTATAGAACTAGGCCTCTCAATAACTTCACCTGCAGCAATTTTTAATATAGTATCTTTTGATAAAACTTGAATCATTTAATTCTCACCTATAATTCCTTTGCTTCTTTTATTAGTTTATCTAAAAAAGTTAAAGCTTCTATAGGAGATAATGAATTTATATCAATTTTCATTATCTCATCTATATATTCATCTCTCTTGATATCTTCAAGATTAACTTGTGAATTTTCCATTAAATCATCTAAAATATTAAATTCATTGTCTTCATTTTTAGACTCAATATTTTGCAAGATATTTTTTGCTCTATCTGTTAAACTTTTAGGTAGTCCTGCTAATCTAGCTACTTCTATACCATAACTTTTATCAGTTTTTCCTGAAATAATTTTTCTTAAGAAAATTATTTCTCCTTTATATTCTTCTATCTGAACTTGTAAATTAATTATATTATCTAATTTGTTTTCTAGTTCTGTCAATTCATGATAGTGAGTAGCAAAAAGTGTTTTTGCCTTAATTTTTTTGCTAATATATTCAAGTATAGCCCAAGCTATGCTTAATCCATCAAATGTACTAGTGCCTCTGCCTACCTCGTCTAATATTAATAAACTATCTTTTGTTGCATTTGTAATTATATTGCTAACTTCATTCATCTCTACCATAAATGTACTCTCACCTTTATAAAGATTATCTGAAGCACCTATCCTAGTGAATATTTTGTCTACTATAGCAATATTTGCCGTATCTGCTGGAACAAACGAACCAATTTGAGACATAATACTAAGAATAGCAACTTGTCTTAAATAAGTTGATTTACCACTCATATTTGGACCTGTAATTATTTGAATATCATTATACCCACTTCCAATATTTGTATTATTAGCTATAAAATTATTTTTCCCAATACTATTTTCTACAACAGGATGTCTGCCATTAACTATATCTATTATTCCAATATTATTTATATTAGGCTTAATATAATTATTTTCATATGCTACTTTAGCCAATGAATTGAATACATCAATATAAGCTATTACATTTGAAGTTTTCTTTATCCTATCTACATTTTTCAAAATATGTTCTCTAATATCGTTAAAGATTTCATGTTCTTTAATTGAAATTTCACTTTCGGAACTCATAATCATATTTTGTATTTCTTCTAATTCATCTGTTGTAAATCTTTCAGAGTTAGTTAAAGTTTGTTTTCTTATATAATAATCTGGTACATGTTTTAAATTACCATTAGTTACATCTATAAAATATCCCAATTTTTTATTAAATACTATTTTTAAGTTTTTTATATTATTTTTTTCTTTTTCAGATATTTCATAATCGACTAATCTTTTTTTACCTATTATTTTATTATTTCTAATAATATCTAATTCTTCATTGAAACCTGTTTTAATTAAATTTCCTTCCGTAATAGTTATAGGTGGCTCATCTATAATGGAATCATCTATTAGATTATAAATATCTTCCAAACTGTCTAATGATTTAGATAAATTTATTAATGTTTCATCTTCAGATTCTAAGAAATCATTAACAATATTAGGAATTTTAGAAATAGAAACTTTTAATGCTAATAAATCTCTACCATTTGCTCTACCAAATGAAAGTTTTCCTATTATTCTATCTAAATCATAAACTTCTTTAAGCGATTTAGTTAGCAGTTCTTGTAGAATACGACTATTGTAGATTTTTTCAATTATATTTTGCCTTGAAATAATCTCATCTTTGTTCATAAGTGGCATCTCTAAAAAATTATGAAGCAACCTTGAACCCATAGATGTATTTGTTTTATTTAAGACTCCAAATAAGGATCCTTTTTTACTTCCACTAAACAAATTTTTTTGTATTTCTAAATTTATAATAGTATGAGAGTCAATGTTTAAAAACTTATCTATTTCATAATACTTTAAAGATTGTAAATGTTTTAAATTTTCATTTTGATAATTATAAATATAGTTTAATATACTACCTATTGCACAAATATTCGCTTCATTATTGTATTCAAAATCAGCAATTTTCACATTCAATTTATCTTCTACTATTTTTTTTGCATCTTCAACAGAGATTAAATCAACAATTGTAAATACAAACTTTCCACCGTTAGAAATATCACTTATTAAATTATCATTAAATATTTTGTTTTCGTTAATTATAATTTCAGAAGGATTAATTCTACTAATTTCATTTTCGATTTTTTTAATAACATCATCTGTATTAGAAAATCTTATCTCTGTAAAGTTTATTTCACCTTCTAAAATATCACAATATGAAATTCCTATAGTTTTGCCATTTATATAAATAGACATTAGATAATTGTTATCACCTATTTCTGAATATGAATCCTCTATTATAGTTCCAGGTGTAACTATCCTTATAATATCTCTTTTCACCAATCCATTTGCAACCTTAGGATCTTCTAATTGTTCACATATAGCTACTTTAAATCCTTTAGAAACAAGTTTTGAAATATACATATCAGCTACATGATATGGAACTCCACACATAGGACATTTTTCTCCACCACCACAATCCCTCTGAGTCAAAACTATTTCTAACTCCCTAGAGGCTGTTATAGCATCTTCAAAAAACATTTCGTAGAAATCACCTAATCTAAAAAACAAAATACAATCTTTATTATTGTTTTTTACTTCTAAATATTGTTGTATCATCGGAGTATAGTTACTCATATAATCACCTATACCATTTCTCCATTTAATGAAAATGAATTATGATTTGTTATTTTTACATTTACAATAGTTCCTATTAGGTTTTTATTGCCCTTGAAATGTACTAACTTAAATCCTTCTGTTCTACCAGTTAAATATTCTTCATTATTTTTACTTGGTCCTTCAACTAAAACTTTTTCAACTTTACCTATATATTTACTATTATTTTCATAAAAAATTTCATACATAGTTTCCAATAGTTTTTCAAACCTTACTTGTGCAACATTCTTATCTACTTGGTTTTCCATTACAGCTGCTTTTGTTCCTTCTCTTTTACTATATAAAAAAGTAAAACCTTGATCATATTTTACCTTTTTTACCACCTTAAGAGTTTCTTCAAAATCTTCTTCTGTTTCACCAGGAAAACCTACAATTATGTCAGTTGACAATGTTATATTAGGAATTTTTTCCTTAAGTTTTTCTACAAGTAATAAATAATCTTCTTGAGTATACTTTCTATTCATAGATTTTAAAATAGAGTTACTCCCAGCTTGAAATGGTAAATGTAAATTATTGCAAACTTTATCACATTCAGCCATTGCATTTATTAAATCATCTGATAAATCTTTAGGATGACTTGTTAAAAATCTTATTCTTTCTATTCCATCTACCGCGTTTATCATTCTTAATAAATCTGGAAAAGGCACTGGCTTTTCTAAGGTTTTCCCATAGGAATTTACATTTTGTCCTAATAATGTAATTTCTTTATATCCTTTATTAGCCAAGTCTTTTATCTCTGCTAATATACTTTCCGGTGTCCTACTATCTTCTCTACCTCTAGCATATGGAACTATACAGTAAGTGCAAAAATTATTGCATCCTGTCATTATGTTTATATATCCAATAAAAGGATGTAATCTTTTCATATCTATTTGATTGTCAATTAAATCTCTTTCTTCAATGTCAATTACAGTATTTCCCGTGGATAAATGTCTATTTATTAAAGTAGGTAGACTAGAAATATTTTTAGTACCAAATATTATATCTACATGTCTATATTTTTTTTGGATTACTTCTCTAGCTTCACCTGTTTGCATCATACAACCGCATACTGCAATTATCATATCTGGATTTTCTTTTTTTAAAGGTTTAAGTGATCCTAGTTGACCGTATACTTTTAACTCAGCATTTTCTCTAACTAAACAAGTATTGTATATTATAAAATCAGTATCATTAATTTCATTTGTAGATACATATCCTAAATTTTCTAATATATATGCTATTTTTTCAGAGTCATGTTCATTCATCTGACAACCATATGTTACTATGGTATATTTTTTTATTTTATTATTCATTTCCATATATAATAAATCCCCTTTAATCGCAATTTCATTAATTAAGTACAACTTTCATTGTATCATAATTTATAATGCTAAAAAAGTATCTCCTACTAAAAATATATGGATTAAAAAAACACGAATTTATTTAAATTCATGTTTTTTAAGAGAATTTATTAAATACTTCCCTAATGTATTCTTTTACTTTAATTGTAGCTTCTTTTTGTGATATTAATTTTTTCTGAACTTTTAATAAATAACTTTCGTATATGCATATTATTATATCATCTGCCATATATGCTTCTTCTTTTTTTATAATTCCATTTTTAACACATGAATCCATTAGTATTTTTGATCTAGTATTTAAAGAATAAGACAATAACATATTTTTGATAATTTCATCATCTATTTTTATATTTAAAGGAAAAATACTGTAATATTCTTCTGTATATTGTTCCATAGTCTTTTTTAAATCAGCAAAAAATAGATAATAATATATATTAGGCATTTTAAAAGAATGATCAATATAGCAATCCCATATTCTTAAGTAAATATCCTTACTATTATCTACACCTTTAACATATAATGGTATATCATCTATATACACATTTAAATATGTCATTGCTGAAAAAAATTTCAGATGATTTAAATCATCAAAATATTTATATAAAGTAGCACTATTATATCCTGCTAGCATAGCTACTTTTCTAATAGTAATATTTTGTATACTTTCTTCTTGGATTATCTTTTTAGCTGCATCTATAAAATAATTTATCATTCTTTTTTTTTGTATTACTTTATTACTCTCAGAAATTGAATTTATGTCCATAATTACCTCTTAATCTCCATATATAGTTTATATTATATTTTACCAACAAAAAACAAACTAGACAAATTAAACTAGTTTGTTTTTTTATTAATTATATTAAGTTTATTTTCCGCTATTAAAAGATAGTAGGTTCTTCTATTTCTACAGTTAATGAGTCTAATGCTCTTTTTACTCTATCATATCTCAATCCATGTTGTTCTTCTTCTGGTGTAGATGGGTCTCCTAATGGATAAGGAATAGAAATAGTAGGTACTATTTTATTTACACCCACGGTTTGTGCTACAGGTACTAAGTTACACATTTGGACTACAGGTATTCCTGCTTTTTCAATCTCTTTTACCATTGTTGCTCCGCAACGTGTACAAGTGCCTCACGTAGAAGTCATTATTACTCCATCTACTGAATCTTCTTGTAATTTTATTATTATCTCTTTTGCCATTCTAGCAGCTTCTGCTTGTGTAGTCCCTGTTCCAACAGTTGAATAGAAATATGAGTGAAGTTTTCCAAATATTCCATTTTTATTCATTTCTTTAAGAACATCTATAGGAACAACTCTGTTTGGATCATTGTCAGCTGCTTCTGGATCGTAGCCTGCATGAATAGTTTTGAACACTCCGCTATCTAGTCTATCTACATTTGAAATGTCGTATGCACCCCATCTTGTGGCAGAAGCTGATTGTATTCTATCAGGATTATCAACAGGAACTATTCCACCACTTGTTACAATAGCTATATTAGCTGTTTTTAAATCTTTAATAGGAGTGGCCATTGGAATTTCTTCCCTAGATTCAATTACAAGTTCTGTTTGATATGGTTGATTATTTAACTTTTTAATTAACATATCAACACCTCTTTTAGCAGCAGTTACTGGTTCTTTCAACCAAACTTGTTTTCTTATTCCTCTTGAGAAATATCCTTCTTCTTCTGCTGGATTTGTTTCTTCACCTTTAAATATTTTATTTAGGTATTCTGACATAGGTTTAATATCATTTCTCATAGAAGCTGCAGAATTTCCGCCTTTAAAAATAACAATATCTTCTTTAAACATTTCTACTCCAGGATTTTCTACATGCATAGATGTTACTACCGGAATATCAAATTTTTCTTTTACCGCTTTTGCTATATTTCCGCAAGCTATTCCATATCTTCCTGCTTGAAATGCTGGCCCTGCAATAAATGCATCAAATTCTATTCCATTAAGAAGATTGAATATTTCTTCAATTGCTTCTTCTGTATTACTTCCAAAGTAATTATCTCCACATACTATTGTATATGCTATTTCTGCATCTAACTTATCTTTGAATGCAGTTCCAGGTCCTACAGCTCCTTTTCTGATTTCAGGTTTAATGTCTGCTAGCTCTTCTCCACCTATTCCTGCAAAAAATTGATTTATATAATGAACAACTTTTTTCATAATAACCTCCTAAAATTCCTTAACTGTTTTAACAGACCAACCACTAATTCCATCACCACAAAACATAGCATTATTTTCTAATATAATGGAGCCGTCTTCTCTAACAGAAGGTCCTAGTTTTTCATCACCTTCCCAACCACCAGATAAACCATCTCTACCTAAAGCTGCTAATTCTCCATAAACTGTTTTACAAGCTGGTAACTCAATTAAATCTGAAACATTACCTGTTGAAACTAAAGCTGTTGCTTTTTCATTTAAAACAACAAGTGGTTGTGATTTTCCATCCCTACCAGTACACTCATTACTAATACCTACAGTTTTTACTCCAACATCTTCTAATGCAACAATACATCTAACGTAATCAACATCAGGATTTCCATAACCTTCTTCTGTTACTATTGCACCATCTGCCCCTAATGATTTAGCTATGTTAGCTACAAATATAGCCGACCTTTCTTTTTGTTCTAATGATACATTAAGATTAGACAAAATAATTCCTAAAAAGTTTATTTCTTTTCCATGTCTTGAATATAACTCTTTTATAGTATCGAAGTTTTGCATATCATATGTAGCCCATTTTGAAGATGAAGGCATAAAACTGCCAGATATTAATGCACCATCTAGTATTTCATTAGGATTAATAAATGTTGGTACATAATGGTTCATATCCCACCCATAAATCAAATCGTTATAACCCATCGTTTCCATTTGAGATTGTGGTTGCATTACTAAAACTACTGAAGGCAATTTATTAATATTTTCACTTCTTTTTGTTACACCTTCAAACTTATAAATTTCTTTATCTTCTGGCTCTAATTCTACAACGGCTTTTCCTATATACTCAGCTAGTCTATGAGTTGCCCATCTAATAGCATGATTTTTCTTTTGTTGTTCAAATCTTTCTTCTTCTTCGTCAGTATTAGCGATTAGTACAATATTTATCAAATTTCCAAATCTAGTATATTTTTGTCCTTCTCCGGACATATCTACTACTCCATCACCAAAACTACCATAATGTTCTCCAACTCCAAGTACACTAACTCCCTTAAGAGCATGAACCACGCCTTCCCCTGTTGGTGCCAAGTCACCTGTAACACCAGGGAACAAAGCTCTTCCATCTGGACGAATTCTTGGTTCTACAGCCTCTTTTACTGGAACTATTCGAATATCTTCACCAGGTCTTGCTATTTCAATATTTAAAGAAATTATGTGTGAATCTTCTAGTACATAGTTCATCGCCTCTTGTCGGTTTATCATTAATCTTCCATCTGAATATTTTGTTTCATCACCAAAATCTACTTCTTTAACATAAAAATTTCCAATTTCTAATTTTTTCATAAAATCCTCCTATCAACTAAATTTTGACTGTTCTTTTCTTTTGTCTTCTAATTTTTTTAATCTTTCCATTTCAATTATATAAGGATCCTTATCCAATGCTTTCTTTAATGCATACATTGTAAAAAACATTATAAATATAAATGGAAAGCCAGCAACTACAGATATTGTCTGTAACATTTGTAAACCATTTTTACTACCTACCATTAACGCTAATGTTAAGCCTGCCATTAAAATTCCCCATATTGTCATCTTAGATTTGCTCGGATTTAATTTCCCTTGGTCTGTCAACATTCCTAAAACAAATGTTGCAGAATTTGCAGATGTTATAAAAAATGTAAATAGTAAAATAATAGTAACTAAAGATAAGTAAAACCCCAATGGTATTTCAGCCATAACTATAAAAAATGCTGTTGTAGTATTTTTAGCTGCTTCAGTTAATATGGATACATCCATAGAAAAATCGATTCCACCAAATATCGCGAACCAGATAAAAGATAATATAGCTGGAACTAAAGTTACACCAGCAACAAATTCTTTTATGGTTCTTCCTTTGGAAATTCGTGCAATAAACACTCCTACAAAAGGTGCCCATGAAATAAACCAAGCCCAATAAAATATAGTCCATGCGCTGTACCAAGATTTTCCTTCAAATCCACCAATTTCCATAGCACTAGATAAAAATCTTTGCAAATATAATCCAGTAGTTTCAACAAAATTGTTCAAAATACCTACTGTTGGTCCAAAAACAAAAGATCCGATTAATAAAACTCCAACAAATATCATATTTATATTTGATATTAATGATATCCCTTTATCAATTCCAGCTACAGCCGTTATAGTATAAATAAAAGTTATTGATATGACAATTATTAATTGAACTTTCGTATTTTCTGGAATTCCAAATAAATAATTAAGTCCACTATTTATTTGATATGTACCAAGTCCTAGAGATGTAGCCATTCCACCAGCAGTAGCAAATACAGCTAAAATATCTATTATTTTACCTACACCTCCATTAGCTCTTTTTTCGCCCAATAAAGGTATAAATATGCTACTAACTTGAGCTGGCTTTTTCATCCTAAATTGCATATACGCTAGTCCTAGACCCATAATACAATAATTTGCCCACGGATGTAGTCCCCAGTGTAAAAACGATTTCTCCATAGCGAATTTTTGAGCAGCAACAGTTGCAGCTTCTGCTCCTACTGGAGCAAGGTAATGACTTAATGGTTCTGCTATTCCCCAAAATACCAATCCTATTCCCATTCCTGCAGAAAATAACATTGCAAACCATGTAATAGTTTTATATTCTGGTGTAGAATCATCTGGTCCTAGTTTTATATTTTTATATTTACTAAAAAAACCCAACCATATGGCAAATGCCAAGAAAATATTCATAGCTACTACATATAACCAACTAAAGTTGCCTGTTAAAAAAGTAAAAGTAGCATTTGCAACATTTTCAAAATTTGATGGTAAAGCTATTCCCCAAACTACTATAGCAAGAACTATTAACATTGACACTATAAAAATCGTCTCCTTCTTCAATTTCGATTTTAATTTCATTTTTTCCTCCTTTCTAGATTATGATTATATAGTAATCATGATTACTATATTTTTATTATAACACATCTTTTAAATCTTAAAAACAGTTGAAAGTTTAATTTGTTCAAATGTAAAATGTGTTATCTATTTTTTATTCTTTTGAAGTATTTTTCAGGAATATCTTCTCTATACCTTACAATATCTATTATCCATTCTTTTTTTATTTCCCAAATATTAGCTTGAATATATATATCTTTACTATTTTCAATTTCGAAAATCCTGTACCAGCTATCAATAATTTTTTGTTGTTCAATTAAGTTATCTGTGGAATTAAAGACTGTATATTCATTTTTTATTCCTTTTCTTTTCAAATTAAAAATATAATTATCAAAATCCTTGTCGTCCAAAGGTATATAACGTAAATTCAAAACAAAATCCCATTTACTTCCATCAAATAGAATTATTTCATCATCTGGAACATCTAATATGTATATTATTTCATTTTCAATTGGTATCATACAATTTCTAGGAGTTATACTGCACCAAATTGGATATTCAACATCCGTTGGTTTTTTTACTTTTTTACTTGCTTCTATAACAAACCAATCATAACATCTTAAAAATATATTAGAAATATCTTCAAAATGTTCTTCTATATAAAATTTCTTATTAATAAACCTTTTATTTGAATTTAATATTTCCAAGGATTTAATATTTTGGCAAGTATATATAATCATTTTTAACCTCCCTAATCTTGATTATTTTATAATCGTATTTATTCTATACCACCTTTAATACTTTCTAATCAAGAATCTAAAATAATATTCATATATAAAAAAAGACAACCAATTAAGTCGCCTTTTTTTATATATGAATATTAAGTTTTAATTTATAAAACCTTTCTTATTAGATTCCAAGGTTTTATTGGATAATCTATCTTAGTTTTAAAAATTTCTCTAGCTCGTGGAACAACTTCAACTTCTTCATCTTTATCATTAATCATACTACCCATTTCAAACTCAAAAAATTCTTTTTCTGGTCCAAATACTTCTAGCTTATCTCCTTTAAAAATTCTATTTCTTTGTTCTATTGTAGCTATTTTTGTATTCTCATCATAGTCTAAAACTATTCCTACAAAATCATACTTTCTTATATATGAACTACTTTCATATAATTGATCTTCTTCAGTTGGTTTATTATAAAAGAATCCTTTTGTGAAATCTCTATGACTAGATTTTTTTATTTCATTCAGTAAATACTCAGCTAATTCTTTAGTATAAGTACCATTATAATAGGCATCTATCGCCAAGCGATAACTTCTAATTACTGTAGCAACATAGTACTGAGTCTTTACTCTACCTTCTATTTTTAAACTATCTACTCCAGACTTTATTAAATCGTCTAATGAGTCCATCATGCATAAATCTTTAGAGTTATAAATAAAAGTTCCTTGCTCAGTTTCTTCTATTGGATAATACTCTCCTGGTCTTTTTTCTTCTACTAAGTTATATTTCCATCTACAAGCCTGTGCGCAATCTCCTCTATTTGCATCTCTTCCAGTCATATAATTACTTAATAAGCATCTTCCAGAATATGAAATACACATTGCTCCATGAACAAACACCTCTAAATCTACATTTGGTACATTTTCTTTTATTTGAGATATTTCTTTCAAAGACAATTCTCTAGCAAGAACAATTCTTTTTACCCCCATATCTCCCCAAAATTTTACAGTTTGATAATTTGTAACAGATGCTTGTGTAGATAAATGTACTTCTATATCTTTATTTACAGACCTAATTACTGAGTATATTCCCGGGTCAGAAACTATTAATGCATCAACATTTATAGTACTTAAAAAGTTAACATAATCTTCTAATCCTACTAAATCATCATTATGAGGTATTATATTTAAAGTAACATATATTTTTTTACCTTTACTATGTGCAAACTCGACGCCTTCTTTAAGTTGTTTCTCATCAAAATTTTTAGAAGCTTTTCTCATTCCAAAAGCTTCTCCTGCTAAATATACAGCATCTGCACCATACATTATAGCTATTTTTAATTTTTCTAAATCTCCTGCTGGAGCTAATAATTCTACTTTATTCAAAAATATCCCCCTGTTTTTGTAGTATATCTTATAATATTATACTACAAAAAATGAATGATATAGTTGATTTATATCATTCATTTTAAGATTAATCATTATTACTTAACTCTTTAGCAATTTCAACAATCCAATCCTCTTGTCCTCCTACTGCTTCACGTTTACCAAGCTCTAATATAATATCTCTATAATCTACATTAAATCTTTTAGCCGCTCGCCTAGCATGTAACATAAAGCTAGAATAAACTCCTGAATATCCTAACATCATAGAGTCTAAAAGTAATGGTAAATTAACACCGTGTTCTTTTAATATAGGATTCAGTATATATGAACTAGCATCCATAGTTTTAAATAAATCTGTATTATGTGTATATCCTGTTTTATTTAAAACTGCTATTAACATTTCTGTTGCAGTATTTCCAGCTCCAGCTCCGAGTCCTCCTAAAGATCCATCTATATAAGTTGCACCTGACTTTAATGCTGCTAAAGAATTTCCAATTGCCAATCCTAAGTTATTATGAGAATGGAATCCAATAGGAATATTCAAATTTTTTACAAGCAAGCTAATCTTTTCTTCCACTTCATTTGAAACCATAGCTCCTGCCGAATCAGTAACATAAACTACATCTGCACCATAGGATTCCATTTTTTTAGCTTCAAATAATATCCTTTCAGCTGAAGCTCTATGAGCCATCATTAAAAATCCTACTACAAAATACCCCATTTTTTTAGCTTCAATAATATGTTGTTGAGAAATATCCGCTTCTGTTACATGGGTTGCTATTCTTACAACCTCAACACCTACATCTTTAGCTTTTTTTAAATCTTTAACTGTTCCAATCCCTGGAAGCAATAAAGTCGCAAGTTTCGCATTTTTTATAACAGATTTTGAAGCTTCCAACATTTCAAAATCATTATATTTTGAAAAACCATAATTAACTGTTGAACCTGTTAATCCATCGCCATGACCTACCTCAATGATATCTATACCAGCATCATCAAGACTTTTACAAATTTTTTTTATTTCTTCTAATGTAAAATTATGTTTTACACTATGACTTCCATCTCTTAATGTTGTATCTGTAATAATTATTTTTGGCATATTACACCTCAAGTAGTTTTTTAGCCTTTTCTTCTGCTATTTTTATTGCAGCGGCATTTATAATATCAAGATTACCAGAATGAACTGGTAAAAAATCACCTAATCCTTCTACTTCTAATATCATTACCACTATATCATCATTTAAATCTTTTAGTGTTGGTTCCATTTTAAATCTTACTCCTGGAACATATTCTTGCATTTTATCCAAACATTTATTTGTGGATTCGATAATCTTATCCATATCTAAATTTCTTACTTTAGTGTATATGGTATTGCTCATATAAATAGGAGGTTCTGCAGGATTTAATATAATTATAACTTTAGCTTCATCTGCACCGCCTATTGTTATTAATGCATTTCTAGTAGTTTCTGTAAATTCATCTATATTAGCTCTTGTCCCTGCGCCAGCACTATCAGAACTTAAAGATGATACTATTTCTGCATAATAAACATCAGCAACTTCATTAATAGCTGAAACCATAGGTGTGGTTGCTTGTCCAGCACAGGTAACTAAATTTACCTCTTTTTCAGTTAGCATATTATTATCTAGATTAACTGCTGGAACACAATATGGAGCTACTGAAGCAGGAGTTAAATCTAAAACAAACATACCTACATCTTGTAATTTCTTGTAAGCAGACAAATGAGCTTTTGCTGATGTTGCATCGAAAACTATTTTAATCTTTCCTTTATAATTTTCTATTAAATAATCTACTCCAAGCGGAGAGGCATCTATTCCCAATTTTCTTGCATGCTCTAAACCCTTTGATTCTCTAATATTAACAACACACACAAGTTCTAGGTACTTACTCCTTCCTATTTTTATCATTAAGTCCTGTCCAATATTTCCAGGACCAATGATTCCCACTTTTATTTTATCCATATATTTCTCCTATATTAAATAAATTCTATTTCGATTTTTCCAAATTCATGGTAATCACAAATAAATTTATCTCCTTTAAAAGCTGGAACTGCACCTGTAATCGCTCCAGATAATATCACATCACCTTTATTAAATCTTACACCATATTTACCTAGAGTTTTAGCTAACCATACAACGGCATTAACTGGATCTCCTTGGACTTCTGTTGCATATCCATTATTTATAAATTCATTATTTTTATACATAGATAATTGAACTTTTTTTAGATCAACTTTTTTAGGATCTATTTTTATATCTGATACTATATATTGTCCACAAGAAGCATTGTCTGAAATAGTATCAACAATTGTTACTTTCCAATTTTTTATTCTACTTGCTACTATCTCTATTGCAGGAGAAACATAATCTGTAGCTTCTATTATTCTCTCATAAGTAATATTGTCGCCAATATTTTCTTTTAAAACAAATACTAATTCTCCTTCAACTTTTGGTTGTAATATACTATCAGTATCAATAATATTATTTTTTACTTCCATATCATTATACAAAATTCCAAAATCTGGCTGATTTACACCAATGGCTTCTTGCATACCTTTTGAAGTTAAACCAATTTTTTTTCCGGTAACAACTTTTCCTTTTTTTAATTCTTTTTCATGATTTATTAATTGTATTTTATAGGCATCATCTATAGTCAAATCTTTATGTCTATTGCTAATTGGATCAATTTGATATAAATTATTTGCGGCATCATACAATTTATCTGCTATTTTACTTAATTTATCCATATTATTTCTCCTAATTTACATTAAATTAGAAAAATATAGAAGTTACCATTACAGTAACTTCCACATTTTAATTATCTTATTTTCCTATAAAATATTTTACTAATTTTGCAAAGTCATCTGCTCTTTCAATTTGTGTCCAATGTCCACAATGTCCAAATATGTGTAATTCTGCATTATCTATTAATTTTATTAATTTAAATGCATTATCTACAGGTATAACTTTATCTTCGCGACCATGAACAATCATAGTATCATTTTTAACAGTTTTTATTTGTTCATCCGTAAAAGACATATCATCTACTGAGTTTTGTCTTGGTTCTGGGAACATTGAACTAAACGCCTCTTGAAAACCAGGTTCAGTACTCGCTCTATATCTTGTTTCTGCTAATTCTTCAGTAGCATATTCTTGGTTATAACAGAAAAGTTCTATAAGTTTTAACATATTTTTTTTAGAAGGCTGATATCCCCATACTTCATTTAAACCATAAGAAATATCAAACTCTACTCCCATTGGACCCATCATCACTAATTTTCTAACTCTTTCAGGATAATTAATTACCATTGATAAAGCTAAAGATCCTCCGAAAGAATTACCAACAAAATCAGCTTTTTCTATCTTTAAAGCATCCATGAAATCAACTATTTGTTGAGTCCAAAGTTTCATTCCATATTTAACATCTGTTGGTTTATCTGAATATCCAAACCCTAACATATCTGGTGCATAACAATGTCCTACTTCAGATATTTTCGGTAAAACTAATCTCCAGTTAGCATAGGCTGAAACCCCTGGACCAGATCCATGTATGAAAATTATCGGAAATCCTTCTCCAACTTCTAAATAATTAGTTGTAAATTTACCTGTAACTATACTTTTTCCAATTTCTGGTCTACTCAATTTAACTCCTCCTCGATAACTTTCTTCTAGCTATAAACTGATAAAAATCTATCATTTAATGCTTTATCATAGTAGAATATTCCTGCTCCTGCATGATCAGCATCCCAAATCCTAACTGGATGGTCTGGGAAAAATTCATAGCCACCTGCAAAAGTTTCGTTTCTATTTCCTGAAGGATCAAAGAAATAAATTGTTTGACCTCTAGTAATACCATGTCTCATTGGTCCTGCATCTATCTTGATTTCATATCTTGCCATTATATCAGCTGCATGCCCAACTGCATGCCAATCTTCTAAGTGGAATGAAATATGATGTAATACATTTGGTTCTGGAAAATCTAATACTGCTAAGTCATGTCCCCTAGTATTTGCTGATAACCAAGTGCATAAGTGATTTTCACCATCTTCTTTTAATAATATCTCTGTAATAGCCAAACCTAAAACCTCAGTTAGCCACTTAACAGTAGTTGCTTGATCTGGTCCATATAATAAAGCATGGTCAAAACAAGTTGGTGCCATACCCTTTGGCTCTTTTTTCCATATATAAGGATTTCTTATCATTGGATAATCTTCTGCCAGTTCAACTTCATTATATATCCCTATTTTATGTCCTGTTGGAACAGTAAAAGTGTGTATTTCACCATATCCAGGTTGATCACTCATAATTTCATAATCAAATCCATATTCAGATTTTGTCTTTTCTATTATTTTATTTACTGTTTTTTCATTGTCCGCTTTAAAAGCTATAAAATCTATTCCCGCTGTATCTGCTTTATGTAATACAAGAGAATGATGATCAAATTCATCATAAGTTTTTAACATTATTCTATCTTCATCAATATTTCCTACAATATCTAATCCTATCCTATCCCTATAATGCACTAACGATTCATCAAAATCTAAAACTTTAATTTGAACTAAACCAACTCTTAAAATACCTGTAACTGCCATTTTTCTCCTCCTTTAGATAAAAAATCACTTTCTGCCTACAAATTCTATATCCATATCTGATTTTGGGTATGTTCTACAAGCTAGAGAATAACCTTTTCCTATATCTTTCAAAGATATATACTTGATACTCATTTTGCCTAAATCATATTTACCTGATATGATTTTTATCTTGCACACACCACAACCTCCACCTCTACACCCTACTATTGGATGTTTATTGTTAACTCTATGCATGGAATCAGATAAAGATTCTCCATTAATACATGAAAATTGAAAATTTTCGTTTACTATTTTTATAGTATACATTATATTCCGATCTCTTTCTTAGTCTTGTATTATAATATAATATTTCGTTCTCTTTTTATTATAATGCGTTATCTTATCTTCATTATATTTTCAATACCCTATATTGTCAAGATTTATTATAAATAATATTTACTCATACTATCTTTTATTTCTAATAAATCTTCTATAATACTTTTTTTAAGCTTTTCATTAATTCTGAATTTAGGCACAGAGATACTAATAGAATATTCTTCTTTTTCAGTTTTAAATGCTATGGCAATACAAAATAAATCATATTGAGCTTCTTCGTCATCTAAACTATAACCTTGCTTCCTTATTTTTTCAATTTCTTCTATTAATTTGAATTTATTAGTTATTGTATTTTTTGTAAAAGTTTCTAAACCAAAAAAATCTGCATATTCCATAACCTGAATATTATCTCTCAATGAAAGTATAGCTTTTCCTACCCCTGTACAATGTAGTGGCATTTTGGCACCTATCTTAGTAAATACAGATATTGACTGAGTTCCATCTAATTTATCTATGTATACAACAGAATTATCAGTTCCGACAACTAAATGTACGGTTTCTCCATATTTTTTGCTTAATTTTTCAAGATAAGGTTTTATTACATCTAATATTGGCATACTATGTGCGGACCGACTAGATAACGAATAAAATTTGTAGGATAGCAAATACTTACTATCCCTCTTAGATTTAACTATATACCCTAATGATTCCAATGTTTTAATTAATCCAAAAACTGTACTTTTATTTATATCTAAGTCTCTAGATATTTCTGATATACCAGCACTATTTTTAGCAGAAATATACTCCAGAATTTTAAAAGCTCTATCCACAGATTGTATAAAAACACTTCCCATTTTCTCACTCCTTAAATATATAACCTACAGAAATTAATGTTTTCTGTAGGTTATAGACATTCCATCATCTATAGGTATAATTGATGTGCAAAGTTTTTCGTCATTCATTAATAATTCTATATATTGATCTAATCTTTTTACAATTGTTATTTTTCTATGTCTATTTTTCTTATATTCTTCAGTTGCTACCATACCTTTAAATAAGATATTATCTGAGATTAATATACCATCAATATCTAACTTATCTATGGACTTCTCAAAATAATTAATATATTGACCTTTTGCTGCATCCATAAATATTAAATCATATTTTTCCTCTAATAAATCTAAAACATCATTTGCATCACCCAAAATACAATGTATATCTTTATTAAATCCAATTTTTTCTACATTTTCTTTTGCTTTCAAAAAATTTTCTTCATTTATTTCTATAGTAGTAATTTTAGAATTTTCATTAGCAAGTTTCATAACTATTGCAGAATATCCTATAGCTGTTCCAATTTCCAATATTTTTTTAGGTTTTTTAATTCTAACTATTACATCTAAAAAATTTCTAACTTCAGGTTCAATAATAGGTATTTTATTATTAAAAGCATATTTTTCCATTTCCAATAAATCATTATTATTTGTTTTAGAAATAGTTCTTATATACTTTTCAACATTTTCTTCTACTATCATTAATCTAATTTAATAGCATTCTCTATAGCATCATATACAGATTTTAGTTCTACAGAAAAAGTTGCTTCTGCTGCCATGAATTTTGCTACTTCTGGATTCATCATAATAATATTTTGTAAATTTTCAAGTTTCTTTATTTCATCTTCGGATTCTTTACCTTTACTTACATAATTTATCTGATATTCCATTACCTTTTTTCTAAAATCATCTATTATATCTTTGTTTTTTTCATTTTTATATACTGAATTATATAATTCTCTATATTCTACATACTCATTTGAATTAGCTAATAATTGCCCTAATTCTTCTGCTTTAGATACTAAATCCATATTTCCTCCTTATTAAACTTCAATAATTATTGGTAGTATCATAGGATTTCTTTTTATCTCTTCGTATACAAATTTTCTTAGACTATCTCTTATATTATTCTTAATTGTAGACCAACCTTTTATTCTAGATTTACTGCATAAATCTAATGTTTTTTCTACAACATGCTTTGCTTCTTCCATTAAATCAGCATTTTCTTTTACATAAACAAAGCCTCTAGATATTATGTCCGGACCTGATATTAATTCTCCATTATCTTTGTTTATAGTAACCACCACAACTATAAGTCCATCCTCTGATAAATGTTTCCTATCTCTTAATACGATATTACCTACATCACCTATACCTAATCCATCCACTAATATATTTCCTGCATAATCTGTTTTTACCAATTTTCCAGTTCTTTTAGTGAATTCATAAGTATTTCCATTTCTTCCTATAAAAATATTTTCTTTTGGTGTCCCTAAACTTTCAGCAAGTTCAGCATGTTTTATTAAATGTCTATATTCACCATGTATAGGTATAAAATATTTAGGTTTAACAAGAGTATGAATTAATTTTAATTCCTCTTGACAAGCATGTCCTGAAACGTGTACATCTGCCAATGAATGATAAATTAAATTAACACCTAGCTCTGTTAGCTTATTAATGATTGAAAATACTGTTTTTTCATTTCCTGGAATAGGAGATGCTGATAAAATTACAGTATCTTCTGGAACTAAATGCACTTGCCTATGCTCTCCAAAAGCCATTCTTGTTAATGCACTCATAGGTTCACCTTGGCTTCCGGTTGTAAGTAGAACAATTTTATTTCCATCATATTTATTAATATCTTTTAAATCTATAAAGGTGTCACTTTTAACATCCAAATAATTTAATTCTCTAGCAACAGTTATTATATTAACCATAGATCGACCTGAAAGAGCAACTTTTCTTCCAAAATGTTCAGCTGCATGAATTACTTGTTGTATTCTATGGACATTTGAAGCAAATGTTGCCACTATTATTCTAGATTCAGCTTTTGAAAATAAATCTATAAACGTTTCTCCTACAGATTTTTCACTTAAAGTGTAACCTGGTCTTTCTACATTAGTACTTTCCGCAAGCAAAGCAAGTACACCTTTTTTTCCTAATTCAGCAAACCTTGTTAAGTCCATAACATCACCATCTATTGGAGTATAATCAATCTTGAAATCTCCTGTAAATATTAAGACACCTAGTGGTGTAGTTATAGAAAAGCTAACAGAATCTGGGATACTATGACTGGCTTGAATAAATTCAACATCAAAAACACCTAATTTTATAGATTTACCTTTTTCTACAACATGTAAGTTTTTTTTGCTTAGCTTGTGTTCATTTAATTTATTTTTAATTAAACCTATTGTTAATTTTGTACCATATATTGGTATGTTCATCTTTTTTAAAATATAAGGAATAGCTCCTATATGATCCTCATGTCCATGTGTCACAACTAAACCTTTTATTTTCTGCACATTTTTTTCCAAATAAGTAATATCTGGAATTACTATATCTATTCCAGGCATGTCTTCATCAGGGAAAGTTAACCCACAATCTACTATTATAATTTCGTCATTATATTCGACAACAGTCATATTTTTCCCAATTTCAGATACTCCACCCAATGGAATTATTTTTAATTTATTTTGTTTTTTTGCCATTAAACACTCCTATTATTTTTTTGACAATCGGAGCATAACCCATAGAATTTTAGTTCATGATCATCTATTTTAAAATCATATGTTTTCTCTATATTTTCTTCAATATTTTCTAAAAGATCATCTTTAACTTCAATAACTTTATTGCAAGATGTACATACTAAATGATGATGATGATGTTTTTCGCCATCGTTTACTATCTCATAACGATATCTATTATCATCGAAATCTAATTTGTACACTAATCTCAATTCTTCAAAAAGTAATAATGTCCTATATACTGTAGCTATTCCGATGTCTTTGTCCTTTTTGCTTACAATTTCATGTAATTCTTCAGGACTTAAATGTGATTCCTCATTTTCAATTAAAGTATTAAAAATTATTTCTCTTTGCTTGGTTACTTTATAACCATTCTTAATTAATAATTCTTTTAATTTACCTAAATCCATGACCCCTCCTTGTCTATTGCATATTTTCTTTTTTCAACTGTTCATATACTTCAACAGCATCATTTAATTCTTTTTCATCTTCTATTCCTTCAAAAATTATCTCACCATTTGAGCCATTTTTTATTTTTAATATATAAGTCATTTGATTATGCTCACTTATGGGTAACATAACTGCATAATTATCGTCATCCATACCAAAAGTATCAAGTAATTCAAACTTTTGAAGATTTCCCGAATCATCATAAAGCTCTATTATATCCATTGCCTACCTCCTTATACTATCCAAATAGGTTTGTAGAATATATGTTGATGCTACCATGTCTATAACCTTTTTACGTTTATTTCTCCTCATATTTCCTTCTATTAATATCCTTTCAGCAGATACTGTTGATAATCTCTCATCTTGATATATTACTTCAATTTCTGTTCTGGATTTTAGCTTATTAGTAAAAGAAATAACTTTTTCTCCTTGAAGGCCTATTGAATTATTCATATTTTTAGGAATACCAACTATAATTTTAACTATATTGTTATCTTTTATAATATCCAAAAGCTCGTTTATATCTTTTTTTTCACTAACTCTTTTAATAGTTTTTAGCCCTTGAGCTGTAATAAAAAACGGATCACTAATAGCAACACCTATAGTCTTGTCCCCAACATCCAACCCCATGTATCTTTCCATTAAACCACCTTTTTATAGAAGTATTTACTAACTAAATTACAATATCCCTAAAATAGATATCTTGCATGTTAAATATTAACTATGATTTACAATTTGCAAATTATACTTGTTTAGAGAATTTACATGTATACTGTAATTTATTCAATACTTCTATTAATAATCTTAGTTTTCTAAATATATTTTCAATAAAATAATATTTACTATCTTTATTAAATTATACCAAGTATAAAATTAATAAATAACCTTAAAATCAATTATATTTTAACAATATGCCATATAACTTGTAATTATTATTCTTAATTAAATTTTGATAATTTTTTATTTAATCACAAATATTAGTAGAAATGAAAATTCATTTCTACTAATATTTTATAAATAATATGTTAAATAATTTTTTTATTAATTGGTAAATAGTATATTATTAAAAATAATTATAATTATTTTTTTTAAGTCTAGTATAAATTACTTTATATTGTTTTCTTTTAAATAAAATTCTAATAATTCTTCTAATAAGTCATCTCTATCGACTTGTCTTATAATATTTCTTGCATTTCCATAACTTGTTATATAAGTTGGATCATCTGAAAGAATATACCCTATAATTTGATTTACTGGCTTATATCCCTTTTCTGATAATAGTTTATACACAGAATCCAAAATTTCTTTTACTGATTTAGATTCATCTTTTTGAGGTTCAAACATCATTGTCTTATTTATATTTTCTTTTTCTTGCATTTGTATCCTCCTATTTAATTAATTCATTTAATATATCGACAACAGAATTTATTGCAATATCGACTTTTGTAATATCTTTTCCACCAGCCATTGCAAAGTCCCTTCTGCCTCCTCCATTTCCGCCTGTCTTAATAGCTACTTGCTTAACAATATCACCAGCGGAAACTTTATTTGTTAAATCTTTTGTAACAATAGTTAAAAAGTTTAATTTATCTTTATTTAGATTTGATAAAATTATTATTCCAGTACCTAGTTTATCTTTTAAAGTATCTCCTAAATTTCTAAATGTTTGTGTATCTAAATTTTCAAATTTATGAATAATCACTTTAATACCTTGAATTTCTTTAGCCTCATTTAATACTGTATTCAAATCTTTCTTACTATCTTTTTCTTTAAATGAAGTTATTTGTTTTTCTAGTGACTTAACTTCTTTTTGTATGTTTTCTATTCTATGAGTAATTTCATTTTTATCTGATTTTAAAATACTAGAAATATCATTTATTAAGTTTTCATTCGCTTTTAAATCTTCATATACAGATCTACCTGTTATTGCTTCAATTCTTCTTATCCCTGCTGCTACTGATGATTCAGATATTATTTTTAACATTTGAATGTCCGATGTAGAAACTACATGTGTTCCTCCACATAATTCTGTAGAGTATCCATTTCCAATATTAATTACTCTTACAACATCTTTATACTTGTCTTCAAATAGACCTATAGCTCCTAATTTTGTAGATTCTTCAAGAGTCATCTCTGAAGAATTTACTGGCATCCCTAAAGAAATTACATCATTAACAATATTTTGAACTTTTAATAGATCGTCTTTTGATATTGCTTCAAAATGGGTAATATCAAATCTTAACCTTTCTGAACTTACATATGACCCTGCTTGGTGCACATGATTTCCTAATACTTCCCTTAATGCTTTGTGTAGTAAATGAGTTGCTGTATGGTTTTTCATAGTATCTCTACGTCTTTGAATATCTACTTTCATTTCTACTTCTTCTTCTAATCTAAAGGTACCATTTTCAACCTCTACATGATGTAATATAGCATTATTTTTATTTTTAGTTGTATTTATAACTATAGCTTTTGAATCTTTGGTTTTTATAATTCCTTGATCTCCAACCTGACCACCACTTTCACCATAAAAACTTGACTCCTCAACCACTATTATACCCTTTTCTCCTGTTTTTATTTCACCAACAGAATTATCATTTACAAATATTCTTTTTATTTTAGATTTATTGTTTAGTAAGTTATAGCCTAAAAACTCTGTTGCTTCTAAACTTTTTATTTCTAAATTATCTTTGCTTGACCATCCAATATTATCTTCATTTCTAGATTCTCTAGATCTGTTTCGTTGTTCTTCCATCAGCATATTAAACTTTTCAATGTCTACAGACATATTATTTTCTTCTAATATTTCAACAGTTAAATCGATAGGAAATCCATAAGTGTCATAAAGTTTAAAAGCATCTTTACTATCTATAACCTTTAATTTGTTTGTATTAGCTTCTGCTATTATACTTTCTAAAATAACTAGCCCTTGATCTATAGTTTCTTGAAATTTGTTTTCTTCAGAATTTAAAATTTTAAAAATTCTTTCTTGTTCTTCTAATAATTCAGGATATTCAGACTTATATACTTCCATTACAACTTTAGAAACTTCAGTTATAAAATTTCCTTTTATACCTAATAATTTCCCATGTCTTGAAGCTCTTCTTAGAAGTCTTCTTAAAACATATCCTCTTCCCTCATTACTTGGAACAACGCCATCATAAACTAAAAAAGTTATTGCTCGTGCATGATCTGCTATTATTCTTATAGATATATCATCTTTATCGTTTTCTTTATACTTCTTGTTACTTAATTTCTCAATTTTAGAAATTATATCTTTGACTAAGCCTATTTCAAAAATATTGTCAGCATTTTCTAGAACCATTGTAATTCTTTCTAATCCCATGCCTGTATCAATATTCGGGTTTGCTAGTTTATGATATACACCATCTGAATCTTTATTAAATTGTGTAAATACTAAGTTCCAAACCTCTAGAAATCTATCACAGTCACACCCTGGTTTACAGTCTGGACTTCCACAACCATATTTTTCTCCTCTATCTACATGTATCTCTGAACATGGACCACAAGGCCCTACTTCAAGCTCCCAAAAATTATCTTCTTTTCCCAACCTAACAATTTTTTCTTCTGGAATTCCAATTTCATTCTTCCAAATATTATAAGCTTCATCATCTTCTTCATATACTGAAACCCAAAGAACTTCTTCTGGTATTTCCATTTTTTTATTTAAAAATTCCCAAGACCATTCTATAGCTTCTTTTTTAAAATAATCGCCAAATGAAAAATTCCCAAGCATTTCAAAAAAAGTGCCATGTCTTTGAGTTATTCCAACAGAATCTATATCTCCCGTTCTAATACATCTTTGAGAAGAACAGGCTCTATCTTTAGCCATTTTTAATTCACCAGTAAAATATTTTTTTAAAGGTGCCATACCTGCATTAACTAAAAGTAAGCTATTGTCATCCTGTGGAATTAACGGAAAACTCTTTAATACAATATGATCTTTTTCTTTAAAAAAATCTAAAAATTCTTTACGTATCTCATTTAAACCTAAATTTCTCATAAAACCTCACACTTATTTATTTTTATTTTCTTCATCTTCTATATTGTTAGTATTTAAAAAAAAGTTTTTTATATCATCTTTAAAATGTTGTAACACCACTTTCATAGTTGCAACTACAGGCACCGAAAATATCATACCTACAACTCCAAACATTCCAGCACCTACTACTAAACTAAGTAAAATTAAAAGTGGATTCAATCCAATTGTAGTTCCTAATATTTTAGGTGCTAATATATTATTTTCTAACCATTGAATAAATACAAATGCAACACCTACAATAACTGCTTTTATTGGGTTATCTATAAAAGCTATTATTACTGCTGGCGTAAATCCAAGGAATGGACCAATATAAGGTATTATATCTGCTATGCATGTTATAACGCCTATTACCAATGCATATTCTATCCCCATTATTAATAAAAATATAGCAGTTAATACTCCTACAGCTAACGCCATTAAAAGTCTACCTCTTATAAATTGAGAATTTACTCTATCTATGTCTTTAAATAGGATTAAGTAATTATCCCTATCTTTCTTAGGTATTAAATTTTTAGCTCCTTCTATATATTTTTCTTTATCTAATAGTAAATAAAAGGAAATTATCGGGATTAACACTATTCTAATTAAACTACTAGCAAGTCCACTAATTTTTTCGCCAAATTTTGCTGCAGTTTCTGGTAACTTAACTCTTATATTAGAAATAGCCTTTCCTATCATCCGTTCTATTTCTTCTGTGAAATTATTTAATTTCTCATTGTCAGAAAAGTTATCTTCAACAAACTCTATTACTGAATTAGATAAATCATTTAAAATAGTAGGAGCATTTCTTATGAAATTAAATAGCTGCTCTGTTATTTCTGGCATAATTATAGTTATCATCAATGCAAAAATTAAAATTACTAACAAGTATACTATTAGTATTGCATAAGCCCTTTTTATGCCTCTAGCTTCCAATTTCTTTACTAATGGATTAATTAAGTATGCTAATACTATAGAAATAAGTATAGTTACAATTGTAGAACCTAATATTGCATGTTTAGTAAATAAATATAATACTATTAGTATTAAAAAAACATATACTGCAGTTCTTTTTATAAAAGATTGTTCAAATCTTAATCTATTTCTTAAACTAATATTTTTATTACCAATATTAATTAAATAGTATATAGTCAAAGAGATAAAAACAACCAATAAAATTAATATAACATTTATCAATGTTTCCCTTACATCAAATGGCATACATACCTCCTTTTTGTTTTTAACATCTATTCTTATATTATATGATATATTAACAAAAAAATATAGGTAAGTCCTACCTATATTTTAATATACTACTTATAATTATTTAACTCTTTTGTTAATATCTATTAGTGTATCTACAACAAAATCTAACTCTTCTTTAGTATTTTCTATACCAATACTAAATCTTATAGCAGATTTTGAATCTTCCTCATTTAATTTCATTGCCTTTAATACATGTGAAGGTTCAATAGTTCCCGAAGTACAAGCAGATCCTGCTGAAGCAGCTATTCCATTTATATCTAAGGACATTAAAATAGACTCTGAATTCAAATTACCAAAAGATACATTTATATTGTTTGGTAATCTATTTAAAGAATCTCCGTTTAGTCTTAAATTTGGAATGTTATCTTTCAATCTATCAATAAAATAATCTCTTTTAGATTTTAATTTAGTTATCTTAATATCTTTATCTGTATTTGTAAGCTCAATAGCTTTTGCTAGAC
The DNA here is from genome assembly GCF_900232905.1 of Miniphocaeibacter massiliensis. GTDB lineage: Bacteria > Bacillota > Clostridia > Tissierellales > Peptoniphilaceae > Miniphocaeibacter > Miniphocaeibacter massiliensis. Next base: position 330,707 of record NZ_OCTQ01000001.1, read on the forward strand.
CAACTATATTTGCGACATTTTCTGTAGATGCTCTTTTCCCTCTTTCTTGCAATCCTCCGTGAATTAAATTTTCTATGTTAATACCATCTCTAATGTATAAAACCCCTATACCCTTTGGTCCATTAATTTTATGCCCTGAAATAGTCATTAAATCTATATTATTTTTATTAATATCTATATCTAATAACCCATAGGCTTGAACTGCATCTGTATGGAAAATAACACCATTTTCTTTTGCAATTTTTCCTATTTCTTCAATAGGTTGTATAGTTCCAACTTCATTATTTGCATACATTATAGATATTAATATAGTTTCTTTTTTTATTGAACTCTGTAATTCCTCGATATTAACTATGCCTTCTGAATCAACATCCAAATATGTTACTTCATATCCTTGTCTCTCTAGAAACTTACAAGTATTTAATACTGCTGGATGTTCAATTTTAGAAGTTATAATATGCTTTCCTTTTGTTTTGTAACTTTCAGCTATTCCCTTTAATGCCCAATTATCAGCTTCTGTTCCACTTGATGTGAAAAAAACTTCGCTTGGTTTGCATGACATATTTTTAGCCAATATCATTCTTGATTTTTCTATAGCAACTTTAGATTTTGTGCCTAAAGAATAAATGCTTGAAGGATTACCAAAATTATTTCTTAAATAGGGAATCATTGAATTAATAACATCTTCAAATGGTTTAGTTGTTGCAGCATTATCTAAATATATAATATCATTTATCATGACCTGTATTTACCTTTAACCATTTCATCTAATGTCATTTCATTTGCCTTGCGTGTTATTTCATTTGATATTTCTACCCAGACTCCTCTTGCAGGGCAAGATCCTTGTCTAGGACAATAATCTTCTTCAGTGGAGCATTCTGTGGTTCCGAAAAAATCTTCCAAATTTCTTAATATATCACCTATCGTTATATCTTTAGGGTTTTTAGTTAAAAAATAACCTCCTTGAGAACCTCTTATACTATCAACTAACCCACCTTTTTTTAGCCTTCTAATCAACTGTTCTAAATAGCTATTAGATAGTCCAGTAATTTTTGAAATTTCATTAAGAGATATTGGTTCACCCTCATAATTTTTACCAAGAACATACATAGCATGTAAACCATATCTTCCTCTTGTAGATAGTCTCATTTCATTCCTCCAATAATTACAAATTATAGCATATCCTACTAATTTAATCAAAATTAAAAAAGCCCTAAGATTAGGGCTTTTTTGTTTTATTCCAAATCAAGATATGTTCCGAACAATACGCCAATAGTTCCTGGACCTATATGGCATCCTATAACAGAAGATACTTCTTCAAATTTAACATCTATGTTGGGATATTTTTGTTGCATTTTTTCATATATATTCATTGCTTTTTCTTTATTATATACATATACAACAGATAAATACTTAATATCTTCTGGTATGAATGATTCTATTTTATTCATTGCTTTATTAAAGCCTCGAACTTTTTCTATTAATCCCAAAGAACCATCCTCCATTACAGATACTATAGGTTTTATATTTAATAAATCACCTATTGTCGCACTTGTTGAAGATAATCTTCCTCCTCTTTTTAAATACTCTAAGGATTCAGGAATAAAATATACACTTTGATTTTCTCTATGAATTTTAAGCCTTTTTAAAATTTCATCAATATCGAAATTTTTATTCCTTAATTCGACCACATATTCAACTTGTCTTTTTAAGTTTAGAGTTGTGGTTTTTGCATTATAAATATGTATTCTCTCATCGCCGATCATCTCTTTAGCTAAAATACAAGAGTTATAAGTGCCACTTAACTTTTCTGATATAGGCATAACTATAACAGCGTCAGGATTATTCTCTAATGCTTTATTAAAAATTTCTATTAACTTCCCAATCGGTGGTTGAGAAGTTGTAGGAAAATCCTCACTTTCTATAAATTTTTCATAAAACAAGTCATATTTAGTTGGATCTCCTTCCTCATATTCCTTGCCTTCAAAATTATAATATATTTGAAAGACATGTATATTTTCTTTTTCAATGTATTCTAACGGCAAGGTAGCCGTTGAATCAGTTACTATATTTATTTTCATTAAACTCTCCTAAGTTTAAAATAAGTCTATTGATTAATAGACTTATTTTACCACTATATTAAATATTTTCCCATTTACATAAATTATTTTAACAATATTTTTACCATCTAAATATTTATTAATAGATTCTATATCTTTAACTTGATTCATTATGTTTTCTTGGCTTTCGTCTTTAGAAACGGTTAATGTCGACCTTAATTTTCCATTTACTTGTATAGGTAATTCTATAGTACTATCAACGGTTTTCTTTTCATCATAAACTGGCCATGTTGTATTATAGATATGATTTTCAAATCCAATTCTTTCCCAAATTTCTTCAGTAATATGAGGAGCTACCGGATTTAGTAATATTAAAAATGTTTTTATGTCTAACTTAGAAATACTTCTATGAGCATTAAATTCATTTAAAAGTGTCATTAGCTGTGCAACAGCAGTATTAAACTTTAAGTTTTCAAAATCTTCAGTAATCTTTTTTATAGTTTTATGAATAATACTCTCTAATTCTTTTGTATATTCTTCTTTATCATTTACAATTCCTTGTAATTTCCAAACTTTTTCCAAAAACTTTCTACAGCCTTTAACTCCATTTTCTGACCATGGAACAGCTTTTTCAAAATCTCCTATAAACATTTCATATGTTCTTAAAGTATCGGCTCCAAAGTCCCTTATAATATCATCTGGATTAATAACATTACCTCTAGATTTAGACATTTTTTCACCGTTATTTCCAAGTATCATGCCATGGCTAGTTCTTTTCATATATGGTTCTTTTGTATTAACAACTCCTATGTCATAAAGAAATTTGTGCCAAAATCTTGAATATAGCAAATGCAATGTAGTGTGTTCCATACCCCCATTATACCAATCTACTGGAGCATAGTATTCAATACTTTCTTTACTTGCTAAAGCTTCTTTGTTTTTCGGATCTAAATATCTTAAATAGTACCATGATGAACCTGCCCATTGAGGCATAGTATCAGTTTCTCTTTTTGCAGGCTTTCCACATTTTGGACATATTGTATTCACATATGATTCTATTTTCGCAAGTGGTGATTCTCCATCATCTGTTGGTTCATATTCTTTTACTTCTGGAAGTTTAACTGGAAGTTCTTCTTCTGGTACTGCAACCCAACCACAATCTTCACAATAAACCAAAGGTATAGGCTCTCCCCAATATCTCTGACGCGTAAATACCCAATCCCTTAGTTTAAAATTAGTCTTTTTATAACCAAGTCCTTTATCTTCAATAAATTCAGCTATTTTTTCTTTAGCATCTTTTACTGATAATCCATCTAAAAATCCTGAATTAATCATTATACCTGTTTCTGTATCAGTATATGCTTCTTTTGATATATCTCCTCCTGATACAACTTCAACTATTGGTAAATTAAATTTTGTAGCAAATTCATAGTCTCTAGTATCATGAGCCGGAACTGCCATTATTGCACCTGTTCCATAAGTCATTAAAACATAATCTGAAATAAATATAGGAATTTCTTTACCAGTTGCTGGATTTATGGCTTTTATTCCTTTTAATTCAACACCTGTTTTACTTTTATTTAATTCAGTTCTTTCAAATTCTGATTTTTTTATAACTTCATTTTTATAATCTAAAATTTCATCAAAGTTATCTATTTTATTTTTGTATTTTTCTATTAGTGGATGCTCTACTGCTATAACCATGTAAGTAGCTCCAAAAACAGTATCTGGTCTAGTTGTATAAACTTTTAGTTTGTCTTCTGAATCTTTAATTAAAAAATCAAGTTCACATCCATAAGATCTTCCTATCCAATTTATTTGTTGAGATTTTATTTTTTCAGGATAGTCTACATCAGATAAATCATCTATAAGCCTATTAGCGTATTCTGTTATTTTTAACATCCATTGATTTTTAACTTTGTGTACTACTTCTGAACCACATCTTTCACAAGATCCATTTACTACTTCTTCATTGGCTAAACCTACTTTGCAACTAGGACACCAGTTAATTGGCATCTCTTTTTTATATGCCAAACCTTTTTCAAACATTTTTATAAAAATCCATTGAGTCCATTTGTAATAATTTGGATCTGTTGTGTTTATTTCCCTATCCCAATCAAAAGAAAGCCCTATTGATTTTAATTGCTCTTTAAATCTTTTAATATTTTTTTCTGTTATTATAGCTGGATGAACCTTGTTTTTTATAGCATAATTTTCTGCTGGTAGTCCAAACGCATCCCATCCCATAGGATATAATACATTTTGTCCTTGTAATCTTCTTTTTCTAGATACAATATCTAAAGCAGTATATGGTCTTGGATGACCAACGTGAAGTCCTTGTCCAGATGGATAAGGGAATTCTATCAAAGCATAGAATTTTTCCTTATTACTATCAATTTCTGTTTTAAATGGTTTTTCTTCATCCCAGTGTTTTTGCCATTTTTTTTCAATAGCATTAGGATTATACATCTCCATTAATTTCCTCCTTTTGAAATAAAAAAACTCTCATCTCTGTTTAAGAGACGAAAGTTATATTCGCGGTACCACTCTTATTGGTTAAAACCCTCTTGTGTACATTTAACGGTGTCCCGTCTATTATTTGATATATGAACAAGTTCAATTATAGTGTAATATAACTTTTCAGCAACCAGCTACTCTCTTGAAAACACTAATTAATTTACTACTTTCATACATAATACTTTTATTAAATTTCTTCTGAAATTATATCATTTATCTAGACTAAAATCAATTATTCTAACTCATCTTTAAGTAGTTCTAATAAAATTTTCATTTCATCTTCTGTAAAAGTTACACCTTTGCTCATTCTTGTATGATCTGGATTCCATTCTCTTATATCATACTTAGCCTCTCTTTCACTCCAACTTACTAAATTTAGTTCTTTCCTCCATCCCTTTGCATTTTCTGATAATATCCCAATATTTTCTACTATTTCAAATTTAAATTCCGACATTTTTTCCTCCTACATTATATAATTATTCTTATTTTCCGGTAATGACATCAAAAGTATTTCTTTTAACTCTTTTCTTAATTTTTCAAGTTTTTTTACATCATTAAATACTTCATTTAAAATTTTATTATTATCTTTCATGTTTCTAGTTTCATTTTTCACTTTTTCTATAGATTTTTTTAAAATTTTCTCGTCAATTGTTCCTATTTCTAACTTACTATAAAATTTTTTCTTAGCAATATCTTCATATAGCTTTAATAACCTTAAATTTTTATCTTTATATGCCTTTCTTGATTTATCCAATAAATCTTTTACAAAATTAAACTCATCGTTATATAAATAATTACATAATAAATATTCATTGTTTAAAAAAATCTCTTTGCATTTTTTTAATTCACCTATTGAGTTAACTTTTTTGTTAGTTTTGGACTTATTTAAGTCCTCACTGTAGAAAAATTCATTCTTCACTTGTTCATTTATTATCTGCAAAAAACTAGAGTCGTAGTTCTCATTTAGAAAAATATATTTTTGTAATAATTCTACCTCTCTCATTCTAAATAAAATATCTTTTTCTATAAATTTTTTCTCTAGCTCTAAATCCTCAATTTGTTCTTTGATATTGGTATATTTTTCTCTATCATAAATTTGAGCCTTTAATTCTTTTAATAAAGTATTTTTATTCATCTCATCCCAACTTTCAATAAATAGTTTAACATTTTATTAAAAAAAGACAAGTTTATAGAAAATAAAAAACACATATGTTAAAATTACTTTGAGGTGAAAGTAATGAAGAACAATAAAAAAATAGTTAGAATAGTTTCTTTGCTCTTAATTATAGTTATGGTTGTACCACTTATTTATACTCTTATTTCATTATGATAATAAAAGAAATAATATTTAAGGATACATTAAATTTTTTTGAAATAATTACTGATACTGACTATTCTTATTTTGCAGATTGTAACTTATATAATGATTTGAATTTGTCAGTTGGTATGGTTTTATCTGAAAAACTTATTAAGTCTTTAGAAGCATTTACTGAAAAACAAAAATTAATTAGCAAAATATTAAATTATATAAGCTATAGAAATAGAACCGAAAAAGAAATTTATGATAGATTAAAAAAAGAAACCAATGATGAACATGTTATAGAAAATGTTATATATTATCTTAAGTCTATAACCCTAATTGATGATATTAACTTTGCTAAATCATTTTATGACAATAAAAGAAGACTAAATAATTGGAGTTCAAAAAAAATATTGTATGAATTAAAATTTAAAGGTATCAATAATTTTGATTTAAATGAATATTTTGATGATGTTTATGATGTAGACTATAGTAATGCAAAATTTTTTATAGACAAAAAAATAAATTCTTGGACAAAAAAATATGATAAATATAAATTAAAAAGTAAAATGTATAGCTTTTTAACACAAAAAGGATTTGACTATAATATTGTAAATTCTATTATTGAGGAATACCTAAAATGAATTATGTATATATTCTGGAATGTATAGATGGTACTTTATATACAGGTTGGACTAATGATATTGAAAGAAGGCTAATTTCACACAATATCGGAAAAGGTGCTAAATATACAAGAGGCAGAACTCCTGTTAAGCTTATTTATATAGAAAAATATCCTACTAAAGTAGAAGCTATGAAAAGAGAGTTTCAAATAAAAAAATTTACTAGACAAAAGAAATTACATTTAATAGAAAAAAATAGTAGAACTTAAAGTTCTACTATTTTTTATATTCAATTGTATCTAAACCTTCTCCTATTTCATTTTTAGAGTAAAATACCACTATACAGCCTGGGCCTGTGTGTGCAGTTATTGTGGAGCCTATATCCCCTAGAATAATATCCGTATATCCTATCTCATTGGATAAAATATCTTTTAGTTCAATTGCATAGTCCTCTACTCCTGAATGAAAAACAGCTATTGTTTGATTTCCTAATACTTTATTATTTTGTGTATTCTTTTTTATTAAGTCTATAATTTTTTTATAAACTTGTTTCAAACCCCTTTTTTTGTCTATTCCTATTAAAATTCCATTTTCTTTATCTACTGTCAACAAAGGTTTTATATTAAGCATCCCTCCTAATATTTTTTGAGTTGCTGTAACTCGACCACCTCTGTATAAATATTTCATATCGTCAACCGTGAAGTAATGATCTGTATTATCACACAATTCATGAATTTTACTTATAATTTCTTTAGTTTTAAAACCTCGTTTAATCATCATTGATGCTCTCAATGCTATTAAAGATATAGCAAAAGAAGCACATTTTGAATTTATTACATAAATTGGAGCATTAGGATTATCCTCCAAAATATCATTTGCTGCCATCATTCCCGAAGCATAGCATCCTGAAATACCTCCGGATAAGGATAAATAAACAATTTCATTTCCTCTATCTAATTCTTGATTAAATTTAATATGAAATTGTTCATATGAAACTTGAGATGTTGTAAAAACTTCATCATTTTTCATTCTACTAACTAACTCTTTTGGTTTTAAATTTAATCCATCAATATATTCAACTCCATTTGATATAACAGTTAATGGCAAAATAGATATATCATTTTTTTCTGCTATTTCAATAGGCATATCACTACCTGAATCTAATATTATTTTTAATGTCATAGAATACTCCTTTAAATCAACTAACTTTTAAATACAAGTATAACATAAACATATAGATATCAATAATATTAGTAAATTGTTATATATAATTTCAAAAAAGACATGTCCATTTATAAGTATTGGCAAATAATTTGACCATTTTATTTCATTAAAGTATAATGTTTATATTATTTTCAGGAGGCAATTAATGTCAAAGCTCATTATACCTGACGGATACAAGTCAGACTTAAATCTTTTAGAAACACAAAAAGCAATCAAATTAATTAAAGACTTTTTCGAGAAAAATCTTGCTGAATCACTAAATTTGACTAGAGTTTCTGCTCCATTATTTGTGGAGTCTAATTCTGGATTAAATGATAACTTAAGTGGTACCGAAATTCCTGTTCACTTCAAGGTAAGAAACGGAAAATCTAATATGAATTTAGAGATAGTTCATTCACTAGCTAAATGGAAAAGAAATGCTTTAAAAGAATATAACATACAAGTTGGAAGCGGAATATATGCAGATATGGATGCTATTAGAGCTTGTGAAACTTGTGATAATACCCATTCTTTTTATGTTGACCAATGGGATTGGGAAAAAGCCATTTCTGAAAAAGATAGAAATAAAGAATATTTAATAAGTACCGTTAAAGTTATTTATAATATACTTTTAAATACACAAAAAATGTTAATGGAACATTATCCTAATTATAAGCCCTTATTAAGTGAAAAACTCAACATAGTTACAACTCAACAATTAGAAGATTTATATCCTTCTTTATCTCCAGAAGATAGAGAAAGAGAATATTGTAAAAATAACGGTTCTATGTTCTTACTAGGTATTGGAGAAAAATTAAATTCTGGAATACCTCATGATTTGCGTGCTCCTGATTATGACGATTGGAGATTGAATGGCGATATAATTGTTTGGAATCCAATACTTAATGATGCCTTAGAACTTTCTTCTATGGGAATACGTGTAAACAAAGAATCATTAAAATATCAGTTAGAGATATCTAATACTCTAGATAGATTGGAGTTAGATTTCCATAAAAATTTATTAAATGACTTGTATCCTCAAGCTATAGGTGGTGGAATTGGTCAATCAAGATTATGCATGTTTTTCCTACAAAAAGCTCATATTGGAGAAGTTCAATCAAGTATTTGGCCAGAAGATATGATTGAAAAATGCAAAGAAAATAAAATAAACCTTTTGTAAGCTCTATTTATAGAGCTTATTTATTTTTGTAGAATATTGAAAAATATAATGTATAATAGTAATATGAATATGTGATAAGTAGAGGTGTGTTTATGATAAGATTTATAATAATTTCAGATTCGACAGGAGAAACTTGTGAACAAGTAATAAACGCTTCCATAGCACAATTTGATGTTGGAGCAAAATCTTTTAATAGATTTTCTCATGTTAGGGATGTTGTTACTCTAAATAATATCTTTGATAAAATAGAAAAAAAGGAGAATACAATAGTATTTTATTCCTTAGTCGACGAAAGTCTAATTGAGACCATGAAAAAAAATTGTGACTTAAAAGGACTCATGTGCGTTGATGTATTAACTCCTTCAATTGTCGCTATTGAAAGAATAACTAGTCAAGTATCTAAAACGAAGCCAGGTGCTCTAAGAAGTCTTGATGCTCAATATTTTAAAAGAGTTGACGCTATAGACTTTGCTGTCCGTTATGATGACGGAAAAGATCCTAGAGGTGTTCTTAGCGCAGATATAACTATACTTGGAGTATCTAGAACTTCAAAAACTCCATTATCAATGTATCTTGCAAATAAAAACTATAGAGTGGCAAATATTCCTTTAGTTCCAGAAACACCAATTCCAAAAGAAATATTTGAAATTCCTGCAAAAAAAATTATTGGTCTTACAAATTCTCCTGGAAAATTAAATATTATTCGTAAATCTAGACTTGAATCTTTAGGTTTACCCTCTAACTCCTCTTATTCAAATGTTGATAGAATATTAACTGAATTAGAGTACGCAGATTCAATCTTAAAAAAAGTCGGCTGTCCAATAATTGATGTTTCTGAAAGAGCTATAGAAGAAACAGCAGATATTATTATTAGACATCTAAAAAAAATTAATAATGAAATATAGGGGTGTGGTTATGACTAAAAAATATGTTTATGATTTTAGTGAAGGCAACAAGGACATGAGAAGTTTATTGGGAGGAAAAGGTGCTAACCTAGCTGAAATGACTTGCTTAGGTTTAAGTGTACCTCCTGGGTTTACTATTACTACTGAAGCTTGTAACAGATATTATGAAGAAAATCAGTCATTATGGGATGAATTGTTAGATGAAATAAATTTACATATCTCATCTACAGAAGAAAAATTAAATAAACGATTTTCAGATGAAGATAATCCCCTATTATTTTCTGTAAGGAGTGGCGCTGTATTTTCAATGCCAGGAATGATGGATACTATTTTAAATCTTGGTTTAAATGATAAATCCGTTATTGGTCTAGCTAAGTCTACTGAAAACAAAAGATTTGCTTATGATTCTTACAGACGTTTTATACAAATGTTTGCAGATGTTGCTATGGAAGTTCCGAAAGTACATTTTGAAACAGCTTTAGAAAACATGAAAGAAAAAAGAAATGTCGAATTAGATAGTGACCTTAATTCTGAAGATTTAGAAGAATTAGTGGGAACTTTTAAAAATATTTATAAAGAAGAATTAAATGAGGAATTCCCTCAAGATCCACTAGTACAACTAAAATATGCTATTGAAGCAGTTTTTAGATCTTGGAATAATCCTAGAGCAGAAATTTACAGGAAACTTCATAATATTGACAGTTCTCTAGGAACCGCTGTAAATGTTCAATCAATGGTATTTGGTAATATGGGAGATACTTCTGGTACTGGAGTAGCTTTCTCTAGGAACCCAGCTACTGGAGAAAACAAATTATTCGGTGAATATTTAATTAACGCTCAAGGAGAAGATGTTGTTGCTGGTATTAGAACTCCAGAACATATATCTACTCTTCATGAAATAATGCCTGAAGTTTATGATGAGTTTTTAAGTACTGCTAATAAATTAGAACATCATTATAAAGATATGCAAGATTTAGAATTTACTATTGAAAATGGTAAATTATTTATTTTACAAACAAGAAGTGGGAAAAGAACTGCTCAAGCTGCTTTAAATGTAGCTGTAGATTTAGTAAAAGAAGGTTTAATTACTAAAGAAGAAGCTATTATGAGAATAGAACCTAATAGTTTAAATCAACTGCTACACCCTACTTTTGACACTGAACAGTTAGAAAAAGCTGAAATTTTATCTAAGGGTTTAGCTGCTTCTCCTGGTGCTGCTTCAGGGAAGATTTATTTCAACGCTGAAGATGTTGTTGAAGCTTCAAAAAAAGGTGAAAAAACTATTTTGGTTAGACAAGAAACCTCCCCTGAAGATATAGAAGGAATGATTTCAGCACAAGGTATACTTACTGCTAGAGGTGGTATGACATCTCATGCTGCTGTAGTTGCTAGGGGCATGGGAAAATGTTGTGTCGCTGGTGCAAGTGAAGTTATGGTTGATGAATCTCAAAAAATTGTAAGATGCAAAGATGTTATTCTTAAAGAAGGAGATACAATTTCCCTTAATGGTAATAACGGTACTATTTATATTGGAAATATAGATAAAGTAGACCCTGCTCTATCTGGAAGCTTTGAGACTTTTATGAGTTGGGTTGATGAAGTAAGAGATATGAAGGTTAGAACAAATGCAGATTCACCTAAAGATGCTGCTCAAGCTATAAAATTTGGAGCTGAAGGAATTGGTTTAACTAGAACGGAGCATATGTTCTTTAATGAAGATAGGATTCCCGTTGTCCGTGAAATGATTTTATCTAAAACTACTGAACAAAGAAAAAATGCTTTAGAAAAAATTAGACCTATGCAAGAAAATGATTTTTACGAAATCTATAAAGTTATGCAAGAACGTCCAGTTACTATAAGATTATTAGATCCACCTCTTCATGAGTTCTTACCTACAGAAAAGAAAGATATTGAAAATCTTGCAAAAGAAATGGGATTAACTTACGAAGAAGTAAATGATACTGTTAGAGATTTACATGAGGTAAACCCTATGCTTGGTCACAGAGGTTGTAGACTTGCTGTTACTTATCCTGAAATTTATAGAATGCAAGCCAGAGCAATAATATCAGCAGCATTAAAGCATCAAAAAGAAGGATTAAATATAGTTCCTGAAATAATGATTCCTTTAGTTGGTGATGTTAAAGAATTAGTATATGTTAAAAATGAAATAATCGAAGAAATAAACTTAGTTTTTGAAGAAAATTCTTCTTCTTTAGAATATCACATAGGTACTATGATAGAAGTTCCTAGAGCTGCATTACTTGCAGATGAAATTGCAAAAGAAGCTGATTTCTTTAGTTTCGGTACCAATGATATGACACAAATGGCCTTTGGTTTTTCAAGAGATGATGCTGGTAAATTCTTAGGTGAATATGAAGAAAAGAAAATATACCCAAGAAGTCCTTTTGAAACCCTAGATCAAAAAGGTGTTGGAAAATTAATGGAAATTGCAGTATCTGAAGGTAAAAAATCTAATGATAAATTACATTTAGGTATTTGTGGAGAACATGGTGGTGAGCCTAGTTCAATAGAATTTTGTTATAAATTAGGTTTAGATTATGTATCTTGTTCACCATATAGGGTTCCTATAGCTAGACTTACTGTTGCTCAAACAACTATAAAAAGTAAAAATGAAAATTATGGACATATAGATAAATAAAAAAAGAGCCTTTTGGCTCTTTTTTTATTTATCTTCATAAACTATTTTACCTTCACATATTGTATATTTAACTTTACCTTTTAAAGTCTCTCCTATAAATGGAGAATTAGTTGATTTTGATAAAAAATCTTTTACTTCCCAGCTTTCATCTTTATCAAATATTACTATATCAGCAGTACAATTCTCCTCTATTATTCCTTTATTTAATTTATAAATATCTGAGGGATTAACGGACATCTTATTTATTAATTCTTCTAAAGAAATAATATTCTCTTCAACTAAATTCGTTACTCCTAAAGCTAAAGATGTTTCTAAGCCAATTAATCCACTTGGTGAATTCATTAGTCCCCTATTTTTTTCTTCCATAGAATGTGGTGCATGATCTGTCGCTATTACTTCGATAGTTCCGTCTCTTAATCCTTCAAGTATTTTATTTTGGTGATACTTTGTTCTAATAGGTGGATTACATTTTGCCAAACTCTTTTTTTCAATAACAATATCATCTGTTAATGTAAAATGATGTGGTGTTACTTCTGCATGTATATTAGCTCCTAGTTTTTTAAATAAACGAATAATATCAACAGAATCTCCTGATGAAATATGTTGTAAAGTAATACTTGCTCCCGTTGATAATGCTAAGGCACAATCTCTTGCAACTAAAACATCTTCAGCTATGCTAGGAGCTCCTTCTACCCCAAGTTTTTTTGATACTTCTCCTTTGTTTACTCCTAAACTTCCTATTAAATTTGGGTCTTCTTCATGAAAACTTAAAATCATATCCAGTTCTTTATCATTTTCCATTGCTTTCAAAACTATACCGCTATCTGATAAAGGCAAGCCATCATCTGTAAATAGTATTGCTCCTTCTTCTTTCATTAATTTCATATCAACTAGTTCTTTACCATTAAATCCATTTGAAATGGCTGATGCAAATAATACATTAATTTTTTCATATTTTGACTTATTTATACAGTATTTTAATGTTTCTATATTATCTATAATAGGATTTGTATTAGCCATACAAATCACAGTTGTAAACCCTCCTTTTGCAGCTGCTAATGCTCCAGTATGAATGTCTTCCTTGTACTCTTGACCTGGTTCTCTAAAATGAACGTGTGTGTCAATCAGTCCTGGTGCTACTATCAAACCTTCTGCGTTTATTATTTTATAGTTAGAATCTTCAATTATATTTCCAATTTTTACTATTTTACCACTATCAATTAAAATATCTAACCTCGCATTTATATTATTTTTAGGACTTATAACAAATCCATCTTTTATAAGTATCATAATTTTCCCTCCTCAATAATTTAATGTATTTATAACCCAACTCTTAAAACTTTCTAAAGATTTTCCATCATTAATAAAGTGTTTGGTATCTTTTAATATGGATAACTTAGAATTATATGTTTTGCAAAAATTATTTATTGTATCAATTTCTACAATTTCATCTTTTTCCCCATATAAAATATTAGTTTTTACATTCCATTTTTCTATAGGATTTTCTTTTACAAATACATAATAATCCCAATACAAAGTTTCTCCTATTTGTGTGTCTATAATTTGTTCTTTTTTTAACATTTCTTCTGTTATATTTTCCCAGTTCATCATATTTTTTATAAGTTGGTACATATCTACAACAGGAGAAACCAACAAAGCTTGATTAAGCTTTTTGTTTTTATATGCCATTAGTGAAAAATAAGATCCTAAGCTGACAGAGAATAAACTAATATTTTTCCATCTTGTACTCACATAATCATATACTATTTCTAAATCTATCATACTATTTTGTACTTTTAATAAAGTATTTTCATTTAACCTATCTCCATGTTTTGCTAAATCAAAACTTAAAACTTGATACCCATAACCTACTACAATTTCTACAAAATTTTTTATAATTTTATCTTTTCTATTAGACATATTCCCATGGACTGCTATGAACACTTTATCATTTTTATCTCCCCATAAAGTTGCTGGAATATAATCAATTTTAAAATCTACTGTTTTCATAATTCTCCTAAATAATTAATTCATATCTATATCTTACTATAAATTACTCACTATTTAAATTTACAAATAAAAAGAGCCTTTTTAGGCTCTTATAATAATTTTTCTCTTTGCTCTTCTGGAGATAATGTAGATAAATATGATAACGGTACATCAAATACTGTTATAGCTCCTATCTTCCCATCTTTCCTCATTTTATAAACAGCTCTAGCAAATGTAACATTTACTGCTGATGTAAATTCTGGATTACTTTCTAATTTCAAACTAAATTCATATATTTGGTTTGTATTATTTGAAGTATTTCCCAGTCTAATAACTTTACCACCGTGTGGCATTCCAGTATAATTTCTATTAAATTCTTCTTCTGAAATAAAATGAACAAAAGTATCATACTCTGAAAAATAATTAGGCATATTAACTATTTGATTTTCTATTTCTTTTAAATCTACATCTTCATATGTTACAACATAGCATTCTCTAATATGTTTTTCTCTAGTTGAAAATTTACACCTTTCTCCATCTTTTATTCTATTCACCGCATCTTCTACTGGTATAGTGTATTGAACAGCGTTTTTGACCCCTTTTATTCTCCTAATAGCATCTCCATGACCTTGGCTTACTCCTTTACCCCAGAAAGTGTAAGTCTCACCTTCAGGAAGTATAGCTTCAGATAATAATCTATTCATAGAGAACAATCCTGGATCCCATCCAGTAGAAATAATTGATAGATTATTTCCTTCCTTCGCTGCAGCTTCGATACTTTCAAAGTATTCAGGAATTTTTGCATGTGTATCAAAACTATCAACAGTGTTAAAGTATTTAGAGATCTCTGGCCCTTGCAATTTTAAATCTGTGGCTGAACCACCACAAAGTATGCAAACATCTATTTTGTCTTTAAAATCTAAAATATCATCTATATGGTAAATATTAACATCTGAATCTATTGTAGAAGGATTCCTTCTGCTAAACACTCCTACTAATTCCATATCTTTTGAAAGATTTACAGCTTTTACTGCACCCTTACCTAAATTTCCATAACCTACTATTCCTATTTTTATTTTTTCCATTATTACTCCATTAAAACTTAAAAATGTCTTTCATATTATATAATCCGACTTCTTGATTAACTATATATCTACATGCTGTTAACCCACCATTTGCAAATATTTTTTTTGATTGTGCTATATGAGTAACTTCTAGTACTTCATCTAGTCCTGAGAACATAACTGTGTGTTCCCCAACAATTGTACCCCCTCTTACAGCATGAATACCTACTTCTCTTTTATCTCTTGATAAGTTAGATCCTTCTCTTCCATATAATTCTTTCAAAGAATTGTCACGTCCGCTATTTACAGATTTAAATAACATTCTAGCAGTACCACTTGGAGAATCTTTTTTTAAATTATGGTGTTTTTCTATTATTTCAATGTCAAATTCTGGTAAAGATTTAGATAAATTTTCAACAACATTTAACAATAAATTTATTCCAATACTCATATTGCCAGAAAAAAGTATAGGTATATATTTTGATGCTTCCTCAATTTCTCTTATTTGTTCTTCGGTATAACCAGTTGTCGCTATTACCAAAGGCTTGTTATTTTCTATAGAAAACTTTAAAATATCTGAAATTAATCTATGATTTGAAAAATCAAGTACTACATCTACTTCTTCTTTTATCAAACTAAAATCTTGATATATTGGAAATGAAGTTTCAAATCCGCTATTTTCTCCTATACCTGCTGATATTTTAAATTCATCCAGTTTTTTACAGACATCAATTATGGTTTTACCCATGCTTCCAGTAGCTCCTATTAAAAGTATATTCATAATTCTACCTATAACAATCCTATTTCTTTCATTGTTGCTCTTAATAACTCTTTTGTAGATTCTGAAGCTTCATATAGTGGTAATCTTAAGCCACCAACATCAAATCCTAAAATATTCATAGCAGCTTTTACTGGTATTGGATTAGCTTCTGTAAATAACGCATCTATAAATCTTTTATATTTTATTTGTAAATCTGCCGCTTCTTTTGTTTTACCATTTAAATACAAATGAACCATTTCACTTGTTTCTTTAGGTATTATATTTGCTGAAACAGATATTACACCTATTCCACCTACAGAAAGTAGTGGAACTACTACATCGTCATTTCCTGAATAAATTGCAAAATTTTCTCCACAACGTCTCATAACCTCAACAGTATATGATAGATTTCCCGTTGCATCTTTTAATCCAACTATATTTTTATGTTTAGATAATCTTTCTAAAGTATCAGGAGCTATAGTCATGGCAGTTCTTCCTGGTACATCATATAAAATAATTGGAATATTAACAGCATTAGCTATTGCTAAAAAATGCTCTTCTAATCCTTTTTGACTTGTTTTATTATAGTAAGGTGTTACTTGAAGAAGTCCATCTACACCACATTTTTCTGCTTCCACACTTAAATTTATTCCATGTCTTGTATCATTACTTCCTGTACCTGCAATAACTGGGATTCTTTTATTAATAACATCTACTGCAAATTTTATAGTAGCTAAATGCTCTTTGTCAGTCATTGTAGATGCTTCTCCTGTTGTTCCTGTTATTATTATTGAGTCAGTTTTATTTTCAACGTGAAATTCTAATAATTCTTCTAATTTTTGAAAATTAATATCTCCATTTGCTTTAAAAGGTGTTACTATCGCTACACCTGATCCTTTAAAAATTGCCATGTGTCTTCCTCCTATAATCTAGATACTATTAATTCAGCAATTTGTACTGTATTTGTTGCTGCACCTTTTCTGATATTATCAGCTACACACCAGAAATTTATTCCGTTTTCAACACTAAAATCTCTTCTTATTCTTCCTACAAATACTTCATCTTTCCCATTAGCTGTTTCTTCAAGAGGATAAACTAAATTCTTTACATCATCTTGTAACACAACACCATCTGCATTTTTTAATAATTCAAATATTTCTTCTATTTCAAAAGGTTTCTCAAATTCCAAGTTTATACTAACTGCATGAGAATTTTTTATAGGTACCCTTACTGTCGTTGCCGTAACTTTTATAGAATCATCTTCCAATATCTTATTTGTTTCTTCTATCATTTTCATTTCTTCTTTTGTATAACCATTTTCTAAGAATACATCTATATGAGGAAGGCAGTTCTTAGCTATTGGATAAGGGTAATTTTCGCATGTTCCATTTTCTAAATCTGCTACTCCTTTTACACCTGATCCTGAAACTGCTTGATAAGTGTTATAAATAATTCTTTTTATTTTAAATTTATCATGTAAAGGTCTAAGTGGCACTACAGATTGAATTGTAGAGCAATTTGGATTTGCTATAATTCCATTGTTTTTAAATGCAGTTTCTCCATTAACTTCTGGTACTATTAATGGTATATCTTTATCCATTCTCCAATGTGAACTATTATCTATTACAACTACACCTTTACTTGCTGCAATTGGTGCAAATTTTTCAGAGATAGTACCACCTGCTGAAAATAGAGCTACGTCAATATCTCTATCGAAAGAGGTTTCTGTAAGTTCCTCTACTATGTAGTCCTTTCCATTAAATTCAACTTTTTGACCTGCTGATTTCTTAGATGAAAACAAATATAAACTATCAATAGGAAAACTTCTATCCTTTAAAACTTGTAATATAGTTCTCCCTACCATTCCTGTTGCTCCAACTACTGCTACATTAAAATTTTTTCTCTCTGACATTTCCTACCTCCACTATAATTTAAATTCTTTAACTAATATGTCAACCATTCTTTCAACATTATAATCATCTACCACATACGAAATACTTATTTCAGATGTTGAAACTTGATGAAATTCAATACTTCCTTGTGATAGTAATTCAAATACCCTAGAAGCAACTCCCGCCTGTGTTCTCATGGAGTCACCTATAATAGAAACCTTACTTACATCTTCTATGAAATTAAAATTTAATCCTAAGTTATTTAAAATTTCTGTAACAATAAACTTATTATCAAACGTTGTCGTAAATGATATTAAATATTTATCATCTGAAAATTTATTTTGACTTATTATGTCAATATTTACATTTTCACTTCCTAATTTAACGAATATATTATTTATTAGTTCAACATTATTATTTTTTAATTCTATATTAACTAAAAGAATATTATCCATTATTGATATATTTGTTATACTATTTTTTTCCATCTTTTTTCCTTCTTCTGAAATATACGTACCTTTAACATCATTTGTATTTAATGCAATATAAAGCGGTACTTTGTACTTCCATGCTAATTCTACACTTCTTGGCTCGATGACTTTTGCTCCTAAACTAGCCATTTCCAATGTTTCTTCATATGATAATTCATCTAATTTTCTGGCTTTGCTATATACTCTAGGGTCAATGGTATATATTCCTTTAACATCTGTATATATCTCACAAGGATATCCTAATGTTGCAGCTATGGCAACAGCAGAAGTATCTGAACCGCCTCTCCCTAGTGTCGTAATATCATCATTTTCATTTATACCTTGAAAACCAGCTATTATTACTATGTAATCTTCTTGTAAATATTTATTGATTACATCTTTATCTAAACTAGTTATTTTACTTTTCATATGATGTCCAAAAGTTTTCATTCTAACTTGCCATCCTGTTAACGATATAGCCTTATGCCCTTTTGCAGTTATAGCCATTGCTAAAAGCGATATTGTTACTTGTTCACCTGTTGAAAGCAACATATCCATTTCTCTTTTATTAGGGTTATTAGAAATTTCTCTAGATAATGATATTAAATCATTAGTGCTTTTACCCATAGCCGAAACTACTGTTATAATATTTTTATACTTTTCTTTCTTTTTTATAATTCTATCAGCAACTTGACTAATTTTTTCTGGTGTAGCTACCGATGAACCTCCATACTTCAATACAACTCCATCAAATTCACTCAATATTAATAAACATCCTCTCTTATTAAATCTTCATATGTCTGTCTTCTTACAGCTAATTTTTCTCCTTCTCTACTAACAAACACCATTGCTGGACGTTCAATTCTATTATAATTACTACTCATTGAGTAAGTGTATGCTCCCGTTGATGGAATTAATAACAAATCCCCTATTTCTGCTTTTGGTAGTTTGTAGTCTTTAATTAAAATATCTCCAGATTCACAGCATTTTCCTGCAATAGTATAAACATTGTCAGCTTTTTTATTTGCTTTATTAACTAATATTGCTTCGTATTTAGCTTGATATAGCGCTGGTCGTGGATTATCGGTCATTCCTCCATCTACAAAAATATAATCTTTTCCGCCAAAAGTCTCCTTTACTCCCCCAACAGTATATAAAGTTGATCCACTATTGCAAATTAAAGATCTTCCAGGCTCTATATCTACAGTTTGTAAATTTACTCCATAATAATCAATATAATTTTCAATTTTTTCAATATATTCATTTAAAAATTTTCCTAACTCAAATGGATTATCTTCTTTTGTATAATATACTCCAAATCCTCCACCCAAGTTTAGTTCTGGTATTTTTATATCAAGTTTATCTTCTACTGTTTTCATAAATTCTACCATAGTTTCGGCTTCTTTAAAGAAAGATTCTTTTTCAAAAATTTGTGAACCTATGTGACAATGAAAACCTGCAAATATTAAATTTTCATTTTCTACAATACTATTTACAATATTAAATATATTTTCATCAAATATTGATTCTCCAAATTTAGAGTCTAACTTTGTAGTTTTTATATATTCATGAGTATGAGCATCTATTCCAGGATTAACTCTAAGTAATACTTTTTGTTTATTATCAGTTCCACTTAATATATTAATTATTCTCTCTATTTCTTGAACATTATCTATAACTATAGTTCCTATATTGTTATCCAATGCAAATTTTAATTCTTTATATAATTTATTGTTTCCATGAAAATATATTCTTTCAGAAGGAAATTTAGCTTTTAATACTGTATATAGTTCACCACCACTTACAACATCTATATATAACCCTTCTTCTGCTATTATTTTAGCTGTATAAACGTTTAGCATAGACTTTGAAGCATATAATACTCTTGAGTCTATTTTCTTACTTTTAAAGCTATTTTTATAAGATTTAATCTTTTCTCTAAAATCATCTTCATCAATTATAAACAATGGAGTATCAAATTTTTTTGCAAGTTCTGAACAAGATGTATCTCCAATGTATAATTCACTATTTTTTAAATTCATATTTCCCAATAATTTCATGAAATATCTCCTTTTTATAATAAAAAAACTATGAGCAAAAGGCACTCATAGTTATATATAACTTTCCTTCTGCCCTCAATGAATAAAGTCCTCCAATAATAAAATGGGCATTCTATTATTGACAGTGTCATACCTATTAAGCATAACCCCAATACTTAAGTATTTCGGCGATTTAACCTTTCGTTTCCTAATAATTCAAACCGCGGCCTCTTTAAACATTGATTAACTATTTAATTTAATTTAGGATATCAAATATATCATACTTTGTCAAACTATTTCATATGAAAAGTTTGTTAAAATATTAAATTTGTACAAACCCTACTTTTTTATAAACTTTTCTCAAAGTTTTATAAGACAAATATCTAGCTTTTTCAGCTCCTTCTTTCATTATACTTTCTAAATATCCTTTATCACTCATTAGTTTATCATATTCATTTTGAATTGGTTTCAAAGCTTCTGCAATTAATATTCCTAAATCTTCTTTAAAAACAGAATAATTTTCATTTCTATATTTATTTACTATATTTTTTACATCCTCTCCAGAAAAAGCACTATATATATTTATCAAGTTTTGTAAGCCTTTTTGTTCTTTTGAGTAATTAAAATTTGCTAATGAGTCTGTAACTGCTCTTTTTACTTTTCTTACAATAGTATCTTTATCATCAAGCATTAATATATAACTGTTTGCATCGGGATCAGACTTTGACATTTTTAATTCTGGATTTTTTAAATTATATATTTTCCCTGTTTCTTTTTGTATTAGATTATCCGGGACTTTAAAAGTATCACTATACTTACTATTAAACCTAATAGCTAAATCTCTTGCTAACTCTAAATGTTGTCTTTGATCTTCTCCTACTGGTACAAAATCTGTTTGATATAACAAAATATCAGCTGCCATTAATACGGGATATGTGAATAATGCTGCATTTAAATTTTCCTCAGATTTTGAAGATTTATCTTTATACTGAGTCATTCTATTTAATTGTCCCATATATGATATAGAATTTAATACCCAACATAATTCTGCATGTGCAGATACGTGTGATTGTACAAATATTGTCGATTTTTCAGGATCTAATCCTGTTGCTAGATATAGTGCTAAAACTTCATATGTTCTCTTTCTAAGTTCACTTGGAACTTGTGGTACTGTTATTGAATGCATATCAACTATTGAATATATACTATTGTATTCATCTTGTAATCTTGAAAAATTCTTTATAGCACCTAAATAATTTCCTATTGTCAGATTTCCTGATGGTTGAACCCCACTAAAAACTGTTTTTTTATTCATATTTCCTCCTAAATATAAAATCAATATAAAAACTATTATATACACTACCAAAATTCAAACTTAAAAAAGTTTATCTAATTCTATAGTGGTATTTTTATATTAAAAAATATAACATTTGTATGTTAAAAAATAAATTATATCTATTTGTAATAAATATTGAAATTTTATTATTATCTTTAAATCTTAATATTTACATTATACCTTCATTGTATTAATTAAACAATTTATTTAATTACTTTGCTTTTAATCAATATTAGATTAAAATATAGGAGAAGTATTTTTTTATATTAAGGAGTTATTTATGAGTATTAAAATATTAATTATTGAAGATGAAATCTCAATATCAAATATAGAAAAACAATATTTAGAGTTAGAAGGGTACAATGTAATTCAATCTTTTGATGGAGAAGACGGATTAAATAAATTTAAATTAGAAAATCCAGATTTAGTCATATTAGACTTAATGCTACCAAAAATTTCTGGTGAAGATATAATGTCTTATATAAAAAATTATTCTGAAACTCCTGTTGTTATGGTTACTGCAAAAATAGAAGAAGAAAATCGTATTAACGGGTTAAAACTTGGAGCAGATGACTATATTATTAAACCTTTTAGTGCAAAAGAATTAGTATTAAGAGTAAAAAATATACTCAGAAGATCTAGAAAACACGATATTCCTAAAGCTGATTTAATTACTTCTAATACTGGCGAGCTAGTTTTAGATTTAGAAAATAATAATCTCTATAAAAATGGGAGTTTAATAAGTTTAACCAATAATGAATTTAAAATAGTAAAAACTTTATTCTCTTATCCTAAAAAGATTTTTACTAGAGAAGAAATTATTGAAGTGGGCTTTGGCGTAGATTACACTGCTTTTGATAGAGCTATTGACACACACATAAAAAATATACGTTCTAAATTAGAAAATAATCCTAAAGATCCAAATTATATATTAACGGTATACGGAATTGGATATAAGGCAAATATATGAAAAAAACTAAAAGTATAAAAAGAGAAATACTTAAAATTTATTGTATTTCTATACTTTTTCCTATTTTAATTTCAATTTTATTCACTATAATAATGTACCATAATATGTGGAATTCATTATTCACAAAAAATTATAGTAAATATTTTAATTATATTACCAAAAATATTTCTGATTACTATAAAAAAAATGGAGATTTTGAAGGAATATGTGAAAAATTGCCTGAATTAGTGCATTTTGACATCAATATTACTGTATATGATAATAATAATAATAATTTATCAAATTGTAATTTAATAAATTCCTCTGACGAAAATTTGAAAGATATAGAATATTTGTTTATTAATGAGAAATATCCTATTATAGTTGATAAACAAACTGTTGGATATGTTAAGTATGAATTTCTTCCAGGTTTAATTGAAGACTTTGGGTATACTGAAACAAGATATAAACTCGTTTTAGGTACTAACATAGTTACAACAATATCTTTAGCTACTGGATTAATTTTACTAATTATATTGATAAAAAGCATAACAAAACCAATCTTAATGTTATCTGATTCAACTGAAAAAATATTTACTAAAAGCTATGATAACTTAAATTTACCAACTACTAAAATATATGAACTCAATAAATTGTCCAATAATATAAACTATTTAAATAAAAATTTAAAAATGCAAAATCAGATAAGAAAAACTTATTCTCAAGATATAAATCATGAATTGAGAACTCCTTTAACAAATTTGCAATTAACTTTAGAAGCTATGGTTGATGGAGTTATTGATTTAAATGATGAAAATATAAAAAATAGTTTAAGTGAAATAAACAGATTAAAAATTTTAGTTGATAATCTAAAAGATACCTTTAATGATGAATTTGAAAATCTTAAACTTAATAATACAACTTTTAATTTAAAAGATGAAATAAGAATAATTACTGAGTCTTTTTTATCCCAAGCTATATCAAAAAATGTAAGCATAATAATAAATACACCATTTGATAATTTTGTCACTCTAGACAAGGATAAATTAACACAAATAATAAATAATCTACTAAGTAATTCTTTAAAAGCTACATTACCAGGAGATACTATAATTATAGGTTTTAAATCAGTTAATGGTCATACTGAGTTATATGTACAAGATAATGGTATTGGAATTTCTAAGGAAAATCTCCCTTTAATTTTTGATCGTTTTTTCAGAGTTGATAATGTAAGAAATACTAAACAAAATGGTTATGGACTCGGACTTGCAATAGTTAAGAATTTAATAGAAATTATGAATCTAGAAATAAAAGTAGATAGTATATTAAACCAATATACAAAATTTACAATTATAATTCCTTAAAATAAATAAAACCCCAAATTTAAAAATTTAGGGTTTTAGTGACCAGAAAAATAAGCCGTGTTCTGTTATGATAATCATCTATCTAGACTCATTGTTACCAATAAGTTCAAGCGATCTACCTTAGGAGTGACGAGCAGCCACTTTTTTACCACTTTGATCTTGCACCAGATGGGGTTTACATAGCTGTATAGTCACCTATACACTGGTGAGCTCTTACCTCGCCTTTCCATCCTTACCAATATTGGCGGTTTATTTCTGTTGCACTAGCCTTAAGGTTGCCCTCACTGGACGTTATCCAGCATCTTTGCTCTATGGTGCACGGACTTTCCTCGTATTTACGCGATTATCCTTTCTACTCACTTAATAAAGTATAACATAAATTATAAAATTTTTCTTTTTGATTTATCAAAGACAAATTTTTCTATTATTATATTTTTAAATTCTTCATTAGAAAAAATATTATATAGTGTATCTAAAACAAATTTTTCTGAATTATAGTGTCCTATATCAATTAAAGTAAGATTATTTTCTACAGCAAATTCAGCTTGGTGATATTTTATATCACTTGTAATAAGTACATCCAAGTTCAGCTCTACAGATTTTTCTAAAGTTTCTGCCCCTGTGCCACCTACTACCCCAACTTTAATTATTTCTTTGTCTAAATTTCCATATACAATTACATTTTGTTCATTTAATGAATTTTTTAAAAAATTAATAAACTTTTCTCCCTTTAAAGGAAAAATATATCCATACCTTCCAAGCCCAGTCTTATTATTATAATAATGCTCAATTATAGGATTTATATCATTTATATTAAATAAGTTAGCAAGAGTATCATTTACTCCTCCTTCAATAAAGTCTAAATTAGTATGACTACTATAAACAGATATATCATTTTTTACAGCTTTAATTATTGCATCTGAGTATTTAGTGCCTTTTTCCAAATTATTTATAGACTTGTAAAATACAGGATGATGAGTAAAAATAAGATTCATGTTGTTTTTACTTGCATATTCTACAGATTCTAAGCTAAAGTCCAAAGAAATTAGAATTCCTGTTATATCATTTTCTCTATTCCCTAATTGAAAACCTGAATTATCCCAATCTTCTTGTATCTCTACAGGAACTAAACTTTCGTAAAACTGAATAAAGTCTTTAATTTTCAAGATTTTTCCTCACATTTTCATAAAATAAATTTTCTTTTTTAATATCTGTTATTCTATCCTTAATAGATTTATTACCTAATATATTCAATTCTTTCATCAGTTTTTTATTATCATTTATCAATTTATCAATGTATAATTCAAGATTTTTAGACTTCTTTTTTATTAAAACTCTACCAAAATAATATTCTTCTTTTTTTTCATATTTTTCTAAACCGACTTTAGTTTTTATTATTTGATAATACTTTTTATTTTCAATTACATCATCTTCATCTATAATAGCAAATCCATTTTCATGTAAAAACTTTCTCAGTTCATATAATCCATTATTGGCTTGAAGGACTAAATTATTTGCAGATTTAGCTATTTCTAAATTATCATTCAATATTTTTGTTATTAATATTCCTCCCATTCCAGATACAATTATAGTATCTGCCTCAAATAACTTATATTCATTAAGTCCATCTGATACTCTTGTTTCAATATTAGACATATATGGATTGTTATAGATTTTATCAACAAGTTTTGATAAAGATTTTCCACTTATATCTGATGCAATAATCTTTTTTGCTATATTATTTTCTGATAAAAATATAGGTATCAACCCATGGTCGGTACCTATATCTGCTACTATAGAATTTTGTTCTATCAAATTGGCAATTTTTAGTAATCTTTCTTGATTCATATATTACTCCAAAAAATCTTTTAACTTTTGGCTTCTACTAGGATGTTTTAACTTTCTAAGAGCTTTCGCTTCTATTTGACGTATTCTCTCTCTTGTTACATTAAATTCTTTCCCAACTTCCTCTAATGTTCTTGGAGTTCCATCAATAAGACCAAATCTCAACTCTAAAACTTTTCTTTCTCTTTCATTAAGAGTTGATAAAATTTCATTTAATTGTTCTCTTAACATAGTAAAATTAGCTGCTTCATCTGGTGCTATTGCGGATTCATCTTCTATAAAATCTCCTAAATGGCTATCTTCTTCCTCTCCAATTGGAGTTTCTAATGAAACTGGTTCTTGAGCTATTTTTCTAACTTCTCTTACTTTTTCAACCTCTATTCCCATTTCTTTAGCTATTTCCTCATTAGTTGGATCTCTGCCTAATTCTTGGATTAATTGTCTTTCTATTCTAACTAATTTATTAATAGTTTCAACCATATGAACAGGAATTCTAATAGTTCTAGCTTGATCTGCAATGGCCCTAGTTATAGCTTGTCTTATCCACCATGTTGCATAGGTAGAAAACTTAAAACCTCTTTTGTAGTCAAATTTTTCAACAGCTTTCATTAATCCTAAATTTCCTTCTTGGATTAAATCTAGAAATTGCATACCCCTACCAACATATCTTTTTGCTATACTAACAACTAAACGTAAGTTTGTTTCAGCAAGTCTTTTTTTAGCGTAGTTATCACCATTTTCCATACGCTTTGCTAATTCAACTTCTTCATCTGCAGTTAATAATGGAATTTTACCAATCTCTTTCAAATACATCTTTACAGGATCATCTACATTTAATCCTTTTATATTTGCCAAGTCATCTACTTTTATCTCTACTTCTTCTTCTGGTACTTCTTTTTCATCTTCTTTATCGTCGTCTTTTAAATCATCATCTTCTTCTTTTTCATCTTCTTTTAAAACAATAATTTCATCATCATTTTCTACAATTTCAATATTATGATCATGCAAATTCTTTTTTATATATTCGATATCTTCTTCAGACAACTCCGAAAAAGAATCTACTGATTTAAAAGTTTCCATAGAAATTATTCCATGTCTGCTAGATGCTATATCTATTAGTTCCTCAATTATGTCTTTTTTTATTTCATCTAATTCATCCAGATTTATTTCTTTATAATCTTCATTATTTTTGGTCTCTGCCACAATGAATCCTCCTAGTTTTTATCAAATTTCTTTATTTCTTTGTTTAGTTTAAGTATATCCATTGCTAGATTAGAATAAACAATTTTCAAATCATCTGTAAGATTTTCATTTTCTTCTAAAAGAGAAAACTGCTCCTTTAACTCATCTCGTTTATAAATAAGTCCTTCTACTCTTAAAGAATTAATGTACTTATTAGCACTATCTATATTTGTATACTCAGTAAAATCTTTAATCTTTAAAACTTTATTGAAAATTTTTTCAATATCAGAATCTAAATTTAAGCTTTGTATTTGATGTTTTAAATCGTCATTCAAATTAATATTCTGTATTATTTCCAAGCATAATGTCCAATACTTAGTTTCGTTTTTCAAAAAATCTGACTCTTCAATAATCCTGTTTGCAATTGGATTGTTGAATAATACAAATCTAAGAGACTCTATAAGTTTTAATTTCATGTTAGTTTTATTTGAATTATAAATTTTTTTATCTACTTTTAATAAATTACTCGTATCTTTCTTATTCATATTATTAGATATTTTATCAACTTCTTGTAGTAAACTTTCATTATCTATATCTAAATCTTTCGAAAATCTGCTAATATATTCATCTCTAGTTAACTTACTTTCAATATCAGATAAAAGTTTTGCAAGTTTCTCTAAAAATTCTACCTTTTGATCTATATCCTTTAAATTATAAGAGTTTAATAAATTTCTATATTTATATAATATAGGATTTAATGAATTTTCCAACAAATTGTCAAAAGCATTTTTACCATATTTTTTTACATAATCATCAGGATCTAATCCATCAGGTATTTGCACTATATACGGATTAATATTTAACTCTGCAAAAATTTCCATAGCTCTTTCTGCTGCCTTTATTCCTGCATCGTCACCATCATAACAAATATAAATGTTTTTACTATATCTAGAAATTAATTTAGCCTGTTCTTTTGTAAGTGCAGTTCCTAGACTTGCAACACAATAATCTATTCCATTGTTTGATAGAGAAATAACATCCATATATCCTTCAACCAAAATTATTTTATTTTTCTTTGAAGCATTTTGTAAATTTCCAACCCCATAAATATTATTGCTTTTATGATAAATTAAACTTTCTGGTGAATTTATATATTTTGCTCTATCATCTACTAAAGTTCTTCCACCAAAGCCAATTATATTTTTTCTTATATCTGTAATTGGAAATATTAATCTATTTCTAAATGCATCATATAGAGAATTGCTTTTTGAAGATTTTTTCACAAGTCCTAATTCAATCATATCCTCAACTTTATATCCCTTTTTCAATAAATGATTTAATAATCCTTGTGCGTTTCCTGTAGCATATCCTATCATGTATTTATTTATAAAAGTCCTGTCCAGACCTCTTTCCTTTATATATTTTTTAGGAATAGTATTAGTTAGTAAATTATGAAAAAAATATAACTTTGCTTCATTGTTTATAGCATAAAGAATTTTCCTATGTTCGTATAATTCTTTATCAACTTTGCCTGTTTCAAGAAATATTCCAAGTTTGTCTGCTAAAAACTGTATAGCTTCTGGATAGCTTAGATTTTCTTTTTTCATTATAAAAGAAATTGCATCTCCACCTTCTCCACATCCAAAACAGTGGAATATCCGTTTTTGGCTTGATACTGTAAAAGATGGTGTTTTTTCATTATGAAAAGGACATAAGCCTATATAATTACTTCCCGACTGTTTCAAGTCTATATATTCTGAAATTAAATTCACAATATCAATCTGATCTTTAACTTCATTAATCTTATCTTCTGATATATATGGCAAATTATCCCTCCTATATTGACCATTGTTTTGGTAAAAATAGATCCATATATTTGTGTATAGCAAAAGTATCTGTCATACCCGCTATATAGTCTGTAATAATATCATCCTCTGTTGAATTCATTAATTTATCATTATCTTTGTATACTTTTAAATGACCCTCATATAATTCTTCAAAGTTTTTTTTGTAATATGAATATAATGCCTCAATAATTCCATGAGCTTTTTTTTCATCACTTTTAACTATAGGATTTAAATACACTCTATCAAACATAAATCCTCGTAACAAAAGCATTTTTTCATATTTCTTATTAGACATTAATATTTTATTTTTATTATAGCTATTTTCTATTACATCTATAACCATAGAATTTATTCTATCCCCTGAATTATATCCAAATTCTTCGGAAAGTTCTTTTGGTATATCTTCATCTTTTAAAATCCCAGCTCTAATAGAATCATCTATATCATGATTTATATATGCTATTCTATCAGCAAACTTTATTATATTTCCTTCCAATGTATTACTAGTACTCTTGCCTGTATGATTTTTTATACCATCTATTACATCTAACGTTAAATTAAGTCCTTTTCCAGATTTTGTAACCTCAAGTAACTGAACTACTCTAACTGAATGATTGTAATGTTTAAAGCCTTTAGGATTTAAGTTATTTAAGGCATCTTCTCCTATATGCCCAAAAGGAGTATGTCCTAAGTCATGTCCTAACGCTATTGCTTCTGTCAAATCTTCGTTAAGCTTTAAAGCTCTTGCAATAGTTCTTGCTATTTGGGCAACTTCCAATGTATGTGTTAATCTTGTTCTGTAATGATCTTTTTCTGGTGAAATGTACACTTGTGTTTTATGTTTAAGTCTCCTAAATGACTTAGAATGTATAATTCTATCTCTATCTCTTTGATAAGAAGTTCTTATATTATCATTTTCTTCTAATATCTCTCTTTTAGCATCATAGCTTTTAGATGAATATACACTTAAGTATTCTCTTTCATATCTTTCTTGATCAAGTCTTAAATTCATTTCACACCTCTATATACACTCATTTATACCCAATTTATTTGATATTTTACAATCAAATAAAAAAGATAGAGTTATCTCTACCTTTTTATTTGAATTTTATTCTTCATCAATATTTTTACTTAACTCTGCATCTAATAAAGCACCTAAGTTATTTTCTAATTCTTGATTTTCATATTCAACAACTTCTTCTTTAGGTTTCTTTACTTTTACAGGTTCTGGTTTTTTAACTTCTTGAGGCTTCTCTAAAGTTTCTTTTACACTTAATGCTATTCTCTTTGTTTCAGGATTTATTTCTAAAATCTTAACTTCTATTTCATCACCAATGTTTAGTTCATCAGATGGCTTTTCAACATGTTCATAGCTGATTTGAGAAACATGTACTAAACCTTCTACTCCTTCGGATAGTCTAACAAAGGCTCCAAAATCAAGTAAGTTTACAACTTCACCTTTTACTACATCTCCAACTTGATTATTTTCCATAAATAATTCAAATGGTTTTTTAGATAATTGTTTTAATCCTAAAGAGATTCTATTTTTCTCTTTATTTGCTCTAAGTATTTTAACTTCTATTTCGTCACCAACAGTTAATACATCTGATGGGTGTTTTATTCTTTTCCATGATATATCGGAGATATGAATCAAACCATCTACCCCTCCAATATCAACAAAAGCTCCAAAATCTGTAAGGCGTTCTACTGTTCCAGTTACTATTTTATCAACTTCAACAGTTTCCCAAGCTTTATCTACTTTTTCTTGCTCTGCTGCTTCTTCTATAACTCTTTTAGATAAAACTAATCTTCTTTTCTTCTCATCTATACTTATAATTTTGCACTCTAATTTTTGACCAATGTATGGTGATAAATCTTTTACAAAAGAAGTTGTTATTTGAGATCCTGGAATAAATGCATTAATGCCAAGCACTGAAGCTAATAAACCACCTTTAACTTCTTTTAACACCTCTGCTTCAACAGTTTCATTATTTTCATAGATTTCAACCAATTTCATCCAGTTTTTAAGTCCTTCAACTCTTCTAGTTGATAAAACCACATTTCCTTCACCATCATCTAATTTGATTACATATACATCAATTTCTTGACCTTCTTCAAATAAATCTCTTGGTTTTTTATCTGGATCTGTTGATAACTCATCTAATTTTATAATACCGTCTGAGCTATAACCTATATTTACCATAACTTCATTATCAGTAACATATATAACACTACCTTTAACAACGTCCTTAGGATAAATTTTAGTTATACTACCCTCTACTTGCTCCATAAACTCATCTTTGCTGTAATTATCCATTACTTGAACAACCTCCTCAATTATCCACGCAGGTGTTGATGCTCCTGCGGTTATTCCTATTTTATTATATTTAAATACTTCTTGTAAAGATAAATCTCTAACCGTCTCTATGCGGAAAGTATTTTCACAATGCTTTTTGGACAATTCATAAAGTTTGTTCGTATTTGAACTTGTTTTTCCCCCAATAACAACCATAGCATCTACATTTTTTGATAGCTCAATAACTGATTGTTGCCTTAGTTTTGTGGCATTGCATATTGTGTTTTTTATCACTACATTAGTATTACTTCTTCCTATTATATCAGATAATAACAAAAATTTCTCTATTAAATTTGTTGTTTGTGAGACAATATATAATTTATCTGTATTTTTTATCTCTCTAGCTTCTTCTTCTGTATTAATTATTAACGGATTTTGTGCTAATTGTCCAGCCATCGCAATTATCTCTGGATGATCTTTGTCCCCTATAATTATTATCGTATACCCTTCATTTTCCGCTTTTTCTATTCTCTTGTATATCGATAACAATACTGGACATGTCGCATCTATTAAATTATATCCTTTGCTTTCTATAAGTTTCTTCTTGTCTTTTGTTTCTCCATGAGCTCGTACAACTAAATTTTCATTTTCAAAAATTCTGTCAATTTCTTCAGTAACATTTAATCCTATATTACTTAATCTATCTACTTCTTGCGGATTATGTATTAACAATCCTAAAGATGTTGTCTTTACGTTTGTTTTTAACGCATCTTCTGTCAATTTTATAGCTCTTTCTACTCCAAAACAAAATCCTGAATTATCTGCTATTATAATTTCCATTATTACTCCGTAATGTTGTATATTTCTTTATAGGCTGCTAATGTTATAGCTTTGCTTCGTTCGTTTTTAGGTAATTCTTCAAATCTCTCAACTTTTACAATTGGCAAGTAAGTTACTTTTACTTTTCCAAATATTTTATATTCTGTTTCTATATGAACTGGTAGTATATTTGATCCTGATTTATTTGCTATTAAACCAACACCTTCTTTGACATTTTCAATGTCTAATTCCCTAACCCTTGTTCCCTCGGGGAATATTCCTAAAATCTTATCTTCTTTAAGTATTTTAAGGGATTGTTTCACACTTTTTAAGTCTACCTTATCTCTTTCAACTGGAAAAGCTCCTACTTTATAAAATATTTTTCCTATTATAGGTAGTTCAAATAATTCTTTTTTAGCCATAAAGTTTATTTGTCTTTTATATGTTATAGCAAGTGTTAAAGGATCCCACATACTAATATGATTTGAACATATTATGAGGCTACCTTTATCTTCTAAATTAATATTCTCTTTTCCATTAATTTCTATTCTAAAAATTATTCTCATTATTACCCAAAGAATATTTCTAAAAAACCAATACATTATTTAATACCTCTTATATATTCTAATATATTTTCTACTACTTCGTTTATTGTCATATTTGTAGAATCTATTTCTATTGCGTTTTCTGCTTTCTTTAAAGGAGAAATCTTTCTAGTTGAGTCTAGATAATCTCTTCTTTTTATATCTTCTAATATTTTCTCATAAGAATAATTTGATTTGCTTTCGTTATCATTTAGTCTTCTTTTTGCTCTTTCTTCTGCTGAGGCTATTAAGAAAAATTTATATTCTGCGTTAGGTAAAACCACAGTTCCAATATCTCTTCCATCAAGTATTATGGAGTTTTTTCTTGCGATATCTCTTTGTATATTTACTAATTTTTCTCTTACTGACGAATAGCTTGATACTAATGAAACATTTTTATTTATAATATCTGTTCGTAGCTTATCTGTGACTACTTCTTCATTTATAAGTATATCCTCTTTTAAATAACTAATATTAATATCATTTAATTTAGAATCTATATCTTTTTCACATTCTAAATTCGCATTATTCTTTGTTAGATAATAGGTAATAGCTCTATACATCGCTCCTGTATCTAAGTATTTGATTCCCAAAATACCACTCAATATTTTTGCAATTGTACTTTTTCCTGATGCTGAAGGACCATCTAATGCAATTCGAAAAATCTCTTTTTCTTTTACTATAACTGTCACTTTATTTGTATCTTCTTTTTCTGACATAGCATTACTAACAAAAATATCTATATCTCCTAAACTTTCTAATATTTCTTCGTTTATTATTGTTCGATATGATGGCAAACTTATTATTAGCGCTTCAATATCTATGTTTCTATTTTCTTTTAATTCTTTTACTCTTAATAATATTTCTTTAGACAAAGTGTCTATATCATTATCCTTATTATCTTCAAAATCTATTCTAAGTTCTTTCATTTATATCCCTTCCAGCAGCATATCCTGTTGAATAAGCTACTTGTAAATTATATCCACCTGTCATTGCATCTACATCTATAACTTCTCCTGCAAAATATAAATTATCTATGATTTTACTTTCCATAGTCTTAGGGTTAATTTCTTTTGTAGAAATGCCACCTTTTGTTATTATAGCATCTTTTATTGGTCTGAAACTTTTAAATTTAAATGTTAAGTTTTTTATAGTTTCACCTAATTTTGCCCGTTCTTCCTTAGTTATTTGATTTACCTTTTTATTTTCATCTATTTTTGCCTCTTTTAAAATTACAGGTATTAATTTTTGTATTAGTAAATCCTTTAGTCCATTACTAATATCTTTATTATTATATTTTTCAAAATCCCTAATAATCCTATTATCTAATGTTTCTTTATCTAATTTAGGCTTTAAATCTATAACTATGTCTATATCTCTATTTTTTTCAATCTTATTTGATAGTTTTAATATTATTGGTCCTGATACTCCAAAGTGAGTGAATATCATTTCTCCAAACTCCGATTGTAATATTTTTTCCTTATTCTTTATACTAACTTCTACATTTTTCAAACTAACACCTTGAAGTTCTTTAATATAATCTGAATATATTTCTAATGGGACAAGGCTAGGTTCTGTTTCTACTAATGTATGCCCAAAATTTTTAGCAAATTTATATCCATCTCCTGTTGAGCCTGTAGCAGGGTATGATACCCCTCCTGTTGCTATTACAACGTAGTCTGCCTCATATCTATTATTTTTACTATACAAATTGAAAATATCATCTTTTTTCTCAATATAATCTATTTTTTCGTTTAAAATAATATTTATTTTTAAGTCATCTATTATTTTCTTAAAAGTTTTTATAACATCACTGGATTTGTCACTTTTTGGAAATACTCTATTTCCTCTTTCCACTTTATACTCCAACCCATAGTTAGATAATAATTCTAATATATCAAAATTTGTATAACCGTATATTGAACTATACATAAACTTTGAATTTGTATTTATTTTAGAAAAAAAATCTTCTGTATTGGAATAGTTAGTTATATTACATCTTCCTTTTCCTGTAATAAATAACTTTTTACCAATTCTTTCATTTTTTTCAATTATTATTACATTGTTATTTTCATTTTTAGCTGAAATTGCTGCAAGTAACCCCGCTGGTCCTGCACCAATAATTATTACATTATTCAACATTACCTCTTTCTATAACTACCACATAAGGTGGGTTATTAATTTGATTAATAAAATTAAATTTTAAAACATTATATTCTTTTTGATTTAATTTAGACAAGTATTCTTCAATTTTTTCAGACTCTTCTAAACCACTTTTATGTCCAGGATAAAACGTAAAAATAACAATGCCTCCATTATTTAACATTGTTATTAAATAATTCAAACTTTCTAATACAGTTGAATAATTAGTAGTTATATTTTTATCTCCACCTGGTAGAAAACCTAAGTTATATATAGCTAAATCTATTTTTGTATATATATAATTTTTGATATTACTATGACTATCTAAAATTAATTTACAATTAATGGTTAGCTTCGAAAGTTTTTCTTTAGATTTTTCTATAGCTTTTTCTAAAATATCAAATCCATAAATTTTACTGTTTATATTTACAGTCTTTGCAATATTATATATATCATTTCCATTTCCAGCTGTCATGTCAACAGCTGTTATTTCTTTGTTTTTAAATTTATTTATATAGTAATCTACTATAGATTTAGTATTATAAAAATTATTAAACATCTTTACAAGTACCTACAAATAGTTCGTTTAAATATATTATGTTACCTTTTATATTGTAGAAATTTATTTCATCTAACTCACTAGAAAAGCTTTCAAATCCTAAATCTAAAATTTTTGAACCTGTAGCTTTTAAAAAAAATAATTTTTCTGAATTTGAATATTCACCTTCTAATTTAAATTCTATTAAATTAACTACATTATCTATCACTTTAATTTTACTATATCCTACTATTTCCTCATCTATTTTAAAAGTATAATAAAAGCTTGGATTCTTTAAGTCATAATTTAAATCTATATTGAATTTTTCAATCAAACACTCAATTTCTTTTGATTCAGAGTTTTTTACTATATACACGTCTATTTCCCCTTTAAGTAACTCACTTCTTTCGAGGATAAATTTCTATATTTACCTTCTTTTAAATTACCAATATTAATGTTTCCTATTTTTACTCTATACAAATCTATTACTTTACATCCAATATGTTCAAACATTTTTCTTATTTGTCTATTTCTGCCTTCTGATATTATAATTTCATAAGTATCTTTAGATTTTTTTGTTATTTCTGTAGGTTTTAATCTATAACCTTCTAAAACTATTCCTTTTCTAAGAGAATTTAAATCTTTTTCTTTAGGATTACCTATTATTTTAACAAGATATGTTTTTTTAGTAGTACCACTTGGGTGAGTTAATTTATAAGTTAAATCTCCATCATTAGTTAAAATAATTAATCCTCTACTATCTTTATCTAGTCTACCAACTGGAAATAATCTATTACTTGTATTTATCAAAGCTAAAACCGTTTTATCAGCATATGGATCACTTACAGTTGAAACATAGCCTACTGGTTTGTTTAATAATATATATTCAAAAGATTCTTCTAATAATACAATTTTATCATTGTATTTTACTATGTCTTTTTCATTAACAATTGTACTAAGATCGTTAATTACTTTATCATTTATTTTTATATTTCCACTTAATACTAACTCTTCAGCCTTTCTTCTTGAACAGATCCCAGACTTAGCTAAATATTTATTAATCCTCATCATTTTCCTCATTTTCAAAATACAATTCTATTTCATGTATTTTAGGAAGTTTTTTCAAACTATCAATAGAAAACACTCTTAAAAATTCATCAGTTGTACCATACAAAATTGGTTTTCCAATTTTATCTAATCTTCCAACTTCCTTTACTAAATTCCTATTTATCAAAGAGTCTATCGAACTAGATGACTTAACTCCCCTAATCTCTTCTATCTCTAACTTAGTTATTGGTTGTTTATATGCTATAATTGCAAGTATTTCCATTGCTGGATTTGATAATTTTTTTACCTTTTTCTTATTAACTATTCTTTTTATATAGTCATTATTTTCTTTTTTTGTTACTAACTGATAATATTCGTCAAATTTTTTTAACTTAATTCCTCTATCATCATTTAAATAATCATAGCTCAATTCTTCTAAAATTTTCTTTGCCTCTTTGTTCTCTATTTCTAAAACTTTAGATAGCTCTTTATATGATAAAGGTTCACCCCATACAAATAAAACTGATTCTATTATTGACTTATAATTTTCCATATTATCATCTCAATTCAACATATATTTCTTTAAAAACTTCGTCTTGGAATACTTTAACTACTTTTGTTTTTATTAGCTCTAAAATAGATAAGAATACAACTATCACTTCTTGTTTACAGCCATTTTTTTCTACAAAACTATTTAATGGAAGTTTTGAATTGTCTCCAAGTTTCCACTGAATAGTTTCCATATAGCTATCTACTGAATACTCTTCAGCTCTAATAATTTCGAATTTTTTAAGATTTTCTTCTTTTAATTTATCTCTTTTCATTATTTGTATTAATTCGTTTAATAATAAATTACAATCTCCAATAATTTCATTTTCTAAATCTTCAACAATATATTCTTGTAAATCTTCTTGATATTTAGAAAACTGTAAGTCTGAACATTGTTTTAAATACAATAATTGTTTACTTGCTTCTTTAAATCTTTTATATTCTATTAACCTTTGTAAAATT
Organism: Miniphocaeibacter massiliensis; assembly: GCF_900232905.1. Classification (GTDB taxonomy): domain Bacteria; phylum Bacillota; class Clostridia; order Tissierellales; family Peptoniphilaceae; genus Miniphocaeibacter; species Miniphocaeibacter massiliensis. Next base: position 368,328 of record NZ_OCTQ01000001.1, read on the forward strand.
AGTTCTTCTGATATTTCTTCAGCATCTTCAATATATTCATTTTTAGGCAGTAATTTTCTAGATTTTAATTCTAATAAAGTACTTGCTAAATAAATAAATTCTGTAATGTTTTCAGGATTGTTTTCTTTCATAGATTCAACTTCTATAAGAAATTCCTCAGTAATATCACTTAATTTTAAATCGTAAATATCTATTTTGTTCTTTTCAATTAGACTTAGTAATAAATCAAATGGTCCATTATATATATCTGTTTCTATAGTTATTGCCATTAAATCACCTTTAAAATTAAATCCAAAAATTCAATAATATAACCTGCAAAGAAATTTACTACTTTACTTACAATGCCTGTAACTATTAGTACTATCAATACTATATTAAAATACTGTTCATTCCGTGATAATTTATATACTGTTTTTTCTGGTAAAAAACTATATACAACTTTAGATCCATCTAATGGAGGTATCGGAATCAAATTAAATACAGCAAGAAAAACATTATATATAATTAAATAATTTACTAATCTGTAAACAAAGATATATAATAAACTATCTCCCTCTATTTTTATTAATATCCCAAATATTAATGTAGATATTAAAGCTAATACTAAATTTATACAGATACCTGCAATTGAAACCAATAAGTTGCCTGCTCTTTTATTTTTATAATTATATGGATTTACTGGAACTGGTTTCGCCCATCCAAATTTAAATATTAATAAAGATATAGTTCCATATAAAGATAAATGTTTTAATGGATTTAATGTCAATCTTCCTGCGTTTTTAGCAGTATTGTCTCCCATAAAATAAGCTGCTACACCATGTGCATTTTCATGCATAACTAATGAAAATAGCAATGCAATAACCATTGCTATTTTATCAATTATTTCAAAATTATTAATATTCATTATCTTTTAATTTCCTATATGCAAAAAGTATTCCACTAATAGTTTTGGAGTCCTCTATTACTCCATCTTCTATCATTTTTATAGCTTCTTCAATATCATAAGAAACTACTTCTAAATATTCATCATCATCTGCTACTAATTTACTTTCAAATAATTCTTGTGCTAAAAAGTATGTTGTTTTTTCATCTGTAAATCCTGGTGATGAATATCCATTAAACATAAATTCCATATTATTTGAACTGTATCCTATTTCTTCTTGTAATTCTCTAAGTGCTGCTTCTCTAGGGGACTCATTTACTTCAAGTAGACCTGCTGGTATTTCCAGTAACACTTTTTCTATTGCTTTTCTATATTGTTTTACAAAAAATACCTTATTATCTTTTACAGCAACTATTGCAACTGCATTACTATGTTCTACTATTTCTCTTTTAGAATATTTTATATCTGGTAGTTCAACAGTATCTACTCTTAAATTTAATATTCTACCTTCATATATCATTTCACTTTTTATAGTTTTCTCTTCATGAAGCATATTATTTCCTCTTACTTTCTCTTAAGCTTTTAGCTTGTTCTATCATTTGACTAGATTGTTTTAAAGTTATGTCGTTAATATCTACACCACCTATTAATCTAGCTATTTCATTTACACGATCATCATCTTTTATTTCATAAATATTTGAAATAGTATCCTCTATTGATTCTTCTTTATCAATTAATAAATGATAGTCTGCTAATGAAGCAATTTGTGGTAGGTGAGAAATAACTAATATTTGTCTATTATTTGAAATATTAATTAACTTCTCTCCTACTAATTGGGCCGTCCTTCCACTTATTCCTGTATCAATTTCATCAAATACCAAAGTTTCTACTTCATCAACATCTGCTAAAGCTGTTTTAAATCCAAGCATAATTCTAGACAACTCCCCTCCTGATGCCGTCTGACTCAGAGGTTTAACTTCTTGTCCTATATTTGTACTAATCAAAAAATCTATCTCATCAAAACCATCATGATTAATTATATCTAGCTTTTTAAAGTAAATTTCAAATTTAGCGTTTGCCATATTCAGCTCTTTTATATTTTTCAAAATATCTTGTTCTAATTTTTTTGATATTTTCTTTCTTTCTTGTGAAACTTCTTCTGCTATAGATTTTAATTCTTTTGTTACTTTGTTTAACTCTACATTTGTTTTTGAAATATAACTCTCAATATTTTCAAGTTTACTTAATTTATTAGTAATATTTTTTTTAAACTCAATCAATTCATTAATACTACCACCATATTTTCTTTTTAAATTAGTGATAATTTCTATATCTAAATTTAATTTTTCTAATTTTTCATCATCAACAAAAAGGTTTTGTGAATATTTACTTATTTCAGAAACTACATCTTGTAAATTATAATATATTTCATTTAATTGTTCTACATAACTTATTAATTTACCATCTTTCTCAGATAAATCTCCCAAACTACTAACACTCTGATTCATCAAAGAAAATATATCAATATTATTGTAATCTTCTGTATTAAAAAACTCATTAAATTTATTTAATCCTATAATTATTTCATCTACATTGCTTAATTTAGTATATTCTTGAAACATTTCTTCTTCATCAATATTTGTTAAATCTATTTCTTCTAGTTCATTTAACTGATAGTTTAATATATCTTTTTCTCTATCTATCTCTTGTTCTGACATATTTAAAGAATTAAGCTCTGTTATAATTTTTTTCTTTTGTTCAAGAAGCTCTTTTATTTTTTCTTTTTTAGAAATAAAAAAACTAGGATTAAAAGAATCTAATAAATTAATATAGTTTTCCTTTTTTAGTAAAGTTTGATTTTCATTTTGGCTATGTATGTCAATAACTCCATTCATAAGCTCTTTCAATTTATTTAAATTAATATTTCTACCATTAATTTTGTTACTAGTTTTCCCATTAGAATGTATTTCCCTAGTTATTATCAATTCATTGTCTTCTAATTCATAACCTTCATTAATAAATTTTCTTATATTTTCATTTTCATTTAAATTAAATTTACCTTCAACTATTGTTTTATTAGAGTATTTACCTAAAAAACTTTTTTGAAACCTACTACCTAGTAATAACTGCATTGCATCTATTAAAATAGATTTACCAGATCCAGTTTCGCCTGTAATTACATTAAATTTATCTGAAAATTCAATATTTAATTTTTTTATAATTATAAAATTTTCAATATATAATTCTGAAATCATATTTTCTACCTGATTATAGATTGTATGCTATCTACCAATTCATCTAATTTGCTTTTATCTGTCACCGCTATAAAAATAGTGTCATTACCTGCTATCATTCCTCCTATATAGTCTAATTTTGCATTAGTTATAGAGGTAGCACATACTGTTGCTGTATGAGAAATAGTTTTTACAATAACCATATCTCCATTATGCATAACAGTTAACACTGCTGATTTAAATATTTTATCTAATCTTTCATTAAGAGAATCGTGAACAGTATCTATTATTGCATAATGATATTCGCCTTCTCTTGTTTGTACCTTTGATATTCTAAGTTCTTTTATATCTCTAGATATAGTAGCTTGTGTTGCTTTTACTCCACTACTTTCTAATAAATCTGACAACTCTTCTTGAGTGTGAATTTCATTATTTTGAATTAAATCTAAAATTAGTCTCTGTCTAGTATACTTTTTCATTACAACTCCTTTTAAATTATATTTCTATATTAATATTTTCTAGTAATTAAATAGTCTACTAATTCTTCCAAGAAACTAGTATCCTTTTTTAATTCAACAAGAATTTCTTTGGCTCTATTTGAATAGTTTCGTACTAATATTTCTGATTCTTCTAGCGATGTATAATTTGCAATAGTAATTTTACCTATATTTTTATCTTCTTCATAATCTAAAATATCATCTTGAATTTGAAAAGCAAGCCCTAATACTTCTCCAAATTCTTCAGATAAACTAACTTCTTTTTCTGTTGCATTTCCTAAAATAGCTCCTACTTTACAAGCTATTTTAATTAAACCACATGTCTTTTTTACATACATGTCTAAAATGTCATTCATACTTTCAAATTTATTTGTAATATCTGCAATTTGTCCACCAATCATTCCTTCTTGTCCTGAAATCTTTGAAAGATAGCTCGCTGCAAATATGTATTTTCTATCAAGGTTATTAGTAGCCATAGTATCAAAAATTATTTCATATGATTTGTTTAGAAGGTTATCTCCTGCTAAAACTGCAATATCTTCACCATATTTTTTATGAACTGTTAAATTTCCTCTTCTGAACTCATCATCATCCATAGATGGTAAGTCATCGTGTATAAGTGAATAATTATGTATCAACTCTAAAGATATTGCAAAATTGTAAATGTAATCTGTTACCTCTGTAAATAAACTCGCAAATTCCATTAACAGTACTGGTCTTAATCTTTTTCCACCTATTGTTAATGCATAATTAGAGGCGCTGCTTAATATATCATTTCCATTAAATATTCGAGATAACTTTTCGTTTAAATCATTCTGCTTTTTATTTAATTCAACTTTAAAATCATTAAATTTCTTCATCTAAAAAATTAATCTCATTTATTTCTTTACTTTCGCCCTCAGAAATTAAACGAATTTTACCTTCTTCTTTCTCAAGGATTTTCGATAATTTGTTATGAAGTTTTATTCCCTCTTCATAAAGTAATACATTTTCTTCTAATGAGATGTCTCCTTCTTCCATTTTTTCTAAGATTTCATTTAATCTATTTATACCTTTTTCATAATCTTTAAAGTCGTTACTCAAATTTATTCTCCTTTTCTGTAATTGTAGCAGAAGCTATTCCGTCAACAAAAAATAGCTTTATTTTTTCATCAACGTCTAAATCTTTAATGCTCTTAATATCCTTATTGTCTTTACTAACTTTAACATAGCCTTGTTTAAGTATATTTTTAGGATTAAATCTTTCTAATTTAGACAAAATTCCATCCAATTTGTATTTTTCATTGCCAATAAAATTATTGAACTTCAAATTTAATAATTTTTTATTTACTATCAACTTATCTTCTTCTGTTTTTATTCTATTTATTGGATTATAACTTCTTAAATTCAAATATTTCTTATCCAATTCATGCTTTTTATTAGAAAAATATGTTGTAAATAATTTATCTAAATTTTCTTTTATTAAAGTCAGTTCTTTAGATAATGTATTTATTCTCTCTTTTGGATTATAGTAATTTAACTCTTTAAAATAATAATCTAATATTTTCTTTTCTTCTACAATATAATTATCAAAAGATTTATCAAGTTTTTCTTTTTTTAATTTTAAATCTAGTTTTAAATCTTCTAAAACCGGTGTGGAAAGTTCAGCGGCAGCTGTAGGAGTTGCTGCTCTTAAATCGGCAACAAAATCTGAAAGCATATTATCTACTTCATGTCCAACAGCTGAAATTACTGGTGTTTTAGTATTATATATCTCATATAATAACTGTTCCTCATTAAAACTATTTAAGTCTTCAAATGACCCCCCACCTCTTCCTATGATTATGGTGTCAACTTTCTGAACAGAATCAAAATATTTTAAACCTTCTATTAACATAGCTGGAGCATCTGCACCCTGAACTTTTGCTGGATATATATATATATCTGTAATTGGAAATCTTCTTTTTATAGTATTTATAATATCTCTAATTGCTGCTCCTGTTTGCGAGGTAATAACTCCTATGGAATTTGGAATAAAAGGTATTTTTTTCTTGTGCTTTTCATCAAAATACCCTTCTTCTAATAATTTAGATTTTAAAATTTCAAATTCTTTGTAAATATCTCCAATTCCATCAGAAACTATTTCCTTAACTAAAAGTTGGTAATAACTTCCATAATCGTAAGTAGTAAGAGAGCCTCTTGCAACTACTTTCATACCATCTTTTATAGATATAGTTTTAGCCAAACCCATGTTTTTGAAAATTATACACCTTAAGGCTGCACCTTCATCCTTTAAAACAAAATATACATTTCCTGATGATATTTTGAAGTTAGAAACTTCTCCTTCAACATGTAAATTAGCAAGAATAGGATCTCTCTTTACTAAATTATTTATATATTTACTTAATTCTTTTATCTTTATTGCTTTTGACATTTTTACCTACTATTTTCTAACTACTGAAGCCAACACTCCATTTATAAATTTATAAGCATCTTCTGCTGAATATATCTTTGCTATTTCTACCGCTTCATTTATCGATACACTATTTGGTATGCTTTCATTAAATAAAATTTCATTTATGGCAACTCTTAATATTGCAATATCTACTTTAGCTATTCTATTAAATTCCCATCCTCTAATATTTAACATTATATAATTGTCTATTTCTTCCAAATTTTTAATTATTGAACTTATAGATTCCCTAATAAATTCTTTATCCTTTTCTGAAATATCGTAATTTTCAAAAAATAAATTAATATCATAATTTTCAAATTCTTTGTTCATTTCAATTTGAAATATTAATTTCACTATCCATTCTCTAGATGTTTTTCTACTCAAAGCTCCTCCACATAAAAAGCCCCCTTAAATAAAGAGGGCATTTTTTAATTATTTTTTAATCTTAAAACATTAACATTTACTTGAGTTACATTTAACCCAGTCATGTTCTCTATATCACTTTTCACTCTATCTTGTACTTTTTTTGCAACTTCTGGTATTTTAGAATCATATTCTAAAACAATATTTATGTTAATAATTACATAATCTCTTCCAATTTCAACAGATGTTGATTTAGAAGAACCTTTCTTTGGATCAGTTATTTCTTCGCCCATTGATCCAACTAGTGAATGTACTCCTTTAACATCTAAGGCTGCTGTACTGGCCATCAAGTTAATAATATCATTAGATATTTTAACAGAACCATTTTCAAACTTATTTTTATTTAACATAGCTTACCCCCGTTAGTTAATTTTAACAAATTTTATGAATAAATTCAATTTTACCGTATATTTATTAATTTATTATTGCATCTACAAAATCATCAGAGTCAAATTCCATCAAATTATCAATCTGTTCACCAACGCCAATTAATTTTATAGGTAGTCCTAATTCCACTTGCAAAGGAAAAATTACTCCTCCTTTAGCTGTACCATCTAACTTAGTTATTACCACACCTGTTAAATTTGCTGCCTCTTTAAATTCTTTTGCTTGAAAAATAGCATTTTGTCCTGTAGTTCCATCTACAACCAATAAAGTCTCTTTTTCTGCCTCAGGGTATTCTCTTTCTATAACTCTGTGTATTTTATTTAGTTCATTCATCAAGTTTTTCTTATTATGAAGTCTTCCTGCAGTATCACATATTAAAATATCTACTTTTTTAGACTTTGCAGATGATATACCATCAAATATTACCGATGCTGGATCTGCCCCTTCATTATGTGATATAATATCAACTTTTGCTCTATTTGCCCATTCTGTTAATTGTTCTATTGCTGCTGCCCTAAAAGTATCTGCTGCAACAAGCATAACTTTTTTACCTTGATTTTTAAATTTAGATGCCATTTTACCTATTGTTGTTGTTTTACCTACACCATTTACTCCCACAACAAGTATTAATTTAGGCGTTTTTTGAATATCCAACACATTACTTTCTACACTATTTTTTAATTTTTCTTTCATTATGTTAGATAATTCAGTCTTTACCTCTAATGGATTTTTAATTCTATTTAATTTTACTCTCTCAGTAAGTTCATCTATTATTTGCATAGTTGATTCTACACCTAAATCTGCTGAAATAAGTGTATCTTCTAAATCTTCAAATAATTCTTCATCAACTTTTTGGTAGCTTGCAAGTACTAAATCTATCTTACTTGAAATACTGTCTCTAGTTTTAGTTAACCCTTTTTTTAATCTATCAAAAAACCCTATTTTTTCTTCTTGAACTTCTTCTTCGACTTCATTCTCTACAATATTTTCTTTTAATTCTTCAATATTATCTGAAATTTCTTCCTCTATGTTCTCTTCTAAGCTTTCTAAAGAAGTATTATCTTCTTTTATTTCTTCTATCTCTTCGCTATTTTCTTTGTTCTTAAATTTGTCAAAAAATCCTTTTAGCATACTTCCTCCTAATTATTCCAATTCTAAAGAAATAACCTTACTAACTCCTTCTTCTTCCATACTAACTCCATAAAGTATATCTGCAATTTCCATTGTTGACTTTCTATGAGAAATCATAATAAATTGAGCAGTATCTGTAAATGATTTCAGGTACTTTGTATATCTAAATATATTAGCTTCATCTAATGCCGCATCTATCTCATCTAATATACAAAACGGAGAAGGCCTAGTTTCAAATATCGCAAATAATAAAGCCACTGCAGTTAATGATCTCTCTCCTCCAGATAGTAGTGATAAATTTTGAAGTTTTTTACCTGGTGGTTGAGCAACTATATCTATTCCACTAGTTAGAACATCATTATCTTCTAATTCTAGATTTGCATATCCTCCATCAAATAATACACTAAATATTTTATTAAACCTTTCATTTATATCATTAAAACTAAATATAAACATTTTTTTCATATCTTTATCTAAAGTTTTTATAATACTTTCTATATCATCTTTAGATTTTAATAAATCATCTTTTTGATTTGATAAAAAATTGACTTCATCGTTTACTATTTCATACTCTTCAATAGAATCTACACTAAAGTATCCTAAATTTTTAAGTTTATTTTTTAATACTTTTAATTCACTTCTAGTCTTAGTTGTTGTTTCATCCAGTAAAGTAATATTTTCTATATTAATATTATATTCTTCTTTCATAAAATCAACTATTTTATCTTTATCTTTTGAAACACCTTCTAATTTATTCAAATTAAAATCATAATTATATTCTAACTTAGTCAATATGTTTTTCATATCATTTACTAAATCTTTTTGTTCTGAATAAGTATTTGTAATATTTTCATATTCTTTTTTTTTAGATGGAATTATTTTAATTAAATTTTCAAAATCCCTATTCACATCAAATAACTTTTCATTGTATTTACTTATATTGTTGTTTCTATCTTCTAAGGACTTATCTATATAAACTAGTTGATTTTCATTATTTTTATATCTTTGTCTTAAATCGTTTAATTCATTTAGATTTTCAATATAAAAATTTTCCTTTATATTTAAATCTCTATCTAACGATTCTTTTTCTGAATTGTATTTTACTAATTCATATTCTATATAATTTATCTTTGTATTTATTTCACTAATTTCATTTATTGCTAAATTATATTCTTTATTTGATTTTGACAACTCATTTTTCAGATTATCTATATTCTCTTCATTACTTTGATAATTATACTTTTCGTTTATTTCTTTTATTAAAACTTCTAATTCATCTAAAGAATTTTCTTTTATTAATATTAAAGTTTCTATTTCTTTTATATTATCATTTAACTCTTCAATCTTAATATTAATGTCTTTATTTAAGTTCAATTTATTTTCTAAAGTAACATTATAATTCTTAATTTCTATACTTGATTTTACAATTTTTTCTTCAATATTTTTAATATTTTCTCTATTATTTTTTATCTGTATAATTAAATTATTTATGTTTTTACTTCTATTTATGATGTTACTATCTTTTTTAAACTTATTAAATCCACCAACTATAGAGCCCCATGAATTAAAAACGTCACCATCTAAAGTTACAACTCTAAATTGTTTAAATATTTTACTTACAGCTATCGCATTTTCAATATTCTCTACTATTAACGTCCTACTTAAAAAATAATCTATTAGTCCTCTATACTCTTCCTTAGTTTCTATAACTTCTGAAGCTACAGCTATAATATTAGGATTTTTTATATCTCCATTTTTATTATTCCCTTTTATTTTAGTAATTGGTAAAAAAGTAAGTCGACCAATTTTTTCAGCTTTTAAAAATTCAATTAGTTTTTTTGCATCATTTTCATTCTTTACCACAATATTTTGAAGAGTTCCTGATAATACATTATTAATTGCTTTAGCATATTTATCATCAACACTAATTAAATCAACTAAAGTTCCCAAAGGTAAATTATTTAAATTAGTTCTTTTTATGCTTTTAAAGAAATTGCTTACTTGTTTGTTAAATCCTTCGTAATTTTCTTTTACATTCTTATAAAAACTATATTCTCTATTTAAATCATTATCTTTAGATATAAGTATATTTTTATCTGCCTGTAATTTTTTTAGCTGTTCATCAATTTTATTTATACTTTCTTTTGTTTCTATGATTTCTTTTGAAATATATTCTTCTTTTTCAAAAATTAGTTCTTTTTCTGAGTTTAATTTATTTAATTCTAAATTCAAATTTTTTAGTTCATTATTTAACTTAGAACTTTTTTCTTTATTTTGTTGTAATTTTTCTATTTCAGACTTTTCTATACCTTCTCTAGTTCGCTTATCAACTTCTAACTCATTTATAAGATTTGTCAATTCTATTATTTTATCATTTATCTTATTAGCCAAAGTTTTTTTATCTTCAAGAACATTTGTCAATAAATCTTTTTCTTTTGTATATTCTAGAATTGAGTTTTTAATATCTTCAATAGTTTTATTTGTATCTTTTTTCGAATTTTCATTTTCTTTAATTTTATTTTCTAAATCTTTTATTTTATTTTGTATATATGTTTTTTCTTCGATAAGTCGATTTATTTCTGTTTTTTCATATTCTAATTTTTCTTCATTTAATTTTACATTTAAATTAAAATCATTTTTCTCTTTCTCAATTAAATTTAATTTATTTTCTAATTCCTCATACTCTAATTTTACAAATTTAGATTTTTCTAACAACTCTTCTAATTTAGGTTCTATTTCATTTATTTCTTTTTTATTTTTTTCTATATCAGACTTCAAGGAAATATTTTCTTCTAATATATTAGAAATTTTTATACCTAATTTTTCTAAATCCATTTTATTAAAATAAATGTCTAAAAATTTAATTTCATTTATTAAAGTTATTCCTTCTTTAGCTTTTTTAGCCTGATTCTCTAAAAAATCTCGTTGTTCTATTTTTTGAATTAAAATATCTTCTATTCTTGCTAAATTAGAAATTGTTTTTTCTAGTTTCTTTAAAGATTCTTCCTTTTTATATTTGAATTTTGAAATCCCTGATGCTTCTTCAAATATGTACCTTCTATCTTCGCTCTTACTAGATAAAATCTCATCTATTCTTCCTTGTCCTATTATAGAATATCCTTCTTTACCAATACCAGTATCTAAAAATAGTTCTCTTATATCTTTTAGCCTACAAGCCCTTTTATTAATATAATATTCTGACTCACCTGTTCTAAATACTCTTCTAGTTATATTTACCTCTGAAAATTCAACAGGTATCCATTTATCACTATTGTCAAAATTTAATGAAACTTGAGCAAAATTTAAAGGTTTTGACTTTGCTGTCCCAGAAAATATAACATCTTCCATCTTTGTACCACGCAAAGATTTTGCACTTTGTTCTCCTAAAACCCATCTTATAGCATCTGAAATATTAGACTTGCCACTACCATTTGGTCCTACAATAGCACAAATAGGATTATTAAATTGTAACTTTATTTTATCTCTAAAGGATTTAAACCCTTGGATTTCTATTGACTGTAATTTCAAATACTTTTTACCTCTTATTCAAATAATATTTATAATATTTTTTTATATCGACTTCCACATGTTCTTCTTTTGAAAAAATTTTAAACGTTCCTTCTCTTTGCCCTGATATTTTAAATCTTTTTATATTAAATTTCTTTATTAACTGCTTTTTATTAGTTCCGCCATTACCTACAACATACGAAATTTCCTTATTGCTACAAAAAATTTCTATACTTGAAGTGTCTTTGAATTCCTTTAAATAACATTCAACAATATCTTTATAAACTTCTTGAACTACTAGTTGTCTAAATGCTGCATGAAAAGGTCCTGCAACAATATCTCCATTTTCATTAATATTATCTGTAGGTTGTAACCCCACTCTTATTATTTCTATATCATTTAACTCATATAAAATATAAATAGGCTTAATTATCTCTATAGCCTGTTCTAATGTTAAAGCATTATATTTTCCACTTAAATATAATGTCTCTAAGTAAGTATCTTTTATTATTAATGTTGGATAAATTCTTACATATTTAGGGTTTATTTTTACAAATTCTTTTGCTGTAAACCAATCTTTTTCTTTATCGTCTTTATAGAGTCCTATCATTTGTTGTAAACCAAGTTCAAATCCAAATTTTTTTATCAGTTTAGATGCTTTATATACTATTTCAGCAGAGTGTCCTCTATTGTTAGATTTTAGTACATCATTATCTAAAGACTGAACACCCAACTCAATAGTTTTTACTTGTTTTTCTTTTAGAGTATTTAATATTTTTCCATCTATATAATCTGGCCTAGTTGATAGTCTTATACTGTTGACTTCTCCTATTTTAATAAATTCATTTGCTAGGTTTAAATAATCTACCATTACATTAAAATTTAATCCTGTAAAACTACCACCATAAAAAGCTATTTGAGTTTCATTTTTCTTATCAGAAAAAAAAGTTAGGTATTCTTCAATATCTAACCTTGTTTGTTTTAAATCATCTGCATAATCTTTGTTTGTTATTTTTCTCTGATTACAAAATATGCAGTCATTTGGGCAACCATAATGTGGCACAAAAACTGGTATAATATTTAATTTACTCAAAACTAATACCTAACTTCTCTATAGAATTTTTAGCAGCTTCTTGCTCAGCTGTTTTTTTGTTTTTGCCTTTTCCACTCTCTAAAACATTATTATCATATATTGCTGTAACGTAAAATGTTTTATCATGATCTGGTCCTGATTCCTTGTCTAATCTATATTTCAATTTGGATTTATACTTAGTCTGAATATAATTTTGGAGTATTGCTTTGTAATTATATTTATCTAAATTTTTTTCTAAATAATCATTAAATATATTTATATGTGTATTTGTTATAAAATCATATATTCTATCATATGATGAATCTAAATAAATAGCCGCACAAAGTGCTTCAAATGTGTCTGACAATATAGAATCTCTATTCCTTCCACCAGACTTTTCTTCACCTTTTCCAAGTATTAAATAATTTCCTAACTTAAAGTACTTAGCTGCATTAGCAAAACTATCTTCACAAACTGTCTTGCTCTTTAATTTAGTTAATTCTCCTTCATCTATATCTTTATGCTTTTTATAAAAATATTCACCAAATACCAAGCCTAGTACTGAATCACCCAAAAACTCCATTCTTTCATTAGAAATAAACTTCTCATTTGTTTCTTCATTTACAATGGAAATATGATGAAATGCTCCATCTAAAATCTCAATATTATTAAACTTATATTCTAAGTCATTTTCTAATTCTTTTAATAGTCTAATCCTGTCATTTTCAAGATTCACTTTAAAAACCTACCCTTTTATTTTTTCAATACTATCAACTACATCTTTTACTGTTTTTATATCATCTAAATTGGCATCTTCTATCTCTATATCAAATTCCTCTTCTATAGCCATAACTAATTCTAACAAACCTATAGAATCTGTTCCTAGATCTTCTCTTAATAATGTATTTTCATTTACCTCATCTACATCAAATTCTTCTTTTATTATTTCAATAACTTTATCATATACCATTTTAATTTCCTCTCTCTTCTAGCTTAGACTCTATCTTATTAATTATATCATTTTCTATAAATTTAACCATTGCGTCAATTCCTGTTTCTATAGCTCTAGAATTACTACTTCCATGTGCCTTAAAAACAGCTTTTTTTACTCCTAAAAGCGGTGCAGCTCCATATTCATTATAATCTAGCATACCTTTAATGTCCGTTAATACACCCTTTAACAACAACGCTCCTAACTTTGCTTTAAAAGAGCTAACTATTCCTTTTTTTAAATTACTCATTATAGTTATAGCTGTTCCCTCTGTTGACTTTAATAATACATTTCCTGAAAAACCATCTGTTACAACGACATCTGCAATTCCAGATAAAAAATCTCTAGCTTCAATATTTCCAAAAAAATTAAAATCTGAATTTTTAAAAAGTTCAAAAGTTTCTTTTCTAAGTTTATCTCCCTTACCTTCTTCAGTTCCGACACTTAAAAGTCCTACTTTTGGATTATCTATTTTTAACACTCCTGAAGAATATACATTTCCCATTAATGCGAATTGTTCCAATAAATCTGGAGTACAATCCATATTTGCTCCTGCATCTAACAATACAACCGGATTTTTTTCACTAGGAAATACTATCGTAAGAGCCGCTCTATTTATATTTTTTAATCTCTTTGTTATCAAAGTAGCTCCTGCAAGTAATGCTCCTGTACTTCCACAAGATATTAATCCATCATATTCCTCATCATTCAAAGATTTGAACCCTAGATATAATGAGGAATCTTTTTTTCTTCTAATTGCTAAAGCTGGTTCTTCATCATTTTTTATATAATCATCTGTATCTATAAAATCAACTCTAGAAATATCAGATAATTTTTCTTTAATAATATTTTCTATATTATTTTTATTTCCTATTAAAGTTACTTTTAAATCTTTGTGGTTTTCTAGAGATTTTATAACCCCCTTTGTTATTTCTTCATAGCCTTTATCTGCTCCTAACGTATCTACTAAAATTTTCATAAAACACCTCTTATTTAAAATAGTTACTATACTATTTATTCGTCAATTTATATTTTTAATATACTCATTTGAGTATCATTACTATTATACACTCATTTTATTCTTATTTAAAATTTACTTTTATTTTCCTAAGTTTTTAATTTTATAATTAATTATAAAGTATAATTTGATTTAGTAATTTTTTATATAGATTAAAATAATATAAATTATTTTTTTATAAAACTTTGCACAAAAAAACAATCTATTAATAGATTGTTTTTTTGATTAAATCTTTTTCTTTTATTACATATCTTAAATTGGTATTTTGCTCAAAAGAATAAGCATATTCTAATATCTTTTTATCCTCGTTAAGTCCAGCTGTAAAAGTCAATCCATGTGGAGTTCCGTCTTTATCTATACCTATGGGTACCGTAATTTCTGGATATCCAGCTACAGCAGTTAGTACAGCTGAACTGTTATCTAAAAATACAATACAATCTAACTTGTCTTTTTCTATTGCTTCATCGCATCTGTTTTTAGCCATCATTATTGTGTCTTCAATTTTTTTCGAATCTCTTTTGTCTACTTCACTAGCCTCTTTCAATAATTCTTGCCCATATTTTGCTCTACGAGCTAAGTCTTCGGAATTTTACTCTACTAGCTCCTCTAATTATTTAAAGGGCAAGTCATATTTATTTGCAAATTCTTTAACATCAAGTTTAAAATCATTTTTTAATATTTCAGTATTATTTATCCCTTTTAAATCGATATTTATTTCCTTAACTTCCGCCCCTAAATTTTCAACAACTTTATTGCTTCTGAATATAGTTCTTCGTTCTCATCATATTTCATTATTCCTACTTTAACTTTTTCCAAAGAGTTTTTGTTGAAACTTTTTATGTTTATTTTACTAGCGGAATCATTAAATATTACATTATAAATCTCCACCACATCTGTAACATTTCTACTTATTGGACCTACTACATCTAACGAATAATGATGCTACACCTATATTGGCAGTAATACTTGCTGCATTTCCTGAGCTTGAGACTAATGGTGAAATAATTAAAGGATTATATAGGTTTATATTTTGTCCGTGTTTAGAACTATAGCCTCTAGGAATCCTCACATCCATGTAATTAGCTAATTCAGATAAGTTTGTTTTAGCCAATATAATTGCTTTTTCATTTTTTAGTTTTTTAATAACTTCTGCATCTTCTTTTGGAATAAAATCCTTTAATTCATATGTACAAGCACTTGTAATCACATTATTTGTATTAATGTTTTCTTTAACACTAATTTACATTCAATACAATTTGGTTTTTACAGCATCTTTTTTACTGTCTAGTTTTTTTAATCTCTAATATAGCTGTTGAATTTATTTCAGAAATTGAATTTATACCTTTGTATGTTTGATCTACTTCTCTTAATACGATCTAAATAAAATGCAGTTAGTTCTGTATAAGTTAAGTCACCTTTTCTTATACTTTCTCGTAATTCAATTATTGTTTTTTTCTAAAATTATTTCTTTTTTATTTCTAATATTTTCAATATCTAATTCGCTTAACTGAGGATCTATATCCTTAATTACTCTATTTTGATTATACATTGTATATTCTTCTTTTATTGGTTCTTCTGTCTTCCTATTTACGAATAAGATTGCAATTACTATCAATGCTATAATTAAAGTTATAATTCCTACATTTTTTAATACCTTTGTAATACACAACCTCTTTTCTAAATAATATATATTTGTAATATCATGAAAAATATTAAATTTAATCATATTTATTTTAAACAATAAAAAAAGATAGGAAAAAACCTATCTTTTTTATTTATTGTTCTTCTGTTGAAATTATTTCTTTACCATCATAGTGACCACAAGCTCTACATACCCTGTGTGGTAATTTTGGCTCATGGCAATTTGAACATTCAGTTATAGTTACCTTTGGTAATCTATATGATGAAGCTCTTCTTTTATCTCTTCTAGTTTTGGATGTTTTTCTTTTTGGTACTGCCATTATTACACCTCCCTTAAACTTCTAACCTCTTATTAAAATATTTCTAACAATTAGATATGGGTAGGTAGACAATCCCATATACCTAAAACTAAACGAATTAATTTAATAATCCTTTATTTACAACAAGAATTATTATACAAAGTAATTAAGGAAATGTCAATATCTACTTTGTTAATTCTAAAGTATCCCTAGCTATCATTAACTCTTCATTTGTAGGTACAACATATATTTTTATTTTAGACTCTGGCGTAGATATAATCGCTTCTTTTCCTCTGGTATTATTTGCTTCTTTATCTAAAGTTAATCCGAAATTTTCTAAATTTTCAACTATTATTTCTCTAGTTCCAACACCATTTTCTCCAACTCCACCAGCAAAACAAATAGCATCTACATCTCCTAATTCAAGTAAATATGCACCTAAGAATTTTCTAACTCTATTATGGAACATATCTAATGCTAATTTCGCTCTTTCATTTCCTTCTACTGCTGCATCTTCTAGATCTCTAAAATCGCTACTTATCCCTGATATACCCAATACTCCAGACTTTTTATTAAGTACTGAATTTACCTCATCTGCAGTTAAATTTTCTTCATTTTGTAAAAAAGATACTATTGTCGGATCTAAATCTCCTGACCTAGTTCCCATAATTAAACCTTCTAAAGGAGATAATCCCATAGTAGTATTCAAACACTTTCCATTCTTCACAGCAGCTAAGCTTGAACCATTTCCTAAATGCAATGTTATTATATTTGTTTCATCTAATGGTTTGCTCAACAATTCTGCCATTCTGTGTGTTAAATATTTATGGCTTGTACCATGGAATCCATATTTTCTTAATTGATATTTATCATAATATTCATATGGAATACCATACATGTAATTATACGCTGGCATTGTTTGATGAAAGGCTGTATCAAATACTGCTACATTTGGTTTTCCTGGTAAAATTTCTTCACAAGCTTCTATTCCCATTAAGTTTGCTGGATTATGTAAAGGACCAAATTTAATAAACTCTTTTATAGTTTCTTTTACTTCTTTGTTTATTAATGTTGAATCTGTTAATTTATCTCCACCATGCAATACTCTATGACCTATAGCTCCTATATCATTCGTTGACTCTATTACACCATATTCTTTGTCAGTTAAAAAATCAAAAACTAGTTTGATTGCTGCTGAATGATCTGGTAGCTCCATCTCTTTAACAGTCTTTTCCCCATTTACTTTTTGAGTGATTTTTGAACCTTCAATTCCTATTCTTTCAACTATCCCTTGACCTAGTACTGTTTCATCTTTCATATCGAATAATTGATATTTTAACGACGAACTACCACAGTTTATTACTAAAATTTTCATTAAACTCTTAATTCCTCCTAATTATGGTTTTATTTTTCACAATAATTATAACACAAATCTTATTTTTTTAATTTGATTTTTGTCTCTTTTCCAGTAAACAATCTTTTTATGTTAGCCCTATGTTTAAAAGTGGTTATTAAAGCTAATACAATATATAAAATTCCAATGTAATTATTGTTTTTTGATAAAATAAAATATCCCCCTACTAATATACAGAGTAATGCAGCTATTATAGAGCCTAATGAAACATATTTAGTAGCTACTACAACTATTACAAATATTACAAATACTGCTAATATGTGTATAGGAGAAATTGCAACTAAAACACCAAAAGATGTTGCTATTCCTTTACCTCCCTTAAAACCGTAAATAGCTGGCCAATCATGCCCCAAAACCACGAATAACCCTGCTACAAATACTCCTAAATCTCCTTGCAACTTTCCACCAACATACGTAATTATTAAACCTTTTAGAAAATCTATGATAAAAGTAAATGCTCCTGCTTTTTTGCCAAATACTCTAAGTGCATTTGTTGAACCTGCATTTCCACTTCCATGCTCCCTAATATCTTGTTTGTAAACTAATTTACTTAATATTATTCCACCTGAAATATTACCTATAAAATAAGCTATTATACCTATTAAAATAATTTTCATTAATTATCTATTCTCCTCTTTCTCTTAATTCAAATACTAAAGGTACTCCTGAAAAAGAAAAATTCTCCCTAATTTGATTTTCTATATACCTTTGATAAGAAAAATGCATAAGCTCAGACTTGTTTACATATATAAGAAATTTAGGTGGTCTAGTTGAAACTTGTGTCATGTAAAATATTTTTAGCCTAACTCCTTTATCTGTTGGAGGTGGGTTATGAAGTACAGCATCATTAATAATATCATTTAGTATACCTGTGCTTACCCTCATAGAATAATTGTTATTTACTGCCTGTATCATTTCAAATAGCTTATGAACTCTTAAATTATTTTTTACTGACATGAAAATTATAGGAACATAATTTAAGAATCCTAGTTTTTTTCTAATTTCTCTTTCAAAATTATCATATGATTTGCTATCTTTTTCAATTAAGTCCCATTTGTTAACTGAAATAATCATAGCTTTACCTGCATCATGAGCATACCCTATAATCTTTGAATCTTGTTCTGTTACTCCTTCTTCAGCATCTATCATTAACACACAAATATCAGATCTATCCATAGCAGATAATGTCCTTACAACACTATATCTTTCTATTTCTTCATTTATAGCTCTCTTACGTCTTAACCCAGCAGTATCTATTAAAACATATTCTTCTCCTTTATATTTAAACTTACTATCAATTGAATCCCTTGTAGTTCCAGCTATATTTGTAACTATCATTCTGTCTTCGCCCAATAACCTATTTATAAGAGAAGATTTTCCAACATTAGGTTTTCCTATAATTGCAACCTTAGTTGTTTCATTATTATTAATTACATCTAAATCTACTTGGAATTTTTCTACAATATCATCTAATAAATCCCCTAACCCTAAAGAGTTTTCTGCGCTTATTGGCTTTATATTATCTATTCCAAGTTCATAAAATTCATATATTGAATCATTGAATTTTTTATTATCTACTTTATTTACAACTAGAATTATTTCTTTTTTCGATTTTCTAAGAATATTTGCGATTTCTCTATCATCTGGTGTAATTCCTGTTCTTCCATCAACAACAAACAATATTATTTCCGCAGTATCTATTGCAACTTTAGCCTGACCTAAGATTTCTTTTGAAAATAATTCTTTGTTTTTTGGTTCTAATCCTCCTGTATCTACCAGAGTAAAATATCTATTTTGCCATTCAGCTTCTTGATATAATCTATCTCTTGTAACACCTGGATCATCTTGTGTTATAGCTATTCTTTTTCTAACTAATCTATTAAACAAAGTAGATTTCCCAACATTTGGTCTTCCAACTATTGCTACTATTGGTTTATCCATTGAATACCTCTTTTCTAAAATTTATTCCTTAAACAATACACATGTAATCTTATCCTGTAGTAAATTAAATGTGCATATAACTAATTTATTATATCATAATACTGTTTAATTAGATAACGACGACAAATAAAAAAACTTGAGAATAAACTCAAGTTTTTTACTATTTAAATTTTATTCGTATAATTTGTAGTTGCTCATTAATTTAAGAACATCAGCTTTTATATCTTCTGCTGGTCTTTCTTTCTTTAATGCTTGTATCATATATTTAGCAACTTCTCTAAATCCATCTTCTTTCATTCCTCTAGTTGTAACAGCTGGAGTACCAATTCTAATACCTGAAGTTACAAATGGAGATTCTGGATCATTTGGTATTGTATTTTTATTAGTAGTTATATTAACTGCTTCTAATAAAGCTTCTGCTTCTTTACCTGTTAATCCTAAATTTCTAACATCTAATAATAATAAATGGTTATCTGTTCCGCCAGAAACAAGTCTTATTCCACCTTCTACTAGAGCTTCGCCTAATGCAACAGCATTTTTCTTAACTTGTCTGATATATTCTTTATATTCGTCTGTTAACGCTTCTTTAAAGCAAACAGCTTTAGCTGCTATTACATGCTCTAATGGTCCACCTTGTAGTCCTGGGAATACAGCTTTGTCTATTTTTTTAGCATGCTCTGCTTTACATAATATAGCTCCACCTCTTGGACCTCTTAAAGTCTTATGAGTTGTAGTAGTAACAAAATCAGCATATGGAACTGGGTTTGAATGCTCTCCTGCTGCAACTAAACCTGCAACATGAGCCATATCTACCATTAAATATGCTCCTACTTCATCTGCTATTTCTTTAAATTTTTTGAAGTCAATTTCTCTAGGATATGCACTTGCTCCAGCAACTATTAATTTTGGTTTATGTTCTAGTGCTCTTTCTCTCACTTGATTATAATCAATAGTTTCAGTCTTTGGATCTACTCCATAATCCACGAAATTATAGTATAAACCTGAAATATTAACTGGTGACCCATGAGTTAAATGACCACCTTCTGATAAGTTCATACCTAAAACAGTATCTCCTGGTTTAAGTACTGATAAGTAAACTGCCATATTAGCATTTGCACCTGAATGCGGTTGAACATTTGCATGATCTGCTCCAAATAGTTCGCACAAACGATTTCTTGCAAGGTCTTCTGAGATATCTACAAATTCACATCCTCCGTAATATCTCTTTCCTGGATAACCTTCTGCATATTTGTTATTTAAAGTAGTTCCTAAAGTTTCTAAAACAGCTTCTGAAATAAAGTTTTCTGATGCAATTAATTCTACATGATCTCTTTGTCTTTGTGTCTCTTTCTTAATAGCGTCGAAAATTTCCTTATCAAAGCTCTCTAAATTTGGTAACGGTCTTAAACTCATTTTTTTACTCTCCTCCTAAAATTTAAATAATTTTTATTATTTTTATTACATCATTATTTTTATTAAAAAACTTTTTATCTAAAAACTTTAATAACAATAATGATGCTAGTAAAAATACTAGCCCAATAAAGAAACTTAGTATTTCATAATTGGTAACGTTATTTTCACTTAATAGTATTATACCACTAACTATCCCAAATACAAAGAAAAATAACGGGATAATGTACATGTATAAAGAATACTTGAAGATTAAGCCATTTTGAGTAGCTAAAATAACCTCATCTCCTATTTTTGCATCTACATCATTATTTACTTTTACTATAATTGGTTGATTTTCTGCACTACATCCTGAGCATGAATCACATTTTCCCCCACATCCACTAGAACGCATTACAAAAATTTTAGCAAAAGAATCTTCTATTCCTATTACTTTGCCTTTTTGTTCCATTTAATCACCTCTTGTATATAAATCCTTAACCACTTCTCCAGCTATAATTAGTCCAGCTACCGAAGGAATAAAAGCTATGCTTGATGGAGATGATTTCCCTAACTCTTCGTTTCTCATTGTGCTCCCAGAAGTTTTTTCATCTGACCATACTACTTTTAGTTTTTTTACTCCAATTTTTTTTAACTTTGTTCTTATCACTCTCGCCATCGGGCATTCTTTTGTTTTATTTATATCTGAAACTTTGAATCTTGTAGGATCTAACTTGTTTCCAGCTCCCATAGAAGATATTATATTTATATTATTATTATAACAGTAATTTATTAAAGCAATTTTGGAAGTTATATTATCTATTGCATCAACAACATAATCATATTCCTTTAAGCTAAATTCTTCAATATTTTTTGGCACTAATTTTTTTTTGAATATTTTAACTTTACATAAAGGATTAATATCTTTTATTCTTTCTTTAAAAATATCTACTTTATATTTTCCTACTGTCGAATTTAATGCAATAATTTGTCTATTTAAATTTGTTATATCAACTGTATCATAGTCTACAATAGAAATATTTTCAATACCTGAACGCACTAAAGCTTCCACTGTATATCCTCCAACTCCTCCAACTCCAAAGACTATTACTTTGGAGTTTAAAAGGGTGCTTATTGAACTTTTTCCTATTAGAAGCTCTGTTCTTTGTAAAAATTTTCTTTCCATTTATTACTTATCCAACTTTATATGGATTTCTTTCAACTGTTTTTCATCAACTTCTGCTGGCGCCTCAGATAATAAGTCTGTAGCTGACTGTGTTTTTGGAAATGCTATTACATCTTTAATATTCTCTGTTTCGCACAATAACATCATTAACCTATCAAATCCATAAGCTAATCCTCCATGTGGTGGAGTTCCATATCTTAAAGCATCTACAAAGAAACCGAATTTACTTTCTATTTCTTCTTCTGATAATTTTAAAGCTTTAAACATTTTCTCTTGTAATTTGCTATTATTTATCCTTATTGAACCTCCGCCTAACTCATCTCCATTTACTACAATATCATAAGCTTTAGCTCTAACTTTTTCTGGATTTGACTCTAGAAATTCAATATCTTCCTCTTTTGGCTTTGTAAAAGGGTGATGTTTTGCTACAAGTCTATTTTCTTCTTCATCATATTCAAATAATGGAAAATCTACAATCCAAGTAAATACAAATTCATCATTTCTCAATAAATCTAAAGATCTTGCAATATGTCTTCTTAATGCTCCTAGAGAATCATATACAACAGAATTTTTATCTGCAACTATTAAAATTAATCCATCAGCTTCTATTTTAAATTCACCTATTAATGCACTAAGTTCCTCTTCTTTTAAAAATTTAAGAATTGGAGAAGTAATTTCTCCTCCTACTACTTTAATCCATGCTAATCCTTTCGCACCGTAAGTTTTAACATATTCTTGAAGTGCATCTATTTTCTTCCTAGAAAATTCTGCTTGATATTCACCGATATTAATACCTCTAACAGAATATCCTTCTTTTGCACATGAAGAAAACACTTTGAATTCTGAATCTTTTACAATATCTGTAATATCGTGTAACTCAAACCCAAATCTTAAATCAGGTTTATCACTACCATAATTATTCATAGCTTCTTCGTAAGACATTCTCTTAAATGGAATTTCTAAATCAATTCCCTTTATTTCTTTGAATACTTTCTTTAAAAGTCTCTCATTTATTTCTATAACATCCTCTTCATCTACAAAAGACATTTCAATATCTACTTGAGTAAATTCAGGTTGTCTATTTGCTCTTAAATCTTCATCCCTGAAACATTTAACTATTTGATAATATCTATCCATTCCTGAAATCATTAATAATTGTTTCATTAATTGAGGACTTTGAGGAAGTGCATAAAATTCAAAAGGATTAACTCTTGAAGGAATTAAATAATCTCTAGCTCCTTCTGGTGTTGGTTTACCTAAAAAAGGTGTTTCAACTTCTATAAAATCATTATCTGCCATAAAATTTCTAATTATATTAGAAGTTTTAGCTCTTAATTTTAAATTATTTTGTAAAAATTCTTTTCTTAAATCTAAATATCTATACTTAAGCCTTACTTCTTCTGATACATTATCATCATTTTTTATATAAATTGGTGTAGTTTCTGCAGTATCCAGTATCTTAAATTCAGATGCTACTATTTCTATATTTCCTGTTGGTATATTAGGGTTTTTTGATTGTCTTTCACGTACATTTCCTTTTATTGCTACAACATACTCTGTTCTAACTGTTTTCGCTTTGTTAAACATTTCAGCATCATCTGATTCATTTACAACTACTTGCACTATTCCTGTTGTGTCTCTAATATCTGCAAAAATTAAACTTCCAAGATTTCTTTCTTTTGCAACCCATCCCATAACTATAACTTCGTCACCAATATTTTTTTCTCTTAAGACCCCACACATATGACTTCTTCTCAAATTTCCCATTGTTTCCATATTATCCTCCTAAAATTTACAATAAAAAAACTCGCCACAAAGGGACGAGTTTATAATTTTCTCGCGGTACCACCCTAATTAGGTAAACCTCTCTTGTTTGTTTTAACGCTACTAGCGGATTTACTACTCCAAGATGTCCATTTTAGTATGCAAAGTAAGTTTCACCAACCCTTACCTCTCTATTTTACACTTATCTAAAATACCCTTCTTTTCAATGTATTTAATATATTTTGATTATATACTTATAAATTTTTTTAGTCAATTACTTATTTCTCTTATTCATTTTTGATTTAAAACTATTTAATAAAGAATGTAGTTCTTTTACTTTCAACACTACTAACATTATAAAATAAGTTAGACCTGCAATCACTATTGCTATGAGCAAACTTAAATTACTACTTCCAATAATTTTCAAAGCTAAATTATATGCTAAAAAAGAAACTAATCCCATTACTAAACTAGAAACTAACATTTTTAAATTTTCACGTTTAAATGCATTTGTTCTTTCAAATTTACCAATTTTTTTCTTTAATTTAATGAATAATGTTATCGCTCCATAGTAAGCTGCTACTGTTGTTCCAAATGCAAGTCCTACAAGTCCCCACTTAAATACAATTGAAAACAATGCACTAATAGTTATATTTAAAATAATCATTATTATAGAATTATACATTGGAGTTTTTGTATCTTTTAAACTATAAAATGCCTTAGAAAAGGTATCTCTCATTGCAATTCCTGCAAGCCCCATTGCATAAAAAAGCAAACAAGGTACTGTTATTGCAGTATCTTCTGGTTTAAAATTTCCACCTTCATAAACTAATTTTACTATTGGGTATGTCAAAACCATTAATCCTGTCATAGCTGGAAATACTAATATATTCATGGATGTTAGAGATTCAAGAACAGTTTTTTTGAATTCCTTTATATTGTTTCTTCCTGCTATTTTACTTAGTGTAGGATAAATTACAGTACCTATTGATACTATTACTATTCCATTTACAAATTCACTCAACTTAGCGGCATAATTCATTATAGTAACACCCTGAGATTGAAGTATTATAGAAGCCAAGTTTTTGTCAATCATAACATTTAGTTGATTTATAGAAACTCCAAGTATTACTGGTAAAGCCATAATCAACATCTCTTTAATTTCTCTTTCTTTGACATTTAATACCTTAGTCCAAATAAATCCTTTTCTTTTTACAGCTGGGATATATGGTATAAACTGTACTGAAGTTGCAAAAGCAAGTCCTATAGCCAAAAAATATATGTTTATAAATTTCCCCAAAAATAGAGATATTAATATAAAAAAGTTTAATATAAACCCTTGAATTGCTGGTACTATAAATTCACCTTTACAGTTTAAATATCCTCTATAAACAGTAGCTACTGCTGTTGGAATTAAACTTAAAAAAGTTATTTGCAAAAATGGAATTGCTAATTCCCTAGCTTCTGGCTCTAAATCAAAGGCAAATAAATATGTTAATTGCTTAGAAAAAATTTGACATATAATCATTAAGAATAAGCTTAGTATAAAAATTATATTTCCAAGATTACTTGTGAATCTATCTGCTATTAGATAACCTTCTCTATCTTCTAATCTCTTATATGTTGGAATAAACCCCGTTGTTATACCTACTGAAATAAAACTAAATACAACAACCGGTATTGTCATTGCCAAGTTAAATGCAGCTGCTTCAGCTCCAGTTCCAAAAAGTCTAGATAACACAGACTCTCTCAATGCACCAATTACTTTAGATACTATTGTAATTATCATTAAAATAATCGTTGTCGATTTCATAAATCCTCCTAAAACTACTAATATAAATATTAGAATTTAAAAAGAAGCTTATTTGCTTCCTATATTTTTACTAAATTTTCTTTTAATACTATTTAATATATTGTGTAATTCATTAACTTTTAGTATTAATAAACATACAAAATATATCATGACTGCAAGTACTACAGCAATTATTAAACTCAATGTTGTAGTTATAATGCCCATTAAAGAATTATACACTAAAAATGATATTATTCCCATACTAAGACTTGAAATTATCATTGTAGCATTTTCTATAACAAAATTTCTAATATTGTTTAATTTTCCTATCTTTTTCCTCAACTTTAAAATAATAGCATTGAATCTGTATATGCCACTATTTAAGTACCTAAATCAACACCTGTCAATCCTAATGCATGAAACTTAAGTGGTAGTGTAGCTACTAGAGTTTGAACCACTTTCATATGCCTAATTAAGTATAGGTCTTGCAAATATAGTCATTCCTATAAGAGCAGGATATATTAAAATGTTTATGTAATTAATAGAAGATAAAATAGTATCTTTAAATTTATTCATCTTATTAATAAAGCTATGCTTATTATTATAGATACATTTCGTAATTTATTTGTAAATATATCTACTATTAGATATTCTTTTTTTCTAATCTTTTATATGTAGGGATAAAACCTGTAGATATTCCTGCTGCAATAAAACTGAAAATAACTATTGGGAACTGTGATGCTAAATTAAAAGCATATGCTACAGTACCTGCTCCAAAGTATTTGGCAAGAAGTGAAACTCTTAAAAATCCTAACATCTTTGAAATTACTGTTATTACCATTAAAATTAATGCTGTCGATTTCAATATTGTACCTCTTGATTTTACATAACATATATTATAATACTTTAAACTTTTTATTTCTATATAATTATTGATATTTTAGCAAGTATAAAACTATGTTATACTAGTAATATGTAATAAGGAGAGGTTTATTATGGATTTATATAACTTGACAATTTTGCCTGAACTTAAAGTACAAGATATAAACATTAATTTAAACAATAATATAAAAACTATTCGTATATATGATTTTCAAAATGAAAAAGACGTTATTAATATAATTAGCTTTAATGAACTTAATAATTTAGAAGATATAAAAGGAAACTATTTGATTTATAATCACAATAGTCAAAAAATAAATTCTAACAAAGGAAATTATATATATACTGATTTAACAAATAAAAATGTAATATTCAGCATATTAAATAAAGCAATTTATGATTACAATAACTTTATAATTTCAATATATGAAATCATTACTAAAGATAAAGGAATTAATGAATTACTACGATCTATAAAAAAACAATTTAATTCTAATGTATGTGTTTTAAACAGCAATAAAAAGTTGCTATACAACATTTTTGACTTTAAAAAAGTAAACAATACTTATCCTTTAAAGGTAAAACGATCAACAACTTCAAGAGTTTACGGTTATTTAGCATTTGAAAATATAAATAATTTCTACTCTGATGAAATTAATAGAATTTTGGATATTAGTAATAATTATATATATGATAACTTAAGCCAATTAATGGTATCAAAAGATAATTTTTATAATACATTAAAAAATCTATCAAATAATACCTTTAATGAAGAAGATGCTAAAAATCTAGATATACTTAATTGGAAAATAAATGACAGCTACAAAGTATATTTTGTACAAATAGATGGTGGTTTATTTAAATATAGAGATATGTTCATTCATGGAAATAGATTTATTCTAGATCACCCTATGTATTTATATTCTCTTATTCATAATAATTATCTTATGCTTGTAATTAACGAATCTCATGTAAACATCAATAAAATAAGATCTGAAATAGAAGTATACTTAGATAAATATAATTTAAAACGAGTTTTTCTAAATTTAGGTAGAAATTTATTAGATTTTTATAAAGCTTATGAATTAGCAACTTATATAATTAACTATAACTTGGAATATACTGATAATTTAGAAGAGTATTTGCCTGACCTTATATTTAACATGTGTGTTTCTAATAATTTCATAGATTTATTAATACCAAATGAACTTAAGACAGTTATGGATCATGATAAAAATAAAAAAACAGAGCTTTTGAAAACTCTATATTTTTACTTAATTGAGGAACGCTCTTTAATTAAAGCGTCTAAACAATTAGATGTTCATAGAAATTCTATAGTATATCGTATTAATAAATTAAATGAATTAGTTGACTTAGACTTAGAAGATTCAAAATCTAGATACAATATCTTAATAGCCTTAGAACTATTAAATAAATTAAATCCAGGACTTATAAAGTAATTATAAATCCTGGATTTTTTCTAATAATATCATTGAATTATTAAATATATCTTCTGAAATATCATAATATTGAACTATATTTGTTAAATCTTCTCTTGCTTGTTCTATTTTGTTAATGTTTATATATATTAAAGCTCGGTTAAACAATAATTTTTCATTATCTTCATGATTCTCTAAGCCTTCATCTATTACTTCTAATGCTAATCCTACTTTTCCTATTTCAGCTAAGAAATAACTATAATCCACATAAAAATCTATTGATTTTTCTTTATAACTATTTGCTAATTCATAGTTTTTAAAAGCTTCATCATAATTTGTAAGACCTAAATATGCATTTCCTAGATAGTAGTATTTTTCAAAATCTTCTTTTTCTAAGTTTTCTAGTTTATTTACTACTTCATAATACCTAGAATATTTTAAAGACTCTCTAATTTCGCTATAAAAAGCCTCTTCTTCTATATTAGTTTGTCTTGTTTTAAGCTCTTTTAATAATACTTCATTGTTTTCTAAGTTATTGATGAATTTATTTGCAGATTTATAATATAATTTAGCCTTTACTAAATTACCTTTAGATTCCTCTATATCCCCTAATAATAAATAAGTTAAAGGATAAGTGTCATCTATAACTATATTTTTATTTAAAACTTCTTCTGACTTATCTTTAAAATATTCCTCTTGATTTTTAGAATATAAATTTAACAATGTACTCGCATAATAATAGTTACTTTCTGCATCTTTAAAATTATCATAGTTGAATTTCAAAAATATACTCGCTACTTCTACATCTTCTTTTAGTTCTAACAACGATTCAGCTAATACAGTTTTTTCTAATTTATTAATTTTATTAATTAGTAAAGTTAAGTATTCTTTTGAATATTTAAAGTTT
The DNA here is from genome assembly GCF_900232905.1 of Miniphocaeibacter massiliensis. Lineage (GTDB taxonomy): Bacteria > Bacillota > Clostridia > Tissierellales > Peptoniphilaceae > Miniphocaeibacter > Miniphocaeibacter massiliensis. The sequence goes on from NZ_OCTQ01000001.1 coordinate 397,559, forward strand.
GGATCTACTGAAATATTAAATATCATACCTCTAAAAAAATATTTAAATTCTATTTTTTCATTAAATGTATCATTTTTTATTTCTTCTACAAAATCCTTTTTCAAAATCGGAAGTGGAAATTTATATTCGGAATTATTTTTTAATTCTAAATATAATAATTCTTCTCTTTTATCAATATAATAATTATTAATGTTTTCCATTATTTAAACTTCCTCATATATTCTCTTTTTCTCATTGAGGAACCATTTAAAATCTCAAATAAATTTCCTCTATATATCAAAAATATACTATAAACAACTATTTTCCCAAATACTATTAATACTGATTTGATGTCTTTTTCAAAATACATCCCAAAGGGTAATATATAATTAATATTAAGTAAATAAATAACTCCAAATATAACAACATTTGGTATTACCCAGTTTATTATATTATTCTTCAAAAATTCTACTGATTTTATTATAGTTCCTATTCCATCATAATTTTCTAAATAAATAGTTTCTGGTGTTGCATTAAATAAAATTAATAGAGCTGGATACACTATAATATAAATCTTTGATAACCCCATAAGACCAAGTGCAAGATTTGCAATATAAAATATAAATCCTATTTGTATCAATTTATAAAAAATTTGAGTGTTATTTAAAGATATAAAACTTGATAAACTAGTATTTTCCTTAATAGAAACAGTTAACACACTCATTATTATTGATAATACAAATAACTCTAACAAATATATTGCAGTTCCTATTACTATTGACATACTACCTGTAGGCATTAAACCTCCAAGTAGATTTGACACTACATTTATTGCCAAAGATCCTGCAATTATAACAAAAGCAACAATAATAATATATCTAAATCTTTTAAATGTATTTTTTATTGCCATAACTTGTACATTAATAAAATCATTTATATAGTTCATATTATCTCCTCATATTTTTGGGTAACATCATAATTTTTGCTGTTATATATATCATACAACATAATTAAATATTTTTTTTGATTTTTATTATAATGTCTAATTATATCATTTTCATACTTTAAAATATGAATATTTTTTACTAATTTTTTTGTAGAAACTTCTTTGTATTTTTCAGGTAAAATATTTAGTATGTCATCATTCTTTAAAATCTCATGTTTTGAATTTTTATCTATTAAATTTGGCTCTAAAAAATATGGTATTTTTCTATTAACCATAATATAATCATGTATCAATAACTCAGTTATAATATCTATATTTTCATATTCTTTCTCTATGACAAATTCTAATAATATTTTATATAAACTATCCCTTGAATGATTTATTAAATAATAGCCTCTTTCTTCCCAAAATTTCGAAAATTCTTCAAAAAATGAAAAATCATCTTTATAATAATTTTTTACAATATATTCAAAGGTATTATAAAAATTTTTTTCATTATAATACTTATCTACAAGTTCTTCTATCTCTTTCACTTTTTGTAGTCCTTCATAGCTAATCCATTTAGTAGAAATTACCTCATAAGGAGGATAATCATCATAAACTATCTTGTATTCTCTATTTTTCAACCATAAATCCGAGCCTTTTAATACTTTTAAAAATCCTAACTGTAATTTATCTGGTCTAATTGACAAAATATCATTAAATGATTTTTTTAAACTTTTATAATTTTCATATGGCAAACCTGCTATTAAGTCCAAATGTAAATGTATATTATCGAAAGCTAGTAGTTTTTCACATACTCTTTTTATATCCTCAAACTCTCCAACTCTTTTAATTGCTTTACATGTTTCCATATTTGTTGATTGCACTCCTATTTCAAATTGAAATAAGTCTTTCCTAGAAATTTTAAATAACTCTAAGTAATCATTGTCTATTAATGTTGGATGTATTTCTAAATGGAACGTTGTATAACCTTTATCATTATTTATAATAAATTTTATTATTTCCAGTGCATGTTCTTTATTGAAATTAAATGTTCTATCTATAAATTTAACTAATGGAACTTTTAAATCTATAAATTTACCAATATCACTTTTACATCTATCTAAATTAAAATATCTTACTTTTTTTGTTGAAGATGAAAGGCAAAATTCACAATTATATGGACATCCTCTGGATGTTTCATAGTATACAATTTTTTTATCTTTTAAATATTTTTCTGTATATTCAAACTCTGAAACTTTTAAATCATTTATTGTTTGAAATATTTCATTCCCTAATATTTCAAATTCTTTATTTTCTAGTGTACCACTAGGTAAATCTATTTTTTCTCCATTAATATAATCCATTAGTATAGGAAATGTGGTTTCTCCTTCTCCACACATAATAAAGTCTATAAATTTATTTTCTTTTAAAATATTCCTAGAATCATAGGATACTTCTGGTCCACCTAGTACTATTTTTATTTTATTATTAATTTTTTTTATTTTTTTAGAAATTTTTAAGGTTTGTTCTATATTCCATATATATGTTGAAAAGCCTACAATATTATAATTACCTTTTATTATTTCATAAATAATATCATCTAAGTTTTGATTTATAGTAAAATCTATAGTTTTTACTTCATATTTGTTTTCTATTGTTGACTTTAAATACTGTATAGCAATATTGCTATGTATGTATTTAGTATTTAAAGATGTTAGTAATATTTTCATATTTCACCTATCTAAAAAAGACTAGTAAAACTAGTCTTACATTTTTTCTGGAGCTGCTATTCCAAGTAAATTCAAACTTGTAGTTAAAACAACTTTTGTTGCATATGTTAATAATAATCTTGCATTTTTTAAATCTTCTTCAGCTGAATTAATAGGACAAGAATTATAAAATCTATTAAATGCCTTTGCAAGTTCTACCGCATATCTTGTTACAAATGAAGGTTCTAATTTGTTTGCTGCACTTTCTAGTACATTTCCATAATTATCCAATAGTTTTACTATGGCTATCTCTTCATTTTCTTTTAGTAAGTTATAATTAACATCTTCCATTAACTTAAAATTAACTTTATTTAATATTGTAGATGCTCTAGCATTTGCATATTGAACATAAGGTCCTGTCTCTCCATCAAAATTAAGCACCTGATCCCAATCAAATACATAATCTTTTATTCTATTATTGAACAAATCTTGGAATATTATAGCACCAACGCCTATTTCTTTCGCTACTTTTTCTTTATCTGCAAGATTAGGATTTCTTTCTTCAATAATATTTTTAGTCTTGTCTATAGCCTTATTTAAAACATCTTCTAAAAACACCACTTTCCCTTCTCTTGTTTTCATAGCTCCATCTTTCATCGAAACCATACCAAAAGATACGTGTACACAATCTTTTGCCCACTCGTATCCCATTTCTGTTAGCACCGCTATCAATTGTTGAAAATGCAGTCTTTGTTGAGAAGCAACTACATAATTATTTTTGTAGAAGTCATATGTCTTCTTTCTATAAATTGCTGTTGCAATATCTCTAGTTATATATGTGCTAGAACCATTACTCTTCTTAATTAATACTGGAGGTAGATCATATTTTTCTAAATCTATAATCATAGCTCCATCTGATTCTTTTAACAAATTTTTATCTTCTAACTCTTTTATAACATCTTCCATAAACTGAGAATGATAAGCTTCGCCATTATAGTTATCAAAACTTACCCCTAAAAGCTTATATACTCTTTGAAATTCATTTAGACTAATATCTTTAAACCATTGCCAAAGTTCAACTGCTTCTTCGTCTTTTTTCTCTAGTCTATCAAACCAATATCTTGCTTCATCCATTAAAGCTTCATTTTCTGAAGCTTCTTTATTGTATTTGACATATAAATTAAGTAGTTCATTTATAGGATCTTTGTCTATTTGCTCTTTACTTCCCCATTTTTTATATGCAGAAATCATCATACCAAATTGTGTTCCATAATCACCTAAATAGTTTATGGATACAGTATTATAATCTTGATATTTTAGTATATTATTTATAGAATTTCCTATAACTGTTGATCTCAAATGTCCAATATGAAAAGGCTTAGCTATGTTTGTAGAAGAAAATTCTACAACAACATTTTTTCCTTCTCCTATGCTTTTAGATCCAAATTTTTTATTATTCACTACTTCTTCTAATACTTCTTTAATTTGAATGCAATTATTAACATAAAAATTTATATATGGACCTACATTTAAAATCTTTGAAAAATATTCTCCATTTGATAGTTTTCCTACAAAATCTTCAGCTATTAAGTTAGGCGCTTTTTTTAAAACCTTAGCAAATCTAAATACCGGAAAAGCATAATCTCCCATTTCAGCATTAGGCGGGATTTCTATTAGTGAAATAATTTCTTCTCTGTTCATATCTAATTGTAACTCTTCAATTTTATCTGCAACTTTTAATTTAAAATCTATCATTTTAACCTCTCACTATTTAATTTCAACGACAGTAACTCCTGTTCCACCTTCTGAGTAACTACCTATTCTAAAGGATTTTGCATGCTTATTTCTATTTAAATATTTTTGAACTCCTTGCCTTAAAGCACCTGTTCCTTTTCCATGTATAAGTACAACTTCTTTAAGTCCAACTATATAGGCATCGTCTATAAACTTATCTATTTCGTAAATAGCTTCTTCAATGTTTAGACCTCTTAAGTCTAATTCTCTATTTACTTCTTTGCTACTCTTGTTTTTTATTATATTTTTAATATTATTACTAGCTTTTTTCTCATCCTTGGATTCAACTAACCTTAAGTTTTTAATGTTAGCATTTATTTTCATAATACCTACTTGAACTTGAATATCTCCTTTTTTGTCTGGATTTGTTATAACTTCCCCAATTTCATTCATTCCAAGTATTTCAACATCATCTCCTATTGAAATTTCTTTCTTAGAATTGTTAGATGTTTCCAATAAATTCTTATTAGAAGTATTTTTCTTTAATTTTTCACTAAAATCTTTCTCTATTAAAGTTACTTCTTTAGCAATATTTTTTTCTGCATCTTTTTCTAAGAATTTCAAATGCTTAATTAAGTCTTTAGTAGAATCTTTTGCCTCTAAGATAATATTATAAGCTTCTTCTCTAGCTTCTTCAATTATTTTCTCTCTTGTGTTTTTTGCCTTGTCCAGTTCTAATTGTAATTTTAACTTTATTTCTTTTATTTCATTTTCAAGTTCTTCTTGTTTCTTTTTGCTTTCTTCTACTTGCTTTCTATCATACTCAATTTTTGATAGTACATCTTCAAAACTTTGATTTTCTTCTGAAATCAATTCTTTTGCTTCATTTATTATAGACTCACCTAGTCCTAATCTTTTTGAAATCTCAAATGCATTTGACTTTCCAGGTATTCCTATTGTAAGTTTATATGTCGGTCTTAAGGTATCAACATTAAATTCAACTGAGCCATTTTTTACACCTTTGGTATTTAATGCAAATAATTTTAGTTGAGAATAATGTGTTGTTGCCATAGTCCTTATATTCTTTTTTAATAATCTTTCTAATATTGCAATTGCAAGTGCAGCTCCTTCAGTTGGATCTGTTCCTGCTCCTAGTTCATCAAATAATACTAGTGAATTATACTGTAAATTCTCTAGTATATTTACAATATTTGTCATATGAGAAGAAAAAGTACTTAACGATTGTTCTATACTTTGTTCATCTCCAATATCTGCAAAAATTTCATTAAATATCGCTATTTCTGAATTTGCATTACAAGGTATCATCAAACCTGATTGAGCCATTAATGTTAATAATCCTACTGTTTTTAGAGTAACGGTCTTACCCCCGGTATTTGGTCCAGTTATAACAAGCGTATTGTAATCTTTTCCTATATACACATCTATCGGAACTACAGTTTTCTTGTCTAAAGCAGGATGTCTAGCTTTTTTTAAATTTATAATACCATTTGTATTAACTTCTGGTTTAGTACCCTCTAATTCTATCGCTAAATTACCCTTGGCAAAAACAAAATCCATATAAGATAATATTTTTTGATTTTCTATCAATTGATCCTTTATTTCAAAAAGTTCAATTGATAGATTTCTTAGTATTTTCTTTATTTCTTCAGCTTCTTTTGACTCTAATATTCTAATATCATTATTAAGCTCAACTACTGCCATTGGCTCTATAAAAGCAGTTGCTCCTGATGATGATTGATCGTGCACTATTCCTTTTACAAAACTTCGATTTTCAGACTTAACCGGTATTACATATCTTCCATCCCTAATGGTTACAAAAGAATCTTGTAATAATTTCTCTGAATTTTGAGATTTTAATATGCTATTTAATTTGTTTCTTATTGCGCTTGTCTTATTTTGTATCTCTCTTCTGATTCTTTTAAGTTCAGAACTTGCATTATCACTAATTTCTGTTTCCGAAATAATAGAACTTGAAATATTCGACTCAATATTATCAAATTGTATCAAATTAAAAATCATATTGTAAATAATAGGATATTTAATATTATTTTCTTCTGTTTCTCCTAAATATTTTTTTACCTCTCTTACAGACCTTAATAAAGTTGCTGCATCTAAAAGTTCTTTAGGATTTAAACTTCCACCTTTTTCTACATGTTTTAAGGGCAATATAAAATCATTTATTTCATATATAGAAGGATTACCAAAAGCATATATTAAACTACAGGCTTCTTCTGTTTCTTCTAGTGTTTTTTTTACAATATCTATGTCTGTAGTAGGCATTAACTTTCTAGAAATGTCTTTCCCTAAATTTGACTTAGTGTATTCTACAAGTCTATTAATTATTAAATTGTATTCTAGTACTTTTAATGCTCTTTCATTCATTCTTAATTTATTCCTCTATTAAAATGTCCTTTTGTATATTTGTTCATATCAAATAAGTTTTTTCCATTTTTGTTTTTATTTATTTTATTATTAAATAGTTTTATTAAATTAGCATCTTCTTCATTTATAATTAACCTAATATTACCACTATTTTCAAAATTAATATTACCTATTAAATCATAACTATTTAATAATTTACTATTATATAATTCACTATAATTATTGTACCTATTTACTAAAAAATATTCATTATTTTCATCTTTTAAATAATGATTTTTAGAATACTTACAAGATTTGCAACCTAAATCGTTCTTACAACCTTTTATACTACTAAATGGACAATTTCTTATTATCATTGATGTTAAATATCCATATACTATAATTTCAAAATTTGTATTTATAAATGGTAGCATACTATTTATTTCATCTAAGTTTAATTCTGTAGATAGCGTTATTCTTTCTAAACCTAAATCTTCAAGAAATTTATAAGTTTTTGAATTTAAAACATTCAATCCTAAATCTCCTACTATTTTCTTAGTTGGGAATTTTTGTCTTATAAATTCAATATCTCCTATGTTATTTACTAAAAATCCTTCTATATTTTTTTCTATTTCAGCAATTTCATTTTCTAACTTAGACAAATTGTCAGTTGTTGAAAATCTTGGAATTTTAAAATAATATTTATTAGTATTTTTTAATGGTAAATTAGAATATATTTCGCCAAATTCATTATCTATTTCTTTATCTATATTAATGTATTCTATGTTAATTAAAGTATTTGATTCTTTCCTATGTTTTAATTTCTCAAACTCTATTGTAACATAATTTTTAAATTCTCTATCATTAAAATTATTAATATAGTTATCTAACTCTATGATAATTTCTCTTCGGAGTTCATTTAATTTTTTTACAGGAATAAATATATTCTCATCTATATCAAATTCTATTTTATTAAGAGTATAGTCAGTATTACCTAATTTAGAGAGTTGTTCAGATATTTTTTCTTTCTCCATTGGTTGACTAATAGCTGGTAAAATTGTATGTTCTACTTCATCTTCAATTTCTAAATTTTTATATTTTGCATAAAGTCTGGGATTTTTTCCAATTTTACCAATAAATTTAAATTCTATTGTTCTTTTGTAGTCAATGACTTTATTTTTTAGTTCTTCTTTCAATTTTATAGAACTAGTTCTTCTTACTTTAGCTTTTATTTTTGCATCATAAAAGTAATTTTCAAATATAATATCTCCTGCTTTGTAATCATCTGTTAATGTATATTGAATTACTTTGCCTTTCTTTGTTTCTATTAGTAGAATATCTCCCTTGTAGACTTGTTTATATAGTAATATTCCAGTTTTGTTATTTTGAGATACAATTACACCTATTTCAATACCTTTTTTATTTCTTTTCCTATCTATTTCTATAAAATTTTTACCATAGTCATAGTTTAGTAACCCCTTTGTAAATCCTCTATTAGAAACTTCTTCCAAAACTTCTATATTTATCTTTTCTTTTAATAATTTTGACTTATATGTTTTTACAACTGAATAAACATATTCTGGCTTTTTCATTCTACCTTCAATTTTAAAAGATTTAACACCTATATCTCTAAGTTCTACAACTGTATCTATTGTACATAAGTCTTTAGGGCTTAAAAAAGATTTGTAATCTTTATCTTTACTTTCTATTTCAAAATTAGAATCATATACTTGGTATTCCTTTCTACATGGCTGAGCACACTTACCTCTATTTCCACTTCTTCCTCCAATGTATGAACTCATTAAGCATTGACCAGATGTTGCCACACACAAAGAACCATGAATAAATACTTCTAACTCTATATCTACATTTTCAGAAATATATCTTATCTCATCAATAGGTGTTTCTCTTGCAAGTACAACTCTTGAAAAACCTAACTCCTTCATCATTTTTGCCCCAAAATAATTATATATATTAATTTGAGTACTAGCATGAACTTCCATATCTGGTAAATATTGTTTTATTAATTTTAATAATCCTAAATCTTGTATTATCACTGCATCTACATCAGAATTATATAAATCAATAACATAATTTAGTGCTTCATTTAACTCATAATCATGAAGTAAAGTATTAACTGTAACATATACCTTTACATTGTTTTTATGACACAAGTTCACTATATTTTTCATATTTTCAGTTGTAAAATTTTCCGCATAGGCTCGTGCACTAAATAGTTTACCACCTAAGTAAATAGCATCAGCTCCTGCTTTAATTGCAGCAATGAGCATATCATTGTTACCTACAGGAGCTAAAACTTCAAAATCATAATCTTTCAATTATAAAACCTTACCTTTTATTTCTTCTAATTCCTTATAAAGTGAATTAATTAACTTTAATGATTCTGTATAATCTTTTCTTACATCATTTAAAGCACTTTCTATTTTTTCTATTTCTTGGTCTTTTCTACTAACATCATCGTTAAGTTTTTTTATATCTTTATCTAGTCCTTCTATTTTTGTCTTATAATTTGAAATAGAATTTTTCAAGTTTTTGTTATCTTCTTCAGTTTTTGTTATTTCCCTAACTAAAGTATCATTTTTGTTTAATACTGAATTATACTCTCTTAAAGGAACTTCTGCTTTTTTTGATAATTCCTTGTATTTTTCATCAATCTTTAAATTTTCTTCTGAAAAATATAAAAGAGCTAAATTTAAAAGCATCATCTCTTTTAATTTAGGATTTTCTCTTCTAAGTTCTGACACTTTTTCATTCACTTTGTCAGCTATACATTGTACATATTCTTCTGACTTATCAGATTTTATAGTATATATATGTCCAAAAATTTTTATATCAACTTTGTTTTTTTCAGGCATATTTAACTCCTTAATTCTGCATTTAAATCTCTTTGTAGTATTTCTAATATATTATCTATAATTTTATTTATTTCTTCTTCTTTTAAAGTTCCTTTTGAAGACTGAAATACAATTCTGTAAGCTAAACTTTTTTCTGTATTCTTTACATGATCTCCTGTATAAATATCAAATAATTTAACATTTTTTACTAAACCTTCACCTGTTTTGTATATTATTTTTTCTATTTGTGCAGTTTCAAGGTTTCTAGCTACAACTATTGCTAAATCTCTTTCTATACTAGGATACTTTATTATAGTATTGTATTTTTTGTCCTTATTTATATACTTCATTATAATAGATAAATCTAGTTCTCCAATATATACTCTTGAAGAAATATTATAGTTTTCTGCTACCTCATAACTTATTTCTCCAATTTCTCCTAATATATCTCCATTGTAAATTATAGATGCAGATCTTCCAGGATGAAATGTTCTATTTTCTGTTAACGCTTTAAACTCTAAATTTTTTATTCCTAATTGATTCAAATAAACTACCACTATATCTTTTATATCGTAAAAATCATATTTCCCATACATTCCTATAGCAACTTTTTTTACTTCATTAGGTAACTCATTTTTGTCAAAAGCGTGGAATGTGTTTCCCAATTCATAAACTTTAAAGTCTTCTGTTTTAAATTTGCTATTTTTATCCAAAACCTCTAAAATGTTTGGAATAAGTGTAGTTCTCATAACACTAAAATCTTCACCTAGTGGATTTTTTAAAATAACAAGTTCATTATCGTCAATTTCTTTTAATATTTTATCATATGCTTTTCTACTAATAAAAGAATATGTTGTAGCTTCATATAAACCTAATCTAGTCAAAATTTCTTTAGATTCATCTTCTAGAAGCCTTTTTTCTGATTTTTTACCACTTAATAAATCTCCACTTAATGGTTTGGGAGTTATATTGTGAAATCCATACATTCTTCCTATTTCTTCCATTAAATCTTCTTTAATGCTTATATCCATTCTAAAATTTGGAACTTCTACTGTTAAATTATCTTCAACAACATCTACCTTAAATTCTAAGATTTCAAAATATTTTATTATTTCTTCTTTAGGTATTTCTGTACCTAATATCTCATTAATTTTATTATAATTTATATCTATGAATTTCTTTTCTTGTGGTACTTTGTAAACATCATAACAACCAGCTACTACTGTTCCCGAGTCTGTTTTCTCGATTAAGTCACACACTCTCTCTGCCGCATACTTACACATATCTGGAGTTATTCCTTTTTCATATCTCTGAGATGCTTCTGTTCTTAATCCAAGTCGTTTAGATGTTAACCTTACTGACTCACTATTAAATACAGCTGATTCTATTAAAATTGTTTTAGTGTCATTTGTTATTTCACTATTTAATCCTCCCATAACCCCTGCTATAGCTACTGTTTTTTCTCCATCAGCTATAACTAGATCAGAAGATAATAATTGTCTATCTTTTTTATCTAATGTTGTTACCTTTTCTTCTTCCATAGCTTGTCTAACAATTATTTTTTTATCTGCCAAATGTTCAATATCAAAAGCATGTAGTGGTTGACCTAATTCTAATAATACATAATTTGTAATATCTACTATATTATTTATAGGTCTCATTCCTGCTTGCATTAAATAATTTTGCATCCATTGAGGAGATTCTTTAACTACAATATCTTTAACAATTTTTCCTACATATCTTAAACAATTATCAGACTCTACTTCCACAGAGTTAAAATATTTTTCTATATTTTCAATCTCAGTAGTTAATTCTATTTTTGGTATTTCTATTTTACTATTAAAAGTTGCTGCTACTTCTCTAGCCATGCCTATTATTGATAGGCAATCTGGTCTATTAGGAGTTATTTCAAATTCTATAACAGGATCCACTATTTGCAAAGCTTCTACTATACTTTGTCCTGGCGTACCATTTTCTAGAATTATTACTCCTTCTTGAGAATTCTTTGGAACAACTTTATCATTAAATCCTAATTCTTCATATGAGCATAGCATTCCTGGTGATATTATTCCCTTAAGATCAACAGGTTGGATTTCTAGTCCATTTGGAAGTTTAGCACCTATTTTAGCAAATACTACTAAGTCATCCTCTTTCATATTTTTTGCTCCAGTTACTATATCAACTTCTCCAGTACCATCATTTACTTTTACTAATGATAATTTGTCAGCATTAGGATGTTTTTCTATACTTATTATTTTAGCTACTACTATATTATTTAAATTTTCTCCTAAATTATCTATAGATTCAACATGAGAACCTGTTGATGTTACTTTATTTACCAACTCCATTAAATCTAAATCTTTATTTATATATTCTTTCATCCAAACTATTGGTAATAACATTATTTCCTCCTAAAATTGCTCTAAAAATCTCTTATCATTTCCATAAAGTAGACGAATATTATCTATTCCATGTCTTACCATTGTAATTCTATCTACTCCCATTCCAAATGCAAATCCCGAATAAATTTCTGGATCAATTCCGCAATTTCTTAATACATTTGGATGAACCATTCCACATCCTAATAACTCCATACTCCATCCTGTATAATTACAAGAAGGACATCCTTCTCCATGGCAATCAAAACAAGAAACATCTACCTCTGCTGATGGTTCTGTAAATGGAAAATAATGTGGTCTATATCTAGTCTTCATATCACTTCCAAAAAACTCTTTAATAAATACATCTAATGTATCTATTAAATTAGCCATTGTTATGCCTTTATCTACAACTAACCCCTCTATTTGATGAAACATTGGTGAATGTGTATCATCTACATCATCAAACCTAAACGTTCTTCCAGCAGAAACCATTCTAATTGGTGGTTTATTTTTTAACATTGTTCTTATTTGAACTGGAGATGTATGGGTTCTAAGTAAAATATCATCATTTATATAGAAAGTGTCTGTTAAATCTCTAGATGGATGATTTTTTGGTGAATTTAACATATCAAAATTATTTTTAACAGTTTCTACTTCTGGACCGTCAATTATAGAAAATCCCATTGTCTGGAACAAATCCTCTAAATCTTCCATTGTTTTATTTAAAGGATGTCTATGTCCTATTTCTAAAGATCCTCTAGTTGCAGTAACATCTACTTTTTCTTCTTGTATTTTTATTTTTTTTACTTCATTTACTAGCTCTTCTTTTTTAGCAGAAAGGTATTTTTCTAACTTTTCTCTAACTTCATTAGCCAACTGTCCCATAACTGGTCTTTCTTCTTTTGAAAGTTTTCCCATTCCTCTTAAAACTGATGTAAGTTCTCCCTTTTTACCAAGAATACTTACCCTTATATTCTCTAATTCTTTTAAGGATTTTACTTTTTCAATTTTTTCTATAGTTTTTTCTTTAATTAAACTTAATTGTTCTTTCATTTTTCCTCCTATTTCTTCATATAATGCTTTATTTTATCAACTATAATTATTTAGGTTTTCCCTAATATAATCATAAAAAAATCTTCCATCCCAAAATGGGACGGAAGATCCGCGGTACCACCCAAATTATGAAAACATCACTTAATTTGAAACTATATATCGTTAGTTAACGCTCAGTATTAACTGAGTACTCAGGAGTGAATATTTACAATGCAATTACTATGTTACACCACCCCATAGCTCTCTATTAACTGCTAATTGTCTTTTTTTCCATCTGCGTAATTATTTGATTAAAATAAAACATTGTTATTGAAGCTGCTACACCAGCATTTAGTGACTCTACATTTCCTGATAGTGGAATTATCACTTTTTCAGCTGAAATCTTTAAGACTTCTTGTGAAACTCCATTTGCCTCATTTCCAATTATTATAGCATGTTTTTCAGATTCTGTCATATTATAAATACTAACTGAATCTTCTTCTAAAGCCATACAATACAATTTATGTGTATTCTTTATTTCTTTTAATTTTTCTAAATTTAGGCTAATTATATTAGTTCTAAAGAGCGATCCCATTGACCCCCTTATAACTTTTGAATTATAAATATCTACACAATCATTAATTAATCCTATTTGCTTATAACCAAAAGATTCTGCTGACCGTATAATTGTGCCCATATTACCAGGATCTCTTATTCCATCTAAAACTATAATATTTTCTTCTTTGGAAAATCTCTCACTTTCTTCTATTTTACAAGCTGCAATTATTCCCTCGGGATTTTCCATGTCTGTAAGCTCTTTAAATAGATTTTCTTCTAATATAAAAATATCTAGGTTTGTGTCTATTAGTGTATTAATATTAAAATCTTCTTTTACAAAAATGCTTTCTATTTTAACCCTTGAATCTAATGCCTCAACAAAAACTTTCTTACCTTCGATTAAAAATAGTTTATTTTTTACTCTAGAATTTTTCCTCTTGAGGCTTTTTATCTTCTTGAAATATTTATTATCTTTACTCGAAATCTTTTTAATCATTTGTTATGTCTACTAAAGATTCAACATCTTCTGTTCTTCCAACAACTAACAATATATCCTCTTTATCTATTATAGAACTAGAAATTGGATTTATATGTGTTCCTGTATTATTTCTTATAGCAATGATACTTATTTTATACTTATTTCTAATATCAAGATCTTCAATTTTATGCTTAACCCAAATATTAGGTGCCTTCACTTCTATCATACTAAATTCATCAGATAATTCTATAAAATCTACTATACTATTTTTAGTTAAAACATGAGCTAGTCTAAGACCAGATTCTTTTTCAGGAATTATTACTTCGTCTGCACCTATTTTTTTAAGTATCTTGCCATGAGCAGTATCTTTAACTTTAGCTATTACAAATTTTACTCCTAGTTCTTTTGCTACTGTTGTAGCTAATACTGAAGCTTCAAAATTGGAGCTCATTCCTATGACAACTACATCAAAATTTTGTACACCCAAATCTTCCATAACCCCTTCTGCTATAACATCAGCAGCAACAGCATGAGTGACATAAGGAGCTATTTCATTTATAACATCCTCATCTTGATCAATTACTAAAACCTCTTGATCTAATTCAACTAATTTCAATGCCAAAGCTTTTCCAAATCTTCCACAACCTATTACAACTATTTGTTTCATAATTCACCTATCCTAAAATAATATTTCCATAAGCTTCTTTGTATTTCTTCTTCTTTTTATTATTAGCAAAAGCAAAAACTAATGTCAGCATTCCTATTCTGCCAGCATACATAGTTAATATTAACAGTATCTTTGAAATAGTAGTTAACTCTGAAGTTATTCCCCTGCTTATGCCTACTGTAGCTGCTGCTGATGTAACTTCATAAAATATATCTACTGCACCAAAAGGCTCTATCACTAAGATTATTAAAGAAACTACTATTATCCATAATGCAAATACAAATACTATTGTCATTGCTCTTCTTATAAAGTCAAACCTAATTCTTCTATTGAAAATTACAATATCTTCATTACCTTTTATTTCGTTAATTACAACTGCAACAATTAATGCTATTGTAGAAATTTTAGCACCTCCAGCTGTACCAGCTGGTCCACCCCCAACAAACATTGTAAATATTCCAATTATAGCACTGCTATCATTTAATGCAGCTTGATCTATAGAAAAATAACCTGCTGTTCTTAAAGTTACTGACTGAAAAAATGAGGCTAGTGTTTTATCTTTCATACTTAAATTTTTTAATGTACCTACATTATCATATTCTATTATAAAAATAGCTAGTGCTACTGACACTATCATTATAATTGTACCTACTATAACAACTTTTGCATGTAAAGAATATTTTTTGAAATTAAATTTGTATGCTGTTATATTCATATATACATTAAATCCAAGTCCTCCAAGTATTATCAATATACTTACAGTCAGTATTATAAGAGAATTTGAACTATATTTTGATAAACTAGATGGACCAATTATATCAAAACCTGCATTACAAAATGAAGAAATAGAATGAAATATACTATACCAAATTCCTTTTTTTACTCCTAATTCTGGAATAAAAGTGATTGATAAAAGTAATGCTCCTATTGCTTCAATTATAAAGGTAGAAAAAAGAACATATTTTATTAATTTAACTAATCCTTTCATAGTATCAGCATTTAACTGTTCCTTTATTACTAATCTGGAAGACAATGTTATTCTTTTCCCCAATAATAAAGCCATAAATGTAGCCATTGTCATAAACCCAAGTCCTCCAATTTGAACTAAAGTAATTATTATAACATGACCAAATGTACTCCAATGAGTTGCTGTAACTACTGTTGTAAGCCCTGTTACACAAACATTAGAAGTTGCGACAAACAAACAATCTAAATAATTAGTTGCTGTACCATTTGCTGAAGATATAGGTAGCATTAAAAGTATACTACCTATTAATATTACTGATAAAAATCCTAAAGCTAAGTACAATGATGGGTTATCTATTATCTTTTTCCTTCTACTTTTCATTTTCCCTTCCTGAAATTCATTAAAACATTATAAAAAAAAACCCCCTTAGAGGGATTTTTTATGCTTCTTTAGCAATCTCTACTAATTTAGTAAATGCCGCTGGATCATTAATAGCCATTTCAGATAACATTTTTCTATTAATATCTATATTTGCTTTTTTAAGTCCATTCATAAATTTGCTATAGCTTAAACCGTTTTGTCTTGCTGCTGCATTTATTCTAGCAATCCATAATTGTCTGAAAGTTCTTTTTCTTTGCTTTCTACCAATATATGAATATGTCATTGATTTCATTACTGCTTGGTTAGCAGTTTTGAATAAAGTTGATTTTGAACCATAATAGCCTTTTGCAGCTTTTAATACTTTTTTATGTTTAGCGTGTGATGTTACACCACGTTTTACTCTTGCCATGTTTAATTACCTCCTATTTATAATTAAGGAATCATATGATTGATTCTTTTTTGATCTCCTGAACTCACTAAAGTACCTTTTCTCAAGTTTCTTATTCTTTTTGGTGATTTTTTAGCTGTTAAATGGCTCTTAAAAGCTTTAAATCTTCTTAATTTGCCAGTTCCTGTTCTTTTGAATCTTTTAGCGGAACCTCTATGTGTTTTCATTTTTGGCATAATAGTCCTCCTTATTTATTTATATTAGAGTTAAGTATCATAATCATACTTCTACCTTCCATAGCAGGTCTTTTCTCGACTACACCATTCTCTGATATTAGTCCTGCAAAAACTTCTAATAAGTCTTTACCCATACCTGTATGTCCCAGTTCTCTACCTCTAAATCTTACAGTTACTTTTACTTTGTCGCCTTTTGACAAAAATTCATTTGCTCTCTTAGCCTTTACCTCTAAATCATGTTTATCGATATTAGGTCTAAGTCTAATTTCTTTTACTGTTATAGTTTTTTGTTTCTTCTTAGATTCTTTTTCCTTTTTTATGGTTTCATATCTATATTTACCATAATCGATTATTTTACAAACTGGAGGATTAGCAATTGGAGCAATGTTTACTAAGTCAAGTTTACTTTCATTTGCTAAATCTCTAGCTTCTCTAATGGAAACCACACCTCTTTGTTCACCTTGAGCATCAATTAACCTTACCTCTTTTGCTCTAATCTCTTCATTAATTTGTAATTCTTTAATACCTCACACCTCCGTATAATAAAAAATGGCGAGTAGAAATACCCGCCATAAAATTACGTAATAAACACTTACAAGTAATTAAATTATAACCTTATTCACAATATGATAAGGTGAGAGCGGATAACTCTACTTAATCAACATTAACTATTATAATATCAATATAAATAATTGTCAACTAAAAATCACAATGACCAACTGTCCTTGGGAAAGGAACCACATCCCTTATATTTGTCATACCTGTTAAGTACATTAACATTCTATCAAATCCAAGTCCATATCCACCATGCCTTGTAGTTCCATATTTTCTCAAATCTAAATACCAATCATAATCTTCTACATTTAAACCAGCATCTGATATTTTTTCTTTTAGTACATCATACCTATACTCTCTCTCACTACCACCTATCATTTCTCCAACTCCTGGCACTAAAAGATCTGTAGCTGCAACAGTTTTTCCATCTTCGTTTAATTTCATATAAAATGCTTTTATTTCCTTAGGATAGTCAGTAATAAATACAGGACCCTTGACTACTTCTTCACTTAAGTATCTTTCATGTTCTGTTTGTAAATCTATTCCCCATTTAACAGGGTAATTAAATTTGACATCTGAATTTTCTAGTATTTCTATAGCTTCTGTATATGGTAATCTCTTAAATTCACTATTCGCAACTAATTTTAACCTGTCAATTAATCCTTTATCTATAAAACTATTGAAAAAATTCATTTCTTGAGGACATTTTTCAAGTACATATGTTATTAAAAATTTAACCATATCTTCTGCTAAATTACATACATCTGATAGTTCTGCAAATGCTATTTCTGGTTCTATCATCCAAAATTCTGCAGCATGTCTTGTTGTATTTGAATTTTCCGCTCTAAAAGTAGGACCAAAAGTATATACATTTCTATGAGACATTGCAAACGTTTCAACTTGAAGTTGACCACTTACTGTAAGATTTGTTTTCTTTCCAAAGAAATCTTCTGAAAAATCTAAGTTTCCTTCTTCATCTTTCGGTAAATTATTTAGGTCTAAAGTAGAAACTTCAAACATTTCACCTGCGCCTTCTGCATCTGAAGCTGTAATTATTGGAGTGTGAACATATACAAATCCCCTATCGTTAAAGAATTTGTGTATAGCATAGCTAAGTTCAGATCGAACTTTAAATACTGCATTAAAAGTATTAGTACGAGATCTTAAATGAAGAATAGTTCTTAAAAATTCAAAAGTATGTCTCTTTTTCTGAAGAGGATAATTGTCTGTTGAATTACCTTCTATAAAGATGTTTCTAGCCTGTATTTCATAAGGTTGCTTTGCATTAGGTGTTTCTACAAGAACTCCTCTTACTATAATCGCACTGCTTAAGTACAATTTATTTACTTCTTCAAAATTTTCAAGATTTGAATCTACAACTATTTGTATTGGTTTAAATTGAGTACCATCATTCAACTCTATAAAACCTAATTTTTTTTGAAATCTTGAATTTCTAATCCATCCTGCAACCTCAATTTCTTTGCCAATATATTTTTTATAATCTTTTTCTAAATCTTTTAATAATATCAATTTATTACTCCCCCTTTAATTTATCTATATATTCTTTTATATTTTTTTCATAACCGTTTTCTGTTGGCTTATAATATCTCTTTTCATTGTAATTCATAGGAAAATATCTTTGTTTCACATATGAGTTTTCAAAATCATGTGGGTACTTATATCCTATTCCGATCCCTAGATTTTCTGCACCCAAATAATGAGAATCCCTTAAATATTGAGGAATATCCAAATCAGGATTTTCATTTATATCTTTCGTGGCTTCTTCTATTGCCAAATAAGATTTATTGCTTTTTTTAGCTGTTGCTAAATATGTGACTCCTTGTGCTAGATTTATTCTAGCTTCCGGAAGTCCTATTATTTCAACTGCTCTAAATACATTGTTAGCAATCGTTAGAGCATTTGGGTCTGCATTTCCAATATCTTCTGAAGCAAAAATCACCATTCTTCTAGCTATAAATTTAGGATCTTCTCCTGATTTTAACATTTTTGCTAAATATAGTATAGATGCATCTGGATCTGAACCTCTCATAGATTTTATAAATGCAGATATTGTATTATAATGATAATCTGCATTTTTATCATATAAATTAACTGATGAATCAATAACAGACTCTTTTATTACTTTATTATTAATTTCTATAACACCATTTGTAGGTTCCGTTGAAAGAACTGCTACTTCCAATGTATTTAGAGCATTCCTTACATCTCCAGAAGATAATCTTGCTATGTATTCTAAATCTTTGTCAGTATATCTAATTTTATAACTACTCAAAATTTTATCTATATTTAGAGCTCTTTGCAAGATTTTAACTAAATCATTATCTTTCAAACTTTTAAGATGAACTATCTTACATCTTGATAGTAATGCTTTATTTACTTCAAAATAAGGATTTTCAGTAGTAGCTCCTATAAGAGTTATTAATCCATTTTCAACGTGAGGTAACAGTGCATCTTGTTGTGACTTATTAAATCTATGGATTTCATCTATAAACAATATCGTTTCCTTATTATAAAAGCTTAAATTATCCTCAGCATTTTTAACAACTTCCTTAATATCTTTAACTCCAGATGTTACCGCCGATAATTTTTCAAATACTTTTTTTGTTGTATTAGAAATAATCATAGCCAATGTTGTTTTTCCAGTTCCTGGTGGGCCATATAGAATCAACGAACCAATCCTATCTATTTTTATTAGTCTATTCAAAGGACTATTTTTATATAAAATATGCTCTTGACCATAAAAGTCATCTATTGTTAATGGTCTTACTCTTTCTGCAAGAGGAGCATTAAATTTCAATGATTTTTTTTTACTATATTCAAACAAGTCCATAATATTCTCCTCATCAAAGCATTATATTAAATATTACCATATATTTATTTAATATAAAATAAAAAAGAGACTTTATTCAAGTCTCTTATTCTTTTACTTTTTCTATTTCATCATAAAAAGAATTTACATCTTTAAATTCTTTATATATTGAAGCGAATCTTACATATGCCACTTTATCTATTTCTAGAAGTTTTTCCATTACTTTTTCTCCTATAAAAGAAGAAGGTACTTCTTTGAAATTTAAATGATTAATTTCTATCTCTATCTCTTTTGTAGCTTTTTCTAGAATTTCAACAGGTACTTTCCTCTTGTAGCATGACCTAATCATTCCTTCTAGTATTTTGTTACTATCGTAAGTTTCTCTTTCTTGATTTTTTTTAATAACAATTAAAGGGCTTGCTTCATATTTTTCGTAAGTTGTAAATCTTTTTTTACAAACATTACATTCTCTTCTTCTTCTTATAGACGTTTCAGATTCTACCTGTCTAGAATCAACTACTTTTGAGTCTAAAGCATGGCAAAAAGGACATCTCATTTACTAGAAACCCCTTCTTTTTAAGAATGAAGGTATCTCAAGCTCATCTGAGATTGGTTCACTCTTTTCTTCTGATTCTTCTCTTGTTTCAGCTTTAGGTGCTACCTTTTTAGCTTTTAAAGGTGATGATGTAGATTTGCCTAATTTTTTGTCATTAAATCCTGTTGCTATAACTGTAATTTTAATATCATCTTTTAATTCTTCATCAATTCCTGCTCCAAATATAATATTCGCATCAGGGTCTACTGCTTCTCTAATTAATTCAGCAGCTTCATTTACCTCAAACAATCCTAAATCTGAACCAGTAACGTTAATAAGAACAGCTTTAGCACCATCTATAGATGTTTCTAATAATGGACTCTTAACTGCAGCTCTAGCTGCTTCTACTGCTCTATTTTCACCGGTAGCTCTACCAATACCCATATGTGCTATGCCTTGATCAAACATTATTGATTTAACATCTGCAAAGTCTAAGTTAATTAGGTTAGGTACTGCTATTAAATCTGATATACCTTGAATACCATCTAATAATACTTCATCCGCCATAGCAAAAGCTTCTGACATAGTGGTTCTTTTTTCAGCTACTTGTAATAGTCTGTCATTTGGTATTGTTACCAAGGTATCAACCTTATCCTTTAATGCTTCTATACCTTGATCTGCTTGCAATTGTCGTTTTCTACCTTCAAAAGTAAAAGGTTTAGTTACTACACCAACTGTTAGTATTCCCATTTCTTTAGCAATTTCTGCAACAACTGGAGCAGCTCCTGTTCCAGTTCCTCCTCCCATACCTGCTGTTACGAATACCATATCTGAGCCTTGTAGAGCTTCAACAATATCATTTCTACTCTCTTCTGCAGCTTTTTGACCTACAGATGGATTGGCACCAGCTCCTAAACCTTTTGTTAACTTTTCACCAATTTGCAACTTTGTTTCAATTGCACTTGTAGTTAAAATTTGTCTGTCTGTATTTATGGCTATAAATTCTACTCCTCGAAGTCCGCTTTCATGCATTCGCATAATAGCATTGTTACCACCGCCACCTACTCCTACTACTTTTATTTTTGCAAGTTCGTCATTATTTACTTCCATCTCAAAACTCATGTTCATCCTCCTAAATTTTAATCAATTACACTTATAACCTAATTATATTTGTATTTTCCGAAAAATACAAATATAATTAGGTTATTTTTGAGAAAATCAATATTTCCACAGATTTCCTGTTTTGAATTTATTTTTTTGTATTATCCATATCATTATTTAAATTTTTTATAATTTTACGCATTTATTAGGATTTTTCTTTTGTACTTTAAGTACTTTTTTTATTAATTATATTGAAACATACTTTAATTTGGATTAAAAAATTTTTTTGGCTATAAAAATTTTTTTGTTACTTTTGTTGATTTTCATATTTTTCTGTACTAATAGAACAAAAAAATAAACCGACACAATATAGCTAATCGGCTTATTTTAGACTATTATTCGCTAATTATAGGGTTCTTTATTTCTTTAATATTTATTTCTTTAATATTTATATTATCAGTACCAACTCTAGTCAAAATATCATTTAATTTATCAATTTTTTCAGTTAAGTTGTTGATATCACCTAAAAATATATTAATTTCTTCCGTTTTTATAACAATATTATCTGTATCTGAAAAATCATATTCTATTATAGTTATACCATACTCTTCTATTTTCTCAAAAATAAATTTTATATTTTCATCTTGAAATATACTTACTCCATCATGTAAAGGTTCCAAGCTAACTCCATAAATAATTGGAATATTCTTAGGTTCCTCTTTAGTTTTTCCCTCTACGAATCCATCTACATTGATAAAATAATAATTATCCTCAGATTCTTTTATATATGCTACATTTCTATTTTCTACAATAGATATATTCAATGTATCTGGCATCTTTTTTTCAACTTTTACAGCTTTTATTTTATCATTTAGCAAATTATTTTCTATATCATTCTTTTTAATAAATAATATATTTTTATTAAATACCTCTAATTTTTTTAATATTATTTCTCTAGAAACTTTATCATTTCCACTTATTTCTATTTTCTTAACAGAGAAAACTTTATCTATAAAAAATATTAATAATCCTATAATTATACAAAATATTAACATAGAAAAAAACTTCTTATAAAAAGGAACCTTTTTTCTATGTCTTTTTCGTAATTTTCTATTATCTCTTTTATAATAATTTCTTCTATCCATTTATATCCTCTATAATATTATCTATTATTTCTTTTGCAGAGTTTGGAGTTGCAAGACTTTTAACTACTTTCCTCATTTTTTCTAAACTTCTGTCATCCTGTAGAATAGCCATAATATTATTATATAATACTGAATAATTTAAATTTTTTTCTAGAATCATTTTGCTAGCACCTATTTTTTCATACTCTAAAGCATTATGGACTTGATGGTTTTCTGTAGTATAAGCTTTAGGTATCAATATACTTGGAATGCCAACATACGCTAACTCAGCTAATGTAATAGCTCCAGAACTAGTTATTACTAAATCTGCTACACTATAAGCTTTTTGTATATCGTCTAAGTATGCAAATACTTTTATGTTTTGTTCTATACTATTATCAATTTTGGATAAAAAATCTTTATAATATCTGTCTCCTGTTACATGTACAATTTGAAACTTGCCTTTTAACTCTTTATTTTTTATTAAATCATTTATGGTTTTATTTAATATATATGATCCATTGGATCCACCAAATGAAAAAACAGTCTTAATATTCTTTTTAAGTCCATATTCCTCTATAGAAGATTCTCTAATAGAAGATAAATTCTTAAATCTATTCCTTATTGGATTCCCAGTTTTTATTGCTCTCTCTGTGTTTTTAAAATATTTTAAACTCTCTTCAAATGTTATAAAATATTTTTTAGCAAACCTTGAAAGAATTCTGTTTGTAAGCCCTGGATAACTATTTTGCTCATGAAAATATGTTTTATATTTCATTCTTGATGCATTATATAAAACGGGCCCTGTTACAAATCCACCTGTTCCTAATACAAAATCTGGGTTAAAATTTTTAATTATTTTTTTAGATTCTTTCAACCCATATATTAATTCTTTCAATGCAATAAAAGATTTTTTATTAATTTTTCTAGGAAGCCCCTTTACTCTTATTTCTTCAAAATCTATACCCATTTTAGGAATTATTTTTGATTCTAAGCTTCCTACACTTCCTATATATTTTATTTCAATATTTTCATATCTTTTTTTTAATTCTTCTATTAGTGATACAGCAGGATAAATATGTCCACCTGTTCCTCCCCCTGTGATAATAACTTTCATAATTAAATTATCTCCTTTGAACATTTTTAGATATATTCAAAATTATACCTATTAAAACCATATATACGATTAATGAACTACCACCATAACTAATAAAAGGTAATGTTAACCCTGTTGGAGGTATTAATCCTAAAGCTACAGAAATATTTGTAAATGCTTGTAATCCTATCAGAAGCATTATACCTATAACTAAAAATTTAGCAAAAACATCTTCTAATTTAAATGATATACTTATTCCTACATATATAAGATAAACATATAATAGTATTATTAAAATAGCTCCAATAAATCCTAATTCTTCGCAAATTATAGCGAATATAAAATCATTATGTGCTTCAGACAAGTAACTAAATTTATGCCTACTTCTTCCTATGCCAGTACCAAAAAACCCTCCATAACTTACTGCAAATAAAGATTGTGCTAGTTGCCATCCCTTATTGGTAAAATCTTTCATGGGATCTAACCAAGCTTCAACTCTACTCATTCTACTATATGCACTGTTTGGTTTTAATATCGCAAATACAGTAATACCCCCTACGCCAAATACTGCAGTAGCAAAATATCTTAAATTTATACCTGCTATAACAAACATTGCTACTACCGTACCAAGAATAACTAAAGTTGTAGATAAGTCAGGTTGAAGAAATACTAATCCACCAGATATACCTCCAAATATAATCATAGGAATAAAACCGTACTTAAAAGATTTAATTTGTTTATAATTAGAGGCTATGTATTTTGAAATTATAAATACTGTACCTATTTTTAAAAAATCTGACGGCATTATAGTCGTAAAGCCTAAATTTAACCATCTTTTTGCTGAATAAGTTTTTTCATCTCCTACAATTAAAACTATTATTGATAGAATAATTGTTAATATAAATAATACACCTGCATACTTCTTGTAAATTCTGTAATCTATTTTTGAAACTACAAATATTATTACAAACCCCAATAAAGAAAATTTAAATTGTTTCTCAAAAAATTCATATGAATTTTTACCAAGTTTATTTGCATAAGGCCAACTTGAACTAGCTATCATTATTAAACCAATTAAAATAAGTATTATTGTAACGCTTAATATTCTTTTGTCTATACTAGCTTTGTTTTTTTTCAACAAGATCACCTTATTTCGTTAACAAGTTTCTTAAAATGCTTTCCTCTTTCAATATAAGATTTATACATCCCCCAACTTGCATTGGCTGGAGACAATAATATTATATCTCCACTTTCTGAAATTCTATTTGATAAATATACCGCTTCTTTCATATCCTCTGCTAAATAGATATTTTTAATACCATATTTTACAGCTGATTTTTTCATTTTATCTTTAGTTTCCCCTAGTAATACTAAAGATTTTACATTACTTGGAAAATTTTCAAACAATTCATCAAACTCTATTTTTTTATCATATCCACCTGCAATTAATATTATAGGTTCTTTAAAAGAATTTATAGCCTTAGTAGTTGAGTCTATATTCGTTCCTTTTGAATCATTAAAATATTTAACTCCTTTTACTTCTCTTACAAATTCTATTCTATGTTCTACTGCTTTGAATGTTTTACAACCTTTTATTATATACTCAAAATCTATCCCTAGCTCTATTGCCATTCCTATTGCTATTAAAGCATTTTGAATATTATGCATTCCTACTATTTTTAAATCATTTATATTTAGTAATTCCATTTTATTGTTTCCATATTTATATATAACATTATCATTTTCTAGAAATATACCATTTTTTAATATCTTTCTAGTAGATGTACTTAATATCTTAGATGATACATTTTTTGTTATCTCTACAATTTTATTATCATCTGTATTAATAACTAAGTAATCTTCTTTTGTTTGATTCTTAAATATATTACTTTTAGAATTTACATAATTATCATAACTTCCATGCCAATCTAAATGATCAATGGATATATTTATTAAACCAGCTACTTTTGTCCTAAAAGTAATTGTATTTTCAAGCTGGAAACTTGAACTTTCTATTACAAAATAGTCTACATCATTATTGTTGTAAATTTCCCACAACATACCTATACCAATATTCCCTATTACCATAGACTTTTTGTTTGATGAATTTATTATATTGTTCAATAACATTGAAGTCGTAGTTTTACCATTAGTTCCAGTTATAGAAACTAAATTTCTATTTGGAAATAATCTATAAGCTAATTCTAAATCACTTATTACTTCAATATTCAATTTTTGAAATTTTTTGATTAATTCATTAGTTGGTGGAATTCCTGGACTTTTAACTACTATATCTATTTTTTGTATATCAAATTTTTTAATATTTTTTATTAATCTGTAATTAAAACTTTCTAATTCTTTTTCTAAATTTGTGTAGTCTTTAATATTTTCATCATATGCATATACAGTGTTTCCAAATTTTGATAAAGTTTTTATTGTAGAAATTCCTGTTAAACCTAACCCTAAAATAAAATATCTCATAAATCCACCTTATAAAAAAGATATTAATGTAATTATAGATAATATTACACTTAAAATTGTAAATCCTGCTACAATTTTAGGCTCTTTATATCCTTTTAATTCATAATGGTGATGTATTGGTGACATTAGGAATATTCTCTTTTTGTTTCTGTATCTGTAGCTTAACATTTGGAGTATTACAGATCCTGTTTCTATTACATATACTCCACCTATTATCACTAAGTACAAAGACATATTAAAAATTATAGCTACCATAACCAAGGCTCCGCCTATTGCCATAGAACCAGTATCTCCCATAAATACCGCTGCTGGATTAGAATTATATACTAAAAAACCAATTAAGGCTCCCATAAATATAGCTGTGAAAAGACTTATATCAGATTTTAAACTCATAGCTATTATAGTTAGTGCTGCAAATACAGGAATAGTTACAGATGTAGCTAAGCCATCTAAACCATCAGTAATGTTAGTAGCATTAACAGTACCAATCATAATAAATGCTAATATTGGATAAGCAAAAACCCCTAAATTAATTTCGAAATTAAAAAAAGGTATAATAAATGTTCCAACAGGTTTTATCGAAACTTTAGAAGCAAAATATATAAGTAAAAAACTTATAATAATTTGAAAAATTATTTTTTGCATTTCTGTTAGCCCCAATGATCTTTTCATAACTAACTTAAAAAAATCATCTACAAATCCAACTAATCCAAATCCTAACATTCCCAATATAACTAATATATTTTCATAATTATATCCTTTAAAAATAACTAATGTTATTAATGTTGAAATTATAAAAACTATTCCTCCCATTGTTGGAGTACCTGCTTTTGAAAAATGAGCTTTTGGCCCATCTTCTCTTATGCTTTGTCCAATATGTGCTCTTTTTAATAATCCTATAATAAATTTTCCTAATACCAAAGATAATATTAAACTAGTTAATATTGGTAATAAAATTTCTTCTTTAAATAAATCCATAACTCTCTCCTTTACTCAACTTATCTATTATAACAAATAATTGAGCATAATAATAAATATAGGCAAAAGTTTTAACTTTCGCCTATTTTTATTCGTAAATTAATTCTAAACTGCTCCCAGACTCTACAAGCTCACCTGCTGAAGGATTAGTTTTTAAAACTTTTCCTTTAGATATATCACCTTTATTAACTAACTTCAAGTTAACATCTTCTAATCTTTTCTTAACATCATATTCCGAATAATTTTCTAGGTTTGGAACTTTTATCAATGCTTTCCCTGTATCATCAGCTGCTAAGTCTACTACAGTATCTTCTTCAACTTTCGTCCCTTCTTCTATAGACTGACTTGTAATGATTATAGAATCATCCATTGTTGTATTTTCTATGTTTATTCTTAAATTATTGTCTTTTGCTATTTTAATTGCTGATTTTAATGTTTCTCCCGTGAAGTTAGGAACTTTTATTTCTTCTTCTTCCTTATTTATATCAACTTTTTTATCTATGTTTTGATAATCAATTATTTCTTTAATTATTTCTCTAGATATAGAACCTGCTACGGAATTCCCAGAATTTTGTCCTTTAGGCTCATCTACTACTACTAGAATGGAATATTCTGGCTTTTCCATAGGAAACACTGAATAGAATGATGCAACTGTTTTTTCTGATGTATAAGCCCCATCATCGTCAATTTTTATGGAAGTACCTGATTTGCCTCCTATACTATAATTTGCCATCTTTACAGCACTAGCAACTCCATTTTCTACATTATTAACCATTAATTCTTTCATCTGGTCACTTGTATCAGAAGATATTACTTGTCTTTTTATTTCTTTTTCTACTGTTTTATCTTCTTCATCACTTTTAATTTCTTTTACCAACTTGGGGGTAATTATATATCCCCCATTTACGACAGCATTTGCTGCTGTAATCATTTGTATTGGTGTAACAGATATTCCATGTCCATATGACATTGTTGCTAATCTTACTGGTTTTATTTCTTCTATATTGTTTGGAATCAACCCTGTTTCTTCTGCTCCAATATCTATACCTGTTGTTTGTCCAAACCCAAAAGCTTTTAAATATTCATAAAATTTATTTGTTCCTATATCTTGTCCTATTTGTACGAAACTCGGATTACAAGAATTAGCTAAAGCTTCTTTTAAAGTTTGTTTTCCATGCGGTTCAAACCAATTTACACACCTAATTGTAACACCAGGTATTTCTTTATATAGTCCATTACAATAATATTCTGATTTGCTATTACTTGTATTTTCTTCTATAGCTATTGCAGAAGTAATTAATTTAAAAACAGACCCCGGTTCATAAACATTACTAACTGAAATATTTCTCCATATATCATAATATTTATTAAGTTTTTCTTCACCTTCAAGTTTTCCTATTTCATTCTTTTCTTCTTCTGTTCTACCTTCTCTTGGGTTATTAGAATTATACCTAGGAAAATTTTCCATAGCTAAAACTTCATTTTTGTTTACATCTGTAACTATTATGGAAATACTTTTCGGGTTAAATTTATCATATGCATCACTTGATGCTTTACTAACGATATTATTTATGGTTTCATCTATAGTTAGGCTAATATCACTACCTGCTGTAGCGCTATATTTTTCATTTTTATCATATGAAATTATATCTCCATCTCTTGTACCAGTATATAAATTCAATCCTGGCTTTCCCTTTAGAATATCATTATATTTGCTTTCAATTCCATATTGACCTTCATTATCTGAATCCACAAATCCAAGTACATAGGACAAAGAACTTTCTAATGGATAAGCCCTGCTATTCTCTACAGAGATAGATAAACAATTTAATTTAAGGTCCTTAATTTTTTTCGTTTCTTCAGGGGTTAATTTATTTGATACTTTAACTCTCTCTTTGCTATTTAATATTTCTTCAATCTTATCATCGCTTAATGATAAGATATCCCTTAATGCCGATTGCAGTTTTATTTTATCTGTGTCCGATATATTCCCTGGAAAATAATATAAGGAACTTATTTTTATAGATTCAGCAAGTATTTTCCCATTTCTATCATATATATTTCCCCTACTTGCTGGTATTTCTATTGTTTTTAGTCTTTGTTCTGAAGCTAAACTCCTATATTTGGAATTATATAGCCATATCAATCTTACAGCAAAAACTAATACTAATAGCAAACATATAAAAAATATGTATGTAGTTCTAGTTTTAAAATTTCTATTAAACCTTTTTTTTGAATTACTATCCATCTTTACTTCCTAACTATTATATATTTCCTCTATTTTACTATATTTTACTATTTTTCTGTAGGGATATATATATATTGATCTTCTTTTGGATAGTACATTCCTAATTTATTTTTTGCAATATCTTCAATTCTTTCTGTTGAAGAATATTTTTCTACTTCAAATTTATAATAATCTCTTGTTGCCTCAAGTTCTGTTATCTCTTTATTTAGCTTTGTTATCTGAGCGCTTGCTCCACTAGTAGTCATATAACTTTGCAAAGTAATACCTACCATAAATAAATTTATTCCTAAAATAGACATCAAAACAATTTTTTTACCTATTATTTTTGACTTAACTTTAACTTTTTTCCTTACCCTATTTTTTTCTCTTGGTATAGGAATCGCTGTATTTCTTACAGCGTCATCTATATAAATATCTTCATAAATATACTCATAATTACGTGCTTCCATTTTAATCTCTCACTCTTTCTACAATTCTTAATTTAGCACTTTTAGATCTTGAATTTTCTTCCATTTCTCTAGTACTTGGGGAAATAGGCTTTCTAGTTATCAACTTAACCTTTCTTTTATTTCCACATACACAAATTGGTATTTCTGGTGGACATATACAACCTGTACTTAATTCTCTAAAAATATTTTTAACAATTCTATCTTCTAATGAATGAAAAGTTATTACACAAATTCTTCCTTTTTCATTCAAATAATTTACCATTTTAGGTATGCATTCTTCTAAAATATTTAACTCATTATTCACTTCTATACGAAGCGCTTGAAAAACTCTTTTAGAATAATGCCCCTTAGCCTCTTTTCTAACCTTTAAAGGAACTGCTTTATCTATTATTTCTACTAGATCAAAAGTTGTTACTATCTCTTTTTCTTTTCTAGATTCACAAATAAATTCAGCTATCCTTTTTGACCATTTTTCTTCACCATATTTGTAGAATATATTTGTTAGATCTTCTATAGAATAGTTGTTTACAATACATCTTGCTGTAAGATTTTGTTCTTGATTCATTCTCATATCTAGCTCACTGTCATGAATATAAGAAAAACCTCTATCTACTCTGTCTATTTGATATGATGAAACTCCTATATCCATTAATATTCCATCAACATACTCTATATTTAACTCTTTCATAATTTCTGGAAAATATTTAAAATTAGATTTTACAAAAGTTATTTTTGAAATATAATTTTCAAGTTTTATTTTTGCATTTTCTATCGCATCTATATCTTGATCAATGCATATTAATCTTCCATTATTTAATTTTTTTAATATTTCAATAGAATGTCCTCCCCCTCCGAGAGTACAATCTACATAAATTCCATCAGGTTTTATATTGAGACCTTTTATTGTTTCTTCTAATAAAACTGGTATGTGTTTAAATTCCATAATTACCTCTAAAAATCTATATCTGCCATTTTTTCTGTTAAAATGTCATAATTTAATTCATCATCATCATTGTAGTTTTCCCAAGATTCTTTATCCCAAATTTCTATCCTTGAAGAAACCCCTATAACAACTGCTTCTTTTTTTAATTTTGCATAATCTCTTAATGTTTGTGGTAATAAAACTCTTCCCATTTTATCCAAGGAAACATTTATAGCTCCTGCGTAAAATAGTCTAGCTATACCTCTAGCCTCTTTTCTAGATAGTTTTAGTCCATTTATTTTTTCATCCATTTTTATCCATTCTTCTTGAGTATATACAAACAGACAATTGTCCATTCCTTTTGTAATGAAAAATTCCTCACCTAGTTCTTCTCTAAACTTAGATGGCAAAGTTATTCTGCCCTTGGTGTCTAAATTATGTTGATATTCACCTATGAACATTTAACTCCACCTCCATTCTATTTTTCACCACAATTACCCACTTATTACCACTTAATATAATAATACCTTATTTTATAGGAGAACACAACGGGAATATTTGTTCTTTTTAGTTTTGTCAAGTATTCTTTTTCCTCTATTTTCCAACAAAAAAAGAGATGATTATAAAATCATCTCTTTTAACTAAAATACTATTTTCTTTTTTTTAACTTTACATAATAAATTACAATACCCACTAACACTAAAACTGCACTTAAAATTTGTGATACCCTAAAGTTTAAAAAATATAAACTATCAGTTCTTAGACCTTCGACAAAAAACCTTAAAATTCCATATAATATTAAATATAGACTTATCACTTGACCATCAAACTTCTTTTTATCCTTGCAAATTTTATATAGTATTAAAAATATTATAAAATCTCCTAAAGATTCATAAAAAAATGTTGGATGAACTTTTTGACCTTCTATAATTATGCCCCAAGGTAAATCTGTTGTCCTTCCAAAAGCTTCTTGATTTACAAAGTTTCCCCATCTCCCTATACTTTGCCCCAACACTATGGCAGGTGCAAAAATATCTGTTAATTTTAGAAAATCTATTTTTTTTATTCTAGAATAAATGTACCCTACTAAAAACGCTGCAATTAAACCACCATATATGGCTAAACCACCATTTCTAGTATTTATTATTTTAAATAAATCTCCTTTATAATCATCCCAGTTAAAAGCTACATAATAAAGTCTTGCTCCAATAATTGCAGCAGGTAAAGCAAATATTAATATATCTACTACAATATCTGGGTTCATTCCATTATATTTTAATAGTTTTGTAGCCACTATTATACCTAGAAAAAAACCTATAGAAATTATTATTGCATACCACATAATTTCTATTCCAAATATTTTAAATGCTATTGGATTTATATTAAATTCCATTTACTATACCTCTAAATTTTCTGGTATATTCCAATTGTGATATACATTTTGTACATCATCATTATCCTCTAATATATCTATTAATTTTACTAAATTTTTAATGTCTTCACTGTCTGTAACTTCCACTTCATTTGAAGGTATATAAGATAAATCAGCAAATGTCAGTTTGTAGCCTTCTTTGATAAGTGTATCTCTCACTTTTATAAAATCAGAAACTGATGTAGTTATAGTGAACTCATCATCATTACTTGAAAAATCTTCTGCTCCAGAGTCTATTGCCATCATCATAACTTCTTCTTCATCTAATTCAGCTTTGTTTATTGTAATTAATCCTTTTCTTTCAAAAGTAAACATTACAGAACCAGTCTGTCCTAGATTACCACCATATTTATCAAAAGCATGTCTTACCTCTGGTGCAGTTCTATTTCTATTATCTGTTAATGTACTTACTATTACCGCAACTCCTGCTGGACCATATCCTTCATATATGACTTCTTCATAATTTTCACCAGCTCCTGATCCTGATGCTTTTTTTATCGCTCTTTCAATATTATCATTTGGCATATTTTCAGCTTTAGCTTTTTCAATTGCCGTTTTTAATGATGCATTATACTCTGGATCACTACCACCTTCTTTAACTGCAACTAAAATCTCTCTAGCTAATTTAGTGAAAATTTTCCCTCTTCTAGCATCTTCACTACCTTTTTTATTTTTAATTTTACTCCACTTATTATGTCCTGCCACTATACATCTCTCCTATAATTGAATTTTTCAGGCATCATTTTTTTATGATTATTAATTTTTTTCATATTTTCTACTTTTTCTATTATTTCTTTACTTCCTTCTCCTTTAAGAATATACCTATCTAATTCTTCATAAGTAAAACCTAAATCATCTTCATCATTTTGTCCTTCCCAAAGTCCTGCTGAAGGTTTTTTATCTATAATTTTACTTGGTATTCCTAAATATTTAGCTAATTCCAACACTTCAGTTTTAGTAAAATCTATTAATGGTGATATATCTACTGCTGAATCACCATATTTAGTTGAATAGCCTATTGTATATTCAGACAAATTAGTTGTTCCAGAAACTAAATATCCATTGTTCTGAGCGTAATAATATAATGCTATCATTCTAAGTCTTGGCTTTATATTCGCATATGCTAACGGATTTTTATTTACTTCCATTTTTTCTATAAAACTTTTATATTCTTTTGTTAAGTCTAATGTTATAGTTTTCAAATTCAAACTATCTGAGACTAGTTTTGCATCTTCTAAATCAGACTCTAAACCGTTAATAGGCATAATAATTCCTAAAGCATCTTCTCCAAATGCATCCTTTGCCAAGGCTGCTACCACAGCTGAATCTATTCCACCACTTAGTCCAAAAACAACACCTTTACAATTAATTCCATAGACATACTCTCTAAGCCATTCTACTAAATCTTCTTTTATTTTTTTATAGTTCATGGTTTCTCCTTATTAAATATATAATTGTCCATTTATAGTATTCATTAAATTCTTTTTGTTAAATAAAATTTGTATATTACCGCTTGTTAAATCTAAAAGATTTTTTCTCAAATTTTCTTCTTTCTCTTCTTCTATAAATACATTCAAAGAAACATCTTCTTCGTATTGCTTATTTTTTATATATACACCATTTTCTTCTAAGTAATTTAAAATCCTACCGTAACTATTATAATCTATTTTTAATGTAAAACTAGAAAAATATTTTTTTTCTACTATTATTGATTTATTAACTACATCATTAGCTGCATTAGAATAAGCTCTTATAAGTCCTCCTGCACCTAATAGAATACCTCCAAAATATCTTGTTACTACAATACAAATATCTGTTATATCTTTTTTCTTTATAATATCTAATATAGGTATTCCTGCTGTTCCACTTGGTTCACCATCGTCTGAATATCTTTGAGTCAATTTTTTTTCTCCAATTATATATGCAAAACAATTATGTCTTGCTTGTGGATTTTCAGACTTTATATATTCTACAAATTTCAAAGCTTCCTCTTCTGTTTCTACAGGGCAAGAATATCCTATAAATCTTGATTTTTTTATCTCTGTTTCTATTATTTCTTTTTTTAATATGCTATTATAACTCATATTTTTCCCTTAAATATTTTTCTACATGATTGATTTCTGTTTTTAAAACTTTCATTTTTACTTTCATTAATTCATCATATTCTATTTCAAAACTTATATCCTTATTTCTAAGCTCTGCCAACACACCTTGCTTGTCGTATGGTATTTCCAATATCATTTCTTCATAATCTAATTTTAAAGCACTTTCTATTTCTTTTAGTAATTTAAAAATATCTTCCTTCTTATAAGAAGATATATATAAATTTCTTCCCTTTATATTATCTGATTTATATATTAAATCTTTCTTTATATCCATTTTGTTATAAATATTAATAATTGGTTTATCCAGTACATCTAACTCTTTTAACATTTTATATGTTGTATCTATTTGCTCACTCATATTATTACTTGATGAGTCTATAACATGTAATATGCAATCTGAATATTTTATTTCTTCTAATGTGCTTTTAAACGATTCTATTAAATTAGTCGATATGTCTTCTATAAATCCAACTGTATCAGCTATTAAAAATTCACTACCTTGAGGAAGTAACCCCTTTCTTATCGTTGTATCTAATGTCATGAAAAGCATATCTTTTTTTGCAAAATATTGAGTTTTCTCATCATTGTAAAAATTCGATAATTCATTTGCTATTGTAGATTTACCTGCATTTGTATATCCAACTAAGGACACTAGTTTAGTCTTGTTTTTAACTCTACTTTTCCTATTTGTTTCTCTTGTTTTTTCTACTTTTTTTAACTTGTTTTTTACCCTATCTATTTCTTTAGATATTTTCCTTCTATCTAATTCAAGTTTTTGTTCTCCTAGACCTCTAGTACCAATACCTGCACTAGCTTTTGAAAGATTTTTTCTAAGACCTACTAGTCTTGGTAGCATATACTCCATTTGAGCAAGTTGTACTTGTAATACAGCTTCTTTTGTTTTTGCTCTTGTTGCAAATATGTCCAAAATAAGGTTAGTTCTATCTACGATTTTCCTATCTATTATTTCTTCTAAGTTTTTCATTTGTGAACCTGATAATTCATTATTGAATACAATAGTATCTACTCCTAATGTTTCTGATAATAACCTTATTTCCTCAGCTTTTCCTTTGCCAATGTACAAAGCTTTATCTATAAAATCTCTAGAACATGAAACTTCTGATACAACTTCTGCTTCCATCGCTATAACAAGTTGCTTTAATTCTTCTCTTTTGTTTTCATAATCAGTATTAAAATCTTTTTTTAATTTTACTGTTACAGTTATTACTTTTTCTTTTTCCATAATTT
Organism: Miniphocaeibacter massiliensis; assembly: GCF_900232905.1. Classification (GTDB taxonomy): domain Bacteria; phylum Bacillota; class Clostridia; order Tissierellales; family Peptoniphilaceae; genus Miniphocaeibacter; species Miniphocaeibacter massiliensis. Next base: position 433,341 of record NZ_OCTQ01000001.1, read on the forward strand.
TCACCTGCTAAATATTATAACAGTTTTAAATACCTATTACTATTTTATCCTTAGAAATTAACAAATATTTCCCCCTATGTTATAATTAAAAAATACAAGTTAATGGAGGTTAAGATGAAAAATAAAAATTCAAAATATATATCTAAAATAGTAAAATTAATTGTTATTACTTTTTTGGTTGTATTTACATTTATGGCAGGTGCTCTGGGTGTATCCATAGTTGGAGTCCTCGAAAGTACTGACCCTATAAATACTAACGAAATTGATAATTTGGTTAATAAAACTTCAAAAATTTTAGATTCTAATGGTGATTTGCTAGAAAATGTTCATACTACAGAATACAGGGAATTAGTACCCTATGATAAATTGCCTAAAAATTTAATTAATGCTTTTATTGCCATTGAAGATGTTAGATTTTATGAACATGATGGTGTAGACCCTATAGGTATTGTCGGAGCTTTCGCTGATAATGTAGTATCTTCCGATATGGAAAGGGGAGCTTCAACATTAGCTCAACAACTTGCTAGAAACCTATATTTGTCTGCTGACAAAAAAATTGAAAGAAAAATAAAAGAAGCTTACTTGGCACTACAATTAACTGAACAACTTGGAAGAAAAGGTGTCATTGAAAAATATTTAAATACCGTCTTCTTAGGACAAAATGCATATGGTGTACAAGCTGCTAGTAAGGTTTACTTCAATAAAGATGTTAGTGAATTAACTCTTGCTGAATGTGCTTCACTTGCATCAATAGTCAAAAGTCCTTCAAACTATGCATTATATAAGACAGTCCTTCCTGAAAACATTACTAAAGATGATATAGTTGTTGGAGATGAAGAAATAGAACTAAATGGCACTATGTATAAAACTGTCTACAATAAAAGTGAAAATTTAGAAAACAGGCAAAAACGTACTTTGAAAAATATGCTAGAAGAAAAATTTATTACGCAAGAAGAATATGATAAAGCTGCTAGTGAAAATATAGCTAATGCTTTATCACCTGGTCAAAATTCAACTAAACAAAATATTTCTTCTTATTATATAGACTTAACGGCTGACCAAGTTATAGGAAAATTGCAATCGGAGCTAGGTCTTACAAAAGATGAAGCAATTGCAAAATATTATAATGGTGGTATAGAAGTTTATTCTACAATAGACACTAAAATGCAAAAACAAGTCGAAGGAGTTTTTGAAAACTTTTCTGATATAGTTTTAAAAGGTACAGGTTCCTCTACTAGACCGGCTCTTTTAGATTGGTCTTCAGATAGAAATGGAAACATTACTAATTCAAAAAGAGCAATAGTTTATTATAAAAAAGAAAATCTTATTGACAGTAATGGACAAGTATATATTGGAAATGACGAATATTCTCTATCTGATGATGGAAGCCTAATCTTAAATTCAAGTAAATTAGATTTTTCAACCAATTCAATAGACCCTAAAGATTTTTATACCATAAATGATGACAAGAACCTTGTAACTTATAGAACTAGTAGTTCTGGCAAAGCTATCCCTAATGAAAATGAAATTAAAAGTACTGATAATGGTATTGTAATAAGCAAATCTTTCCTAGAAAGATATCCAGATTTTTACTCTGTCTCTGATAGTGGAACTTTATCATTAGGAGCTAAATATTTTTCTATTGAAGATGGAATAGCTCAACCTCAAGGATCTATAGTTATCATAGACCACAAGCAAGGCCACATTAAAGCTATTGTTGGTGGTAGAAATCAAGGTGGTAGAAAAATATTGAATAGAGCTTCTGACTATCCTAGACAACCAGGTTCAACCATGAAACCGATAGCTACATATATTCCTGCTTTAGATAACGGATATACTGCTGCTTCTGGTATTGAAGATGCTCCTTTCTTCTATAATGGAAAACAATGGCCTAAAAACGTATATAGAGGCTTCAAAGGGCTTATTTCTCTTAGAGAAAGTGTTAAAATATCAAGTAACGTTAATGCTGTAAAAACGCTTGATGACGTTGGTATAGATGTTTCTAAAGAATATCTAACAAAGTTTGGTCTGATTGACAAAGAAAATCCCGATGCTGATAGTTTTATAACTGCATCTGAAAATAGTAGCGTTAATGATGAAAACTTATCAGCTATGGGACTAGGTGGTATGACCTATGGTATTTCAAACTTAAAAATGACAGCAGCTTATGCTGCAATTGCAAATGGTGGAGAATATATTGAGCCACTTACTTTTTCAAAAGTTGTAGATTATGATGGTACTGTACTACTTGAAGATGTTAGTAAAAAAGAAACCGTGGTATCCCCTCAAATAGCATATGTTATGACCGATGTTATGAAAGATGTACTAACTGTACCTTATGGTAAATATGCTGCTAACTCTAATTTTGATATAGCTGGAAAAACTGGTACCACTCAAGAAAATCAAGATATATGGTTTATTGGATATAGTCCATATTATACAATAGGTACTTGGATAGGATTTGATAATCAACAATTAAAATTAACAAGAAATAGTGGTCAAGCTGTAAAATTTTGGAATGTTGTAAATAGAACAATTTTAGAAGGTTATGATAGTGCAAGATTTGAAGAACCAGATGGAATGATACACATGAAAGTATGTACCATAGGAAATGGAAAACCTACTGGTGCTTGTTATGGAGATGGAACAGTAAAAAACGAAATTTTCGCAAAAGGAACAGAACCTACTGGCAGCTGTAAAGTTCATGGTGGAGGTAGCGTTATAAACAGAAATAACTCTGAAAATGAAGGTGAAGATGAAGTTGAGCCAACCAAAGAATCAACATCTCCTGCTACATCAAAACCTCAAGAAACTACAACCCCACCACCTACTATAAATACAAAACCTACTGATACTAAACCAACGGAATCAAAGCCTACAGATCCACCTAATCCACCAATTCCACCTAAATTTGAATAAATAAAAGAGAGCTAATAGTTCTCTTTTTTCTTTGAATTTTATTTGACATTTAAAAAGATAAATGCTATAGTAATAAGGTAGTTGTTTGGTGGATGTGGCCTAGCTGGTTAGGGCGTCAGATTGTGGCTCTGAAGGTCGTGGGTTCGAATCCCATCATCCACCCCATATGCGGGAATGGCGGAATTGGCAGACGCGCTAGACTTAGGATCTAGTGTCATTGACGTGGGGGTTCAAGTCCTCTTTCCCGCACCAAATAAAAAAGCAGGTTGCTCACCAACCTGTTTTTTATTTATTTAATGTTCTAAAATAGAAAATATTTTAATGAAAATCTATCAATATAATAATATTATTAATATAAAAAGCATACTATAAAAGCATGCCTTTTAATAAATTTTTAATGTTTCTTTATTATCTTTAATAAATTTGTCTATAAATACATCTGCCTCATTCCCTACTGTCCACTTAGACATTATTATAGAACAATCCCCTTCTTTTCTAGGTAATGTAATTATAGGTTTTTTTAAATCAGTTATACTATACAAAGATATGCTCTCAGAATTGTTTATAATAATAAAATTTTCTTCTGGAGATATATATGCATCTACTAGATTAGAATATTCTTCTTTTATATCTGCCCATTTATATTTCCCAAGTGTATTATTTCTGAAAAAGTCTTTCTTTGGTGTTAATGATACGTCAATTTCCTTAATTGTATTATTATTATTACCTAATACTAAACTAGTTCTAAACTTCCAAAGTCCATCGACTCTAACTATTCCTATATTTGTATAATTTTCCATCGGAGAATTCTTATCTATATTTAATTCGTCTTTTTCTTTAGCAGTATTGATCACATCTTCAAGAATTTTTTTCCCATTCTTAGAATCTATATCTGTTGCAGATAAAGCTTTACTTTTAAAGTCATTATCTATACTATATATTCTATAAAATTTTCTACTAGTTGTTGTTTTATCATTAAATGATATAGAGTAATATTGATCAGATATATAATTCAATTCAAAAGGTTCTTCTGATTCATATAGTATCTCTTCTTTATCAGTTTCAAATTTAGTATTCGGATTAATTCTCATGAAATAAGCCTCATGTTTATCAGATTCCCAATCCTCATTATATTTATATATTTCATTATTATCACTTTTAGGAACATATATATTATTTGCAAAATAAACTTTACCATGACGTTTATAATTAGTATTGTCATAATGTAAATAATAAGAGTTATATTCAGTTTTTACTTTGTTGTCATCTGTGTTTTTACTTTGACATTTAACCACTAAAGATAGCCCTATTTTTCCGTCATAAGACTCTAAATTTTCGCCTTCTTTTCTTTCCTCTTTGTATTTATCTAAAATATCACCATCAACAGAGTCTGATTTTTTTTCTAAAAAATATTGATATCCTTCATTTATTAAAAATATTTTTTCATTAGATATCTTTACTATATCTAATGAAAATTGCGTTCTACCAGAAACTAAAACCACTTCTATAAAATCTTTATCTGTTATATCTTTTGCTTGAATACCTAATTCTTTGTTTTTCAAATAATTACTTGTACTTACATACTCTGACTCAAATTCTGGATATAAATTATATCTATTTCCTATTTCTACTAAGTTTTTAGTAATATATATCTCTTCAAATGGATTTGTATCTCCCTTAGATGTATCTTTTAAAGATTTTTTGTCTATTACTTTCCAAGTTCCTTCTATAGATAAATCATTAGACTTTGGGGATTGTATAAAATTTTCATTTTCTTTAATACTTGCATCTGTACAAGAGGATAGCATAACTAACACAAAAAAAACAAATAACACTCTAATTTTTTTCATTTTTAACCTCTTCTTTCGGCAAAGATATTTTAATTGTAGTTCCTTCATTTATTTTACTCTCTATCATCATTTCTCCACTATGCAATTTTATTATTTCTTCACAAATTGATAGACCGAGTCCTGTATGAGAATTACTATTTGTACCTTTGTAAAATTTGCCTGTTATTAAAGATATTTCTTCACTATCTATACCAATTCCTGTATCTATTACCTCAAAGTATACATTTTTTTCATCATCTGACACATTTATTATTACTACTCCTCCAGAGTCTGTGAATTTCAATGCATTATCTAATAAGTTTATTAATACTTGTTTAATTCTATCAGGATCAATTTTAGCTACTATATGTTCTGGTTCAAAATTAATAATCAAATCTATCCCTAGAGATTTTGCTCTTGGCGTTAATTGCTTTTTAATTCCTACTGATAATTCTGTTACATCAACATCCTCTTTCTCTAGTGTAATTCTATTAGATGTAAATCTTGAAAAATCTAAAAGTTCTTCTACCATACCACTTAGTCTTATACATTCACTTTGAATTATCTCTAATCCTTCTTTTACTAATTCTGAATCTTCTGGCTCATATAGCAAAGTTGATGCCCATCCATTAATTGAGGTAAGAGGTGTCCTAAGTTCATGTGAAACAGATGAAATAAAGTCATTTTTTAATTTTTCTTTTTCTTTTATATTATCACTCATAATATTCAAAGTTCTACTTAAAGCATCTACTTCTTCGTAATCCGATCCATCTGCCTTGATATTAAATTGACCTTCTGCTAGTTTTTCAGCTGTTTTATTTAATTTTTTTAATGGTTTCACTATTTTATTAGCTAAAACTATGCTCCCTGAAATAGTAAGTGCTATTACAAATATACCAAATGCTACAAATGTTAAATATCTTTTTGTAACCATATAATCAACTAGTTCTAATGAAGTAATTATTCTAATTACTCCTTTTTGTTCATCTGGACGTATTGGTAGTGATACTGCCATTACTTTCCCATCATAGTAACTAACATCACCTATATACTGCCCTTCCTCACCTAAAACAGCTTTTGAAATATCTGATGAGTTTAATTCCTTACCTACTAAATCTGTGCCTAAACTATCATATATTACAACTTTCTCATTATTCAATATCTGAATTTGAGATTCAACATCTAAAAATAAAGAATCCTTTCCTTCTAAAACCATACTCTCAAGCGAATCCGAATAAGGAGATGTTTTATATGTTTCTAAAATTAAGTCTACCTCGTTCTTAAGATTTCCTTTCACAACTGAATAATAATAGTACTTTACTGAGTACATTGAAAATACCTCAAATACAACTATAGTGGATAACAATAATACTGCAAAATATAAAACTACTCTATTTCTTATACTAACTTTCAAAATATCAGTCCTTTTTCCATCTATATCCTGTTCCCCAAACTGTTTCTAAGTAAATTGGTTTACCAGGATTATCTTCAATTTTAGATCTTAATCTCCTTATATTAACATCTACTATTTTAGTATCTCCCACAAATTCTTCTCCCCAATTTAAGTCAAGTAATTCATTTCTTGTAAATGCCCTACCAGGATTTTTCATAAACAGAGAAATCATCGACAGTTCAGTTGGTGTTAATTCTATATGTTGCCCACTTTTACTAAATGACTTAGAATATAAGTCAAGTTTAAATGGTGGATCATTTATTAAATTATTATTTTTAGGTTTATCAAGTCTTCTTAAAAGTGACTTTATTCTTAAAGATAACTCCTTAGGATTAAATGGTTTACTTAGATAATCATCAGCTCCTCTTTCCAAACCAAATATTTTATCATTTTCTTGTGTTTTTGCTGTTAACATTATTATCCCAATATTAGGTATATTCTCTCTCAAAATTTTGCAAACTTCGTATCCATCTATACCAGGTAACATAACATCTAATATTACTACATGAGGATTCTCCTTTTCTGCTAATTCTACTCCCAATTCACCCGTTTCAGCTTCTACTACTACAAAACCTTCTCTTTCTAAGTTAATTTTAGTGAATTTCCTAATGTTTTCTTCGTCTTCAACTAGTAAAACCTTCTCTTCCATTGCTCCTCCTTTTATATATCAACTTATTTTATAAACATTTTCAATATAATTATCTAGTATAATCTCAAATTTTTTCTTGATATCTAATTTATACTCCACATTTATGCAATAATTTCTTCGTATATTTTTAAATATTAATTCTATATTTCTATTATCAAATATTTTTTCACAAACTATTCCATAAAAAATTAATTGTGGCCAATATTTTTCTAACAATTCATTTTCTCTTAAATTAGAAAACTTATAATCTATTATAATTATTCTATCATCTATTACTTCTATTCTATCAATAATCCCTCTAAATAAGAAATTTTTATATTTATAATTAAATTCTACTTCCTCATATGATTTATCATATTCATAATTATATAATTTCTTAAAATTATATATATATTTGTTGAAAAATTCCTTGTTTTTATTATCTAATCCAAACTCTTTTAGTATTTCTTCTAGCTCTAAGTTATATGGTTCTTTATACATTTCAGCAAATCTGTGAATTACATCTCCTATTAAATTGCTCGGTAAATTCACTTCCGATTTTTCTACTCGGTCTTTATAGCTTCTGAACTTATCTATTGTTTGATTTTTTATTTTATTTCCATTGCTGTGAAAATCTAATATAGTGCTTATATTAGATTTAATAATATTATTTTTTCCTTTTTCAATATCTTTAGTAAATTCAAAATTAACACTATCGTTAATTTTATCTATTTTTTCTATTCTTAATGTTCTATCATCAATATTATTTATTTCTTTTAATTTATTGTCTTTTTTTAATTTTTCTATTTCATCATATAAGACTTTTTTATATCCTGATTTTATTCCAGAAAAACCTAAAACAAGATTTTCTTTAGCTCTAGTCATAGCAACATAGTAAATATTATCAGATTCAATTTTTTCTTCTTCTAAGTCTTTTTCTTCTAATATTTTATAAGTATAATTTGCACCAAAAAAATTTATTGCTATTCCAGCAAAAACTCTAAACTTAATTAATTCTTTTTTATTATTTATTCCCTTATTTATATAAGGAACTATTACATCATTAAATCCTAAACCTTTGGATCCATGAATTGTCATTAACTTTACAACTTCACTATTTTCATCTTCAACTTGTTTCATGGTTTCATCATTATTATTGTCTAATAAGTCATAATATAAATCATCTACTGTTAAATTATTCCTATCATATTCATGAGCTATTTCTAATAATTTATATAAATTTCCTTGTTTCTGTATAGTATTTTCCTTATAATTATATTTTTCATACAAATTAAATTCTTCATATATACAACTTAAAAAATCTGATACCTTATTATTAAACTTATTCCTAATATTTTCTATCTTGTAAAAAATTCCTTCTACTGCAAAATAAATTTTTTCATTAGGTTCTTTTATGTGTTCAAATATCTCAGCATCCGTTAGATTATATAATTGCGACTTTATTATAAAATACAATGACATATTATTTTCATTAAATTTTATTAACTTTAGCATTTCAACTATAATTTTTATCTCTTCTGAATTGTAAAACCCCAATGAATCAAAAGTATAAAATGGAATATTCTTTTCTCTAAAATTGTTTTCGAAAATTTCTTGCCCATTTCTATTTCTAAACAACAATGTGTAATCTTTAGCTTTTCTTTTATTTTCATAAATATTTTCAACTATAAAGTTTGAAATGACTTCTGGTTCAAAATTATTATCTCTTTTATTATCATTATTTATTAGAAATATATTATACTTATTTGTTGATTCTTTTACTGAACTTAAAAAATCATACCTATCTTTCATAATATTTCCATATATATTATTAATTCCTGTCATCAAATTTTTATTAGATCGATAGTTAGTAGAAAATATGATATTTTCTCCCCCAGTTTCTATTATATCTTCCCTAGTATTATAAAATATATTTATATTTGAACCTCTAAAGCCATAAATAGACTGTTTAGGATCTCCTACTACAAAGAAATTATTTCTATCTAACTTTGTATTTTCTGAACATATTAAATAGAATATTTCCTTCTGTATGTCATTAGAGTCTTGATATTCATCTACCATTAAATATTCTATATCTCTTTGTATGTTTTTTCTTATATTTTCTTTTAAAAGTAGCTCATGGGCCAAATGCTCTAAATCGTTAAAATCATATTTCCCCAATTTTTCTTTTTCTTTATTATAATCTTCTTCTATTTTTTTTAATATTACAAATAAATTACTATAAATTTCGTAATAATTACTCTCTTCAAATTGTAGTTGGAAATTTATTAGCTCTTTTAAATATTCTAACTCTTCATTTTTATCTAATGCTTTTATACTATCTACTAATCCTACTACAAATTTTTTATTTATCTGATTTTCTGCTTCTAAAATTTCTGCATTAGCTTCATCATTTATAAATTTATATAACTTACTATTACTCCTTAATTTTACATTTTTATTTATATATTTAAGTTCATCTTTTATTTCTTTTGACTTATCTTCCACATTTAATTTTTTTATATTATCTAATGTTCTATTTTTAATACTTTCAATAGAATAGATAGTATTTTTAATTTTTAAATAAATATTTTTTATTTCATTAATTAATTCTTCAACATCATTTCTCTCGGTAGAATTCATTAATAAAATTATAAAGTTTTCCTCATTTCCTTCTTTTTCCAATATGTTTGAAATAACAGTATTTAATATTTTTTGACTTTCCTTTTCTTCCAAAACTTCAAATAATGGATCAATATTTAAATAATAAGAATTTTCCCTAATTAATTTTGTACAGAAACTATGAATTGTTGATATATTAGAATCAGAAAGTTGTCTTAAATAATCTTTATTTCTATCATCACTATTTTCAAGCAATAACTCTTTTATTCTTTCTTTCATCTCATTAGCTGCTTTTATTGTAAATGTTATGGCTACAATTCCAGAAATTTCATTATTTTTTTCTAATTTTCCATTTTTTAATATTTCTATATATCTTCTTGTTAAGGTTTCTGTCTTTCCAGTTCCAGCTCCTGCATTAACTATCACATTCTTATCAATAGTTTGTATAGCCTTTAATTGTTCATTAGTTAATTTCATCTAATTACTCCTATAATCGCAAATATTACTATACTCACAAAATGTACAATTTGTTTTTTCTTCTGTTCCTTTAAAATAATTTTCATTATTTATTTGTGTTATTATATCTTCTAAAATTAGCACTGTTTTATATCTCAACTCATCAAACTCTTCTCTATTTAGATATCCTTTTCCATTGTATTCATTAGAAAGGTTGAAAAATTCATGATTTTTAAAATCCTTTATAGTAATGTACCTGCACCCATCAATATTTTTAATAAGCGAATATATAGGAAATTGTAAAGTTCTTCCTTTTTGAAAATCTGCTAAAGTTTTAAATGAATTTTTTCCTAACTTATAATCAATTAAATAAAAATTATTATTACCATCTCTATCTATTCTATCTACTCTTCCAGAAATAATTATATTTTTAGTATCTCCATTGATATTTAATTGTTTCTTTATTTCAAATTTTTCTTCAAATTTATAAGGTGTCAAATCTTTTTTAGAATTATTAATATAAATCAAGTCCATTTTAATTAAACTCACTAATAAATTTGTATATCTTTTTAAAATATTACTACCTTTAAAATCATCTATATTAAAATCTAATTCTTTTAGCTCTGTTTTTAAAATTCTATATACAATATCTTCAGTGTTATTATTCTCTTTAATTTCTTCAAAGTAGTATTCATATAATTTCCTCAAAGTTTCATGGCAAGCTGTTCCTAATAAAGCTGATTCTTCTAACTTCGTTTTTATTAAGTTGTCTTTAAGCTCTATTACATATTTATAGTAATATTTTATAGGACACAAATAATATGTCTCCAAACTGGTAGCTGAAAATTTATTGTTTAAAATATTATTTGAAAAACTTATTTTATATGTTATTTCTCTTCTAATATCTTCATATACTTTTTGAAACGATGAAAAATATAATCTCTTATCTTTTTCATTAATAACATTCTCAACTTTTGGATTTATAAAGTTTTTGAATTTATATTGTTCCTTTTCTTTAATATCAACTATTCCTAATACATAGTCAGATATTATACTTTTATTGGAATTTTCATAAGATATATAAATTTTAAAATAATTTGAATTTATTATATTGAAAAAATTCAATTCATTCTTTGAATTCTTTAACTTTCTGTCTAATATATCTATTCCTAAATCTTTAAGCCTATATATGTTTTTATTATTAAAATAAAAATTATCTGTTTCTTTTTTAGGATAATTTTCTTCTGTCATTCCTAAAAAATATATATTATCAAATTCTAAGGCTTTGAAATTATTAAATTCTACTAAATAAACATTATAATCTACCATACTATTTTCATTAATTGAAAATTCATTTAGTATTTCTTTTAAATGCCTTATTAATTCTCCAGATTTTAAACTATTAGTAATACTGCTTAATCTAAAGTTTAATCCATCTATAAAATTGTAAAATTTTTCATATAATATTAATTTACTATCATCTACTTCAAAATATTTTTTTAATTTTTCTTTAATAAAAAGTATAATATTTTCTTTATCCTTTTGTAATTCAATAATATTGAATATTGAATTTAATATTTCAATGTACTCATTGTAATTTGAATTACTTTTTAATATAGTAGAATTAAATAAATCTTCTTTACTTGTAATACTTATTGATAAAATTAATTTTTCTAATTCAATATCATTTATAGGTTTCTCAAATATCATAGGATTTTTAAGATTTCTAATTATATATTTTTTCAATCCAATTTCATAATCTAATAAATTCAACATCCATTTTCCAAAATCACTTTCTTTTAAATATGCTTTTGAATTTGAATTTAATTGTATATTTTCAAATATAAACCTATCTTTAACAATCTCAATATATTCTTCATCATTTACTATAATCCCAATTTTTTTACTGTGTCCTTCTAGTAAATCTTTTTTCAATTCGATTGATAATCTTTTAACTTCTAAATACTTATCTTCACATTCAACTAGCTTAAAATTTCTACACTTTCCTTGAACTTTATCTTTAATATATGTGTATTCAAAACCTATTTTTTCTAATTTTTCTTTTGTTTCTTTAAATATATCTATATTTTCATTTAAAGAATTATAATAAAAAGCTTTAATCTTTATTTTTAAATCTCTTAATACCTTTAATATTTCATATTCTATTTTTCTAAAATCTAAAAAACCAAAAATAAATACCTCTTCTATTTCATTTTCTATATCAAATGAAAATTTTGAGTCTATAAATTTAAAATATTTGTCATATCTATCCTCAAAATTGTATTTTTTTAAATTTTTAGAATATTCTTCGTAAATTTTTGCAATTGAAAAAAGGGAAGAATCTCTTTCTACTTCCCTTAAAAAATTATCTGATGATAATAACGAACTTTTTATATAATTAATCATTTTACTAGCTAAAGATAAAAAACCATCAGAGTTGTAAAAAGAACTATTCTCTATAAAACCTTTTGAAATACAGTTGTTTATACTATAACTTATAATTAATTTGTTATAGTAATCGAAATTTTCTACCTCCGAAAAACTAATATTTTTATAATTAATTAAATCATCGAAGGTAAATAACTTTAAATCAAATATTACTTCGAATTCATTAGTTATATCTTTTCTTAATCTATCTATTAAGTTTCCATTAGGCAATATAGCTATAAATTTATTGTTATTATCTTTTAGTTTATTTATAATCAATTCTTTAAAATCATTATAAATATTTCTTGCTGAATTATAAACATATACCTTTTGCATATTTTACCTACCCTATTATCTCTCTCAAGATAGAATTTACAGGAATTATAGATTCATCCTCTATATCTAAAAAATATTTTAAAAATGATTTAAGTTTTTTTACTTCTTTATAAAATTCTCCATTTTTATCATAAGCATTAAGCAGTTTATATGCATGCTTTTTTAATACTGATAGTTCATAAATAAGCGATGAATCAACTGCTACATCTGCTAAGTCTTGGTACGGAAATATATATAATTCTTCTCCTCTTCTCACTTTCTCCCAAATTTCAAATGTATCTTCTACACTATTTCCTCTAAAATTATCATCCCTTATCATTCTTCTCAAAAACCTAACATCAGTTGATGCAATTCTATTATGATTATCTATATTTAATTGTGTTAAAGCACTTATATATATCTTAAATTTATTTTTATCTGGTACTAAACTTGTCAATTTAGGGTTTAAACAATGTAATCCCTCTATTATTATAATACTCTCACCATTTAATTTTATTTTTTTACCAGATTTTTCTCTCTTTCCTTCTAGAAAGTTAAATCTTGGTAATTCTATTTCTTTTCCTTCCATTAAAGACATTAAATCATCATTAAATTTAGGTAAATCTATGGCTTCTATTACCTCATAATCTCTTTCACCATTTTCATTAAGCGGAGTATCTTCCCTATTCACAAAATAATCATCAGTTGAAATTAATATAGGTCGTTTTCCTCTAGAGCCTAATTGTACTGACAATCTATATGCTGTTGTTGTTTTGCCTGAAGAACTTGGTCCTGCTATTTGTACTAAATTAATATCTGAATCACTTATTATATTTTCAGCTATTTCAGATATTTGATTTTCAAAATATGCTTCAGATATATCAACTATGTATTTTATATCTTTGTCTATTATGTATTCATTCAAATTTCCTACATTTTCTACATTTAGTAAATCCGTCCATTTTTTTGAGTTAGAAAATACTTTTGCTAATGTTTTTTCTTCTTTAAATTCTGGAATTTTACCATTATTGCTACTTGGTATAGTTATTGCAACTCCTGGATAATATGAAATTATGTCAAAATTATCTATAAATCCAGTGGATGGTGCAAGGTATCCATGAAATGTAAATATATTATTATTAACTTCATAGTAAGAAACTTCTTTTAAATCCATATTTTTAAATAGTAACACTTTATCATCATAACCTTCTTTTGCAAAAAGATTTAAAGCCGTTTCTATATCTGTTTTTTTTCTATATACTTTATAATCTGAATTAATAATTTTTTGCATTTCTTTTTTTATTAGTTCAACATCAGTATGTAATAGCTTATTTTTACCCTTTAATTCACAATACATCGATTCTCCTATTGAATGTTCAACTTGCACTGTTTTGTCTGGATATAAAGATTTACAGGCCATTATGAATACAAGAATTATGGTTCTTTGCATTAGCACATGGCCTTCAGTTGAATACTTTCCAAAATAAAAAAGTCTATCTCCTTCTTTTACCTTATCTTGTAAATTTTTTAAGCTATTTTCTACAATTACTCCTATTTTTTCTTTATCTTTAAAAATTTTTTCTGATAATTCTAAATAAGTCATTCCTTCTTGTATTTCTATTTTTTTATTTCCTAAATATACTTTCATATTTTTCTCCAAATATACTTTTTGCTATTTTAGCATATTCCTTCGTAGGTTTTGAAAAATACTCTTTACCATTCAGATATTCCAAATTTCCCTCTAACCCACTAATAGTTAATTTATAAGCATGTAAAAGCTGATAATTTAAATTATATTTTTCTTTAAAATATCTATTTATAGTTTTATCTCCATATTTTTGGTCCCCTATTATAGGATGTTTTATAGAATTTAAATGTATCCTAATCTGATGAGTTCTTCCAGTTATCAAATCAACTTCTACTAGAGAATATCTTTCACCGTTTATTATAGTCTTTACTTTTGTCTTGCTATCTTTTCCTTCTAATTGAGCTATCTCCATTTTGTTTTCAGATTTTTTAGTTATTTTTTTTTCTATTAATTGATCTTCTATTTTCCCTTTACAAATTGTAATATAATATTTACCTATTTTCCTATTTTTTATTGCATTATTAATTTGGTATAATGAATCTTTGTTTTTACATCCTATTAATAAACCACTTGTATTTCTATCTAATCTATTTGAAAGTGCTGGTATAAAACTTTTTTCATTTCTAGGTATATATTGTTTGGTCTTTATTAAATATGACACAAAATTATCTACAATATTTTTACCATAATCTTCTTTTGAAGCTGCATGACTTAGAACACCCGCTGGTTTATTTATAATTGCAATATTATCATCTTCATAAACAATATCTAAATTATAATCTAAATAGCTATATACTTTATTATCTTTATACTCATTTAATACTTCATCATATATATATATTTGTATTTTATCATTTAATTTTAAAATATAATCAGACTCAACTCTTTTCTTATTAACTTTTATTCGCTTTAATCTAATATATTTGTTTATAAGTGATTTTGGTGCTTTTGGTAAATATTTTACCATGAATCTATCTAGCCTTTGATTTTTATCATTTTCGTTTATAGTTATTTCTCTCATTTTATTCCTTTATGTTATAATATTTAATAGTATAGTAAGATTATACCTTAAAAATAGCAATATGTTCAAAAGGAGCAAAAATGAAAAGATTCATAAATTTTATTAAAGATACTGTATACGATTTAAATATTTTAATATTCACTTTAATAGTTATTGTATTGGTAGGTTTTGTTTTACAAAATAGAATACATGCTATGTACTCTGCAGATTATGGAGTTAAAAGAGAAAATATGAAAACTTCACTTTCCCAAGTTGAAGTTGAGGATGTTTATTCTGATGAAAATGCACCAAAGATAGATATTAATGTTACACTTCCAGAAGGTTCTTCTATTATTGATATTTCAAGAATACTAACAGAATATAAAGTAATATCTGATCCAGAAGAATTTTTGAATTATGTTAAAACAAATAATTTAGAAAGTAGCATAAAACATGGACAGTTTACAATATCTAAAGGTTCTTCATTGGAAGAGGTAGTTAATATAATTACTGGTAATACTTCTTCAGAAGAAAATACTACTGAACCAAATGCTAGTCCAGACGCTAGTAAAAATAATGAAAACTCTAATTTTGATAATTTAGTTCCATCTCCGATTCAATAAAAAAAGCATCCATAATGGGTGCTTTTATTGTTTATTTACATAAGAATCTATTTTTGACAATTTCTCTATATTTGAGAATACTTTATTTTTTTTTAATTCTTGCAAAATAATATTATTCATAGAATGAAATATTGCTTTTTCATAATCCAATAATACAATTTCAAATATATTGTTTTTTAATCTACTAGAAAACATTGTAATATAATAAGATTCTACATTTTCAAAGTTTATTAACCTTAATATTTCTATTGTGACCTTATCTTTTTCTGAGTAATAATTACTTGATTTGTTAATTTCAACATTATACTTTTTCTTATTCTTGCCTTTATAATCATTAGCTCTATAATTATGATATTTTGCCAAGATATTGTAATATTGATAATTATATATGCCTTTTTCTACAGTATCTATTTTTAAAAATGGTTTCATTGATAATTTATCTACCATTTGGTAATTTAATACTAGAAATTCATTTTTATCTATTTCCTTACTATCTAGTTTATTAATTAAAGTATTTCTTTTTTCTATAAAAGATTTTATAATTTCCTTTTCACTCATCATAATTTCAAAAAAGCACTCTATTTAAGAGTGCTTATATATTATTGAATATTCAACTCTACTACATCTTTAGCCAAGTCTTCTGATAGTTCAGATTTTTCTTTGTTTAACCCTATATAGAACTCAACTCCAAATTCTTCGGATAAGATACGTAAATCTTTTGTTAATACTTCCAACTCTGGAAGTTCAATATTAACAATATCGTATATACCATCCACATAAATTTTTTCAATATCATAATCTCTTGAAATTATTCCTGCTAGAAAACCATAAAAACCATTTACTGTATTTATATGATATTTGTTTGCATTAATTAATCTTACTTGATAATCTAATGAAAAAATATGAGAATCATCTGTATCTATAAAAACTATATTACCATTTCCATTTCTCTTATCATCATTAGCTTGATCTATAAGCCATTTAGTCTTACCACTTCCTGAAGGACCTAATACTAATTTTATCATTTATAATCACAACCTTTCATATGCTTTTGTTTATACTAACATTGTATTATATAAAAACAATTCCATCAAGATAGTTACATAAATCTCCTTGATAAAAATCGCTATTTATCATTTTTTCTACTATCAAATCTCTTATTTTCCACCAACTTGTATTCCAATTGCAAAAAACACTTTCCTCTTTTGGCATTCTTCCTACAAGTCTTTGAACTGCTATATCTTTTTTTAAATATCTTAAAAAAACAATTACTAAATCTATATATTCATCCAATGAAATCAAACTTATTTTATTGTCACTATACATTTTTTCTAACACTGTATTTTTAGGGATATAAAGAGAATGTATTTTTACTTCATTAATTCCTAATACTGAAATCATCTTAGATGTCTCTATAACATCTAACTCATTATCCCAAGGAAGTCCTATTATTACATGTGCACAAACTTTAAAATTTCTATTTTTAATTTTATTTACAGCTAATATAAATTCACTTAACCCATGACCTCTATTTAGCTTATCCAATGTATGATAGTTCGTTGTTTGAAGTCCTAATTCAAAATATATATCTATATTTGTTTTTTTATTAAAGTCTTCTAAAAAGTCTAATTGTTTATCGTATATGCAATCTGGTCTAGTTGATATATCAATTCCCACTATATCTTCTATATTGCACTCGTTTATTATTTTTATAAAATCATCATATTTCATATAAGTATTGGAAAAATTTTGAAAATAAACTATATATTTTTTTGCATTATATTTTTTTCCAATATAGTCTTTATTTTTCAAAATTTGCTCTTTTACTGAAAAACTTACATCTAAATTTTCAAATGAGCCACCTTTTTCATTGCAAAATATACAACCACCTTTTGAAACATTTCCATCTCTATTTGGACAGGTTAAATTTAATTTTACAGGTAATTTATATACTTTTTCTCCATAAATATCCTTTAAATAATCACTATAGGATAAATAAGGATTATTTATGCTCATCCAAATATCCTTTTAAGAAATCATATACTTCATCAACGTGACCTTTAACTTTCACTTTTCTGTACTCTTTTATCAGTTCACCTGCTTTATTAAAAACAAATGTTGATCTTTCTGTTCCCATTACTTCTTTTCCATAAAGTTTCTTTTGTTTTATTACATCAAATTTTTCATGTAATACTTTTTCTTTGTCACTTACTAAATCTATTTTTAAATCATGTTTATTTTTGAAGTTTTCATGAGTTTTATCTGAATCTTTACTTATTCCAACGACCTCTGTATTTAATGCTTCAAAATCATCTATTCTCTCTGTAAAGTTTATAGCTTCTGTTGTACAACCAGGCGTATTATCTTTTGGATAAAAATAAACAACTAAATTTTTTCCATCATATTTTTTTAAAAAATCCTCACTAAAATAGTCCTTTATATTATTCATTTAATATACCTCCAAATATTTTTATTAATTCTCTTGCTACTCCATCTTCATTATTAGTATATTGTGAAATATACCTAGAATTTAGTTTTAATAAACTACTTCCATTTTTCATACATATACCCAGTCCTGAAGATTTTATCATATCTAAATCATTGTTATCGTCACCAAATGAAACTACTTCACTCCATTTATATCCTTTAAATTTTAAATATTCATTTATTCCTATGGATTTTTGTGCTAATGGATTTAAATACTCAGACAATAATCTATTTTCTGAAGTATTAGTTAATATATGTGTTGATATATCTAATTTTAAACTCAAAATTTCTTTATTTAAACCTAAAATTTTATTTTCTTTATCTATAAATACTGCTGACAAAATATTATCTAAATCTCTATCATTTATTTCATTGTAATGAGCTATCTCACTTATATCTTTTACTGATTTTATGTGATTTTCCTTTAATATTTCATTTGGAATTACTAACGATTTTTCACCATTAAGGTCAAAAATATGTAAATATGGCATCATACTAAATTTTTTGCTTACTTTAACTATTTCATTAAAGATATTTCTATCTAAAGAATTATAAAATAATATATTATCGCTGAAATTAAGCTTTGCAATGGCTCCATTATTAGCTATTATGATATGTGGAAATTTCATACTACTTGTTAATTGCTCAATTCTAGTAAGTCCTCTACCTGTAGCTATTACAATTTCAATACCCTTTCCTTGCAAATCATCTAATATTTTTAAGTTTAATTTGCTTATTATTTTTTTATCATCTAATAAAGTTCCATCTAAGTCTAAACAAATTACTTTATACATTTTATACCTCTTAAAAAAGACAAAGCATTTCTACTTTGTCTTTTTTTTATTCTTCATCTTCATTTACAAATGTTTCATAAAATATATTTGACACATTTTCAAATTCTTCATCTGATTCTATACTATCAAGTGAAAAAGCTTCTTCATCTTCTTCATCTGCAATATATCTATATAGCAATACTTGTTCATCTTCTAATGTTATTAATGCTATATAATCTCTTTCTTGTTCTGGTACTTCAAATACACCTAATATTCCACACTCTAATTCCGAATCATCATCTAAAGTTAATTTTATTGTATCTATTTCTCCTTCATGATCATGTCCACATCCACACTCATTTTCATGATTATTATTGTGGTCATGATTTTCTCCACATCCACAACCGTGTTCATTATTACTCATTTTCCCCTCCTATTTTAAGAACTTACACTATTAATTAATACTTCAAATATATAAAAGTATTATTTGAACATTTTAATAGAATTTTTCTACTTTGTATTCTTTACTTAAATCTTTAGCTTTATTTATATATATTTCTTGTTGTTTTAAACCACTTAATTGTCTTGCTACTTCATTTTTAACTTCTTCTAATGGAGCTACTCCTTCTTCTTCTTTATCAGTTACTTTTATTAAATGATATCCAAATTGTGTTTTTATAGGTCCCACTAATTCGCCAATTTCTGATGCAAAAGCTGCTTCTTCAAATTCTGGAACCATTTGTCCTTTAGCAAATTGACCTAAATCTCCACCTTTTTCTTTTGAAGGACAAGTTGAATACTCAAAAGCTGCCTTATCAAAATCTTTTCCAGATTCTATTTCAGTCTTTATTTCATTTGCTTTATCTTCTTCTTCAACTAATATATGAGATGCTTTGATCATTTCTGGTTTTTTAAAATACTCTTTATGTGATTCATAATATTCATTTATATCTTCATCTGAAATATTAACATCTTTTAATAATTCTGTAACTGCAAATTGTTTTAATGCACTTTCTTTTATTCTTTCAACTTCTTTTAAATAATCTTCATTTTTATCTAAACCTGTTTCCAAAGCATTTAAATAAAATAATTCTTGATTTACAAGTTCATCAGCAATTTTATTCATTCCTTCAGGAGTTCTAAATTGTGCACCTTGAGCTCCCATCATATTAATAAAGCTTTCTACTTCTTCTTTTGTAATGCTTCTACCATTTACTTTTGCTAAAATATTATTTTCTGACATATTATCTCTCCTATTTTTTTATTTTTATTCCATTTTTATAAAATTCTATTTTTTTATGCTTTAAAAGTCTTCCTACGGCCTTTTTAAAGCTCGATTTAGTCATCAATAAAGCATCCATTATCTCTCCAGGACTAGATTTATCATTTAGCTCTAAAAAACCATCATTTTCTTTTAGCATACTCAAAATTGTATTGCTATCATTATCTATTTCTAAATGACCTCTATTTTTCATTGTCAAATTAATTCTGCCATCAGATTTTATAGATGCTATTCGAGCATGTACATCTTCTCCAACAGCTATAATACCTCTTATATGTTCTTTCGGTATCAAAGCTTCATATTTTTCATCTATTGCTACAAATGCTCCTATTTCGTCTACAATATTGTAAACTATACCATCTACCCAATCATTTTCAGAATATTTAGAATCTGTTCTTAAATAATCTCTAATTTTCATTGTAGAACTTAGCCTATCAGACTTGTCTATATAAAGAGCTACTAAATATTTACGCCCTTTTTCAAGTTTAATAGTTTGTTCTTTAAATGGCATAAATAAATCTTTCTCTAAGCCCCAATCTAAAAAAGCGCCAATATTTGTTATATCTTTAACTTCCAAATAGGCAATTTTGCCTAATGTAATCTTAGGTTCTCTTTTAGTTGCAATTAGCCTATTTTCATGATCCTTATATATAAAAACTTTAAGTATATTTCCAACTTCATCTGCTTCATTTAATTCCGTACCTGGCAATAATATCAAATCATCTTTTTTACCACTTCCAGGAAGGCCTAAGAAAGCACCTGCATTTCTTATTCTAATTATTTCAAGTTCTTGAAACTCTCCTAATTCGTACATTATGTCACCTCCCACATCAATATATTATATCATAGATAACAAATAAAAAACCTCCTAATTTATAGGAAGCTAATTATTATAAAATTCTTCTTTTATTTTTTTACCTGTTTCTGTTGCTGCTAAACCACCTAATGAAGTTTCTCTTAAAGTGTAACTCATAGATTTACCAACATCTCCCATAGCTTGTACAACTTCATCAAAAGGTACTAACGACTTAATTCCAGACATAGCTAAATCTGCAGAAAGAATTGCATTAATAACTCCTGATGCGTTTCTAAATGTACAAGGATATTCTACAAGTCCCGCTATAGGATCGCAAACAAGTCCCAGTATATTTATTAATGTTATAGAAGCAGCATGTAAAGATTGCTCTAAAGTTCCTCCCTTTAGATATACAAGAGCTGCTGAAGCCATTGCTGACGCTGCTCCACACTCTGCTTGACATCCCCCTTCTGCTCCAGCAAAAGTAGCATATCTACCTACTATTCCACCAACTCCAACAGCTGTTAATAAAGCATTTATCATTTCTTCGTCTGTTACTTCATTTTCATATTTATATCTAAATATAGCTGCTGGTATTATTCCAGAAGATCCTGCCGTAGGAGCTGCTACAATTTTACCCATGGAAGAGCTGAATTCAAGAGTAGAAAAAGCCATTGCCATTGCCTTTACATTATTCTTCCCAAGTAATGTATTTCCATTATCAGCGTAGTCGTTTGCCATTTTTGCAAATCCATCTATCATCCCTAAACTTGTAACACTTTTTTCCTTTAAAAATTTGTTGGCTGATTTCTCCATTACATTTAGCATTTCTAATAGTGTAGACTTTATTTCCTGTATTGTTCTTCCACTTTCTTCCATTTCGTCATTTAATACAATATCAGCTATTGTCATATTATTTTCTTTGCAAAATTCTGTTAATTCTTTGGCCTTATATATCATATTAAAATCCTTTCACTAAATGTTTAACAAAGTTAACATTCTTGTTTTCTAATAATTCTTTAACAACTTTATCATCAATATTTTTATCTAATTCTATTACAATTACAGAGTCTTCTTCTTCTTTAGTAGTTTTCATGCTCTCTATATTGTATCCATTATCGCTTAATAATGTTGAAATAAATGAAATAATTCCTCTTATATCCTTATATCTAACAATTAAAAGTGGAAATTCATTTGTAAATTTAATTTTTATTCCATTCATTTCTATTATTTCAATATTTCCACCACCAATAGACGATCCTATTACTGTATTTATTTTTCCACTTGGATAATACATTTCTATCTTTACAGTATTTGGATGAACATTTCCTAAGTCTATTTTTTCAAAAGAATATTCCAATTCATTTTCTCTTGCAATTTCAAATGAGTCTTTAAGTCTTTCATCATCTGGATACATACCAAGAGCCCCTGCTAATAAAGCTTTATCTGTTCCATGCCCTCTATATGTTTCTGCAAAAGAACCATGTAAATAAAACTTGATTTTATTAAAATCTGCTCCAGAAATAATTCTAGCTGTTTTAGATATTCTACAAGCTCCTGCTGTATGTGAACTTGAAGGACCTATCATTATAGGTCCTAAAATATCAAATAAATTATATTCGTTCATAATCCTCCTAATTTATCCTTCTAATTCTTCCTTAGTTTTCTCCCTTTTTACTATATACTTATAATAAAATTTGTCAACAGCTACAGCTATTGCATTATCTCCTGAGATATTTGCCGCTGTTCCAAAGCTATCTTGTGTCGTATATAAAGATATTAATAAAGTAGCCATTGTTCCAGTCTTATCAATTCCTACCAAAGGTAAAAATGGTAGTGCACTCATTACTGCTCCACCTGGTGCTCCTGGCGCTGCAACCATAGCAATTCCCAAAACAGCTATAAATGGAGCCATTTTCATAAACCCATTTTCCATGCCATACATTGCAAGTATAGTATAAGTACATGCTGTAATAGTAATCATTGATCCTGGCATATGCACTGTCGCTCCCAATGGAATAACAAATTCTCTTATATCTTTACTTACTCCATCTTCTCTAGCACACTCTAAATTTACTGGAATAGTTGCTGCTGAAGATTGAGTACCTACTGCTGTAATATATCCTTTTACTTGATTTTTTATTAATTTTAGTGGATTTTTGTTAGTATAGCTTCCTGATATTATAAACATTACCGAAACATATAGTAGATGTAATGCCAATACACATAAAAATATTTTCCAAAATATTCCAAGTATGTGGAACACAGATCCTGAAAATGCCATATTTGCAAAATTCCCAAAAATATAAAAAGGTAAAATAGGAACTACTGCTTTAGATAAAATATTAGTTATAATTTCGTTGAATTCTGTTATTAAGCCATAGCTATAGTCCCCTTTTCCTCTGTTTTTTAACCAGGATATTGATAATCCTAAAACAAATGCAAATACTAATGCACTTGTAACTTCGAAAAATGGTTCCAATGGTATTGTGAATATAGGATTTAATGACTTATCTGCTGCTCCCTTTATTTTTTCAACCGCATCTTGTGTTATAAAGTTAGAAAATATTGAATTACTCATTAACCAAGATAAAGAACCTCCTGTAAGTGTAGATAAATAAGATATTCCTACTGTTATTCCCAGTAATTTACCTGCACCTTCTCTCAAATCAGCTATTCCCTTTGTAACAAATGCCAATATCATTAAAGGAATAATAAATCCAAGCCAAGAACTAAAAAATGATGAAAATGTAACTGCAATTTTTACTATCATCTCTGGAGCTTTTTTTATTACTCCTGGTAAGTTTGTTCCAGATACTAATTCTTGTAAAAACTTACCAAATAAAATACCTAATATAATTGCAATAATTAATTTTGGTATTAACCCTAATTTAAATTTTTTCTTCTCCATGCCTCTCTCCTTTTATTTATGTCTAATAATAATGCTAGAGCATAGATATTATACCCTATTTTGTATTTATTAAATGTGATCTACTATAACATTATATTCCTCATTTATAATTTTTTCCTTTTCTTTTAAAGCGTTCAAAGTTTTATCTAATAATATGTCTATTTCAATTTCTAACATATCTGCTCCATTTTTTATCGTTTCTCTTGAACAACCTTTTGCAAAACTTTTATCCTTAAATTTCTTTTTAATACTTTTAAGATTCATATCTTGATATGATTTTGATGGTCTCATTAAAGAAGCAGCATTTATTATACCAGTAAGTTCATCTACAGAATACAAAATTTTTTCCATATATTTCTTAGGTTCTACATTGCTACAAATTTGATACCCATGACTAATTACACTATTTATAAATTCATTATCATAATCATTACTTCTTAAAATTTCTACAGCTTTCACACAATGTTCTTCAGGATACTTTTCAAAATCTATATCGTGTAGTAATCCAACTATCCCCCAATATTCAATATCTTCATTTATCTCTTTTGCAAAATACTCCATAACTCTTCCAACTGTAATTCCGTGTAATATATGAAAATCTTCTTCATTGTATTCTCTTAATAAATTTATTGCTTTTTTTCTATTTAAATCCATAATTTCACCCTTAAAATAAAAAAGATAGTACTTCACCCTGGGTTTATACCATCTTTAATGCTATATTAATCATCATAATCATATGTAAATCCTTCGCCAACAACTTCATTTACATAATTCATTGTCACAAATGCCTTAGAATCTACTTTATTTATATAACTTCTTATATTAAAATATTCTTTTCTCGAAACTACTGTGTTTATAATTTTTTTCTCTTCTTTAGAATAACCTCCCTCAGCTGTATAAACAGTTGTTCCTCTTACCATAGTATTAATTATATATTTATTTACTAAATCATACTCTTTTGTAATTATCATCATATTAATTCTAGTGTTTAATCCAGAAATTGCCCAATCGATTACCAAGGTATTTAATCCCAAAGCAACCAAAGCATATAAACCAACTTCTATATTTATAGCATACATACCAAAAACAACTACAAATGCATCAACTATTAATATACTTTTGCTCATTTCTATATGTGAATATTTATTTACTATGCTTGCTATTATCTCTGTTCCACCAGTTGTAGCATCTTGCATTAAAACAATCGCAATCCCTATCCCTGAAATTAGTATGCCTATTATTAAACTCAATAATATATTCTCTGTTAGTGGATTTTGCAAGGGAAATACATTTTCAAAGAAAGTTATTCCATTTGACACCACTAAAGATGAATATAATGTATAACCAACATATTCTTTTCCTAAAAACATATAGGAAATTATAAATAATATCACATTTAGTACTGTCATTACATAACCTATTTGTAATTTTGGATATAAGTTTTGTACTGCAATCGCAAATCCACTTAACCCTCCCATAGGAATTTTATAATCTACTATAAAAAAGTATATCCCTGCTGAAACTAGTATGGAACCAAATGTTACCAATATTATTTTTTTCATGTTATTTTTTAGTAAGTTTATTATTTTTTTCATGTTTTTATTATAACATAATCTTACATTTCGAGATGGTTTATTTGAATAAATATGATGTCATTGACAATGAACCTAATACACAACTTTCATTAAAAATTTCAATATTATCATTATCATAAGATGCTCCTAAAATATATATTAATGGTAGAAAATGCTCTAATGTAAAAAACGCTTTTTTATAAGACTCTCCAGAATTTTTATAATTTATTACATCTTTAAAGTTTCTATTTAATATATTGATTTTTATATAATTATCAAAATCATATGCCCAATCATACCCAGAAATATTAGGATTCAACAGCCTTAAATTGTGTACTACATTGCCACTTCCAAATATTAAATATCCTTCATCTCTAAATTTCCTTAATTTTCGTCCTATCTCATAATGCTTTTCTATAGAATAGCTTCCATTTAAACTTATTTGTACGACTGGAATTTCCGCTTTTGGGAAAATTTTACAAAGAACAGCCCATGTTCCATGATCTATTCCCCAAGAATTATCTACTTTTATTTTTTCTTCTAATGTTTCAATTAATCTTAAAGCTAGTTTTTCGCTTCCCTTTACTGGATATTTGAAATTATATAATTCTTCGGGAAAGCCATACATATCATATATTTGTACTGGATTTTCTAAATTATTTGTAAATATATCATCTGTATACCAATGGGCAGATATACTTATAACTCCTTTTGGTTTTGGTATTTCTCTTCCTATTTCTTCCCATTTTTTAGTATATTCATTTTCTTCTATTGCATTCATTGGACTTCCATGACCAACAAATAATACTGGCATTTTCATATTTTCTCCTCTTAAATTAAATAACAAAAGAGAGAAAGATGAAACTTTCTCTCTTTTACAGCCCCAATGATGTTTTTAACGCTTCATCAATTTTAAGTATAGTTTTGTCGTCAAAGACACCTATTTTTTCTCTCAACCTTTTTTTATCTATAGTCCGTACTTGTTCCAATAAAATTACTGAATTTTTTGGTAAACCATATGTATCTGCTGATATTCCAACATGAGTAGGTAATTTAGCTTTATGTAGCTGAGAAGTTATTGCTGCAATAATAATGGTGGGGCTATACTTGTTTCCAACATCATTTTGAATTACAACTACAGGTCTAACTCCACCTTGCTCTGATCCAACGACAGGACTAAGGTCAGCGAAAAAAATATCCCCTCTTTTTATCTTCATATTCGCCCCTACTTCTCATGTATTTATAAAAAATACATTATGCACTTCTTATTATATACAGACTTATCTATTTTCGTCAATTACCATGTTCTAAGATAGTCAACTATTTTATATATTTTGTCATTTTTAAAATATATTCTTGGTATTCTCATTGTAATACCACAAGTTAAATCATAAACTATTGTATTTGCCAAACTTGCAACTTTATATATTGGTAAAGAACCATATTCATCTTCCCCATATAATAATACAGAGTTTCCTATTTCTACATCTTCAATATCTGTAACATCTACCATTGTTTGATCCATGCAAACTTTTCCAATTATCTTGGCTTTTTTACCTTTTATTTTGACATATCCTTTGTTTGATAACTGTATAGGATATCCATCTGCATAACCTATTGCAATAGAAGCTATTTTTGTTTTTTTATTTGTTATAAAGGTTCTATTGTAACCAATACTTTCCCCTATTCCATATTCTTTAACACTTGATACTGTTGTAAATAATGAAGCTATTCCTTTTAAATTGACATTTTCTGATAATTTAACAATTTCTGAAGGATAATATCCATACAAACCAATTCCACATCTAATCATATCTAAATAGTAACCATGCACTATTGCACCAGCATCATTGCTAATATGTTTTACTGGTATACTTATTTTTTCCTTATTCAAATAAATTAAAAAATCCATGAATTTTTCATATTGTTTTTTTGTATATGAAAAATCGGCACTATCAGCATCAGAAAAATGTGAATATATTCCCTTTATTCTTATATTAGATAATCTATCTATCTTTTTTATTTCAGAAATTGTATTTTCAAGATTATCCTCATCTATTAGATACCCTAACCTTCCCATACCAGTATCTATTTTTATATGGACATCTACTACTGCATTTAATTCTTTAGCAGCATCATTTAATTTTTCACATTGATTATAACTATATGCTGTTATTTCTATTCTATTTTGTATAACTGCCCTAAAAAGTTCATCTTTTATATACCCTAAAACTAATATAGGTAAATATATATCATGATTCCTTAATTCGACAGCTTCATTCATATTTGCAACACATAAATAATCTAAACCTATTTTTTCTAATTCTCTCGATATAGTTATTGACCCTAATCCATATCCATTTGCTTTAACTACTGCACTTAACATTGCAGGATAACAAATTTTCTTCAATTCTTTATAATTATGTGCTAGAGCATTTAAGTCTATTTTTAAATAACTTTGATATTCTTTAACCATTAATTCTCCTTCATCAATTTCATTGCAGAAGGTATATTTTCAATAATATCTCTTGCTATAATTCCGTCTTCACCTTTTATACTACAAGCGATATCTCCTGAAAGTCCATGTACATAAACAGCAAGCTTTGCTGCCTCTATTAATTCATAATCTTGAGCTATTAATGCGGTTATTATACCTGTCAATACATCTCCACTACCTGCTGTTGCCATTCCAGGATTTCCAGTTTTATTTATATATATTATATTACCATCTGTTACTATTGTATTTTTTCCTTTTAATATTAAAATTATACCGTATTTTTTTGCAAATTCAATAGAAATTTCTTCTCTATTGGCATGTATATGATTAATATCCATGTCAGTCATTCTAGACATTTCCATTTCGTGTGGTGTAAATATTATATTTTTGTTTCTAGGAATCTTACCTAAATTTTTAGATAACATATTTAGTCCATCAGCATCTATAACAAAATTTTTATTATAATTTTCTAAATAAAATTTTATAACTTCAAATGAGTAACCATCTCCCATTCCTGGACCTATACCAAAAGCATCTATCTTATTAAACTTATCTTTATAATTTTCTAAGTTATTATAATTTATCGGCCATACTATATTCTCTAAAGACTTTATTTGCATTATTGTCTCTATTTCTTCTGGAACTACTGTGTAAACTAATCCTGCACCTGTTCTAAGAGCTGCTAAAGATGCTAAATAAATGGATCCACACATTCCTCGAGAACCACCTACAAATGCAACTTTCCCATAATCCCCCTTATGCGAGTCACTTCTTCTTTTTTTTAATAATTTACTAATGTCTTCATCAATATCAAAAAATAAATTATGATTTTTTTCATTTACAACTGCTAAAGTATATTCCCCATCATGTGATATTGAAATATCTGGATTATTTGAATAAAGAATCTTCCATTTTTCCTTAGCTTTTCTATATAGAAATACTTCTGGCTTTCCATCTTTGTTATTTAACACTTCAATATCTTTGAATGCAACTTCGCCAATGCCTGTTCCTAAAGCCTTTGAAATAGCTTCCTTTGCTGAAAATCTTCCAGCTATAATTTCTAGTTTTCTTTTTCCATTTTTTGAGTTTATTAATTCTATTTCCTTATTTGTGAAAATTCTATTGTATAATTTATAATCGTCTATATACTTTTCTAAACGTTTTGTTTTTGTAATATCTATTCCTATAGCCATCTAATCACTCTTTTTCATTTCTATTTATATATTGATATTGTTTTTTTAATACTTCAGTAAAATCCTCCATATCAATATCCATCATATCCTCTGGTCTAGATATAGGTTCAACAAATTCCTCTATATTTATTTGTAACTTTCTCATATCATCAATATTGAAAAAATTAATATCCAATTCTTTGCAATAAAAATCAAATATCGCATTTAATAAATTATATTTTAATTCATGAATATCTTTCTTACTTAAATTAATATTTTCCACACCTTTTTCAACCCTAAAGCTTACTGTATGAACTATAAAATCTATAAAATTCATAAATACTTCATTGTCTTCTTTTTTTGATATGTCCATTATTATTTTTACACATATATTCCATTTAAAATCTTTATTTATTGCTTTTTTTACAGCATCTCCCAATTTTTTATTAAGATTATTTCTATAACTTAAGTTTTCTAATTCTATACTTTCACCAAAGCTCATTTTTCTTCTATTTAATTGGTTAACTATATCAAAAAGCTGAATTATTTGACTATCTATAACTGTATCATCAATAATTCCATATTCTACAAATAAAAAATCTACAGCAAGATTTGATATTAATCTAAGATCTATTAATAACCCTGTTTCATTTTTTAACTTTAATATATAAATATCATGTACTAACTTTGATAATATTGATTTTAACTGTGTCTTTGTACTATTTCTATCTAAATCTTCTATATTTTTTAGTCTTTGATAAATAGTTCTTAATTGATTATCAACCATTTCTAAATTACTTTTTATTGAATACATAATATCTCTAATAAAATCTTCTGTAATCATATAATTAAAATTTTTGTAAAGTATCCTATGATCTATCTCCCCCCAAAATACATTTACCATAGATTTTATTTGTAATTCAAAAAGTAATTCTCTATCACCTTCTATATACTTTCCATCTATTTTGTATATTTCAAAGCCATTTTTCTGTAATTGTGGTTGATTTTGATATAAATTTAAATATATATTGTCATTGTATTCAGTTTTAAAAAATCCACTTGAACCTCCTACTGAAAATTCTCTTTTTATATTTTCAAAAATTATTCTTTCATCATCAATGAATCTACACTCAATTCTAACTCCAACAATGTCATTAAACTCAACTAATACATCCTCTGGTTTACTACACTTTACGAAATAATTTTGCCTTAACATCTTTTCTTTTAAACTGCTATCACTTTTTATACGATAATTAATATTTAAAAAACGGTCATCCTCTTTTAATAAGTCATAAAAAAAACTATTACATTCATTGGCAACCTTTTCTACAAACTTATCTTTTGAATGTATATATTCAACTGCTGATTCAATGAACTGAAACATATCTGTCTTCATATCTCACCTATATTTGTTTAGTATTTTTTAAAAATTCAAAAAGTTCATTATAAAAATCTTTAAAATTATCATTTCTTAAACTTATTTTTTCTACTGGACATAGATCATTCCCTGTCCTATTTAAAATTTTTTTAACTTTTCTTCCATATTTTATATTTATTCTATACTTATTCAATAGTTCCAATGCACCTTCTGATACAATTGGTACAAATAGCTCTTCTATATCTATATTTTTATTTATAAGCAGCTTAGCTGCTCCACTTCCTATAAATTTATCCGCAATAGAAACGATTCCACTTATGCTTGAATTATAAAAATCATACATTGGAACTATTCCACTTTTATCACTTTTAAATATTATATTATTGTCTTTTACAACCACTATTTTATATTTTCCTTCTAATAATTTATCTTTTGCTAAATCTATATTTTCCATAATTACCTCATAATACATTTTAACATATCATTCTTAAATTGTAGTATAATAATCTAGTAATAAGTATTTACATATTATGGAGGTCAAAATTAAATGACAGAAAATTTCAAAAGAAACCCTGCTATTGTTGATGCAATAATAGAAATACCTACTGGAAGTAGTAACAAATATGAATATGATCATGAAAAAAAGGTAATAAAATTAGATAGATGCCTGTTTTCACCTATGTACTATCCAGCAGATTATGGCTTTGTAGATGAAACTTTATCTGAGGATGGTGATCCTATAGACATATTAGTATTAATGAAAAATCCAACTTTCCCTGGATGTCTAATTGAAGCCAGAATAATTGGAATGTTTGAAATGGCCGATGACAAAGGAAAAGACGAAAAACTAATAGCTGTACCAATACATGATCCTAGATATGATGAAGTTTACTCTTTAGGTGATTTAAGCAGTCACACAGAAAGAGAATTTGAACACTTTTTTAAAGAATACAAAACTTTAGAAAATAAAAAAGTTGAAATTGGTGGATGGTATAATGTAAATGATGCCATTATTGCCCTTGAAAAAGCAAGAGAAAATTATAGAAAAAATAAAAAAAAGGATGATTAGTTCATCTTTTTTTTATTTCCAAGCTTTTTTTAATTTTTCTATACATATTTCTATATCTTTATGTTTTATATGTGATAATCCTAAAAGTACAAATTTATTATTCTCATTAGTTTGATTCCAATTATTTTCAGGACCATATACAATAACCCCTTCATTTCTAGCTCTCCTTACTAATTCTTCCAAAGAAATATCTTTAATAATTTCTATTAAGATCCATAATCCTGCCCCTGAAGTATGTATTTTTATTGTATCTTTCATACTTTTAAGACCTCGCACAAAAGCACTGTGGTTTTTCTTGAAAGAAGAACATAGTCTTCTTATATGTCTCTTATAATCACCACTCTCTATAAATCTAGCTACTGTGTATTGATCTAACAAAGAAACTCTACAGCCATAACTTTCTTTTTTATTTCTATATTTTTCTAATAAATTTTTTGGTATTACAAAGTAACCCATTCTTATAGCTGTTGATATTGACTTTGAAAATGTCCCTAAATATATTACTCTTCCAGCATTATCTATGGATTGCAAAGATGGTATTGGCTTATTGTAGTATGTGAATTCACTATCATAATCATCTTCTATAATATAAACTTCATTTTCATTTGCCCAATTTAAAAGTTCATAACGTCTTTTTATAGACATTACTATTCCTGTCGGAAATTGATGTGATGGCGTAGTGTAAATAGCCTTTACTTTATTATTTTCTATCTCGTGAATTTTTATTCCATCATTATCTATTGGTATCCTTTTTATATTTACTTTTTCTTCTAAAACTGAATAAGCACTATGATAACAAGGATCTTCTATATAAATCAAATCATTTTTGTCAAAAATTAAATCACTTATTAATTCTAAAGAATGTTGTAACCCATTAGTTATTACTATTTGCTCACTATCACATTCAACACCTCTAGTTTCATAAATATGATTTTTTATTTGCCCTCTTAAAAATTCACTACCTTTAAAGTCCCTCTCTTTAAATATGATATCATAATTATTTATAGCTTCTATTGAATATTTTTTCCATTTAACTGATGGGAAAATATTATTTGAAAAGTGTAAATCAAATAATATTTTATCTTTAAATTTATTATTCCTATTTTTAAATTTATCTTCTTTTTTTATTTCTTTCTTTAATTTATAGTTTTCTAATTTTGGTATTTCTAATACTATAAACCCCTTACCTTTTTCGGATTCTATATAACCTTCTGCTTCAAGTTGATTATATGAAGAATTTACAGTATTTCTACTGACTCCTAATTCTTCTGCCAAGGTTCTACTTCCCTTTAATTTTGTTCCAGATGAAAGTTTTCCTTCTAAAATATCCTTTAATATTTGATTATATATCTGTAAATAAATATGTTCTTTTAAAGATTTATCAATATATATCATTTCTCCTCCTACTGGTACTATTAATTTTATTTTTCTGGCTCTTGTTATAGTATCAGTTATAAATTACCATATATTTACGAAATAAACAAAATATTTAATAAAGGAGCTTTATATGTTTACTAAAAAAGAAAATTTAGAAAAAATTAACAAATTAATAGGTGGAGTAATTATGGATGTTACTACTCCTGAGCAGGCAGAAATAGCTGAAAGAGCTGGAGCATGTGCTGTTATGGCTTTAGAAAAAATCCCTGCTGATATACGTGTAGAGGGTGGTGTTGCTCGTATGAGTGATCCTAAATTGATAAAAGATATTCAAGATTCTGTTAATATTCCTGTTATGGCAAAAGTTAGAATAGGACATTTTGTTGAGGCAGAAATTTTAGATAGTTTAAATATTGATTGTATCGATGAAAGTGAAGTTTTATCACCTGCTGATGATTTAAATCATATTAACAAACGAAAATTTAATTCTCCCTTTGTATGTGGTGCAAGAAATTTAGGAGAGGCCTTAAGAAGAATTTTAGAAGGTGCTGCTATGATTCGTACAAAAGGTGAAGCAGGTACTGGAGATATTGTTCAAGCTGTTACTCATATGAGAACTATTAATAAAGAAATTAAAATTATATCTTCTTTAAATGAAGATGAATTATATACTGAATCTAAAAATTTGCAAGTTCCTTATGAATTACTTAAGTATGTTCACGATAATAATAGTCTTCCTGTTGTTAATTTTTCTGCTGGCGGTGTTGCAACCCCTGCTGATGCAGCTTTAATGATGAGATTAGGTGCCCAAGGTGTTTTTGTAGGATCTGGAATTTTCAAGTCTGGTGATGCTATTAAAAGAGCAAAAGCTATAGTAGAAGCTGTTAAAAATTATAATGATTCAAATTTATTAGCCGAGCTTTCCGAAGATTTAGGTGAAGCTATGGTTGGAATAAATTCTTTTGAGCTAGACTTGAAAATGGCAGAAAGAGGTATATAACTGTAATTATATTTAACTTTTCTTTCTCAAAAAATAAAAAGGTACACAGCATAGTAATTCTGTGTACCTTTTTATTTTTAAAGTAATTTAATATAATTATTCCTGTAATTCCAGCCATTTATCGTAAAGCTCCTCTTTTTCTTTTTCCTTGTTTTCTATATCTTTAAATAACTTTACCATTTTTTCATTATCATCATATATAGTAGGATCTGAAGCTATACTATTTAAATATTCTAACTCTTTTTCTACTTTTTCTATTTCTTTTTCTAGTTCATTTATTTGTTTTTTTATTTTAGATTTTAATTTTTCTAGTTCTCTTTGCTTTTTCTTATCTTTTGCAAGTTGAGTTTTTGATATTTCAAATATTTCTTTTTCATCTTTAGATTCATTAATTTTTTGTAAATAATAATCATAATTTCCTAAATAAGTTACAGTTCCATTCTTATTTAAAACAATAATTTTATCTAAAACTTTATTTAGAAAATATCTGTCATGGGATATGATAAAACAAGTCCCATTATAATCTGTTAATGCATTTTCTAAAACTTCTTTTGAATCTATATCTAAATGATTTGTAGGCTCATCCATTAGTAAAAAATTAGTTGATGATAACATTAATTTTAGTAAAGATACTCTTGCTTTCTCTCCACCACTAAGTTCTGATATTTCTTTAAATATATCATCTCCAACAAATAAAAATCTTGCTAAATAATTTCTAATATCATAATGTGTTAATTTAGGATACTCATTCCATATTTCATCTAAAATAGTATTATTTTCATCTAAATTTTGTTGTTCTTGGTCATAATATCCAACTTTTACTTGACTTCCTAAGCGAATACTCCCCTCATTAGCACCAACTTTTCCTAATATCATCTTAAATAACGTTGTTTTCCCAATTCCATTTGGACCAATTAGCCCTACTTTTTCACCTTTGTAAATATCTATATTTACATTTTCAAATAATAAACTATCATCGAACTTTTTAGATAAGTTATCTATTTGTAAAACATCTTTTCCACTTTCTACAGAAGGATTGAATTTCAACGAAAACTTTCCTGAAACACTAGCTGGTTCTTCTAATACTTGCATTTTTTCAAGTAATTTTTTTCTAGACTGTGATTGCTTTATTAACCTTGCACTTCCATAGTTTGAAAATCTTTCTATTATTTCCTGTTGTCTTTTTATTTCTTTTTGTTGATTTTCGTATGCAGCCATACGCATTTTTAAATCTTTTTCTCTTTGAATAGTATACTTTGAATAACCACAATTATAAGTTTCGATTTTTTTATTTTCTAATAATAATATTTTGTTTGCAATTTTGTCCAAAAAATATCTATCGTGAGATATTATTAACACCGCTCCATTATAATCTCTCAAAAATCCCTGTAAAAATTCAATAGCATCTAAATCTAAATGATTTGTTGGTTCATCTAAAAATAGTATATCTGGCCGTGATAATAAAAGTTTTGCCAACTGTACTCTAGATTTTTGCCCACCAGAAAAATATTTTATATGCATATTAAATTCATCTTCCTTAAAGCCTAAACCTTTAAGCATACCATGTATTCTGGAATTATATTCATAGCCATCTAACTCATTAAATTTATCCTGTAACTTCTGATATTTTTCTAATACCTCACTTAGTTCTTCTCCTGCAATTCTAGACATTTGGAGTTCTAATTCTCGAATCTCTTTCTCTAATTTTAAGACCTTAGAAAAAACTTTTAAACATTCATTAAATAACGTTTCTTCTAAATTAAGATCTGTAGTTTGTTTCAAATATCCAATTTTTAAATCTTTTTGTTTGTAAATTTCACCTGAATCAATGGATAATTCTTCATTCAATATGTCTAATAAAGTAGTCTTTCCTGCTCCATTTACTCCTATTAATCCTATTTTATCTCCTGTTTGAATATTAAAAGTTACATCCTTTAATATTTCTTCTGTAACATATGCTTTTGTTACTCCATTTGCTCCTATTAATATCATTCTTTACACCTTAAATAAAAAAGACATTGTTATCAATGTCTAATTTTTTGTTCCTGGATAATCTTTTAAATTGTTCATATAGTACGTTAGTGTAAATAAACTTTCGTCTAAATGGACATTTTCTAAAACTACATCTTTTGGTAATTTCAAATCTGTTGGAGCAAAATTCCAAATTCCTTTAATTTTACCTTCTACTAAAGAGTCGCAAATTTCTTGAGCAGATCCTACTGGAACTGCTAAAACAGCCATATCTATATCTTCTTTTTCTAAAAACTTAGACATATTTGCAATATCACTTACTTTTATACCATTTATAGTCTTTCCAATAATATTTTTATCTTTATCAAATAAACCCATTATTTTAAAACCGGATGATTCATTAAATCCTCTATATTTATATATTGCCTGTCCTATATTTCCCATTCCAACAATAATTGCTTTATATGATTTGTCTATTCCTATTATTTTTTCTATTTCAGATTTTAATTCTTCAACATTGTATCCATAACCTTGTTGGCCAAAACCACCAAAATGATTTAAGTCTTGTCTTATTTGGGAGGCTGTTAATCCAGTAATCTTACTTAGCTCTTGTGAAGATACTCTTATAATTCCCTTATCTGCAATCAACCCTAAATATCTATAATATTTTGGCAATCTTTTTACTACGGCTAACGAAACACGTATATTTGAGCTCATATTATTCCTCCTTATTAATCTATATTGTTATTATATCAATTTTATAATTATTTATCAATAATTATTTAACAATTTATTGTGTTTCTGCTAAATATTTTTTTGGTTTTTTATATAATTTAATATATATTCCATAATTTTTCTATCACTTCTATACTGTTTTTTGTTATTTCAAGTGAATTAATTTCAGATTCTATCTTTCCTTGTTTTATACAGTTAATAAATTCTTCTATTTCATAATACATTAAAGGTAATTTGTTTTTATCTTCATATTTTTCTAACGTTCCATCTCTGTACTCTATATTGAATTTAGTAGGTAACGATGTTTTTTCAAATGTTAATACGCCATCTTCTCCAATAATTTGAGACTCTGGATAATTATTAAATATTTTACTATACATTACTACAGCTTCAAAATCATCATAATCTAAAATTCCAGTTCCAAATCCTATTGCTCCAGTAGATAATCTATGATTATTTCCTATAACTTTATTTGGCTTCCCAAACAAATTTACTATTGGTTCTATACTATAAATTCCTATATCCGTTAGTGCACCATTTCCAAGTTTTGGTTTAAATGCATTTTCTACTATTCCAATTTTCAATTTATCATATCTGGACGAATATTGATTAAATTGAAATACAACTCTTCTTATACTCCCCAATTTACATAAACTATTTTTTATTTCTCTAAAAGTTGGAGTTGTTGTAGAAATTATAGCTTCCATAAACATTTTATTGTTTTTTTTTGAAGTTTCTATTATATTGTTAATCGAATTTAAAGTTGTTGTAGCTACTTTTTCACATATTACATGAATTCCATAATTTAATGCCTTAATAGACTGTTCTTCGTGTAACCCTATAGGACTAGCTATGTACACTGCATCTATTCCTGAACTTAACATTTTATCCAAGTCATCATAGTAAAATTTAGCACCATTTTCTTTTCCAAATTCTATTGCTTTATTAATATCTCTTGAATACATAGCTGTAAATTCAAAATCTTCAAGTAATTTTGCCGCATTTAAAAAATCTTGTACTATAAAATTAGAACCTATAACTCCAAATTTCATAAATCCTCCCTTTTTTATAGCATTTAAAGTGATACAAATCATTTATAACAAGTATTATCTCATAAACCTATAATTAATCAAACTATTTTTATAATTAATTAACATATTTAAACGATATAATTACTATCCCTTTCCTTTTAGGTAAAATTTGTAATCAGTAATGTTTGTACTATGAAAATTATTGTTTTAATATCTTAAGAATTATAAGATGATGAGGCCACTACTGCACTACTAGCTGCTGCTATAGAAATCATTAAGGCAATTTGTTCAGCTATTATCAAAGATACTATAGTGCTTATTGCCGTAGAATTAATGTTTTCTTCGTCTGGTAAATATTCACTTGTCGCTATCATAGCTGAATACATTAAACGTTGTCTTTAACCTATTCCAAAAACCCCAAATCCTTTTTGTTCTTTAAGATAATCATCTATCTACATAATATCATTACAAAGAGTCTTAATATCTACATCTAGTAAGCCAACTATACCTAGACTGGCTGCTTCATAATACTTTCCATATTTATATCTATTATTTTTTTAATCATTGTATAACCTTTCAACTCTTTCACATTTTATTTCTGATGTTTTTTCTCCCAGCGATAAAATAGTGCTCAATGATTGTACAGCATTTTTATAAAACACACTATTTCTCAAAATATCATAACATTTTTCCATTTCATTTTCTATCATGCTAATGTTCAGTTTTGATATTGCCAACATAGCAGCAAAAGTTGTATCTTCACTTGATGTTAAAAAGGGATGATTTCTTTTCATTTTTTCATAAATACCTCTAGTTTTTTCAACTATGCCATCATAATCAAATCTATCTACATTTTGAGCAATATAGCAGAAGTTACCACTAGATGTTCTGAACCACAAAATAAGCCTTTAAGCTTATTATAAACTTCTAGCACTTTTTTCATTTCTAATTCTGGATTATCTCTCAAAGAAATAATTGTAACAGTAGCCATCTTAGAGATTCCTCTAAAATTAGAAAAAACTCCTACATTTTCTTTTAATATATCTAAACTCTATTCAAGTTTATCTATACATATTTGTTTGTTTTTAGAAGCATAAATATATCCACATAAAGAATGTATATAAATACTTTCCCATTTAAATCTAGATTTTATTATATCTCTATTTCTAATAAATCACTTTTATTTTTTAATGAATTTTTCATATTAAAAGTCCCCCTTATTATAAATTATTTATATTTGGGTAATATTTAATTGAGATTGTCTTTCATTAATTAGTACTTTCTATTTCTTTATTTAAGAAATACGATATAGCTGTTCTAATAATAACAATAGCACCTAATAGTCCTATATCCCTAAAAGTTGGGGAAATTATAGTCTCAACAATATCTGCAATAATTAAAATTTCTAAACCAATTAAAACTATACCACCTAATTTATTCTTAATAATTTTTATTTGTTTTGAATCTTTTTTTAATATATTTATAAATAAATCCTTTAAGTAAGAAGCTAATCCAACTAATAGCACTATTACAGATATTAATTTTACTATATTAACAGAAATTTCTAACAATTCTTTTATAGTTTCCATCATATCCTCCTTGCATTATTTCTCATTTATAATAATTCTATCATACTAATTTCTCATTTTATATAAACAGCTAACATGAAAATCAATATATCTGTATAAATTTTTAATATAAAAACCACTATTACAGTAATAGTGGTTTTTATATTTGGTTAGTCATTGTTGTAAATAATCAGTCATATTTATTTTTTATCTTGTCTTTTATAGCTATATGCTCCAATCGATATTAATGATACACCTAAAATACTCATCACCGTTAAATTTATTACTCCTGCTTTTGGTAATTTACTACTATTATCTTTATCCTTATTATTATAATCTTCACTATCTTTAGATATAGTAGGCTTAGTACTTTCTGTAGGTTCTGTTGTTTCTGGTTCAGTAATAATTTCTTCTTCCCAGATTGCATATAGTATAGTGTCTTTGGTTATTTTAAAGCTTTCTGGATTTACTACACCATTTTCATCTACCGCATATGTTGGTGTTGTTGCATCTTTATCTTCTGACCAACCTAAGAATTTATGTCTAGTTTTTTCTAACTTTCCTGTATTTCCTAGTACTGTTACATCTTCTTCACTACTATATTCATTACTATCTACTGGAACTTCTCCACTTGTATTTCCATTTCCATCATATGTCACTACATATGTTTCTTCCCAGATTGCATATAGTATAGTGTCTTTGGTTATTTTAAAGCTTTCTGGATTTACTACACCATTTTCATCTACCGCATATGTTGGTGTTGTTGCATCTTTATCTTCTGACCAACCTAAGAATTTATGTCTAGTTTTTTCTAACTTTCCTGTATTTCCTAGTACTGTTACATCTTCTTCACTACTATATTCATTACTATCTACTGGAACTTCTCCACTTGTATTTCCATTTCCATCATATGTCACTACATATGTTTCTTCCCAGATTGCATATAGTATAGTGTCTTTGGTTATTTTAAAGCTTTCTGGATTTACTACACCATTTTCATCTACCGCATATGTTGGTGTTGTTGCATCTTTATCTTCTGACCAACCTAAGAATTTATGTCTAGTTTTTTCTAACTTTCCTGTATTTCCTAGTACTGTTACATCTTCTTCACTACTATATTCATTACTATCTACTGGAACTTCTCCACTTGTATTTCCATTTCCATCATATGTCACTACATATGTTTCTTCCCAGATTGCATATAGTATAGTGTCTTTGGTTATTTTAAAGCTTTCTGGATTTACTACACCATTTTCATCTACCGCATATGTTGGTGTTGTTGCATCTTTATCTTCTGACCAACCTAAGAATTTATGTCTAGTTTTTTCTAACTTTCCTGTATTTCCTAGTACTATTACATCTTCTCCACTACTATATTCGCTACTATCTACTGGAACTTCTCCACTTGTATTTTCATTTCCATCATATGTCACTACATATGTTTCAGCTGGTTGAATATCTAATATCAGTCCAGCATTCCAGTTTTCATTTTTACCATCTTTAATAGTAATTATATCTGTAGAGCCACTATCATTAAATTTTGAAGTTTGAGAATTATTTAAATCGCCTTTTACTGTCATTTTATAACTTGAAGGAACTTCTAGTTTTAGAACATACTCTCCTGGAACAATATTGTCTCCATAAAAATTATATTTTCCTTCACTATTTGTATTCGTAGATTTAACGTATACTTCTTTACCATCTTCTACCTTATATAAATCTACTTTATGATTACTTAAAGTATTTTCTCCTGATGTTTTTAAACCATTTTCATCACTATCCACCCAAACATAACCAGATATATTAGTACTTTCCAAATATCCTGCATCTATATTTAATGGATTAGTCTCTGTAGATAAATCTATTTTTGCAATTCCTAAACTTTCATCAGAAGAATCTAGAAAATCACTATCTATTGTTTTGTCATCGCCAATTTTGTATTTCGTCAACATTAAAGATGAATTATTCTTCTTAATTTCAACTTTATAGTTTCCTTCTACTAAATTGTCAAATTTATATTTTCCATTTCCATCAGTAATAGTTTCAGCAATTAAATCATTGTTCCAATCATATAAAGATACCTTTACACTAGATATGTTTTTCTCGTCTGTTTCTCTAAGCCCATTGCCATTACTGTCTTTCCAAACAGTACCTGCTATAGAATTAGTTTGTATTTCTTTTGTAAGATAAATACCAGACTTCATTGGTTCACCTACTTCAATTGAAGGTTTGTTTTCTCCTTCAATATAATTCCCCCCTACTGCAAAACTGTTCCAAAGTATATCTTTCT
The DNA here is from genome assembly GCF_900232905.1 of Miniphocaeibacter massiliensis. Taxonomy (GTDB): domain Bacteria; phylum Bacillota; class Clostridia; order Tissierellales; family Peptoniphilaceae; genus Miniphocaeibacter; species Miniphocaeibacter massiliensis. The sequence goes on from NZ_OCTQ01000001.1 coordinate 475,112, forward strand.
CATTTGTTATATTTTCAACTCTATAGTCTAATAGTAAGCTTAATGTTTCTTTCCCCTCCAGACCATCTTTTTTAATTATCTTAATAGCTGAAGCTTCTCTTGGTAATTCAGACTGTCCATCCCAAGATATCCAAGTTGATTTACTATTATTCAATTCTTTTAATTCTAATAAATTATTTTCAGCTGTTGCATCTTCAGAGTAATATAATTCAAAGTTACTTCCTAACGTAGTCTCATCTAATTGTTTTATGCCTGTTACTATGCCATTTACTGTAGAGTTTTTGGAATTACTAGATATAGTCATTGTGTCATTAACTTTAGGTAAGTTATCAATAATATGAACTTCTTCTATTTTTGTTACTCCTGTATTAGGAACTTCTATTTTAAATGACATGTCTAATCCATCTTGTTCCATTACTGAATTATTTACTCTATTAAATGTATTTCCGTCTAGTGTTAACTCTTTTTTGCTTGCTGCTCCAAGTGAACGTATAAATTTTACTTCTCTCCATCTAGACATTGCCGCATTCTTGTATCCTACTCCTGGTATATTTACTCCAGCTACTCCACCTTCATACTCTTGTTCAGGATCACCGGATATTAAATAGCAGTCAAAAATTTCCGATGAGTTCACAGCTTTAGAACCACTTGCTTTAATCTTAACACCATGATTCCAATTCCAGCCCTCGCCATTTTTCCAATCTTGATTGTACTTAAATTCTACTAATTGTTGTGATGAATTAATCTGTCTTATGTTTATTTCTACATTTGGATTAGTTTGAGTATTTATTACTTCTGCTGATTCTATATCTATGCTAGTAGGAACTACAACATATAATATTGGGTCTTTTAATGGCCCACCACCACCTGTATTGTTTATAGCTATTTTAAATTCAAAAGTATCTCCTATTTTATTTTCTAAAGGTGTAAAAGGTTGTTCCCAACCCGTATATCCAGGTATTGCACCTGTTGAAAATTTTGTAGTTACTTTCTTAGTATTTCCAGCATCATCATTATTAGCATCATAACCTCCTTCAACAAATGGAGTGTAAGTAGCTTCTGAGTCACCTGGAAACTTTATATCACCATAAATATACATAGTATTAGTAATTCCATCATTTAAAGATTTTGAGTTATCTTTAATTCCTTCTAAAGTTTTACCAATACCCTCTATATTTACTACGCCTGCACTTGCTGGAATAGATTTTGTTCCTTCATAGGAAAAATCATATTTTACAGTTGTTATATATTCATCTTCTTCTAATCCTAAATTTGAAACATATATTTTCCCCGAAGTCCTTGAAGGTCCCATTGACCTCCATGAATCATTTTTGTTAGTCTTATACAAAACTTCTGTACTTACTAGACTATTAATTTCTGGACTTGCACTTTTTTCTGCACTCCAAGCAAATATTTCGTATTTATACCCATCGAAAAAATCTGTTTCAATATCATTTCTTAATGGATCATCTACTAAATAAGCATTTCTCATATCTAACTCTGGTATAAATTTAATGGAATATATAAGTCTATAATCAACTAATTTAGAAATTACTGAAGGGGCATTTTTTTCAAAGAATTTTGTTCCTGGAAAATCAATTTTATCTTTAGGATATGCCGTTTCTTTTATAATTGACTCTTCTTCAATTTTTTCTCCGTTAAATCTATCTCCAGAAAATTGTGCCTTTATTTCATAATCTTTTTCTTCTTCCTCTGGATAAGGATACTTATAAGTTAAAACTACTTCTCTTTTAGCATCGCCAACAATAATATCATCAACTGGTATCTCTACAGTATATATTCCATTTTCTGGAGATTCTCCTTTATAATATTCAACGTTATTATATTTCACGCTATATAAATCTGCATCTTCTGGAACTGTTATTATTAATTTTCCATTTTTTATATTTAAGCCACCTACATCAGCTTCTGATTTTAATGTAAATTTAGAAGTGTGTGCATTTGTAGCTACATTTCCTCCTAATACTCCTTCTAAAAACTGTATTTTATCATTGTTTTTAGGCGTAATTCCATCTAATGCTTTTTCTGATGGATTAGCATTATTAGCAGTTACTGAAATTTTACCATCTAGTTTTGTATCTGTAGTACTAACTCCCTTTTTAAATCTTAATTTAAAAGGAATAGACAGCATAGTTCCTACTTCTAAAGTATCTAAATATTCTATTTCAATTGTATTTCCTATTTGAGTTAATTTATAAGCATTACTACTTGGTAAAGATGTAATATCTACAGTATCTGGCAGTTCAACTTTTACTTTTATTCCTGAAATTGATAATTGTGATTCTGCTATACTTGAACTATTTACCATAACATTCATAGTAAAATCACTACCTGACAATGGATTTTTATTTGAGTATGCTTCAGATATTGATAAGTTTGCTATAATTTCATCTGATAATGTAGAAATATTTGGTACTATTTCTTCATTTACTTCTTTATCTATCTCTGCCTTATTATTATTTATATCTTCTTTTTTTACATTAACTAAATCTAAACTAATTGTATCTTTTTTATCTTTATCAGAAATTAAACTTACGATATTAATTCCATCTATTTTGTCACTATCAGAATTAATTTCCATTGAAATCGTTTCTTGATAATTTTCTTCACCTCTTACTGGATACTTTGATTTAACTTCCCATTTTCCTTTTTCATCGAGTTTATTTATTTCAGTATTGATATTATCACTCTTTAACAATACATCTAAACTCTCTCCTGTATCTATTATGTATGATAGTTCTTCACCGTTATTACCTGAAACTTTCCCCTCAACAATAATAGTACTTTCCCATTTTTCATTATTTAATTCTGCTCTTATTTCTTTTAATTTTTCTCCATTATTTAACCAAAATAACTCTAAGTTCTCTTCTTCTATAGAACCAGTGGTTTTATTTTCAATAGTATCAGCATTAGAAACTATTAGTCCTGAAAATAATGGCATTATTAAAGAAAACAATAAAAATAAAGATAAAAACCTTTTTCCTTTTTTAATTTTAACCAAAATCCTTCCCTCCGTTATTGTTATATTTTTAATACTTTAATCTATAAAATAAATCAATAGTATACTAACCTTACTCTATATAATATAACGTTACTTGTGAAATGTAAATCCTAAATATAATAATATTAATATTTAATTAAAAATTTTATCTATTTGAGCTATAATATATAATATTTAAATTTGTATATTATAATAGAATAATTTATGAATAGAATTTATTACCTACCTTAGTCTAATAATTTAAAATTATTTTCTTCATGTTTTACATATAAACTATAGTACTCTAAGTACAATCTCATGTTAATATATATTTCACTACCTTATATCTTTATAATTGTTAGATAAAATATTAATATCTACCCCATTTCTATACATTTTCCTTAATTTATACATTTTCCACATTAATTTAAGTTTTTGTATAGTTTTCTTAGGATACCTTCTATCAGATGTATTTATTCTATCTTTTGTTATACCTACTTTAAAACCTTTATCTCTTAAACTTAAAGAAAACTGGTAGTCTTCCATTATAGGTAAATTAGGATACATACCTAATTCAAAAAACAAATCTCTGTCAATAAATATTCCTTGATCACCAAAAATTATTCTTCTATACTTAGCTCTAAAATTAGAAATAATTCTACAAGCAAACATAAAGAAGTTTTTTGAATCAAATATTATTCCAAAGCAACCTACTCTATACTTTTTCATTACTTCTTTTATTTGCATTAAAAAATCAGAAGGTAATTTACTATCAGAGTGAAGAAAAAAAAGTGTATCTCCCGTACTTTTTTCTGCCCCTAAATTCATTTGATTAGCTCTTCCCTTTTCTGAATTAATTACAGTAAAATTACTATCTATTAAGTTCAAAGTATTGTCACTACTTCCTCCATCAACAAATATAATTTCACATTTATCTTTGAATGTATACAATTGTTTTTGGATATATTCAATAGTACTTTCTTCATTATAAATAGGAATAATTATAGAAACTTTATTATTAGAATACACGAATTTTGAACTTTCTGTCTTTTGTTCCTTCCTATTTTCTCTAATTCTATTTCTAAATTTTCTTAAATCATCAATAGTATCTATATCTGAAAGTTCTTTTACATATTCTATTTTAAAATTTTTGTTTTTTAATCTAAAAACTGTATTCTCTAATACTGTTCCCTTTCCATATATTTGGTTTTTAAAAGCTTCTTCTATAGGTTTATTCATACCAACTAAATAATATCCCCCATCTTTAGTTGGTCCAAAAACTATATCCTTATTATTTAACCCTTTAAATGCATTTTCTAAATATTCTTTTTTTATTTCTGGAATATCTGTCCCTATTAAAACACAAGATTTATAATTTTTGTCTAGTACAAATTTTATAGCATTATACATTTTTTCTCCAAAATCATTTCCTTTTTGAGAAAAATATATCTTGTCATCTCCTAAAATTTTCACTAATTTTTTTTCTTTATCTTCCGGTGTAAAAGCAACAAAAATATCAGTACTTACTTTTTCACATTCTTGCTTTATATCTTTTAAAAAACTTATATGTAATTGTTCACACTCCATTGGAGTTAACGCTGGCATCATTCTTGTCTTTGTCTTTCCTGCTAGTGGAACTCTTGTAAAAATAATTATTGCTCTTTCCATAAAACCATCTTTCTTATAAACTTTATTCCTCTCAATACAATCCCATATAAAATAGGAAGGCTAAAAACCCCTTCCCATTTATATAATTTAATATTAAGAAAATACTCTATTTAATAAAATTTTGTTTTTACTCTATTTATTAAAGATTTTTTAATATCTGCTTTTTCTGAAACTTCAAGTATTTCAGATAAAATATGAAATGATTTATCATGTTTATTTCTAGTGAATTGTCCCACACAGGTTGCACAATAAGTATAAATTTCTTCATATTTTATTGTTAAGTCATTCATTTTTTTAGCTAACTCAGGTTCTTTAATAATAGCTGAGCCCCCTAATCCACAACACTGAATTTCACTAATATAATTAATCTCTCCATCTATAAGTAACTTTATTTGTTCCATCCACTTTTTCTCTTCTCTTTCTGGGCATGGCACAAACATATTTATATTTTCAGCTATTTTTTTACCTATATTTAACTCCAAAAGTTTCTCATATATGCTTACTATATTTATATCTACTTTATCATATAAATAGTGATAACAATTTGGGCAAATAATAATTAGTTCTTCAATATTTTCTTCTTTAAATCGCTGGTTTAATTTAAGTAATATATCTTTTTCTTCTTTCTCCATGCCTAATTCTGATATTGGCTTTCCACAACAATCATAAACAACACCAATATTTTCATGTTCGTTTAATATTTCTATAATATTTTTAGTTGTTTTTGGATAAAATGATGGAAAGTTACAACCTGGAAATAATACACTCTTTGAAGAATGTTTGTAATTCTTAAATTTATAATTGTTTTTTTCGGCAATTAACATTTTATAGTCTTTTTTTATTAATTTATCATATTTTTTCATTTCTTCTTTTCTAATTTGATAAATTATTTCTCTTCCATCTATATCTATAGGACAAACTCTTGTACATTTTCCACATAAAAAACAACTATATGACAATTCTGGATTATATCTAATATCACTTATATCTACTTTATATTTATCTAAAAATATACAGTTTTCCGTACATATTCCACAATTAATACAATCTTCAGAATTAGTTGAAAATTTTTTATTAGTATACATTTTCTTTACTTCCTACTTTATTACTATTCCATACTATGGATAATATGGCTTTTATTATTTGTATTAAAGCTATTAATCCTAAAAATAAAGAAATATAAAAATATGTTTTTATTTTTTCTGTGGAACTTATAGATACAAATACAGTAAATACTATTGTTGTAATTAACATTACAAAATTAATTAATTTTGATATTCTATTTAATTTTAGTCTTTTTACAATAAAATTTATTAATACAATAATTGTAAGTATTAATATTACAACAATAAATATATTTTTTATTAAATCTACATCTAGCTCTTTTCTTATTGATTGATTTTTAAAAGCTATATATCTAGCCATACCCATTTTCTTCTTAGTAAAATAAGTAATGACATAGCATCCTATAAATAATAATATTTCTAATAATGTTAAAAATATATAACCAGCTTTTTTCATTTATAATTTATCCTTTAATTCTAATTCTTAGCTTTATCTGTTGGTAGTTCTTTTACTGTTTTATACTCTACATCATCACTAGCTGGGTCCCCAACTTGTACTGGTAAGCTGTCATCCATTTGCCACTCATTCCAACCACCATCATATAATGTAACATTTGTATAACCATTTTCATATGCTATTAAGAAAGGAATTGCTGCTCTCCATCCAGTTCCACAGTAGTATGAAGTTTCATTTTCTAATGAAGCATTAGATTCTTTTAAGTATTTTTCTACTACATCTATTCCTACAGTTGTTCCGTCTTCTTTATTGTAAGAACCATCATCTGTATCATGTCCCCATATAGCACCTTTAGGCTCTCCTGCTCTTTTAATATATGAATATCCACTAGTTTTTCCAATAAATTCATCTTTACTTCTAATACTCACTAATTTGAAATTTTCATCTTTTCCTAATTTTTCTTTTACTTGATCAATAGATAAAACATACTCAGGATGTGCTGGTATTTTTACTCCAAAATCTTTATCTGTTTTTGATGGTTCATTTGTTTTTTCTTCTAAATCATACTTAGCTTTATTCCATGAATCAAGACCACCGTCTAAACATTTAACATTTTCAACTCCTGACCATAACATCGAAAATGCAACTCTATCATCTGCTGAATTTGTTCCAACATCTGAATAGCAAATTACTGTAGTATCTTTTGTTATTCCATAATCTTTCATTAGCTTTTCAAATTCTTCTGGAGTTCTATAATTCCACATTTCTTCTGACTCAACATTATCTGTATTCATGTGAACCGCACCAGGAATATGTCCTTTTAAATACGTTGGGGAAGCTTCCTCATCTCCCCATGAAACTTCTAAAATAACATAATCTTTAGATTCTTCTTGGTTCCCGTCTATAACACTCTTAACCCACTCTGGTGTAACATATACTTTCTTTTGTTCAACTGACTCTGCCTTTACACTACTTTTTTCTTCGATTTTTTTACCAGTTTCTGTAGTTTTTTCATTGTTTTTTGAATTTCCACACCCAACTAATAAAAAGGTTGATATTAAGCATAAACTCAATATTCTAAAAATCTTTTTCATAACTTTTCTCCTTAGTTTAATTTTATTTAAAATACATATTTTCAATGTATTCTAAAAAACTTTTTTCTAGATAAGCTTCTAGCTTTTTGTATGTATCCCCATTTTTTATAAGTTTATCATAACTATTATATTGAATATATGCCATAGAGCACCAAGTTATACCTCTTAAACAATTAATTGCTATAAACAAATTTAATTGTTCATTCAAATTATTTATAACAAACCTATTATTTACTGCATTTATATATTCATTTACGAACTTTTCATTTTCTTCTTTAGATAAAATAATATCCGTTTTCCAAAATGTTGTTGTTGGAGCTAAAAAATGTCCTAAATCTTGAATAGGAGTACTCAAAATAGGCTTTTCCCAGTCTACTAAATAATTATTTCTATTATGACCATTTATTAAAAAATTACCTGAATTTAATTCTGTATTTACACAACAACGATATCCACTATATTCATTTTCATCTTTTAGTTTTTTTTCTCCTAAGCTTAACAATCTTTTTATTTTACTTTTTACTTCCTTTTTACTTAATCTAGAATCATAGTATATTTTAAACATCTCATTACATTCAAAAAGTATTGCTTCTATAGGATTCTTAGGGTAAATTAAACCACTGTTTTCCGATACTATTGTTGCATGAATATCTGCTAAGCACTCTGCTGCTAAATTTAAATCTGTTTTATAATTTAAACTTCTTCCTTCTAAAAATTCCATAACCATAAGTCCATAATCTAAATATTCTTTACTACCATCAATAAATATTGGTTTAGGAGTTCTATTAGATTTTTCCAAAAGCTTAAGAGCATTAAATTCATATTCTATTTGATTATTTAAGTGCATCTGACTTCCTGTATTTATCCTTAAAATCATTTTTTTATTAGTTATAGGATGAAGTAAAATATAATTAATATTATATTCTCCCTGTGCTAATTTTTTATATGTAATATTATAATTTTTAGGAATACCAAGAGCATCCTTAAATTCATCCCTATTCAAATAATTTTTCAAATTTTTATCAAATTCCATATCTTGTATTTCCTTAACTAAAGACAGTATAAATATAAAATATTTACACTGTCTTTAGTATTTTTATTCTTCAACAAAAGCTTCTTGTATTGTCTTATCTTTTGCTCCATCTTCTATAATTAGAACATTATTTGTATCAAAACCTGCATCTCTTAATACAGAAATTCCTGTTTTAGCACATTTGTTTCCACTATAACATAATATATAAACAGGTTTTTCTTTATCTAATTTTTCAACACCTAATTTATACATATTTGTTTGTAATTTAGCATCTTCTACATCAGTTAAATCACTATGGATAGAATCTTTTAAATGACCTTTTTTATAATTTTCGTCATCTCTTACATCTATTATTTGTGCATCTTTATTATTTAATGCATCTTCTGCTGATACATATTTCCATTCGATATTTTCTTCTACTCTATCTGTCGATAAAGCTTTTTCTTCACCTAATGCTTTTGCTCCACCTTCTACTGTAAATATTAAAGAACTATCTATTCCATTTTTCTTTAATATGTCTGTAGTTTTTTCAGCTCCTTTTTTTCCACTATTACATACTATATATATTTTTTTACCATCTGATAATTTTTCTTTAGCATAAGTTGCCATTTCTTCTTCAAGTTTTGTATCTTCTAGTGGAAATATTGCCTTCCATTCTGAATTAATAAGTCTTCCTTCAACATAGTTATCCCATTCTCTAACATCTAATATATGATCTTCACCTTTTTCTGCAATTTTAACTGCTTCTTCCGCTGATATATATTGATATCCATCTTTTGAAGTTACTGCATCTGACCCCTTTGTAGATCCTCCATCTTTTTTGTCACATCCTACTGCAAATAATGTTATCATCATAATTGCAGAGATTAAAATAAGTAATTTTTTCTTCATTATTTTCCTCCTAATATTTTTATATATAAAATACAATTATGTATTTTATTAACTTTTAAACTAATGATATATTTAGCCACTTACTGTAAATATTTTCTTTTAATTTATATTCATTCTTTATTTCTGGAAGATTTAATATAACTCCATTTTCTTCTTCATTTAAAAAACCTTTTGTTAAATTCTCTTCTAAAACTTCTATATTTTTATATTTTTTATTAAATAGTTCTGGATTAGCTAAATATACTGCTGCTAAAACATCCCAATTATAAAAACCATTAATTCCATATTCTTCTTCGTTATCTATAAACCAGTAACTAGTTTTTTCATATATATACTTTGCTATATTAATTTTTTTATTGAATAATTCCATATTGTATTCATCTAATGTAAACAAAGCCTTTAAACAATTATTTCCAGTTATTACAGAAACATTATTTCCATAATTTAAAACATTATATGTAGAAATAGGATCACACGAAAAGTTTAACTCATCCATTATCTTTTTTTCAAAAATTAAAGGTTCTGTAATTCCTCCCATTAATACTATTTCATTAACATTATCAAAAAAATTTTTGTCTAGCTCGTAGGCTTTCCCTAAGTTTGTAAGAGAACCTGTTGCTATAATTGAAAGATTTTCTTTATATTCTTTGGCTTTATTTACTAAAAATTCTGCTGCTTCATTTTTGCAATCTTTTGAAATTCCACTTCCCTTAATTAATGGAATATTAAATCTATTTATTTCTTCTAGAAATTTTTGGGTATTCTCATAAACAGTATCTATATCACTATTGCCATATGTAACTGTTATTCCCTTTATATCTATATTTTCACAACCTAATAAATACAAAATAGCTAATCCATCATCAACATCGCATCCTTTTATTCCTATTGTATTGTCACAATCAACAATTACTTTTTTCATATACTATTCCTTTACTTTAAAATAATTAAAGTTCATACCATCTTCTGAAATTATAACTTCATAATTACCATCTTCAATATCTACTTTCCAACTGCAAAACTCATTTTTGAAAAAACCATCTTTAACATTTCCAACTATTTTATTTAAACTGTTTTTTTCATATTCTATATTTAAATTAATAATATTGTATGGTGTATCTATTAACTTAATTTCCCCATTTTCCATAACCGCAATTCTATCAGATACTTGTATTGCCTCTTGTTTATCATGAGTTACTAAAATAGTAGTTAAATTTCTTTCTTCTTGTAATTTTTTTACAAGCTTTCTCATTTCTAACCTAAATTCTTCATCTAAACTAGAAAAAGGTTCATCTAACAAAAGTATTTTTGGTTCTGTAGCAAGTGCTCTAGCTAATGCTATTCTTTGCAACTGCCCTCCTGACATTTCAGTTATTTTCCTTTTTTCAAATCCCTCAAGTTGTACATCTCTCAATAAATTTGAGATTATATTTTTTTGTAAATTTTTTTTGACTTTTTTAAGTTCTAATGAAAATCCTATATTTTTTTCTACTGTCATATTTGGAAACAATCGTAAATCTTGAAAAACTATAATAGCTCCTCTTTTCTCTGGCGGTAAATATTCTACATCCTCATCCTTTATATATATTTTTCCTGAGTCTTTTTCCAATAAACCAGCTATACTTTTTAATAAGGTACTTTTTCCACAACCTGAAGGCCCTAAAAGCGAAATAAATTCACCATTTTCTATATTCAAATTAATATTTTTTAAAATTTTATTTTTTTGTAATGAAACTTCTAAATTCTCTATACCTAAACTCATATTTCTCCTATTGTTAATAATAATTAATACTGTAGTTCTTACTGTATTTATCAGCTATTAACTTGCTCAGTATAAATACTATTATAGTTATTATTAGAAATACTAAACTATATACACTTGCTATATTTCTAGTTCCTCCTTGTAAATAAGGAAACATTACTATAGCAAAAGTTTTTACCTTTCCTCCTCCAATTATCAATGTCAAAAAATATTGGCTAAAAGAAACTATATATGACATGCTAAAAGCTGACAACATTACTGGTACAAGAAGTGGTAAAGATACTTTCCTAAAAGCTTTCATAGGTGTAGCACCAAGTACCCTTGCTTGTTCTTCTAAGCTTTTTCCAACTGCCTTAACTCCATCTATTAATAGTATAATGGCATAAGGCAAAGAGTATACTAAGTGAGCAATAATTACTCCAAACATAGTATTACTAAATCCTGATTTTATAAAAACTATTTGTAGTCCAAGGGCAAAAATTGTTGTTGGAATAACAAAAGGTATCATAGATAAAAAATATAATATTTTCTTCCCTTTAAACTCATATAATACAAAAGCTCTTGCAGTCATAGTACCTATAATAACTGATAAGCCTGCCACCACTAAAGAGATGAATACACTAGAATATACTATTGGTATAAATTGGCTAGTTCTTCCTATAATATCCTTTGATGCTCTTAGTGAAAATACTTGAGGTATAAGACTTGGCCAAGACCATCTTTCAGTAAAAGTCCATACTATAAGAATTAAAATTGGTATAAGTATAATTAAAGACATAATAAATAATATTAATAATACAATTTTATTTCTTTCACCTATCATTTATTTATATCTCCCTTTATACTTTTAAAATTGCTATTAACCAAATAATAGTATATAGTTGCGCTTATTAAAGAAATCAATATCATAATTCCATTTAGCGCCATTGCATAAGGTCTATTTTGTAAATCAGGGTGTATATATTCAACATAAGTTAATACTGGTAAAGCTCTTGGAGAAGTTGCTCCAAGTATCGCTGGTAACTCATAAGCTCCTAAAGCAAATATAAATATTATAATAAATCCACTTAATATTGTATTCTTACAAAGTGGTAGAGTAACTTTAAAAAATGCTTTCCATTTACTTGCCCCTAAATTTATAGCCGCTTCCCCCAGTTTATTATTTATTTTTGACATTAAGGCAATGATAAAATATATAATGAAGGGTATCTCTTTCCATAAATAAGCTATTATAACTCCTATGCCTCCTGAATCAAAAATAACCTTAGGAAACTCTTGTTGATCTGATATTAACCCAAGAGAGTATACAACTCTTGCTAGTATTCCATTTTTAGATAAAATGTTTATTGTAAATAAAGCTACTACAATATGTGGAATTATTATAGGCAACTGTATAATTTTCATGTACAAACTATTTTCTCTTCTATTCAAAACAATAATCCCAGATATCAATACACCTATTATAGTAGAAAATAGTGCTGAAATAATAGCAATTCTAAAGCTATAAACTATTGAATTTATCATGTTCACATTACTTAATATCTCTTTATAGTATTTAATTGTCGGTTTTGTAAGTCCAAGTGATGGGATTACACCAAAACTTTGAATAATTCCTATGAAAATACCGACTAAAAATATCATAGATAATATTATTTGAGGAATTAATAATTTATAAGGAGTTAATTTTTTTCTAATTATTTTCCAACTACTTCTTCTAGCCATATTTCCTCAATTATTGGAACCAATTCTGCTGGCATTTCTGGTAGACGCTTAGATAATAATTCATCTTGGGGAATTGTTCCTTTTCCTAAATCCACTTTATCGAATGCTTCTTTTTGACTTTCGTCTAATTTCTCATAATCTAAAACTGGCAATGTTTTTAAAGCTTCATATCTATTAGCTTGTACTTCTGGTGATAACATTTCATTTATTGCAATTATTGCACCTGCTTTATTTTCTGAATTTTCTGCAATTCCTATAAAGTTTGTATTCCCAATTGTTCCCTTGTCAAACTGAAAAGACTTAGTAGTATCTTTATAAGTCTCATTTTCTATATTTACTGCAACATCATATGCCCCATATGTCATATTAAGTACAAGTTCACCGTCCGAAAACATATTGTCTACAGTCGTTGATGAGTCTGGAAAAGTACTTCCTTCATTCCACAAATAAGGATTTAGAGTTCTTAAATATTCTAAAGCTGGCTCTATAGCTTTTTTTACAGTTTCCTTATCTGCTTTCATATCTAAAAATTGTTCATAACCACAAATATCATAGATAATATTTCTTACAAAAGCACTTCCTGTAAAATCTGGTAATGCAGGATATGTAACTTTACCTGGATATTTTTTTACAAATTCCCTTAATTCGTCCGTACTCTTAGGTAGCTCATCAACTACATTAGTATCTGCAAGCATAACGATTTGAGCTTTTCCATAAGGAGCTTCATATCCTTCTATTGGATATCCAAAATCTGATAATACATCTTCAGAATTTGCGTCTACAAAATCTTTATAATTTGGTAATTTATCAACAAATGGTCCAAAAAGCATATTATTTTCTTTTGCTGATTTGAAATTTTCTCCATTTACCCAAATCATATCAATATCGCCATCTTTTTTACTTGCTTGAATTTCACCTGAAATCTGACTTAAAATTTGCTCAATATCCATTGGAACACGTTCCATTTTAATGTCGTATTTTTCTTTCATAATTTTCTCAAAGTAGTCATCTAGCCATTTGTTTAACTGCTCATCTCCGCCCCATCCATAAAATGTAACCGTTGTACCTTTTGCTTCTTTCAATAATTCATCATATGACATTTCAGATATGCTTATACTACCTTTTCCTGTTTTTTCTGTCGATTTACTATTATCATTTCCATTACAAGCTACAATGGATAATATTAGTGTTAAAACCATAGCCAAGATTAACAATTTTTTCTTCATCTTCTCCTCCTAAATCACGATTTTTCAGTTTCTAAAAATTTTTTTTGTATTAAAATTCCTACTATTGTTACTAAAATCGCTAAAATTCCTGCAATTATAAAATATTTCCACTTTCCTTCATATGCCATAAATCCAAAAGCTCCTATTGTAAAAAACGAAACCCCTGGAAGCATAAAAATAAACGTAAATATCGAATATTTCCAAAAATTAATATCCGTTATTCCATAAGCAAAGTTTTGCAAATTATATGGAAATATTGGAACCATTCTAGTAATCATTAATACTACCATATCAGCTTTTCCATCTTCGCTAAATAAAAGTTTTTTTAACGTCTTATTTTTTTCAAGCATCGGCTTAACTCCATCCTTTAAAAAGAATCTTCCGACTAAAAACGACAACATCGCTCCTAATGTAGTAGCCACAAGACAAACTAATATTCCTATTATAGGTCCAAATAAAATTCCTGCTATAATAGCAAACGTGAATCCCGGTAGCGCTAAAACTACACACCCTATAATAGTTAAAACAATATATGTACAAACAGCTAATAGAAAATTATCTTCTACCATATCTTTTAAAAATTCAAGGTTTTCTATATCTCCTAGATAACTTGACCATTTAAAATAATGATTTAATATCAATAGAATAAGCATAATTATAAAAAATATTATAATTTTTTTTATGCCTTTATTTTTCATTCTCTCTAGCCTTCTTTTGTTTTTCATTATATATTTGCTTAATTAAAACTACTAATACAGAAAGTGCAAATAAAATTAATAATCCTGTCACAAGTTTTTGTGCTCCTCCTGTAAGCATCCCACCAACATAAGAATAAATTATAGTTGCTGGAAGTTGCCCAAGACCTGTTGCTATTATAAAACCTTTAAAGGACATAGATGTAAGACCAGCTGCATAACTTACAATATCAAATGATATAAAAGGCAAAAGTCTTGCTATTAATATACTTTTTCTACCATATTTTTCAAAAAAAGTGTCTATTTGTTTTAATCCTTTTTTGCTAGTTAATCTCTCAACAACATCTCTTCCCAAAACTCGTGCGATAAGAAAGCATAAGGCTGCTCCTACCATAGAACTAGTCCATGACAATATTGCACCTTGCCACCATCCAAAAAGATTTGCATTTGCAAATGTAATTAAAAACGCTGGTAACGGAGCTGCTATAGACTGGAAAATCATAAGTAAAAATGATACAAATACTGCATATGCGCCATAAGATTCTACAAATTTTTTTACTACTGTAAAATCTCCAGTTGAAAACATGTCAAATATAACATTCACTCCATTTTTTATACTAGGAATAAAAAAATAAGATCCTACTGCTATTAATATTAGAAAAATTATTATAATTTTGCCAATATAACTTTTTCTATTTGTTTTTTTTTCTTTCATGTCTTTCTCCCTTTTATGAAATAAATACCTGGTGATATCCTATGTTTTATAGGTTATTTGTTAATATAATAACATGTGTTTTTCTAAAAATATTTGCACAACTTTAAATAACTAAAAATTAATATTTTTTAATTATTTAGTCTATAATATCTATTCATTTAACTTTGGTATTTTGAAATTTGTAAAAGATTGCCTAAATATATAATTTCTCTTCTAAACTATATATTTAGATTAATTAGATTAGCTTTAATAAAAACTAAAAGACTCTTAAAAATGACTTGAAAAATTTAAAAATTTTTAAAGAAAATTTTTACCATAACCTATATTATATAAAAAAGAAATTATATTTTATTAATTCATTAGAAACTTCTAATTTAATACTCTTATATCATTTAAAAAGTATATTTTTAATATTTTTCATTAATTTCTTCTCCTTAGATAACATATTTAATAATTTAAAAAGTGATATTAAAATCGTATCAAATTAAAATAGCTATGTCAATTATATGTGAATTATTAAACTTATAAGTTAAATAAATTATACACATTATATAGATACACTAAAGAGTAAAATTGTTATGTCAATTAAAACTTCTAGTTATCTTTGTAAAACAATTTCCTCCCATTTTAAAATTAATTAGTTAGTTAAATTATCTATCATTCCATTTACTTAAAAGCTTATTCATCCAATTTGAAACATTCATATCATATACATAATTTAAATTGTCATTACTTAAAACATCATCTATAATACCTTGTGAAATAACTTTACCTTGCTTCATAAGTAGAGCATGTGTTCCATAGACTTTAGCCAAGCTTAAATCATGCACTACTGATATTAAAGCACGATTTTCTTTCTTTACCCAATTTGTTAAGATGGAAAAAATCTGCTTTTGATACATTAAATCCAAATGATTAGTTGGCTCATCTAAAATAAGAATATTTGGATTTTGTGCCAGAACTTGAGCTAAGAATGTTCTTTGTAACTCTCCACCAGACAAAGTTAAAACTGATTGTTTTCGTAATTCATACATACCTGTTATTTTCAAAGCATTTTCTACATATTCTATGTCATTTTTGTTCATTTCTGAAAAAAATCCTTTTGACCATGCATATCTTCCCAGATTCACAATTTCTTCAACTGTAAAACTATAATTAACATAGTTATCTTGAACTAACATACCAACTTTCTTTGCAAATACACTAGGCTTGTCTTTAGAAGCATCTGTTCCCAAGCAAAAAATTCTTCCTTTATATGGAACTGTTTGAGAAATAGCTTTTACTAAAGTACTCTTTCCCGCACCATTTGGTCCAGTCACCATTAACCACTGATTTTGCTCAAGTGAGAAAGAAACATCATCAACTATTACCAATTTCCCGCTTGTAACTGTTATATTCGAAATATTTAACATATCATTTTGCCTTTCTTGTTACATAAAAAATATATATAAAACTTATAACTCCAATAATGGAAGTTACAACCCCAATAGGCAATTCTTTAGGTTTTACTATTATTCTTGCAATAAGATCTGCCAACATTAAAAATGATGCACCTGTAAAAATACAAGTAGGTAGTAATCTTTTATGATTAGGTCCCGTTATCATCCTTGTTATATGAGGAATTATAAGTCCTACAAAACCGATAGTTCCACCTATTGATACAGATATTCCAATTAAAACCGAAGTAGATATAAGAATAATAAGCTTGGTATTTCTTACATTTATCCCAATGTTACGAGCATTATCTTCTCCTATAGCCAATGCGTTTAATTCATTTGTATGTAAAAGCAATACTACACTACAAATAATTAATGCTGCAAACATTACAAAAAAATTAGTATAATTACTATCTGCCAAAGATCCCATTGTCCAAAATACAATAGTTTTTACTTTTTCTCCTGCAAATGCAATAATAAGATTTATTATACTACCAATAAACATAGAAAAAATTATCCCTATTAAAATAATAGTATTAGTTGTTAGTGAGTAATCTAATACTCTGGCTAAAGCTAATATTGCAATTATAGATACAAACGCAAATAATATAGCCATTACCATAGTTCCTCCACCTTCTAACCCAGGTATCCTAAAACCAAATGTAATAGCTATAACTGCTCCTAGTGAAGCTCCTGCAGACACTCCTAAAGTTGAACCATCTGCTAATGGATTCTTCAATAAACCTTGCATAGAAGCACCACAAATAGTTAACGCCGCTCCTACTAATGCTACACATAGAACTCTTGGAATTCTAACTAATACTATAACTGATTTTGAGACAGCTAATTCTGTCTCCTTGCCTTGAATTGAACTTAAGATAACATTAAGTGTATCTTTTACTGGTACTGTAATGCTTCCTGTACATACACAAATTATGAATATACTTACGGTAATAAATGATAATATTAAATAATTTCTCCAAGTATGTCCTTTTCTATTATTTTTTTTACTCATATTCTATCTGAAAGATGTATCTTCTATAGATACTTCTTCTCCATAAATTGCATTATACAACGCTTTTGCTCCATCAACTAAACGAGGTCCTGGTCTAGAAAGTTCATCTGCATCTAACAAAAATACATTTTTATTCTTAACAGCTACAATATCTTTCCATCCATCTCTAGTCATAATTTCATCTGTTGGTTTTATTCCCTCATCTGAATTCATAGCAATACTAACTATGTAATCTGGATTTCTTTCTATAACTTGTTCTTGAGAAACTTCCGCCCATCCATCAACATCTTCAAATATATTTTTTAATCCTAGCACATTCGCAATATCATTCATAAAAGTATTTTTTCCTGCAGTCCAAATTCCAAACTCTAATGGAGATGTTTCATAGTAAATAGTTTTCTCTTCTTCTTTTGAAACTTTTTTTGCTAGTTCATCAAATCCATTTTTCATTTCTTTAACTAGATCATTAGCTTCCTTATCTTTTCCAAGACACTTTCCAATTATATTTATAGATTTGTATACACCATCAACATTTGTAGCTTCACTTACAACAACAGATATTCCAAATTTTTCCAATTGTTCTATTTGTTCTGGTTTCTGTGTCATAGTTCCCATAAAAACTATATCTGGTTGTAACTTTATAATTTGTTCAATATTTGTATCTTCTCCTGATTGCAATGATTCAACCTTTTTAACTCCTTCTGGCCAATCGCAATATTCTCCCCTTCCAACTACGTTTTCTCCAGATCCTATTGAAAAAATAATCTCACAATCTGCTGGTTGTAAAGCAACAATCTTTTTAACTCCCTTTTTAATTTCAACTTCTCTTCCCATCATATCTGTTACTTTAATAATATTTTTATTTTGTTCTTCTTTCCTAAAATCTGTTTTACTTGAATTAGAATTTTCATTTGAACATGCTAATAAAGATACTAGTAACACGAAAAACAATAATACTGTAAAAATTTTCCTCATATATACGCTCCTTAATATAGTTATTATTACTTAAACCTTAATAGTTCTTTATTCAATTATAAAATATTATTTTTATTTTACAATAAAAAAGCTCCTCCATATGAGCTCATAAAATAACTTTCTTTTAAATAAAAAATAATTGCTAATTACAAAATGAAACTATCTTGTATAACTTACTATCACAGTTTCTTATAAAATAATATATTTATAAGTAGCTCCATTATTAGATTAACTTAAAATACTCATTTAGTTTTGATAATTTAAAATTTAAAAAAGATACTAAAAATTTATAATTTATTAAATTAAATAATTATTTGACATAATAATTATACTAATACTATCTTTCTTGGACAAATACTTATACATTGTATTAAAGTTATTGATAACAGTTTATACAATTAAATAATAAACATATCTATATATTTACTATTAGAAGAATATATTAGATTGTTATCAAATAAATGTTTCCATTTTAATTTAAACTACTTTTATTAGCTACCTACTATTTTTATATCTAATTACCAAATAAAATTTAAAATTAATTATAATATTTTTAGTATAACAAAAGACTATATCTATTAGGATATAGCCTTTATTGTTTTTATTCGAATTCTATTGTTCCTGGTGGTTTTTGTGTTATATCATAAAGTACCCTATTTACTTGAGGTACTTCTTTTACAATCCTATCTGATACTTTTTGTAAAAAGTCCATATCAAATTTATACCACTCAGCTGTTACTGCATCTTCTGTGTTAACTGCTCTTAAGAAAATTGTTCTTGAGTATGTTCTTTTACCGTCTTTTACTCCTGTTACACTAAAGTCTGGCATAGCCGCAAAATACTGCCAAATTTTTGTATCTAAGCCTGCTTTTGCAACCTCATCTCTGTATATATAATCAGCATCTCTTAGTATGTCTAATTTTTCTTTTGTTATTTCCCCTAAAACCCTAACCCCTAGTCCAGGTCCTGGGAATGGCTGCCTATTAACCATAACATCTGGCATACCTAATTCTCTACCAACTTGTCTAACTTCTTCTTTATATAATGTTCTTAGCGGTTCTACTAATTCAAAGTTTACATCCTCAGGAAGTCCACCTACATTGTGATGGCTTTTAACAAGATCATGACCTTCTATTCCGCTTTCAGATATATCTGGATATATAGTTCCTTGTACTAAATAACCATATCCTTTTAATTTAGCTTGCTCTTCTTCAAACACTCTGATGAACTCTTCACCAATAATTTTTCTTTTTTGTTCAGGATCAGATACACCTTCTAATTTACTAAGAAATCTATCTTCTGCATCTACTGTAATAAGGTTAATATTATACTTATTTCTAAATGTTTCTTCAACTTCTTCTTTTTCACCTTTTCGAAGTAGTCCATGGTCAACAAATACACAAGTTAGCCTATCTCCTATTGCTTTATGCACTAGTACAGCACATACTGAAGAATCAACTCCGCCTGATAATGCACATATTGCCTTACCATCACCTATTTGTTCTTGAATTTCTTTTACACTTTTTTCTACAAATTCTTTCATAGTTCCTCCTAAACAAATTTTTCTCCAATTCAGATTATATCATAAATACAAGCCTATTTTTATATATCTAATTTTTTTATTGTAGTATTTTTTTCTAAGTCAATTAATTCGACAACGTTACCATCTATCTTTGCAACGGAACTAGAACCATCTTTTGGAATTGTAGTACTTCCTGGATTTATTATAATTAAATTATTTACTTTTTTTAATATTTTTATATGTGTATGTCCAGAAACTATTATATTAGCTTTTAAACCTTCAGCTTTTTTTATTCTTTCCTGTTCTATTTCTTCATATCCATGAATTGCAAATATTGTGTGTCCATCTAATTCTAGTAGTCTAGATTTATGACTTAAATCTTTTTTCATTACCATTTCATCAACGTCACTATCACAATTGCCTCTAATATATATAATATTATCTAACTCACTTAAGTATAACGCCAAGTCTTTTGGATTGTAATTTTTAGGTAGATCATTTCTTGGACCATGATATAGTACATCACCGCAATGTATTATATATTCACAATCTTTTAAAATACTAAGTGCTTTTTTAGTTTGCACTATATCTCCGTGTGTATCACTAATTATTCCTATCTTCATTTTTTC
The DNA here is from genome assembly GCF_900232905.1 of Miniphocaeibacter massiliensis. GTDB lineage: Bacteria > Bacillota > Clostridia > Tissierellales > Peptoniphilaceae > Miniphocaeibacter > Miniphocaeibacter massiliensis. The sequence goes on from NZ_OCTQ01000001.1 coordinate 496,017, forward strand.
TCCTATCTATATTTTAATTAGTATATTAATATAATTATACCTTTTAAAAATAGTTCTATGCAATTTATCAAATAAAAAAAGAAGACTTTCGTCTTCTTTTTGGTGACCCGTCCATGATTTGAACAATGGGACCTCCTGATTAAGAGTCAGGTGCTCTAACACTGAGCTAACGGGTCATATTTAATTACCACCCTATAATAAGATATATTTATTATATTGTCAAGCTATTATAGCTTGCAAAACTTAATATTAATTAAATCTCTATTATTTTTATATATTGGTGACCCATCAGAGGCTCGAACTCTGGACACCCTGATTAAGAGTCAGGTGCTCTACCAACTGAGCTAATGGGTCTTAAAATATTCTATTTAAATACTAAACCTATACTATGCTCTATGTCAACTTAAATTATTGTGATAATTTTATTCACTTTCATTGGGTATGAATTCAACGCTTTCATAATATATAATTATTTATTATTTAATGCTTTTGTAGATTATACTTGCATATAAAAATATTATTACAAATTGCCAACTTTATATATCTATAATTTATCGTAAGTAATACTATGTTATAATTCTAGTAACATCAATAAATATAAACATTATTTCTTTATTCATACTAATTTTCAATATACCTATTTAAAATTATATCCTTTAATGTAAATATAGACTAAAATTTTTTTCCATTAAGTTTATTTTACAATTTTTCTATTCTTTATCATCTTTTAATTTTATACTAGATAATGATATTAATGATAATATGATTATTAAAGGTGTTGATATAAAAAAGAATAAAAACAGGTATTTTAAAGTTTCATATAACTTTACATCTCCACTATCTAAAGCTCCTATAAGAAAAAATGCTGTACTTCCTAGTAAAATACTAAAAACCAAAGATATAATTAATAATATTACTACTTTGTTTTTTGTTTTTTTCATTTAAATCTCCCTTCATATTAAAAAATAATTTATTAGTATTATTGTTCATATAATATAATATCCTTACATAGATTTCAAATAAAAACCCCAACAACCTATGTTGTTGGGGTTTTGGTGACCCATCCGCGACTCGAACGCGGGACACCCTGATTAAAAGTCAGGTGCTCTGCCAACTGAGCTAATGGGTCTTATTAATTTGTTATACACATTAAAAAAGAAGATTAAATCTTCTTTGGTGCCCAGAGCCGGAATCGAACCAGCGACACGAGGATTTTCAGTCCTCTGCTCTACCGACTGAGCTATCTGGGCAAATTTTTTTGCTTATAAAGTAAATATTTCTTGGCTATTGCCAAGAAATATTTATATTTGGTGGGCCTTCAGGGACTCGAACCCCGGACCTACCGGTTATGAGCCGGGCGCTCTAACCAACTGAGCTAAAGGCCCAAATAACTGGCGGAGAAGGAGGGATTTGAACCCTCGCATCCCGTTAAGGATCTACTCCCTTAGCAGGGGAGCCTCTTCAGCCACTTGAGTACTTCTCCTAATCCAATTCTTTGGTTATAAATTGGCGGAGAGGGTGGGATTCGAACCCACGTGGGCGTGAACCCAAACGGTTTTCAAGACCGCCTCGTTATGACCACTTCGATACCTCTCCGTACTGGTGACCCATCCGCGACTCGAACGCGGGACACCCTGATTAAAAGTCAGGTGCTCTGCCAACTGAGCTAATGGGTCATGTTAAATTTTATTGGCTGGGGCGACAGGACTCGAACCTGTGAAATGCTAGAGTCAAAGTCTAGTGCCTTACCGACTTGGCTACGCCCCATTATGGCGCACCTAAGAGGATTCGAACCTCTGGCACACGGATTAGAAGTCCGTTGCTCTATCCAGCTGAGCTATAGGTGCTTATTGGAGCGGGTGAAGGGAATCGAACCCTCGCAACCAGCTTGGAAGGCTGGGGCTCTACCACTGAGCTACACCCGCATATAGATGTTTAAGCAACTTCTTCAGTATACCATTTTCATTTATTATTGTCAATATTTTTATTGGTGGAGGAGAGTGGATTCGAACCACTGAAAGCGTAGCTAACGGATTTACAGTCCGTCCCCTTTGGCCAACTCGGGAACTCCTCCTTGTGTAAAAATGGAGCTGATGAGAGGACTTGAACCCCCAACCTACTGATTACAAGTCAGTTGCTCTACCAATTGAGCTACATCAGCACACATGGCGACCTGGATCGGACTCGAACCGACGACCTCCAGCGTGACAGGCTGGCATTCTAACCAACTGAACTACCAGGCCATATATGGTGGGCGGTACAGGGCTCGAACCTGTGACCCCCTGCTTGTAAGGCAGATGCTCTCCCAGCTGAGCTAACCGCCCATATATGGTGACCCCACCGGGATTCGAACCCGGGTTACCGCCGTGAAAGGGCGATGTCTTAACCGCTTGACCATGGGGCCTAATTGACTAATTTAGTATAACTTATTTAGTCTGGCTTGTCAAATATTTTTTCAAGTTATTTAACTACTTAAATAACTTTCTTACAAACGACAAAATTTATTATATTATAATTTTTTAAATAAAGCAACTATCAAAATATAAATTTATCATGTTTTTTTATAAATATCTCGCACTTTTATATTCGTTATTTTTGAATAGCATTCCTTATCCTCTATTTCCCAATATTTAGAATTACTAATTATTGAAAACAAAGTAAATATCTTTAATCTTTCTATATAATCTTCATCTAATAATATATTCTTACTATAACCCTTGAAAAAGGATTCTATTTTGCTAGATTCATCCATTGCCTTTTCTAATAAAACAAAATTTAATTCTTGATTATTATAGCAAATTTCTTTTGTATTATTTATTTTTATTTCTTTTGTTTCTGTTATTAATATGTCGTCTATGCTAATTTTATATATGGATATACCAAATCTAATTAACTTGAAATTTACTTTATCTAGTTTTTCTTTTATATAATAAATTGCTTCTTTTATAGTTTCATTTTGAGTTTCTTTTAATATTTTTTTTAATCTTTCTAATATTTGAACTTGATAAAATATTGGTTCCATCTCATTTCTTATATTTAATTCTATATTATGAAATTTAGATAACTCTTCCCCTATTTTAAAATAAATTTCTTCATTTATATCATTGAATAAAGATAATTTTTTTCCTTTAGATGCACTATAAACTATACTATTATCTTTTAATATTTCACTTATGGTAAATGCTAAATTAATATTATTTTTTTTCATTAATTCATAAAGCTTCAATTCTTTCCTTAATTCTTTATTTGAAGTAAATTTTTTCATTAAAATACTAGATTCTGTATTTTTGTAAACTACTATATTTTTTTCTTTACTTATTATTTCATCTTTCCAAATGTTATTCTTCATAATTCACCTACCATATAATGTATCAAAGCTTTTTAGTATTATTTCATTTATCCATAAGCAAAGTCAAATTATTCTTCTTTATCATAACAAAATTATTTTCCTTATTTACTTCTTTGATTATTTTTAAGAATACGGTATAGTATAATTGTGAATTATATTTCATAATTTATTACTACATATTAATTAGGAGGAAAGATTTGAAGAAAAAATTATTAATTTTAGGAGTTATAATGTCTTTAGTTTTTACAGCTTGTGGTAATAAAGACAAGAAAAATGATCCAAAAGAAACTGAAGCTCCTACTAAAACAAATGAAAAAACTACAAAAGCTAAAACAACTGAAGAAAATGAAGATGTTGAAGAAACTAAAACACCCAAAGAACAAAGTGGTGATGCAACTTTAGGATCTCCTTTTGATGTTAAAGATAGTACTGTTGTTTTAAATTCTGTAAGAAAAAGTAAAGATTATGATGGTAAAGAAGCTATAGTATTGAATATCACTTGGACAAACAACTCTAATGAAACTACTAGTTATGCAACTTCAATTTCAGAAAAAGTATTCCAAGATGGTCAAGAATTAGAATCTGCCTTTATGGTAGATGGTGTACAATCTGATAATTATTTGAAAGATGTTAGACCTGGTACAACTTTAGAGAACATTGAAGTTTCTTATCATACAATTAGTACAAACGAGTTAGAAATAGAGTTTGATGAGTGGATATCTCTTGAAAGCAATCCTGTACTAATCAAAGCTCCTTTCCCAGCTCAATAAAAAAAGATGCCATAAGAACATCTTTTTTTATTGACTTTAAAATTTATATTCTTCTTTAATATACTCTAAAATCACCTATTTAAACCTTTACTCTAAAAATTTCTTTCAAATTCTCTTCACTAACGATCTCACAAGTATTTCCAGACTTAGATTACTCGTGTTATAAGTAAGGCTTTATCTGAAATTTTTAGTTCATATTCCTAATAATATGTATTTATAATTATAGCTTTATTTTTCTTTAGATAATTTTTTTAATGTATTAATTACTATGTAATATCATTTTAAGTTCTTTTTCAGAAGTTTATTACAAAATTTATACATTAATTTTATAATTCATGCTTTAAATTCATTTTCTACATTTATTTTATTTAAAATAAAACTTCAAAGTATAATATCAAATCTTACCTTTCAAAAAATATAATAATACCTCTACATGTATAACCAATCTTAGGTGTAGAACCCCACTTTAATGCAATATGCACTACCAAAACATTTAAAAATTATATCTTCTAAATTTACTTCTTCTACTTCTACTTTTTCTCTAACATCATCTAATACAGTTGATATTTTGATACCTCTTGTTAAGTTTTAGTTAAATCCACTTTAGGGTTACAATCTATTTGCATTGCAGATAACCCCATTTTACTTAGCTCATTCAATAATGATAATCTATATTGTTATATAATCAACATCAAAAATATAATTTTATACCTACATTATGTGTATTTTTCATAGCAATATTTTTATAAATATAGTATTACATAATGATATATATAAATATAATTAGGAGGACTTAATGAAAAAGAAAATAATACTTTTATTTTTAATTTTAACCTTATCTCTTACTGCTTGTGGAAAAGATGATGAAGAAAATTCAACAACTGAATTACCCAAAAATAAATATATTGGTGGCGAAAACATAGGTGAAGGAAACTTATCTATAGTCAATAAATCTAAAGATAATAAAATATTTACAATTAAATATGATAAAGATATTACTAATTATGGACTTAAAATAAAACCCGGAAATATTGATCCCGAAAAAATAATAACAGTATATGTAGATAGCTACCAAATAACTCAAGAACAATTTAATAATCCTGAACATACTATAGTATTAACAGAGCCCTATTTAAAAAAGGGAACTCATAATATTGAATTTATTCAAAGAGATGGAGATAAAGTAGAGTTTTATAGATTACTAAAATATAAAGTAAAATAAAAGAGTTATCTGAATAGATAGCTCTTTTATTTTACAAATATTTTTTTAAAAAATTTTGTATTTTATTTTTTATATCGCTTTCATTAGTTTTCAACCTTAATAAAGGTATAGAATATTTGTCTAAAATTCCATCCTTTAATTTATCTCGTTCAAGTTGTTTTTTATTATTTTCATGAAATGAAAAACCATCCACTTCTATAGCACATTTAATTCTATTATCAAATTTATTATAAATAACAAAATCTACGGATGATTTATTGTTTATAAAATTACTTTCTTTTATATTTAATCTCTTATCACTTTTTAATATATTTTTAAGAAATATTTGCGTTGCAATCTTATATCTATTATACAAAATGTCTTTAATTCCTTCAATTTCATTAGAAAATATATCATTTAATAGTGTATAAATTATATTTTCTGAATCATACCTTGATTTCACTATTATTCTTTTTTTAAAAGATTCAAGTTTTTTAGAATATTCTTTATACAATAAGTCAAACACTGATACAATATCACTTTTTATTATTCCTTCATTTAAAGTATTATATTTTATATATCCTATTAGATCTTGAATATTGCTCCCTTCTTTTTGGAATAAGATAGGATTTGTAACTAATATAAATTTTTCTTCTGCTCGTGATACAGCTACATTTATTAGTCTAGGATCATCTATAAAATTTATCTTTTCATAAGAATCTAAAACTGTAGACATAATAATCACTTTTTTCTCTCTTCCTTGAAATTTATGTATTGTATCATTTTGTATATACAAAGGAAAATATTGTTTTGCTTTGTCAGCTTGAAGTCTGTATGGCGTTGCATGACCTATATCTTCTTTACTTACATTAACACTATCTAAAACTTCTCTTTTTATAACATCTAACTCTCTTTGATTATATCTGCCCTTACCTTCAAGCTTACGCATATGATTCCCCTCTGTTGTTTCATAAACCATCAAAGGGCTAACTTCTTTAGTTGGTTTTTTTAAAACTATTAATTCTCCATCATAATATTTTTGATTACAAAAATTTATAATTTTAGGATGACATCTATAATGTTCTTTTAAAGTTACAGTCTCTATTTTTCCTTTATAAATTTCAGCTATAGATGACATAATGTTTTTTTCAAAATAATTATATTCCTTAGGAATATTTAATCTTTCAAATATAATATCTAACTTTTTTTTCTCTTTCATAATATCTTTATCTACAATATGAGATAATTGTTTATCATCTCCTACTATGATTATATTTTTACAACTAGACAATGTTAACATCGCCGTAACTAAATCTACTTGAGATGATTCATCTATAATAATATAATCTAAAAGATAATTTTTAGGCAAAGAATTTTTTATGGAATGATTGGTGCTAAGTATTACTGGATAATATTTTATAAAATCTCTAAATTTATTTTTATAATTATTCAAAGAAAAATCCATTTTTCTTAATTTACCATGAGATTCATATAATTTTTGTCTAAATAATTTCTCAGATGTATTTTGTTGTTTAGCCATCAAATCTTCGAATTCTTCAAACTTTAAATAGCTTGATATTTCTTTGATTTCTTTTTCTACTTCATCAATTTTTAAAATATAAAATTTATTCTGAAAATTAAGAATCTTATCTATATCATTATTATCCAATTTATAAATTTTTTTCTTAAAATAAATTTCAATTCTATTTATAAGTGACTTTTTTAATTCATAATTATCAAATATAGAAACATAACTTAAATATTTGATTATCTTGTCAGATTTGTTAGCATTAAAAGGATATTCGTCATTCTTTTTAATATTTTGCTCTCTATAATATTTTCCAAAATGTTCTTTCTCTAGTTTATATGCTTCCAGTTGTTCTTCTAATTTTGCTAATTTGTTTTTTATTTTTAAAAGTTTTCTAAGTTTCTTATTTATTTCATTAATTTCATTTTGAAGCTCCCTTATGTCCTTTTTATAATTCCAATTATCTATTATTGGTAATGACATGTTTTGAAAAAATTTTTTCCGCTTTTCTTCCCTTCCCAAATCAGCCAATAAAAATCCATATCCTTTTTTAGTCATCTTGTCTAATACATTTTCAACTGCTGAATTATTATTAGAAACTATTCCTATTGATTTATTATGTATTGTAACTAAGTTAGCTATTATATTTAATATTGTTTGTGTTTTTCCAGTACCTGGTGGTCCCTCTATAACAGATATATTATATGTTAATGCATTTTTTACTGCTTTTCTTTGATTTATATTAAAATTAAACGGAAATATTGTATCATCACATGACAAGTTTCTTGATATAATATCATCTTTATTTAAATAATTTGATAAAACACTTTCAGGATGAATAAATTCTAGTTTTTTATATTGATTACTTAAAAAATTAATTTCATTTACTTTATCTTTTTTCATATCTACAATACAACGTAAATAATACATTATATTCTTAATATTTTGATTAGATACATTTTTTATTATACTAAAATCCTCTTCTAAACCTAATATATTATTGTTATCTTTTCTTATTAATTTATAATACGAATTGAATTTATCTTTAAAATTTATTACTATATCTACATTATCTATTAAATTACTTTTATAATAAATAATACTATTTTCCAATTTGACTTCTCTTGGATTTTCAAAAAATTTTATATTCTCCTTATTGTAATAATAAATTTTTCCTGAGTTAAATTTTATTTTGTATTTTTCATCTGATTTAATAATATCAAAATCAGATACTTGTTTTGTTTTATCTTCTCCTTTGCACAAAATCAAGAACTTTTTTTCATTCAATTTTCCACCTCTAAATATATTAATTAATAATTATTGTTTTACATAATATAAGTATATCAGAAATAAAAAAAGAGAGTAGCTATTAACTACTCTCTTGGCAGGGACAAGAGGACTCGAACCCCTGACATTTGGTTTTGGAGACCAACGTTCTACCAACTGAACTATGCCCCTATATCTTATTTAACTGCCAAATATCACATTTGCAATACCATATAAGTATAAGATATTTTATGTGTTGTGTCAAGATTAAAATCATATCCACTTTAATGTTTCTATATGTATAAGAAATTTCTAATTAAATATAAAATAATTAAATGGGCAGGATAAAAAATATAATAACCATATTTAACCCATTTAGGTGAATATCCTCTTTCTCCATTGTATTTAAATAAAATAGGAATATTTAAAAGTAATCCCAAAGATGTGCTCATAAAAATTGACTCTTCTTTTATAAAAGGTAGCCCTAATAAAAATATAGGTATAGCTATATAAAGTGAAGGATATACTATTCTTTTTACTCTATCTTTTATTGCATAGTAACCATATATCATTAATATTCCAAATATTGCCCAATCAGAATTAGAAGTTAATGCAAGTGAAATAATAACTATAAATACATCAAATAATCCATTTGATATTTTCTTGCAACATATAATCATCAATAATCCTATTAATAAAGTAAATAAAACATTATTTGTTAAATCTAACAAACTAAAATCCGTGCTATTTTGTATGTATAATTTAAATGGAATAACTGATATTAAGGAAAAAATCGCTAATCGTAATGTATATTTTTTATATTACTTGTATACTTAAACCCTTCCACTAATAAAAAAGCCATAATAGGAAATGTTAATTTCCCTATAAACTCTGTAAACCAAAATAAAATTGGATAACTACTTGAAAACCGAAAACCACTACCTATATGATTTATTACCATAGCTATTATTGCTATTAATTTCAAATGAAATGCATTTAGTCCTCTTTTCATAATCTTACTCCTATAATATAGTAATATATATAGTTTAATATAAAAGTAAAAAATAAAAAAGGATAGATTTCTCTATCCCTTTATTTTACATATATCCCATTCCACCTGGCATTCCGCCACCTGCTGCTCCTGCCATAGGATCTTCTTTAGTAACATCTGCAACTGCTGCTTCTGTTGTTAGTATCATTGCAGATACTGATGCTGCATTTTGTAATGCTGATCTAGTTACTTTTGTTGGGTCAACTATACCTGCATCTATCATATTTACATATTTTTCGTTATAAGCATCAAAGCCTATTCCTTTTTCTTCAGATTTAACTTTTTCTACTATTACTGAACCTTCTAGTCCTGCATTAATAGCTATTTGTTTTACTGGCTCTTCCAATGCTTTTAAGATTATGTTTACTCCAGTTTTTTCGTCATTTTCTACTGTTTCTAGTAATGTTGCAACTTTTTCTAATACATTGATGTACGCTGTACCACCACCTGAAACAATACCTTCTTCTACTGCTGCTCTTGTTGCAGCTAAAGCATCTTCTAAACGTAATTTTTTCTCTTTTAATTCAGTTTCTGTAGCAGCTCCTACTTGGATTACAGCAACTCCACCTGAAAGTTTAGCAAGTCTTTCTTGTAATTTTTCTGTATCAAATTCTGATTCTGTAACTTCTATCTGTTTTCTAATTTGTGAAATTCTATCTTGAATTTCATCGTTGTTACCAGCACCGTCAACTATTATTGTATTTTCTTTTGATACATTAACTTTTCTAGCAGAACCTAACATATCTACTGTAACATCTGTTAATTCTTGACCTAAGTCTTCACTAATAACTACAGTATTTGTTAAAATAGCAATATCTTGTAACATTTCTTTTCTTCTATCACCAAATCCTGGTGCTTTAACAGCAACACAGTTAAATGTTCCTCTTAATTTATTAATTACAAGTGTAGTTAAAGCTTCTCCTTCAACATCATCTGCAATAATTAAAAGAGGTTTGCTCATTTTTACTACTTCTTCTAATACTGGTAATATATCTTGAATATTTGAGATTTTCTTATCAGTTACTAAAATTAAAGGTTCTTCTAATTCAGCTTCCATTTTTTCCATATTTGTTGACATATAAGGTGATAAGTATCCTCTATCAAATTGCATACCTTCAACAACTTCTAAAGTAGTTCCCATACTTCTAGATTCTTCAACAGTTATAACACCGTCTTTTCCTACTTTTTCCATTGCCTCAGCTATCATTTGTCCTACTTGTTCATCAGCTGCTGAAATTGAACCAACTTGTGCAATAGCTTCACTTGTTTCAACTGGAATAGAAATATTTTTTATTTCTTCTACTGCAACATCTACTGCTTTCTTAATACCCTTTTGAAGTACCATTGGATTTGCACCAGCTGCTAAGTTTTTAACGCCTTCTCTAATAATTGCTTGTGCAAGTAAAGTAGCTGTTGTTGTACCATCTCCTGCAACATCATTTGTTTTTGTTGCAACTTCTTTTACAAGTTGAGCTCCCATGTTTTCAAACTCATCTTCTAATTCAACTTCTCTAGCTATTGTAACACCATCATTTGTAATTAAAGGTGCACCAAATTGTTTGTCTAATACAACATTTCTTCCTTTAGGTCCTAATGTAACTTTTACTGTATCTGATAATTTGTTTACGCCATCAACAAGACCTGTTCTAGCGTCAACACTAAATTTAATTTCTTTAGCCATTTTATAATACCTCCTAATTAACCTTCTACTACTGCAAGTACGTCTTCAGTTTTTACTATTATATATTCTTCTTTATCTAATTTAACTTCTGTTCCTGAATATTTTGAATAAATAACCTTACTACCTACTTTGATAGTCGAGTCTTTTACCTCTTCTGAAACTGCTACTACCTCAGCAACTTGTGGTTTTTCTTGAGCTGAACTAGGTAAAACTATACCTGAAGCTGTTTTTTCTTCAACTTCAACCATTTTTACTACTATTCTTTCACCAATAGGTTTTAATGTCATTTTAATTCCTCCTAATAATCTAATAATTCTTTTATTATCACTCATTAATGTTGAGTGCTAATAACTACTCTTATATAATAACTCATACTTAATTTTTTTTCAAGTATTTAATAAATAAATTTTATATTTATATAAAAATTTAAATCTATTTGCAGTATGAAAAAAATAGTGATAATATTTATTAAACGGAGGAAATTATGACACATCCAAAAACAGATAATTTTAATAATAAAAAAACAAAAATGAAATCTAGTACTAAAATAGAAATAGCAAATGCAATAACTCATGGTTTAGGAGTTATTATGGGAATAGTATTTTTACTACTTTTGGTAATTCCTTCTGCAAAGCAAGGAAATGTTACTAAAGTAGTTGCCTTTTCACTATATGGCGCTTTCTTTATATTTATGTTTTTAAGTAGCACAATATACCATTCTATAACAAATGTTACGGCTAAAAAAATACTAAGAGTTTTAGATCACTCTTCTATATATTTATTTATTGCAGGTACTTATATACCTATAATACTTTTAGTATTAAAAGGTAAACTTAGGATAGCTTTACTAGTATTAATTTGTTCTTTAGCTCTTATAGGAATTTTGTACAAGATATTTAGTTATGGAAAATACGATAAATATAAAGGACTTTCTACTATCTTATATATAGGAATGGGCTGGATAGCAATATTTTTTATAAAACCGATAATAAAATCAACTTCCCCTATGTTCTTCTTTTGGATATTACTAGGTGGTTTGTTGTATAGTGGCGGAACATATTTTTATAAAAAAGATAGTAAGTATGCCCATGTAATTTGGCATGTATTTGTATTAGCTGCTGCAGTTGCACAGTTTTTAGGGATATACTTATATTTACTTTAATTTGAATATTAAATATGACATAGGAGGTTTTATTATGAAAAAAGAAGAAAAGAGCCATTCATTTAAAAATGTATATTCTATTACATTAGGTTATACTGTAACTTTTTTAATTTTACAATTATTTATCTATAAAAATAAAAATTTCACGAACATTATATTAACTGCTGTCACCTATCTTATTGTTTCAGCCTTAATTTATTTTTTGTTAAATAAAAGTTTCAAACCTATTACTTCAAAAAAGTTTACTTTATATATAGCAATATTTATTCTTGTATTTAGTATACTAATTTTACCATTGGAATTTTAAAAAATCTTATTACAAAAAAAGACTAATCAATTTGATTAGTCTTTTTTTTCAATATTTTAACCTTGCAGCCCTCTTGATTGTCTATCCATATCTTCTATTACTATATCAAATATTTCTCCTAAAGTTGAACAGTATTCAAGTACCACCCAAGGTTCATTTGTATGAAAATGTATCTTTATTAAATTTTCATCCCCTACTACTAAAAGACAATCTCCTTTAAAATTTGTAGTAAAGTATTCACTAATTTTATCTTCATCCAAATTTAATCCTTGAATTAATAATTGTGTATCATATTTAAATTCTACCATTCTATTTTTCTCCTACTATAAATTTTTATAATAATATTCTACTCTATAATTCATACTATATTAACTTCGCACTAAAAAAAGACTAATACTATAATTAGTCTTTTATTCTTTAATAAACTCTTCTAATTCTTCTTCTCTTACTACTTCAACGCCTATTTCTTGCGCTTTAGTAAGTTTGCTTCCTGGGTCTGTACCTACTATTACATAGTTTGTATTTTTAGATACAGACGAACCAGTTTTTGCTCCTTTTTCTTTAAAAAGATTCTCTAAGTCTTTTCTTTTATAATTTTCAAAAGAACCAGTTATTACTATTCTCTTATCTAAAAATTTACTATCTTCTGAAACTTCTTTTACAACAGGATTTTTTATTACTATACCTTTAGATAACAAGCTGTCAATTCCATTAACTATTTCTTCGTCATGGAAAAATTCAACTATAGCTTGTGCAGTTATTTCTCCAATATCTTCAACTTCTACAAGTTCTTCTGCTGTTGCATTTCTAAGTTTGTCTAACGACATAAATATCTTAGCTAGGTCTTCACTTGTTTTTATACCTACATTTGGTATTCCTATTGCATAAATAAAGTTTTCAAGCTTTATATTTTTACTTTTTTCTATTGCTTTTAAAAGATTATTTGTCTTTTTTTCTTTAAATCCTGGAATTTTATATAAATCCTCCTCTGTAACATCATATATTTGAGAAATTTGATGTACATTTAAAATTTCAAGCATTTTTTCAACTGTCTTTTCGCTTAATCCATCTATATTCATAGCATCGCGGGAAGCAAAATGAACTAGTCGACTTACAAGTTGTGGTTCGCAACTCATTGAATTAGGGCAGAAAATATGAACTCCATCTTTTATTAGTTCTGTATGACAGTAAGGACATTCTGTTGGCATTTCTATTTTTGAAGTTTCCCTTCCATCTTCTATGGTTCCAAGTATTTCTGGGATAACATCGTTTGACCTTCTTATTAATACTCTAGAGTTTAATTCTACTTTTTTTCTCAAGATATCATCATAATTATTAAGAGTAGCTCTTTGAACTGTTACATCTCCTATTTCTACAGGTTCAAGTATTGCTGTTGGTGTTACTTTTCCAGTTCTTCCAACATTCCATATTACTTCTTTTAATATTGTTGTAACTTCTTCTGGTTCAAATTTATAAGCTATAGCCCATCTAGGAAATTTATTTGTATAACCTAATATTTCCCTTGTTTTCATATCGTTTATTTTTATAACAGCACCATCTGTTAAAATATCTATAGTTTTTCTATATTCATTTATATATTCTATTACTTCTTCTATTTCTTCTATATTTTTTGCTACTCTGAAAAATTTATTTACTTTAAATTTATTTTCTTTTATAAAGTCTACCATTTCTAATTGTGTAGCAAATTCTTTTCCCTCTATATAACCAATGTTATATAAAAATGCTGTTAAATGTCTTTTTTCAGTTTCCTTAGGATTTAAGTTTCTAAGGGCACCGGCTGCCGCATTTCGAGCATTTTTTAGCTGTATCTCATTATTTTTATTGTATTTTTTTAATTCAGACAAAGGCATTAAACCTTCACCCTGTACTTCCATTAATCCTTTATAGTCTATTTCTAATGGAATAGATTTAATAGTTTTTACTTGAGGTAGTATTTCCTCTCCAATAGTCCCATTACCTCTAGTTGCTGCCATTTGAAGTTTGCCTTCATTATAAGTTAAATTTATTGTTAAACCATCAAACTTTAATTCAATTATATACTCCAAAGGAGGTAATTTATCTTCATTTTCAGAATTATAGTTACTTACTAGCTTTTCACACCTAGCTCCCCAATCCTCTAACTCTTTTATAGACTGCGCTTTAGCCAAGCTATAAAGCGAATTAATATGTGTGTGTTTTACAAAGCCTTCTAGTACCGTTCCTCCAACTCTTTGTGTTGGAGACCCTTCTTTTACATAGCCTGTTTCCTTTTCAAGAATTACTAATTCATCATAAAGTTTATCGTACTCTCCATCTGAAACTATTGGTTCGTCAAGAGTATAGTAATGGTAATTTAATTCATTTATTTTTTTTATTAAATCTTCTATTCTAGACTTTTTATCCATTTTTATACAATCTCCAAAGGTGCTAAATTTTTATTCAGCTTTTTTATACCCTTTTTGTCGAAAGCTATTACCAGTTCATCACCATCAGCTTTTTCTGCAACAGAAACTACTGTTCCTTCCCCGAAAGCTTTGTGTTTTACTTTATCTCCTGGTTTTATTTCAATACCTTCTAATGTTTTTTTAGTTTGCTTTGGTTTTTTAGCAAAAGGATCTCTTAAATCATTTGCCATATTATCTACTGAAGTAGAATAACTTTCTCTAAAGTTTGTATTAATTATTTCTTTAGGCTTATCTTCTACAATATTTTCTTTCATTTCTTCTATAAACCTAGATTCTTCTTTACTCATTGTCTTTCCAAAAACTCTCCTTGTCATTGAACTTGTTATATATAATCTTTCTTCTGCCCGTGTTACTGCAACATAGCAAAGTCTTCTTTCTTCTTCAAGACCATCTCTTTCATAAATAGACCTTTCGCTTGGAAAAAGTCCTTCTTCCATTCCTGTTAAGAACACAACTTTATATTCTAGCCCTTTAGCTGCGTGTATAGTCATTAAACTAACACCTTTTCCACCTTCTTCTGTTTTATCTACATCTGAAAGTAAACTAACAGAAGCTAAATAGTCTTCAAGTGATGGTTCTTCAGCAGATTTCTCATAGTCTATAATAGCTGTTAAAAATGCTCCAATATTTTCTAACCTTGTTTTATCTTCTCGAAGTTTAGAATCTTTTAAGGCTTTTAAATATCCTGTTTTATCTAATAAAAACTCTACAAATCCTGAAACAGAAAAACTATCTAAACTATTTTTTAAATTATTCATCATGAACAAAAATTCTCTTAATTTAGCTGCAGTCGCTGGAGATACCATATATAGTAAATCTTTTTCTATTAATTTATATATAGACATTCCTTTTATGTTAGCTTCTACCTCAAGTTTTGCTAAAGTAGTATCACCAATTCCTCTTTTAGGAGAATTAATTATTCTCTTTAAAGAAATATTATCATCTGAATTCACAATAATTTTTAAATAAGCTACTATATCTTTTATTTCTTTTCTGTCGTAGAATTTAAGTCCTCCTACAACATGGTAATTTATGCCTTCTCTCATCAAGGTTTCCTCAAAAATCCTTGATTGTGAGTTTGTTCTATAAAGTATTGCCATGTCTTCAAAAGAATATCCATTATACTTCATATGCTCAATCCAGTTTGTAACTGTAATTGATTCTTCTAAGTCTGAACCTACTTTTTTATAGATAATATCGTCTCCATGGTCATTTTCTGTCCATAGACTTTTGTCTTTTCTTTCTTCATTATTTTTTATAATACTATTAGCTACTTTAAGTATTTTTTTACTAGACCTATAATTTTGTTCTAGTAAAATAACTTTAGCATTTTTAAAATCTTTTTCAAAATTTAAAATATTTGATATGTCAGCACCTCTCCAGCCATAAATAGACTGGTCTCCGTCACCAACTACACAAATATTGTTGTTTTTTTCTGTTAAATATCTTATTAAATCGTACTGACTTTTGTTTGTATCTTGATACTCATCTACAAAAACATATTTAAATCTTCCTGAATACCTTTCAGCTATATCTGGACAAGTTTTAAATAATTCTAAAGTTTTAAGTATTAAGTCATCAAAGTCTAAAGAATTATACATTTTAGTCTTCTTTACATACTCTTCAAAAAGTTCCCCATATCTTTTAAATGTTGGATTATCTTTATAAACAGAATCTAAATATTCTTTTCCTTCACCAATATTCTTAGTGTTACTTACTATAGATAAAAATGCATTGGTTTGAAACTCTTTTACATCCATACCTTTTTCTCTTAAAATTTCCTTCACTAAAGATATTTGGTCAGCTCTATCATAAATTGTAAAGTTTGAAGTATATCCTATATGTGTAATTTCTCTTCTTAAAATTCTTGTACAAATAGAGTGAAACGTTCCTATCCACATATCAGAAACATCATATCCTAATATTTTTTCAACCCTTACCTTCATTTCTGAAGCTGCCTTGTTAGTAAAGGTAATTGCTAGTATTTCGTACTTATTGCAAAGACCTTCATTAAGTATATGGGCAATTCTAGTAGTTAAAACTTTAGTTTTACCACTTCCTGCTCCTGCTAACACTAAAAGTGGTCCTTCTGTATGTAGTACAGCTTCTTTTTGCTTATCATTTAAATTATCTAATAAATTCATAAATACTCCTAAAATAAATCAAAAAAATAAGACCTCAAAAAAGGCTTATTTTAAAATTAACATATTAAAATTAGGTACAAGTACCCTTCTTACTTCTTCATTATACCATTTTTATCTTTTTATTGCAGTATTTATTAAAGTTATTGTATTAATTGTTAATATTTTTATAATTTTTATTTATAAACTACGATTAAAGGGTATTAAAGTATTGAATAATTTTATTTAAAGGAGCTAATTTATGAAATTAAAAGAAATATTCTACATAATATCCATATCTATTTATTCTCTAATTTGCTTGAAAGTTGATGATTTTTTAGAAGGATTTATACGAATCAAGTTTATTACTATTTTAGTTTCAATGGTAATTTTTGTATCAGGAATAATCTTTATAAATAAATTATTTGGATTTAATAACGATAAAAATGAAGAATAAACAAAAAGAACTCTAATCAATGTAGAGTTCTTTTTTTAATGTATGGTTTATTTATTTTTAAATAATTTTTTATATATAAAGTTAAATAAAATTGATAATGCTACTAACGATAGTATTCTAAAGGTATTTATCACTAATTTATTTTCCAAAATTTCCCCTATACAAATAAATGTTATAAAAATAATTGCAATACAAGCTATGCCAAATAATCCTATTATAATGTACTTACTTAAATTTTCACTATCTTTTTTCTTTGTATCAATAATATATTTAGTTATATATGCTATTAAAATTATTCCAAAAAATCCTAACATTATCATATTTATTATTGGATTATCTATAATAGCCCCTGATTCATTCCTAAGTTTTTTTAACATATATAGCATTACATATGCTAATAAAACTCCTATTGTTGACAGAATTACTTTCTTGTTACTTTTTACTACATTTGTACTTTTTTCTAGATTTTTTATCATTTCTTCATCTCCTTTTAATAGTACATCCAATGAAATACCGTACAAGTCACTTAGCATTATCACACTAATTATATCTGGATAACTCCTACTATTCTCCCAGCTTGATATAGTCTGCCTACTTACATGAATTTTTTCAGCTAATTCTTCTTGTGTCATTTCTGCTCTAGTTCTTGCCTCTTTTAATTTTTTTCCTATATCCATTAACGTACCTCCCAATTAAATCATAAATAAAAAAATGATTATTCTCTATCAATAATACTTTACATTATACCTTAAAAGCTGAATTTTCAATGTAAGAATATCTTTACATCTAGTAGTAATCAGATTCTTGTTTATTTTAACAAATTATTTTTTCTATGTTAATTAATATAATATTGTTATATAATTTACATATGATTTAGTTTTAGGAGGAATACTTTGAAAAAGAAAAATTATATAAATATATTTTTAATACTATTTACTATACTTACTGTTATTTTTATATTAACTCAATTTTTAAGTATCAAATTTAATATAGATTATTCTAAAACTACGAAAATAGGATATGTAATATTGTTTTTAACCTATGCTGTAGGATCTATCTTTACCTATAATTTAGAAAAATTTATAGAATTTGATAGATTTGTTAGAATAAACACTTTTGCAATTATTTATAATATTTTAATTTCAGTTTTACTTTCAATAATATTAAAACTTCCATTCAGTAGCACATTAACACCTGTATACGTATATGTTGCAGCTATATTTATAAATCTTATTAGTAAACATTTTTTTAAACCATTTATAAAATAAGCTCTTTGTTTATAGCATTTTTATTTTTATAATTTTGTAACAAAATCCTATTTTAATTTGTATATATTACAAAGGAGAGTTATATGACGCTAAATAAAAAATCAAAAATTAAATTATTATATTTAATTTTCACATTACTTAACATTTTTTACCTATCAACTGAATACTTGTTACAAAAAGTATATATTGGAAGTGCTAATTTCGAGAAAAATATTCCTATTACCGAAAATATAAGTAGTTTTCAAAGTATATTATTAATATTGACTTTTTTAGCGGGTTATATTTTCACTTATAATGCACATAAATATATGCCCTTAAATAAATTTTTAAAAATTACCATATTGAATATACTTTTAAATATTATTTTAGTATATTTAGCATCTATTATTTTAGATATTTATTTTCTAAGTACAATATACTTAGTTAATACATATATTTCAGCTATACTACTATCTCTCTTTATAGAATATGTTTTGAAGAGAAAACACAAAAACCACAGTTAAAAACTGTGGTTTTTTTAATTTCATTCTTAAATAATATACTAAAATATAATTGCAATTATTATATACTATATCATTATTTTTTACCTATTTTATTTAAGTAATGTAAAGTACAATATCACTAAAATCCCAAGTATTATTCTATACCAACCAAACACTTTGAAATCATGTTTTTTAACATAGTCCATTAAGAATTTTATTGTAAGTATTGACACTACAAAAGAAACTACTGATGCTACTATTAATATTAAAAATTCAAATCCTGTAAATGACAATCCAAATTTTAACAGTTTTATAAAACTTGCTCCAAACATTACTGGTATTGCTAAGAAAAATGTAAATTCTGCTGCAATAGTTCTAGAAAGCCCTAAAAATATACCTCCTAATATCGTTGCCCCTGAACGTGATGTTCCAGGAAACATACCTGCTATCATTTGAAATATTCCTATAATGAATGCTGCTTGAAATGTTATTTCAGCTATTGTGTTAATTTTTGATTTTTTATTTTTGTTTCTATTTTCAACTAATATAAATAAAATACCTACTATTATTAACGCTAATGCTATTGGAATTGGTTTATGAAATAATTCTTCAAATTTATCATCAAAAGGTATTATTATCATAGCTGGTAAACAAGCTACAACTATTTTTATCCACATTAAAATTTTATCTTTACTTATTATAAACTTGCCATTTTTTTTCTCAATTGGAAAAATCTTATTCCAAAATATTACTACTACTGCAAGTATTGCACCAAGCTGTATTACTACTGTAAACATAGACATAAATTTTTCTGAAACATTTAACTTTAAAAATTCATCTACTAATATAATATGACCTGTTGAGCTTATTGGAAGCCACTCTGTAATTCCTTCTACTATACCTAATATTATAGCCTTTAAAATTTCTATCATCTTTCACCTCACACATTTTTCTATTATACAATAAATTTTTATTTTAATCAGCACAATCTATTAATTTTACTATTTTATTATAATATAAATAAAACACTATGCTAAAAGGATTATACTTGTTGACTAATAATATTTTCAAAAAAGATGTATATAAAATACTTTTTCATATGATGCAGGCTATGATTTTTCACCATTAAAAATAAAAAACTATTAAATGGCACTCATTTTATAACTTTATAATCAATAATATATTTTACTACTAATTCTAGATATTTAATGACTTATGTGAATATGTATGATAAGATGAAAAAAACACCACTATCGTAGAGAAAGAGAGGATTTTATGAATATTGTAGTTTTAGCTGGAGGACTTAGCCCTGAGCGTGATGTATCTTTATCGTCTGGTAGTATGGTTGCTAATGCATTAATTTCAAATGGCCATAATGTTATATTGCTAGATTTATATAAAGGCTTGGAAAATACAGATAATTTTAAAGATGCTTTTGATAGATACAAAAAAAAAGAATATTCACATATTACTCCTCAAAAGGAACCAGATTTAGAGAAACTAATTTTTGAGAATGGTAATCGAAAAGAATGGCTTGGTGAAAATATTATTAATATCTGCAAGACCGCTGATGTAACTTTTTTAGCTTTACATGGAGCTATGGGAGAAAATGGAGAACTTCAAAGTGTTTTAAATTCTTGTAATATTAAATATACTGGATCTGACCCTTTAGGTAGTGCAATTGCTATGAATAAGCAAATTTCCAAAGAAATTTTTTCATTTCATAAAATATTAACCCCCCCTTGGAAAATATATGATCTAAATTCAAATGAACATTTTATTCCTAAACTACCTTGTGTTATTAAACCCATAAGTGGAGGTTCAAGTATTGGACTATCTCTAGCTGAAACAAAATCGGATTTTGATAAAGCTCTAAAGTATGGATTTAAATACGAAGATAAGTTATTAGTCGAAGAGAGAATAATAGGAAGGGAACTTACTGTTGGAGTTTTAGATAACAAAGCATTAGAAGTTGCTGAAATAATTCCTAAAAAATCAATTTTTGACTATGAAAGTAAATACCAAGATAATTTAGCTGATGAAATATGTCCTGCTAAAATAAATAGTAATTTAAAAACAAAATTGCAAAACTTATCTTTAAAAGTTCATGAAATATTACATCTAGGAGATTATTCACGCATTGATTTCATTGAAAATAAAAATGGTATATACTGTTTAGAAGCAAATATTCTTCCTGGAATGACTCCTACAAGCGTCTTTCCTAAATCAGCTATTTCTGTTGGGATATCTTATAATGATTTATGTGAGAAAATTGCAAGATTGGCTTTAGAAAAATAAATTAAATAAATAAAAAAACCTTGAAAGTTTATTTCTCAAGGTTTTTTATTCATTTGTACTCTTACTATACTTAAGTTATATTCTAAATAACTAGCTTAAGAACATTATTTACATTTATTAAAATTTATTTCACTAAATACAAATAGAAACTTTTACTTCTTTATCTAACACAATATTTTCCTTTTTTCTAATTGCAGCTTTAAGGGGAAGTGAATAAGTCTCTGTTTCTGTATCAAACCACATAGAAGTTTCCCATTCACTATTTCCAATATTAACAGTTACTTTTATTCGTCCCCAGCCTTTTTCTAATAATTCAAAATTTTCTTTTATTTCTATAGAAATATTTTTAGGTATTGAAACAAAAGTCCAGTTAGCTTTTTCTACTAAACATTCATAAGGTTTTGCGAAAAATTCATATTTCATATATATACTCCTAAAATAAATTGTTTTTAATTTGCTATTTATAGCATTATTTATTTTATATAGTATATCACATAAGTCAGTAATATTTTTTAAAAATCTGCCGCTTTTACTTCTGCCCAAATTTCTGTATAAACCGAATTAAATTCACTTGGATTTTTAAATATTTCCATTTTAGGTAATTTCTTTATGTCAGGGTAAGCTACTTCACTATTTTGTATTTCTTCATCTAGTAATTTAACTGCTTCTACATTTGGTGAAGAGTAACCTATATAGTCTGCTATTTTTGCACCATTTTCTGGTTCTAGTATATAATTTATAAACTTTTCTGCATTTTCTACATTTTTAGCATTTTTAGGTATTGCCATTGCATCAAACCAAAGATTTGCCCCTTCTTTTGGAACTGTATATTTTAGGTCTTCATTTTCTGACATTGCTTCCATTGCATCTCCTGAATAAGCTGGTGCAAGTGCTGCTTCGTTGTTTACCATTTGACCTTTCATTTCATCAACTAAATATGCCCTTACTATTGTTTTTTGTTTTATTAAATCTTTTTTTGCTATTTCTAATTCTTCCATATCTCTGCTATTCATAGAATATCCATTTCGTATTAATGATATTCCTATTGAATCTCTTGTTGAATCCATCATTATAATTTTATGTTCATATTTTTTGTCCCAAAGTATACCCCATGAATCAACTTCTTCTTTTACAAATTTCTCATTGTAAAGTATTCCTACAGTTCCCCAAAAATAAGGTATTGAATATTTTTGCTCTTTGTCGTAATCCATATTCAAATATTCTTTTCCTATATTTTTTAAGTTTGGAATATTTCTCATGTCTATTTCTTGAAGCATATCTTCTGAAATTAATCTTTCTATCATATAGTCAGATGGAAATATTAAATCGTATGTTGAACCTCCCTCTTTTAATTTCATATACATATCCTCATTTTGTGTATATTGCTCATATATTACTTTTATACCGGTCTCTTCTTCAAAAGATTTTATTACAGACTCGTCTATATAGTCTCCCCAGTTGTAAACATATACTTTTTCTCCACTAACTTTTTCTCCATTTTTGCTATCATCTTTACAAGAAACTAAAACAAGTACTAAAGTCATTAGAATTAATAAAATTTTTGTCTTTTTCATTTCTTACCTCTATCTTTTTAATTCGTCTGGATCTTTTGATGTTTTATAAACTACCAATAAAAGTATTAATATAGCTAAAAACATTAAAGTTGAAAGTGCATTTATAGCAGGGTTTATTCCCCTTCTTGCCATTGAAAATATAGTCACAGAAAGTGTATTAAAACCATTACCTGTTGTAAAGTAAGACACGACAAAATCATCTAATGATAGTGTAAATGCAAGTATCATTCCTGAAAATATTCCTGGCTTTATTTCTGGAATTATTATTTTTCTAAAAGTATAAAGTGGTGTTGCTCCCAAATCCATAGCTGCTTCTGGAAGAGACCTGCTCATTTGCTTTAGTTTAGGTAGTACAGAAAGTACAACATATGGTGTTGTAAACATAATATGTGATAATACAACTGTTAAAAATCCATTTTCCATATTTACAAGTCTATACAAAACCATTAATGACACCGCTGTTACAATATCTGGGTTTAATACAGGAATATAATTAATATTTAATATTAATGACTTCTTCCACTTTTTCATATAGTAAATTCCAATAGCCGCTGTTGTTCCAAGTATTGTCGCTATTATTGTTGTAATAACTGCCACTAGTATAGTATTTGTAAAAGCTGTTAATATTTCTTCATTTTTAAACAACTCTTCATACCATTTAAATGTAAATCCTGTCCAAGTAGTTTTCAACTTTGAGTTGTTAAACGAAAATACCATTAAAAATACTATTGGTGCATATAGGAATACAAATATCAAAAATACATAGAATTTTTTTAACTTGTTTACCATAATCCACCTCCTGTTTTTTCATCACTATCATCAAATTTATTAGTAATTAACATAGAAGCTAATATTATTGCCATTAAAACCATACTTATAGCTGAACCGTAATTCCAGTCTCCTACTACTCTATACTGGTTTTCAACTACATTTCCTATTAAATTAATTTTATTTCCTCCAAGTAGTGCTGAAATTTCAAAGGTAGATATTGCAGGAATGAACACCATTGTAATTCCAGTTATTACTCCTGAAAAACTCATTGGAAAAATTATTTTCCAAAATGACTGGATTTTTGTAGCTCCTAAATCTGAAGCTGCCTCTAAAAGTGACTTGTCCATTTTATCTAAAACCGTATATATAGGCAAAATCATAAAAGGCAAGAAATTATAAACCATACCTACCATTATTGCACCTTTTGTATAAATTAAATGAACTGGATCTATTCCTAAAAAACCTAAAAAACTATTTATAATTCCATTTGTTGAAAGTATATTCATCCAAGCATAAGTTCTTAGTAGGAAGTTCATCCACATTGGTAAAATAACAAGCAAAATCATTATATTTCTCTTCTTAAAAGGTGCTTGTGAAATCCAATAAGCCATAGGATACCCTATAATTAGACAAATTAAAGTACAAGAAAATGCTATTTTTATTGAATTGAAAAGTACCTTTAAATTTATGGAAGTAAAAAACTTTCTAAAATTTTCTAAAGTTAGTCCCCCTAATTCACCTGATTGTAAAGAATAATACAAAACCATTAAAAGTGGCACTACTATAAAAATTGAAATCCAAAAAAGATATGGATATGCTAATTTCTTAAATCTCATTTATTTCCCCTTTTTCATTATGTGAATATTGTCTGGAATTATATTTACTCCAACCCTTTGTCCAACTTCTTTTGACAAAGTAGACTGAACTAAGTATCTAAAACCATCTACATTAACATTCATTTCGTAATGCACTCCTTTAAATACTATATCTTCTACTATTCCTGTCATCATACCTTTATCTTCACTAACCAAGTCTATATCTTCTGGTCTAACAACTACTTCCACTTCTTCATTTTCTTTAAATCCTTTGTCTACACAGACAAATTTATTATTTGAAAATACAACTGAATAGTCATCTAGCATTGTTCCGTTAATAATATTACTTTCTCCTATAAAGTCTGCAACAAAAGAATTTACAGGCTCATTGTAAATATCTGTTGGACTTCCAATTTGTTGTATTAAACCATTGTTCATTACAACTATTTTGTCACTCATACTTAAAGCTTCTTCCTGGTCATGAGTTACATACACAAAAGTTATACCTACTCTTTGTTGAATATTTTTAAGTTCTACTTGCATACCTTGTCTAAGTTTTAAGTCTAAAGCTCCTAGTGGTTCGTCAAGTAATAAAACCTTGGGTTCATTTATTAACGCTCTAGCAATAGCAATTCTCTGTTGTTGCCCACCACTTAAAGCTTCAATAGACCTTTTTTCATATCCAGAAAGATTAACTAACTTTAACATTTCTGAAACTCTTTTATCTATTTCTTTTTTATTTACTTTTTTTATTTTTAATCCAAAAGCTACATTTTCATACACATTCATATTTGGAAAAAGAGCATACTTTTGAAAAACTGTATTTATATTTCTTTCATAAGGAGGAATCTCATTAATTTTTTTACCTTCAAAAATAACTTCTCCACTATCTGGTGTTAAAAATCCAGCTAATATTCTTAAAGTTGTAGTCTTACCACAACCACTAGGACCAAGCAAAGTTAAAAACTCTCCTTGTTTTATATTTAAACTTAAATTATCTAAAATTAAATCATCTTCAAAAGTTTTAGATATGTTTTTTAACTCAATAGTATTTGTCATATTTCCTCCTAAAAGCTTGGTGGGTTAGTAATCCATAAAACCTTAGATTCACTACCACTTCTATTTATAATGTACATTGACTTGTTACAAGGAGTATAAAAACACTCTTTAGCTTCTAAATCATGTATCTTATCATCCAGTACAAGTCTTACTTTTCCCTTAAGAATATATCCAAAAGTTTCTCCTTCATTTGGATCGTAAACTTTACTTTTTCCTTTTGGCTCTAAATTTAAAATTATTGGTTCCATTTCATTTTTTTGTGCATTTGGAACAATCCACTCAATAGAGTTTCTATTTTCTTCATCTATATTTGTTATAAAATCGTCTTTTTTAAAAACTACCTTTTCTTCCTTTTCTTCTTTGAAAAAGTCTGAAATATTTGTTCCTAAAGCTTCTAAAATATCAAAAAGTGAATCTACAGACGGAGAAGTTAAATCCCTTTCAAGTTGAGAAATAAACCCTTTAGTTAAGTCTGCTCTTTCTGCTAAATCTTCTTGAGTAAGCCCTAAAGCCATTCTCCTATTTTTAATTTTGTCACCAATATCCATTTATATAACCTCACTATATTAAGTAATTTGTAAAATTTATTAAACACCAAGAATTATTATAACAAGCTGAAATTTTTTTACAATAGTTTTCTTAAAATTTTTTACCAAAAGTTTAATATATTAAACCTATTTGAAAATAAAAAACATATCTATTTTGATATGTTTTTTTATTTATTTTATATAACAAGGCCTCCACTAACATTTAGCACATGTCCTGTTATAAATTTTGAACTGTCCGAAGCAAAAAACTCTGCTGCTAATGCTATATCTTTTACCGTCCCTATCCTCATTAAAGGAGTTTCCTTTACTATGTTTTCCTTGTCTTCATTGCTAATATTACTATTCATCTCTGTATCTATAAGACCTGGTGCTATGCAATTTACCCTTATATTAGAAGGACCTAATTCTTTTGCTAATGCTTTGGTAAACCCTATAATTGCAGACTTAGTTGTAGAATAATGAACTTCACAAGATGCTCCTGTTATGCCCCAAATAGATGAAATATTTATTATACTACCTTGTTTTCTAGATATCATATCTTTTATAGCATTTTGAGTACAATAAAATATACCATTTATGTTTGTATCTATCATATTATTCCATTCGCTATCTTTTATATCAGTAAATAAATTTTGTTTAGAGATTCCAGCATTATTTACAAGTACATCTATTTGTCCAAAATAATTTCTTGCTACTTCAAACATATTATCTACTTCTTTTCTTTTAGAAATATCTGCTTTTACAACTATAGCATTACCACCATCTTGAATTATTTTTTCCTTTAATTCTAACGCTTTATTCTCATAATTAATATAATTAATAATGACATTGTAGTTGTCTTTAGCTAAAACTTCAGATATTGCATATCCTATACCTGTTGAAGCTCCTGTTACTAATGCTGTTCTATTCAATGATTAATCCTCACTTATATAATTTTTATTAATATTTTAACATATACTTCAAATAAAAAGATAAAATCTTTATAGATTCTATCTTTTTTATAATTACTTATTCAAATATCCATTCACTGAATCTGGTATTGCATTTTGTTTTACTAATACTATTGGATATTCTTTATGAGCTGCTAATGGTGCTCCTACTACTGCATCTGCAAAATTTTCTCCACTTGCTATTACTATATTCTTTGCATCTAAGTTTAAGGCTCTTGCAACAGCTACAGAAGTTCCATATCTGTCTGCTCCCATAAATCTTTTTACAGTTATTCCTTTAGCTGTTAATTTTTTCTCTGCAGCCTTGGAAACCGCTACTTCTCCACCACCTATTTTTACATCTTTAACTTTCCATTCATTTACTAATTTTTCTGTATTAGAGTTTAAATTAGCTGGTTCTGTTAATAAAATAGGTATCTTTCTATCTACTGCATAACTAGTCATAGATATTGCGTCTGGGAAGTTTGTTCCATTTACTAGTGCAACTTCACTTATTGTTCCTACTTCTTTTTCTATTTCTTTAGCTATTTTAACTGCTGTTGAATATCTGTCTGCTCCCACAATTCTTCTAACATTACCTAATTTACTTAGTCTGCTTTGTACTCCATTTGAGATTACTGCATCTCCACCAATTATGATTATGTTTTTAGCTCCCAATCTTTGTATTTCAGTTATAGTTTTTTGTGCTATACTACCTTTTTCTGTTAATAATATTGGTGCATGAATTATGTTAGCATATACTGTCGCTGTTAATTCATCACTAAATTGTTGTCCACTAGCTATTACTACTGTTTTAGCTCCAGTTTTATACATTTCTTTACTAGCTGCTATTGCTGTTCCATATCTGTCTGCTCCAAATACTCTTCTAACTGTATCATACTTAGTTAATTTCCCTTGGACGTTATTAGATATTGCTGCTGTTCCACCCATCAATATAGCTTTGCTATCTTTATCTGGTGTTACTGGTTTTTCTTCCAATCCTTTTATTGCATTTGTTAAATCTTCTACTGCTTTATCTACTTCTTCCTGACTTGATTCTGGATTGGTATTTACTTCTTTTGCTTCTACTAGTTTTTCCTCTAGTACTTTTATACTTTCTTCTGTGTATTTATCTTTCTCTATTTCTTCTGCTTCTTTGATTTTTTCTTCTAAAGCTTTCTTATCTACTTCTGGGGTTACTGGTTTTTCTTCCAATCCTTTTATTGCATTTGTCAACTCTTCTACTGCTTTATCTACTTCTTCCTGACTTGATTCTGGATTGGTATTTACTTCTTTTGCTTCTGCTAGTTTTTCCTCTAGTACTTTTATACTTTCTTCTGTGTATTTATCTTTCTCTATTTCTTCTGCTTCTTTGATTTTTTCTTCTAAAGCTTTCTTATCTACTTCTGGGGTTACTGGTTTTTCTTCCAATCCTTTTATTGCATTTGTCAACTCTTCTACTGCTTTATCTACTTCTTCTTGACTTGATTCTGGATTGGTATTTACTTCTTTTGCTTCTGCTAGTTTTTCCTCTAGTACTTTTATACTTTCTTCTGTGTATTTATCTTTCTCTATTTCTTCTGCTTCTTTGATTTTTCCTTCTAAAGCTTTCTTATCTACTTCTGGGGTTACTGGTTTTTCTTCCAATCCTTTTATTGCATTTGTTAACTCTTCTAATGCTTTATCTACTTCTTCCTGACTTGATTCTGGATTGGTATTTACTTCTTTTGCTTCTACTAGTTTTTCCTCTAGTACTTTTATACTTTCTTCTGTGTATTTATCTTTCTCTATTTCTTCTGCTTCTTTGATTTTTTCTTCTAAAGCTTTCTTATCTACTTCTGGGGCTTTTTTATAGGTAAATGGGAGTGGATTGAAATTTTCTAATTGTTTTCCATTGTATGCCATAAAAATCCAATACTTATTCCCATCAATTAATTTTGAAACATCATAATTCTCAATAATTATTTCTTTTTCTACATTATTTTCCAATCTAAAATTCTCTGATGAAAAATTTAAAATTTGATTTGCTGTTCCATAATCCGCTATAATAGCTGTGAATTTTCCTTCTACTAATCCTCCAGATGCTTTTATTTTTGTAACTATATTTAAATCACTTGGTTTTCCTGCAACTTTTGGATCTGTATTATAAACAAATCTTGGAGTTTCAATATATTCCAATACACCTGTTGTTTTATCTTTAATTTCTACATCTATACCTTTTCCCAAGTCTTGATAAACTCCAGATGGTATTTCCTCTTGAGTATTTCCCTTATTATAAATAATTCTAGCCGTATATTTTCCTATTGGTATATTTGTTTGATTATATTTTAAATCATCAATTATATTGATACTTTTCTCTTCACTTGGTGAGATTACTATTTGATTTTTACCAATGATATATTTTTCATTTGTATTTTTATCTTCTAATTCTACATAAACCAAAGAGTTGTATTCTTCATTTCCATTATTTTTTAAAGTTAATTTAAATTTAGCAGTAGAATTTACATATAACTCCCAATCAGGTTCCCTTATAAATTCTGTTACTTCCAAATTTACTGTATTTAATTCATCTAAAAAATAAGTAACAGTATTTCCTTCTATTTGTGCTTTTATTATGTCAGATTTTCCTGTTTTACTCGGTATCTCAGAATAATTTGTTTCTCCATCTGCTTTTTGATACATTTTAAGTTCATATATACCATCTGTAACATTACCTAAATTCTGCCATATAATCCCTTGTGGTTGTTGATATTGTCCAACTTCTATATTATTAGATGGATTAAAAATTTTTACTCGTCCGTCTATTTCTACTCCTAAACCAAATTCCCCTTTAAATCCTTCTAAACTTTCAACAAATACTGACCACTTACTAAGCAAAACATCATTTTTATTTGCTTTATATGGTTCATTATTTAAATTTGCAACTTCTTTTTGAGCAGGATAATCTAACATTATCCCCATATTTTCTGCTTTTATTGTTTTTTCTACAATATTATCATCTGATGGTTTTATTCCTACTAATATTTCCTGATTCATATTATATGAACCACCAGCAGCCCCAGTTCCTAGAACTGTAGGATTCATAGCATCTAAGGCATAGTATCCGTTAGCCATACCTCCCCAGCCCCAATTTACATGGTATAAATTGTTTTCATCAAATCCGTCCAGTACAAATTGATGTCCACCCTCTTTTCCACTTCCGCCATAAAATACTGGTCTTTTATCATTTAACTCTTTTTTTACAATATCTTGCCATTCTTTTTTTTCATATGATGAGCGATATAAATTTTTTAATCCCTTATCATAGCCAAAATTCTCAACAAATGCTTGTCCTGCATATAATGATACTGTACCACTGGTTTCACCATATTCCATTTTGGTTGAAACTCCTGAATCATACATAAGCTGTGCAACATTCATTCTTTGAACTTCATCTGTTACACCTTCATAATCTTTAGGCATATTTTTCCAAGCATATACATGATTTGATATGTCTGAACTTAATTTAGTAACTATACCTGTATATGGATTTCTCCATTCGTAACTTGCATCTTTAACCCCTTGATTTGGATAATTATAATACTTCATAACTTGTGCCATAGCAGTAGCAACACACCCAGTAGCTGACCTTCTACCACTTGTATATTCCGGAGCTTTTAAATTATATGGTTCAAGCTGATTCCACTTTATATCATTCATAAATGGATTTACTTTTAATGTATTTTCTTCAGCTATTCTTTTAACCTCTAATTTATCAGCAATTCTTGTGCTAAACTCGTCTGGATTATTTTGTATATATTTAATTTGATCTTCATAACTTGATATCCATCCTTTTAAATTTTCAGGCGCATTATTGTAATCAAATTTAGAATCCTCTGAATAACCCAAAATATCTGTCGCTCTTTTATCTCCTGATACTATAATAAATCCTCCGTTAGATTTATTAAATACATATAATAGTTTAGCATTATTGTCTTCAATACTTCGAGCAGATACTTCATCTTCTTCTGGGTAGACTAATTCTAAATTATAAGACTTACTACTACCCGTTCTTAATTCAGCTTTATTTTTATCTAAGAAACTTTCTGCAACTTTTATAGCTTCTTTATCGTCTCTAAATAAATTACCTTTTTCTAAATCATCAGCTATATATTCATAATCAGTTTTTGATACACTATTGTCATTATCTTCACTACTATTATTTGCAAAAGATACACTACTAATTGGTGATATCAATAAACTAATCATGAATAAAATTGCAATTACTCTATTGTAAAATTTATTTTTCATATTCTTCCTCCTATTTTTCATAGAAAATATTTTTATTTATTAAACTATTCATTTCTATAAGCTCTTCTTCTGTTAAATATCTCCACCCTCCTTCTTTTAAATCTCCTAATTTTATATTCATTACCCTCAATCTTTTTAATGCCACCACTCTATACCCTAGTTCTTTTGTCATTCTTCTTATTTGTCTATTTAGACCTTGTTGTAAAATTATTTTAAATGATTTATTTGATACTTTTACAACCTTTGCAGGTTTTGTTTTTTGATATTTATTTGAAACAGGGTTATATATTTTAACTCCTTGCTCCATACTTTTTAAAAATTTTTCATTTATTCTATTATTTACAGTAACCAAATATTCCTTGTCATGGCCATTTTCTTCTCTCAATATTTTATTTACTATATCACCATCATTTGTCATTAACAAAAGACCTGTTGAATCTTTATCCAACCTCCCTATTTGAAATATCATTTCAGGATAATTCATAAGAGTTGTTAAATTACCTTTTATATTAACATCTGTTGTACTAGTAATTCCTTTTGGCTTGTTTAAAGCGATATAAATTCTTTCTTTATTATCCTTTAGAATATTCCCTTCAACTTCAACTATTTGATTTTTGTTTATTTTCATTCCAACAGAAGCCTCTACACCATCAACTAAAACTTTTCCTGCTTCTATTAACCTATCAGCTTCTCTTCTTGAACAATATCCACAATCACTTATATATTTATTAAGTCTTATACTATCTTTTTTTTTATGTTCTATTATGTTTTTTTCTTTATTGTTTAATGATTGTTTCTTTGCCATTTCTTCCCCTTAATTTACCATTTATTATTATGAATTTTTCCTTTTGTAAATACCTTTTTGTTTTTATTGTTAATATTTTTTACATGTCCAAAAACCACTAATGATATAGGTGTAATTTTCGATGGAATATCTAGAATTTCTGTTATTTTATTTCTCCATTCGATATTCGACTGAACTTCACACCAAACTCCACCAAGTCCAAATGTATGAATGGCTGATAAAATATTTTGTGTTGCTGCTGAACAGTCTTCTATTAAATGTCCCTTTTTCTTTTCTATGCTATTATCCCCGCATACTACAATGGCATACTTGCTTTTAGCTAACATTCTAGCATTTCTATTATTTGCCGCCAACTCTTTTAAAATGTTTTCATTATCTAGTAAAATAAAATGAACTGGTCTTCTATTTCTAGCTGTTGGTGCACTCATTCCTGCATATATTATTGCCTCTATTAATTCTCTATCTACTTTTTTATTTAAGTATTCTCTTTCACTTTTTCTAGTAATCAAATATTTTATATCTTCAATATACTTATTGTTTGGAACTATTTCAATTTCAAAATTAGGTACTTCATCTAAATACATAGAAACTTTAACTTCTAAATCTTCTCCAGAATAACCTAAAGCTTCTTGAAATTCTTTAGTAATTCGCAAAAACTGTGTATTTTTATCTTTTGAAATTAATTTTCCTTTGTAATCTTGTCCATTAATTTTCCCATAAACTTTTATACTACCTTTTGGTTGATTAAATTTTTCTTTTGCATTAAATGGAAGATTTATCAAAGTTTTTCTTCCTTCTGTTGTTATAGTTCCTATAAAGTCCATATTTCCTCCTTCACTATTCTTGTATTAAATGTCTATAATCTAATTTATAAAAATCTATATCTAAATTCTTTTTGTTTATTATATAATCTTTTATTTCTTCAAACTCTTCTTTTGTTACTTTTGCAATAAAATCATTAAATTCTTTATCATGTTTTTCTGCATCAAACTCTTCTTCTATCTCTTCATAATCTTCGTCTTCTGTTTCTTCATCCCATACATAGTCATCTGGTTCATTTGCTGGTTCATAATCATCTTCTTTTAATACCATTTCCACTAAAGTTGCTACATTTCTATGGTGAACCATATTTTCTGCTAGAATATAAATTTCTTCGTTTATTTCTTCATCTTTCATATATTCTTTTCTTGTAAAAAACACTGTTATTTTTATGAACAATTTTCTAGGATCTTCTTCATAACCTTCTTCAGTATATCCAAAAGGTTCTAGTACTTTCTTAAAATCTTCCCATGTGTCTAATCTATTTGTATCTTCATACAATATTTTTGCTACTACATTGTTTGGGAATTTATCTCCATAAGCATATACTGTATAATACATTATATTTCTCATGTTTAAATCCAATGTTAAACTGTAGAATGCCATATTTCCTCCTTTTATCTTAATATTTAAAATATTTTTTCAATCTAGAAGCTTTTGCTCTTCTTCTAGTCTTTGGACTTATGCTGCTCGTAGCTTTTTGTATAAATTCAATAACTTTTTCTTTTTTTTCTATATTTTCATAGTTCATGTCAAAAAACTTAATTATTTCAAATTTTATAAGTTCTCTTTGTTTTTCTGGGAAATCTACTATTTTCTCTATATTCAGATATATCTCTACTACTTCTTGTAAATATTTAGATTTGTTTTTACAAACTATATTAATATTTTTTACACAATTATTTGCCATTTCAAAATTTGCTTCATTTAAATGTGAAAAATATTCATTCTTTATTCTATCAAATAAATTTTCTTTATCTATTTTAGATAAATTAGCCAAAAGTGTAAGTCCAATATCTCTATAATAATAATTCTTATATGACAAAAGACTGTAAAAATCATTCCAATACTTATAAAATAATACTGGATTTTCTTTTGTTGCTTTGTCTAATATATAGTAGCAATGATAGTACACCATTGTATCTTTGTTATACAATAAATTGCTTATAACTTCATTTCTTATATCAAAATTTTCTTGTATTTCTTTCACATAAAAATCTATATCAAAATTTTCTTTTTTAATTTCTTTAATCAAATTTTCCATATTATCTCCTAGTACATATTTATCCTTTATCTATTATTCTAATACAAGTTATATGAAATTAATAAATATGTTATTATATATTATGATAATTTAAGATAAATGAGGTTCAATTTAATGTCAAAAGAAACTTTAATCACAAAAAAATTCAAAATATTAGCTATTATTACCTTGATTTTATGTGTTAACTATGTAATATTTTCAAATATTTTAAAAAACAAAAATTTAGGCTTAAGGCTATCTTATTACAAATTTTTAATTATATCTTTTTTAGTACCTCTAATCATATTAATTATTTCTAGTTTAATAGTTTTCTATAAAAGATTTTTTAAAATAAATATTTTCCTTAAAATTTTAGGAATATTTTTTTTATGATTCTTTTCTTTTGGACTTGTTATAACTTCTATTTGGGGTATCACTTCAATGTCTGAAAAAACTAAATTAATTAATAATAAAAATTACATTTATTTTGATAACAGAACACATTCTTTTAAAACTAAAGTTTATTTTGAAATAAAAGACAAGTATTTTTATAAGTTACCTGGCATGGTATTAAACTAAAAAAGACACTATAACATGTCTTTTTTATCTGGTTTTCTTTTTATTAACATTAATTTTTCAAAATCTTTGAAATGAAAATTATTTGTTGGCATAAACATTAACCATTTTCCATCATGGTATGTTTCTGTATCATAGTATATATTTTTAATCTCTTCTGAATAATTATCTATCTCACTTTCAAATTTTTCTCTCTCTTTTTTGCCAAAAATTAGCATAAATCCTATACAATTTTCTTTTGCATAAAGTCCAAAAAAAGTTTTAGAACCTTTTTTATATCTACAAGAATAATTCCATTTTTTACCACCATCTGCCCAAATTTTCTCTAAAGTATATTTGCTTTCTATTAAATTTGTAAGTTCTTTCCATACTTCAAATAGTTCACTTCCTACTAATTCTTTTAGCTTTTCTTCCATTTTAATATATTCCATATTTGTCACTCCCTATTCTATAAAATCTCCTAAAATATTAGTGTGATAAAACCTATTAAATTCAAATAAATTATTATCTTCTATCTGTATATCCATTTCTGTTTTTTTCATTTTTTCAGCTTCTATTGATAACGATTTCTTAATCTCTATGTTTTTCTCATGATTAGATAAATCAATTAATAAATTAGGAAATGCATGATATTTTAAGGCTTCTTTTAAATATTTATATCTAATATCTTCATTCTTATAATTTGAGCCTGCCAAGTACAATAATACAGATTTATTTTCATTTGTCGCGCTCTTTAGCCTTTTTAATATATTTTCATTATTTTCATTAATTCTGTTGTTTTTTAGTAGATTATCACAGTACAATTTAATTACTAATATTCTAAATATAAATTCATCATAATTTTCAGAAATTTTTATTTCACTCAAAAACAATCTAATTTGTCTAGATATAAGTTTATAATTTTCACTATCCATAACTAAAAGTTCCATTAAATTAAAAATAATTTTATTTTCTACTTTATAATCGCTTTTCCCTTGTATGTATAATTCAAAATTTTCAGCTAAGTCATTTAATATTTCATTTAACTTGTTCATCCTTAAATCTCCTTGTAATTATTTATAGTCTATTATTTAATTTTATAAAAACCTTCTCATTAATATATACAATTTACAAGTACTATTTGTTACAAATTTATTTCATTATGTAAAAAACTTGCTTTTATACTTGAACTATATATTCATATAATTTAAACCATTTAAGATTTTCTATATTTAATCCCAAATCTACTGTATCTATATACTCAAATCCATTTTTCTCATATAAGTCTATCGCAGGTAGATTATTTATTGAAACATCTAATCTAATGGTTTTATAAAATTTTTCTTTAGCATATTCTTTTGAAAATTCCAATAATTTTTCTGCTAATCCTCTTCTTTTATATAAAGGATGTACTACAAGAGTACGTACTACTAAAACCTCTTTTTCAGCTACATCTATTTTCCATTTAGCAAATTTATATACTTTTTCTTGAATATTGTCTAGTATTACAGATGCTATAATCTTGTTATCTTCTTTTATTATAAATAATGTACTTGTGTTCAACGCTTCTTCTGCTGTTTCTTTTACAGGATATACTCCCTTTTTCCAAGAAGGATAATTTACATTACTTTCCAAATATTCGTTTACTTCATTATAAAAATATTCCATTTTATCTAAATCTTCAATTTTTCCTAATACAACTTTATATTTCATATCACACCCACAAATTTTATTTAATACAAGAAAAGAGGCCTAGGCCTCTTTTAGTTTA
Source organism: Miniphocaeibacter massiliensis (assembly GCF_900232905.1). Taxonomy (GTDB): domain Bacteria; phylum Bacillota; class Clostridia; order Tissierellales; family Peptoniphilaceae; genus Miniphocaeibacter; species Miniphocaeibacter massiliensis. The sequence continues at coordinate 532,601 of NZ_OCTQ01000001.1, forward strand.
CTAAAAATCTCTACTAGATCCTCCTCCGCCAAAAGATCCTCCACCGCCAGAAAATCCTCCTCCTGATCCTCGACTTGAACCACCAAAACCTCCAAATCCACCATAGTACCCTCCTCCACCAAAAGGTCCTCTGTGATTTCTATTGTTTCGATTATTTCGGTTATTTCTATTCATAAATGAACTAATAGCTAATATTATTATTATTATTGTAAATATTGATCCTATTGAAGAGTTTTTTTCCTTTGATAAATCCTCTAAATATTTTGAATAATTCCCTTCTATTTCTATACCATATTCTTTAATTACTTGGGATATCACAGCATTAAATGTTTCTTTTAATGCAACATCATAAGTTTTTTCACTATTTTTATTGAAGTTAGCTCCAAAATAATCATCAATTATTCTACCTACTTTTCCATCATTTAATATACCTTCTAATCCATAACCTACTTGAATAGAGATTCTATATTTACCTGATGTAGGTTCATATCCTAATAATATTACAACACCATTATTTAGCTTTTCATCTCCTACTCCCCATTCTCTACCTAGTTGCAAAGCATAGTCTGAGGGCTCTTTTCCTTCTAAATCATTAATAGTAGCAACTACTATTTGGGCTTTAGTTTTGCCTTGTATTTCTATATTCGTTTTCAATATATGATCTTTAGTTTCATTTGATATTACATTCATCTCATCATATACATAGAAATCTTTACTTGGACTTGGCATTTTGGCATATGAAATTGTGCTTATAAACAATGATAATATTAATCCTACAAGTAAAAATTTCTTTTTCATCTTTTTCTCCTAATTAAAGTTAACTTCCGGTGCTTTTTCTGATCCAGCATCTGCCTTAAAATACTCTGCTTTATCAAATCCCATTATACCTGCTAAAATAGATGCTGGGAATTTTCTGATTTTTGCATTGTATGTTTTTACTACTTTATTATAATCTGTTCTTGCTACAGAAATTCTATTTTCAGTCCCTGCAAGTTCATCTTGAAATGATTGAAAATTAGTATTTGCTTTTAAGTCTGGGTAAGCTTCTACTACTATATTAATAGCTTTTGTAACCTCATCATTTGCTTTTGATAATTCTTCAGGTGACTTTGCATTTTTAACACCTGTCCTTGCCTCTGTTAGCTTTGTAAGTGTCTCTTCTTCATGAGTTGCATATCCTTTTACAGTTTCAACTAAATTAGGTATTAAGTCCGCTCTTCTTTGTACTACTGTTTCAATTTGTGAATAACCTTCATTTACTTGTTCATCCAAATCTACTAAATTGTTGTATGGTCCAATAAACATCATAAATATTGCTGCTAATACAACTAATACTATAATTATTGGTACTAATATTTTTTTCTTCATTATATTCCTCCAATTAATCTTCTTCTATTTCATATACTTCCATTTTGTCTATCGCTTCTTGTACTAGTTTTTCTACATCTAAATTACTTTCACTTTGTTCTATATCTCTAAGTCTTGGTTTTGTTACTGGTCTTTTTGGTAGAAATACTGTACAACAATCTTCGAATGGAAGTATTGATGTTTCGTAAGTTCCTATTTCTCTTGCTATTTCAATTATTTCTGTTTTATCCATAGCTATTAAAGGTCTTAATATAGGCATTTCAACTGCATGGTTAATTACTGAAACCCCTTCTATTGTTTGACTAGCTACTTGTCCTAAACTTTCTCCTGTTATTAAAGCATCATATTCATATCTTTTTGAAAGTTCTTCACCTATTCTCATCATAAACCTACGAGATAATATAGTCATTTCTCTTTCTCTACATTTCTCTCCTATTTCTTTTTGAATAGGTAATAAATTAATACTATACATAGTTATTTTACCTGTATAATTAGAAAGTTCTTTTGCTAGTTCCTTAACTTTTTCAAATCCTCTATCTGATGTAAATGGATAACTGTGGAAGTGTAGTGCTGAAACTTCTACCCCTCTTTTTGCTAGTAAAAAGCCTGCTACTGGGCTGTCTATTCCACCTGATAAAAGTAAAAGCCCTCTACCAGAACTACCTATTGGAAGTCCTCCCCAACCTTTTACCCTATCTGAGTAAATATAAGCATGTTTTTTTATGTCTATAAATATTTTCATTTTTGGAGCATGAACATCTACTTTAAAGTAATTTCCAAAGTTCTTTAAAACAGTTCCTCCAAGTTTTGGGTTTAGTTCAGGAGACTTTGGTCTAAAGCTTTTGTCCACTCTGTTTACTTCTATTTTAAAAGTTGTATTTTCAGTAATGTTTTTATCTTTAATAAACTCTATTAATCCTTCTTGCATTCCCTCTACTGACTTTTCAACTCTCAAGCACGGGCTAATATAAATTATTCCGAAGACTTTTTTTATTGCCACCATCATATCGTCAAAGTCTTCTCTTGCTGCTTTTATATACAGTTTACCTTGGTCTCTGTAATGATCTTGTATTTCGAAATCTTTTACTGAGTTTAACACCTTTTTTATCGCTCTATCTTCAAATGTTTTTCTATTTTGTCCTTTTAATGTTAGTTCTCCAAAACTAACAGATATATACCAATCCATTAATCTCTCCTTGTTATGCTTCTAATTTCTTCTATATATTTAGTTAATTTTTCTATAAATATAGTTACTTCTTCTTTAGTAGTATATTTTGAAAAAGATATTCTAATTGTACCATTTTCATAACCGTCTGGTAAATGTATAGCTTCCATTACTCTACTCTTTTTACTTTTACCACAAGCCGAACCTGTTGAAACGTATATTTTATCTCCTTCAAGAAAATGCAATAAAACTTCTCCCCTAACATCTTTAAAAGAAGCATTTATTATATATGGACTTGAATTTTCTAAGGTTGAATTTATTAATGAGTCTGAAATTTTTGACAATTCTTCCATTAAATATCTCTTTAATTCATAAGCTTTTTTGTAATTTTCTTCTAGCCCTTTTACTGCAATTTCTGCAACTTCTCCAAAGGCCACAATTCCTGGCATATTTTCTGTTCCTGGAGATATTCCTTTCTCTTGTCCTCCACCTATTAATATAGGCTTAAGATTCACTCCTTCTTTTACATAAATTGCACCTACACCTTTTGGTCCATGTATCTTGTGTGCACTCATTGTATAAAAATCTATTTTAGCTTTTTTAACATTTAAAGGTACTTTACAAAAACCTGGTATACCATCTACATGGAATAATGTATTTTTATTTTTAGATTTTATAATATTTCCTATTTCTTCTATATTTTGTATAGTTCCAATTTCATTATTTACATGCATTACTGAAACAAGTCTAGTATTTTCATTAATTTTATTTTTTAAATCTTCTAAGTCTAAAAATCCTAGCTTATCTACTTTTAAACTTTGAACTTTTCTATCTTTTATATTTTCATAAACTTTGTGTACAGAAGAATGTTCTATAGGCATAGTTAAAAATTCCTCATTTTTATTTCCTGTTAATGAGCCAAGTATTGCTGTGTTATTTCCTTCTGTTCCTCCTGAAGTAAAATAAATTTCATTTTCTTTTACACCTAAAGCATTTGCTACTTGCTTTCTAGCATAATTCAAATTTTTTTCTGACTGTAACCCAAAGTCATAAAGTGCAGAAGGATTTCCAAATTCTTCTTTCATTACTTTTATCATTTTTTCTATTGCTACATCATCAACTTTTGTTGTTGCTGCATTATCTAAATAAATCATAATTGCTCCTATTCTATTTTAAAATTAATTAATGTTATAATTATTGTAACATTAGTTATTATACTACAAGTATGGTATCTTATGACTATATTTTATGGAGTTACAAAATGTTAAATACAAAAAACAATTGTTTCATATCTATTAATTCAACTGGTATAAACAGACATAAAAATAAAATTTTTCTTATAAATTTAATTTTTGAAAATAAAAAAGACGAAATTTTTCAAATTTTTGTAGATGAAAATAATCCTCTACCTTCATTAGAATTATTTAAAGAAAAAATTTCAGATTATAATTTAATAACTTTTAATGGATATTCTTTTGATATTCCATTTATAAATGAATTTCTATTAAAAAATAAATTAGAGATCGTTCAAAATAACAATTTTGACTTATACTTGTTTTTAAAAAACTTTAATTTTTTTAAATTAGATAACTATAAACTAAAGAACATTTATGAATCGCTATGTAAGAAAAAATTTGAATTGTTAGATCAAAAATTTATAATAAAATTATATAAAGATTATTTAAAAGATAATGACAGTTTATTAAAAGATAAACTTTTAGAACAAGGTAGACTTTCTATTATGTCTAGGTATGAAATTTTCGAATCTATAAAAAGTATTTTATTAAATAATTCTATAAATTTCAATATTTATGGTTTAGATTATAGTGTAACTGCTTATAGTTATAAGGTTACTGAAAATTTTATAAATATTTCTTTGTATAATAATTTAGATGAATTTTATGAGTTAAGCCTTGCGTCTGACTATTATAAAATTACTACAAAAGATAATTATTTAAATTTAAGGTATGAAATTGTAAAAGGATATATTAATGAAGATACTTTTGCAACTTGTTTAGTATTTCCAGATTATTTTAATCTTAGAGAAAAATATCCTAATTTGAAAAATAATTTAATTCCTATTATTATAAATGATAATTTAGACATTTCTATATTAAATAATATAATAAAATATACTTTAACCAAGGAGATTATATGAAAGAAACTTTAATATTAACACTTAGTATAACATTTGTACTTTTTACTTTTTTTACAGTCAGATTTTTTGTAAAATACATTTTTTCAAAACCTATTGCAGATTCTCTTCAAGATGGTTCTACTTTTTATTTAGAAGATGATGGAAAATTTGCTTTATGGGCAAGAGCTAGAAATAGAAAAATGAATAAACTACTTGTTGAAAGCCCTGTAATACTAAATAATCGAGATGAAACAGTAGATTTTTCTAGAAGTATAGGAAATATGACTACTTCATCGCCAAAATATTCAAGTGTTAAACTTGGTAGCTTTGTTGCAAGAGCTGGTTCTTATAAATTAAAAACTATTAATAAACCTTTTTCAATTATTGGAAGAATTATTCCAAAGTCAAATAATGAACTTGTAGAAGTTGAATATATTATAAAAAAAAATTTTTCTCTTGCTCTTTTTTTCTTCGCAATATGGGCTATTATTTTAGCAGCTTTTTCTTTATTATTAAATATCTTTATAATAACTGGTGTTATTCCAATTTCATAAAAATAAAAAAGAGTTGCAAAACAACTCTTTTTTATTGGTTCATTAAACCTAATCTATCGAATATATAGAATAATAAACTAAGTACTACTGCTACTATTGATGATAACACCATACCTTTTAACTCAACATCACCAATATTTATTGCAAGTCCACTAAGCCCTGTTACAAATATTACAGATGTTAATATTAAATTTTTAGATTTACTATAATCTACTCTTTCATCTACAAGAAGTCTTATTCCTGAAGCTCCTATCATTCCATATAACAAAAATGTTACACCACCTATTACATCTCCTGGTATTGTTTGAATAAAAGCCGCAAGAGGTCCAATAAATGCCATTAAAATTGAAATTAAAGCTGCTCCTGCTATAACATATATTGAATATACCCCAGTTACTGCCATTACCCCTATATTTTCACCATAAGTTGTAGTTGGAACTCCTCCAATAAGTCCAGACAATGCTGTTGAAAAATTATCTGCAAAGATACTTCTGTGTAGCCCTGGGTCTTTTATTAAATTTCTTCCTATAATATTACTTGTTACAACTTGATGACTTATATGCTCTGAAGTTATTACGAGTATTACTGGTAACATAGTTAAAATTGCTGATACATCAAATTTTGCCAATCTAAATTCTGGAAGTGTAAAAAGTTTAGCTTCCATTACTGGTGTTAAGTCTACAAGTCCTACTGCATAAGCAACTATATATCCTGTTACAATAGCTATTAAAATAGGAATTGTAGCTAGAAATTTTTTAAATACTACTGACCCTATTATTGCAACAGAAAGTGTTACCGCAAAAACTAAAACATGTTCAAAATTCACATTTTCGGTCATTATTTCTGCACCAATTTTCCCACCCTTAACTGTTGAACTCGCTAGTTCAAAACCTATAAGTGAAACTACTGCTCCCATCGCTGCAGATGGTAATACTACATTTATCCAGTCTGTTCCAAATTTATAAATTATAAATGCTAGTAAACATCCTAAAATACCAATTGCAACAAACCCACCTTGTGCATATTCTGGCCCTAACTTACTTATAACTATACCTGCTGGTCCTAAAAAAGCAAAACTTGAACCTAAATAAGCTGGTGCTTTTTTCTTAGTAATTAATATAAATAATAGCGTTCCTATACCATTCATAAGTAAAACTATTCCTGGGTTAAATTTTAAGACTATTGGAACTAACACTGAAGCACCAAACATCGCAAAAGTATGTTGCAGACTAAGTGGTATCCACATTCTAAAGGGAACTTTTTCATCCACTTTTATAATTTTCCTTGACATATACCCTCCTCATTTTTTCCTAATGTAAATTATACCATAATAGCAGCAAATTTTTTATCAATATATAATTTGACATTATAATTGTGGAATGGTAAGATAACTGTAATCATTACATAAAGGAGTGGTACTATGGAAAATATAAAGAATATCGATACTTTAAAAGACATTTTAATCGATGCAAGTATTAGACCAACCTACCAAAGAATAAAAATATTAGACTATCTAAATCAAAATCATACTCATCCAACTGTAGATGAAATTTATATAAGTTTATGTCCGTATCTACCAACACTTTCAAAAACTACAGTATATAATACACTTAATTCTTTTGTTAAAGCAAATATTGTTAGTGAGATACAAATAGAAAATACTGAAATAAGATATGATTTAAAATCTGAACCACATGGGCATTTTAAGTGTAAAGAATGTGGGAAAATATTTGATTTTGCTCTAGGAACTAAACCTTTAAAATCAGATGATTTAACTGGATTTGTTATTGATACAAAAAATGTATATTTTAGCGGAACTTGTCCAGAATGTCAAGATAAATAAAAAGTAAACTAAATTCTAGTTTACTTTTTTATTTGCTATAAAAAATTTAACAGTATATTCTTATATATATTGAACAAAAAGGAAAATTAAATGAAAAGACAAGAACTTACTAAAAATTTACACTATGAAACTTTCTTGCAATTTTACTATTTAAAAGAAGAATTAGTTTCATTTTCTAGAAAAGAAAAACTTCAAACTTCTGGAAATGAAGAAGAGCTTACTAATAGAATTTCTCACTATTTAAAAACAGGAGAAAATCTTACTAAATCAAAAAAAACAAACAAAAATCTATCTTTAAAAGAAATTAATCTATCTGATAAAATTGAAGGTAACTTCGTATGTTCAGAAATACACAGGTTTTTTTACAAAAAACATATTGGAAATAATTTTTCTTTTATTGTACCATTTCAAAATTGGCTAAAAGCAAATACAGGAAAAACGTACAAAGATTCCATAGATATGTATTATAAAATTTTAGAAGATAAAAAGAAAAACAAATTCCAAATAGGAAAACAGTTTGAATATAATAACTATATAAGAGATTTTTTTGAAAATAATAAAGATAAAAGTTTAAAAGATGCTATAAAATGCTGGAAGTATAAAAAATCTTTAATTGGTCATAATAAATATAAGAACAATGATTTGATTGATTTGGATGTTTAAATTCAATTTATCAAAAAGGTATTTAATATAATAGTTGCTGTTTTATTAGATACCTTTTTTATTCAATATTATGATTAAAAAATAATTCTGTTCAAATCTTAATTTTTTATACATATCTTTTACTCTATCACTTTCATCTGTAACAAGATATATTTCATTCACTCTACTATCTACTGCCTTTTTTACAATTTCTTTTAAAAGTGATGTTCCTATACGCTTATTCCTAAAAGATTCCTTTACATCAAAATTTTCAATTTTAGCTGTCTTGTTCTTAATAAATAACTGACATTTTCCAACTAATTCATTTCCCATATAAATTAAATACATCTTAGAATTACCTGGTTCTAGAAAAACTTTACTTCTTAACCTTATACTCTTCTCACAAAATTCTTTACCACAAACTTCACCATATTCACTTATCTCTAGTTCACATAAATCATCAATATGCTTTTTATTATTTGCTACAATAACATTAGAAATTTCATTTATTTTCCAATTACTATATTCATTATTTAAAAGTTCATAAAATCCATAATATGTAATTTCTTTATACTCTAGTATAGTCTTTAACGTATCTTCTTCAATAAGTTTATCTATTAAAATTTTAGTAAAACTAAGTCCATCTTTATAAGATATTTTTACTTCTTCTTTTATGATTTCTTTTAACTCTTCCTTATCAATATTTTTTGTTTTTATTAAGGTCATATTATGGTCATACATTTTTGGTAATTCATAATCTCTAAATCTAACTATACTATTAGTTCCCAAATATTTTGAAAAACATTTTCTAAAACTAATTTCACAGTTAATAATTGATTCTTTCATATTTCACCTCCAATAATTAATAATATTCTTTTTATCTTTATATAAAACTTTCTTAATCTTTGTAAATATAATAAAAACACCATCTAATAACTATAATTAGATGGTGTTAATCAAACTATTTATTTAAAAATTCGTGTTTCAAAATCTCTTGAAATTTGTTATTTTCTACATAATACACTGTATTTTTATTTTTTGAATATACAAATGAAACTCTAGTTGCCCATCCTTCATTTACTGAAATATTCTTTAACAAATTTAATCCATCTTTTATAGAAAAATTTTTATTCGATTTCTCAAGATAAGTTTTCCCTAACTCATACCTGTTGTCATTTTCATTTATATAATCTTTGGTACTTTCTGGCTGTAAAATAGAATAATTTGTTACTATAGAATACTTATTTTCCTCTACCCTATATCCTATTCCAGGTTCAATTATAAGAACTCTACCATTTTTATCTGATAGTATCGCTTGCATTGTTGACTCTTTATAATACACTATTTTTTGTGTATCAACTATTTTTACAGCATCGTCGAAAGAAATCTCATTTTTTATAAATTTTTCTACTAAGTCTGCTATGGTAACACAATTTTCACAATTTGAATATTTAGCATTTTCATTTCCATGCACATAGAGCAAAGTACCGACATTTCCATTTATATTTACTCCATGATATGAATGGTACAATCCATCTGGCATTTTTATTCCAATATAAAATATATCTTTTTCTTTTATAATTTTATGTGTATAATCATCTAAATCTATTTCAAAATTAAATCCTGTTATAAGATCATCTCCATTATACACAAATCTTGTACACACGTAATATCCTCTTTTCTATTACTATAAATAATATTTATTATTTACAGTTAAATCATCATTTAATTCTAAAACTAAAGGTTCTCCTGTTGGTATTTCTACCCCCATTATATCATCATCAGATATTCCTTCTATATGTTTTAATATTGCTCTTAATGAATTCCCATGTGCTGCAACTAATACTGTTTTATCGTCTAAAAGAGCTGGCGCTATTTCATCTTCCCAAAATGGTATTACTCTCTCTAAAGTTACTTTTAAATTTTCACCTAGTGGAACTGTACCTTTTGGCAAGTTTTTGTATCTTCTGTCATTTATTAAGTTTTCTTCACTTTCAGCATTTTGAAGTGGTGGAAGTACATCATATGACCTTCTCCACTCGTGTACTTTTTCATCTCCATACTTTTCTGCTGTTTCTTTTTTGTTAAGTCCCTGTAATGCTCCATAATGCCTCTCATTTAATCTCCAAGACTTAACTTCTGGTATCCATAATTGTCTTGACTCTTCAAGTATTAAATAACAAGTTTTTATTGCTCTTTGTAAAACTGATGTATATGCAACATCAAATTCAATGTTTGCTTCTTTTACTTTTTTTCCAGCTTCTTTAGCTTGTTTATATCCTTCTTCACTTAAGTCAACATCTACCCAACCAGTAAATTTATTTTCTAAATTCCACTTACTTTGTCCATGTCTTACTAATACTAGTTTCTTCATTTTGCACCTTCTTTATTTTTTATAACTATACCTTTAATACCCTATAATTATAAAAATAAAAAGCTACTTCTTTAATTTTTTTGCCATATTTAATGAAGATAGGAAAATATAAGTTATTAATACATCTACAGGGTATTTTGTGATTGCCTTTACATATATTCCTCTTGTAATCCATTGATTTGATGAAAATAATATTCCTATCCATGTTGGAGTCATTATTAAAGATACTATTATAGTACTCGCTAAAAGCGCTGCCATTATTCTAGGAATTGTTATTTGTTTTTTATAAAAAAAGATTCCAAAAATAAACCCCTGCATCATTGCATTTAAAGTAAAACCTATAAAAAATGCTCCTTTTGGGAATAGAAATGCTCCTATTATATCTCCTACCCCTCCAACTATCATAGCTGGCATAGCTCCATACATATATCCTATAATAGCTACTGCTACAAATTGAAATCCTATCATCATTTGATTTCCAAACAAAGGTATCTCAAATAAACTTAAAACTACATTTAAAGCTGTCATCAAAGCACATATTACTAATACTCTTACATTTCTAAATTCTTTAAAGCTAAATATTTTCTTTATTTCTGTCAATTTACTCACCTTTTATAATCTTTATTTTAGATATTTTCTCTCCAATTACAAAATATACCACACCTGATACTACTCCCTGTGCAATATCATAAGGTATAGATACTAAACCAGCCTTAAAACTTCCTAATAGTATTGAACCCACTATATAATACCCAATTACAAGTATCACTATCGCTATTATTATTCCTATCAAATTTCTTAAACTATGAAATTTATGTTTATATGCAAATTTACCTACTACAAACCCTATTAAAGATTTTATTATTAACGAAAATACTGCCCACTGTGATGCACCTACTAATATATCTGCTGATGCTGAACCCAAACCTCCAGCTATACCACCTATTATTGGACCAAATATACAAGAGCCCAAAAAAATAAATAAATCTCCAAAATGTACATACCCCGCTACTGCTGGTATTGGTATCCTTATTATTATAGTTCCTATAATTACCAACGCTATAAGCAATGCACAAAATACAATATTTCTTAATTCTTTATTCTTCATATAATCCCACCTTTAGATAAACTAATAATATTTTAACAAGTCATAAAAATAAACACAACGGCTAGCGTTGTGTTTATCTTAATTTTCTTGAATTATATCTTTAACTTTCATTAGTCTTGTTATAGTAGCTCTTTCATTTTCATCTAATTTACTACGAATATATTTTATTGTTTCTTCTAAGTCTGGTATAGTTCTATATTCTAGTGCATTTACTCTTCTTCTTGTCTTTTCAAGCTCTTTAGCCATCAACTGACAAGCTTTTTCAACTTCTGCAAGTTCTAATAATTTATCCATTACTCTGTCTAAACCTTCTATTGCATAGTCTAAATCTGCAGATGTTTGAGCATATCCATAAGGATATATACTTCCAGTATCATCTATTTCTGTTTTTGTAAATTTCATTACAGGAATATTAACACTCATTATATTCTTAGTAGTAATTTCTACATCTATTTTTTCTTTTGGAAAAGAAACAGCTTCATCAAGAAATTCAGGACTCATTATAGCTGATGCAAGTAAAAAATCCTTGAAAGAATTACCCAACTCTTCTTCTACTTCTAAACGTAATTCCTTGTTTTTTCTAATAAGACTAATGAATCTTCTCATTAGTTCGTCTTGTTTGTCTTTTAATAGCTTGTGTCCTCTAGTAGATGTCACAAGTCTACCTTTCAGCTCAGACAAGACCATTCTCGTAGGATTTACATTAAGTTTAGCCATCTAATCATCCCCTTGAGAGTCTTCCAAATATTTGTCTAAATATTCATCTCTAATTCTCTTAAGTTCCGATCTAGGTATTATTCTTAATAGTTTCCATCCAAGGTCTAATGTTTCTTCAATAGTTCTGTTGTTATAATAGCCTTGATTTACATACTCTCTTTCAAATTCTTCCGCAAATTTAGAAAATGCTTTATCTGCCTCAGAAAGTGCAGATTCCCCAAGTATTACCGCAAGATCCCTCGCTTCTCTACCTGATGCATAAGCTGCATAAATTTGATTCATTGTATCTGCATGATCTTCTCTGGTTTTTCCTTTACCAATCCCTTTATCTTTCAGCCTTGAAAGTGATGGTATTACAAATACTGGAGGTTCTATTCCTGACTTATAAAGATCTCTTGAAAGTATAATTTGTCCTTCAGTAATATAACCTGTTAAGTCTGGAATAGGATGTGTTATATCTTCTTCTGGCATTGTAAGTATAGGGATTTGTGTTATCGATCCATTTCTCCCCTTAATCTTTCCAGCTCTTTCGTATATCGTTGAAAGGTCAGTATAAAGATATCCTGGATATCCTCTACGTCCAGGTACTTCTTTTCTAGCTGCTGATACTTCACGAAGTGCCTCTGCATAATTTGTCATATCCGTTAAGATTACAAGTACATGCATATCTTTTTCGAAAGCTAAATATTCAGCACAAGTAAGTGCCATTTTTGGTGTTGCAAGTCTTTCTATTGCAGGGTCATTTGCAAGATTCATAAATAAAACTGCCCTATCTATAGCTCCAGTTTCAGTAAAATCATCTATAAAAAATTGTGCTTCATCAAATGTTATACCCATTGCTGCAAATACTACTGCAAAGTTATCACCTTTTCCAAGTACTTTTGCTTGTCTTGCAATTTGTGCTGCAACATTATTATGAGGAAGTCCTGAGCCTGAGAATATAGGTAGTTTTTGACCTCTTACCAATGTATTTAAACCATCAATTGTTGAAATTCCAGTTTGTATAAACTCTGAAGGATAGTCTCTAGAAACAGGATTAATTGGCGAACCATTAATATCTATTTTCTTTTCTGGCATTATTTTAGGACCATTGTCTATTGGTGAACCTAGTCCATCAAATACTCTTCCTATCATATCTTCAGATACACCAAGTTCTAGTGGTCTACCTAAAAATCTAACTGTTGTATCTCTCAAGTTTATTCCTGAAGAACCTTCGAAGATTTGCACCATTGCTTTATCTCCTTCTATCTCAATTACACGACCTCTTCTCTTCTCACCATTTTGTAATTGAATATCTACAAGCTCTTCATATTTTACATCCTCAACACCTTCAACAACCATTAGAGGGCCAACTACTTCTGTTACAGATTTATAATCTTTAAGCATTTACAGTACCCTCCTTTTCTACTAATTTAGTAAAATCTTCTTTCATTTCTTTGGTTATTTCAGCAAATCTATCTAACTCTGTTTCTGGAATATTTTTTGATCTTGCTATTTTATCTCTTATTGGCATTACTTCTATTTCAGAAGTATAAGCACCTTTTTCCAATGCTTCCATTGCTAAGTCATAAAACTCTAATATTAAACTTAACATCTTGTATTGTTTATCTAATGAACAGTAAGTATCTACTTCATGGAAAGCATTTTGTTGTAAAAAGTCTTCTCTTATTGACTTAGTTACTTCTAGTTTTAATTGGTCGGCATCTGAAAGAGCATCTCTACCTACTAGTCTTACTATCTCTTCTAATCCTGACTCTTCTTGTAATAGTGCCATCGCCCTTATTCTATCTCTTGAGAAATTTGTATCTATATTTTCATCAAAGTATTTATCTACTTTTGTCTGATATAGTGAATAAGAGTTTAGCCAGTTAATTGCAGGGAAGTGACGTCTATATGATAGTGCATAATCAAGTCCCCAGAATACTTTTACTATTCTAAGTGTAGCTTGAGATACGGGTTCTGAAATATCCCCTCCAGGAGGTGATACAGCTCCTATTACCGTTAAAGCTCCAACTCTACCATCATTTCCTAAACATTCAACCTTACCAGCTCTTTCATAATAATCTGCAATTCTTGATGCCAAGTATGCTGGGTATCCTTCATCTCCTGGCATTTCTTCAAGACGTCCTGACATTTCTCTAAGAGCCTCTGCCCATCTTGATGTTGAATCCGCCATCATAGCTACAGAATATCCCATGTCTCTAAAATATTCTGAAATTGTAATTCCTGTATATATAGATGCTTCCCTTGCTGCTACAGGCATATTTGAAGTATTAGCTATTAAAACAGTTCTCTTCATTAATGATTCGCCTGTTTTTGGATCTATTATCTCTGGGAATTCCATAAGAACGTCTGTCATCTCATTACCACGTTCACCACAACCTACATATACTACTATTTCAGCATCTGCCCATTTAGCCAACTGATGTTGTACTACCGTTTTCCCTGAACCAAATGGCCCTGGGATTGCAGCTGCTCCACCTTTTGTTACAGGAAAAAATGTATCAATAACCCTTTGTCCTGTAATTAATGGATCTGTTGGGTCAAGTTTATTTGAATATGGTCTTCCTTTTCTTACTGGCCATTTTTGCAACATTGTAAGTTCTTTTTCACCATCTTCAGTTTTTACTACTGCAACTGTTTCTTCTATTGTAAAATTACCTGATTCAATTTTTTCTAATGTTCCTTCAATTCCCACTGGTACCATTATTTTATGAGACACTATTGGTGTTTCTTGTACTGTACCTATAATATCTCCTGGCTTAACTAAGTCTCCTACATTTACAACTGGAACAAACTCCCATTTCTTTTCTCTATTTAATGATTTTACCGCTACACCTTTTGTTAAAAAATCTCCTGCTGCATCTTGAAGAGATTGTAATGGTCTTTGAATACCATCAAACATCTGCTCAATTAATCCAGGTCCCAATTCTATTGATAATGGAGACCCTGTTGTAATAACAATATCTCCAGGTCCTATACCTGTAGTTTCCTCATATACTTGGATCGAAGCTTTATCGCCTCTCATCTCTATGATTTCACCAATGAGCTTATTTTCTGAAACTTCTACTACATCATATACGTTTGCATCTTCCATTCCTTCAGCTACAACTAAAGGACCAGAAACTTTTATTATTCTACCTACTTTCAATTATAAGCTCTCTCCTTTATAAAATATTAGATCCAACTGCTTTTTCTACATTTTTATTTATGTTTTTCATACCTATACCAAGTGTTCCTTGATTTGATGGTATTAATATTACAGCTGGTGTAATTTCTGAATTGTATCGGTCTATAGTCTCTGGAATTAAATTTGCCAACTGTTCTGTTATAAATATAACTCCATAATCCTCTTTTGCGATACTATCAACTATTTTTCTTGTTTCGTTTGCTTCATAAGCAATGTAAACATGTACTCCCAAAGCTCTAAACCCAAGAACTGAATCTCTATCTCCTACAACGGCTACTTTATGCATAACTCTCACGTAACCTTTCTCTAGTAAATTTAGTTGGAAGCTTATTTAGTTTAGAAACAAATATAATCCTCAAATTTTTAATTTCTGTTTCTTTTGCTAATAAATACGCAAATGAAACTTCTGGACCATATGTAACTTTCTTAGCTTCTTTTATGACTTCCATTAAATAATTATCCATACTCTTTTCAAAAACTGAAAGACTATTTGTTAAATTATACTCTTTTAAACTTTCTTTCAATGAATAATAAATTCTTGATGTTTTAAATAAATTGCTGTTCTCATCAACTTTAGTAAATAAAAAATCTCTATATTTGTTTTTATCTATTGTTCCACCATCTATTATTACTCTATCTAAAAAATTCAAGTCTTTCTTTTGATTTTGACACCTCAATAAAGTTCTTATATTGGTAAAGTCTATTAAGTCTTCAACATAAGTTTTAAATAGATCTACGTCTGATTGTTCTGCAACTTTTTTCGAATCCTCAAAGTATGCTTTATCTATTAAAATATCTATGTTTTGAGGATCATTGAATTCTAAAAACTGATCGTAAACATCATTTATGACTTCTGAATATCTACTATCTAATTTTGAACGATCCCCAGATTCAAATTCTTCTTTCAATTTATCAAAATCAAAATTGCCAAAATTAATATACATTCTTTCATAATTAAGTCCACTAATTTTTTCTTTTATAATAACTTTCAAGTTATGGTATTCATACTTCATAGCTATTAAATCTACAACTTCTGGGCTTGGTAAAAACTCATAATATTTTCTAAAAGTATCATTTAACGCTTCTTTTAAAGCTACTTCATAATCTTCACTTCTACTTAGTTTATTAATATAAGCTTGGTATGGTGTATCATTTAAATGCTTTATAGCATTTTCTAAGTTATCTGATTCAATCATTCTACTAAATTGACTTTTTGTAAGTAGACTTTTTTCATATACTCTTGTGGTTGTTGAGCTTTGGATGAATTTAGTTCTATCCATTTTTTCCTCCTTTATTCCACAAATAATTTTCCAGCTATATAACCTTCTAAATCATCACTCATATAGTCTACTAAATTTGAAAAATCATTATTTATAATAGAACTTTTTCCTACAAATGCAAATCCACTATCTACAAACTCATTTGATATTTCATTATTTAGTCCTAAAGCTTTTACTGAATCTAGTTTATCTTTTTGTACTTTTATTAAATAATCACTATCTACTTCAGATTTTTTTAAAGTATTCAATAAAATATTTGTATAAGTTTTATCATCCATATTTTTTAATTTGTCTTTTACAATTAAAAGTACTTTTGAAACAGTTCTCTGTTTAGCCTCTAAAATCTTATCTCTAGCTTTTAAATTTGCACTATTCGAAGCTTTTTCTGTTAAATTTTTCGCTTCTTCTCGTGCTTTTGAAATAATTTGCAATTTCATTTCATTTGCAGTCTTTTCTTTGTTTTGAATATATTTATCTCTATTACTATTTGCTTCTTGTAAAATCTTATTACTCTCTTTTTCCGAATCATTTAAAAGTGTTTGAATAATATTGTCTAAATTTGACATTTTTTCACATCCTTAATTTTAAGATACTTAATTACATTAAAGTATTACTAATCATTAAGAATGAGATAGCAAATCCTAATATAGCATACAACTCAACCATAACTGCTAATACGATACCTTTTGCTTGTTGCTCTTCGTTTTTAGCCAATATGTTGATACCTGCTACTGAAACTTTAGCTTGTGCTATAGCTGATACTAATCCAACAATTCCTACTGGTAATGCTGCAAAAACTGCAAATAATCCTTGTGCAAAATTTAAGTCTCCAACCATAACAATTAATACGATACCAATAACAAAACCATAAAGTCCTTGTGTACCTGGTAATAATTGAAGTACTAGTGCCTTACCAAATTTTTCTGGTTCTTCTATTATTACACCTGCTGCTGCTTCCCCAGCCATTCCAACACCTTTTGCAGAACCTATTCCTCCTAAAAAAACTGCTAAAGCTACTGCTAGTCCTTTTAAAATTAGTCCACCATTTTCAATAAAAAATTCAGCCATTAATAATTCCTCCTAATTTAATTTTCAATTTTAAAATATTTAGATTTTTCTATTAAACCCTTGAAGGCCTTTCCTCCACCTTCATAGAATTTATTAAACATTTCAACATAAGTTAGTCTTGCAGTATGAACATAAGCACTTAAATAAGATAAAAAAACATTAAATAATTGGAAAATCAAAAATACAATTAATCCTCCTATAGCACCTATTATTCCTGCTCCAAATAACATTTCTACTATCATGTTTACTGCTAAAGCTATAAATCCCCCTGAAAGGGCTAATGCCATAATTCTAAGATATGATACGAAATCTCCAATGTAACTTGTTATTCCATATAATTCATATACTCCTGATGCTACTTTCCCAACTATAGTTTTTGCATCTCTTCCTCCAGTTGCAACAATTCCTATCATACCAATAACTGATACTATTAATCCTATTTTTCCAATCATTGGAGTTACTGCTGGTATAAGTTTTGAAAGCGCAAATACAATTATTCCAATTAGAGTCATATACCAAAATCCTACGTCAAATAGAGCATCTAGTATTTTTTTGTCTCTTATTTTCATATAAGCTTGTATTGCTAATCCAAAGAATAAATGTATTCCTCCTAAGATTAAAGCTACTATTATCATCTTCATCGAATCATTAGCTGGACTTAATATAGGTTTTTCTATAATAGTAAAACCAAAGAATGAACCATATACAATTCCTGCTATTGATGTACAAATTCCTATAAACATGAAAAATTTAACAAACTTTCTCATGCTATCTTTTAAGTTGAAAAACTTAAGTCCAATAACACATCCTATAGTTAACAATAATCCATAACCTAAATCCCCAACCATCATTCCTGCAAATATCGCATAAAAAACTGAAAATAATGGTGTTGGATCAATTTCATTATATTTAGGCAAAGAATACATTTCTGTCATGCCTTCAAATGCTTCTGAAAATTTACCATTTTTAAGTATAATTGGAACTTCTAAATCATCTTTTTCCGCTGGTTTTATATCCAAGTAATAACGATCATTTAATATATTATCCAATATTTTTTTAAATTCTTCTTCTTTGTTTGTAGGGACATAGCCTTCTATTACATTTACACTATTTGTAGTTACGAATTTTTCAACAGACGTTTCTCTTAATTTTGTATTTGTTAAAAACTCATAATAAATCTCTAGTTCTCCTAAAACTCCTGTACTATCTTTTAATTTCGTTTCTTCTTCACTAATAGTTTTATTACTTTCTTCAATTTCAAGCTTTAAATAAAATATTTCATCTCTTACTATGCCTTTTGCATCAATATAGATAGAATTGTATCCATTTTTTCTTAATATCTCTAAATCTCTAGATTTGTTTTCAAGTGTTGTAACAAATAATATATAAGTATTTCCTTTCTCTTCACTTACAACTTCAAAGTAAGAGTCGTCTATATCCTTATAGTCTTCTTTTAAATTATCTAGATATCTAGTAGGTAGTACACCTGTAGTTATAAATACCTTGTCTAATTTATTTAGTTCTGCAATAGGAATACTAATCCCTTCCCAAACCTTTAACTCATCAATTTTCTGGTTTAAATTATGTATATTTTGCCTACTGCGTTCTATTTTTTCGCTTGATTTTAAAAGG
This sequence comes from Miniphocaeibacter massiliensis, assembly GCF_900232905.1. Lineage (GTDB taxonomy): Bacteria > Bacillota > Clostridia > Tissierellales > Peptoniphilaceae > Miniphocaeibacter > Miniphocaeibacter massiliensis. The sequence goes on from NZ_OCTQ01000001.1 coordinate 551,679, forward strand.
TTTTTATAAACTTCATTAAAGTCGAATTTACTAGCTTTTTCAATTATTTCATTAAACGTATAAGTAGGTAGTCCTTCTTTTAAAGATTTTAACATACCCTCTTTAGGTTTATACTTTTGTAATAAATCAATAGCCCAGTTAACTTTAACAAGTTCTTCAGAAACTGCATTAATTTCATTACCAACTATAATTTTCTCTAATGATTCATACTTCTCTTCTTCAGATTTCGTTAAATCATTGAAATGAACAAATTGGAATTTTTGAAGTTCTCTTAGAAGATTCGCCCTATCATAATCAAATGCTAGCAAATTGAATTTGCTCATTTTAACTATCGACATAATCTTTCACAATCCTCTCTACAATTGCATCTGCAACCTCATTTAAAATATTTTCATCTTTATTCAAAATTACATTTGCATTTCTTTCAGCATTTTCGATAATTGGAAATTCTATTTCTCTACTTTTCTCTCTTGCTTCTTCCAATATTTTATGCCTTTCTTGTTCACCTTCTTTCAAAATACCATTGTATTTTTCTGTACCTTGAATTTTCATTTTTTCTTGAATTTCTAAAGCTTCTTTCTTCGCTTCTTCTACTTGTTTTTTCGCTTTATCCTCGGCATCTTTAATTTGATTAATTGCATTGGACGACATATACTCACCCCCTATAAAGATAAACGATTTCATCTTTTTAAACTTAGCATAAATTTTAATGGGCTATTACGTTAAATTTATAATAATCTAAAATATCGAAACATTATCCCATTAAATCATCACTATGGAAATATAGTAACATATTAAGTGATTTAAATCAATTTGAAAAATCAATAATATGTTACTAATTATTCAAAAATATTTTATCTATTTAGTGCCAAAAAGTCTATCTCCAGCATCTCCAAGTCCTGGTAAAATATATCCATGATTATTTAATTTTTCATCCAAGCCTGCAACAAAAATCGGAACATCTGGATGAGCATCATGTATTAATTTAACTCCTTCAGGAGCTGCAATTATATTAACTAGTTTAATCGTTTTAGCACCTTTATTTTTCAAATACTGAATTGCTGCAGATGCTGAACCACCTGTTGCAAGCATAGGATCTAGAACTAAAATATCTCTATCTGCTATATCTGATGGTAACTTACAATAATATTCTACTGGCTCTAATGTTTCAGGATCTCTATATAAACCAATATGACCAACCTTTGCTGCTGGTAAAATATTTAGCATTCCATCTACCATTCCAAGTCCTGCTCTAAGTATAGGTATTATTGCTATTTTTTTCCCTGCTAATACCTTACTTTTTGTTTTTTCCATTGGTGTTTCAATTTCTACTTCTTCTAATTTCAAGTCTCTTGTTACTTCGTAAGCCATTAACATTGAAATTTCAGATACCAAGTCTCTAAACTGCTTAGAACCTGTATTTTTATCCCTCAAATGTGTTAACTTATGCGTTATCATAGGATGATCAAAAACTGTTACATTATCCATTAAATTCCTCCTAAATTTTTTATATATTAATATAATACCATTAATATAACATTAATTTATAATATCTTTAATAGTTTTTTTATTAATTCCTTAATTTCTTCTTTTGTTTCTCTATAAACTTCTAAACCTGAACCATATGGATCCATTATTTCTATTTTCTCCTTATCCACATAATCGTAAAACATAAAAGTTTTATCATTTGGTAAGTATTGTCTTATTAATTCTAAATGACTATATCCCATTGTTAAGATTAAATCTGCCCATTCTATATCTTCTTTGTCAATTTGCTTAGAAATATGCCTTGTTATATCAATTCCATCTTCTGACATTACTAAAATCGAATTTTTGCTTGGATAATCTCCATGTGCTCCTGTACCAACGGATTTTGCTCTATGTATAGCCGTTTCTTTAAAATAGCTATTAAATAAGTATTCTGCCATTGGACTTCTACATGTATTTCCAGTACATACAAATAATATATTCATTATAAAATCCTAACTGTACCAGAAGATGATTTTTTTAATCTATTCATTATTCCAATACCTATCCCTTTTTCCAGAGTTCCTTCGCAGATTATATGTTCTACTTTTAATTTATCTGCTAATCTTAAATTTTTAAATAGATTATATGCCATTTCATTAAGTTTTTCCTTACTTCCTAATGTTAAAAAAATACCATCTTTTGGTACTAAATTTTTATTTTCTTCAAATAATATATATGCTGTGTTTTTAATTGTACTTTTAATATAAATTACTATAAATTCTTTTATTTGTTTATTATTTCCAATTATTACTTCCATACTAGCTTTAGGTGCATAGTGTTTGTACTTTTGACCTGGTGAACGTGGAATAACTCCTTCTTCTAATAATGCATTGTCATATTCTACTTCTTTTAAATAATTTTCTAAATCTACTTTATCAAAAAAACCTGGTCTTAAGATAGTGTATGGTTTAGATGTTAAGTCTAATACAGTAGACTCTATACCTATACTTGACTGCCCCCCATCCACTATTAAATTTATCTTTCCATTTAAATCTTCCATTACATCTTTTGCTGTTGTTGGCGATGGTCTCCCTGAAAGGTTTGCTGATGGTGCCGCAATAGGCAGTCCTACCTCTTTTATTATTTCTCTAGCTACCTTATGACTTGGCATTCTTATAGCTACTGTGTTTCCACCTGCTGTTACTATATTTGGAATTTTTTCACTTTTTCTCAAAACTATTGTTAATGGTCCAGGCCATAATTCTTCTAACATTTTTTCTGCTTCTATAGGAACTTCTTTTACTAAATCATAAAGTTCTTCTAATTCAGATATATGCAGTATTAATGGATTATCTGCTGGTCTTCCCTTTACTTCAAATATTTTTTTACAAGCTTCTTCTGAAAGTCCACTTGCTCCTAATCCATAAACTGTTTCTGTTGGAATAGCTACAAGTTCATTTTTTCTTAAATACTTTGCTGCTTTTTTTATTATATTTCTATTTATATCTAAGGCTTCTGTATTTACAGTTGTTTCTATTTTTGCAATTTCCGTTTTCATCATTTTCTCTTTCTAAACAATTTACTGGATCCATATGAATAGCAATCTTAACTTTGCATTCATCGTATATCCTATTTTCTAATTCATCTGCTGTTTCATGTACATCTCTAAAATATAAACTACATGGAAAATCTAAATGAACTGAACCGTATATGTTTCCTCTTCCATATTCGTAAATATTTAATCTATGTACTCCTTCTACATATTTCCCAGATTTTAGTATGTCTTCTATTTTATTTATTAACTCTTTATCTGGAGCTTTACCTAATATTACATCTATTGAATCCATTGCTATATCATATCCAGATTTCAAAACTATAAATGATACTACCACCCCTATAAATCCATCTAGATTTATATCAAAATAATAGTAAATTAATATTGATATTATAATACCTATAGTAGATAAAATATCACTTAATGCATCTTTAGCTACTCCTATTAATGTGATAGAATTTATTTTTTCTCCTAAGACTTTATTATACCTATAAATAAAAATTTTAACTATAATAGAAATAATCAAAATACTTGTAGTAATTACACTAAAGTTTAAATCTTCTGGATTAAAAATTTTTACAACAGATTCTTTTAATAAAGTTAAACCTGTAACTAGTATTAAAAACGCAACTACCAATGAAGAAATATACTCAAATCTTCCATGCCCATAGGGATGTTCTTCATCTGCTGGTTTTTCAGCTAAATACGTCCCTATTAAAGTTACTACTGAACTCATTGAATCTGCTAAATTATTAAATGCATCTGATATTACTGCAACTGAATTAATTATAATACCTATTACTAGCTTTACTGCAAAAAGTAATAAATTTAAAAACAGTCCAATTACACCAGACTTCTTTATACTTTTATCTCTTTGTTTTAGATTCTTTTCATTTACTTCACTACCAATAATTATATTGATAATTATATTAATCATTTTCATCTCCTTTATATATAAGCATTAAAAAAACCTAAATATTATTTTAGGCTTTACAAATTTGCTATTTACTTATATCTATCCAAGATATGCTATTTGAAACAGTTTCTAACTCATCTATTGTAAGTTTTATAGAACTATCCTTACTTCCACAAGCAGGGTAAACTATTTTATGCTCTTTTAAAGAATTATCTAAATACACTTTTACTTCTTCTTTAATTCCAAAAGGACAAACTCCACCTACTTCATGGCCAACCAACTCTACTGCTTCTTCAGCTTTTAACATTTTTGCTTTTGTATTAAAAAAATCTTTAAATTTTTTATTGTCTATTTTTTTATCTCCTGCTAAAACTACCATTACAGGTTCATCATTAACTTTAAAGGTTAAAGATTTTGCTATTTGAGCCTCTGAACACCCTATTTGTTCTGCTGCAAGTTCAACAGTAGCTATCAATTCCTTATGTATTACTATATTGTTTTCCAAATTATATTTTTCAATATGCAATTTTGCATTTTCAAAACTCATAATACACCTCTTTTTAGTATTATAGCATATTCGAAATTTATTATTTATATAAAAGTTTTAAATATGTAAATAAAGAAAGAAGAGTTTATCACTCTTCTTTATATATACTATTGTTTTTCACTTGTAAAAGCCTCTACAATATTTAATATTCCAAACAACATGAAATAGAATCCTACTATATATGCTATTGTCATTATAGAACTTAGAGGGTTAGTGAATAGCATTATTCCTAAAACAATTCCTAATAAATTTATTATTAAAGTAAACCAATAATATCCATCACTAACTGATTTCGCTAAATCACTACTGATTAAGCCTTCCACACACCTTATAATAAACCAAATAGCAAAAACATAAGGCAATACTAAAACACCTTCATAAACATTAAATAACAATATAATTCCTATTAAAATATTTAGAATACCTACTAATATCATGAAAGTAGATTTATAGCCTGTAACTTCTTTTATAGTTCTCCTTATTGCAATTTGATATATTCCTTCTAGCAAAGCTGTTACACCAAATACCATTACTATAGCAACTAAATCACTTTCCGGATCTCTAAATGCCACCATTGAGGCTATAACAAAAACAATACCTATTAAAAAACTTCCCCAATTAAATTTTGATTCTTTTTTTACCATAATGTACCTCCTAAAGTATAATAATTAAAAGATAGATTTATATTCTACTATCTTTTTTCCTACTGTTAATAAATACCAAAAAAAATTCTATATATATTTTTTTATCTACATTTATTTATATATATTAAGTTTTATTAATATTTTAATACTTTAATTTTAATTGAATGTAGTATATTACTATTTGTAAAGATTTAAACTTAATATTGTATTTTATTTTAATAATTAGTTAATATCTTTTTATTGAACTATACTCTATTATATGCTATTATAATAAAGTATCGCGCCAGAGTGGCGGAATTGGCAGACGCGCGGGACTCAAAATCCCGTGGTGGCAACATCGTGCGGGTTCGACCCCCGCCTCTGGTACCAAAAAAGACTGATAACTCAGTCTTTTTTTATTTTATAAATCTTTTATAACATTATTTTATTTCATCTAATATTTTAACTAAATACTTTTCACCTATTTAACTAATTAAAGTATTTTCATCAAAACTATCTCCCATATTTGCTATATATACTTCTGATTACTACATAATATAGATGTTCAAAAAGGTCATAGATTATATTAAATGATTATTTCCTCTAAAATTCCAATATTTTCTGTAAATATTGAAACTATTCCACCTATTTTTTCATTCCATCCACTTTTACCAAATGGTCTTGATGCAACATCTAAAACATTTTTTGAAACTACTGGAATTGTTCTATTATATTCTGGTGTTACAAATAAAAAAGCATCTAAACTTTCTACTTCTTTTCATTCTTTTATACATTCTTCTGTAACTTTATCTTCTTGCTCCGAATCTTCATTATAGTAAGTAATATCTCCTATTTTTATAAAATTAACCTCTTCTTCTTTTTTCAAATCTTTTTGCTGTAATTTATGCTAATTTTTTGAATATGATTCTCATCTTAAACTTACTAATAATATCCCAATGTTTTTAATGTAAATCACTCCTTAAACATTTTATGTTTACATTTATACAAATTTATAAATTATTAGTTTTATTTGCACTAAAAAAAGACTGATCTATCCTCTCTTCCAAATTATGCATTTATATTTTAAATTACATTGTTTTACTCTATCAATTCTTTAATCTTGACAGTCATATAGTTTTTCTTTTCATATGCCTTTTCTAATATTTAATATACATATATCTTATACCTATATTCCTAAATAATTGCTGCCTATTATTTTTTATTTAATTATAGTTATTTTTACATTTTTGTTGTATTATATAATAATATATACTTTTTATATATTATTAATATTTAAGGAGGATTTATGAAAAAGAAATTATTTTTATTAACTATTATAATTGTTTTAATTTTATCTTTTACTGCTTGTAATAAAAATTCGAAAGATGAAACTAAAGAAGAAACAAGTACTACTGTGGCTGTAACAGAAACTACTACAGAGCCAATTACAGAAGCAACAACTTCCGAAGAACCTTCTGAGTCTAGTTCTAATTTTAATTCTAATGAACTTTACAATGAAGAACTTTATCAAAAATTTTTAAAGATTGAAGAGGGTATGACTAAATCGGAGGTGGATTCTATTTTAGGAGTTGAATCTTCTCCTGCTGTTTCTATGAATATAAACGGAGAGAAAAGTGTAGGTGCTTATAATTATGAAACTAACCGTCCAATCGCAACTCTTACGGTATTTTTCTCTTCCGATAAAGTCTCTGGTAAAACACAGTTAGGATTAGTCAAAGATACTGTTGTAACTTCTTCACAAGCCAAAAAAGTTAAAGAAGGTATGAAAATAGAAGAAGTATTTAAAATATTAGGCTCTGGAGATTTAACTTCTGAAGACTATAATAGAAATGGAACTTCTGCTAGTTATTCATATAAAGTTGACAGTTCTAACTTATTAACTATTAATACCAAAAATGGTATAGTTGAAAATATATCTAATATAAATATGGATCAATATAATACTTTCAAAAATTAAACATAAAATTTGATATAATAAATTTTTGCTTTACTTCACTATATTAAATTCCTCTATGTTACAATATATATAAGGAGGTGGATAAAATGACAGATTACGAAAAACGTTCTCATGAATTGGCATTAAAAGTTGCAGAATATGTTTATAATTCAAAAGCTAAACATCCAACATATAATCCTTCAAATATTAATGCAGGCTTTTATGAAACTTACATAAATGCTTATAACGATTTTATCGAGGCATTTAATCGTGATGACAATAAAAATGAATAGGTTTTTATTTAAAATTGTTAAAGATAAAATATAAATAAAAAAGGAAGACTAAATCTTCCTTTTTTATTTATCTAATGTTTTTTAGTTCATTTTCTACATTGTTTGAAATAGCTGCTTCACCCCCGACTATAACAATATTTTTTATATTTCTATTTTCTTGTATATAGTTTTTTGTTTCTATAGATAATTTTTTTTCTTCTGTAAGTAATATTGCTGCTTTCCTATTTCCACATAACACACTTGATGTTAAAGCATCTGGATAGTTTGTTCCTGAAACTAATATTATAGTATCAATATCTTTATTTAAATATTCTTTATATTTTTTTGCTACTTCTACTGCTGTTCCATAAATATTGTTTCCTGATATTCTAGTATAATTATATTCTGGAAATTCTTTCTCTTCTTCTATTTCAATATTACCAATTACTATTTCCGGTAAAAGACCTCCTGGTTTGTATGGCATTAGGTAAGTACCTTCCATTTGCCCTACAAAAGGAGCTGCTGGTAAACCTTCTGCAAAATTATATCCATCAAATCCCACACTTGAGTCTCCCATAGCTTGACTTCCATAAGTTAACTCATATTTCTTTTCTGCTACTTTAGATGCTGTGCCATATCTATCTGCTCCTACTAAAGTTTGAACTTTAGGTACTATTTTTTTAATATCTCCTACAACTTTTTTAGATATTACCGCTTCTCCACCTAGAACAAAAACTTCATCTACATTTAATCTTTTAAGTTCTTCTTTTACTTCTTCTGGTATGTAATTCTTTCTAACTAGAAGAATCGGTGCTTTAATGTAAACTGATAAAGTTCCTCCTGTCAATGCATCTGCATATCCTTCTCCACTAGCTATAATAGCATATTTAGAAATACTAAACTCTTGTCTACTAACTTTAACAGCTGTTTTATATCTGTCGCTACCTAAAATTCTTGTAACATTTAGTCTTTCATTTTGTGTTACCTCACTCGCTTTTGCTGCTGGTATAAATGCTGTTAACATAAATAATGATACCAATACTAAAGATAAAATTCGCTTTTTCATTTTTGTTCCTCCTTTAATTTATTTTGTAAATTTATTATACTACTTAATATTGATATAAAGTTTACAAAGTAGTTAAGATACAGTTACAATATAGTTAAAATTCGGTTACAATATAGTTACATTAAATTTAATAAAAAAAAAGATAGAATTATCTATCTCTTTTTACTCATTATAGTATCTGAAATTATAAAACTCCTCTAGCCATTTTGTTTCTCCAACTAAAATATTCTTTAACTCTTTAAATTTTTTCTTTCCAATCCTTCTGTCAAAAATAGTAAATAATCTAATTAATGCATTATCAGAGTTGATATTATCATATATAGAATTATTTATATACTCATAGTAACTAATATAAAAATCATAGTGCATGAACCTACCATCTTCTAATGCTTCTTCTGTATTTTCATAACCATATATTTCCAAACTTTCAATATCACTTGTATTTAACTTTACTTCTTTATCCAGTAAAATAGTAACTCTACCATATGCTCTATCATGTGATTTTCTGTATAGAGTAAGTTGATATTCAACTTTTCCTTTTAAACTTTCTGCAATCCATTCATTTTCAAGTTCTTTCTTTATTTATTTAAAACTTTTATCCATCTATATCCTCTAATCTTTCATTCTTTATAAAATCAATCATAATGTCTTTTAATATTTCTATATTTTCTTTCATAAATACTTTATCTCTTGAATTGTGGATACCACTTAAATAATAACCAAGTATAGGTGCTTTTTTTAAAGCTGCAACTCCTACACTATTTTTAAAAATCAATTGGTCTGATGGGTAAACATATTTAATAGCTTTTCCTATAAAATATGTTTTTCGAATACAATCTTTTTCTATAATTTTTTCAATAGAAGAATTTAAACAATTATTATATTTAGAGTTTCTAAAATGCTTTTTAGTAATAAATGCAAAATTATCTCCATTTGAAACACAATCAAAATTAATTAAAGGTTTTTCTTCTATTACATTTCTGTATTTATTATTAAAATTTGTTGAACCTATAAGTCCTATTTCCTCTTGATCAAATAGCACAAAAGAAACCTTGTTTTTAAATTCCTTTGGTAAATCTTCCATTATTGAAAAAATTGTAGCAACACCTGATGTATTATCATTAACTGTATTTTTATTTGCATATCCAAACTGCATCTGTAAAGTAACTAAAATTAAAACTATAAGTGAAATATATGTAGCTATAAAATCATTTACAAATTTAGACAATATTATATTTGTCAAAATCGGAATAAAAAACATGGCTATCAATAAATATAATTGACCTAGAATAAATCCAAACCAGCTAACCCCCATAAACATTGGAATAAAAAAATTAGCTTGTGTATCATAATGTGCTGTAAAAATCATTTCTGATGTTTCTACATTTCCAATAATTATATTTCTACCTTTTTTACTATATTTATCAATTGTTAAATTATAATCCAAAGATTTTGTTTTTTCATCTACCCATTCTATAAATTTAGTCTTTTCAGTATAAGATTTTCTAACCTGATATTTTTCTATTAATTCATTAATATTTTCTCTCATAATAACTCCTATATAATAATATTATATTTAAATTATAGTATAAACAAAAAACCTACCATATAGTAGGTTTTTTTATTTTAACTCATATAAGGTACAAATATTACTGTTGTAAGGAAATCAATATAAGAAAGCATGTCTTGTATCATTTTGTTTTCTTCTGAATTTTTTATTTCTTTCAATCTATTTTTCAAATCTTTTTTTTCATAAGAAGAAAAATATTGCTTTAATTGGTGACTTTTGTCTAATAAATTAGTGAGTACTACTGTTTTTACATCTAATTTTTCACTTCCTAAAAGCTCTTTTTTTATTTCATTAATAATGTTCTCTACTATAGATTTTTTAGGAATAAAAATATCCATAGAATCTAACTTCCCTTTTTCTTTAAAATCAACAATATTATTCTTATACAAAGATTGTCCTAAATCATAATATAAATTATATATTTTTTTACCAGAAAATGATTGTGTGTAATCACTTATAATATTATTAATCTTTCTAACCTTTTCTTTTAAGTATTTATAAAACGATAGTAAATATTCCATATCTTGTGGCAGTTCTTCTATAACTTCCGTTTTCTTATCTTCTATTTTTACAATATTCCTTAATGACAATTCAAATAAAGCTGATGCTACAACACAAACATTAAGGTCGGTGTTAATTGAAGAAATTTTTCCTTTCTCATTTAATGATAAAAGAAAAAATTCTTGTGATAATGATAAGTCTTCCATATATATCTCTCCTTTGATTTTTATTTATGTATATATTAAATATATTATATTATTTTTCCCATTTATTTTATTTATTTCTTGAAATGTTAATTTTACTTCCTGAATTGTCAATTTAAGTTATTAAATAAAAAAGACGCTCTTTTATGAACGCCTTTTTATTACTAATCTAAGTCAATATATATTTACTTGCTTCTATTGCAGCTATTGCTCCATCTGACACAGCTGTTGATATTTGTCTGACCTGCTTTACTCTTACATCTCCTATAGCATAAACTCCTTCAATAGAAGTTTGCATATGCTCATCTACCTTTAGATAACCCTTTATTTTATCTAATTCTTTAAAAAGATCTGTGTTAGGACTTGAACCTATGTAATAAAAAATTCCAATATTATCATTTTCAATAGTATAATTTTTGTTTGTAGTCTTATTTTCTATATTTAATTTTTCAATATTATCTTTTCCGTCTATGGAAATTAATTGACTACTTAAGTGAACAGTAATATTGTCAATGTTTTTTATTTGTGTCGAAAATTCATTTACACATTCTATATGGTCTCCTAAAACAAGTACATCAACATGATTTACATATTTTGATATATAAATAGCTTCTTTTGATGCTCCATCTGAACCACCAATTACAACTGCATTTTTATAATTTTTAGCATATTTAAAAGAATTATTATGTAAATGTTTTTCTATTAATTTTTCTTCACCCTTTATTTTAGGAATATTTTGTGTAGTTCCAGTTGCTATAATTACACATTTTCCTTCATAAGAATTTTCTTGGCAACTTACAACCTTAATTTCTTCTTTCAATGATACTCCAGTAACTGTATCTTTTACTAGTTTTACACCTGAATCTAGTAATTGTTTTTCCCATATATCTATTAGTTTTTCACCAGATTCTCCAGAAGGATAACCTGCATAATGAGTTATGTTTGATACGTTATTTATGGTTCCCCCAACTCTGTTTCCCTTTTCTATAACAAGAGTTTTTAATCCTCTACTTGCAGAATACAAACTTGCACTAACACCTGCTGGACCTGCCCCTAAAATAATTACATCATACACTAAAATCACTTCTTTCTTAAATTAATTTTTATACATATATAAAATTTGCTAATTCATACTACAATCATAACACTTATTTATAATTTATATGTTAAAATTCATAAAAAATTTTATTCTTATTAAATTTTTTTAATATTTCTAATGAGTTTCTTTAAATTTTATATTAAAATATCTTGACACCACTATGTTAACATTGATAACATTTGTTTAGGAGATGATATTATGAGTTATCATAAAGTAGATTTAAAAAACAAAATATTAAAAAAGAGTTTTGAATTAATTAATTTAAAAGGATACCAAAAAGTTTCTACACGGATGATTGCTAGAGAATTAAGCATATCTCCTACTGCAATTTATAGACATTATAAAAATTATGCTGAATTGCTAAAGAATGTAATTTATGAAGGTGAACTTTTATTTTCGAATTATTTATTAAATAATTACAACAAAAATTTAAGTTTAACAGAACAGTTATTTATAATGGCAAAAAATTATATAGATTTTTCATTAGACTATCCTTATCTATATGACTTAATGTTTATAAGTGAATATACTCCTATAACTTCACAAAATAACATGATTTGTGATTTAGAAACTCAAGGAATGAAATTACTTATAGACATTATAAAAGAAACTATTGAGAACAGAAGTTTAAATGTAAGCATGGAAACTATTCTTACACAATTGTGGGCATATATCCAAGGGTATTCCTACTTAGTAAGATTTCATAATTTTAAAATAAATGATATGTTAATTAAACACTCTATAGATTCTATTTGGAAGGAATGGTGTTAAATGCTAGGATTATACTTTAGTGGTACTGGAAACAGTAAATTATGTTTAGAAATCTTTTTGAAAAATTTAAATAATGATTATAGTTTGTGCTCAATAGAAGATTCCAATGCCAAATCTTTAATTGAAAAATCTGAAGAAATTATTCTATCATATCCTGTTTATTATAGTAACCTTCCTTTAATACTAAAAGACTTTTTACTAGAAAATAGTAGTTTATTTTATGGAAAGAAAATATTTATAATTGCTACTATGGGATTATTTAGTGGTGATGGTACTGGGTGTAGTGCTAGAATATTAGAAAAATATGGTGCTGTTATTATAGGAGGACTTCATATTAAAATGCCTGATTGTATAATAGATGTTAAAATATTAAAAAAATCCTCTGAGCAAGAAGATAAATTACTAAAAAATACTAAATTAAAAATAGAAAAATCTGCTAATTTATACAGTAAAAACTGTCAAACTCAACAAGGTCTTGGAGTATTTTCTCATATAGCTGGATTACTTGGTCAAAGACTTTGGTTTAAAAAAATGACTAGTACTTATAAAAAATATCCAAAAATAGACTATCAAAAATGTATTAACTGTAATAATTGCATAGCTTATTGTCCTATGAAAAATCTATATATAAACTCTTTAAATCAAATTGATAACTTGAATAAGTGTACACTTTGTTATCGATGTGTCCATGTTTGTCCTAAAAAAGCTATAACAATTTTAGGCAAAAATATAGTACATAAACAATCTCAATTTTTAAACAAAAAAAGCTAGAAACTTCAAAAGTTTTTAGCTTTTCTACTATTATATAAAATCAATTAAGTATCCATATCCTTCTTTTTCCATATTTTCAAATGGAATAAATCTCAAAGAAGCACTATTAATACAATACCTAAGTCCTCCTTTTTCTTTAGGACCATCTTCAAATACATGACCCAAGTGAGCATCTCCCAGACTACTTCTTACTTCTGTTCTCACCATTCCATGACTTTTATCTCTAACCTCAGTTATTACACTATCATTTATTGGTCTTGTAAAAGCTGGCCAACCACAGCCAGACTCAAATTTATCATTAGATAAAAACAATGGCTCTCCAGTAGTTATATCAACATAAATACCTCTTTCAAAGTTTTCATTATATTCATTATTATGAGGAGGTTCTGTCATGTTTTTTTGTGTAACATTATACTCTAATTCTGTTAATTCATTTTCTAATTCTTCTTTAGTTTTCCTATTATACATACTAGCATTTTTTGCATGTTCAAACATTATTTCTGGAATATGACAATATCCACCTGGATTTTTTTCTAAATATTTTTGATGATAATCTTCAGCTAAATAATAATTCTCAAGTTCTTTAACTTCAATAGTAATATGATTATTATACTGTTTTTGTAAATCTTTTATAGATTTTTCTATAATTTTTATAAACGATTTATTCAAATAATAAATTCCTGTTCTATACTGACTTCCTATATCATTTCCTTGCCTATTTATTAGTGTAGGATCTATTGATTTAAAATAAAGTTCTAAAATAAAATCTAAAGATACTATAGATTTATCAAAAACAACATAAACGGTTTCTACAAAACCTGTTTTCCCAGAGCATACTTCTTGGTATGATGGATTTTCAGTAATACCATTAGCATATCCAACGTTCGTGTTAACTATTCCATTAATTTTTGAAAGATATTCTTCAGTCCCCCAAAAGCATCCGCCTGCAAGCCATATTTCTTCGCAGTTTTCACCTAAATTTAATCTGCCTTCTATAGTTTTCACTTGTCCCTCCAAATTATATATTTTAAGTTAGTTTCATTTAATTCTTACCCATTAATAAAAATACCCTAGAATTTAACGAATATTCATATATACTATTATCCCTAACTAAAAGATTTATTTGATTAATATAGTAAAATTATTATTTTCTGCTAGGGTAATTTGTGTTATTATTACCTGTTTTTGTAATTAATTACCCTAGTACCTTTATTTATTTTTAATGTCCTCTTATTTAAGCTTATATAGTAAGTCCAAATTTACTTTTACTAATAATTTCTAAATTCTAGTATTAAGCTTTAATATCTCACTTTGACTACAAAAATAGATATAAATATAACATTGACAATCTAAAAATATGGTGATAATATAATACTAATATATTACAGATATCTTAATATTTGCTGTTAAATATATGAAAGGAGAATATATATGACATTATCACTATACCCTGATTTGTTTAACGATGTTTTCGGTCCAATTATGCAACCAGGGTCAAGTTCACACACTGCTGCTCCTTGTAGAATGGGTTATTTATGTAATTCTATTTTAGGAGAAAAACCTGTAGAAATAACTATACAAATGGATACTGAAGGGTCCTTTGTTGGTACTTTTGGGTCTATGAATGAAGATTTGGGAATGCTTGCAGGCGCACTAGGATTCCTACCTGATGATAGCAGACTTTTTGATGTAAAAGAAATTTGTAAAAAAGAAGGAATAAATTATAAATTTGATTTTTGTGAAATGAAGGAAAGTCCTCACCTTAACTCACTTAAATTTATTTTAAAATCTAAAAGTGGTAAAGAATCATCTATAGTTGCTAATTCTATTGGTGGTGGAATGATAGAAACTGTTCTTGTAAACGGATATCCATTTCAAGGACAAGGTGATACATATGTAGTATTGATATTTGACGAAAATGGCGAAATAAACCATAGAGAATTAGAATTAAAACTACAAAATATTGATATTTTTGAAAGCGGATTAAATACAAGTTCTGAAAAGGTTTTACATTGGTTTAAAACTTCTGATAAACCTAAAGGAATAGAAAATATTCTTAATGAATATGATTTTGCTATAATGAAACCTATTCTTCCTGTTGCTACTAGAAAAGAAAAAAAGCCTGCTCTATTTGATTCTATGACAAAATGGATAGAACTTGCTAAAGAGCAAAATGTGGGACTTGCAGAAATAGCTATTCAATATGAAATTAATTCCTCTGGATGGAATCGTGAAGAAATACTCAATTATATGGAAAAAGTTAGAAAGTATATGCATAGACAAACTCATGCTATATACGAAGAAGATGTAATCGTACGAGAATTTTCTTTTACAGGAAACAAGTATAAGGAGTGGTCAGAATACTCCGAAAATAAAAATCCCCTATGTGGAAATGTAATAACTTTGGCTCTAAAATATGCCTATGCTGCACAAGCAGCAATACCAGGTATACCTTTTGTTCCTGGTCCTATGGGTACTGGTGGAGGTTTTGTATATGCAGTACTATCAGCAGTACAAGAATTGAATGGATATAAAAAAGATGATTTAATTAGAGCGTTATTTGTAGCCGCAGGTGTTGGTGCCATAAGTTATGCAAGGACAAATCCTACTGGTGAAGTAATAGGCTGTGCTGGAGAATGTGGTGTATGTATGTCAATGGCAGCTGCTGGTCTTTCAGAAATGATTGGTTCAACACCTGAACAAATTGAAGCTTCTGCCTCATTAGCTATGCAGTCGGCTATAGGTTGGCCTTGTGATACAATTCCAGGCGGTTTCTGGCAACCTTGTGGAAGTAGAGTAACTACAACAGTTGCTATGGCAATAACATTTGCAGAATTAGCAAGAGCTAATACTGATCCTGTTTTACCTTATCATGAAGTAATAGATGTTGCTGATGAAATAGGTAGAAGTATGGATAGAGGTCTACTTTGTACTGCAGGAGGAGGACATTGCAATGCTCCTACTGCTCAAAAATATATTTGCGAATTTAAAGAATGGCATAAAAATCAAATCTAAGTAAGGAGGATAATTATGGAAGAAAAAAAACGTGGTTCTTGGGGTTCTAAGTTCGGAATGATTTTAGCTACTGCCGGATTTTCAATAGGCTTTGGAAATCTTTGGAGATTTCCTTATATGGTTGGAACAAATGGTGGTGGTGCATTTGTTTTAGTTTATATCTTGTGTACTATCTTAATAGGTCTACCTTTAATGATAATGGAAATAACACTTGGAAGAAAATCTCAAGCCTCCCCTATTCCTGGATCAGCAAAATTGTTTGGCAAGAAAAGTCCTTGGAGAATAATAGGAATATCTGGTAACATATATAATTTATTCGCTTGGATTACTTTCAGTATTCTAAAAGGTTGGATTCTTGGGTATGCATTTTTATTTATGATAGGAACTTTCAAGGGTGTATCAGCAGAACAAGCTCAAACAATGTTTGAAGGTTACAGAGCTAACCCTATATTTGGTATATTATGTTTCTTTATATTTGAATTTTTAGTTTGGTTAGTTGTAAGTAAAGATCTTCAAAAAGGTATAGAAAAATATTGTAGTTGGATGTTGCCTACTCTATTTTTAATGATGATAATACTTGCAATACGCTCCCTTACTCTTCCAGGTGCTATTGAAGGAGTAAAATGGTACCTAAAACCAGATTTTTCAGTAATCACTGGAAGAACTTTTTTAGCTGCAGCTGGTCAAATATTTTTCTCTATGGGAATAGGAATGGCTGTTAGTTGGATGTATGGTAGTTATATGAACCCTAAGGATAGTGATGTAGTTGGAAGTACTGCAAAAGTAGCTATAATGGATACAGTAGCAGCACTTCTCGCAGGTTTGGTAATATTTCCTGCAGTTTTTGCCTACGGACTAGCTCCTACAGAAGGTCAAGGATTGCTATTTGTAACAATGACTACAGTTTTTGCAGAAATGCCTGCAGGGCAACTCTTTGGTACTTTGTTCTTTATTTTAGTATTATTTGCTGCTTTAACATCAGAATTTGGTGGAAGGGAAGCTTGGATAGGAAATATTAAAGAAATGTTTCACACAAATATGTCTAAAAGAAAAATTGCAACAATAGTAGTAGGTACTGCTTTTATTCTAGGTATTCCTATTACTTTTAGCTACACAGGATTATTTGATGGAGTTACTATCTTTGGTAAGGATTTATTTACCGCTGTAGATTTTATAGCATGTAATTTCTTCTTAATAGTAGGTCCACTATTTATGGCTTTTTACTTACCTATGAAATGGAAATGGAAAAATTTCATGATTGATGTAAATGAAGGAATAGATCCAAAGTCAAAATTAAGAATATACAACTGGATGAAACCTCTCTTTTATTACATATTGCCAATATTTATGGTATATATGGCATTAAATTTGTTTGGAATAGTTTAAATTAAAAGCACTTATGCAATGCATAAGTGCTTTTAATTATTTCCTTTAAATAATAAATGAATAAATCAAATAAAATATACTTATTTTACCTATCACATCAAATAATATATAATCATATTATAGAAAGGAAATAATTATGAAACTAATAAAACAAATAGACATTATGAACAACAAGAAAATAGCTATTATTTTAAATCTACTATCAATACCTTTAATAGTCATTTTTATAGGAATATTCTCTTTTATTTCTATTAAAATAGATAATAATTTAATACTCAAAGATTATGAACTTAATTTAGGTAGAACAATTATTAGTCTAATTATGCTATTCCCAATAATAATCATACACGAATTAATACACGGTCTTTTTTTTAAACTATTTAATTTAAAAGGAAAAGTGAAATTTGGATTCAAAAATGGACTTGCTTATGCTACAAGCCCTGGTTCATACTATACAAAAGGAAAGTTTGCTTGTATAAGTTTAGCACCTTTTGTAATAATTACAGCAATACTAACTACTTTATTTATTTTGAATATAATTACAGTATCTGAATATGTATTACTTGCATCAGTACATGCCGGCTCATGTGTTGGAGATTTTTACTGGATTATATTAATAATTAAATCTCCCAAGAATTCATTAATTGAAGATACTGAAAATGGAATAAATTTTTATATAAAAAGTCGTAGATAAGCGACTTTTTTATTTTATAATCTTAACAAAAAAGATGCTTTATAAATATAAAACACTTAAAATTTAAGCCATTTCGTACCTAATAATTCAATATTCTCCATCATTTCATCAAAAATTAAAGCAGCATTTTCTTCTTTTCCTTGTGATATTGCAAACATCAACCTTGAATGAGCATCATTAATTGCTTTTATATACTCTGTTCCTGAATCATATTCTATATAAAATAAACGTCTTTCTTGTAGATGAAATGGAGCTATAGCTTTTTTAGCATATGGGTTTCTAGCACAATCTATCATTAAACGGTGAAATTCATCATCTACTCTAACAGCTAAATCACTATCTTTATTTATCGTAGCAGTTTTCCATTCTTCAGATAATTCTTTAAATCTAACTTTTTCACTATTTGTAGAAAACTTAGTAGCACGTTGTACAATTAATCTTTCAACTAATTTTCTAACTTCCATCTGAAGATAAAAATCTTCTAATCTTATTTCTGATATTTTCACTCCTGACCTTGGAACAATTTCTAAAAGCATAGTATCTTCTAATTTTTTTATGGCTTCCCTAACTGGGGTCCTCCCTATTTCAAGCATACTACTAAGCTCTGCTTCAGAATATAACTTTCCAGGCTTTAAAATCATAGTTACTATTAACTCTTGTAAAATATCATAAGCTTTTTCCGATAAATGATTATACTCCTTTTCACTATAATATTTTATAGTTTCTTCTATTGTTGCCATAAACCATCCCCCTAGATAAAAATTTAACACCTAATATATTACTCATATTTTAGCTTAAAATACTAAATTAGTCAATCTTGTTTTTTATGAAACATAATCTATGCAATAAAAAAGCAACCTTAAAGGTTGCTTAAATAATACAAATAAATTCTATTTTATTTCCTCATCATCAATAAGAGATTTTGCCATTTTTGCATAATCTTCCATTAACTTTTTCTTCTTTGCTGGATTATTTTCATATTTTTTTAAACTAAGCATACTACTAAAATAAAAAATAGCACTAAAAGCTGCCAAAATAACTAAATCAATATCAATAGATTTAAAGTTTTCAATATCACCTTTAATTATCTTAATAATATAAAGTGCGACATTTAAAACAACAAATAAAGTAATTAAAACATTAACTGCACTAGCTCCTGCAATAATCATATTCTTTTGAAGTATTTTTTCCTCAGCAGAACCATGTTTTTTTACCTTTTCTATTTTTATAGCCATAAGTATCCAAAAAATAGCAATGACAAATAAACTAATTCCCGTAGTATAAGGATCTATCCAGTCCAAAAAATTTCCTAAAACTTCTTTAATACCATCCATAAAACTTCCTCCTTAAAATATATAATATCTGTAGCTCTTTTAAAAGCTTATTAACATAGTAACATAAAAAAATTTATATTCTTTTTATAGAAACTATTTATCCGAAAATGTTTTAAAATATTAAATTTTAGTATACTAGAGAAACTATATGTTCCCTCTTTTAATTATATATAGTATAATACTTACAGTTTGGAGGTTAGTTATGTATAATTTCGGAAAAAGATTTAAAGAAATAAGAGAAGAAAAAATATGACAACAAAAGAAGTTGCTGACAATATAGTTTCAGTACAATTTTTAAGAAGATTTGAAAAAGATGAAAATGACATAAAATTTTCTAACTTCCACGAACTATTAAATAAAATAAATGTAACTTATGACGAATTTATGTCAGATAAATTAATAAATGACTCTGAAGATTCAGTTGAAAAAATAGAATTAACTATTGATTTTTTAGGAATAAAAAAAGACTACTTAGGAATACAAAAATTAATTGATAAATACGAAAAAAAACACTTAGAAAAAAACGAATCTAGGTATTTACATTATGCTATACTAATTAAAATTTACTCCAATCTTCTTTGTAAAACTTCCTACGAAATAGATGTTAATACGATACAAGAATACCTTTCAAAATGTGATGTTTGGTATACTTATGAATTCTTTATAGCTACTTACTGCCTTGGCTACTTCAATGATAATGCTATAAAATCAATGGTTACTACATTACCATTGCATATAATCAAAAACAAAAATACTAGAATATACCAGCTAGACTATATGCTTCATTTAATAATGGAATTACTAAACAGAAACTTTTTATACGAAGCTGAAAATCTCTTAGAAAATTATGAAAACAACAAAAATGAAGCTACGGCTTTACAATATATGCCATTTCATACTTTTTCAGTATTTTTAGAGGGACTTGTCTTAATAAAAAAAGGTGATGAAAATGGAATAAAAAAATGTGAAGAAATAATAAATTTATTTTCAGAAGTACTAGGCTATAAAGAATACGCCAATATGATATTTGAATATTATATGAAAACAAAAAACAATAGTCCATTAAAAAAATAAAGGTATATTTACCTTTATTTTTTTATTTGTAAAATATATTAAATCAAATCTTTAGATTCAACCTTTCTAATAGAAAGTACAGCTATAACTAAACCAACAAAAGCAAGTATAAGCGGTAGTACAATATTATCCGATAAAGTAAAATCTCCGATTTGTCCTTGAAGTAAAGTAAATAATAAAAATGAAGTTATAATGGTTGCCTTACTTGACATCAACTTCATACCTACAAATAAAGCTATAAAACTTATACAAACTGTTGAAAAAGACCTTACAATAACATCAACGTAAAATAGAAAGCTTGCCATATCATATCTAGCAGGATACGAAAATTCCTTATACTTAGAAAAAAACAAGAGCAGTCCGTACATAAATAATTTAGCAATAACAAGACCTGTAAAATTGAAAATTCCTACTGAAAGTATCTTTGAAGCTAAAATTTTCTTTCTCTTAATAGGATATGTGAACATTAACTCCATAGTTCTATTTTTATAATTCGATACAATAAAAGAAGAAAGCATAACTCCTGAAAAAACTATAAACCCCATTTCAGAAAAAGTATCCACAGTCATTGTAATAGTATCTCTTCCACTTATACTTTTATCTGTTTCTTCTACATCTTCATAAGCAA
The DNA here is from genome assembly GCF_900232905.1 of Miniphocaeibacter massiliensis. Taxonomy (GTDB): domain Bacteria; phylum Bacillota; class Clostridia; order Tissierellales; family Peptoniphilaceae; genus Miniphocaeibacter; species Miniphocaeibacter massiliensis. The sequence goes on from NZ_OCTQ01000001.1 coordinate 573,131, forward strand.
TAGGTAAAACTAGAGCTGTTAGAAGTAAAATAGTAATACTAGCTTTTACTATATATCCCTTAGCTTTGTTCTTTTTCCATTCCAATCTAATTAAATCAAACATAGCTCTTTCACCTACACTAAATCTTTCTTATCAACATTTCTTATAGAAAAAATTATAAAAAATATAGAAATAGCTGTTAAAATAATGGACGATAATATGATAGAATTAGCTGAATTCCCTCTAAGGCTAAAATCTCCAATATCTCCCTCTAAAAAAACAAGTAATATAAAGGATGTAATTATAACAGCCTTGCTAGAATTCAATAATATTCCAATTGGTAGAGCAAGAAAAGCTGTAGCTACTGTCGTAAAAGACTTAAATATCATATAAGTGTAAAACGAAATATAGCTAAGATTATATCCTAAAGGCATTTTAGGTTCTAATATATTTGAAAAACCATACATAGATAAATAAATTATAAGCTTAGATATAAGTAAACAAATAAAACTAATTATCCAAACAGCAATAACCTTAGAAATTAAAATCTTCTTTCTGTTAATAGGATATGTGAACATCAACCCCATAGTGTTATTTTTATAGGCTGATACTATAAAAGAAGAAATCATTACACCAGTGAAAACTAAAAACGCCATACTCGTAATCATTTCAATTAAAAAACCAACAGTTTCTTTGCTACCAGGAGATGCATCTTCAAAAAATCCTATAGAAAATACAAATAATCCCAAAATAAATGTTAAAATTAGTGCATTAATTAAATATTTCCAAGCCCTGTTCTTTCTATATTCCAACTTAATTAGCTTTAACATTATCTGTCTACCTCCTGAGTAACTTTCAAGAAATAATCCTCCAAAGACTCAGAAATTTTCTGAATTTTAGAAATCTCAATGTCATTCATAGCTAACACTTTAGAAATATCCTTAGTTTCAATATCCACTTCGTAAATTCTAATAACAGAATTATCAATAACTTTAAAATTACTTAACCCTAACTTGTCACTTAAAATATAAGTAGCAGCCTTAGTGTCATTTACCTCAATCTCAATGTAAGAAGCATTGTCCCTTTCAATATCAATCATAGAAATTTCATTAATTAAATTGCCCCTATTTATAATTCCAACAGTATCGACAATATCCTCAATTTCAGAAAGAATATGAGTCGAAATCATAATAGTAATACCATAATCCTTAGAAAGCATATTAAATAAATCTCTAATTTCTTTCATACCAGAAGGATCAAGCCCATTAGTAGGCTCATCTAAAATTAAAATATCAGGCTTTGTTAAAATAGCTCTAGCAATTCCCAAACGTTGTTTCATACCTAAAGAATAACTTTTAACTGCCTTTTTCCCAGTACCAACTAATCCAAGTAAATTTAAAGTTTCCTCAATAGCACCTTTTTTGTAAAAACCCATATACTCACAATGAATCTTTAAATTGTCATACCCACTCATATGGTCGTAAAAAACAGGTTGTTCAATAATAATTCCCATATTCTTTAAATATTTGTACGATTTAGGAGTAATCTCTTTTCCAAAAACTTCAATACTACCAAAAGATGGCTTCCAAATCCCTGTAATCATCTTCATAATAGACGTCTTGCCAGCACCATTAGGACCTAAAAACCCGTAAATTTCACCCCTTTTAATATTTAAGCTAACATCTTTTACAATATCTTTATTTTTAATACTTTTAGAAAGTTTATTAGTTCTTAAAATATAATCCACTTAACACTCCCCCCCTTTGTTCTACTACTATTATAGAGGTATACACTTTCTAAACTCTTAACAAAATCTTACGAATTTCTTTCTATAATTAATAACTTAATTTCTTTAATTTAACCGTAAAAACAGTCATAACACTAGGAGTACTACTTAAAGTAATATCACCACCAAGTTTATTAGCAAAGTTTTTTGCAATAGTTAACCCAAGACCATTCCCTTCAATTTCTTTATTTCTAGAATCTTCCATAGTAAATAACCTGTCAAAAACACTACTTGCAAACTGCTTATCAATCCCATTGCCTTTGTCAGAAACCTCAATATAAGAAAAACTATTATCAGCGTAAAGCTTAAGACCTAAATACTTTCCGTCATAACCATACCTAATAACATTAGAAATCAAATTAAACAAAATACGATTAATAAAAGAAATATCTCCCATAGTATAAATAGAACTTTCAGGAATATTAATATCAACCTCAAAATCTTTACTCGTTAAAATATCATAAAAATCTAAAATACTTTCCCTACAAACCTCATTTAAATTAACCCTAGATATATTCATCTTAGTATCTCCCGCTTCAAGCTTTGCAAGAGTAAAAGTCTTATTAATAAGCTCTATAACTTCCTTAGCCTTAGACTCAACCTTTAAAACAGTTTCCTTACTAATATTATCTTGTAAAAGCATCATCTCCAAATAACCTAAAATAACAGTCATAGGAGTTTTAATATCATGGGAAATATTAGAAAACATCTTCTTAGAAGAACTTTCAAACTGATTAAACTCAAACCTTAACTCCCGTTGAAAATCAAGTAACCTGTTAATTTCAGAAAGTAACCTTTTTAAAATATCATTGTCAGTAAAAACCATAACCTTTTCACTATCATTAACATCAATAATACTTTCTAAACTAGAAATAATCTCTTCAATTTCTTTAAAAATAGTATTTTTAAACCTATACCTTTGATAAAAAACAAAAGAAACCAAACAAACAATAACAATACATAAGAAAAAAATAATCAAATTACTATTCATCGCCCTTACCTAACTTATAACCTATTCCCCAAACAGTAACAATATGCTTAGGAGAACGTGGATTATCCTCAATCTTTGTTCTAAGCCTACTAATATGAACGTTCAAAGCATTTTCATCATCTAAATAATCATCTTCCCAAATACTAGAATAAACTTGCTCCTTAGTATAAACCCTAGAAGGATTTTCCATAAAAAGCCTTAAAATAGCAAACTCCTTAGCAGTTAAATCAAGAGTAACATTACCCTTTAAAACAGAATAGTCCTCTAAATTCATAACCAAATCACCGTGACTTAACAAACTAGAACTAGACACTTCTTCTTTTAAACTACCAGAATACACGTTACTTCTTCTTAAAGTAGCCTTAATACGAGCCAAAACTTGAGAAATAGAAAAAGGCTTTGTAACATAATCGTCAGCACCAAGACCAAGCCCTAACACAACATCAGAATCACTGTCCTTTGCAGACATAATAATAACAGGAGCGTGACTCTGTTTTCTAATCTCCTTTAAAACGTCCAGCCCAGAAACCTTTGGAATCATTAAATCTAACAAAACAATGTCATAACTATTACTATTAAAAAGCTTAATAGCACTTTCACCATCAAAAGCACAACTAACCTTGAAATTTTCAGAAACTAAAAAAGACTCAACCATCTCACTAATCTCTTTGTCGTCCTCAACAAGTAAAATATTCATAAAAACTCCTTAACTTACTTAATATATCTATAATCCTACCATAAAAAACAAAATATTTACTTAGCATATTAATTATAGTAAAATAAAACATAATCTAAAATAAGGAAAATAAATATGAAAGAAAAAATGATGTTCTTTATAGAAGTTGGTGCACTTGTCATAGGTCTATACCTAATAGTTTGCATAGTAATTTCATTAGTAAAGGTAATACATAGAAAAATAAAAGGAAAAAATACAAAAGGTGTAGTAAAAGAAACATTCTTGGCTGTATTTTTAGAAGTTATTCTAGAAATGATAAACCCATTTAATTGGATATAAAAACAGCTAGTCCATTTAAGACTAACTATTTTTTATTTAAATATATTTCTAAATTTGTCTTTCAATCTGTTCTCTATATTGTTTTCTGACTTCTCGTAAAGAAGTAGTATTCTCATTAAAATTAACATATTTTTTGTCTTTTTCTTCTTCAATTTGTTCATTATATTTAGTAATAAATGAACTAAGAGCTTCTGTATATTCCTTTATAATATCGTTATTAATTTTAATAGTTCTATAAATAGTTTTTTCAATAAAAGTATTTACCCCTTCACTTATATTATTATTTTTCATACTACTTATCCTGTTAATTCCTATACTATTAAACCTTCTATTGTTAAGTATAATATAGTTTGTTATATTATTGTCTCTACTACTTTTTCCTTTATCATATATACTATCTAACTTTTCTTCAAATTTTTCTTTATCTACAGATAATACTATATTACAAATATCACTTCCTAACTCTTCTAAGTGAAAATTATAATTTGATATCAAAGATACCACATCAAACATATCTTCAGATCTCATTCTATCTATATCTTCTACCATTAAAACAATATTTCCTGAAACCATTAATTCTGTTGTTAATTCTAAATAAAAATCTATATAATTATTTGAAGATTTATGAACAATTTTAATTATTTCTGGTATATAATTTATAATTACTACCATTAAGATAATTAATGCTGTATATTTTACAACATAATAATTTAAAATTATATCTTTAACTTCATCGAGAATAGTTAATTTATTTAATTTTTCAAGCATAGAGCTTCCGGAAATGATTACAGCAGCAAGAACAGAAAAAGCATATAATAATATTATAGGATAACTAAATGCCTTCCTTATAATTTTAAAAAAATAATTTATTTTATTTCCAAACCCAATTTCAATATAAGATTTTTTTACATTTGAAAAAATCTTATATACCTTATCAATGTCTATTGGTTCCTCATAAAAAGATATACGTGCAGTATTTTTCTTTAACTCTGACATAGCATTTACAATAGCCAATGTTTTTCCAGTTCCAAATTTTTGATCTATTAATAAAGTATTTCGTTGATCTGTTTTATCGTCTTTCTCTATAATAATTCCATTTGTACTTACTTTTGATTTATTATTATACTTATATAAAACTTCTATTATTCCCTTAAAAATATCACTTAATATATTATATTCTTCCTTAGATATTTTTTTATTTATACACTTCTTTAAATCTCTAATATCATTTATAACAGATAGCTTATTCGATTTTCTAAAACTTCTTTCTGTTTTTGTGTATTCACATTCAGTTATATTAACTTCATCTTCTACTTTTACATATTTGTACTCTGTTTTTATAGATTCCATTTCCTTATCTGAACAATCATTATCACTTTTAACTATTTTTTCTATTTTTCCTATTATATTCTCTAATTTTTTCAAATATTCATCATCAATTTTTTTGGATTTTTCTATTTCTTTAATTGTATTTTTTATTTTTATTTTAATATTTGATATGGATGCATAATTACTATATAAAATAGCTGTTGGAATTTCTAATATTATCTCGTCTTTTTTTTCAATATTGTTTAAATCATACTTTGTTATTTTCGACTTAATTTCTTTTCTTTTTATATTAACTAATTTAAATGAACTACTTTCAATTATACAATCTCCATACCTATATCTTATTTTGATATCTAAAACATACCTTAAATACTTTTTTTCATCTTTTTTCATAGTAAATTTAACTCTTAAATATTTATTGTTAAAATTTTTGTCAATAGGCAAACTTATATAAAATCCATTTTTATCAATTCCTCTACCTTTTAATGAATAATAAGGTGTTCTAATAGAATATAGTTCTCCATTAATATCTGATAAATCCACATAGTAAATTCTACTATCAGAAATAAACTTTTTTATATTTTTAAAATCATTCTTTTTTATTCTTGGAAATACAATTGTAGAATCCAAAATATGACTATAATTGTTTGCATATACTTGTATAAGTTTTTTCCCATATATCCTATCTTGAAAATAATTTTTTTTAAAGTTAAATTTCCAAGATAAAAATACTAATAAAACAAAATTTAAAATGTGTAGTAACAAAAATACTATAATATTAAATCTATCTAAATTAAATGTAGTAATAATATATATTACAATAGATATTATTAGGTATATTATTATTGTATATTTAGATAGTATAATATCTTGAACATGTATATCAAAAAAACTAATTTTATACTTTAGTTTATTATTTACAAAAAATATACCTATATAAATAATCGAAGAAATAAAATTTATAAATATAAATATCGATGCTAGTGCTGATATATCTCCAGAATCTATAAGCTTTTCTAATCTTGGTAAGATATCCATTGTAACCATAATTATTGGTATGATTATAAGTAACATGAAATGAAGAATAATTATAATTATAATTTCTATATTTTCATGCCATACATATGATTTTATAAAAGCTTTCTCTGTTTTTTTTACTTTCTTGATAATTTTAAAAATTGTTAAACTTGCTATTATCATAGCACAAACTATATGCCATGGTTTAGGTGAGTAGTCCATTTTAACAATGTTAAAATTATCATAAAGTTTAACAGTTGAGTCTATCAATTTAAATGAATTACTTCCAAAATTTTTATCTAATAATCTCATAAATACTTTATCTAATACAACTAAAAATGGTATCAAAATTAATACTAATATACTCAATACACCTGGAATTAAAAAAATAATTTCTAATATATCTACCTTATTATCCTGTAATTTTTCTTCCTTTTTAATCTTATCAACTTGTCTAATTATGATATCTATTTTCTCATTTAATTTTTTACTATAACTCAGGCTACTTTTATCATTATTATTTTCCATACATTCTTCCTCCATTTAATTCTTCTTTGAATCAGTAAAACTTTTCTATATATTTTATATCATACTATAATATATTTTTTATCTCAATATAAAAAACAGCCAATTGGCTGTTTTCTCTAATCTTTTATAGTCTTATTATTTTCTAAAACTCCACACCACAATCACTACACTTTTTATGGTGCACATCTATAACCCCACCACATTCTTTACAAGTATAAATTTCTACTTGTTCTTCTAAAAACTTCTTCGTATTTTCTTTAGCTTTCTTACTATTTTCAATTATATCTATATTATAATCTTCTAAGTATCTTTTATTTAAACTCTTAATTTTACTACACGGAAATTTATCACATTCAAAACAGTAGTTAAGTCCTTTTTCAACTGCACATTTTTTCTTTAAACAATTTGCACAACTTTTTCTTGTATGCTCTTCCTTTGGCGCTCTACACCCTGGACAAGGTTTCTTCTTATTTAAATAAGCACTACAAATTATGCAATTACTCCACAAATAGCAATGCTGTTTTCACTTAAAACTTTAGTCCTCTTTATAAAATCCTACTTCCAAAGAAAGTCTCCAACTCTCTTATCAACTTCTTCATTTTCGTGTAAACGACTATGCTGAGCATCAGCACCATAATATTCTTGGTGTTCAACTTCAATTCCATTTGAATAAAATAAATTTACTATACTTAAAGCGTCAGCCATAGGTACAGCTTCATCCCCTAAAGAACCATCTTCAACGTCTCCAGCTATAACTAAAACTTTCATATTTTTAGGAACATTTCCTATTCCTTTTTCATAGTCATTGTATCTTTCACTTTTTATAGTAGGACCATTTTCTATAACAGAATCTAAAGTTTCTCCTTTGCTTAACTCAACAAAATTATTAAAAGGAGTAGCAATTGGAACAAATTTCTCAACAACTGGTAAATCTTCATTTCCATAAAGAGTAAAATACCTAAATATACTTGCCCCTCCCATAGAATGAGCAACTAAATTCATCTTTTCAACACTGTACTTTTCTTTAAGATATTCCAAACAATTCTTTATCCACTTAGCTTGACTCCACTCGTCACCTTGATTATTTTCAAAAATCATTTGAATAGATGGATTATTGGCTTCACCTGAAAGTTCACCTTCAGAAGAAACTTCACCTTCAGAACTTACAGTTAATATAAGTTCTTTTTCTGTATAATCTTTTTTTTCCAATCTTTTAATCATTTGACCAAATGAATTTTTTGTACCCTTATAACCATGAACAAATAGCGTTGGCACATTTGTCTTTTCATATATATTTGGAATTGTAGAACTTTCAGATAATTTAGATGTTTTTTTTTCTGAACAAGATGTACAAACAAGACTAAATATAAAAATAAATAAAAAACATATTTTTACTCGTTCACTTTTTAACAAATTCATATACAATCATTTCCTTTTCAAATTTACATAATATAAATATTCTACTATATCTGTAATAAAACAAAAACATAACTTATATATTATAATAATTCAGGAAAACACTATATTTATAAATATCTTTAAAAAGGATTTTAAATTTTAACTATAATAGCAAATTGCCATATTTAAATAATCTTAATTAAAATGTGGTGATTTTTAACTATTAATAATATTATTTAAAATTTTAAAAATTATTAATATAAAAATCACAGTTAATAATCTCACAATACTCTCTGTCAACACATTTATTAGAATAATCAAAAAACTTCAAATGAATATCATCTTTGCTATTTCCTGCAATCATATTGGCATATTCAGTGTCATCAGAAGCCATAAATAGATAAATAAACATATTTCCATCTTCTACATTTAAAAAGTAAGATTCTAAATATGTATTTTCAGCTTCCAATGTCAATTGAGCTTCTTCTTTATTATCTACAATAAACTGTATCCATTTCCTAGCTAAATCTTCCTTACCTTCTTTTATTTTCATTTTATAAAGTTTTACGTCTAAATTTTTCATTGACATCTTATTAAGTTAAACATAAGAAATAATACCAGACAATATATAGCCTATAAATTTATATATAGAACTATTTAAATTTTCTATGTAATACAATTCCAGCTAAAATAAATCCAAAAACAGCAATTCCATATATAGCGTGTTTACCAATACTAAATAAAATTATAAAACATAGAAAAAAAGAAATAATAGAAAGAACCTTCTTAACACCGCTTAGTAGCTTTATACCTGCTAACATAACAAACAAATAAATTAAAATAAAAACTCCATTTGCATAGTTAATTAATTCAGATAAGTCAATCTTAAATTTAAACCTTAAAGTAACAGTAACAAGTACAGCTAAAAAAGAAACTATTAAACTGTAAATAGGAACATTTCCTTTAATAACCTTTGAAAATTTATTACCTTTATTTAAAGCCATTAATAACCTAGAACTACTTAAAATATACAAATTACTAGCTAAAATACAAGTTATAAAACCTAAAATTCCAATAACAAACTTTCCTATACCACCATAAAAAATACTTAACAAGTACACTAAAGAATTGTCATTAATACTAGAATTTCCATAAGCATTAAATAAAAATACAATAATTCCAACAGATAAATACAAAAAACCTACGATAATAACACTAAAAATAATAGTTCTAGGAAAATCTCTTTTAACATCCTTAAACTCCCCTGCCAAATGAGAAACCGCTTCAATACCAACAAAACACCAAAAAGTCATAGCCAAAGCAGAAAAAACACTGGACAAACTATAATCAGATAGCTTTAAACTACTTATATTTACAGGATCAGCCTTATCTAAATTAATAATACCTACAACAATAATACCTAAGAAAATAATTAGACAAACAACAGATAAAGCTCCCTGAATTTTAGAAGAAACCTCCATTCCTAAAACATTAATAATAAACATTAGAAAAATTGAAACAATAGAAATTAAAAAACCATAATCTTCCATACCAATAGCAGACGCAAAATAACTAGCACCAGTAATAATAACAACAGGTGGACCAATAGGAATAACAGACAAATATAAAAAAAGAAATTGCCTTTCCAATCCCCTTGCCAAAAGCAGACTCTACAAAAAATGCAGCTCCACTAGCATTAGGATACTTTGCACCTAAATCTCCAAAAGTGATAGCAATTGGAATCATTAAAATAATAATTAGAATCCAACAAAAAATAGATAAAATTCCAACCTCTGATGCAATCATTGCAGGAACAATAAAAATCCCAGAACCTAGTAAAGTAGAAACTAAAATTCCAATACCTTGCCTCATAGATAAAGTAGCCTTCAAGTTTTCCATGTACCCCTCCTATTTTCTAACCTCTTTAAATTAAAATTAAGACCTACTATATCATAATAAAAATATTTATTCAATTTTTTATATTAATATATTTATATAAATTAAGAAATAACTATATTCCTGCAATTAAACGTTAAATAATTATCCATTTTGATAAAACAAACTTACTATTTCATTTTCTCATAAATTAACCCTGCAAATTGTCCATATTTTTTTACTTCCATCAGCTTAAATCTTTTTTGTACTTCAAGTTTTTCAAATAGTAGTATTCCTCCACCTATTATTACAGGTGCTATTTGTATATACATTCTATCTATTAAATCTTCTTTTATTAAAGAACTTACTATTTTACTTCCTCCAACTACCCAAACATTTTTATCTTTTTCTATACCTTTTACAAATTCATTAACATTTTCTGAAACTGTAATTACACCTTCTTCTTTAATATCTTTTCGACTTGTAAATACATAGTTTATTGTACTAGGGTAAACTTTATCAAATAGGGCTATTTTATTAACTTCATTAAATGTATTTCTTCCCATAATAGTTATATCTATATTTTTATAAAAATTTTCATAATCTGTTTCTTCAGAATCACCAGAGTCGTATAGCCAACTTAAATCATGGTTTTCTCCTGATAAATAACCGTCTAAACTAATACAACCGTAAAAGATTACACTCATATTCTCTCCTTTTTCATATGTCACCTTATTTCTATATTACTCATATTTATATGTATCTTTATTAACTTTTTCTACCTTAAGCAAAATTCTTGCTTTAATAATTTATTTATTTTTACTTATTGATAAAATTATTTACATTCTGTAATTAATTTGAAATATAAAAAGCACTATTTCAAGTGCTTTTTATATTTCTATGATAAATATCTTTTTGCTATTTTTTTATATGCCTCTATTATATCTAAATAGTTGTCTATTTCTACATACTCATCAACTTTATGTGCCAACATAGGCTCTCCTGGACCAAACACAGCAAAGTCAAATTTATTTTTTGATTTTGTAAATTCAGCTGCATCTGTAGTTCCAGATATTCCTATTACTGACAATTTTTCTTTATTATTTTCTAGCCATGTATCTTGAATTATGTTTATAATTTCTGAATCCTTATAAGTTTCCACTGGAATTTTGTTAAAATCTATAGTTAATTCAAGCTTACAATCTTTTTCTTCATTTAGATTTTTAATTATTTCTGCAATTAAGTTTATTGCTTTATCATTATCAAATTCTGGTATAGTTCTAATATTACCTTGAAGTTCTGCTTCAGAAGGTATAGTATTAACTTGGTTTCCTCCTCTAATAACTGTTACATTATGAATAGTTCTTCCAAGTTCTTCGTTATTGTATTTTTCTGCAATTTTATTCATTTCTTTATTTACTATATTTATAAATTCACTTATATAGTTTATTGCATTAATTCCTTGAGCTGGTGCTGAACTATGAGCTTCCTTTCCTGTAGATTTAACTCTATAATTTATTGAACCTTTGTGTGTATAAACTATGCTAGTACCAGCTGGTTCACCTATTATTAAAGCACTTAAATCATCAGCATATCCCTTTTCTGTTAATTGCTCTGATCCTAACTCTCCTATTTCTTCGCCTACTGTTGCAAGTAGTCTAATTTTACCATTTAATTTAACATCTTCATCTTTTAACTCTATCATTGAAATTATCATTGCTGTTAATCCACTTTTCATATCTGTTGAACCACGACCATATAATTTCCCATCATTTATATGTGCTTCAAAAGGTGGGTATTTCCAGTCAGCTTCGTCTCCTACGTCTACTACATCCATATGTCCAGTAAATCCTAAAACTTTTCCGTTATCTTCACCAATTTCTGCTACTAAACTACTTCTACCTTCGGAGTATTCTATTAGCTCTGACTTTATACCATGTTCATTAAGTAATTTTTTTATATACTCTGCTACTTCTAACTCATTTCCATTTACAGATTTTATTTTTACAATATCTTGTAAAACTTTTATTTTCTCTTCTTTATTCATTACTTTTCACCTCTTAGTGTTATATCTACCCTTTTTGGTAGTCAGTTCTAACATTTATTTTTCCTAGCTAATAAACACATAGTTTTACTATCTTTAAAATATTTCTCTCCTGCAACATTTTTATATATTTCTATATTTGAAAACCCTGCTTTTTCTAATTCCTCTATTAGTTCTTCTATTTCAAAAGTATGTTCCCAAATATTATAATAATCAGTCTTTTTAGAAGTACTAACTATATATTGATTTAAAAAAGTATTTTCTTTTTCATACTTATAAAATGATTCTAATAATAAATAAGGTTTGTCACTCCAAAAACCTTTATTTTCAACACTCCAATTTTTAAACTCACTTTTGTTTTTATTTTTTATTGGTGTAAAAACATCAAATAAAAATACTCCTTCTTCATCAAGTGAATTGTAAATTTTATTAAGTATTGTTTTTCTTTCTTTTGTTGATAAAACTCCAAAATCGCAGTAAATCATAGTAATTAAATTTTTTTCTTTTGGAAATTTCCATTCCAAATAATCTGCTACAATATAATTTATATCTAAACGTTTTTCCTTTGCACTTTTTATTGCATAATTTATTGAGTTTCTAGATAAATCTACCCCTGTTACTTTATATCCTCTTTCTTTCAATAACTCACAGTAAATTCCTGGTCCACACCCTAAATCTAAAATTTCTTTATATTTTTCTTTTGGTAAAACTTCAGATATCCAATTAACTGATTTTTTTACAAATTCAAGTTTTCTTGTTGCAGACTCTACCTCTTTGTTCAAATGTGCTTTTAGCATTTCTTTGGATATGTGTGAATCGTCCCAAAACTTACTTTCGCTCTTTTCATATAAACTTGGCTTTTTAGATAACTTAATTATTTTTTCTAACATTTTAATTTAATCCTTTCTAAAACAAAAAAATCTGTAGATAGTTTTCTACAGACAATATACGTAGAAAACCTTAATAATCTCCACACAAAAAGATAGCCTATCTAATAGACTTATATTTTTTATGCATTTAAAGATTACTAACTTTTCCACGTTTCATTTATATTTTAAAACTGCAATATAGAATGCGTCGGACTAAATCACCTTCTTAATAAAATTAATTATATTATATATTATTTTTTCAATTTAATCTATTTTCTTTCCCAATACTACTCTTACATTATATCAACCTACTTCTTAACTAAAATTCCTTAATTTAAAAATATAACTAATAATTTTCATTACAATTTAAAAGTAGCTTCTATCTTAATTTTAAGATATTATATATATATTGTTACTTTAGGAGGATTTATGAAAAAATTAATTTTAATATGCTTAATAGCTATTTCATTATTTGCCTTTACTGGCTGTGATTTTCTTGATAATATTTTTGGAAAAGAAGAAACTACTCCAACTGAAGAAGTTTCTAACAACAATAACCCAAATATGAACTTTGAAATTTTAACTGAAAATATTAACAGTAGTACTAAGTCTTTAGAAATAAAAGTTTTTAACGTTGACGAAAATAAAACTAGTTTCGTTTCAGTAGCAAACCAAGTAGTTTTAAATCAAAAACTAAAAAATGATTCTACATACACTATAAATATTAGTGGAGTTGAAGGAGCTTATAACACTTCTGAAGATGTTAAAGTACAACTTTTCCAAACAGAAGATGATACACCTGAAGGTAAAACAGCTTATCTTTATACAGTATTTTACAAAGTTTCAAATTAAAAGACACTTTCTTGTGTCTTTTTTTTATTTTGTAATTAATGCTATAATTTACAAAGACTAGCTTGTAAAGGAGAGCTTAATGAACAACTTTCTTCAAAAACATAAAAATCTAGGTTGCCTTTTAGACTGGATAGTTTTTTTAACTGTTTCTATAATTATATTTGCAATTATTGGAGATATAAAAGATATTTCAACTTCTCCAAAGTTTCCTCTATTTTTAAATTTATTTGTTTTTTCTATGTTTTTCTACGTAAATTTAAGAGAAAATGATTATAAGAAAAAATTTAATACTTTAAAAGACTGGTCAACACCTATTTTTTATGTAAATATAATCGCCTTAGTTCTTCACACTGCTATTGGCGGATACACAAAAACTCATAAAAAAGTTTTGGAACCTCTTTATAAAATAAATAAAGAAAATGCTATTAAAATAATAGCTATTTATTTAATTTTTATTATAGTATCAGGTACTTGTATTTTAATATCTAAAAAATATAAAAAATAAATTTATTTGTAAACTTAAAAAGCGAGGTGATTTTATATTTGGATTATTTTCTAAAAAGAAAAAAATGTATGCTCTTTGTAAAACTTCAGTAATTTTAGAATTAATGCAACAATGTGTAAATATTAATGCTCCTATCCTAAATCTTGTATTTAAATACAATAATATTAAATATCATATAAATATTCCTAGTGACTATGATGGTAAGGAATATTTTGATACTACTTTTCCCCTAGACAATCAAGAGTTTTCAACTTTAGAATCTTTCAAAGAAAATGCACTGCTTAATATGGCTAAATTTCTAGATTACAAGATGAAATTGAAATTTTAGAAGTTGATGAAATGCCAACAAGTAATGTAACACTTTTAGAACAATACTTAGTAGAATATTAATAGTTTTACTTTAATATAAAACTTATATTTTAAAGAAATAAATATCATAAAATAAAATTAGATATTTGTTCTTTTTTATTGCAATATTTTTATATAATATGTAAAATTATCACTTAGTTTCAAATACTTGTAACAAATGGCTACTTAAAATTGTATATATTAGTGTAGCCGATTATTTTACATTCTACCGCTACTTTAACTATACTTCCTTCTCGGTTATTAACTAAATTAAATCTTACAATTATTTAACTTAGTATAGTTAAAGTAGCTTTTTTGTTTAAATTTAAATAATAAAATATTATTACAAATAAATAACAAATATTAAGATATTTCAACAATTAAAAAATAGTCTATAAATCAAAAAATTAATGCTATAATAAATATAGAAATTGGACTTCTTCTTTAAAGAGGTTAACCTATATTAAAAATTGGAGGAATAAAAAATGAAAAGTAAAAAAATAATAGCAATAGCACTAACACTAACACTTGTCGTAGGGCTAACAGCTTGTAACAAAGATAAAAAAAATGAAACCAAAGAACCCACAAAAATAGTTGATGAAACTAAACCAACAGAAACAACAGCACCAACATCATCTACACAAGAAACAACAACACCAGTAACACCACAAATACAAGTAGACCTTACAAAAGTAGAAGATGAATTAGAAAGAGAAGTAAAAGGAAACGAAAGTTACGCAGAAATAAGAGACTTTGATGTAGATGTAGAAAATGGAAATATTGAAATAGAAATAGAAGTAGAACAAGGACTAAGTCAAGGTGACGCAGAACAAGTAGCAAATACAATATATGACAAACTAAACGAAATAATAAAAAAATATAACACAACAATGACAACTAACTATCCTGCACATATAGAAGTAGAAGAAGACGGAACAGATACAATACTATTCCAAAAATTATACCAATAAAAGAATCCTACACAAAAGTGTAGGATTTTTAAAAACAAAAAGAAAGAAAAGAGGTAAAAAGTGAAAAATAAAAAAACGCTAATACTAGTACTAGTACTATCACTTTCATTTACAATAACATCATGTAAAGACAAAAAAGAAGAAACAACATCCCCAACTGAACCAACAGTAATAGAAACACAAGCACCAGAAACAACAAAGCCAAAACCAAAAATAACAACATTTAAAACAGAAAAAATAGAAATAGAAAGTATTGAAAAAGAATTACAAAACAAAGAAAAATTTGCAGCAATAAAAAACCTTCAAATAACAGATGAATCTACTGCTGATATAACAATAATAGCTGCAGTAAAAAAAGGAACAACAAAAGAAAAAGCAGACGAACTAACAACAAGAATAGCCGACCAAATATCAGACCTAAATATACAAGAAGAATACACACTAACAATAAAAATAGTAGAAGATACTAAAGAAAAAACAGAAATAACTACACATGAATCAGGGAGTGTAATAGCAGAACAATAGAATAGTTGGAAACAAAAAAAGACTACATTGTAGTCTTTTTTATTGATTATAAAAGAATTGTTCCAAATCTCTTTGCCCATTCTTCATTATAAATTTATAAACAATATCTAACTTATTTAAATTAATATTACAATATTTAATTACGGATTTTTTCATTTTCTTCTTTTCTAATATATCTATTCTTAATTTCAAAAATATGTTCTCATATAAGTTATATACTGCTAAACCATAAAATACTGGTAATAATACTATTAATAGAAATATTGGCAAAATAAACTCTTTTAGTGTTTCTATGCTAAAAAAATCATTTGGATTTTTTACAATATTATTTACTACTAAAAATATTACAGCAACTCCAAAAGTTATTGTTACAAGCTTATAAAATTTTCTTATACTAAGAAACTCTTCCTTGGTATCAGCTGTAATTAATGACAAAATTAGCATCATTAATAAGCCAACACCTATTTCTACAAATATATTAAATGTCCAAAAACTAAATACAAATTCAATAATAACTATAAATTTAAATTTGTCCTTTATTAAACTCACAAAAAACTTTATATTTCTAGCCTCATAAATAATCTTTCCAATTAAAGAAAAACATATAATTGCTACCCATTTAATGGTTTCTCCTAAAAATGATACATCCCAATACCCTAATTTATTAAAAAATAAAGTGCTATAATTAAATACATAATAATTATAAAAATTAAAGTTATTATTTTTTTATGCAAAAATTCCCTTACTATTTCAACTAAACTTCTTAATATCTTTAATCTGTTTTCACTAGGAGCAAACATCATTACCATTAATATAATAAAAACAATAATTATAATTCCAGCCAATTCCCTATTATCAAAAATATTTATAACTTTACCCAATACTAATCCTTAAATCATCTCTGAAATAATTTTACCAGCTACTTTAGGTATAATTTCCATTGTTAATTCTAATCCTTTTTCTTTAATAGTAGACTTAGTCTTATTCCACACATTCTCATTTTTTATCTTATCTAAATACTCATGTCCTTCCCAAGTTAATTTTCCTACAAAAAAATAACCCAATTCATTATCATAAACTCTAGGATTATAATATGATAATAAATTTACATTATACATTAAATCACAATGGTATCCTATTGTTTTCATATCATATCCTTCTATTTTTATATTATCATAACTTAATGCTGTATCAATATACTCTTTTTCGATTTTAAACAAAATTTTTCTAACAAGTTCCATGTCCCTTTTCATATTTTCACCTCATTATTAGGCTATTACACAAATACTAATTTTGCAAATGAAAAAAGACAGCCTATACTGTCTTATTGTTTTTATACCTTTTCTCTCTCCACCATATTGGCAATAGTTCTTTTAATTTTAATGTTTTTCTTTTTTCATAGTCTATTAATATTTCTGTTTCTTTATTCTTCTCGTTTAGTTGCATTAAAAATTCTCTACAAGCTCCACAAGGTATATTGTCCTCCCCCTCTTTTGGTGGTACATCTCTAAATGCTATTAATCTTTTTATTGTAGTTTCACCTGTTTCCATATAAGCTTTTAAAATTGCTACTCTTTCTGCACAAAGATCCATAACTCCGCAAGCACTTTCTATACAAAATCCTGTGTATATCCTTCCATCTTCCATTTCTACCGCAGAAACTACATGATGTGCATATATAAATGGTGAAACTTCATTAGGGTTGTACTCTTCTTTAGCTTGTAAATACAATTTTTCCCAAATATCCATTTTCTTCTCCAATTTATATTATTAAAAACGCATTTGCCATGCTATATGTTAGTACTACTGCTAAAAAAGCAAACATAATAACTAAAAATGTTATATTTATTATATTTGTAAGGCTCTTTGACTCTGCTTTTTCTGACAAGCTAGTCATTAAAAAGTATATTAACGCTCCAATTACAGAACAAGTTAACACTAGTATTAAACTACTTTTTACTTTTCTCATTTCTACCTCTTTCTGACCTCTTATGTGTTTTTAAATTTCTTTTTCCATATCTATGTGAGGACACCACTGGTCGAAGTACTCTTCTCCTACACTTATGTATCCACATTTTTTGTAAAACTCTTCTACTGGCTTTTGAGCTGACAACACTAGTTTTTTTGCTCCTAGCTCTTTGGCTTTTTCTTCAACTGCAAGTATTATTTTCTTGCCCAAACCAAACTTCCTATAATCTTTTAATATAGCCACTCTTCCAATATGATACTCTTCAAAATTTTCTTCGCTATTAAAAATTCTAGCTGTTCCAACTGGTATATTTTCGTAAAAATATAGTAAATGTATACAATTTTGGTCTACATCGTCAAACTCGTCTGCAAATTTTTGCTCTTTTACAAAAACTTCTTCTCTTATGTGTTTAATATCGTTGTTTAATTTATTATAAAATTTGTACATTTTTTCTCCTTTAATTTGTGTATTGCTTTAATATATCATATTATATAAATATTAAAAAGAAAGGAGATATCATGAAATATATTTCAATAAATGATGACTTGAATTTAGAAGATACTAAACGTGCTATATCACAAGTAAATAGAGCTAATTTGTTATTCTTGATTTACTGTATTGCATACTGTGCAGTACCATTTATTTACTTTTTAATAGTAAATATTATGAATTTTACTGATATTGAAGATGGGTTTACAACATTATTTATATCTATTATTATTGTAAATCTTATAATTATTTTAATTACCTTTTCATTTGTAGTATATTTTGATAAAGAAAAACTACAATATATAGGACTTACTATTAAAAATCTTTTTAAAAGTTTGTTACTTGGATTAGTAGGGACTAGCATTTTTCTATTACTTTCTTATTTAATAACTGGTGAAATGTACTTTGATATGTCAACGGGTGGATTCTTCTATATTTCGCCATTTTTAGCAAGTGCTATATCAAGTGAGTTAGTTTTTAGAGGATATATACAAACAAGACTTAGCATTATAATGAAATGGAAATTTTTAATAATCATATTTTCTGGAATCCTGTTTATATTTACAAAAATTCCTTTAATCATGATCCTACGCTTAGATGCTCAATTAGTTATAATATATGCTTTTTCTAATTTTTTAATACATATTTTTAACTCCATTGTATTAGATAAAACAAAGTGTATATACGGTCCTATTATACTAAATTTTGTGTTTTCATTTACAATATTTTTCACATTTTGGTTTAGAAATTTATAAGCTTTAATTGTTCCTTTTGTATAGATATTGTCTAATATATGTACATTTATTTTATTCATTAATATGCACTATCCTTTTATATGGGTTATATCTGGAACTTTTTCCTAGCCATACTTACAGTTCCATATATCATTGCTCTCGCACTACTACATTTTCTATGTGATTTTGTTCATAGAAAAACAAACAATTTATATGGTTCAATAGTGCTACACTTTGTTTATAATACACTACTTGCAACTATTGTTTTAAATTAAAAGCAGGGTTTCCCCTGCTTTTTTATTTTACTAAAAACTCTGTTATAATATTTGCACATTCTTTTGCATTGGATAAAATAGCAGGATGCCCTCCTTTTTCAAAGTAATGTACCTGTACATTTTCTAATATTTGTTTTAATTCTTCAAACTTTTTTGTTGTGTTTTTTGAAAGCATTTCATCTTCTAGACTAATTGTAAATAAAACTGGAATTTGTAAATTTTCTATTGGTTTTACAAATAGTTTTCTTTTATTTTCATAAAGCTTTACAAGAGCTTTAGTATCTAAATCTACAACTTTTTTCCAGTCTTTCCCTTGGTTGTATTCATAATATTTTCTTGCAAAAAAACTATTTTTTGCACTTTCTCTTTCTCTTAAAATATAATCTGAAAAACCGTCTTTTAATTTTCTACCTTCAAAACTATCTGCCACTACCCTTTCTATTAAATTTGGTTCCAGTAATGCAACATTAATAGCTGTAAAAGCTCCTCCACTAGTCCCTACTAAAGAAACTTTTCCTATACCTAAATGTTTTATTAATTCAACTACTTGTTTAGCTTGCCAAATCCAAATATCTGTTGGTATCTCTTTTACCCTATCTGATTTTCCATTTCCCAAGAAATCTATTAATATAACTTTAAAGTTCTTTTTATAAACTGAAAGTACCATATTAAACATTTTTGATGATGCTGTATTTCCATGTAAAAATATTACAGGTTTTCCTTTTCCAACTTCTTTGTAATATATATTTTTATTCTCAAATTTAAAATATGTCATTTTTGCCTCCTAATTTTTATTTTTTATTAGCAAGGCTTCCCCTCGCACTAAGCGAGTATTATATTCCCATATTATCTCCTTTAGTTGAATAAATTTTTAAAACTCTTCTTTTTCTACTCTATCTGCAGCAATTATTTGAGAGTTTTCTACTCTAACTGTTTTTGCTATTGATCTGTTATTTGTTACGTATATTTCTACGTTTAATCTATCTGCTTTTTCAAATATTAATTTTTGTCTTTCGTTTAATTTAATTACTAATCTATTTCTATCATCTTCTATGTAGTCATAAAATACAAATGACAAAAGTTTAAAGTCTTTTGTTGTCCAATTTCCTTGTAAAACTATTGAAGATATACCAGTTATGCCATTTTCTGTACTATTCGGAACCATTCTCTTTGACATTTTTTCTAAATAATTCGGTTTATCATACTGTTGAAAACCTATTTGTATATTTTCGTTTTCAAAAAATGGTAAGTACAGGTTTGTCCAAGGCTGAGTTATTGTAAAAAGTCCAAAAATTTTAAAACTAACTTTTTCTTCTTCTATACTATCTATTTTAAGTTCTTCCAATTTCTTTTTTATTTCTTTAAGCTTTGGAATATCTAACATAATACAAGTACATCCTTTATAATTGTCGTTGTATAAGTCTACCCACTCTTTTCTCCAACCGCTATCATCTTCTTGTAATATATTTACAAATTCTAAATACTCTTTTCCTATAAATAAATTGCTTACTTTAAATCCCTTTGTTTTTTTCCCTTTTTCTGGAGCATATAAAAGTCCAGTATCTTTTATTTGATTTATAATTTCTGTATCTTTTTGGTATTTTTCATTTATATTAAATATAACGTGATCTATTCTCATTTTATCCCCTTATTATTAATTCCAATTTTTTATATATTTCACTTAACATTTTAATTATATACCAATAATTTTAATAAATTGTTACAATATTGTTAAAATTTGGTATTATGTTTTAAATCAAATCATATCAATAAAAAATATTGTTTTTTTCTTATAATGAAATTTATATTACTTGTATTTTTAATTATATCTTCTCTGGATAATATATTATGTTATAATATATTATGATTGTGCATGATAAAATATTATTTATTAAATTTAATGCACATAGTATAATAAGGAGGTTATTAAATGAAGTTAATTAAGACAAAAAAAGTTCTTTCACTAATTTGTGCTGGTGCATTAATTTGGGGATCAACTTTCAGCGATGTAGTTTCTGCAAATGAAACTGAAGAAGTTCCACCAGTAACTACTGAAGAAGCAGAAGCTACAGATGCACCAACTGAAGCTCCAGCTAAAGAAACTGAGGCTTCTACTGAAGAAACTGAAGCTCCAGCTAAAGAAACTGAGGCTTCTACTGAAGAAACTGAGGCTCCAGCTAAAGAAACTGAGGCTTCTACTGAAGAAACTGATAAAACAACTGTAATGTTTAACTACATTGTTCAAAAAGAAGATGGTTCTTTAGTAAATGCTTATGAAATTGGTAAATCAGGAGTTGTCGGTGAAAAATTAACATTTTTTGTTGAGCCAACAGAAGTTGAGATTATTTCTGTTAAAGGTGGAGACTTTGCATATAACAGTGCAAATAACACTATAACTGGTACTGTTTCAAAAGACTTACAAGTTGATATAGTTGTAAAACTTTTAAAAGCGCCTAGAATAACAGCTATAATTAAATTTGTTGATGAAGAAGGAAACCCTGTAATAGGAGCTCCTGGTATTAGAGAATATGGAGAAGCTGGTGAAGTTAAAGACTTCAAAGCTCCAAAAGTTGCAGGATACAAGTATACTGGTCCAGAAACAATAACAATGCCTGACAAAGATGGAGATACTATTACTCTTACTTATGAGCGTATTCCTCTTACATTAACAGTTGTTTATGTAGATGAAAATGGAAAGACATTAAAGACTAGTGATTCTTTCGATGGTAAAATTGGTGATACTGGAATGCTTAAACTTCCTCCAATAAAAGGATACAAATATATTGGTAAAGAAGGAACAGCTTCAACTACTCCAGGATATGAAGTAGAAATACCTTATACTTTCGGTTCATCTGACGACACATATACAGCTGTATATGCTCCTTCAACAGGAAAAACAACTAGTAATGAAAAAACTAAATTAGAGCCTGAGAAAAAAGAAACTAAGAAAAAAGAAACTGAAAAGAAACTACCTAAAACAGGTACAACTGAAAACTACATGTCAATTATTGGTGTAGGAATATTAGTTGCAGGAGCTATTCTTTATACAACAAAAAAAGAAGCTTAAACTAATAAATAAAAAAACCAGAGAATATTAATTCCTCTGGTTTTTTTATTTTGTCTATTGACCTTGTACTCAACTCCAATGTTATACTAACAAAAAAGGAGGAATAACATGTGGAGTAAAAAAGAATTTTCATCCCTTACAAATACAACACCAGAAACACTAAGGTACTACGAAAAAATAGGTTTAATATTGCCAAAAAGAAAAGAAAATAATTATAGAGTTTATGGTGAAGAAGAATATACAA
The DNA here is from genome assembly GCF_900232905.1 of Miniphocaeibacter massiliensis. GTDB lineage: Bacteria > Bacillota > Clostridia > Tissierellales > Peptoniphilaceae > Miniphocaeibacter > Miniphocaeibacter massiliensis. The sequence continues at coordinate 595,942 of NZ_OCTQ01000001.1, forward strand.
AGATAAAATATATAAAAGTTTTACAATACGCTAACTTTTCCCTAGAAGAAATAGAAGAACTACTGCAACTATCTAATAAAGAATTTAGTGAAGATTGTAAAAACAACACTACCAAAATATTCGAGCAAAAGGTAAAATATACACATATATACTAAAAACAGTGCAAAAATTCATGGAAAAACGTTCAATAGCTTTAGAAAATCCAACCCCTAATATTAACGAATTTACAGATGATATGGTAAATAAAATATTTGAGTTTTTGTTAGAAAGAGGAATTTAATGAAACAACAAACTTATAAAAACCTACACACACTAACATTTCCCTTAATGCTATTTACAAATGTGTATATATGGGAAGATAAAGATAAATTAATATTAATAGACACATCCTTGAAAAATTGTAGCAATAAAATTGTTAAATATATTCAAAATATAAATAAGCCACTAACAGATATAATTCTAACCCATGCACACGATGATCATATTGGTGGACTTTATAGAATAAAAAACAAATATCCTAATGCAAAAATTCATATTGGTAAAAATGAAGAAGAACTTTATAAAAAACAGTGTTTGAAAAAAATTAACGAAACACTAAAATATAATATTTTGTCAGAAAATAACAAAATTTCTTCGCTAGAAATTATAGAAACTCCAGGGCATACAAAAGGCTCTATCTCTCTTTACAACACGGACTATAAAATACTAATAGCTGGAGATCACTTTCATAGTAAAAGTGAACTTACAATATCTGGAGATACTAGAATATTTTTCCCATTCCCTAGTACTGCCACTGAAGACTTAAAAGAATCTATTAAATCAACAGAGAAATTAAAAGACTACATAATAGATAAAATGTATTGTGACACGGAAAAGAAACTCAAAATTAGATAATTTAATTAACCGAGCAAATAAAAAATTACACTAGTAACTAACAAATTAAAGTTAAATAAAAAAACTGTTTTTTAAAATAACTGTTTTTTTCTAATATTTTTTTACAAATGAAGAAGTTAACATATTACAAGTCTTAAGCTGAATCATAGAATAAAATTTCTTTGCATATTCATTACCAGTTCCAGCCTTAACTCCATTACGTGCATCTTCATAAGATTCCCAAGTAACAAAATCTGTCCAAATATCATCTTGAATATACTGTTCCCAAGAAACAAATCCCTTTGCTTTAGATAATACATTGTCATATAACTTTTTTGTTGCTTCTATAAACTCTTTCTTAGATACTTTCTCTTTTAATTTAAAAGATATAATCCATACTGCTTTTGACATAATTTTCTCCCTTTTTATATAGTTTAGAACACATTATATATTATATATTATTTTTGCAATATTATAAAACTTCTAATTATATAATAGATCAAATTATATTCATATTAAATTTTCTTTTAGTATAAAAATAATAACTCTAATATTTTTTAAGCAAATTTATCTAATAACATCATCATTAAATATCCTACTGCAAAACCTATTACTGAAAAAATTACTCCTTGAAATATTTTTTGATAAATTCTTTTTCCCTTTTCTGTAGCTTTCTGTATTTCGTCAAGTCTTTCTCCATCCATAAAAGCAACTATTTCTTTATAGCTTTGAATATCCTCTTGTTTTTTTATCTTTTCAATCTTAATTGCTGGAATAAAACAAATAACTGCTATAACTAACCAAATACAAAACCCAATCCATTTAAAATAATAAAATAGTGGAGCAATCGATAAAAGCATTACTATAAAGCAAACTGTATAAATAACACTTAGTTTTTGTAGTCTAGTAACAACACTTTCATCTACTATTTTCCTAATTTCTTCAATATCTCCTTTAATAAGTTCATCTATAGAAATTTCAAACAAAGAGCTTAAAAGTATAAGATTATTTACATCAGGATAACTTTTACCAGTTTCCCAATTAGAAATAGTCTGCCTAGTAACATATAACTTATCTCCTAACTCATCTTGAGATAAAGAAAGTCTCTTTCTATGACTTTTAATTTGATTTTCTAAATTCATATATTCACCCCCTAGTCTAACTTTAAAAGATAAATTATAAATTATCTATCAAAAGTCTTTTGAAAATGACATTTTCTCTTGCAAAAACTTTTTGTCATTTCCTTTAAACCTTCTAAAATATAGATTTTATTTTACAAAAGAATTAGATATTATATAAAACTTATCTTGACTTGGTAGCTGTTTCTTTTCCATTTTTTAAAGATATCATCAAATTTTCTTATTAAATTATTTTTTAATTTTTCAAAGCTCAACTAAATTATTAAAATGTTGATTTTAATTTTTTAATGATTCCTTTGGAAATACAATAAACCTCTCCACTAATATCAATACCATCTTCTATTCTAATTGCCACCTCATCAATAGCCATATAAATATCAATTTCATTTGATAATGGTAGTAATTCTTCTAATAGTTGAGTATCATTAATAGACTGATTTTCTTTAGTGCAAAAATATATACTATCCATTCCTATACCAGAAATTATTGAACTTTTACTAACATTCTGGCTTGTATTTTTTGAGCTTAGCCACTTTGATGACATATTCATTGCACCAGCACTTGCTCCCATAATAATAGCATCACTAACTTTTATAGAATCTATAAGATTATATTCTATTAAAAAATCATTTTGTAAACTAGGATATCCACCACATAAAAATATTACAGATGCGTTTTTTATAATTTCATTAGTCTTATTTTTATCACTTTTATAATTGATTATTTCATATTCATCAAAAAATATATTCCCTTTATTGAACCATGACTTTGCAAGTAAATCACTTTCAAAAGGATCACTTGGACTACCACTAATCATAACCAGTAATTTCCTTAAACTAATATCATCATTTAATTTTTTAATAACACAATCTGGAAATCCTTCACTAAACCAACTAAAATAATAATGAATACTCACTTAAAACACCTCAGTTTTATTAAAAATATAACTTATAATACTTTCTGAAATTTTTCACTACCTATTCTATTGGAATATAAATATCAGTTAGGCTTGTATTCTTCAAATTTCTTGGCGGTTCTGTTACATACAATTCAAACGGGAAATTGTCCCTTGGTTTTTCTTTTGAATCTTTAAATAACCAATCTTGATAAGCATACTCCCAAGCCTTTTCATATTCATTTAGTTTTATATCATAGTGTAAAACACCATATTTCCCTGCAAATTCCATTGAGCATATTCTTCCCTCTTCAGTAACTTTTGCACTTTTTGGAATAGTCATAGCAACACTCATTTTTAAATTCTTTTGGTCTGTAATAAAATGATTATCATGATATATTGTTAAAACCTTTGTTTTTCCTTCAACTATTAGATCGTTATTTTTGGCAAAATCAAATAATTCCTTAAACATCTTTTTACTTTCTTTCCTAAAAGCTACATAGGTTCCTTTAAAACGAATATAAATAACTTTCATTTCTATATTTTCTATTGTTACATTTGGTTTATTCATATCATTACCTCCTAAAAAAATGATATACTACACACTAGTTTTGTGCATGTCATTTCTTGCTATTCTAAATTTTGAAGGAGATATCTTATAATATTTTTTGAACGCCTTGCTATAACTGCTAGAATCACTATACCCATACCTCCCAGCAATTTCTGTAATATTAATATCTTTTCTAACCAATAAATATATAGCAGAACGTTCCATCTTTGTTCTTACAATAAACTGTTTTATTGTTTCATCACTATACTTACTAAAAATTCGATGAAAATGAAACTTTGACATATTAATATTTTCAGCCAAATCTTCAAGTGTAATATTTTTGTTTAAATTAGAATTTATAAAGTCTTCTGTTTTATTTATTAATCTAATATATTCTTCCATGCTAACCTCGTGTAACTAAATATTTTTTTCGTAAATATAACCTATCATACCACTTTTTTTATCTTCTAATTCTCCTACTTTAATATAGCCAAGAGATTCATAAAAACTATGCAAATGATAATTTTCACTAGGAGTATCTAACTTCCACTTTTTTACCTTAGGATATTCTTTCTCAATCATTGACATTACTTTTTTACCGTATCCTTTGTGTTGATACTTTGGATCAATAAAAATTGCTCCTATCTCTCCCTTTTTACCAATAGCAGCTACAAAAACCCCTCCTATTTCTTCATCGTCAACTAAAATAACTTTCCCAAACATTAATGGTGGAAAAAAAGTTTCATTTTTCGTTTTAAGAAGTGGAGGATAAACTCCATACTTTTCATAATCAGGTTGAAAAGCTCTCTTAGCTATATTGTAAAGTCTTGGGATATCTTTCTTTTTCATCTTTCTAAAATTAATCATTTTATCCTCCTAATTTAAATTGAAATATTAATTTAAAAATTTTTCCCTAATATTTTTTCATAATAATTTTGAGTTAATAAAGAAATAATCCATAATAAAATCACAGTTATATTTTTCTTCAATGTTTCCTCTTTTATTTGTTCACTCTTACTAAGCTACTCCCTAAATCTATTATGTTATTAGCTTGCACAAGTTCCAAAAAACTTTCTCCAATACATTTTGGAAGTATCTTCATATTTTTAATCTCTTCTAAATCTATCCACTCCATTGCAATTTGAAGTGAATCTACTTCTGTTGGATTTACAGTATTTTCACTTTTTAAGTAAGCTCTAAAAATATGATAAATTTTGTGTGCATAATTTGGATGATTAACTCTTATATATTCATCTAAACAAATAATTTCACATATTCCAACAAATTTATCTATACAAATACTATAGCCTGTTTCTTCCAAACATTCTCTTTTAACAGCTTCTACCATAGTTTCGTACTGATTTTGTCCTCCCCCTGGCAAAGTATAATACTCTCCTAATATTGGATTGTCATATTTTAATAGCAATACTTTATTTTTATTTATTATAATAGCTTTTGCTGCATTTCTTATAGTCATACTTTCTCCCCCAAACATATTTCTCAATATAGTATATACTATAATCTAACATTAATTTATAGAGAGGTGTAAAATGATAGAAAAGTTTTCAATACCATGTGCTGGTGCAATAATTGAAAAAGAAATAAATAACAACTTATATATCCTTATGCAAGAAAGGCATAAAGAAAATAAACCTCAAGAACTAGGACTTTTAGAAATACCTGCTGGTAAAATAAGAGAAAATGAAAATATTTTTGACTGTATAAAAAGAGAAATTAAAGAAGAAACTGGACTAAACATTGTTGATGTAAAAGGCAAGGAGAATTCCTCTATATATAGGAATAATGGTTATGAAGTAATAGACTTTTCTCCATATCACTGTACTCAAAACTTAATAGGAAATTATCCTGTTATATTAATGGTATTTATCTGCCAAACAACTGGCAAGTTATTATCTTCTTCAAATGAATCAAAAAACTATAAATGGATTTCAATAGCAGAACTTAAAACTTTAGTTGAAAAAACCCCTGAAAAAATTTATCCTATGGATTTAGCCTTGCTACATAAATTTATTAATGATAAAAGTTATAATAATCTCTAAATATTAAATATATATATTATCGCAAAGTAAAAGCCTTTGATAGAAAAAATACAATACTGTGATACTCTTTCTAAAAGGAGATGTTAATATATGGAATTTAATAAAAATTAAACAGAGCTAATAAAAAATTAGCTCTGTTTAATTTTTAATCTACAAACTCAAAAACATCTTCAACTTTTACATTAAATATCTTAGCAATATCCATGGCCAGCTTTAAAGAAGGATTGTATTTCCCTTTTTCAAGCCTAGAAATAGTTTCTCTTCTAACTCCAACTATAAGTCCTAGTTCTTCTTGGCTCATGCCTAAATTTTCTCTGTAATATTTAATTTTAGTTATTAATTCACTCATATTAGATATCTTTCTTTTCTAAATACAAATAAATTCCATCTTTAATAGCGGAAAACATCAACACAAAAGACATAATAAAATCAACACCTACAGTTATAGTACCACCATTAATCATAGCCACAAATAATGCTATTATTGCTAATATTACAAAAACAACTACTGCATAACTCGTTGCTTTTGCTTCGTATTCTCGTGTTAATTCATCTTCAAAAACTTTATTTCTAGTTGTTTCCATTCTTGCAAAATATACAAACATTACTATAACATAAGCAAAAGTAAATACTATACTTATTACAGAAATAAGCATGTGTATAGCAAAATATCTATCATCTTTCATAAAATAGTAATCACTAATATTCTTTAATATAATAAAAAATATTACAACACTAACAAAAATAATATTAATAAATTTATACCTACTAACTGATAACTCTTTCTTCATAATAACCTCCATGTGATATATTTGTATCTTATGTGATAAATATATCACCTTATTTGTATAATGTCAATCTATGAAATAAAAAAACAGGTAATAAATACCTGTTTTGTAAAATATTAATTTAGTAAACTTTTGCTCCAAAAGGCATAAGTGCCAGTTTTGCAAACTTAAAGCATTGTAGGCCAAAAGGAATCCATATTATAGTTATACAAAGAATTAAGCCATTTAAAATAGCTGCTAATGCTAATGGAATACCACTTAATATTATCCAAAATACATTTGCGACTGCTGATATTACTCCCATCTCACCATAGGTAACTTCTTTTCCAAAAGGTAAAAACACAAATCCCGCTATTTTAAAACACTGTAATCCAATGGGTATTCCTATTATAGTTATACACCATAGTACTCCTGCTAATGTCCAACCTAATCCTTGCCAAAGTCCTGAAAATATAAACCAAATTAAATTACCTAAACATCCCATAAATTTACTCCTACATAATATAAAATACTTTCTAAATACATTATATATTAAGTTATAATGGTTTATTATTACAACAATTCAACAATTTGCAAATAAAAAGGACTATAATAGTTATTCTATAGTCCTTTAAAACAAGCTTTATATATAATGAGGAGTTTTAGGTGTTAAAATCTCTGCTCCTGTTTCTGTAATTAAAACCATATCTTCAATATTAAATCCGTTAAAATTATCTATATAACAAGGAACTTCCATTGCAAGTACCATTCCAGGTTCTAAAACTCTAGTTTCATTAGCTGTTATATATGGTGCTTCTGCTGTTTGAGGTCCCATACTTATACTATGCCCTAAATGTCCCCTTTTGTAGATGGAATATTTTTCTTTAACATAATTAAAACCAATATTAAATAATTCATTTATTGGAAGTCCTGGTTTAGCTGATTTAATCATAAGCCTTTGAGCTTCGTAAAGCATATCTTTTAAATTGTAAAGTTCAGAATCTGCACCTTCCATAACCCACGACCTAGAAGTGTCAGTAGTGTAAAAATCAAAACCTGCATTTACACCAGCATCATATTTTACAACATCACCTTTTTTTATAATACCATCTTCTGGAATAGTAAGCCTTGCTCCATTTGCTCCTGTTGAAAACATAGACCAAGCACTTGGAACACAAATGCCAGACTTTATTACATTTTCTTTAAAGCACTGAGAAAGATTTTGTTCTGATACACCTATTTTTACCATTTTACTAACTTCATAAAAAGCATTATCAGCAACAGAGCATATGTTTCTAAAAACTTCAATTTCTTCTCTTGTTTTAACTGATCTTGCATAAATAAACAAATCAGAAATATTTACAAATTTAGCATTTGGCAAACTTTCTAAAAGTTGATTATAGTAATTTATTGGTAAAAAATCTAACTCCAAACCAATATTCTTATTTTCAAGTCCAAGTTCTTTTACAGACTCTAACATAACTTCAAAAGAATTTTTAAAATTTGACTCTTCCATGGGTATATCTTTAACTAAATTATCCCAATTTCTAACTCCAACCCAAGTAGAATATGGTTTTATAATATGTTCATCACTTTTGTTTTTCTTTGTAAAAGTTGGATATTCAAAATCCATAGTTATACCATGAGTTTTGACATTCTCTTTTGAAGATATTACACCGACAGAAAATCCTGCTTGTCTTGAAACCGTATGTTGATGTCCCCCAAATCCAAGAACGTAATGCAAGTTTTCTGGTGAAGAAACTATAGCACCATCAATATTTTTTTCTCTTAATAGTTTTTTTATTTTTTCTTGTTTTGATTTCATAATTTTCCCTTTTACTTTAATAAAAAATTGTTGCTCCTGGCCCAATAGGGAGACCTAATAAATACCAAAGAATAAACATTAAAATCCAACTTATTAAAAATCCTACTGAATATGGTAGCATGGTGGATACTACCGAACCAATTCCCGCTTTTTTATCATACTTTTGGAAAAATGCAACAGTTAAAACAAAAAACGGCATTAATGGGGCAATAATATTTGTACTAGAGTCACCTATTCTGTAGGCAAGTTGAGTCATTTCTGGAGAAATACCAAGTTGCATAAACATTGGCACAAATACCGGAGCCATCATAGCCCATTTAGCAGAATCAACTGCTATAAATATGTTTATAAAGGATGTCAATATAATAAAGCAAATAAGTAATGGCAACCCTATAAATCCAATATTTTCAAGTAAATTAGCCCCCTTTACAGACATTACCACTCCCATATTGGAATATTCAAAAGCTCCATTAAATTGTGCAGCAAAAAATATTAAAACTATAAAACTAGATAAACCAGAAACTGCCTTTTCCATTAATTTAATAATATCTTTTTCACTTTTTAAAGTTCGAGCACCATAACCATATGCAATACCTGGAATCATAAATAAAAGCATCATAATAACTATAATTCCACTCATAAATGGAGATGATAATATTCCTCCCGTTTTTGGATCTCTAAGTAAAGCATTTTTTGGCAATACTAAAACTAAAACAAGAGCTATATACAAAATAGTTGCTATACCTGCAAATTTCATACCTCTTTTTTCATCTACAGTAACTACACCAGCCTCTTCTTTTTTATCTGGTGTATACTTTGGTAATCGAGGTTCTATAATTTTATCAGTAATAAAAGTTCCTACAATGACAAGTAGAAAAGTTGAAACAAACATAAAATACCAGTTTGAAATAGGTGGAACAACATAGTTTGCGTCAATAGTTTGAGCTGCAGTTGTAGACATTCCGGCAAATAAAGGATCATTACTTCCAATCAAAAGGTTTGCACTCCATCCACCCGAAACTCCTGCAAATGCCGCTGCAAGACCTGCAATGGGATGACGTCCAAAAGCCATAAACAAAATTGCACCAAGTGGAACAAGGACAACATAACCTGTTGAACTTGCAACATTTGACATTATTCCTAAGAATATAACAACTGAAGTCAACAAAAACTTAGGAGTATTTAATGCAATTCTACGCATTAATGCAGCAATCAAACCACTACCATCTGCAACTCCAACCCCAAGCATAATCGTTAATACAGTACCAAGTGCAAAAAAACCTGTAAAATTACTGATTGTTGAAGTTAAAATATGTACAAGTCCATCTCTGCTAATAAGATTTTTTACAGCAACCGTTGTCTCTTGTAATTTACCTTCAACTATTGCATCGTATGTTACCTTTGCCCCAAGCTTATTAAAAACAAACGACAATACTATTACAAGTAAAAACAATCCAAAAAATAAAGTCGCTGGACTTGGTAGTGCATTACCAATTTTTTCCACTCTATCTAAAGCACGAGTAGATAAATTTCTTTTTTTCTTTTTCATAAGTTCCCTCCCTTTCAATTTACATAATTATAGTTAATTTACTTACTTAATTAAGTAACTATACTAGTATCATATAGTTTTTTATTAAAAATTAAAATATTTTAGTGTAGAAAATTAACTTATACAATTATTTTGTTTAAAAATTGTAAATATTTACTTAAAAATAAAATTTAAAATTATTTTTAATAAGATATTAGAATTTTAACTAAATAAAAAAGAGCCTTTCAGCTCTTATTTATTTCTAACTACTTTTAGATATTTTCTAAGTTTTTTCATAGCCCAGTCATAGTGACTACTAGTTGTAGAAACAAAGTAACTTCCTAAAGTGGAACCACCTACCCACAAAAATACATTTTTAGAAAATAACTCATCATTTGAAAACTTCTCAGCTAAACAAACAACTTTTTTATGACTTTCTAAAATCATATCTTTAGCCTTTTCTAATGATGTATCTTGATGATTTTCCCAAAACTCTACGTTCATATCACCATAAGTTTTCCAGTTGTAACCTTCCTTTAAAAAAGATTTTTCATTACCACTTATATTAGAATCTACCCAGTTAAGTAAAAGCATATGCCATTCATATAAATGAATTAAAATATCCCTAAGGTTTTTATCCCTGCCCCAATGTCTTTCTTTACCTATAAAATCTCCATAGACAAGAGTTCCATTTTCTTCACTTTCACTCATTTTATTAATTATATCCCATAGCTTTTCAAACTTACTATTTGCCGATTCTATCAAATCAACTTTTGTACTTGCCCTTGCCATAAACTTCCTCCTATCTTTTCTATTTGCTAGTAAAATAAAAATAAACTATACTTATTTTAAGATTAATAATACCTAAACAATTAGAAAGGTTATACATATGATATTAGAAACAAAAAGATTAATACTATCTTCTCCAAAAGAAGTTAGTGAAATACCACTTACAAAATACCTAAATAGAAACAAACTCTTTCTAAGAGAATTTGAACCATTAAAACCAGAAAATTACTACACAGAAGAATTTCAAAAATCACTTCTTACAATACAACAATATGAGTGGAACAACGGACAAAATTATAAATTATATATTTCTACAAAATTAGAAAAAGATAAAATAATAGGATTTGTATCATTAAGTAATGTTGTAATGGGAGCATTTTGTTCCTGTTTCCTAGGTTACCAACTAGACAAAGACTACTGCAATAACGGCTATATGACAGAAGCTGTAAAAGAAGTCGTAAACTTTGCCTTTAACAAATTACATTTACACCGAATAGAAGGAAATGTAATGCCTAAAAATATTCCGTCAATAAAAGTATTAGAAAAATGTGGTTTTGTAAACGAAGTAATCTCTAAAAACTACCTCAAAATAAATGGTATTTGGGAAGATCATATACATTTTGTAAAACTAAACCATTCCCTTTAAACGCTAATACTCTTTTCTACACAATATCTTAAAACAGTTTTTTGCTTTTCTGGCTCTGACTTTCTAGGGTCAGTTAAGTAAATTTCTTTATGTACCATACTTAATCTTTTTAAATTATTTTCCTTACAAAATTCATCTAATAGTCCAAAAGAACTACTTTCAGTATCATAAGAACCTTTATGAAGTATTTGAACACAAAGACCTTCTTCAATTTCTTCAAACTTAACCAAATTATTAAAATCATTTGGCTTTTTCTTAGAAACTTTCTCAATATTCTCTTTTGCAAGAACCTCTGTAACAAAATCAGGTTGGCGAATCATTAACTTATATGTTAAATCATTCTTAGAAAAAGAACCCGTTTCTTTAAAACTTTTTCTTCCATTCTTATTCAAGTCCCACACTCCCTCCAAAGGATAAACAGTATATTCAAAGTATCCTTCAGGAGTTACACCGTTTTTAGGCATCATTCTAATACCGTAACTCATAGCATAAAGTGCACCAACAGCCTCTTTAAAAGTTTCACCATTAGGATTACCACACCCTTTAACAGTATAATACTTAAACTTTGGTACATTAATTTCTACAGCTTTTTCCTTTGGCAAATAAACTTCCTTTTCCTTTTTTCTCCACTCGTACTTCATAAATTTCCTATCTACCTTTCTATAAAATAACATGCTTCTGTAACATATTCATCTTCATTTTCCGTTTGTGCCGGAGAAACATGGAATATATTAGCCATACTTCCACTAAGCTCTAAATTATTTTGTTCCACATAATAAGCAATAGCTTCAACAACTTTGTGCATTTGCTCATAACTACCTGTAAATACAACAGAAACTACATCACTTTCCTCAGTTTCATAAAACTTAAAATCTCCTGTATCATCATCTAAATCATCTACAGTAACTTGAATTTCAACATCTACATTCTCTTCCTTGTATTCATCATCATGATAAACTGCCATAGTATAACCATCATAAATCGGTTTAATATTGTTTTTACCTATAAATTCGTAAAGCTCATTCCACAAAAGTCCCTCACTATAATAATTAGGAATTTTCTTTCTTAAAGAAATAACACGTCTTTTAGGAATTACTTTCTCAATAATATTGTATTTAATCATACTTAAATTTCTATTTAACTCTGAAACTTTTTTAAGCATTGTCATTTGCTTTTCAAGCTTCTCCTGTTCCTCTTTAATTTCAGCAATTCTAAACTTGTAATGAGAAATTAACTCCTCTTCCTCACTTTCATTTTTAATTAAAGTTGCAATCATCTTTAAAGAAAAACCTAACTCTTTATAAGTGTTAATCTTAGAAGCAACTTCAAGTTCCTTTGCTGAGTAATACCTAAAATTTGTTTTTTCATCAACCATACTTGGTTTTAATAACCCTATTTCATCATAATGTCTAAGCATTTTTATAGTTATATTAGATAACTTGGAAAAATCTCCTATTTTAAACATATAAATCTCCTTAAATATTTATTTATTAATACAATTATACTATCTCCCACAATGGGAGAGTCAAGAAACACTTTATAATATCAGATAATTATATTTATGTCTAACTAATAATTATTGATTGAATATTAACTATAATTTTGTTATACTCTAGTTGTTAATAAAAAACCTTTATTTTACAGTATATTACTAATGTTTTGCACTTTAGGAGGTGAAGAAATGAATTTTAAGTCTATCATTAAAAATTATTCTAGATGACTTTGAGTTAATTTAAGCTTAGAGTTTGCTAAGCAAGAACCCAAAAATTCTTTTCTTCATCAGCCTACCTTTATATATCTATAGAGATGGTTTATTTTAGTACAACTAAAAAAAGATGAAGAAAACATATTATTTACTAATATGTTTTTTTGTATGCTTAAAATTAATTTAGTCATCTATAGACTTAGTGTGCTTAATTACAATGGAGATAAAGAATTAAAAAAATACAAGTATTAATAGTCAAATTGACTATTAATTTTAGTGCTTGTTAGTTTTAGAATTAAATAATTTTAATGATAGCTGTTTTAACTGCAATTTGTTAGTCAACAAAATTAATTACAGAAAGGAACTTAAAATGAAACAGCAAATATCAAATACTTTATCTCGAAAAATTAATATAATATTAATTTCTCCAAAAATTTTAAATTGTAACACAATGGTGATAAGCCATGAAAATTAAAAATAATTATATTGTAGAAACTGCATTAATGACACATGGTGTTGCAGATTTACTAAAAATGGAAATCTTATCACTTTGGGGAAACAACGATTCAGACTTTGTTTGGTTGGATAAAGGAAATTTAAAAGTTGGAAAATTATATGAGTTTTTAAAATTCAAAAATAATAATTCAATAGAACACAGAGTAAATAGTGAAAATTACGAAGAAGCTAAGAAAAATAAACTTACAGCAGCACTTACAGCTTCTGGAACATTATGTGCTGGAGAAGAACTAAATGTTGAATATGCTGTATCTTGTAGTATAAGTGGAGTAAGTCCTTTTGAAAATAATATTATAACTCCTGACCTACATAAAATAGTTGAGTCAGACGTAACACTAATAGCAACTTCTTTTAAAGATACAGTAAATAGAAAAGAATCTATAAAATGGCTTAGAAAAAGCGGAGTTTCAATATTTGGTAGAGAAAGTGAATTTAGTACTGGATTTATGTTTAATTTAGAGCCTGTACAACTACATGCTATATACCAAAAAAATATAAATATTTGGCACAAGCCTCAACTTTTACTAAACGAAGTCAGTCATTTAAGTCGTTTTGAAAATTTAGAACTGTTAAAAGAAATTATAAGAGCTGGAATAGAAGCTAGAAATAATGGAGAATATTTTCACCCAGCTGTAAATAATAAACTAGCAGAACTAACAGATGCTAGGTCCGCTATAATACAAATAAATTCCCTTTTAGACAATACTAAATGGGCAAAAGAAATTACTTCTTGAGTACAAAAAAGCTGGAGTTCCAGCTTTTTTTATTTTTTAATATTAATATGTAAATATTTTATTGACCTAAAACAAAATATAATTCACATTAAATTTTTATACTAACTAAATATTATCTTCATTAAAAATATTTTCAATTCTCTTACTTGGAACTATCCATAGTAAAATCATCATAATATTTATAACAGTAACCAAAATTGGTTTAATAAATACCCCCAAACAAATAGCAATAATATTTAAGAAAATAGAAAACAAAGTCTTTTTATGTCGTTTTAAATTAAAATTATTGTCCTTACTAGTAACCTTATTAATAGTAATAATTAAAACAAAAAATGCAATATCCGCTAGTAAAATTACAACACCACAAAGTAGCTGAGGAAATAGGCTAAACAAATGCTCACTAATCCAAGAAGTAGCAAAAGGAAAAAGAGTTAAAGAAAACAAAAAGAAATTATTAGCCCACAAAATCTTACCATTTACTCTTTTTACAATCTGAAATAAGTGATGATGATTGTTCCAATAAACTGCAACAACAGTAAAACTAAATAAATACACAAATAACTTCTTTTCAATACCTTGCAAATCTCTAAAAGAATCACCAGCAGGAGCCGAAATATTTAAAACTAAAATAGTAATAACAATAGCCATTACACCATCAGAAAAAGCCTCAAGCCTACTTTTTGACATATACTCACCTCGATTTATAAATTTATATACTGTATCTATAAAAATATTATAACATTCAAAGCTAATCTATAACATCAGAATATTTGCAAGACATTTATTTACAAAAAAACAGCTAGTTAATTAGCTCTTTAAACCACTCTCAATAAAAATATTATATTCAGAAATACCAAAAGATAAATTTGGACTTCTAAAACCATTTAAAAAATTATAAGTATCACTTTCAAGTAATTAAAAATCCTTGTTATCTCTTATAATAGAATTAAAATATCATAATATTTTTTGTATTCCTTTCTTACCTATAATGATTTAAAATAAATAGTAATTATTCCTATTATTAATATTATTTCAGAGTAATGAAAAATTTTATTTTTGTTCAATTTTTTACTCTAATATTAAAAAATATAATAATTTAATAACTTTATTCATTTTTATCATTTACTTTTCCAATTTTATATTTATGAAAAATTTCACTTAACATATATTTTTGTTTACTTGATAATGAAGGTAAAGTATCATAATACTCTAATAAATCAACTAATAACTTTACTTTCCAAGGAACTATTAATATATTATGCATATCTATTGTATTTTTATATATTTTAGTCAATATTTTTTCTATTCCATATGGTGTAAGATTTTTTAACATTTCTAAGTAATATGGATAAGCAGAATGTGAAATTCCATAAGAATTTCCTAAATAGCACATAAATACTACATCAATGTATTCTGGAATTATTAACTTAGGAATAGGATTTAAATCCTTAGATATTTCTATTAATCGTTCTGCAAAAATTGGTTCATTATAAAAATTATTCATTCCATAGTGTGCATTTTCTAGCTGGGTTATTGCTTTTTTTAGAATAGATATTTGTTCCTCTTCACCTAATATACTCAACAAACCCATTCTTTCAAAAAATTTTTTTGCTAAACTATGAGAAGTATCTGTCCCTATTATTCTAGAAGTATTATATTTTTCAATTAGATCTGTTTGTATTTTCGAATCTACAATATCTTTTAATTTAATTGCCAAGTTTAATGAATTATTTCTCTTAGTTGGCAAGTTTTCTTCTTTTGTAAAATTAGAGTATAATATTTTCATTATAAGTTCTTTTTGTAATTTAAATGTATTTCTTATGTTAGAGGCTAAATTATTTAAATTTTCATCTGTAGTATCTTGATTTTCTAAAGTTTTATTTAAAACCTTTATATCTATTCCTTCTTCTATATTTTCATTTGATAATGCATATTTACAACATCTACTAATAAAAGTAATCAGCTCTCTATCATCTATTTCTATTTCTGTTGGATGAGCAGCTGATGCTTGGTTTCTAATCTCTCTAGCTTGATTTAGGAAGAAAAATCCTTGTTCTGAAATAATATTAAGCTGATAACTTATTTTTAATAATTCTGAGTCTGTTATTTTTATTAAAAAATCATCATCTATTTTTCCTTCTAAAAAATTCGCTCTCATTTCTTCACCAAAATTCTTCACCCTTGATTTCAATTCATTCATAGCACTATTCCAAATATATACAATAGCACTATCAAATAATCCTACTGACACGGCTACGCATAACCTAGCAATAAATTTATCCCTTAATCTAATTGGAACTTTATTTAATTCTCGTGGTAAAAGTGATAAAGCAATATCAATATCATTTTTAGAAGGTAATAAATCTCTTGGAATACTCAATTCATCAGTTATATTTGCTACAATATCATTTCCTGTGTTTATTAAATTTTCATTATTGAATTTTATAATACTACTATTATTTTCCATATATCTCTCCTTATATAATATTAAATATATTATATAATATTACACAGAAAAAAAGAACTCTACTTTGTAGAGTTCTTTTCTTTTATATTACTATATTTTATTCTTCTGTTTTACTATAATCGTAACTTGCCATTCTCTTATAGTTTTCATATCTTTCTGTTGCATCTCTTTCAGCTTCTGCAAATAGTATTTCTGCATCTTCAGGGAATGAACGTTTAAGTGAAGTATATCTTACTTCTGAGTTTATAAACTCTTGGAATGAAGCTTTTGGCTCTTTTGAATCTAATTGGAATGGATTCTTTCCTTCTTCTTTAAGTCTTGGATCGAATCTGTATAGGTGCCAATAACCTGCTTCTACTGCTTTTTTCTCTTGTCTTTGAGTTGTTCCCATACCTGTTCTTATTCCGTGGTTTATACATGGAGCGTAAGCTATGATTAGTGATGGACCTGGATAAGCTTCTGCCTCTCTTATAGCTTTTATTGTTTGAGCTTGGTTTGCTCCCATTGCTATTTGAGCTACATATACATAACCATATGTTGTTGCCATTAAGCCTAGATCTTTCTTTCTAATTCTCTTACCAGCTGTTGCAAATTTAGCTACTGCAGCTGTTGGTGTTCCTTTTGATGATTGTCCACCTGTATTTGAGTAAACTTCTGTATCCATTACTAAAATGTTTACATCTTGTCCACTTGCTATTACATGGTCTAATCCACCATACCCAATGTCATAAGCCCATCCGTCTCCACCAAATATCCAAACTGATTTTTTAATTAGATAGTCTTGTCTTGCAACTATTCTATCTATTAAGTGATCTGCTTTTTCATTTCCTGTGTTCGGTACTAATAAAGGTAACATTTCAGCTGTTGCTTCTTTTGAACCTTTTGCATCTTCCATATTTGATATCCAGCTTTCAAATATTTCGTTAAGTGGTGAGTCTATTCCTAGTTCAACAAATTCTTGCATTAAGAATTTAATTTTTTCTCTAGTTTTTTCTACTCCTAAATGCATACCAAATCCATATTCAGCGTTATCTTCAAATAATGAGTTAGCCCATGATGGTCCTTTACCTGTTGCTGAATTTGTACAATATGTTGTAGCCGGAGCTGAACCTCCCCAAATTGATGAACATCCTGTTGCGTTTGCTATCATCATTCTATCGCCAAATAATTGTGTTATTAATTTTGCATAAGGTGTTTCTCCACAACCAGCACATGCTCCTGAGAACTCTAATAATGGTTGTTTAAATTGACTTCCTTTTACTGTTGTATCAGCTATTAAGTCTTCTTTGTATCCTACTACATCATGTGCGTAGTTCCAGTTATCTTTTTGTGCTTGATATTGTTCTTCAAAAGGTTTCATTATTAATGATTTTTCTTTTGATGGACATACGTCAGCACAGTTACCACAACCTGTACAGTCAAGTGGACTTACTTGCATTCTAAATGTTAATCCTTCTAAGCCTTTACCTATAGCTTTTTTACTTTCAAAGTTTTCTGGTGCATTTTCTTTTTCTTCTTCTGTTATTAAGAATGGTCTGATTACTGCATGAGGACAAACGTAAGCACATTGGTTACATTGTATACAGTTATCCATTTGCCATTCTGGAACTTCTAATGCTATTGCTCTCTTTTCGTAAGCTGATGTTCCCATTGGGAATTCGCCATTTGCTCTATCTGCAAATTTAGATACTGGTAAATCATTACCTTCTTGTGCATTCATAGGTATTACTACTTCTCTAACAAATTCTGGTATGTTTGTATCTTTAGTATCATCTGCATCTAAAGTAGCCCAAGCAGCTGGAACTTCTATTTCTACCATAGAATTTATTCCTTCATCTACTGCTTTGTAGTTCATATTTACTATATCTTCACCTTTTCTACCGTAAGCTTTTACTATTGCTTCTTTAAGTTTTGCAATTGCTTCGTCTAAAGGTAAAACTTTTGATAATTTGAAGAATGCTGATTGCATTACCATGTTAATTCTTCCACCAAGTCCTATTTCTGATGCTATTTTAGAAGCATTAACTGTGTAGAACTTAATGTCATTTTCTGCAATGTATCTTTTCATTGAATTAGGTAAATGTGTTTCTAATTCTTCTGGTGACCAAATACAGTTAAGTAGGAATGTACCACCTTTTTTAAGACCTCTCAATAACTTGTATTGGTTTACATATGATTGTTTTGAACAAGATATAAAGTCTGCACTATCTACATAGTATGTTGATTTTATTGGCTGATTTCCAAATCTTAAATGAGATATTGTTACCCCACCTGATTTTTTGGAATCGTACTCAAAGTATCCTTGTGCGTACATATCTGTTCCATCACCTATAATTTTTATAGCTGATTTGTTAGCTCCTACTGTTCCATCTGAACCGAAGCCCCAGAATTTACAGTTAATTGTTCCTTCTGGTGAAGTATGAATATCTTCTTGTACTTCTAATGATCTATTTGTAATATCATCTACTATTCCTATAGTAAATCTTGTTTTTCTATTTTCATTTGCTAAGTTGTCATATACTGCAACTATTTGAGCTGGTGTTGTATCTTTTGAACCAAGTCCATATATACCACCAATTATTACTGGTTGAGCTTCTTCATCATAGTAAGCTGATTTTACATCTAAGTATAATGGCTCTCCTAATGAACCTTTTTCTTTTGTTCTATCTAAAACAGCTATTCTTTTTACTGTTTTTGGAATTACATTTAACATATGCTCTTTTGAGAATGGTCTGTATAAGTGAACTTTTACAACTCCAACTTTTCTTCCTTGAGCTTGTAAGTAATCTATTGTTTCTTCTATAGTTTCAGTTACTGAACCCATAGCTACTATTATATCTTCTGCATCTTCTGCACCATAGTAGTTGAATAAACCATAGTTTCTTCCAGTAATTTTATTTATTTCATTAATATATCCTTCTGCAACGCCTACTATGTCATCATAGTATTTGTTTGAAGCTTCTACTGATTGGAAATAGATATCTGGATTTTGTGCTGTACCCATTGTTTTAGGTCTTTCAGGATTTAAAGAATTGTTTCTAAATTCATCTATTGCGTCATGGTCTACTAATTTAAATAATTCATCATAATCCATAACTTCAATTTTTTGAATTTCATGTGATGTTCTAAATCCATCAAAGAAGTGTAAGAAAGGAACTTTCCCTTTTATAGCTGATAAATGTGCTACTGAACCTAAATCCATAACTTCTTGTACTGAACCTGATGCAAGTAAAGCAAATCCTGTTTGTCTTGCAGCCATAACATCTTGATGATCTCCGAATATACTTAAAGCATGTGATGCTAAAGCTCTTGCTGAAACATGGAACACCCCTGGAAGTAACTCTCCTGCAATTTTGTACATGTTTGGTATCATCAACAAAAGTCCTTGTGATGCTGTAAATGTAGTAGATAATGAACCAGCAGCCAAAGCTCCGTGCATTGCTCCTGCAGCACCTGCTTCAGATTGTAATTCAGAAACTAAAACTCTTTGTCCAAACATATTTTTTCTACCATTTGCTGACCATTCATCTGCATATTCTGCCATTGTAGATGAAGGTGTTATTGGATAGATTGATGCAACATCTGTAAAGGCATATGCAACATGAGCTGCAGCCATATTACCATCCATAGTCATCATTTTCTTTGCCATTGTAATTAAAAACCCCCTATTTATTTTAAAATTAATTTTTAAGTTAATCTTTTCACTCAAGTTGTAATTATATATTCATCATTTGGTTATTGTCAACTTCTCGCGTCACTTTCCATACTTGCAAATAACCTTTTGTTCAATTCTAATGCTGCGTTATATCCAAGTGACCTTTGTCTGTAATTTCTAACCGCAACTTCTACTATCATTGCGACATTTCTTCCTGGTTTAACTGGGATTGTAACTTCATTTACTTGAACTCCAAGTATTTCTGTGAAATTATCGTCAATTCCTAATCTATCATATTCTTTATCATCATCCCACTGTTCTAGCGATACTACCATGTCAATATTAGTGAATGATTTAATACTACCTACCCCATATAGTCTTTGAATATCTAAAATTCCTATTCCTCTTATTTCAAGAAAATGCCTAATATTTTTAGGTGCTTGTCCTACAAGTCCTGTTTCAAGTTTTCTAACTTCCACAACATCATCCGCAACCAAACGGTGTCCCCTAATAATAAGGTCAAGAGCTGTTTCTGATTTACCTACCGAACTTTTTCCTACTATTAAAACACCAACTCCATAAATTTCCATTAACCCTGCATGCATAGTAACTTCTTCGCTAAGTACATAGTCAAGTTTTTCATCTATCTTGCTTATTAGCCTTGTAGTTGGTCTATCTGAGCGAACCAAAGTTCTGTTGTGTTTTTCTGCTAATTCTATAACATATTGTGGTATTTCCGCCCAATGTGAATAAATTAGGCAAGGTATATCATATGACATTATACCTTCTATTCTTTCATATTTTAATTCATCTGACAGTGATTTTAAGTATACATTTTCTGTTTTCCCTATAACTTGAAGTCTTTTAAAAGGAAATTGTTCATAAAAACCTGCCAGTTGAATACCTGGTCTATTTACTTGTGAATTCGTTATAAAAATATCTTCATAATCCGAACTTTTACTCACAACTGTAAGTTCCAAATCCCTACACAGTTGACTAAGTTTTATTCCCTTCATATATTACTCCTTGTGAAAAAATTTATATATACTCTCAGCTGCAGAAAGATTCATTTTATCAATCTTTGCTAATTCTTCTATACTTGCCTCTTTTATTTTCTTTATTGATTTAAAATATTTTATCAATGCTTTCTTTCTAACTACTCCTATTCCTTCTATTTCATCTAACTCTGATTTTTTAAGATCTCTTTCTCTAAGTTTTCTATGGTAGTTAATTGCAAACCTATGAGCCTCTTCTTGAATTTGAAATAAAAGTCTATATAAAGGAGATTTAACTTTTAATAGATATTCCGAATTTTTGTAAATTATACCTTTAGTTTTATGATAATCATCTTTTACAAGTCCCATTACTGGAATGTCTATGTTAAATTCTTTTAAAACTTCAAGAGCTACGTTCACTTGACCTTTCCCACCATCCATCAATATTATGGAAGGTTTTATTCCAAATCCAGTTGAAAAATTACCTTCTTTGTTTTCTATTAACATTCTAGAAAATCTTCTAGTTAGGACTTCTCTGTGACTTCCATAGTCATCTGCACCAACTACTGTTTTAATTTTAAACTTTCTGTATTCTTTTGGTGCTTTTTCGCCATTTATAAAAACTATCATGGAACCTACAGACTGAACACCCGAAATATTTGAAATGTCATAACACTCAACTCTATCAAAATCTTCTAAACCTGTAACTTTCTTTAATTCGTCGAAAGCTGAACTTTTACTTCTTTCCCTTTTGTGTTTACTAGTTATATATTTCTCTAGCATTTCTTTAGCATTTGCCTTAACTAGTTCGAGTTGTTTAACCTTTTCACCTCTTTGAGGTTTTGTTACTTTAACTGTACCTTTCTTTTCATTTGTCAAAAACTCCTCTATTGACTCAAGATCATCTGGTAAAGTATCTACCAAAATTTCCTTTGGAATAAATGCCATATCTAAGTAAAACTGTTTTAAGAAAGAACTCATTATTTCGCTATCATTTTCTTTAAAGCTATCTTCTATTAAGAAGTGCTCTCTATCTATAATTTTTCCATTTCGCATTAAAAACGCTTGGACACAAACATCTGTTCCATGTCTTTCTAATGCTATAATGTCCATGTTTGTACCTTTTGAGTTTCTTACTTTTTGTTTTTCGATTATAGCTTCAATATTTTCAATATTGTCTCTATACCTTGCTGCTAATTCAAAGTTAAGGTCTTTACTAGCCTTAAACATTTTTTCTCTAGTTTCTTCTATTATTTTATTTTCTTTTCCCTTTAAAAGCATTTCAACTTCATCTATATTTTTCATGTAGTCTTCTTCTGAAATATTTTTAATACAAGGAGCACTACATTTTTTTATAAAATAATACAAGCAAGGTCTTTTTAAATATTGTCCTTTGTCAAAGTTTAAAGTACAACGTCTAATTTTAAACATATTTAAGAATATTTCTATAATCTCAGTAACAGCATAAGCATTTGGAAATGGCCCATAATATTTAGAACCATCTTTTTTTATAACTCTTTCCTTTGTAATTCTCGGAAATTTTTCGTTACTTATCTTTATAAAAGGATATTTTTCACCATTTTTCAAAAGTATGTTGTATTTGGGTTGTTTATCCTTTATAAAATTTGACTCAAGAATTAAAGATTCTACTTCATTATCTACTATAATATATTCAAATCTTTTAATATGCTTAACCATTTCAATAACTTTGTCTGTTTTTCCAATATCAGAGCTAGTGAAATACTGTCTTACACGCTTTTTCAAATTCTTGGCCTTACCAACATAAATGATTTCATCATCGTCATTAAACATTAAATACACACCAGGATTATCTGGCAAGCGTTTTAATTCTTCCTTAATATTAAACATTCATTAACCTTTTCTAACTACACAAATCTGATTAAATTCACTTTTATTATATATTCTACTTGTGATTTTGCAAATGACACATAGCATTTACCTGTCTATTCTAATGAGAGAAGTATAACATTCTTTTTTAGTACTTATAGAAGAATAATACAAATTTATAAAATCATTATCTATTACCATACTAGATTTATATATTGTACTGTTGTCAAATCCTGTATCGCTAGGTTTAACTAGCATCTTCATATCTTTAAAACTTATTCCATCATCAGATTCAAACAAAAATAATAGTCCTTTTCCTGGAATATCTTTGTTATAAGACATGGCAAGTGCATAATATTTACTTCCTATCTTTTTAAATTCAGTATGCCAAGCAACATAATCTTTATATTCTTCTGTATATTGAAAATCTACAGCTTTCTTTTCTTCTATAATATTATTACCACTATACTTTATTTTTACATACCCCTCTGTTCCAAAAGACATATGATCTCTATAGTATATTTCGTAAATACCATCTTCATAGTTCACTGACGGAGCACCGTATCCATATCCTCCAGTTCCATAGTCAAAAACAACTTCCGGGTCAGACCAGTTGACAAGATCATTGGATTTTCGTCGTAATATTCTTGACTGTCTAGCTTGTTTATCGCTTTCTCTATACCATAATTCAAGTTCATTTCCATTTGAAAAAATCTCAGTATCTGAATAGTGAACTACCCCTGGTCTATTTGTTTTTGCAAGGGGATTTGTTAACCCATTTGGAACATTCCAATTTATTCCATCTTCCGATACTACAATAGATGGATTCTCTGTACTATCATTTGTATAGCTATATGGCGTAAAAGCCATTACCCATTTATACCCAAATTTTTTACTTGGATTGTAAAATACAGATGGATGTAAAAGTTGGTTATTACCAATGTATGTTGGTATTTTTAAATAACTTTTAGCATTTTCAAATGGACTTGACTGTTTGAATTTTTCTACCATATTTAATTTATAATTCAAATGTGCAGTACTTGATATTTTAATAGGCTTCCTTAACTCTATTTTTTTTAATGGCTTTTCATCATTTCTTTTATTTGAATCTGAATAAAATTTCTTAATTAATATTACAGATAAAATAACTAATAATAAACTAATACTCACTAAATTTCTCTTGGTTTTTTTTCTCATAATATACTATATTTCCTTTATTTATTTTATAAGAAATTCATCTATTTATTTCTTACAAAATAAATATTATCACATTAATATATACTTAGTTATTACAATACCATTACAAATTAATTAAAATTTACATTAAGTTATCCTTTAATTAATGATATATACGGCTTATTATCTTTACTTATTGAAGAATAATACAAATTTATAAAATCTTCAGTCACAACTAAACTGGATTTGTAAATAGTTTTATTATCAAATCCATCTTTGGTCGGCTTTAATACTAACTTCATATTCTTAAAATTCACACCATCGTCTGAATCGAACAAAAATAATTTTCCACCCTGCCATGGTGTAGATTTTGGATATGCCATAGTTAAAGCATAATATTTATCACCTATTTTTCTAAATTCAATATGCCATCCAACAAATTCTTTATACTCTTCAGTATATTCAAAATTTACAGGAATAGCTTCTTCTTTTATTTTGTTCTCTGAGTACTTTATTTTTACATAGCTTTCTTCTGCTAATTTCATTTTTTCTCTATAGTATATTTCATAAACATTATCTTTACATATAACACTTGGAGCACCATAACCAAAACCACCTGTTCCATAATCAAATATAATTTCTGGCTTGGACCAATTAACAGCATCTTTGGATTTTTGTCTTAATATTCTTGATAGCTTGGCAGGTTTATCACTTTGCCTATACCATAATTCTAACTCATTACCATTTGAAATAATTTCAGTGTCAGAATAGTGAATTTTATCTGGTTTATCTGTTATTGCTAGAGGATTTTTTAGCCCTTTGGGCTCTTTCCAATTTACTCCATCTTCTGATACAACTATTGAAGGATTTTCTGTAAAATCTTTTGATAAACTATATGGCGTAAAAGCCATTACCCATTTATAGCCAAATTTTCTATCTTCATCATAATATACTGATGGGTGTATCGCCTGATTATCTCTTTCAACATAAGTAGGAATTTCTAATGGCTCAACTGAATTTTCTAATGGTAAAGTTTTGTAGAACTCATTTAATAATCTTTCTTTTTTCTCAATTACTTCTTTGAGTTCTTGTTTATCAATTATTTTTATAGCATTTATTTCCTCTGTATTATTTATAAAAAAATCTTTTTTAATTAATGAACTTAGGAAAAAAACACCGACAATACATCCCAATAAAAACAAAAATTTTTTTATACTTTTAATAATATTGCTCCTTAAATATATAATTTCAATTATTAGATACTTTTTGTCATTTCCTTTAGATACTCTAAATCAGATCCACCTAAATATTTAGATAAAACGTCAAAACATTCTTTATGATATTTGTTTATCCAATCTTTTTCACTTTCTGTTAAGAGCTCTTTCTTTACTGGTCTCAAATCAATAGGGCAAAGAGAAAGAGACTCAAATCCATAGAATGTTCCAAAATCATTTTTGAATTTTTCTATACATAACATAATATTTTCAATTCTAATACCATGACTTCCTTCTATATAAATACCAGGTTCATCAGAAGTTATCATTCCTGGAACCATATCTATATTATTGTTTGCTTTAGAAATACTTTGAGGTCCTTCATGAACAGATAACAAATAACCTACGCCATGACCTGTTCCATGATTAAAGTCAAGTCTTTCTTTCCAAAGTGGTCCTCTTGCAAAAATATCTAAACTAGAGCTTTTTGTACCTTTAGCAAAAGTAGAATCTAGTAAAGCTATATGAGATTTTAAAGTATAAGTATAATGATATTTTTCGTCTTCAGTTAATTCACCTAAAGCAACTGTCCTTGTTATGTCAGTAGTACCATCTAGGTAATGTCCACCACTATCAAGTAGATACAATCCTCTATTTTTTAATACAACAGGATTTCCTTTATTTGGAGAATAATGTGGCAAAGCTGCATTTTCTCCATAAGCTGAAATAGTTCCAAAACTAGCTTCTATAAACAAATCTCCTTGTTTTCTAAACTCTAAAAGTTTATCAGCAGCATCTAATTCTGTTATTTCTTCGTTAGGCACATTTTCTTCTAACCAATTGAAAAACTTAACTAAAGCAACGCAGTCTTTTACATATGCGTTTCTTTGATTTTCTATTTCAATATCATTTTTTATAGATTTCATCATTAAGGTAAAATCTGGACCTTTTTCTATATTTACCACAGAATTAATAGATTTATATATTTTTACATTTATTTTCCTTGGGTCAAGATATAAATTACTGTCATTATCTAACTCTGAAAGTTGATCAAAAACGCTGTCATAATCTTCTACAGTAATTCCATTTTCCTTTAAAACAGCTTTTGTCTTTTCGTCAACCTTATTTAGGTCAACATATAATTTAGCAAAATCTTCACTTATTAAAACATACGAAATTACAACAGGATTAAACTCAACATCACTACCTCTAATATTAAATAAATAACATATATCTTCTAAGCTAGATATTAAGTAATGAGTAAGACCTTTGTCTTTTAATGTATTTCTTATCTCATCTATTTTTGCTTTAGCAGAAACTCCTGTATATTTAATATCATAAATGTACATTTTTCCGCTTGGTTTTTCTGGTCTATCCTCCCAAATATCTTCAACTAAAGTATAATTTGATTTAAAATTAATTTTTTGTAACTTATCTAGTAAAGTAGCATATCTTCTATAGCTATAAGTTTCACCATTAAAAGCTACAACTCCATCATCCTCTACATTTTCTTTTATAAAATCAGAAATACTTTGAGTTCCTTCAACACCTAATTTGTATAAATCAATACCTGATCCTTCTAATTCTTTAGCTGCTTGAATAAAATATCTACCGTCAGTCCAAAGACCAGCTTTTTCTTTACCTATTACAACAGTTCCTGACGAACCAGTAAAACCCGATATAAACTCTCTACTTTTATAAAAATCTGCAACATATTCCGACTGATGTGGATCCGCTGTTGGAATAATATATGCATCTATATTTTCTTTTTTCATCAATTCTCTTAATTTCTCAATTCTATACTTAACCATTATATTACCTCCATATTAATATTGTTATAAAATTAATTATATCATAACACTACTACCTGTTATTTAAAACAACAATATTCTCTAAATACCTCCTATATATTCCATATAAATAAATATTTTTACTAGTAAGTAATTCTTACTAATATATTCGTTAAAAACTTAATTCAAATACTAATAATACTTGCTTTATTATTTATAATTTAGACTTATCATCATATATATCACTTACAATAATATTTTCCTATGTTAAGATTTTTTTAAAAAATACATTAAACACATATATTAAGAAGTCTTTATAAAAAAGAAATTATCAACTTTAATATTATTTGTACTGTTAATATTTACATTAACTGCTTGTAGTGACTTCACCGCTGGATTTAAAGAAGGTTTTTAAGAAGGATACAATGAAACCAGCAATACAGAACCTTTAGGAACTAATTAATAACTGTTATTAAACTCTATATACTGCAAATAATTTCTAAATAACAAATAAATCTAAAACAAAGTGTATTATATTCAATTAATTTATGTTACATCTTGTTTTAGTTTTATTTAAACAAAATATTAATTTTAGTATATAATAATTATTATATACTTGGGAGGTATTTATGAGATATTTATTTATAGCACCAATATTTAATTTAAACATTACTGATAATGCAAATATTAATTTAACTTTAGAAAATGATACAAGAATCACTAATAGAAGAAGTTTATTAAATAATTATATTTATAAAGATAAAATAGAGTATACCCTTGGAGAAATTAATTTATCTGAACTTGAAAATAATCCTTATATTTATAAATTTGGTGATTATAATTTCGATAAAGATGAAGATAAAGATTCTGTTTTTAACACTTTAGTTAAATCACATATTAGAGATACAGAGAATTTATCATATTTAATTTGGAAACATAAAGATAATTCAGTATACACACGTAATGGATATTTAATTTCATGTGATAAGATTTATTATTATGGTTTGTCAACTATTTTTGAAACCTATATTGAAAAAAATATAACTTTTAGTAAAAATGAACTCCAAAACTATCTATCTGATTTTTCATTAGAAAATTATACAAAAAACAGTTTACCTCATGCTAGTTCTTTAGAACCTAATTCTTCACATTTATATAAAAAAGATAGTGATAAAAAATCTTTGTTTTACTATTACATATCTAAAGCTAGATCATCTGCAATACCAGAGCTAAAAATTCTTTTCTATACTATAGTATTGGAATCTCTTTTTTCAACTGACACCCATGAGATAAATCATAAAATTGCTGAAAGAATATCTTTGATTTTCTTCGATAATAAATATAAAAGAATTGACTGTTATGAAAAAATTAAAGATGCATATGATATTAGATCAAAAATTGCTCATGGCTCTTTTGTGAAAAATTCTTATGATAATTCAAGGAATCAAAAACATATTGAGTTGGTTCTATTTTTAGATGACTTATGTAGAAAAATCATAAATAACAATAAATTCGATATTCTTTTTAATAGTGAAAACAATTATATTGAACAATACTTTAAGGATATTTTATTTGAAATGTAATTATATTTACAATAGATTACCCCTATGATAGAATCTATAAAGGTTTTAATATGATTATTAATGATATATAGAAAGAGTGATTAAATGAAATTAGGTATAGTTGGATTACCAAACGTTGGTAAAAGTACCATGTTTAATGCAATAACAAAAGCAGGAGCAGAATCGGCTAACTACCCATTTTGTACAATAGATCCAAACATAGGAATAGTAGACGTACCAGATGAAAGACTTGGAAAGCTTGCAGAAATTTACGAATCAAAAAAAATATTACCAGCAAGTATAGAATTTTACGATATAGCTGGACTTGTAAAGGGTGCTAGTAAAGGTGAAGGTCTTGGAAATAAATTCCTTGCTAACATTAGAGAAGTTGATGCAATAGTTGAAGTATTAAGATGTTTTCAAGATGAAAATATAGTACATGTTGACGGTGATATAAATCCCCTTAGAGATATAGAAACCATTAACCTAGAGTTAATATTTTCTGATATGGAAATGGTTGAAAAAAGATTAGAAAAATCTAGAAAAGCTTTAAAAGGAAATAAAGACTTAAAACAAGAAGTGGATTTATTAGAAAAATTATTAACAGTTTTAGAAGATGGAAAATCTGCCAGAGTTTTAGATTTAAATGACGACGAGAAAAAACTTTTAAGAAATTTCAACTTATTAAGTGATAAACCAATAATATATGTGGCTAATGTATCTGAAGAAGATGTTGCAGATGATGGTAAGTCGAATGAATATGTTGGGCAAATAAGAGAATTTGCAAAAACTGAAAATGCTGAAGTTGTAGTAATATCTGCACAAATAGAGCAAGAAATTTCAGAGCTTGAAGACGAGGAAAAACAAGAGTTCCTAGAAGCAATGGGAATAGAAGAGTCTGGTGTAAATTCACTAATAAAAGCAAGCTACTCACTACTGGGCTTAATGAGCTTTCTAACTGCAGGACCACAAGAAACAAGGGCGTGGACTATTAAGAAAGGAACTAAAGCAGTAGATGCTGCTGGAAAAATTCACACAGATATTTCACGTGGCTTTATAAGAGCAGAAATAGTAAGTTATAATGATTTAACAACACTTGGAAGTATGAATGCAGCAAAAGAAAAAGGACTTGTTAGACTAGAAGGAAAAGACTATATAATGCAAGATGGTGATGTAGTACATTTCAGATTTAATGTTTAATAAAAATATAAACGGCTTAATATTAACAATCGTTGATATTAAGTCGTTTTTCTTTTATCTTTAATATACTTAATATACTATCGATAGTATATTAAAGGAGGTGAAAAAGTGAATGAGTCAATAAAAATAAGGAGGTAATTCATGACATCAAAACCACAAACAGAAGCTAATAGAGAAAAAGCAAGATATTTGAGAAATAGATCCGCAGCTAGAAATTTTGTAAAAAAACAGGCTACCCTTGAAGATATCAATTAATTCAAGAAATAATAAAAAACTAGAGGGATATAACTGACTCCCTCTTTTTATGTTTAAATATCTATATTCTCCTTTCAAAATATCCTCAATTTACTCTTATAACAAATAATAGGTACAAAGAGCATGGATTGATTTAGTAGTTTAAATTCAATCTAATTATTTGTAAACACTAACCCATACTCTTGTTTTTTCTTAATCTTCTTCAAAACAATTTATTATATGGTTGTTATCACTTTAATTCATTTTATAAATCCACTTTTAATTATAATTTATTAGAATTTTATTTAGGTAATAAATCAGAGTATGGTAGCTTAAATATATAATTTTCCATAAATTCATAATCTGGATTCCCATATTTATCTTGAGGCAATAAAATAGATGTATTTCTCGCATTTTCTTTTCTAAATTGCCTTCCATAGCCATATTTGTCTTTTTGCATTTTCAAAATTGTTACTACAAATAATGAGCTTTTCATATTCAAATTATTATTAATAAAACTATATACATTATCATCAGAAAAATATTTAAAATTTTGAAAAAATACATTAAAAAACATATCTATTGTAATTGAAGGATCAGTTAATTCATCTCTGCTATAATTCCCTATAAATTGTGAAAAACTTTGATTATGCTCTCCTGCCGTTAATAATGGATATTCTCCTTGTATACGATTTGGAACAGTTAGTCTTTTACCATTATTAAATGTTTCAAAAACTCCATCAATATCTTCTTTTGATTTTTTTACAAGGTTAAACATTTTCCAATTAGTTATATCAATTTCTTCTTTAGGCATTTCTATTTTTGATTTAAAACCATCTGAAAAATACTCATTAAGAGAATTATATAATGTAAAGTCACTAATTTTAGTTGCCAATAAATCTAAATTTCTTTTTGCTTCAAATATAACAAAATCTGCTATAGTTGTTACAAACTTTTGATTAGAAAGTTTAGAATAGTCTACTTCTAAATGTTGTTGGACAGTCCATTCATCTTTATTAGATATTTTTTTCTTTAATAAATTAATACCATCAGGCTTACCTTTTCCATGAACAACTTTATCTATAACTTCTTTTTCCAATTTAGCCCATCTACCATAAATATCAGTTCGCCCTTTATTTTTAGTTAGAACAAAACCATCATCTTTTAAATCATAAAATACAACTTCATCACTTTCAAATTTATGCGGTCTATTAGTTTCAAAAACTACAATAGAAGTGTGAGTTGCCGCATTTGGAGCAAATAAATCACTAGGCATATTAATTACGTACTTTAGCGTGTGAGAAGATAATATTGTTGCTCTTCTAGTAATATCTTTAAAAAATGTAGATATTGGAGCAATCATTACACCATACCTTGACACATTATCTAACATTTTTTCTAAAAATGTTATTTCTTTAGGAGTAGGGTCATCTTTGTTTTCCTTTCCTGAATATGGAGGATTAATAAAACCTATTGTTGGTTTATATTTATCTAATAATATTTGTGTCTTGCTGTCATTTATAGAGTCTATGTTATAAATCTTTGACTTACCATCATTACGAAACATCATGTTGGATATAGAAGAAATATACATTGTTGGATTTATCTCAAAACCTAACAATTGATTAGTTTTCACTTCATTAATTTTGGAAGTTTGCTCGCTTGATTTACTATACTTTATTTGTCGTATGATTTCATTCATACCTGCTATCAAAAATGCTCCTGTTCCACTAGCTAAATCTAAAATCACATCATTAGATTTAATTGGTATCAATTTAGTAAATAAGGATGTAATATGTCTTGGTGTCAATACAATTCCTTTTTTTACATTCGATATTCCTGCATACTTTAAAAATTCTTCATAAAACTTTCCAATAATATCATAATTTGATTCTGTAGAAAAAGATGAGTTAAACAAAGGTATCACATATTCATCTAATTCTAAAAGAATATTTTTTAGAATATTGCTATTAGTTAATACTTGATCCGTTTTTATAAAAGCCAACTCTGAATCTAACGACTCTATTTTATGAGATGGTATACCCTCCGCCTCTAATACAACTTTAACTCTTTTTAAAAGATTATCAATAATCATTTCTGCTGTAAATTGTTTATATAAATTAGGGAAATCTCCAGCTTCTAATTTTGGATTACCTTTTTCATCCTTTGGTATATATAAACTTATCATTAATGCAGAAAGTAAAACAGGTCTTTTTTGTGAATCAATACTCCTTAATAAATTATTTATTTTTTTACTTGATTTAGTAACTTGTTCTACAGATTTTTCTTCATCAAAGTTGTTGAAAATTGCTTCGTATTCATTATCTGTAACAAACTCTTGCAATTGAGGCACATCGGCAATTTCCCCTAATTTAGTGTCAATATAATATGCGGTAAATCTATTTGCAAATTCGCTTGAAAAATCTCCGCTTGCAGCTATTCCTATTATCTTCCAATCATCAAAACAATTAATTAAATGTTTTTGTAAATTTTTATTTAAAAATCTACTTAAATACCACTTTACGCCATAAATAGCACCTTTTGTAATATCTTCAACATCATGTAATCTAATATCATTTTTCTCTTCAAGAATAATCATTAATCTTTTTTGTTTATTTACATAAATTCTATCAGGATATCCTCTATTGTTGTTTTTCTTTTTAGAAGCTTTTCCTAAGACTTCATATATATTTTCAGTTAATTTAATTTTAGTTTGACTATCGTCCCAATCTGCCACGTTATAACCTAAATTTTGTAATTTCTGTGTAATACTTGGTGTAATGTTTTTATCTTTTCTAGCCATTATTTTCCTCGATTTATTATTTAATTTTCTAAGTTATTTTTTCTTTCAATTTTTATTATTTTAATACCAGTATCCTTGGGCTAAAATTAATAATATTTATTAATCTTTTTAAATCATCCATATTATATAGCCTCACATTCTTATTGTTTTCTACTAGTATCTCATTATATCATAATTTAACTTTTTAGATAATTATTTATATACAATATATTCTAAAATAAAAACATTTAAAAATCAGATTTTATTCTCCCCTTTCTTACTTTATAGGATTTTATTTCTTAGCTAAATCAAATATAGCATTAACATCTAGCTTTTCATAAAATTTTGTATCATATATAATAGACTCTATCAACAAACTAAAATATTTATCTACATTTTCTACTTCTTTAATTCCCTCATAAACAATCTAATTTAAAAATTTAATGTTATTTTATAACAGGCTATACTAACTAAATAATATAGGTAAAAAATTTTATATATTTTAAGGATGAGCTAATTTAAATGTGATTAATTATACAATTCATAATATTTCTACTAATTCCTAATATTTTCACTTAAATATATACTTAATATAAAAGAAATTACTATTAGTTCTTTTATTGAAAATAAAAATTTCTTTTTAGTATTATAATAACCTGAGGTAGAATTTCTTATAGTTATCATATTTCTTACCTCTCTTTTGATATTCGTTATCATTAAGTAGGTTATATATTAAATTGTATTAAATTTAAATGCTTTTTACTTAATTTTAAGAAGTTTATCTATATTTTTCTTATGAAATCTATCATAGTATTTTTTAATAATTTTATATTTTCTTCATCAAATACCCTATCTAAACTAGAATGTATTCTTGATAAATAATATCCTAGTATTGGAGCTTTATTCATAGCTGTTATTGCTATCCCATTTGAAAATAGAATTTGGTCAGATGTATAAATTACCTTTGATGCTTTTTCAACTAAAGCTTTTTTATCATTTTTCTTGGTAAAATTACATTCTATAGATTTATTAAGAGCTTCATTATATTTTGAATTCTTAAATTTCTTTTTTGTGATAAAAAACATATAGTTTCCATCTGAAACACAATCAAAATTTATTAATGGCTTATCCATAATTTTACTATGATATTTATCTTTAAAATTTTTAGATCCTAAAAATCCTAATTCTTCATGATCAAAAAATACAAAGCATACTTTTTTCCGCAAATGTATCTCTAAATCTTCCATTATAGTTAAAATAGTTGCAACACCTGAAGTATTGTCATTTAATGTATGTTTATTTGCAAATCCAGTTATATTCTGAAATATGAAAAGTAATAATAAAACTCCGGTAACAGTATAAGAAATTCCTGTATCTATAAATTTAGACAAAGCAAATCTAAATAGCAAAAAAATCCCTAAAATTCCACCATAAGTACAAATTTCACTAATTAAATATATTATCGGATTAGACATAAAAGATATTCTTGGTATTATACCATTTGGCTGTGTGTCATAATGAGCTGTTAAAATAATATCCGCTTTTTCAACATCGCCAAATATTAAATTTCTTCCATGGTCGTTGTACTTATCTATTTCCAAGTCATATCCTAAACTGTCTGTGATTTTTCTCAACCATGCTATGAAGCTAATTTTTTGTTTATTCGTTTTTCTAATTTGGTAATTATCTACTAAATCTTTTATATTTTTATTCATATTAGCCCCTATTATTTCCAATTAAAAGTTTGCTATTTTCTATTCCATTAGAGTCTATCATTATACCACAACAGATTATAATTTAATCTTAAATATAATAAACTTTGTTCTATTAAAACTTACTAAAATATATCTTTATATTGTATATTTTTTGACAATTATTTTATTATAAGTTATTATTTATATAAATGAAAGGAGAACGATATATGAAATTAAGAAAATTTGGAATAATTATGGCTATGATATTACTTATTACTACTATATCTGCTTGCTCTAACAAAGACAACAACAAAGATACTAAGCAAAATAGCTCAACAGAATCTAGTCAAAAAAATTCTACTGAATTAAGTGAAAAAAATCCAATGATTGTAGACAAAGACAACAAAGAAATAAAAATGCTTTGTGAAGTTAATGGTACATACTTTACTGAACCTACTAGACATGGAATAGTTTATAAAGGTGGTTCCGCTGGTGAAAAAGCT
This sequence comes from Miniphocaeibacter massiliensis, assembly GCF_900232905.1. GTDB lineage: Bacteria > Bacillota > Clostridia > Tissierellales > Peptoniphilaceae > Miniphocaeibacter > Miniphocaeibacter massiliensis. Next base: position 631,089 of record NZ_OCTQ01000001.1, read on the forward strand.
ATTCTTAGAGGTTTAGGAGACGAAAAAGAATTCCATCAAGCGTGGATAGACTTTGGTGCTAAAGGTGGTAATAATCTTACTGATAAAGATATGTCAGTTAAGCCTGAAGATGCTAAATCTATTGAAGGTGAAAAAGTTGAGGCATTTATTGAATGGGATAATCAAGAACAAATTCCTTTTTCTGACATAGTAAAAGCTACTGAAGAAAAACCTATGGACTTGCGTTTTGGTGGCAATATTGAAGGTGCTAAAAAACACAATACTGGTTGTATTCTATGTTTAGATAGTTGTTCTGCTGGTATTTTAAGCGATGCAACTTGGCCAGGTGGAGCAATGGCTAATGACCTTGTTAAATTCTATGGTGATGAAAATGTATTGCCTAAAGATGGTACTAAAGTAATAGTAACTTTTAAATTAGCTGAATAAAATAAATGAATTACTTTACTTTTTTTTATAATAGCTTTTTATGGGCTATTGTTTTAGCTACTACTTGTTTTAAAAGTGAATGGATTCAAATGAGAATAAATACTGGACATTTATTTTTTATATTTTTAATTATTTTCTTTTTAATTTTAATATTCCTATATAAAAAAAGAAATCTTAAGATTAGTAAACTTTTTACATTGTGTAATTTAATAATATGTTCATTATATACTATACTACTATATGGATTTGTAAGACTTAAAATAGTTCCAGCTTCTTTAATTAGAGAAGGACTTAATATAACTAGCATTCCATTTGATAAAATAAATATTGTTTTGGTATCATTTATTTTATCAGGTCTGTTAATAATAATATCTAATACTAAAAAAAATAGAAACAACATCTAAAATTAGATGTTGTTTTTTATTTAAATTCAATTTTTTCTTCCCATTCTTTTGTTAAAAACTTAGAATTATTTATTTTATAATTATTCTGTCCTTTGGCTTTATCTTCTAAAAATGGATTTAAATATTGGTCTAACTCCAGCCATCCACGCCATCCTATGTGAATTGTATCCTCCATAAAATAATCTACATCTCTTTTGTATGTGAAATCTATAATATTATTAAAACCTTGCTCTTTTAATTGCTGTGTAATTTTTTTACTAAATGTATTTAACATTTCTTCACTTAACCCTGTATAGTCTGACCATCTTTTGTTTACTGGCGTTATTACAAATATAGGATCTATATTGTTTTTTTCAATCTCATTTAATACCATTTGAAAATCACTAAACTCCGGGGACTTAGTATAGTCAAACTTTTTTTGAGATCCTTTGAGTTTATCTTTAGCTTTTGACAATCTATTTTTATAAAATCCATTAGCTATTTGAAAATCATTGTTTGATGTTCTTTCTTTGCCAATATCATATGCTAACTTATCTAACTTTTTAAAATTATATTCTTCTGGTAAATTCTTTTCTGATTTTACAACTTTATGCTCTCTTGTCGTTAAATCTAACCCTCCAAACATAGCATCTTCTTTAGATATCATATTATACATAAACTCACACATTCCTATGTCATATTTAGAAAGTTTTTCACCTTTTCCAATTTTTTTAAGAACATTTTTCAAATCATTATTTCCTTGTATCTTTGAAAAATTTAATAGTCTATTTGCTATATATTTTTCTCCTTCTCCAACTTCTTCTATATTTAATATCCAACCATATATTTGAAGAGGAGAATAATATAATGAAAAGGCATTATCATTTACACCATCTTTTACAAACCACTGTGGAGATATAACAAACACTATTTTACTGTCTTTTATATTATTCTTCATAGAGTTTATGGAAAAATAATGTGATAAAGACTGTGTTCCAGCAAATCCTAAAAGAAATGGCTCATAACTCCTTTTGTATTTTCTGGCTAATACTGTTGGATGAAATTCATTTATTCTATTTAATTCTGACGAACCAAAAAATGGAATATATGAATTTTCTGCAACTGCACTATTTTTTAATATATTTCCTTTTAATACTCCAAGAGACATTGAAGTAGATGACTCTTTTAATTCTTTTTTTGATGGTTTTAATATTTTTTCAATAGGACTAATAAATATTGCTATGAGTAATATTATCGATACTAAAAATGGACCTATTGCAAACCATAATTTTCTATTTTCCTTCATATATTTAAACCTTTTTCTTTATTTATTTACATTAAATGTTTTATTAAGGTATCTAAATACCCTGAAAATATTAACAAACTGAAACATACTGCATTAAATGTTAAGAACATTGACAATCCTTTTGTAATTTTGTTACTAGGGATTTTATCTTTATGTTTCTTCTTAAATCTAATCCATGCATCTGTAGAACATATCAAAGCAGCGTGAAATAATCCATATACCACATAGTACCATTCTAATCCATGCCAAATCCCCATTATGAAAAACAGAATAAAATAAGATATATTTGAAGCCGTTATTTGACTTTTAAATACTTTCTTTTTTACTAGAGTAAGCATTAATCTCATATATACATAATCTCTAAACCAAAATGATAAGGACATATGCCATCTATTCCAGAATTCTTTAATATTATGACTTATAAATGGTTTATTAAAGTTCATTGGTGTTTCATATCCTAAAAGGTAACTAACCCCTACCGCAAATAAACTATATCCTGCAAAATCAAAGAATAAATACAAACTATACACATACATGTATGCAATACTTCCTTGAATTATAAACTCCTGTCCAAGAGCTCTTTCTTGAATTAGAGGAAGAAGTCTTATTCCTAAAACATATGCGATAATAAATTTATACAAAAACCCCATAAATATATAATGTATTCCTTTTTCCAACAATATAGTGTATTTTTCTTTTGTTGGAGGGTTGTATGCTTCTTTGGTAAACCTTCTAAATCTATCAATTGGTCCAGAAGAAATTGTTGGAAAGAATATCATAAATTGAATATAATCTCTTATTTTTAATTCCTTTATTATTCCATCTCTAGTTTCCATAATTACTTGAACAGATTTAAATGTTAAATATGAATATCCTAAAAAATAAAATATAGGTTGTTCATTTGTATAAAAAGGTATTACTTTTATCAATATCATAGGTAATATACTTAAAAATACACTTATATAGAACCAAATGCCTTTGTTAGCTTTCTGCCTGTAAGTAAAATAACATTTCGCTAATACAATTTGCCAAATTACATATCCTATTAATGCATAACCTTGTTCCTTATGAGGTCCTGCGAAACTCATCCATAAAAAGAATAATGTCAATAAAGCTTGGTACCATACAAGTCTTTTACCTTTTAATGAATATATTATTGAAGGAATTAAAAGTATTCCTAAGATAATAAAATACATTGGTTTTTGATATGGTTCTAAATAAGGAAACATCTCTATTAATTTACTCATTATTTAACTCCTTATTCAAAATTAACCTTTTATATCTTAAACTAATTTTTACTATAAATAAATTACTATTTTTCATACTAACTCCTTTAAAACTGATTATATACAAAAGAAGTTGTCTGAACGTCAATAAAATGATACATGTATATAAGAACTATCATTATAGCTAAATAAAATACTGACTTACCTACGAAAGTAGCAATACTTTTAAACTTTTTTATTTTAATATTTTCATCTATTTTTTTTTCCATATTTACTCCTTTAAAGTTATTAAATTAATTTCATAATACTCAAAAAAATTCTAACATTTACTATTCTAACATAAATTCAAATATTATTTATATTCTTAATCTTTTCTTAACAATTAGAATTATAGTTATATTGCTTTGTAATTTTTAATTTTAGTTATATAGTACCACTCTATTGATAAGTTAAATCTAATTTAATTTAAAATTTAGCAAATAAAAACCATCTAGCTTATAGATGGTTTTTTAATTTAAAATAATCTTTTTCTCTTATATAATTATAATATAGTTCATTTTTTCATCTACCAACATATTGAAAAATATTTACACTAATTCTTCTTAAATTAACAATATTTACATACAATTGTTATAACTAGTTCATATTACCATAATTTATTTCCTTTAATTTCACCTAAAAGTATTACAATAAATACTATTTTCTATGCTAAATCTTAATAATCAATACTGTTTAACTTTTCAACTATACTAGAATTTTTTAACTCCTTTGACAAATACAAACTTAGACAAACGCAAAGTAATAATGTACATATAGCTAAAATTACAAATTGTATCACTGGATAATTGTATGATTTTCCTAAAAGATAAATCTGTGACCTTTTATATAGTATCCTAGTAGAAATTATAGCTATAAAACCACTTATAATTAAAGATACTATACCAAATAATAAATTTTCCAAAACAATTATTTTCACCATACTTTTACTTGTCAAACCTAACCCCTTTAACAAATACATTTCATATGTTCTTGTTTCTATTCTGTATTTTAAGTTATTAATAAAATTAATAACTACTAAAACTAATACCACTAAAGCTATTCCAATAATATACACCAACTCTTTATCGTAAATAGTATACAACTGTTCTCTCTCATTTATTATGCTTCTAGCGGTAACTTCTCCATTTTCAACTGCTAATTCAATCAAAGTATTTTCAATTTTACTTTGCTCTTTTGAAGAAATGTTCCTTTTCCCATTTATATTAATAGATTCATAAGTAGGGCTACTTACAATTTCACTAAAATTTTTTTCACTTGTTATTATCAAAGGATATGTCTGTTCAAGTAAAGAAACCTGTGGCATATATGGATAATACGTTATTCCTGCTATTTTGTAGTCTTTCTTAATATACTCTTTGTTATCATTATTTAAATTCCAAAATTCTTCATTATCGGTTTTAAAATCTGAAGGGTACTTTATACTTATTTTATCTCCAACTTTATAATCCATAATAGGAGTTCCCTTTTTGAAAAATCCAACTGTACCTTTAGACTTTCCGTACTCACTTGTAAATGGCATAGCAATAATAACTTCATCATTTTTTAGATTATCTAAATTTCCTTCTACTAAATAATTTTTCAACTTTTCTAGCGCTTCTTTATTGTACCCTTTAAACTTTGATAAATATACTTCATCTTCTTTGTCGTTCCCATGTAAATCAAAACCATAATGTTTTGTTACAATTTTGTTATGTTCAATAAAATATCTATCATTCCTTTTTACTTTGCTGTCTGCCACACGAACAGGTAATGCTAACTGAGTTTCTATACTCTCCACATTAGCTACCTTTTCTATTTTTTTAACAATACTAGGCTTAATACCATAACTTACATCCATATCGTTGTAAATATTCATTATATAATCACTGTTGTAAAAACTTGTAGCAATTTTTATTTCTTGCTCATCTTTTGCAAGTTTTGCCTGATAAGCCAAAGAAATAAATAAAGCTCCTCCTAATGACAAAGAAATAATAATATAAATAGTAGTCTTAATATCTTGAAAAACATATTTTAAAGCAAGCTGTTTATATATTGAAATAAATTTCTTTTTTCCTTTAATCATTAGTATATTAATAGACAAAGACTTTTTTTCTAACTCTTTAGAAATTGTCTCTGTAATTGAATCTTTATTTATTTGTTTACCAGACAATACTCCAATTACAAATATTGCTAAAATAAGAAAAATCAAACATATAACTATTGGAATAATTGGAATAATTAATTCAAACTTTTCTAGCTTTCCAAAAAAGTAAATCTTAATGGACTGGTCTTTTGAAAAATAAGTCACTAAATATGATATAAATAGTCCAAGTAATATTCCTAAAGGAAAACTCACAAGTGAAACAATCCCAAACTCATATAAAATTATTTTTTGAATTTGTCTTTTAGTCAAACCTATCGCCCTTAAAATACCGTAGTGACTTTTCCTTGTTCTTAAAGCAATTCTATATATTCCATAAATTAAAGTAGAGCATATAATTATTAAAATAACACATATTTGTACATCTATTTTAAATAACTCTTTACTACTCCCTTTCCACACATTAGCTTGAATTTGTTTTTTGTCTAAACTCACATCATTTCTAATATTTGTTACTTCCTTTTCCTTATTTACATTATCAAAAAAAGTAACAGATAAAATTAATTCACTTTCATTGTTTAAATCTAAATAAGTATACAAATTAACAGACTTTGCACGTTTATTAAATGCTTGGTCATTAACAATGCCTACTAATTCATATTCAACCTCTTTTATGGAATTATTAAAATCACTTCTTGTAGGTACTACAAACTTTTGCCCTACTACAGGATTAATCCCCAAATTTAATAAAGCCCATTTCTCTGCAACAACCTCTTTTGGTTTTTCTGGCAAACGTCCTTTATTTAATTTAGAAACAGTTAAAATGCTATTTCCATTAGCTCCTACAAGAGAACCTTGTTGCTTATTAGCAGTTTCTAAATTTCCTAAATATTTACTAACTCCTAAATATTTTATCTTAGAATTATCCTTTATTTTTTTATATTGTTCCAAAGAAACATCTTTAATCTCATAATCGATATTAGAGTAAATAAAAAGATTTTGTTTTTCAACAATACTATGGTTAGTATGAATTAAAGTTATTATACTTACAATTAATCCAACTGTTAAAATAAAACTTAACAATAATGAAGTAGTATTTTTCTTGAAACTTCTTAAAAATTTTAACGTAATATAAAGTAATGTATTTTTTTTACTAAAATCATTCATTAGAGTACTCCTTTAAAATTTCACCATCCTCTAACCGAATAATTCTATCTGCAAGTTGAGCAACTTCTTCATCATGAGTAATAATAACTACAGTCTGCTTAAGTTTATAGCTTGTTACTTTTAACAAACTAAGCACATCTTGACTAGTTTTTGAATCAAGATTTCCAGTTGGCTCATCTGCTAAAATAATAGTTGGCTTAGTAGCTAAAGCTCTTGCAATAGCAACTCTTTGCTGTTGTCCTCCAGACAAATTATCAGGGTATTCATTTCTTTTTTCAGTTAACCCTAACAATTCAATAATTCCATCTATGTAATTCATATCTACATCGTTTTTGTCTAAACGAATTGGTATAATTATATTTTCTAAAACATTAAACATTGGAATTAAATTGTACTTTTGAAAAACAAATCCAATATTTCTACGTCTAAAAATAGTTAACTCCTCATCACTTAATTTACTTAAATTTCTATTTTGGATAAAAACTTCACCACTTGTAGGTTGGTCTAATGCACCTAAAATATGTAATAAAGTAGACTTTCCACTTCCACTTGTCCCAACTATAGCTAAAAACTCTCCATTTTCAATCTCTAAATCAATTCCTCTAAGAGCATTAACTTTAGTATCTCTAGAACCAAACACTTTCTTTACTCCAACTACTTTTACTATTTTCATAAATTCTCTCCCTTAAAATTTAAAAGATATCTTCATTGCAATTACTATAGCAAAAAAAGATATCGACTTAGTATCTTAAAAGTTTCAATTTTGATATATTCTATTCATTTGGAATAAATACTGAAAAAACTGTTCCTTTGCCAAGTAAAGATTTAACTTTAATATAACCTCCTTGTATATGAATAATCTGTCTAGAAAGATACAATCCTATACCAACTCCATTAATTTCAGAGACACTTTTACTTCTATAAAAACGTTGAAATATTTTATTTTGTTCATTTTCAGAAATTCCCATTCCTTCATCTACAATATCTATCTTTGTAAACATAGGATAACTTTCTGCTTTTAGCTCTATTACACTGTTTTCACTGCTGTACTTTATTGCATTATCCAAAATATTAGACAAAGCCTCTTTAGTCCATTTCAAATCAAAATTTGCATAACCATCTAGCTCTTTAAACTTAAATAAAATATTTTTTTCTAATAATTTATTACTAAACTCGTCTTTCAAAGAACATAACAAATTTTTTACTGGCTGAATTTTCATATTAGGTTTAATCATTCCACTCTCAAATCTAGACATTTTTATTAGAGATTTTATCAAAAACTCTAACTTAAATGACTCACTAGTAATTAAAGGAACTTTTTCCAAATATTTATTTTTATTTTCTTCTAATAGCTGTGAATATAAAACTATATTAGAAATAGGTGTAATACATTGATGAGAAATATCTGAAATTAAAGTTTGTACCTGACTTCTTTTTTCTTCAATATCTTTTTCTGAAGCTTGAAATTTCAAAATAAAATTATAAAAACTATTCTCCAAAGAAGATAATCTAGTTTCATCATAACTTTTAATTTCAAGTTTGCCCTCTTTTGCATCATCGATCATTTTCTTTAAACTATTTGTTAAATTTCTTTCCTTAACATTATAATGTCTATATATTAATAGATTTGCAAAAACACTCATAACAAGACAAATTGAAATAATAAACACCGTCATTATAAATCCTCCTCCCAAGAATACCCTATTCCATAAACTGTCTTAATATAAAAAGGTTTAGTCGAATCTTTTTCTAACTTATCTCTAAGTCTTTTAACTAAAACTGTAAGAGCATGTTCCTCTATGTATTCAGATTCTCCAGACCAAATCTTATCGATTAGAAAACTGCGTTCTAATGTAATTTTTTTATTGCTAATTAACAAAAAAAGTAGTCTTTGTTCTGTCTTACTGAGTCCAACTTTATTTCCTCTTACAACAAAAACCATCTTGTCAAAATCAAATAGAAACTCTTCTGAAAAATATTTCCTTGAAGTTTTCGTTTTTCTTAATTGAACTTCAACTCTAGCTCTTAAAACCATTAAACTAAAAGGTTTAGTTATGTAATCATCAGCCCCTTGTTCTAAACCTATAATAATATCAGACTCCATATTATTAGCAGAAATTATTATAATTGGGATATTACTTTTATTTCTTATCTCCTTTAAAAAGCTAAGCCCTAGACCATCTGGTAAATTTATATCTAATAAAATTAAATCGATACTTTCTCTAGAAATAACTTTTCTTGCCTCTTTTATCCTACTACATTGATAAAAATTATAATCATTATTTTCAAGTGCTAATTTTATACCATCATTCAATTTCAAATCATCTTCTAAAATTAATATTTTTTTCATATAGAACTCCACCTAATCACATATAAAGTTTATTTCTAATTTTATATGACATAATCAATATACCTCTAATATACAATATATAGAAATTAACACAAATAAAAAAACACTTCCAATTTTTTATTTAAAAGTGTTTTCAAGTTTCTATAAAATTATATATCATTATAAAATTCACCTATAATTCATTTAATATAAAATCTTTTAAATGTTCCAGCGCCTTTTTTTCATCTTCTCCTTCACATTTAATAGTAATAGTTGAGCCTTTATTTGCTCCCATGCTTAAAACTGACAAAATGCTCTTTCCATCATACTCTACTCCATCTTCTCTTATTAAGGTTATTTTGCACGAAAATTTAACAGCTTCCCTTAAATACCTCGCTGCTGGTCTAGCATGTAACCCTTCATCATTATTCATAATAACCTTTTCCTTTACCATATAACAATCCTCCATATATGTATTAGTTAGGATATCATAAGATACCCTAACTTTTACAGTGTATATTTAATATGCTTTGAACCTAGAAGATGGTGCTCCACAAATTGGGCATTTTTCTTCTTCACCAGTTATAGTAACAAATCCACAAACTGGACATAACAATATTTTTTCTGCATCTAAATCTTTAGCTGCATCAACAGCTTCTTTAGCTTTTCCAAAAAGTTCAGCATGTACTTTTTCTGCTTCAATAGCAAATCTCATAGCACTAACTGCTGCTTTCTCTTCTTGCATTTCTGCAACCTCAATATAAGCTGGATACATTTCAGTATATTCAAAAACTTCTCCGCCTATAGCTCCTTCTAAGTTTTCTGAAGTAGTTCCTATACCAAATCCTGCCATACTAGCAACTAAGAAGTCCCCTTTAACATCTTTCATTGCCTTAAAATGTAATCCTGCATGTACCTTTTCTGCATCTGCTGTGCAGTGGAATAATCTTTCTACATTAGGAAAACCATCTTTTCCTGCATGTTCCCCCCAAATATCATATCTGTTTCTAGCTTGTGATTCTCCACCAAAAGCTGACTGTAAATTTGCTTGTGTCATCGCTTTCATTTGTATAACCCCCTTGTTTTTATATTAACTATCCTAACACATTTTATGCTTATAGTCTAGTTTTTTTGTAATCATTACAATTATATATAATTTCTTTTCATTCTTTCTTCTATAGCTTTCTTTCTACCAGACTCTTCTCCCATTTCACTAGAATCTAATTTATCTATCCAATTTAATGCTTTTCCAGTACCTCTTACAACTGCTGTAACAGGTCCTTCTGCAAGACGAACTTTAATTCCAATTTTTTCTTGAATTTTTTTATCAAATCCAGTAATTAAACTTCCTCCACCTGTCATTAAAGCACCTCTTTCGAAAAGATCTGCTGCAAGTTCTGGTGGTGTTTGCTCCAAAACATCATGGACTGTATCTACAATTTTATTTAGTGGTTTGGATAACGCTTCTGATATATCTGAAGAAGTTATAAAAACATGCATAGGAAGTCCATTAATTAAATTTCTTCCCCTTACTTCATATAACTCATCATCATCTCTAGGGTATGCTGTTGCTATGTTAATTTTAATATCTTCTGCAGTTCTTTCCCCTATAATCATATTGTATTTTCTCTTAATATAATTTGCTATAGCCATGTCACATTCGTCACCTGCTATTGGAATAGAACTATTTATAATAATACCTCCTAGTGAAATAACGGCAACATCAGTAGTACCTCCGCCAATATCTATAATCATACTTCCACCTGCATCACCTATATCTACTCCTGCTCCTATAGCAGCTGCAAGAGGTTCTTCTATTAAATATGTTTTGTATGCTCCTGCATATTTACTAGCTTGAATAACAGCTCTTCTTTGAACTTGAGTTATTTCACTAGGTACACAGATTACAACATTTGGTTTTACAAAAGATTTTCCCAATGTTTTTTGAATAAAATAAGTAAGCATTTTTTCAGTAGTGTTAAAATCTGCAATAACCCCATCTTTCATAGGACGAGTTGCAATAATATTACCAGGAGTTCTTCCCAACATTTTCTTAGCTTCTTTTCCTACGGACAAAACTTTGCCAGTATAACTGTCCATTGCAACAACTGAAGGTTCGTTTAGCATAACCCCCTTACCTCTCATATATACCAAAACAGTAGCTGTACCTAAATCTATCGCAACATTTTTTCTTAAATTTGCCATTTGTTTCTTCCTCTCATAAATATAAAACATTTATATATAAACTCTTAAAGTTTAAATTTCTTTTCTTTTTATTTTACTATAAAATTAAAAATATACATACTCAATATAAGTATATATCAAAAATGATTAATATAAAATCTCTAATACAGTTTAATATTTTATATTTTCAAATAATTGTAACAAATCTCATTGTTGAAATGTATTAATTAGTAAGATAAGGTTTTTTATAAAATTTAAGGAGTAAAAAACGAAAAAGTTTTTAAAATATATAATAATTACAATACTATTAATATTATTATTCATATCAGCAATATTTCACGATACAATCAAAAATAATTATATTTATAGTATTTTCACTAAAATCTTTTTAGAAATAATTATATTTCTAGTACTTTTTAAATTAGTAAATAAACTTTCTAAAAAATTACATATCTATAGGAATAAAATTAAAGGAAGTAAGTTATGACTAAAAAACATATGAAAATAACAAATAATATAGTATTTGCAGTTATCTCATTAATATATTTTATAGTAGGTTGTAAAACAAATTTTATAACTAGAGAAAATTATTATAATAGACTTATATTTCCTCTTACAACATTATTATTGTTGAAAATTATCATATTATTATTAAAAAAAGATATGACTTCTAAAAAATTAATATCATCATGTCTCTTTGTAAACTTTTGGATAATTTTTTTTGAAATAGATTCTTATATTAATAATTCACTTTTGAATACCTTACATAACAAAAACATACCTATGTATAATTTATTTGTTAACATAATGTACTCATTACTTTTCACTATTATTTCGCTATTACAAATTAAAAATCTAAAACTAAACTTTTCTAAAACACCTTTATCTTTTAAATTTAATACTCTACTGAACATAATTTTATCTTTGTATTTTTTAATAAAATTTATAATAATATTAAACTATTAAATTAATATTATTATAAATTTAGGGTATAGAAGAAATATATTAACAGCTAATTTTTAATATTTAATTAGGAGCATTATATGAAATTACAGTATATTTTAAACTTCTTTATCTTTGTTGTATTATTATTTTTTGTAAATAAAACATTGGAGATAGTAAAGTTATTTACTAAAAATGATAATATTGCTCTTGCAGTTATAATTGTTGTGTATATAATAATATTGTTTATATCAACTAAAATCATAAAAAATATAATGGAGAAAAAGTAAATGGAAAATAAAGAACAATTAATAATGGATAAATTAACAAAAATATGTACTTGTAAATCTATATCTAGGTATAAAATTAAACAAGTTATTGAAAAAGGCTTTGATGATATAGAAGCAGTTAGAAAAAAAACAGGTGCAGGCTCAGGATACTGTAAAGGAAAGAACTGTACAGAGCCAATACAAGAATTAATAGATAATTATTGGGAAGATAAATAAACTAAGAGGTAGATATATTAGAATATCTACCTCTTAGTTTATTTTATTTGTTTATATAATCCATAACTACCTTAGGTACAGATGTCTTATTTGAAAGAACTATTGGTGCTTTGTTCTTTGATGCATATACTGAACCTACTATTGCATCTGGGAAGTTCTCGCCACTTGCTATTACTATATGATTTGGTGTTGGATATACAGATTTTGCAATTTTTACTGATGTGTCGTATCTGTTTGCTCCTGATATCCTTGTGGATTTTGTAATTTTATTTACTGTACTTTGTGCTTTATTTGAAACCGCTACTTCTCCTCCACCTATTGTAACTTTTCCTACTTTCCAACCCTTTAATGCTTTTTCTGTGTTTTGTTCTAATTCTTTTGATGTTGTTAGTAGTATTGGTGTGTTATTTTGCATAGCTTTTGTTGTCATTGCTATTGCATCTGGGAAGTTTTCTCCTGAAACAAGTATTGCTTCTGTTTTGTCTCCGCCTTCTTTTCTTATTCTTTCTCCTACTTTAACTGCTGTTCCATATCTACTCGCTCCCACTATTCTTTCTATTTTATATTTTGATAGTGGTTTTTCTACGTTTTTAGATATTGCTCCTTCTCCACCTATTATTATTATTTTTGTAGGTGAAAGTCTTTGTATTTCTGTTAGTATTTCTTTTGGAAGACTTGCTTTACTTGTTAATAGTATTGGTGAGTCCATTGTGTTTGCTAGTACTGTTGCTGTTAATTTGTCTGCATAGTTTTCTCCACTTGCAAGTATTACTATATCTGCTTTTTTGTAAGAGTTTTTACTAACGCTTACTGATGTTGTATATCTATTTGAGCCTGCTAGTCTTGTTGGTTTGTACTTGCTTAGTTGTTTTGATATGTTGTTACTTAAGACTGCATCTCCTCCTACTAATGTTATTTTCTTTGTTTCTGGTACTGTAGGGTTTTCTTTATATTTTGCATATAGTGTTAGGTTACTTGTTACTGGCAATTCAAAGTTATATGCTTTTGTAAGTTCTTTGTCTGTGTACCAGCCTTCAAAGCTATGGTTTACTTTACTTACTTTTTCTGGTGTTATTTTATTTCCTTCTTCTACTGTAATTTCTTTTGCTGTTGTTGTTCCATCTATAAATTTTCCACCATTTGGTTCATATCTTACTGTATGTTCTACATAGTCTTTTAACTGTGCATATAGTGTTATTTTTTCTTTATAGCTATTTTCATCAATATTTAATACAACATTTAGTGGATATTCTGTTCCTGTTCCATCTGCTTTTGTATTCCAGCTAACTATACTTTTTCCTTCTATTGTAAAATCTTTTCTTCCCTTTGTTTTGTATTCTTCTAGTACAGATACATCGGTATCTTTACCTAGTTCTACCTCTCCATTCATATATATAACTTCGTATTTTAATGGTACTCTACTATATGTGTCTGGGTTTGTTCCATCGTAGTTTGTTACAAATTCATTTGTTGTATTGTATAATGTTCCTGTCTTTTCGCCTATCCAACTATCTGTATATGGATAGCTTCCTTTTGGAAGATAGGTATATTCCACAAATTTAATTTTTTCTCCTAAAGTAATACTTTCTAATGAGAAAGTATTTCCGAATATACCACTCATAAAATCAACATTACTAGTATCCCAATTTGATAAATCTAGAGTTTTTAATGAACTTGCTCCGAAAAACATATATGACATACTATTAACTTTACTAGTATCCCAATTTGATACATTTAAGTTTTTCAATGTAGTAGCATTATTAAACATATATCTCATATTAGTAACATTACTAGTATCCCAGTTTGATGCTTCTATACTTTCTAATGAACTAGCCCCAAAAAACATATATGATATATTAATAACATTACTTGTATCCCATCTTGATGCATCTAAACTTTTTAATGAACTAGCTTCACTAAACATATATGACATATTAGTAACATTACTTGTATCCCATCTTGATGCATCTAAACTTTTTAATGAACTAGCTTCACTAAACATATATGACATATTAGTAACATTACTTGTATCCCAACTTGATACATTTAGACTTTTTAATGAACTTGCTCCAGAAAACATACCTGACATAGTAATAACATTACTTGTATCCCAGTTTGATACATCTAAATTTTCTAGTGAACTAGTTTCTGAAAACATGCCTGACATATATACAACATTACTTGTATCCCAATTTGATACATCTAAACTTTCTAATGAACCTGTGCCAAAAAACACTCTATACATATTTGCAACATTGCTAGTATCCCAACTTGATACATTTAGACTTTTTAATGAACTTGCTCCATAAAACATAAGTTCCATACGAGTAACATTACTTGTATCCCAGCTGGATATATCTAGATTCTCTAATGAACTAGTTCCATTAAACATACTTGACATATTAGTAACTTTACTTGTATCCCAACTGGATATATCTAAATTCTCTAATGAACTATTACTTACAAACATATATGAAATATCAGTAACATTACTTGTATTCCATGTTGATATATCTAAACTTTCTAATGAATTTACTCCTTCAAACATACTATTCATCGAAGTAACATTGCTAGTATTTAAATTATTTCCATTTTCTATACTTTTTAAATTATTTAAATATTTTCCATTTAAGTTACTACTAAAAAGATACCTACTATCAGCAGGTGCTACTACCTCTCCAGCTAATGTGATTTTTAAGATATCTGAACTTGATACTTCCTCTTTATTCCAAGGAGAATTATTATAATCAGTTAATTCTCCTGCACCTACAACAAGTTCTCCTGTATCATAGTAAAATGTCCATGGACATGTTCCCCATGTTCCTGTTACTGTATATCCTGGTACTGGGTTTTCTTTATATTTTGCATATAATGTTATATCACTTGTTACTGCTAATTCAAAGTTATATGCTTTTGTAAGTTCTTTGTCTGTATACCACCCTTCAAAACTATGGTTTTCTTTACTTACATTTTCTGGTGTTATTTTATTTCCTTTTTCTACTTTAATTTTTTTTGCTGTTGTTGTTCCATCAGTAAATTGCCCACCATTTGGTTCATATCTTACTGTATATTCTACATAGTCTTCTAGCTGTGCATATAGAACCATTGTTACTATATAACTATGTACGTCTATATTTAATACAGAATTTAGTGGATATTTTTTTCCTGTTCCATCTGCTTTTTTATTCCAACTAACTATCTTTTTCCCTTCTATTGTAAATTCTTTTCCATCTTTTGTTTTGTATTCATCTAATACAGATATATTACCATCTCTACCTAATTCTGTATCACCATTCATATATATAACTTCGTACTTTAATGGTATTCTATTATATATATCTGGATTTGTTCCATCGTAATTTGTTACAAATTCATTTGTTGTATTATATAACTTCCCTGTATTTTTACCTAACCAGCTATCTGAATATGGAAAACTTCCTGTTGGTAATCCATTATATTCATTAAATTTAAAGTTTTTTCCTAAGCAAATACTTCCTAGTGCTTTAGTTTGATAAAACATATCAACCATATAAACATTACTAGCATTCCAGTTAGATAAATCTAGACTTTTTAATGATATAGCTTGGTAAAACATATTTGCCATATTTCTAGTATTACTTACATCCCAGTTTGATACATCTAGACTTTTTAATGAACCCGCTCCTCGAAACATACCTTCCATATTTTTTACATTACTTACATCCCAGTTTGATACATCTAGACTTTTTAATGAACCTGCACCAAAAAATACCCTATACATATTTGTAACATTGCTAGTATCCCAACTTGATACATTTAGATTTTCTAATGAATAAGTTCCAGAAAACATAGCTGACATACTAGTAACATTACTTGTATCCCAGTTTGATACATCTAAACTTTTTAACGAAGTAGCGCTATAAAACATAACTGACATACTAGTAACATTACTTGTATCCCAACTTGATACATCTATACTTTCTAATGAGCCTAAGCAATAAAACATATATGACATATTAGTAACATTGCTTGTATCTAAATTATTTCCATTTTCTATGTATTTTAATTCACCTAAATATTTTTGAGAGTTATGACTACTAAAAAGATAGCTACTATTAGCAGGTGCTATTACTTCTCCATCTAAAGTGATTTTCAAGATATCTAAAGATGGTATTTCACCTTTATTCCATGGAGAATTTGTATAACCAGTTAATTCTCCTGCCCCTATAACAAGTTCTCCTGTATCTGCGTGAAATGTCCAATGACATGTTCCCCATGTTCCTGTTACTGTATTTTCACCTTGTTTTGTTATATTCTCTTTTACTAGTTCTTCAACCTCTTCTTTTTCTACTGTTAAGTCTTCGCTAACTTTAACTTCTTCTTTTGGTAAATCGTTTTCTATTGTTGTAGCATACACAGGTACTACTTGAAACAAAATACTAAGTAATAATAAACTTGCTAAAATAACTTTACTTTTCTCTTTCATATAAACTCTCCTTTTTAATATGCAACTCTTTAAAATACCTAATTTTCAACAGGTTTTTGTATCTTTATTATACTAAAGTATCTATATGTGCGCAAACTATTTTAAATTCCATTAAATATAAATAAAATATATTTAAGTAAAAAAATAAAAGCAAATTTTTATCTGCTTTTATTTTTTTACTATTCTAGTCCATAGTGGTAATACTACCTTAAATGATATAAACATTCCAACAACATACCCTGCAGTATTAAGAATTATATCGTCTATATCTACTACTCTATACTGAAATCCTATTATTAATCCTATTAACCCTTGTGTTAATTCTATTGCACAAGTTGTACCTAATCCTATTAAAAACATAAATCTTTTAGATTTTTTGTTCTCAAATATTATCGATACAAACACTCCAAGTGGAAGTAATAGTATAAAATTTCCACCTATTTGTTTTAGTGCATACCCAAAGCTTGTGTCTTTTATAAAACTTATTATAATTTTAAACGGTACAAAGTTTTGAATATCTCCAAGTCCTGTTTTTAACCTATAAATTTCTATTAATCTACTTTGATAAGGTATTGGAAAAAATACCACATCTATTAGTAGTAAAATATATATTACAAACAACATTTTAAAAATAGATTTGTAAATTCTGCTTTTTTTCTTTATTATTTTATATATTTCTAATATTAGTACAACTAGAAATATACTTATTCCAAAAAAATCAAAATTTATCATTATTATTTACTTAATTCTTTTTTTAATTCTTCTACTCTATCCGTTTTTTCCCAAGGTACATCTATATCTTCCCTACCAAAATGTCCGTAAGCAGCAGTTTGCTTATAGATTGGTCTTCTTAAGTTAAGTTTATCTATTATAGCTGCTGGTCTTGTATCAAAGTTTTCTTCTACTATTTCTGAAAGCCTTTCTTCTGAAACTTTAGCAGTTCCAAATGTATCTACATATATTGAAACTGGTTTTGCTACGCCTATTGCATAAGAAAGTCCTACTTCTGCTTTTTCTGCAAGTCCTGCCGCCACTATATTTTTAGCAATATATCTTGCCATATAAGCTCCTGAACGGTCTACTTTTGTAGGATCTTTTCCTGAGAATGCTCCTCCTCCGTGTCTTCCAAATCCACCATAGGTATCTACTATTATCTTTCTTCCTGTAAGCCCAGAATCTCCCATTGGCCCACCTATTTCAAAACGACCTGTTGGGTTTATATAAAATCTTGTATTTTCATCTATTAATTCTGCTGGTATTACTTTTAAAATTAATTCGTTTTTTATGTCTTCGCGAAGCTGTTCTGTAGTAACATTAGGATCATGTTGTGTTGAAATAACCACTGCATCTACTCTGACTGGTTTATCATCTATATACTCTACTGTAACTTGAGATTTACCGTCTGGTCTTAGATATTTTAATGTTCCATTTTTTCTAAGATTTGTTAATTCTCTAGTTAATTTATGCGCAAGGCTTATAGTAAGTGGCATTAGTTCCTTAGTTTCGTTACAAGCATATCCAAATACCATTCCTTGGTCACCTGCACCAATTCTATTGTATTTATCTTCGTCTGTTTCTTTATATTCTATTGAATTATCAACTCCTAAGGCTATGTCTTGTGACTGTTCATTTATTGATGTTATTACTGCACATGTGTCGCAATCAAAACCGTACTTACCTCTGTCATAACCTATTTCTCTTACTGTTTCTCTCACTATATTTTGAACATCAACATATGTCGATGTTGTTATCTCACCCATAACATATACTGTTCCTGTTGTTGTTATAGTTTCACACGCTACCCTTGCGTCACTATCTTTTTCTATTATTGCATCCAACACCGCATCTGATATTTGGTCACATATTTTATCAGGGTGTCCTTCTGTCACTGATTCTGATGTAAATAATTTTCTCTTCAATCTTTTCCCTACTTTCTCTGTAAATTTATTTATATACCTTAAATTATTTTTATAATTACATTACCTTTTGTGTTTATTTGTTAACAGTTTAATTCACAATGTCTGTTATTAAGTATCTGTAACAACTTACCACAATACACAGTCGACTTCTTCTAATCACAACTTCTCTGTTCTTTGTAAATCTTTATGTTTTCCTGTTATATCAAAATCTTTGATTTTGTTTATATAACAGATGCAATCTGTTATCCAAATATAGAATATTTGGTTAAAACAGTCTACTGACCTACTACGAAATCAAATATTTCTGTTAGATCATAAAAATAGACCTTACTGAAAAGCAAGGTCTAAAAAATCTTATTTTTCAGTATTAACTGCAGGATTTAGCACCTAACTTAATAGGTTGCCGGGTTTCAAAGGGCCAGTCCCTCCACCACTCTTAATAAGGTATATTCTGTTTATATCTTAGTAATGCTATATAATGATAACACTTACTAATTTATTAATCAACTATTTTTTCTAATAATACGACTGCATAAGTAGATATTCCTTCTTCTCTACCTTCAAATCCAAGTTGTTCTGTTGTTGTCGCTTTTATTGAAACATTTTCCATTTCTGTTTTTAAAATATTTGCTATAACTTTTCTCATTTCATCTATATATGGAGCAAGTTTTGGTTTCTGTGCCGCTATTACTGCATCAATATTACCTATTTTATATCCTTTTTCAAGCATTATAGCTACTACGTTTCCCAAAAGCTTTTTTGAATCTATGTCCTTATACTTCATATCTGTATCTGGAAACAATTTTCCTATGTCTCCTAATGCAAGAGCTCCAAGAATAGAGTCCATAATAGCATGTATGCACACATCTGCATCTGAATGACCTAAAAGCCCCATTGAATGTTCTACTTTTATTCCACCTATTATTAAGTCTCTTCCTTTTACTAATTTATGAACATCATACCCTATTCCTATTCTCATTTTGTTCCTCCGTTTTTGCTATTATTTCAGCAAATAGCAAATCTTCTTTTGTAGTTATTTTTATATTACTATAACTTCCGTCTATTATTTTTACTTTTTCACCTATTACTTCCATTAATGAAGAATCGTCTGTTACTTGTATATCTTCTTGGAAACACTTTTTATATGCACTAACTAATAAATCCCTTTTAAATACTTGTGGCGTTTGTGCATTATAAAGGTATTTTCTTTTAGGTGTATATGCAATAGTTTTGTCTTCTCTAATACTTTTTATAGTATCTTTTGCTGGTACTGCTACAACTACTGCATTATATTCTTTCATAGCTTTTATAGAATTCAAAATAATCTCTTTTGTTACAAATGGTCTTACACCATCATGACAAAGAATAATACTATTATTTTCACTTGTCTCTAAAAGTCCATTATATGTAGATTCTTCTCGAGTTTTCCCACCTATTACTATTTTTACTTTTGAGCTATACTTATTTTTTAGATTATTATAATAATCTAAATCATCCTTTCTAATTATAATTATAATTTCATTTATTAAATTTATGTCATAAAATTTTTTTAATGTTCGTTCAATTATTGATACTCCATTTATTTCAATAAATTGCTTAGGCTTATTGTGACCCATTCTAGTTCCACTTCCTGCTGCTGTTAAAATCACAGAAATGCCTATATTTTTAAAGTTACTATTTAACGTATTCATACAAAAATTATATCATAAATCAATATGTACAAATAAAAAAGATAGAATTTTAAATTCTATCTTTTTATTTATTAATTCTAACAAATATCATTTTGCCTGCTGCTGTTTGTAAAACAGATGTTACAAGAGTTTCTACTGTTTTTCCTATAAACTTTTTACCATCTTCTACAACAACCATAGTACCATCATCTAAATATGCTAAACCTTGATTTGACTCTTTACCATCTTTTATTATAGTTACTGTCATTTGCTCTCCAGGTATTACTATTGGCTTCATTGCATTTGCAAGTTCATTAATATTTAAAACTCTTATGTTCCTAACTGCTGCAACTTTATTTAAGTTGTAGTCATTTGTAATAACAGTTGCTTTTAGTTCTTTAGCAAGCTGCAATATCTTAGAATCAACCTCTTCTATTTCAGGATATCTTTTCTGTGTTACTTCAACATCACTTGTCGTTATGTTTTGTATTAACTTTAATACATCAAGCCCACGTCTTCCTTTTTGTCTTCTAAGATCATTATCTGAATCTGCAATATGCTGTAATTCTTCTAATACAAATATAGGAACTAATATTTTTCCATCTATAAACCCAGCTTCTATAATATCTTTTATCCTTCCATCTATAATTACAGAAGTATCAAGTATCTTTACATATTGTTCATTTGATTTCTTTACAGTTTTTTCTTTAGGTGTTCTTAATTTATGTATTGTAGTATTAATGTCTTCTCGATTTATTCTACCTATACGCATTCCTAGGTAACCTAATGCTATGTAAATAACAATTACTATAATAACCATAGGAATATTTCCTACATATGGTAATTTAATTTCATAAAGTGGCTTTGTTACTAAAGTTGCAATAACTAACCCAATTATCATACCTACCAATCCAAATATCATGTCACTCATAGGTAATTTAGTAATTTCAAGTTCCGCTAATTTAGTTGACTTGTCTATACTTTTAATAATTTTGGGAAATATAAAATAAAAAATCAAAGAAAAAATTATAATACCAGAAATATAAATTACTGTTGTTACCATGCCTCCACCAAACTTCTTTAAAATTTCCATTTGATCAAGTATATACACAACAGTAAACCCAAAAATTCCACCTAATAAGATTATAAAGAAATTAAAAAACTTCTTCGCCATTTCTCACCTCCTTGTTATTTTCTAATTATTACTTATTATAATGAAATCAAGCTTAAAATTTTATCTTCAATTTCTGAAGCTGATTTATCCTTTACTACAGAAATTTCAGATATCAACATTTTTTTAGAGGTTGTTAATAGTTTCTTCTCAGCCATTGAAAGACCCTTTTCTTCATCTAAGATATATAACTCTTTGAAAACTGACGATATTTCATATAAATCTCCTGTTCTTAACTTTTCAAGATTATCTTTATATCTTTGATTCCAATTAGCGTTAACTTCTCCTTGTTTTGTAGATAAAATAGAATATACTTCATCTACTATATCTGTACTAACAACAGTTCTTATTCCTACATCATTTACTTTATCCACAGGTATAGATATCTTTATTTCCCCTACTGGCATCTTAAAAATGAAATATTCTTTTTTTATACCTAGAATATCCTTCTCTTCTTTTTTTACTATTACACCTGCTCCATGCATTGGATAAACTATTTTATCACCTATATCGAACATCCTATCTCACCTCATGGGATAATTATATAACAAAATCATTAAATAGTAAATAAAACTAAAATTATATCACATCTTATATCATTGTCAAGTATATAAAGTAAGAGCTAACTCTCACTTTATATACTTGTCTATTACAGTTATTATTTCATTTATTTTTTCTTCGCCATCTTCTTTGTTACTTCTTACTGCATCAGTAACGCAAGTCTTTAAATGATCATTTAAAATGTCAATATTAGCTTTTTTTATTTGTCCTATCATTGCAAGAAGCTGTGTGGAAATGTCAACGCAGTATCTATCCTCCTCTAACATTTTTATTACTCCATCCATTTGCCCTCTTACAATTTTCAATTTCTTTAGAGCCTTTGCTTTTCCTTCTTTCATTACTCTACTTTAGAAACGTCGAAGCCTATACCTTCAACTGCATCAACTAAAACTTTATCTTCTAAATCATCACCTTCAACTGTAACTAATTTAGTATCTAAGTTAACATCAACATTATTTACACCAGCTACTTCTACTAATGCACTTTTTACAGATTTTTCACAATGTGAGCAAGTCATTCCTTTAACTTCTAAAATTTTTTTCATTTTAATTCCTCCTATTATTTTTTAAAGTTTTTTAATCTAAGCGAATTTGTAACAACAGATACTGAGCTAAATGCCATAGCAAGTCCAGCTATCATTGGATTTAAAAACCCAAGAGCTGCAACTGGTATCCCTATTGTATTGTAGAAAAACGCCCAGAATAAGTTTTGTTTTATTGTTCTCATAGTTTTATTACTAAGTTTTATACTAGTTACTACAGAACGTAAATCTCCATTTATTATGGTAATATCTGAAGCTTCTATTGCAATATCCGTTCCTGTTCCTATTGCAAATCCAATATCTGCCTCAACAAGTGCAGGAGCATCGTTTATTCCATCTCCAACCATACCTACAACTTTTCCAGTTGATTTAATTTCTTTTACCTTGTTAGCTTTGTCATTTGGTAAAACTTCAGCTAAAATATTTTTTATTCCAACCCTTTTTCCTATAGCTTCAGCTGTTTTTATGCTATCACCAGTAATCATATAGACATCTATTCCCTTACTTTGAAGTTCATCTATAGCTTCTTTAGAAGTAGATTTTATTTCATCTGCAACAGAAATTATTCCAAGTAAATTTTCTTCATCTGCTATGAGAAGAGGAGTTTGCCCTTTTTCCTGAAATTCATCTATATCACTTTCAATGTAGTTTATGCTTTTTTTATTTAAAAGTTTCTTACTTCCAATATAGTATTTTTTGCTATTTATACTACCTTCAATTCCCATTCCTGTTATTGAATTAAAATCCTTTACATCTTCTAGTTTATAATTTTTTTCTTCTGAGTATTTAACAACAGCTTCTCCAAGAGGATGTTCACTAATTTTTTCAAGAGATGCTGTTAGAACTACAAGAGCTTCTTCATTAACGTGGTTATAATTTTTTATATCTATAGCTGAAGGTTTTCCTTCTGTAATAGTACCAGTCTTATCAAATACTATAGCGTTCATTTCATATGCTCTTTCTAAGTATTCTCCAGACTTAATTAATATTCCAAGTTCAGCACCTTTACCCGTTCCAACCATAATAGCTGTTGGTGTAGCAAGCCCTAGAGAACACGGACAAGCTATTACTAAAACTGCAACTGAATTCATTACTGCAGAATCTAAATTACCTTTAATAAAATATACCGATATAAAAGTAATTAAAGCTATTACTATAACCGATGGAACAAATATACCAGATATTTTATCAGCAAGTCTTTGTACTGGTGCTTTATGACCTTGAGCATCTTCTACAAGTTTTATAATTTGTGAAAGCATAGTATCTTTTCCAATCTTTTTAGCCTCAAATTTTATAAAACCATTTTTGTTTATAGTTGCTCCTATAACTTCATCTCCAATTGTTTTTTCAACTGGTATAGACTCACCTGTAATCATGGATTCATCTATATTAGTATTTCCAAAAACAATTGTACCATCAACTGGAATTTTTTCTCCTGGTTTAACTAAAACTACATCATTAATTTCTACTTCTTCAACAGGTATTTCTATTTCTTCTCCATTTCTTTCTACAATAGCAGTTTTTGCTTGTAGCTCTAGAAGCTTGTTAATAGCATCTGTTGTTCTAGTTTTAGCACGTTTTTCAAAATATTTACCTAAAAGAATAAGAGTTATAATAACTGCTGAAGACTCAAAGTAAAGATCTGGTGAGCCTATAATTACATGGTATATTGAAAAGAAATATGCCGCTGATGTTCCCATAGCTATAAGAACATCCATATTTGCTCCTCCACCTCTAAGTGAATTAAAGGCAGCCTTGTAAAATCTCTTACCTATAAAAAACTGAACTGGTGTAGCAAGTAATAGTTGAAACCATCCTTGGCTTAAAATAGTATGAATACCTGCCATATGAAAAAACATTGCCGAAAATAAAGGAATCGTAAAAATAGCCGAAATAATTAAATCTCTTTTTAAATCCTTTAATTCTTTTATATCATTGTTTACTACATTGTCATCTTCATGTAAAACTTTACCTTTGAAACCTGCCTTTTCTACAGCCTTTACTAATTCATCTTCAGAAACCAAGCCATTTCTAAAAGTAACTGTACCAATATTTTGTAATGAATTTATACTAACTTCCTCTACTGGCAATTTCCTTATTAATTTCTCTATCCTTGCAGAACAAGCTTCACACGTCATTCCCTCTATATTTAATTTTACTGTTTCTTTTGGAACTTCAAAACCTGTAGCTTCAATTTTTTGTACAATGATATTTTTGTCTACATTATCTCCTGCATTCATCGTCGCAATTCCCGTTACAGAATTTACATTTATTTCAGATAACCCATCAACTTTAGATAACACTTTTTCTATTCTTGATGAACAAGATTGACAGGTCATTCCATTAACTTTAATATTTAAAGTTTTCATATATTCTCCTTATTTAATATTTTTAGTACCTATAAATCTAATAACCATATACCCCCCCTGGGTATATTTAAATTATATTCTTATTGATAACTAATGTCAAATTTCTTTTTAAAAGTTCTTTATATTTCTAGCAAAATACTTTATACTAATATTGCATGTAAATTAAACTTTTAGGGAGGTTAATTTTGATTAACTGGAAAATAACTCATAATTTAACGATGCTTTCAGATTTTTATGAGTTTACAATGGCCAATGGCTATTTAGAAAAAAATAAAGAAAACGTCATAACTTATTTTGACTTATACTTTAGAAATGTTCCTGACAATGGTGGTTTTGCTATAGTAGCTGGTCTTGAGCAATTTATTAAATATATAAAAAATTTAAAATTTGAAAAACATGAAATTGACTACTTTAAAAACAAAAATATCTTTTCTGATAAATTTATAAATTACTTAGAAAATTTTGATTTTAAATGTGATATTTGGGCAATGCCTGAAGGTTCGATAGCTTTCCCTAATGAACCTTTAATGGTAGTAAGAGGCCCTGCTGTTCAAGCTCAATTTATTGAAACTATGGCATTACTTTGCCTAAATCATCAAACTCTAATCGCTACAAAAGCCAACAGAATCGTAAGAGCTGCCGAAGGCAGAGCTATTATGGAATTTGGCGCAAGAAGAGCTCAAGGACCAGATGCTGCAACTTTTGGCGCAAGAGCTGCCTATATTGGAGGAGTAGCAGGAACGTCTAATACTTTGACTGACTTACTCTATGGAGTACCTGCTCTTGGAACAATGGCTCATTCATGGGTTATGATGTTCGAAAATGAATATGAAGCTTTTAAAGCATATGCTGAAACTTTTCCAGATGATGTTACGCTTTTAGTTGACACATATGATACATTAAAAGAAGGTGTTCCAAATGCTATAAAAGTATTTGACAATATTTTGAAACCGCTTGGAAAACGTCCTAAGGCTATAAGATTAGATAGTGGTGATATTGCGTATATATCTAAACAAGCTAGAGTAATGCTAGATAATGCAGGTTATGAAGATTGTAAAATTGTAGCTTCTAATGCTTTAGACGAATACAAAATAAGAGGTTTAATAGACCAAGGTGCAAAGGTTAATACTTTTGGTGTTGGAGAAAGACTAATAACTTCTAAATCCAACCCTGTTTTTGGAGGAGTTTATAAATTGGTTGCCATTGAAGATGGCGATGAAATAATCCCTAAGATAAAAATAAGTGAAAATGTCGAAAAAATTACAACACCTGGTTTTAAACAGATATATAGACTTTATGACAATGCCACAAAAAAAGCTGAAGCTGATTTAGTTTGCCTTTCAGATGAAACAATAGATGAAAGTAAACCATTAGAAATTTTCCATCCAATCCACACTTGGAAAAGAAAAACTTTAACCAATTTTACTGCAAAACCTCTTTTAATACCTATATTCAAAGAAGGTGAGTTTGTTTATAATGCACCTTCACTTAACAATATACGTACTTTCTGCCAAAATGAATTAGAAACCCTTTGGGATGAAGTCAAAAGATTTGAATATCCGCATTTATATATCGTCGACCTATCTCAAGAACTTTGGGATTTAAAACGCAATCTTTTAAGCAATAGAAATAAATAGTAAAATTATTCAAATATAAAATAATAAATTTCTAATATGTAAAAAAACCAAAAAGGCTAGATAGTTAATCCTTTTGGTTTTTTTACATATTTTCTCATTCTAAGTAATCTTTTTTTACAAATATTAAATACTTTATCTTTAATTATATATCATTTGTTTTAGATAATTCTTCCTCAATAATATCTGTATATTCTTTATCTATTGATACATCTTTCTCTTCAATTAATGTACAAAATATAGTTGCAAAAATTAACAAAAACAAAATCGATACTTTAAAACTTCTTTTTCCCATAAAATATTCTCCTAATAAATAACTTATTTATAATTCTAAATTTATGCAAATCTTAATTACATTCCCTTATTAATTAATACGATTTAAAGTGTTGTTTTGTTACAAAAATCCAAATTAAATTTTAATTTTATATTTTTTAATCATATTTTTATATTTTGTACTAATTTTTAATCAAAAAACTCTAAATATTTTCTATAAAATTACTATGTAATAATAAAAAGATTGATGAATCCCTCTACCTATCTAATTATATTTCTATCTGTCCCTATAGAAAAATCTTTTTTATCCATTAAATCTCCTATAGCCTCATAATCTTTCTCTCTGTAATATTCTAATAACTGTTTTAAATACTTATCTTTTACATCATTTCCATTATTATCTTGAATTAATACAGTATCGGGATTGGAAAAAGCGTCATCCATAAAATCTTTAAACTCCTGACTTATTGGCAGCTTTTTTTAATCAGCTAATGTACAAGATACCATACCTAATATTAATATAAACAAAAGGCTAAGTTTGAATTTTTGTATAATATGTCTTTTCATGAAACTATCTCCTAAAATTAAGCAATTAAATATCTAACTTTTACTACTATTATAGTATTTACCATCTTACATATGAATACAATTTAAAACTCTGTTCTGTTACATTTGGGCAAAAAATATAATGCATTTATAATTAATATTACGATATTTTAATATTTAAATAAAAAAGAGAATACATAATGTATTCTCTTTTTTTATTTATCATATCTAACTATATTATTTATATAATATTCACTATTTTTTCTCTTCCTTTTAAATCTTCAAGTTCTATTAAAAATTCCATTGCACTACTATTCTACGACATTCTTTAATTAATTTAGAAATTGTATTTACAGTTCCTTTGTCACTAGTAAATTATCTACTATAGCTATTATATTTTCTTCTCTCTATAACATCTTTATAAACAATTAACTAATATTTACTATATTCAAAATCATATTCTTAACTTAAAATTTCCAATAAAATATAAGTCATAAATGAAATATAAATAATCTATCTTTCTTTTTTTAAATAATCTATAATATAATGTATATGATAAATTATACATTTTAGTGAGGTTTTAACATGATGATTAATAATATACAAAAAAAGCGAGATTTAAATTTAGATCTTGTGAAATGTGTTGCAGTATTTTTTGTACTTTGTGTTCATTTCTTTTTAAAAATTAAATTTTATACTATTCCTATTAAAGGTGTTCCTATGTATATTATGGTGACTCTCAGAACAATTTTTATAGTCTGTGTACCTCTTTTTATTATTTCAACAGGATATTTAATGAGTAAAAAACAGTTAAATAGAAAATATTACTCTGGAATTTTCAATATACTTTTTATATATGTATTTGCTAGCCTTATATGTATCTCTTATAAAATTCATATATTAAATGAATCCTTTAATTTTGGCAAAATAATAAAACAAATTTTAAATTATTCTGCTTCACCATATGCATGGTATGTTGAAATGTATATTTCTTTATTTCTTTTAATACCATTTTTAAATATTCTTTATAATAATTTGAAAAATAAAAAACATAAAATTTGTTTAATTATAACTTTGTTTGTTATCGTTAGCCTTCCATCTTTGCTTAATGCATATAGTATAAAAATAATTCCTGATTGGTGGAAAAATATTTGGCCTTTACTTTACTATTTTATTGGATGTTATATACGAGAATACCAAGTAAAAATAAAATTAAAGCTTTCTTTTTTAATATATTTTTTAATTCTTATAATAAGTTCTTTGTATAATATTATTATTAACTATGAGATTCCTTTTCCATCTTTATCATATAATGGATTTTATGGATGGCAGCCTGTTTTTTCTTCTATTATTTTGTTTGTTATTTTAAAAAATATAAATTTAAAAAATATACCTAAATTATTAAAAAGTTTTATAACTAAAGTATCATCTTTGTCTTTGGGAATATATTTGACTTCTTGGATTGGAGATAATTTAATTTACACTATTTTAAATAAAGAAGTTCCACTTATAACTGACAGACTTTATTATTTTCCTATTATAATAATTTCTGTATTCACTTTATCTATGATAATATCCTGGATTATTACCTCAATATCTTCTTTTTTAGCAAAATATTTGACTTTATTATTAACAAAATACACTAACTAACTTAATTAATAAAAAAGAGAAGACTCAAGTCTTCTCTTTTTTATTAATTATCATATCTAACTATACTCTTTATATAGTACTCGCTATTTTTTTCTCTTCCTTTTAAATCTTCAAGTTCTATTAAAAATTCCATTGCAACTACTATTCCACCGCATTCTTCAATTAATTTAGCAATTGCATTTACAGTTCCACCTGTCGCTAGTAAATCATCTACTATAGCAATTCTATCTCCTTCTTTTATAGCATCTTTATGAACAACTAGCTCATCTTTACCATATTCAAGATCATACTCATAACTTATGGTTTCTGCTGGAAGTTTACCTGGTTTTCTAACAGGAATAAATCCAACTCCTAAAGCATATGCTACTGCTGAGCCAAAAATGAACCCTCTTGCTTCTGGCCCTACAATATAATTTATATTTTTGCCTTTTAAATTTTCAGCTATTATGTCTACAGCTTCTCTAAATGCTTCCTTATCTTTTATTAAAGTAGTTATATCTTTAAAACTTATTCCTTCTTTAGGAAAATTTTCTATAACTCTAATTTTATCTTTTAATTCCATAAATCCTCCAACTAAATCTTTTTCCATGTTTTAGGCGAAAATAAAATCAATATTGGTATTAGCTCAAGTCTTCCTGCTAACATAGATATAGACAGTATAATCTTATTTAAATATGTTACAGATGAAAAATTTGATACTGGACCTACTTCTCCAAGTCCAGGTCCAACATTATTAAATGAAGTAGCCGCCGAACTAAATGCTGTAACAAAATCTTCCATTGTTATACTTAAAGCTCCTAAAATAATTACAAACATTATTATATATATTGCCAAATAGTTCAAAATATTTTCTTTAATATCTCTATCTAGGCTTTTCCCCTCTACACAAATTACTTTTACTCTATTTGGATTTGTAGCTTTTTTAAATTGTGAAATTCCAGATTTAATATATGTTAATACTCTTGAAATTTTAAGTCCCCCAGCTGTAGACCCTGCACAACCACCTACAAACATTAGCATTAAAATTATAAATTTAGAAAATAATGGCCATTTATCATAATTTAATATTGCATATCCTGTAGTTGTTATTATCGAAGAAACTGTAAATAAAATATCTTTTAGTGCCCCAAATATTGTATCATAATATTTCCAAATATTTAATAATATAAGGAGAATAGCTCCTGTTATAATTCCTAGATACCATCTTAATTCTTCATTTTTTAATGCATCTTTAAAATGTCCTAATAATATAAGATAGTATACATTAAAATTCACTCCAAAAACTATCATCCCTATAGATAGCACAACTTCAATATATGTACTATTATATGCAGCAATTCCAGCATTTGAAATACCAAATCCTCCAGTTCCAGCTGTACCAAAAGCTAATAATAAAGAATCAAATAACCCAATTCCTCCAAATAGTAAAAATGTAACTAAAACAATTGTCATCGCTATGTAAATAATATATAGTACTCTTGCACTATCTCTTGCTTTTGCCAAGATTTTACCAAATACCGGCCCTGGTACCTCTGCCTTCATAATTAAAGATGACTGTCCATTTCCTTTTGGCATAACTGCCAATGCAAAAACCAAAATTCCCATTCCACCAATTAGATGAGAAAATGATCTCCAAAACAAATTTGATTTTGAAATAATATCTAAATTCACAATAATACTAGATCCTGTTGTTGTGAATCCACTTACTGATTCAAAGAACGCATCAATAAAATTTGAAATATCACCTGATATTCTAAAAGGTAATGCTCCAAACAGAGAAACTATTATCCATCCTAAAGCAGCTATTATGACGCCTTCTTTGTTATAATACCTGTCAAACTTTTTGCATAATTTTATTAATATACTTCCTACTAATATCATTGTAACCATTGGTATAAAATATGATAATTTATAAATGCTTTCTTCTTTGTATATAAAACTTACTAGAAGTGGAAGCCCCATTAGTATTCCTTCCACTCTTATTAAATGTCCTAATACATACCCTAGTACTTTATAATTCATAACTTCCTCGTTTTATTTATTTAATATATCTTCTATTTCTTTAAAAGACTTATTGGTAGTTATAATAAATACTTTATCATCTATTTGAATACTATCATCTCCATTAGGAATTATTAATTTATTTCCTCTTAAAATAAAAGAGAGCAAAGTATTTTCCCTAATATCTAAATCTTTCAATCTTATATTCAAAATTTCAGAATCTTTGTCTATGAGTACTTCAATAGCTTCTACTTTATCATCTGCTATCCTATATAACGATTCTATTTTTGCATTTTCTACTTTTGAATGAGTTCTTACAAATTGAACTATCTTATCTGAAATAACTTTTTTAGGTGATATAGTTGTTCCTATTTCTTTTAGTTCTACCATATCTAAAATTCTGGTTCTATCTACTTTTGTCACTGTTCTTTCCAAACCTTTTTTATGGGCAAATATTGAAGCTATTATATTTTCTTCATCAATACCAGTAAGTGCTATAAAAGCATCAAAAAAATCTATTCTCTCTTCTTCTAATACATCATGATTGGTGCCATCTTGTTTTATTACATCTGCCTCTGGAAAATTGAAGCTTAGAAATTCTGCAATACTTTTTCTTTTTTCTATTACTTTTACATGAACATGTTGTTTTATTAATCTTTCAATTAAATAATAAGAAATTCTTCCTCCACCAACTACAATTACATTTTTAATCTTACTCTTAGTTCCTATAAATCTAAAAAATTCATTTAAAGCATCATTTTCTCCTATAATGTAAATAATATCATTAGCTTTTAGTATAAAATCTCCATTCGGGATAAAAACTTCCTCTCCTCTTAAAACTGAACATACTAAAATATTCCTATTTATTTTATTTTGAATCTCATTTAACGACATATCATTTAATACGCTATTTTCCTTTAATCTAAAAGAAACTATATTTATTTTACCATGATCAAAAGTATCTACATTTAACACATTAGGATAACTTAAAATTCTAACTATTTCTCTAGCTGTTTCAAGTTCTGGATTAATCATTAGATTAATGTCCATAGTTTCACTCATAAAATCAACATGCTTAGAATACTCTGGGTTCCTAACTCTTGAAATTGTATAATTAGCTCCTAGTTTTTTTGCCATAACACATGAAACCATATTTAACTCATCTTGATTTGTTACAGCTATGAAAATATCACATCTATCTATTCCCGCTTCTTCTAATACAAAAGTATCTGCTCCATCACCTTGTATTCCAATAATATCGTTGTAGTCTAATATCCTATTAAGTATTTCTTTATCTTTTTCTATTAATGTTATATCGTATCCTTCTGATGCTAAATCTTGGCATAAATACTCTCCAACTTTACCAGCACCTACGATTATAATGTTCATAAAAAGCCTCCTCTTACCTCTAAATAGTATAGCATAATTACAATATAAAAAAACTAGGCTAACCTAGTTTTAAGATAATTAGATACCTATGGATTTTTTTGCTAACACATCGGCTTCTTCGTTGTAAATATCTCCTGTATGAGCTGCAACTTTTATAAATTCAACTTCTATTTTTTTACTTAATTCATCAAATTCTTTTTTGTAAAGTTTTGTTAACTCATTATTTGTTTTCCAATTTCCCAGAGCCCAATTGCTTATACCTGTATAATCGTAATGTATATAAACTTTTTTCATACCATAATTTATAGATTTTTTTATAGCACTAAGTGAGCCGAAAATTTCTCCAGTAACATTTCTATAATCAGAATATTTTTTGCTTTCAACTTTATATGAAAAAGTTTCTTTACCATTTATTTTTGTAAAAAGGACTACTCCAAAGCCACATTCTTTTGTAAAAACATTATAACTTCCATCAACATAAGCTACTGCCTCATCATCTTTAAATGTATTATTTTCTAATTTTTCATTATTTGCTTTTTTTGCATTTTTAGAATCATCTTTTTTACATGGTGATTTTTCATCTATAAACCTACCAGCCTCTTCCAAAGTATCAAATTTTTTGTAAACAGCTCCACTATATCCTGTTACCTGTTTTTTACAGTCTTCCCAGTTATAGTAAATTCCTGGTATTTTTCCAACCTTAACTGCATAATAATATTTTTTTGCCATTATGAATGTGCCAACCTACTTGCTGCAGCTGCTGCTATCGCTGCTACTAAATCATCTAAAAAAGTATTTACTTCATTATCTGTCTTTCCTCTGTCTAAATCATTAATAATACCTATTTTTTCTTTATCTAAATAGCCAAAATTTGTAAATCCAATAGACCCATATATATTTACTATTGATAACGGTAATATTTCATCTATTCCATAAAGTCCCTCATCATTTTTAATAATTGATCTTAAAGGCTCCTCTATTAAATCTTTTTCTGCAAGTTCATCAAGTGCTATTCCCGTTAATATGGCATGACAAACTTCTCTCTTATTTAATACCGCTAAAATATGTTCTCTACAAGTTTCTATTGTTAAATTATCAAAGTATTGTTTTTGTAGAGTATACACAATATCTGCGATATCTCCTATATGGACTCCTCTTTTATGAAGTGCCTCTCTTGTTGCTTTAACAAGTTCTTCCATAGAGTGCTTTGTTCTAATTTTTTTATTTCCCAATTATTTCACCTCTTTTATATTGTACTACTTTTATCCATTTACTTAATTTTATAATATATAATAAGATTTTAAAAGAAAGAATGGTATAATCTATTTTAGAATAATAATATTAAACGGAGGTTAAATCAATGTTAATTTGGATAGACTTTACATGCCCATTCTGTTATGTTGGAATGAATAGACTACTTCCTTTATTAAAGGAAACAAATGCAAAATTTGATGTAGAAATAAAATCATTTTTGCTAAATCCTAATACTAAGGGTGTTCACGACTATATTAAAAGTCTCAGTGAAAAATATAATGTTTCTTACGATAAAGCAGAAAACATGACTTATGGTGCTGTTAACTTAGCATTAGAAGATGATATAAAACTAGATTTTAAAAAACTCAGAGAAGTTAATACCGTAAATGCTCATAAATTAATTAAGCATTTTAGTCAAAGTGAAAAACTACATGATTTAGTACTAAAAATTTATGAAACATACTTTTTAGGGTACAAAAACATAAATAATCTTAATATTTTAGAAGATATTCTAAAAGAACTAGAATTAGACAGTAGTAATTTAAAAGAAATTTTGGAAGATAGTAAATACTTAGATGAAATAAATAAAGATATGTACCAAGCATCTACATTTAAAATTACTTCAGTTCCTTCAATAGTCCTAGAAAATGGGAAAAAATATATAGGCTCAAGAAGTAAATCCGATTATTTAAAAATTATAATGGAAGCAATTCAAGTAGAAAAAGATATGAGCAACTAAATGTAGTAAGGAGTAATATATTATGGACTATATAAAACTAAATAATAATCTCATAATTCCTCAATTAGGTATAGGTACTTACAAAGTAATAGAAGAAAAAGACATTAACACTCTTTTAGAATCAGCAATAAAAAACAACTATACTATGATAGATACAGCTTCCTTCTATGAAAATGAACTTTTAATAGGAAACTATTTTAAAAATAACCCTAGTCTAAAAAAAGATTTAGTATTTTCAACTAAAGTTTGGCCTACAGACTTTGAGCCCGACGATACTAAAAGGTCAATAGAAAGATCTTTAGACTCACTAAGTTTAGATAAAATAGATATAATGTTTTTACACTGGCCATCTGAAGGATTTTTAGACTCTTGGAAAGTTTTAGAAAACTATTATGAGCAGGGTGTTTTTAACTCCATAGCTGTTTGTAATTTCCATCAAAAACATATAGAAAAATTACTTGCAAATGCAAACATTCCTCCTGTAATGGATCAGTTAGAAACTCATCCTCTTTTAACACAGGAAGAAATGATGAACTTTTTAGAAAAATATGATATAAAACTAGAAGCTTGGGCTCCTTTAGCAAAAGCAAATAAAGAACTTTTTTCTAGTGATACTCTAAAAAATTTAGCTAATAAATACAATAAAACAATAGGACAAATAATATTAAGATGGCATTTAGAAAATAACAGAATAATAATTCCAAAGTCAGTAAACCCTAAAAGAATAAAAGAAAATATAAATATTTTCGACTTTTCTATAGAAAAAGAAGATATTATATTAATAGATAAATTAAATAAAAATAAAAGAGTTTCAAAAGACCCAGATAATGAAGATTGGTTAACTGAAATACGAACAGGAGCAAAAAATTAATGTCAGAATACGTATTTGGTAGAAATGCCGTACTAGAACTTTTAGAAACAGGAAAAGTAGAAACACTTTTTGTACAAAAAGGTGAACTAAAAGGTTCTATTGAAAAAATAATAGGAAAAGCCAAAGCAAATAGAATAGTAATAAAACACGTCGACAAAAATAAATTGGACAATATGACTGGTGGAATGTCACACCAAGGAGTAGTTGGAGTAGCTTTAAAATATGAATACTTTGAAGTAGATGACTTATTAGAAGATGCTTACAGTAAAAACCAAGATCCTTTTATAGTAATTTTAGACGAAATAGAAGATCCTCACAACTTAGGAGCTATAATTAGAACAGCAGAAGTCGCAGGAGCAAATGGAATAATAATACCTAAAAGACGCTCTGCAACAGTAAACTCTGTAGTTCATAAGTCCTCTGCTGGAGCAACAAATTATTTAAAAGTAGCTAAAGTTACGAATATTTCTCAAACTATAGATTATTTAAAATCAAAAAATATATTTGTTTATGGAACAGACGGAGAAGCTAAAGACTATTACAACAAAACAGACTTAACTGGACCAATCGCCATAGTAATTGGTAATGAAGGAAAAGGAATGTCTAGACTTGTAAAAGAAAAATGTGACGTTTTAATAAAAATACCAATGTATGGAAAAATAAATTCACTAAATGCCTCAAATGCTTCTGCTGTAATAATATATGAAATAGTAAGGCAAAGAGATGAAAAAAAATAAATACCTATTTGTCGATGGTTACAACATAATAAACAATTGGGAAAATTTAAATAAAATAAAAGACGAGGTAAGTTTAGACTCTGCCAGAGAAGAATTAATAAATATTCTATCTGAATACCAAGCACTTTCAGACGAAAAAGTAATACTTGTTTTTGATGCCTACCTTGCAAAAGGAGAAAGAACTAATCAAGAAAAAATCAAAAATATAAATGTATATTTTACAAAAGAAAAAGAAACAGCTGACGAGTACATCGAAAGATTTTTAGATAAAATTGGTAAAAAAGATATAGTTCGGGTTGCTACATCAGATGGACTAATACAACAAACAATACTAGTCCGAGGTGGAACAAGGCTATCTTCAAATGAACTTTTAATAGAATACTTACAATTAAAAAACCAGGTTAATAGATTAGAAAGAAATTCTAGGACATATAGTTCAAAAAATTTAGTTACTATAAACGAAGATAATGTAAAAAAACTAGAAAAAATAAAGAAAAAGCTAAATGACTAAAAATATTAGTCGCTTAGCTTTTTTATTATTACGACATTGTTTTTCGTTATATTAAGATCATTCTTTTTCTTTTTGACTTTATCTTGAGCTATTAATATACTATCTATCGTCAATAATATATTATTGATAAATAGTATTTTTTAGGAGGATTTTATGAAGAAATTTTTTAGTTTGATAACAGTTTTATTATTACTTACTATTACTGTTACAGCTTGTGGATCAAATTCCACTAAAGACACAGGAGACGCTAAAGAAAAAACAAATTCTAGTTCTGAAGATGTACCAGTATTAAATGTATCTTGGGGAAATGAGATGCATACAGGAATTATGTACTTACCATTTATTGCACCTGAACTTTTTGAAGATGAAAGTATAAGGATTAACCCTATTTCTGATTCTCAAGGTGAATTGCAAAAAGATGGAAAAACTATCGCCATTCTAAAACAAGTTGTTACAAAAGGTGGTTCTGAAGTAGCTACTTTAATGGGACAAAAACATTTAGATATTGGATACACTTCTAGTACAGCTATGCTAACTGCCTACGACACAGGTACAGAACTTTCTATTCTTTGCCCTATTCAAGCAGATGGTGTTGCAATAGCTGCTGCAAAAGACGTTCCTTACAATACTTTCGACGAGTTTGTAAAATATGCAAAAGAATCAAAACAACCTATTAAAGCTGGATACCATTCAGCAGTTAGTAGCCCTAGAGTTGTTTTAGAATATGCTATGAAAGATGCAGGTTTAAAAGTTACTGAAGATCCTGGTGATGTTGAAGCTGATGTATTACTTGTTGACTTAAAAGGTGTGCAAAATCTAGTTCCATCTTTGTCTAGTGGACAAGTAGAACTTTGGGCAGGTCCTGCACCTAATCCACAAAATGCTGAAAGTACTGGCGTTGGTAAAATAATAGCTACACTTAATGATTTACCCGAAGGTAAATGGTCAAATTTCCCTTGTTGTGTATTCTCAGCTAGAAATGAAGTTATTGAAAAATATCCAGAAGTTTTTGAAGCTTTAATGACAGTTACAACTTATACTGCAGACTATGCTAATGAAAATCAAGAAAAAACTGGTGAACTTTTAGCTGATACTATTGGCGTTGAAAAAGATATTTTACCTAAATCTTTAATAAAATATTCTACTGAACCAACAGATAGATTTGTTGAAGGTATGAAAGTTTATTACGAAGCCATGACTGACATGGGTAAATTTGAAGGAAGATTGAAAGACAATACTTTTGAAGAAGCAAAAGATGATATTTTTAAATTTGATATTGTAAATAAAGTACGTTCTTAATAATAGTGTAATTGAGGTTTTTAATATATGAATAAACATTTAAACAAGTGGGTTTATCCTTTAATAGTTCCTATAATTCTAATAATTATTTGGACTATTGCTGCAAAATTAGTAGATAACCCTTCTATTTTACCTCCAGTTTCAGATATTGTTTACCATTTTACTCACGCAATGGACAATTTTATAGGACTTGGCTCTCTACCTAGAAATATAGGTTTTAGCCTTGTAAGAGTACTTTTAGGGTATAGCTTAGGAGCTTTAATAGCTATACCTTTAGGGCTTTTAATGGGATATTTTAGAACTATGAATTCTCTATTTGAAAGTTTTATAAATCTTTTTAAACCTGTACCACCTTTAGCTTGGCAACCATTAATATTAGGTTGGTTTGGAGTAAGCAGTCTAGCTACAATTTTTGGACTTACCTATGGTAAAAGTTTTGTACTTTGGGATAACTATAAAATATCTATGATTTTTCTAATTGCAATGGGAAGTTTTTTTCCAGTAGTTGGAAATGTAATGTTTGGAGTTAAAAATGTTAGAAAAACACTAATAGAGTCTGCTAAAGTTTTAGGAGCTAGTAACAAAGACATTTTCTTTCAAGTACTTCTTCCTTCCGCTTCCCCTACTATTTTAAACGGTCTTAGAATGGGACTTGCTACTGCTTGGGGTTGTTTAGTTGGAGCTGAAATGCTCCCTGGTAGTGTTTCTGGTGTAGGATATTTAATAACTCACGCTTATGAACTTGCAAGGATAGACTTAGTTATTACTGGAATTATTTGTATAGGTGTAGTTGGAGCTTTGCTTGATGGTATCTTTAAATTTATTAGTCAAAGATATTTTTCATGGGAAAGTAAAGTTAGATAGGAGGATTATATGAATTATTTAAAACTAGAAAATATAAAAAAAGTATTTTCTAATAATTCAAAAGATGATTTTATAGCTTTAAATGATGTTAATTTAGAGATAAAAGAATCAGAATTTATATGTTTACTTGGTCCTTCTGGTTGTGGAAAATCTACTATACTTAGAATGATTGCTGGTCTTGAAACACCTAGCTCTGGAAGTATAATATATAAAGATAAAAAAATATATAAGGCTCAAAAAGATATAGGAATGGTTTTTCAAAACTATTCTCTTATGCCTTGGCTAACAGTTCAAGATAATATTGTTCTTGGACCTAAATTTTCAAAAGTTTCAAAGAATGAAAGAAAAGACATAGCTAATCATTACCTTGAAATGATAAATATGACTGAATTTGGTGGAGTATATCCTTATGAATTGTCTGGAGGCATGCAACAAAGAGTAGCTATTGCTAGAGCTTTAGCAAATAACCCTGACGTTTTACTAATGGACGAACCTTTCGGGGCTTTAGATGCATATACAAGAATAGTGTTACAAAAAGAACTTTTGAAAATTTGGGAAAAACATAAAATAACAGTAGTTTTTGTTACACACAGTGTAGATGAAGCTGCTTATTTAGCAGATAAAGTTGTTTTTATGAAATCTAAACCTGGTAGAATTTACAAAGAAATTCCTATTATCATGCCTAGAGAGCGTAAAAGAGAAGACCCACAGTTTGGAAAAATAACATCAGAATTATTACAACTTTTTGAAGAAAATAATAAAATTAAAAAATAAAAGACTAGATTACTAGTCTTTTTTTGTTTCTAAATTCGGAAAAGAATTACACTCTTTCCCAAATACATAAATATCTAAAATATAATCTTCTTCTATATTCTTTTTACTTATAATCTTGTCTTCCACTTCTTCTTTGTCACTTTTTATCAAAACTTATATTCTTTAATTTTAGAAATAATATTATCACCGTATATTACTACTAAAGTATCTTCTTCACCTTTATTATATATACCTGTGTTATTTTTTTAATCATAGTCTACAATCTTGCTTTCTACTCCATCCTCATATTTATTTTTATTAAAAATATCTAAATATACTTTTCTTTATCCTTTCCTAAATAAGATATGTAATTTAAAAATTTACTTTGTTTTAGTAAAATATAATCTTCATTTTTAGAATACTTTCTCTCAAGTTGTTTTTCAGGTTTATTACTATAAAAGTAAAAAATTAAACCTACTATACAAATTATAAAAAAATACAAGTACCTATTATTTAATATTACTATGTTTTTTCATATTCTTACCCCCTTTAAACTAGTTAAATTATTTACATATTAC
This sequence comes from Miniphocaeibacter massiliensis, assembly GCF_900232905.1. Lineage (GTDB taxonomy): Bacteria > Bacillota > Clostridia > Tissierellales > Peptoniphilaceae > Miniphocaeibacter > Miniphocaeibacter massiliensis. The sequence goes on from NZ_OCTQ01000001.1 coordinate 671,493, forward strand.
TCCTTATTACACTTTAAAACCTTAATAATATTAAATAAACAATGCAAATCTATCATTATAGTTTAAAACTATATTCTATGATAGATTATTAATATTTTCTATATTTGTTTGTACATGCTAAAATTAATGAAAACTTAGGAGGATATAGAAAATGACAAAAGAAAGAACTTTAAACTTTGAAACTTTACAATTACACGTTGGTCAAGAAGAAGCTGATCCAGTTACTGGCGCAAGAGCCGTTCCTATATATCAAACTACTTCATACGTTTTTAATAACAGTCAACATGCAGCTGATAGATTTGCATTAAAAGACCCTGGAAATATATATGGAAGACTTACCAATCCAACTCAAGATGTTCTTGAACAGCGTATAGCTGCCTTAGAAGGTGGAGCTGCTGCTTTAGCTGTATCATCTGGAGCTGCTGCAATAACTTACGCCATTATTAGTTTAGCTAAGTCTGGTGATAATATAGTTTCTGCTAAACAAGTCTATGGTGGAACATACAATTTATTTGCTAACACATTAAAAACTTTTGGAATATCAACTAAATTTGTAGATGCAGACAATCCAAATAATTTTGAAAATGCCATTGATGAAAACACTAAAGCAATATTTTTCGAAACTTTAGGTAACCCTAACTCTAGTATTTCAGATATAGAAAAAATAGTAGAAGTAGCACACAAGCGTAAAATACCTGTAGTTGTTGACAATACTTTTGCAACACCATACTTATTTAAACCTATTGAACATGGAGTTGATATAGTAGTACATTCAGCTACAAAATTTATTGGAGGTCATGGAACTACACTAGGTGGTGTAATAGTAGATTCTGGAAAGTTTAACTGGGAAGAATCTGGTAAATTCCCACAATTAACAACTCCTGACCCTAGCTATCACGGAGCTGTATTTACTGAAGTTGCTGGAAATGTAGCATATGTTACTCGTATTAGAGCAATTTATCTAAGAGATACTGGTGCAACAATATCACCTTTTAATGTATTCTTATTGTTACAAGGCGTTGAAACACTATCTTTAAGATTAGAAAGACATATTGAAAATACTTTAAAAATAGTAGATTATTTAAAAAATAATAGCAAAGTAAAAACTGTAAACCATCCATCCTTAAAAGACAACAAATATAATGATTTATACAACAAATACTTTAATAAAGGTGCTGGAAGCATATTCACTTTTGAAATAGACGGTGGAGAAGAAGAAGCTAAGAAATTTATAGACTCTTTAGAAATTTTTTCATTACTCGCAAATGTTGCAGATGTAAAATCCTTAGTTATTCACCCTGCAAGTACTACTCACTCTCAACTTTCAGAAGAAGAACTTTTAGAACAAGGAATAAATCGAAATACAATTAGACTTTCAATAGGTGTTGAAAATATAGACGACTTAATTTATGATTTAGAAAATGCATTTAATCAAATATAAAAAAGGCTAGATAATTCTAGCCTTTTTTATATTTATAGTTAGCTAATTTATTCTTTATCCACCTATTAAGAAATCTAATACATTCCATCCATCTGAAGTTTCATCTTTATATAGCTCTGTAAAACCACATCTACTACAACTAATAGTTATAAATTTTTTGTTCTGTACATCAAAAAGTTTTGCAAAATTTCCACCTGTTGCCTGAAATTGGTCTGATACATAATGTTCATTACCACATTTTTCACAAATATACTGTTTCTTTTCCATAGTTTCCTCCATTTGTATAATATTTTTCAACTTAATATTTGCCTATATCTCCATATTCTGTTGCAACTAAAACAAATCCTTCTAATATATCGTCATATTCTTCTAAATATCCATCATCATTTATTCTAAAGCTAGTTATATGTCCACTTGGATATCCATCTGCTGAGGTTCGTCTTACTTCAATATACACTAATCCATCTTCGGATTCTTTTGAAGTAGTTATAATCTTTTCATAAGGTTCTTCATTTAAAACACTCCATTCATATATATCTTTTCTATAATTTAAAACTTTATCTACCCAGTCTTCTACTTGTTGAACAGTCATAGCTTTTTGGTCTATTTGATAACTTTCGTTATTGTTAATTGCATTTATATTTTCTGCTTGTTCTTCTTTATTTTTTATTTTATTTATAAAATCATATTCTGTTCCTTTAAACTTAGTTTGGTATATTAAAAAAAGTCCTGAAATAAGTACTGAAAAGAATATAATTACACGTATTCTTTCTTTTTTTCTCTGAGCTTTACGTCTTAAATAGTACTCTCGCCAATCTGAGTCGTTCTGCCTTTTTCTTAAAAACTCATCAGTATGATATTTATATTTTCGTTTATTTTTCATATATTACTCCAAAATTATATTTTCCTCTTTTTCTAATTCAATACAACTCCTGGTTCTCCATATTCTGTTGATATAACCACATACTCACCTGTTACCCAATCCATTTCTTCAAGATGACCATTGGCATTAACTCTAAAAGTTGTAACATGATTATCGTGCATACCATCTGAACTATCTTGTCTTACTTCTATATAAACCAATCTATCTGGCGATTGTTTTGCAGGAGTCATAATTGTGCCATAGGGTTCTTCCTTTAAAAATTCCCAGCCGTAAACATTCTCTCTATATCTTAAAACTGTATTTACCCACTCATTTACTTGGTCAATAGTCATAGCTTTTTGATTTACTTTCGGCTTGGTTTTATTAATTATTGGATTTGTAGATTTCGTTTCTTCTTTAGCTTTCTCTGTAGTCTCTATTTTTTCCGTAGTTATTTCTTTTAATTCTTCTGTAGCTTTTGTAGCTTCCGTTTCTTTAACAGCTATAATATCATTTTCTTTATTTAAACTTGAATTAACCAGTATCATTGCTACTATAATAAGTACTGTTACTAATATAATAATGGCAATTATAGCTATAGTTTTAGATCTTTCGTCTCCTGCTTTATTCTTGAAATTTTCATCTGAATATATTTCTTTATTTTTATTCTCCTCTTCTTTTCTTTTAATTTCATCTTTTATTTCTAAATGTCTTACTCTTCTATGTAAATCCTCTTCACTTATTTTTACAAATTCATCTGTATTTTGAATATCTTTATTTTTATCATCATTCATACTAAACTACCTCTTCATAACAAATATTTTTTATTCCTTATTTGTAAGTTTTTGTTCCACTTTTATTGTTGTATATATTAAAAATCCTATTTGTATAAAAGCTACTAACACTATAAATAAATCATTATTTATAAAGGATATACTTAATATCCCTACCTTTATTAAAAATATAATTGCAATATTAACCACTTCTAATATAATCCCAAATTTAAGCCATAACTTACTAGCATATTCATTTGCAAACTTCCAGTTTTCTTGGTTTTTCATACTAAGTCCAGACCTAAATCCAGTAATTTTTCTAATTTTGCCCTTTGCCAATTTCTTCAAGTAAAATGAACCCAGTATCATAATCAAAGGAATTAGGTTAATTACTACTATATTAAATAAACTTATTGATCTCATAGTTTCCTCCAATACATAGTATTTTACCCTGTTTTATATATTATATATCAAATAAAAAAAGCCCCCTAATTTTTAGGGAACTTTATTTTTTAAGCTCTGCTTAACTTTCTAGATACTTTTAGTGACTTTGCAAGAAGTACTCCTAATACTGTATTCATTAAAGATGCTGGTAGTACTACTGTTGCAACTAATGTTAGAAATTGACTACTCATTGAAGGAGTAAATATAAATACTGCAAAAGCTAAAAATACAAATCCACTTAAAAGTGTTCCTACAAAGTTTATAATTGCTGACTTTACAGTATTTAGTTCAAACTTAAATATAAATCTATAAATTGCATATACAATAATTCCTGCTGCTAATTTATCTAATATAGAAGGAATTTGTCCTCCCGGAAATTTTGTTGTCATCATTGCTAAAACTCCAGCAACTAGCGAAATAATAATTGTTGAAGAAAATTTTTTACATATAAATATTGCTAAAAACATCATTGCAAGTAACATATCTGGTGTAACTCCAAAAATTGGAGGTGTAATATAGTGTAATACCGTTCCTAAAGCTAATAAAACTGCTGACATAACCATTTCTTTTGTTTTCATTTTTTATATCCCCTTTCTTAGCCTAATTCATTAAATTAATTATTAGGCTTAAGCTATCATTTAAATAGCATTATATTTTCATTGTTTAAAATTTTTTCTCTTATTCTTTTTTTAGTTTTATTTACTCTTAAAACCATACTTACCAACTCCACTTTTATTTAATACTTATCCTACCTAGCCTTGTAAATACACAAGTCTTATTAGGTAATAATAAAAAAACACTTGCTCCTATAAAAGGAGCAAGTGTTAAACTCGCGGTACCATCCTAATTTATGTACTATAAAATACACATCTCATTTCAAATACTTTCATATTCTATCCCTATAAGGTGAGAAACACCCTCCGACTACTATAATTCTTCTTTGATCTCATAGACCCATTCATAAAATCCTACTTGGAAATTTTCACCAACTATTTCCTCTCTACAAAGTAAAAACTTTACTACTCCCTCTAATCATCGATTAACATTATTATAGTCTTATAAGAATAATTTGTCAACTTTGTTAATAATTTTTTATTATGTTTTTCAACTTCAAATTGACATAATACAACACCATAGTTATAATTAAATTGCTTGCTCTCTTAGCTCAGTAGGTAGAGCGCTTCCATGGTAAGGAAGAGGTCGCCGGTTCGATTCCGGCAGTGAGCTCCAAGTCGCTTCTATTAGTATACAGAAGCGACTTTTTTATTTTAAAATTAACCTGAAAATATATGTATTGCTCTTATATTATTTAAAATATATAATAAATGTACTAAATATTTTTTATATTGTAAAAAGGTGATTTCATGAATTGGAAACTAACAAGAAAAGTAGAATTTGTATTTATTATATTAATAATTCTTATAATTTCAATAACTTATATTACTAAGAAAAAAAATGGCACACTAAAATATTTACGAGAAATTAAAGAAACTCAAGTTAAAATTTCTGAATATATTATTGATAATTATGAAGGAATTGAAACTATTGAATGGAACGGTTGGTTTGAATTATATGCTCCATTTAGTATAAAAACTTACAGAGCTACATATATGACTATTAATGGTTACAATCACGAAGAAAATGGTTCATATTCGTATCATTATATTGTTAACAAGCACATAGACAATATAGAACTTGTAGACAGATACCTCCAGGTTGACCCTTATTATGAAAATATTGGCGATATTGAAGCTATTCAAAAAGAATTTAGAAATCAAGGAGTTAAAAAATCTAAAGTTGGTAGCCCTAATGCTAAAATAACCTATAATATAAATGAACTTGAATAATACAAATTAAAAATATTATATAGGAGGATATCTTTGAATAAAAAGAAAAGTATTATTTTAATTGTATTTTTAATAATAATTGCAATAACTCCACTATTAGTAAAAAATATAGGAGGATATATGAAAGAACAAAAAGAGCTTAATGATAAATATATTGAATCCGTTAAAGAAACTCAAGAACTTGTTTCTAATTACATTGTTGAGAATTTTGAAGGTATTAAAACTATTGAGTGAAATGGATGGCCTACTCCAAAAGGATTTGGAGGTCCTTTTGCTATACATACTTCTATGACCGTTAGTGGTTATGAAGATGATATGAAAGGAAAAGATCAGTTTACTTATACTGTTGGTACTGAATATATTGAAGATTATACAGATGCTTCTCTTCTAGTTTCCCTTGCTCTTGAGGATATTGGTGGTGCAGATTTAATTCAAAAAGAATTTAGACACCAAGGCGTTAAAAAATCTAAAGTTGGTGGCCCTGATGCTAAAATAATTTATAATTTAGAAGAGAATTAATTACATTATTATAATAATTATTATTAATTCTCTTTTTTAGTATAATTATTATAATATAAAAATATTTATATTATAGGAGGTTTGTATTTTGAATAAAAAGAAAAGTATTATTTTAATTGTATTTTTAATAATACTTGCAATAACTCCACTATTAGTAAAAAATATAGGAGGGTATATGAAAGAACAAAAAGAACTTAATGATAAATATGTTGAAGCTGTTAAAGAAACTCAAGAACTTGTTTCTAATTACATTGTTGAGAATTTTGAAGGTATTAAAACTATTGAGTGGAATGGATGGGCTACTCCAAAAGGATTTGGAGGTCCTTTTGCTATACATACTTCTATGACCGTTAATGGTTATGAGGATGATATGAAAGGAAAAGATCAGTTTACTTATACTGTTGGTACTGAATATATTGAAGATTATACAGATGCTTCTCTTCTAGTTTCCCCTGCTCTTGAGGATATTGGTGGTGCAGATTTAATGCAAAAAGAACTACAAAAGCAAGGAGTTAAAAAATCTAAAGTTGGTAGTCCTAATGCCAAAATAATTTATAATTTAGAAGAGAATTAATACACTATTATAATAATTGTTATTAATTCTCTTTTTTTGAGTATAATTAATATATTATAATAATATTTTGTAGTATTTAGGAGTGATATTTTGAATAAATTAAAACGTACATTTTTTTCACCATTTGGAATTATTATATTAATAATTTTTTTAATTATAGGAGGATATATGTTAAAACAAAAAAATACTAAAGATGAATACATTGAAGCCGTTAAAGAAACTCAAGAACTTGTTTCTAATTATATCATCGAAAATTTTGAAGGTATTAAAACTATAGAATGGAATGGATGGTCTACTCCAAAAGGTGGAGGTCCCTTTGCTATCAACAGCTCTATGACAGTTAATGATTATGAGGATGAAGATAACGGTAAAGTCCAACTCTCCTATATCGTTGGACATGAATATATTGAAGCTTACACAGATGCTTGTCTTTTAGTTTCACCTAGTCTTGAAGATATTGAAGATGCAGATTTAATGCAAAAAGAATTTAGACACCAAGGAGTTAAAAAATCTACAGTTGGTAGTCCTAATGCTAAAATTAAATATAATTAAAAAGAGAATTAATTACATTATTATAATAATTGTTATTAATTCTCTTTTTTTGAGTATAATTAATATATTATAATAATATTTTGTAGTATTTAGGAGTGATATTTTGAATAAATTAAAACGTACATTTTTTTCACCATTTGGAATTATTATATTAATAATACTTTTTATTATAGGAGGTTTTATGATAAAACAAAAAAATACTAAAGATGAATACATTGAAGCCGTTAAAGAAACTCAAGAACTTGTTTCTAATTATATCGTCGAAAATTTTGAAGGTATTAAAACTATTTAGTGGATGGGTTGGACTGTTACAAAAGGCTTTGGTCCTTTTTCACTCCATACTTCTATGACAGTAAATGATTATGAAAGTGATGATATGGGAAAAATACAACTTGTATACAATGCTGGTCATAAATATATTGAAAAGTATACTGATGCTTCACTTCTCGTATCTCCTGAACTTCAAAATGTTGAAGGTTCAGATTTGATGCAGAAAGAACTACAAAAGCAAGGAGTAAAAAAATCTAAAGTTGGTAGTCCCAATGCTAAAATAATTTATAATTTTAAAGGACGCAAAGGTAGGAAAAGATAGTAGCATTAAAAGAACAAGATTTAGTTGAATTAAATAAATATGTATATAATATTGAAGGTGATGATGATTATTTTGAATAAAAAGAAAAGTATTATTTTAATTGTATTTTTAATAATAATTGCAATAACTCCACTATTAGTAAAAAATATAGGAGGGTATATGAAAGAACAAAAAGAACTTAATGATAAATATGTTGAAGCCGTTAAAGAAACTCAAGAACTTGTTTCTAATTACATTATTGAAAATTTTGAGGGTATTAAAACTGTAGAATGGAATGGATGGTCTACCCCAAAAGGCGGAGGTCCTTTTGCTATTAACAGTTCTATGACAGTTAATGGTTATGAGGATGAAGATAACGGTAAAGTCCAACTCTCCTATATTGTTGGACATGAATATATTTAAGCTTACACAGATACTTGCCTTGTTGGTTCACATGGTCTTGTAGATATTAATAATTCTGATCCAATGCGAAAAGAACTTCGACGTCAAGGGGTTAAAAAATCTAAAGCAGGAAGTCCTAGTGCTAAAATAATTTATAATTTAGAAGAGAATTAATACACTATTATAATAATTGTTATTAATTCTCTTTTTTAGTATAATTATTATAATATAAAAATATTTTGCGATATTTAGGAGTGATATTTTGAATAAATTAAAACGTACAGTTTTTTCACCACTTGGAATTATTATATTAATTATACTTTTTATTATAGGAGGATATATGTTAAAACAAAAAAACACTAAAGATGAATATATTGAAGCCGTTAAAGAAACTCAAGAACTTGTTTCTAATTATATCGTCGAAAATTTTGAAGGTATTAAAACTATCGAATGGAATGGTTGGTCTATTTCTGCAGGTCCTTTTTCCATTAAGACATCAATGACTGTTAATGGTTATGAAGATGAGCGTAATGGAAAAGTACAACTTTCTTATAGTGCTGGTGATAAATATATTGAAGCATATACAGATGCTTGCCTTCTAGTTTCACCTGACCTTGAAGATATTGAAGATTTTGATTTAATGCAAAAAGAACTTCGACGTCAAGGGGTTGAAAAATCTAAAGTTGGCAGTCCTAATGCTAAAATTACCTATAATTTAAATCAACGTAAAAGGAGAGCAGATTAAAATAATGATATTAACAGATGAAGATTTAGTTGAATTAAATCAAATTGTCTATAATATTGAAGGCGATGGAGATTATAATCCAGATGTAGAAATTCCTAAAAAAAATGTGGAAATAAAATTACCTTCTGGAACAAAAGTCAAAGTTATAGAGATTGTAGATGATGAAGACACAGGATATCAAGGAATGGCAGTATCGCCTATATCTGATATTCATAATAATCAAGTTACTGTAGTATCTGCGGCAACTGATATATCTGATTCTAATGACCGCTGGGGGGCGATGCAAGCCAGAAACAGAGCTCCTGGAAGTGGTTCTCAGCAAACTTCTGTTGCTAATGACTTTATTGAAAAGTTGCAAGCTGAGGGATATAATATAGAAAAATTAACAGGATATAGTCAAAGTGCTTATATGTTAAGACTCGGAATTAAACATAAAATACCAACTGTCGTTTTTAATGGTTGGTTTAATTACAATTCTTTGACAGATGAAGAAAAAGATTTTATATCTAAAAATCCTGGTTTTTTAATAAATTATAGGCATTATAAAGATAAAGTTACATGGCTTAATGACTATAATAAATTTAAAGAAATTAATGATTTAGGAACAATTATCTGGATAACTGGAGATAGTCATTCATTAACTGATTGGGTTTTTGATTCTCTTGGTAGACTCGATGCATATGATGGAAATAAAAGAAGTGTAGAAATATTATTAAGACAGTCTCAAATGAATTTATTTACTAAACTACAATATATAAGTAATATTAAAAAACAACTACTTGCTAAGGGTAATCTTTCTTCATCCGAAAAAATTTTTATTGATACTTGTGAATCTTTAGCCGTTTTAAGTAATGTAAGAGAAATGATGGACTATGGATTATCTAATTCTATTATCATATATGAAGATGGCATCTCTAGAGCAGAAAATATTTGGGACAGCACCTTAGATTCTGCTACTGGTGTTGGTTCATTATTAAGCTACTCAGAAGTTTTAACTGCTCTAGCTTCTGGTGGTGCTACTGAGACTAGCATTGTAAATGAACCTACTAGTATATTTCAAGAAAAGATAAATTTATTAAAAAATATGATTGATGAGTACGATTCATTCATTAGTCAAATTGAATCTGGCATTGAAAAATTTGATGAGTTTGACCGAGAAATAGCTAAAAGTATGATGGAATAAAATTATGAGGATTTACTATGAATAAAAAAGATAATATAGAAAATGAATATATTACTAAACAAAAAAGGTACTCTGAAATGAAAGAAGAGTTAGCTGTTCTTAGAACTAAAGGATTAAAAATGATAGATGACATTTCCGAAAGAAGTAGCTATTACCTTAAAGATTTTATAACTGATAATAGTTTATATCAGCAAACCTTTAATATTATAGAAAATGAAAGAGAGTATATTGAATCTATTATGAAAAAAGAATATATAAAGATAGACAATTCTATTGAAGAATTAGAAACTGAATATAAAAAATTAAAATTAGAAGATAATAAAGATTAAATTGGAGATTTAACTATGGTAAATGAACTATTGGAACAACAACTCTTAGAGCAAGCTAAGAAACTTCAGAAAAATATAATTTCATCAATTATTGCAACATCTGCATCTAGTAAAAGTATGGATAACATAAATACAACTAATGAAAATGCTGAAGGATATATTAATACTACCAAAAATAGTGTGCAAACTACTTTAAACAGCTTAGAAGGCTCTTTGAAAGGCCAGTTTGGTACTCAAGCTAGAGAACTTTTAAAAAGTCATGTTGAAAGTCTTAATGTTTAAAAGAAAGAGATAAATCTCTTTCTTTTTATTATTTAATTATGTTCTTTTTATTATTTAATTATGTTCTTTATATTACTTCATAATCATTATTCTAAACTCTAAGTTTTCCTCTAAATCCTCTTGAACTATAGTATGACTCTACTCCATTATGATATAAGAATACATGATTATATCTTCTGTCACAAAAAAGTGCTCCTTTTAATTCTCTTATTTCTTTTGGTGTAAAAACCCAACTTGATGTTTTTAAGTCTAACTCTTCTACTTTTTGTAACCTCCTATATTCTTCTTCAGTTAATATTTCTATTCCTATTTCTTTAGCCATTTCTAATGCACTATTTTCTGGTTTATTTTTCTTTCTAGACTCTAATGCCTCTTTATCATAGCAAAGACTTCTTCTTCCTTCTGGAGTTTCTTTTGAAAAATCTACAAAAACGTATTCTTTTATATTTGAATTAAACTTTACTACATCTGGTTCTCCCCCAGTTTTTTCCATTTTACTTAGAGTATTTAATTTACTAGGATTTTCTTTTAATTTTTCAAGTACTTTCTGCCACTTTACCCCATTATGTCTGTGCATATTTTCTTTAAATCTTTTTTCTAATATTTCTAATAAATTTAATTCTCCTTCTCTATCTAAAATCTTTTTTGTTTTCATTTTTGTCTCCTTAGATAATTTATAATTTAATATAATTTTAATACCCTTATTTTCCATTCTTATCTTAATTCTATTATAAAGAAAGTTCATATATTGCTTTTATAGTATAATATAATTATAAAGGATTTTATTTCTCGATATTTATTTGTAATTGTATCTATATTATAGCTTTCACTATTGTGTTAAAGTGATATATCTTATATAATTATACTTATTTGACAATTTGATTAGGGGTGATTTTTTTATGAAAGGAACATTGGTATATAAAATACTTAAAGACCATCTTATTGAAGGTGATCTAGAAATTGGCAAAGAAATTGCCATTAAGTTAAACCAAACTTTAACTCAAGATTCTACTGGTACTATGGTTTATTTACAGTTAGAGGCTATGGGTATAGACAAAATTAAAACAGATTTATCTGTTGCTTATATTGACCACAACACTATTCAAGCTGGTTTTGAAAATGCAGACGACCATGAATTTATTAGAACTTCTGCTAGAAAATACGGTTTAGTTTTCTCTAAGCCAGGTGGAGGAATTTGTCACCAAGTTCAACTTGAAAGATTTGCTAAACCAGGTGCTACTTTAATTGGATCTGACTCTCACACTCCAACTGCTGGAGGTCTTGGTGCTTTAGCTATTGGTGCTGGTGGACTAGATGTTGCGGTTGGTATGGCAAATGGTTATTACTATATAACTGTACCTAAAGTTTATAATGTTAAACTTACTGGTAAGTTAAGTGATAAATGTAATGGTAAAGATGTTATTTTAACAGTTTTAAAAGAACTTTCTGTTAAGGGTGGCGTTGGTTATATCATGGAATATACCGGCCCTGGTGTAGATTCTCTTTCTGTTACAGACAGAGCTACTATTTGTAATATGGGTGCTGAACTAGGTGCTACTACTTCTATTTTCCCTAGTGATGAAAGAACTTTAGACTTCTTAACTAAGCAAAATAGACCCGAAGATTATACTCCTCTTTCACCTGACGCTGATGCAGAATACGAAAATACTTTAGAAATTAATTTAAATGATATTATTCCTATGACTGCAAAACCTCATAGTCCAGACAATATTGCAAATGTTAAAGACGAAAAAATTAAAGTTGACCAAGTTGCTATAGGTTCTTGTACTAATTCATCTTATGCAGATATGATGAAAGTTGCTAAAATTCTTGAAGGAAAGAAAGTCGATCCTTCTGTTAGTTTAGTTATTGCTCCTGGTTCCAGTAATATTCTAAGACTTTTAAGTGAAAATGGAGCTCTTGCTACTTTTATTCAAGCTGGTGCAAGAATATTGGAATCAGCTTGTGGTCCTTGTATAGGAATGGGACAAGCTCCTAAGTCTAAAGGTGTAAGTCTTAGAACTTTTAATAGAAATTTTAAAGGAAGAAGCGGAACAATGGATGCTGATATATATTTAGTTAGTCCAGAAACTGCCGCGGCCTCTGCTATTACAGGTTTCTTAACTGACCCTAGTGAATTAAATATAGACTTGACTATAACTGAACCTGAAAATTACGGTAAAAGTGATAATTACTTTATTTTTCCAGTGGAAGAAGATTTAGGAAAACCTGTTGTTATGGGACCAAATATTAAACCTTTCCCTAAAGCTATTCCTTTAACTGATTCTATTGAAAAAAATGTAATTTTAAAAACTGGTGATAATATTACTACTGACGATATTTGTCCATCTAATGCTAAACTTTTACCATTTAGATCTAATATACCTTACTTATCACAATTTTCATTTAAAACTATAGTTGATGATTTTTATGATAGAGCTATAAAAAATGATGGTGGAATAATTGTAGGTGGTGACAACTACGGTCAAGGTTCTTCAAGAGAGCACGCAGCACTTGTTCCTTTATTCTTAGGTGTTAAGGCTGTTATTGCTAAATCTTTTGCTAGAATTCACCGTTCAAATTTAATTAACAGCGGTATTTTACCACTTATTTTTGTAAACAAAGATGATTATGACAAAATAGATGAAAATGATACTTTAGAATTAAGTAATGTTATCAATTCTGTTAAAAACGGAAAAGAATTTACTGTTAAAGTAGTTAATAAAAATACAGAAATTCCAGTATTATTTAAAGGTTCTCCTAGAGAAACTGAAGTTGTTTTAAATGGTGGATTTTTAAATTATGCTAAAAATAATAAATTAGAGGTGTAAAATGCATAGAGTTACAATGTTAGAAGGAGACGGTATCGGAAAAGAGATATGTGCTTCTTTAAGAAAAGTTTTTAGAGCTGCTGATGTTAATATTCAGTGGGATATTTATCAAACTGGAGAAAAACAATTTGAAAAATATGGTGAAATAATTTCAGATGATTGCTTTGGGAGTTTAGAAAAAAACAAAGTAGGTATTAAAGGACCTATGACTACCCCTATTGGAACTGGTTTTAGATCTGCAAATGTATTTTTAAGAAAAAAATATGATTTATTTGCAAATGTTAGACCTGTTAAATCTTTAGGAAAAATAGATAGTAAGTTTGAAAATATAGATATTACCATCTTTAGAGAAAATACTGAAGATTTATATCAAGGTATTGAAGAAATGGAAGATGAAAACACAGCTAAGAGTATTAAAGTAATTACTAAAAAAGGTTCTGAAAGAATTGCTAGAGAAGCTTTTGAATTTGCTAAGAAAAATGGAATTAACAAAGTTACTGTTGTAACAAAGGCAAATATCATGAAATTTACTGACGGAATGTTTTTAGATGTTTCAAGAGAAGTTGCTAAAGATTATCCAGAAATTGAACTTGAGGAAGTTTTAGTTGATAACATGGCTATGCAACTTGTAATGTACCCAGAAAAATACAAACTTATTTTAACCGAAAATTTATATGGTGATATTTTATCTGACCTTTGTGCTGGTCTTGTTGGTGGTCTTGGACTTATTCCTGGTGCAAACATAGGTAAAGATTTGGCAATTTTTGAACCAGTTCATGGTTCTGCGCCAGATATTGCTGGTAAAAACTATGCTAATCCAACTGCTTTAATTTTAAGTGGTTGCTTGATGTTGGATTATTTAGGAGAAATAGAAGCTTCTAATAAAATAAAGAGTGCAATTCACAAGGCTTTAAGTGATAAAGACAATTTTACTAGAGACTTAGGTGGTAATAAATCAACAGAAGAATATACAGATGCAATAATTAAAAATTTATAGGAGGATATATGGTTGTAGATAATTCTAATAATAAATCAATTAATGAAATAGAAGATAATTTTCTAAAGTTACTTGATAGTAGTAGCTATATAGACCCTAACCTATATACAAAATACAATATAAAAAGAGGACTTCGTAATTCTAACGGTACAGGCGTACTTGTTGGTATTACAGGGATTGCAAATGTTGTAGGATATGAGGTTAAAGACGATAAAAAAGTGCCTATTGACGGTAGACTTCTATATAGAGGAATACCTCTTACAGATTTAGTTGATGGCTTTCAAAAAGATGATAGATTCGGATTTGAAGAAACTGCATTTTTATTATTACTAGGTAAATTACCTTCAGAGGCAGCCCTATCTGAATTTTATAGAGTTATGGAATACAATCGTGAGTTCCCTAAGTTTTTTAATGAAGATAATATTTTAAAATTCCCAAGTAATAATATGATGAATATGTTACAAAGACTTGTTTTAACACTTTACACATATGACAAAACTGCTGATGATACATCACTTTTAAATACTTTTAGACAATCCTTGAGTTTAATATCCAAAGTTCCTGTAATGATGGTTTATTCTTATCAGGCTAAAAGACATTATTATGATAATAAATCTTTGATTTTGCATAGACCTTTATCTAATGCTTCGATAGCTGAAAATATACTTCATATGTTAAGACCTGACTGTAAATTCACTAAAGAAGAAGCTAGACTTTTAGATTTATGTATGGTCGTGCATGCTGAACACGGTGGTGGTAATAACTCTGCTTTTGCTACCCATGTTGTTTCTTCAACAGGAACTGACACATATTCTGCTATTTCTACTGCTATAGGTTCATTAAAAGGTCCTAAACACGGTGGAGCAAATATTATGGTTCGCTCAATGATTAATAATATTATTGAAAGTTGTAACTGGCAAAATTATGATGAGTTATCTTCTTATTTAGATGATATTTTAGACAAAAAGGTATTTAATAAAAAAGGATTAATCTATGGTATGGGTCATGCTGTTTATACAAAATCTGATCCTAGAGCTGTATTATTAAAGAAAAAAGCAAAAGAATTAGCTGCTGCAAAAGGATATACTGAAAAATTTGAACTTTTAGAAAATATTGAAAAACTAACTGTTTTAAAGTTTAAAGAAAGAAAAGGTAAAGATTTTGAAATATGTGCAAATGTTGATTTATATGCAGGACTTGTTTATGAAATGCTAGGCATTCCTCCTGAATTATATACTCCTATTTTTACCGTTGCAAGAATGGCAGGATGGTGTGCTCATAGACTTGAACAAACTAGAGATGAAAAAATTATGAGACCTGGTTACATTTCAATAGCATCTGAAAATAATTATACTAGTATAACTGAAAGATAAAAAAAGACTCTTAGCTTTAGCTAAAAGTCTTTTTTTATATATAAATATTTTTTATTTGCTTTTATAGAAATTATTGCCAAAATTATATTTATAAAAACCAATATCCCTACGCTTATTAAAATGCTACTAATTTCCATATTTGTCATATTAAATAATAGTGGAGCAACGATTATAGATGAAAATGGTAGTAATGATAGTATATACATAAACTGTCCATTTATATAATTTACTCCAACAAATGTTGAAATTATTACAAATGAAAGCAAAAATAATATTGGTATGGATATATTAACAACATTATCTACTTTTTTTATAAAATTAGAAAGTATATTATATAATAACAGGTAGAAAATAAATCCTAAAATAATAAATAATAAATATATTAATATCATATTGAAATTTATACCACCCATGCTGTCAAATCCTTCTGACATATAATACTCTTTATTTCTATTTAATCCAATTAAAATAAAAGACATATACAACATAAATTGAAGTACTCCTACTATGCTATACGCAATAACTTTACTAATAGATAATGAAAATGAATTTGTAAAACTATACACCGTTTCATAAACTCCATTCTTCTTTTCTTTTATTATATTGATGACCATGCTATTCCCATAAAATAATATTAATGCATAAAACATTATCATTATAATTATATTTACAATATAGCCTGTACTCCCCCTACCTTCTAATGATGTAACAGTACCTTTTATATTGTATTCTTTTCCGTGATTTAATACACTTGGATTTATATTATTTGATTTTAAATATGTATTAAAGTTAAAATTGTCTAATAATGCAATTATATCATCCGATGAATTAAACAAATTATTGTTTTTAACAATAACTCTATACTCTGTTGGACTTTTAAATACAATTCCTCTATGTATAGAACCTTGTTTAACCATATTTTCTAATTCCGACTCACTTGAAGCAATATCTTGTATACTTAAATTCATTAAAGCAATAAGATCTTCTGGATCTTTGAAATCATCTCCAAAATAAACTTTATTATTATTAAAATCAGATTTTTTATAATTGTATTCTATACTTGCTGTTCCAGAATTTGAACTTACATTTCCCCGAAAAATTTGTGGCAAAAATGTTAATCCTAAAAGGAATAATGATATAACAATGGTTGCTAGAATAAAAACTTTATTTTTTAGAATTCTTTTTAATTCAAAAATTGTCAACTTAAACATTATTTGTTAATTCCTTTCTAAATTCTTCCATATAAATATTTTCTAAACTTTTTTTAATTGATCCTATTGAAGTGAATGTAACTCCTTTATTAAATAAGTCTTTAATTAAATCCTCTATATTGTTACCTTCCGTTAATTCAATTATTATTTCATCTTCACATACTGAAATAATTTTTTTAACACTAAGTAAATTTCCTATAATTTTATTCACATCTTTGCAATTTTTTACTTTTATTGAAATTTTATTATATGAATTGCTTTTTATCAAACCTTCTATACTTCCATAGTCTTTTAATATTCCATTATACATAAATGCAATATCATCACATATTACTTCTATATAATTAAGGTATTCACTAGCTATTAAAATAATCTTTCCCACTTCTTTAAGTTCTTGCAAGATACTTTTTAACTCATAAATACCTATAAATCCTATGCTTCTAAATGGCTCATCTAATATTATTATATCTGGATTATCTATTAATAATGCAATAAGTTTAATTTTTTGTTGATTCTCTCTTGAAATATTATTATACTTTTCGTTCTTTAGTTCTTCTATTTTAAACTTTTTCAACCAGTATTTTATATTCTTATCAATATCCTTTTTAGGCATCTTTTTAAGACTACACAACAACTTTAATTGTGTATATACTTTCATATCATAATATAGTCCACTTTTTTGTGGTAAGTATGATATATTTGTGTTTTGTGGAATAAATTTACTATCATTGTATATAATATTTCCTGAATCTGCTTTTATAACTCCTAAAATTATCCTTAAAAGGGTAGTTTTTCCAGAGTTCTCACTTCCAAAAACCCCAAAAACCCTACCCTTTTCTATAGTTAAATTTGCAGAATCAATAATTTGTTTGTTTTTGATTTTTTTACTTAAATCTACGATATTTAACAACTATTAACTCCTCTTTCTAACAATCTCTATATCATACCCATCTGGATCAGTTATAAAGTAGAACTTCGGTCTATTTGAGTCAGACAAGCCACTTAATTCAGTCACTTTATAACCTAATCTAACATGCTCTGCATGAGCATCCTCTAAATCCTCAACAGAATAAGCTATATGACTATATCCATTTCCCAAATCATATGGTTCATGTCCATAATTATAAGTTAACTCAATTTCATGTTCACTTTCTCCATCTCCCAAGTATACTAGTGTAAATTTATCTTCAGGATAGTCTTTTTTCTTTGTAACTTTTAAGCCCAAAGCTTTTTCGTAAAATTCAATAGATTTTTCTAAATCATATACTCTTATACAAGTGTGAATTGCTTTCATATTCATAATTTTCTCCTATTTTAGTTTTAACAATAAAGTATTATTTGTTTCTATACTCCTATAAGTTGTTCCCCATAAGTCTACATACCAAGCTTTTTCATCTTCGTCAAATTTAAAGTGGAATCCTGTTTTCTTATCTACGTATTCATCTAAATTATTTAAATCCGGATTTTTATCATCATTACTGAATTTACCTTCTTTATAGTTCAAGTATCCTCCAACATAAGCTGACGTAGAACTAAAATATCCACCTTCTTTAACATCAAATGAATCTTTATCTACCAAATAAGACATATAATCTCTAATGTAATATTGATTATTTCCTATATTCTTGTTAATCCATCCTATTGCAGCATCTAATTCTTCTCCACCTAATGTTGTTAACATATTTATATCTGAATTCCTAAAAGCTTTACTGTCATTTTGCAATGTAGTCTTTATCATACTGATAAATTTATCTAACATTAAATTATTTTCATAGTTTACTTTAAATTTAGCACTACCATCAGCATTTATTAACGCTATTGAATCTGAAAGTCCATATCCTATAGCTGATTTATTTAATACCGCTATAGAATTACCATCATCTAAGTTTTTACCTTCCATCTCGTTAAATTCTTCTACTGTCTTATTAGTGTTTTTACCATCTATAAATACTAAGGCTTCATCATCTGCATTCCTAATTTCAAATTTATAGTTTCCTTCTTGCAAATCAAAACTATCATTATAAATTTCAGAATTTGAATAACCTAAATTAAGATTATAATTAGCTTCATTATTTTGATATTTAACATATGCTAGATCTTTTAATTTTAAAAACTCAAACTCTGTAATAATATCATATACACCTGGTATTACTAACATTTCTCCTTTAATTATCTCTCTTTCATCTCCTATTTTTATAGTTTTTTCAACTATACTTTCAGTATTAATAGATAAGGGAGATATCTTTACCTTATATCCTGGAAAAAGTAAGTGTTTTTTACCAGCTTCAACTATTCCTATTAAATTTTTAGTCTTATAATTCTTATTTTCCTGTATATTCTTAACATCTGATTCTACAGAAGTCTTAACATACTCCTTAAATTCGTTATCTTCTTTATACAATTTCACGAAATTAGATATAGATTTCTTGTAACTTTCTGTATTCTTGCCTTCAAAAGATACTATTTCTTCTATTTTTTCAGTATTTCCTTCTTCTAATCTCTGTATAAATTCTTTGCTTACGTTATCTAATGAAACACTGTCTCCACCAGAAACAATCATTATTCCTAAAAATAATAAAAATACACATGCTAGAGAAGTAATTAGATATATAAACTTGATGGGAAACTTCCTTTTTTGTACTTTATTTTCATCTTCTTTATCATTTTTGAATCTTCCCATTATTTCTGATAATTTATCTTTTAGTATTCTAAAATTAAAACTGTTTTTTCCAGCTTTTTCCTTTTTTATCTCAGAATTTGTTTTTTCTTCTATATTTTTCTCATTAGGAACTTCTTCTCTTACTAAATTTTTTCCTACATTATTTTCGTTTACTTGTTTATTTTCTTCTTTATAATTACTAGTTTGAAGATTTTCTTTTTTGTCTTCAATTTTACTTTTATCAATTTTTTTATGAACTATTTTTTTTACTTTTTTAGGCTTTGATACTCTTAATATATCTTCTTCTACTTTATCATCTTCTAATTTTATATGCTTTTTATCTAGAGTAGAATCATTGTAGTTTTTTCTTAAAAAGTCACTTTTTTTAGTTATTAAAATTCTTCTACCTTTTAAAGGACTGTCTTCTTCCCAATCATATTCAACAATATTTGGATTTAATTTTCTTTTTTGAACATCTTCAAATTTAGTCTTATTATCTTTGTTAATTTCTAAATCATCAATTAACTTTCCAATAAAGCTTTTCTTTTTTGAATTGTTACCTTTGTCGTTATCATCAGCCAAGACGAGCACCCTTTCTTAATATATTTTATATAAATACTATTAGCTATCTTTACCTTCTTTTTTCTTCTTTTTTATCCTATAAAAAATATAACCAAGACCTACTATCAAAATAGCTCCAAAAACTATCACTGTATACTCTTTTATCAAAACTTCAATTTGTATCCAGTTATCTCCTAAGTAAACGCCTAAATATGTAATAATAGAGTTCCATATTAAAGAACCAAGAGCCGTTAACCCTATAAATTTACCTATATTCATTTTAGCCATTCCTGCTGGAACTGAAATAATTGAACGAATAATAGGAATCATTCTACATACAAAAACCGATACACTAGCATATTTTTTATATATTTCCATAGCCTTATCTAGTTTTCCGCCTTTTACTTGTAAAATTTTATTCCCTTTTCTTAAAAGATTTTTTACTCTATCAGAATTTATGTAGTACCCAATATAATATAAAATAATTGCACCAAGTACAGATCCTATAGTCGCAAATATCACTACCCCAAAATAGTTAAGGTCTGTAGAGGTTGTGAAAAATCCTCCAAGTCCCAAAATAACTTCTGAAGGAATTGGTGGAAATAAATTTTCTATAAAAATAAGTAAAAATACTCCAAAATATCCATAATTTTCTAAAAATCCTATTATAAAACTTTCCATGACATCACCCAGTATATTATAACATAGAAATAAAGAGGAGTGATAGCTCCACCCCTCTTTATTTCTATGTTATAATTTTATTCCTTAAATATTTTACTCAAAATTATTATATTCTTAATTTATATTCATTTTATTATATCTTTGTATATTCTCTTCACTTAAAAATTCATATGCTGAATTAACTTTTTGAAACATTTCTGTAGCTTCTGAACTCTTATTTATGTCTGGATGGTACTTTTTAGCAAGCTTTCTATATGCTGTTTTTACCTCATACTTATCAGTGTTTTCTGGTACTCCTAAAACCTTACAACTTTCTTTATATTTAGTTCTAAAGTCATCTAAAGGATTTCCATAGCTTTGATTGTAACCTCCATAACCCTGTCTTTGACCACCATATCCACTGTAACCTCCAAATTGATTTCCGAAGTCTTCATCATTCATATTATAAGTTTTAT
Organism: Miniphocaeibacter massiliensis; assembly: GCF_900232905.1. Taxonomy (GTDB): domain Bacteria; phylum Bacillota; class Clostridia; order Tissierellales; family Peptoniphilaceae; genus Miniphocaeibacter; species Miniphocaeibacter massiliensis. The sequence continues at coordinate 692,785 of NZ_OCTQ01000001.1, forward strand.
AATAAAAACCTCCTCCACCTTGAGTAAAGTTTTTAAATATTTCTTCCCAAAAATCATTTTGTGCTCGTTGTTGCTCTTCCCTTTCTCTTTCTTCTCTTGCTTTTTTATCTTTATAATCTTTTGAAAATTCCCTATAAGATTTAAAATTAGCTTTGTTATTTATTAAATAATCCCCATAATTCCTTAAAAATTCTACAGCTGAATAGTTAATATAATCTAGCCAACTTGCAAATATTTTACCTATCATTGGAATAATAACAAATATAAATATTGATGTAACAATTACTACCATAGCATATGGATTAAACAACAAAAATGGTCCTAATATAAAAAAGCCGCCACATGCTACCATTACTAAAGCAGACCAAAGGATTTTTCCTAGTTGTGAAACAAATGTTACTACAAAATTAACTCCCTTTGATAGTCCTCCTACTATAATTTCTATAAACCTAGCAAGTTTTAATATAAACTTCCCCCAAATTTTCCTCATTCACTATGCCTTTCTAAATAATTATTTATAAATATTTTATCTTCAACCACTAAAGAATAATCTCCTGCCTCATACTCTATGTGATGCCTAAATTCGTGTATTAAAATTTTACCCAATTCTTCTTTTAATTTTTCTTTACTCCAGTTTTGATAAAGTTTCATAACTGAACCATAGTATATCTTTATGTGATTGCCAGTATTTCTATTTCTAATATATTCCCCTGCTATGTATAATTTACTTGGCTCAATGCTTTTTGTATGTATCTTTGCTCCTTCAATTAGCACTATACCACCATGTAGGTTTTTGTATAATGCTTTAGGAATACTTTCTGCAATTTCTTCTAACATTTCTTCCACTTCTTCTATTGAATAATTATATTCACACATAGCTATACCTCGAATAATACTAATTATAACATAAAGATATTAAAATAAACTTAATAATTAAATGATAATTTTAATCATTATGGTATAATTATCTACTGGAGGAAAACTATGATTAATTTTTTAAAAGAACAAGGAATAAATAATGAATTAATAAATGGAATATTAGAATTTAGGAAAAAATATTCCAATGATAAATATATAGAAAGAATACCTACACCTCATTACAAATACTATGGCAAAGAAGTTTGGGAACAAGCCATTAGTGCAATTCTACAAGGTTCCAATATACTATTAACTGGCCCTAAAGCAACTGGTAAAAATGTACTTTGTGACAATTTAGCACTACTTTTTGAAAGACCAACATGGAACATATCTTTTCATGTAAACACAGACAGTTCTACTTTAGTTGGTACAGATACTTTTGTAAATAACCAAGTTTCTTTTAGACCTGGTCCTGTTTATGATGTTGCTATAAATGGAGGTTTCGGGATATTAGACGAAGTCAATATGGCAAAAAATGATTCTGTCGCTGTTATTCACTCTAGTTTGGATCATAGAAGAATTATTGATATTCCTGGTTATGACAAAATAAAACTAGATGATGCAACAAGATTTATTGGCACTATGAATTATGGATATGCTGGAACTAGAGAATTAAACGAAGCTTTAATATCTAGATTTTTAATAATTGATATGCCTATGTCTGATAAGAATACTCTAGAAAATATTTTAAAAACAGATTTTGATTTAACAAAAAATGCTATAGAATTATTTACTAAACTATTTTTAGATTTACAAGAAAAAAGTTTAAACTCAGAAATATCTTCTCGCCCAATAGATATTAGGGGATTAATAGCTGCTATTGGTGCAATGAAAATAGGATTAGATATAAAATCTGCTTTAAAAATAGGTATTGTTAATAAAACTTTTGATAATTTTGAAAAAGAAATAATACAAGATGAAATAGACAGTTTGTTTAGTAATAACCTTACTAAAGAAGATATATTTATAGGTTAATAAAATGTCTGAAAATTTAAACACATTTGAAAATATTAGAAGGAATAATTTAATTTGGACTATTTCAAACAATTATAATTTTTTACCAAATTACAGTATTTTTGAATTTGGTAGCGATGAAAAAATTAATTTTTATAAATCTGCTCTTTCTGGTTTTTCTTATATGAAATTTCAAATGAATGAAATTTATTCATTTTTAAATATTTTAATAAATGACAATCCAAAACCAGAAGATTACTATAAAGTTACTGAATTAATACTGGAAGAATATTTTTGGAATTACTATGAAAAATATAGACCAGGTATACTTGAATACAGAAACTACACAGTAAAAACTAAATTTGATTACTATAAATTTAGACAACCTACAAACTTAACTGAAGAATTAGAGTATGCTTTTTATAGTAGGAAATTAAAACAAGTTCCTAAAACTAGAGAAATGACTATACTTTTACTAAATGACATAATGAATTTAAAAGATATAAAAAACAGTTCTGACTTAATCTTAAAACTAAAGAATATTATAAAAAATCATTTTTACTTAAATTTAGATTTAAAATATAAACAAAAAATAGATAAAATCGTTGAAAAAGCTAATGAAAAAGAGTTGGAAAAATCTCAAAATAAACCTAAGCTAGAGTTTAACAGTAAAGGTGATACCAAAGTAGATGAAGAAGTAGAGGCTGCTGAATTTAACAAAATAAATCTTTTATCTGAAGATATGAATAAAAATAATGATGAAAAAGATGAAAATTACAGTAAAAACATTTATTCTAAAGAACTCTATACTAAAGATTTAGCTGAAAAAGTATATGGTAAAAGCATCTTAAACAAAGTTAATAATTTAAAACTTGAAAATAAGTTATGTACAGGTTATCATGACGGAATTAAAATTTTAATTACAAAAGGTGAATTTGGAAATACACCTAATGAACAATTTAGAATATCTGAACAAGAGTTTAATAAAAAGGAAAATTTAAAACATTTTGAAAAAAACTTTCTTATATATAAACGATCTATCACCAAATTAAAAGATACTATACAAAAGGAAATACTGGCTGACTTAGAAGAAAGTTCTACTTTGTCTGGCTCTGGAAAATTAATTCCTTCATATCTTTGGAAACCAAAGTATTTACACAATAATAAAATATTTTTAAAAGAACTAAAAGATGAAATAGGTACAGTTTCTGTAGACATATTACTTGATAGTTCTGCTTCTCAAATAGAAAGGCAAGAAATAGTCGCTTCACAAGGTTATGTAATTGCACAAGCATTAACAGAATTAAATATCCCTACAAGAGTTATGTCTTTCAATAACTTCTATAATGTTTTAGTTTTAAGACTTTTTAGAGATTATAACGATACTCAAAATAAAAATCAAAATATTTTTGAATATAGCGCGTCTGGTTCTAATAGAGATGGACTTGCTATAAAAACTATAAATCATTTGATGAAAAATTCTCCTGTTGATAGAAAAATTTTAATAGTTTTAAGCGATGGAAAACCATATGATAAAATAAATATTAAAATAATTGGTAACTTAAAACAAAAAGCTGTAGATTATGTTAAAGAAGAAGCTGTTAGAGATACTGCCAAAGAAGTATTTTTAGGTCGTAACTCTGGCAACACTATTCTTGGGGTATTTACTGGAGAAACTAAAGACTTACCTAGTGAAAAGAAAATATATGGACAAGACTTTGCATATATATCAAATATAACAAGATTTTCAGATATTGTTGGAAACTTTTTGAAAAATGTATTTAAAAATGGATTAAATTACTAAAAGAACGGTTAAAAAACCTTTCTTTTAGTAATTATAAAATATATCCAGATTTTTAAACTCAGTCCACTCTTTTTTATTTTCCTCATTTTCTGTTAATTCTATAGCTTTATCAATATAATGTGTTGCAATTCTAAGAGCATCTGGAAAATATAAATGCGATATTATTGTATGAGAAATAACAGAATAAACATATGCTAACTCTTCTCTATTTTCTTCTATATTATCTTCTAGAAAATGTGCTTGGTTTAATAGTTTAAAAAAAACATTATTAGTGTCTATTCACCATTCTTGAAAATCTATAATTTTTTCTACTAAATAGTCATCATTTAATGTTTCAAATAAATCTTCTTTGCTTATTGGAGGAGCCCACCAATCTAAAAAATGAAATACTTCTTTTTCTTCATTATAATAATCATCAATTTTCTTATCTTTTTCTTTTTTATCCATTCTTTTCTCCTTATTATTTCTATATAATTAATACCGGCTAATTAAATATGTACTTTAAACTTCATTCATAATACTTATAGTATCTTTTATTTGTGGTTCATTCTCCTTTAAAGTAGCCCCCATTACTATACATATGTATTCTTTATCCTCTTTTTCAACAAGTGTCGCCCAACAATGTCCTGCTTTTTCTGTAGTCCCAGACTTTCCACCTATTATCCTGAAATTTTTTTGTTTATATCCATCTAACTTACTTAAAACTGTGCTTTTTATATTAATACCACCTGGATGATCTAATGTAGACGTGGAAGTGTATTCTTTAGCGGTAAATATTGTTTTAAAATCTTCATTTTTTAATGCATACTTTAATAATTTAGCTATATCTTCTGCTGTTGTATAGTGATTTTCTCCATCCATTCCTTCAGGATTTTCAAAATTTGTATTTATCATACCTATTTCTTTAGCTTTTTTATTCATTAATTTTACAAACTCTGAAACGTTACCTGAAATATGTATAGCTAAAGAATTTGCACATTCACCTCCCGATGTAAGCATAGTTCCATATAATAAATCTTTGTATGTTACAGGCTCATTTCCATAAAATCCTGCCATAGATGAGTTTCTTGCAACCATTTCTTGATAAGATTTCTTATCTACTAGCACTATTTTAGATTTATCTTCTATATTTTCAATAGATACTAAAACTGTCATAATTTTAGTTAAAGATGCTGGTGATACACATTCTTTATCTTTTTTTGAAAATTCTTCTCTATCTTCTGTCAAATTATATAGTAAAATATTACTACTTTTTAGTTCTAATTTTGCAAATTTAGATTCTTTAAGTAAAAATAATATACAAATAGCTGCTATAAAAATCAACAAAGGTATAAATAAATATTTCACTGTCTCTTTAGTTTTGAGTTCCATTTTGCACTCCTTATTTTAGTATTGCAATATTGCTTAATTTAAATACTAACACTAAAAATTTACATTCCAGTTACGAAAAATTTACATAATAGTTACAATATAACCCTTAAACTAATTAATTGATTTTTTAAATTTTATTGTTTCACAATAATTTTCACAAAAAAACAAGCCATATTAATATGACTTATTTCTTAAATATTTTTATTTATTTTTTTACTTAAATAAACTGAATATATTAATAAAATTACACACTGAACAACTAAAACTATTATAGTTTTTTTACTTAATTCATTACCTGTTAAAAATGCGATAAAGTCATGTGTAAAATGCCAAATAATCGCTGGTAATAATGATCTACTAATAACAGTTATTTGACCTGCAACTACCCCAAATATAAATGAAAATACTACCTGTAATACTACATATTTTATACTAATACCTCCTGCAATATTTGTTAAATGTAGTATTGAAAATAGTATAGCTGAAACTAATATTGCATAACGCTTACTTTTTTCACTTAAAATATTCAATATAATTCCTCTAAAAAATAATTCTTCACTTATTCCAACAAATACTGTAAATATTAATAAAATTATGTAATAAAATATGTCTTTACTTAAGTCTATTTTTGAACTAAATACTATAATTTCAGAAATTATAATTGGAGTATACCATAATACTTGCTTATATATTTTACTACCTTTATCTTTTTTATTATACTTTACTTTTTTGTATATTATAATTCCTATAGTAGACGCTATTGCAAAAAATATTGTTTGAATTCCATATCCTAATATATCACTCTTAATATTATTAACTTGAATAATTACAGATGCCATAATAGGAAATAATACCATTAATATCGCTATTGCTATACTTTTAAATAAATTTTTAATCATTCTTTCTCTCCTTTTGTTTTAATATTGAAATAAATCCATAAAAACCATGAAATAATATTTCCCTTATTTCTTTATCATTGTATTTTACTTGTTTTGTATATATCATCGTTGCCATACCATGAGTTAATAACCAAATATTTCTTAATAATTTTCTACAATTCTCACTAGATAATTCTGTCTGTTTAGAAATATCTTTTATTACGCTATCACTTTCTTCATTCTTGAAAAAATCTAATAAGTTATCTTTTTTATATAAATCATTCATGAACAATGCAAAGAACAAATTAGGGTGTTCTTTTGAAAAATTTATATAGCTGAGTCCTAATCCTAAAAATGGAATATCTATATTGCTAGAAATTCTTTCTACAAAATTTTCATAATATTTTTCCATTGATATATATACATCTTTTAATAATTCTTCACTATTTTTATATTGTCTAAATATCGGTTGTGTTGAACAGCCTATATACTTTGCAAGATTTCTTATACTTATTTGTTTTATTCCATTTTTGTCTATATATTCCCTACTTTTCTCTACTATTAAATCTTTATCATACTTAACTTTAGGTCCTCTCATATTTCCTCCCTTTTAATTAAATAACGTATGTTATTTAATTAAAAGTATACACTACTAAATTTTTTATGTCAATAATTTTTCACATAAAAAAACAAGCCATATTAATATGACCTGTTTATTCTATGCTAATATTTCTATTACATTTTTATTTGCTGCTGCTTTTGCAGGGCTATAGCTAAATATAATTCCTATTGCAAGTGAAATTATAAGTGCAGTCATTACTGGACCTGCGTGTATAGCTACTGAAAATGGTAAAAATATTGAAATAACCATCGCAAAAATCAATCCAAAGAAATAACCTAGTATTCCACCAAGTATAGTTATAATTATTCCTTCTAACAAAAATTGCATAGTTATATTTCTTTTAGTTGCCCCAAGTGCTCTTCTTATACCTATTTCTTTTGTTCTCTCTGAAACTGATATAAACATCATGTTCATCATTCCTATTCCCGCTATAAACAATGATATACCACCTATTAATGCTATGAATAAAGTTATGCTGTCTAGAACGCTTGAAATGCCATCCATTATTTCTCCTAAATCCACATACATATAGGAGCCTAAACTTTTCATAGAACCTTTTTCTTCTAAATATTCCACTACATTCTCTGAGACATCTTTTACATTAGCCCCTTTATTTAAATAAACTGTGATTGTAGATGCATTCACTTTTTCTTTATTGTAAAATTCATAGGTTTTTTTTGGCATATACACATCATATGTTGCTCCAAACATTTCCACAGTATTTTCATAAATTCCTACAATATTATATGAGAGACCTTTTATATCTACACTTTTATTTATATAGTTTTTTGTATCAGGATATAATGTTTCTGCTAATGATTCACTTATTATTACAACTCTACTCTCTTTTGCATTATCAACTGATGTTAAATTTCTACCATCAGATATAGATTGTTTTGTAGAATTTTGTATTTTTACCATAGCATTTTTTTTATTGTTTCTTGTTTCTAACTCTAGTTTTACATCATCTCCCATTATAGAACCTTGCATTTCTTCTACTTTTGAAACACCTGAGAGTTTTTCAATATTCCTTATATCGTTGCTATTAAAAAATTCTATATTTTCATCGTTGTACAAATTACTATCATTAGCTTGAAATGTTATTGTTGTTGAAAGCTCATTGCTATCTTCACTTGTAAGGCTATCTACTACATAATTCTCAAATCCTTGTCCTATCGAAATTATTGCTATAACTGCACCAATTCCTATTATTATCCCAAGCATGGTCAATATACTTCTCTTTTTATTTCTTTTTATAGCTCCAAAAGCGTCTGAAAATAATACTGAAAACCTCATTATAAATCAAACCTCTCTTCTAAATTTCCATCAACCATAAAAAGAATTTTTGTACAATATGTTGATAGAGTTCTATCATGTGTTACCATTACTACTGTTGTTTTATTTTCTGTATTTAATTTTTTGAATATATCCATTATTTCTTTTGAAGTAACTGAGTCTAAAGCTCCCGTTGGTTCATCAGCTAAAATAAACTTAGGTTTATGAACTATTGCTCTTGCAATTGCTACTCTTTGTTTTTGTCCTCCTGAAAGTTGTGTTGGATATTTGTCAATTTTTTCAGGTATTCCTACACTTTCTAAAGCTTTTAGAACAACTTCTCTAGTTTTTTTTGGGGATAGTCCTGCATACAATAATGGTAATTCTATATTCTCTCTAACTGTATAATTATCAATTAAATTAAAATTTTGAAACACAAACCCAACGGACTCATTTCTAATATGAGATAAACTATCATCACTTTCATTTTTTATAAGTTTATCTTCAAAAAAATACTCACCTTCAAATTTGTTATCCATAAATCCAATTATGTTCATTAATGTAGATTTACCAGAGCCAGATTCTCCCATTATACCTACAAACTCTCCCTCTTCTACTGTAAAAGTAACATCTTTTAAAACATGCAACTTTTCTTCACCAGAATCATAAGTTTTATTTACTTTCTTTATTTCAATCATCTTAATTCTCCGGTTTTGTGCTATTTGTTGTCTCGCTTATATTTGTTGCATCGCTACTATCCATATTTGTTGTATCTGTTGGGTCAATATTTTCTTTTTTCTTATCTTCTGGAGTGTTTGTTTCAACTTCCATTCCCTCTTTTATACCTTCAACATTTGCAACTATTTTATCTCCAACTTTTAGTCCATTTTCTAATTTATACACACCATCATCTTGTTGTACTTGGATTTCTTTCTTTACAGTTTTTCCATTTTCTACTGTATAAACATAATATTTACCACTACTTTTTTCTACAGCTTCTTCTGGTATAAATATATCTTCTTGTGGAAGTTTTATATTTACTGAAAAACCATAATGAATTACTTCGTCCGGCTTTACGTCAAAACTATAACTTGAAACAGATGACCCTCCTGATTGCTGGGAAAGAGCTATCTGTGAATCACTGCTAATTGGAAGTGAATCTATATAAGTTATAGTTCCTCCTATTTTTTTACCTGAATTTGCTATTTCTATATCTACTCTATCTTCTAATTTTATTTTTTCATAATCATATTCTGTTACTTTTCCTTTTATAACTATGTCCTTACTTGTTATAGATATGACAGGTTCTCCACCTGTCATACTAACTCCTGCTTTGGCGGCTTCTTTATTTAGTTTTACTATACCTCCAACAGTAGCTTTTTCAACATAGTTCATGTTTTTCTTAGTTGAAGCTATTTTTGCATCTATTTCTTCGTACTGAGCTTTTAATTCTTTCGAACTTGCCTCTCCTTGCGTAATAGTTGCTTGTGCTGCTTGTGCCTCCGCCTGTGCTTTTTGTAAATCACCTTGTAATTTAGTTAATTCACCCGTTCCAGAAGTTGCTCCTATTTTACTTGGATCCATATCCATACTAGGTGTTTCAGATATGTTATTTATCTTTGATGTTATATCTTCTATTTTTTTGTTCGCTGAACTTAACTCTCCCTTGGCACTACTTACTTGACTTTGAACATCTTTATAAGAACCATATAAATTATTGTAACTTCTAGTAAGTTCATCTACTGTATCCTTTATTGTTTCATTTTCATAAATAAATAATTTTTGTCCTACAACTACTTCTTCGTCGTTTTTTACATAATAGTCTATTATTTCACCTTTAGTAGAATCTAAATATATATCTTGATTGCTGCTTGCTTGTGCTGAACCTGTAAAAGTTATAGGATCTTGCTCTTCAACTTTATACAAATCTACAACTTCTTTCTTATCTCTACTAAAAAATATAGTTAGTGCAATTGCTATTATAAAAAATATAGAAACTACAGCGATAATTATTTTATTCTTCTTCGTCATAATTAGTATTAACTTCCTCTTTTAATTTTTTGTATTTTTTATTTAACATTAATATTCTAACTGATGGTAATATCGCTATTATCCAACCTATTATTGCAACACCTATTGTTACAGCTATTGTTATAGCTAAAACAGCTTCTACTTGATCTGTTGGCAAAGTTGATAGTTCAGCTTCTGCAGTTTTTTTAATATCACCTGTAATTAATTGCATTATGGTTATGATTATACTGTATGCTGTAATTAACAATTTTAATATGTAAGCTATTATATTAATATCTGTGCCTTCAAATATCTTTTTATTATTCTGTATTGCTATAAAAATTGTGTATATAGTAATTATAAATATCACTACTGAAATAATTGTGTTTAATACGTTTATTTCTGCCTTATTAAATATAATACCGATTAAACCAATAGCTGATAATACCACTCCAATAATACTAAACACCAAAAATATTGTATTCCATGTTTTCATTTTTTTTGTAATCTTTTCTACTAACATATATCCCCCTATTATATTATGTGTGCACTAATTCGCTAATACAATAATAGTATATCAAAGACTTTAAGCAAAAACAATAAAAAAATAGAAGTATTTTTTATATACTTCTATTTTTTATAAATAATTACTTCATTATTTTCAAAAGTTTTTTTCAAATCTATAATTCTCTGATTTTCTGAACCTCTAAATTTAAGTCGTAAATTCTTTTTTTCTTCAATAAATGGTCCATCTACTAAAACATCACATAGTTTTAATAATTTTTTATTATTTTCAACTTCTATTAATTTTTCAAATACACGCCCTGAAAAAATCCATATACTTTTGTTAGATTTCTTTCTAATATCTAAAACTACCTTCAATAGTCCTTCTGTATTATCAAAAGGCTCTCCTCCTAGTATAGTAAGTCCTTCTATAATGTCTGATGACAGATTATTTAAAATTTGTTTTGTTTCTTCATCAGTCCAAACAGTTCCAAAATTAAAGTCTTGATATTCTTTATTAAAACAATTTTTACATCCTATTGTACAACCTGTAACAAATATCGTTGTTCTTACGCCTGGACCATTCGCAACATCAAATTCTCTTATTTGTGCGTATCTCATAATATTAAATGTGTAAAACTCTATCTTTTATCTCTTTGGTTCTTCCTTCATTCCAAAAATTTTCTCCTAAATATCCACAAGTTCTTCTTGTAACATTCATTTTAGCAGTATCTTTATTTCCACATTGAGGACATTCCCAGTCATTGTCATCATTTAAAATTATTTCTCCATCATATCCACAAACTTGACAAAAATCTGATTTAGTATTAAATTCTGCGTAAGTTATGTTATTGTAAATATAATTTACCATTGTTTCTAATGCTTCTAAATTATGTGCCATATTTGGTATTTCAATATATGATATACAACCACCTTTTGACCTATCCTGGAATTTAGATTCAAAACTAAACTTCCTGAAAGCATCTATTTCTTCTCTAACATCCACATGGAAACTATTGATATAATATCCTTTATCTGTTATATTTTCTATTTCTCCAAATCTATTTCTGTCAATAGAATTGAATCTGTGTGTTAAACTTTCAGCTGGAGTTCCATATAGAGCAAAACCAAGTCCAGTTTCATTTTTCCACTCTGTTATTTTTTCATTAAGTCTATCCATTATTTTTAGTGCAAATTCTTCTCCTACTGGATCTGTGTGACTAACTCCTTTTGTTAATAGAGTTGCTTCATATATTCCAATATAACCTAAAGTTACTGTTGCATATCCATTTGTTAGTAGTTTTCCTACTGGCTCATGCTGCCCAAGTCTTGCTATTGCACCATGTTGCCAATGTATTGGTGATGAGTCACTATTAGTATTTTGTAATAATTCATATCTCAACATACAAACTTTCTTACATAATTCTAATCTTTTGTCTAGTAAATTAAAGAATTTTGTTTCATTACCTTCAGCTAATATCCCTATTTGTGGCAGATTTAAAGTTACAACTCCCATATTAAATCTTCCATCAAATTGGTATTTACCATTTTCATCTTGCCATGGTGATAAGAAAGCTCTACATCCCATAGGACTAAATACATTACCTTCATAATTTTCACGCATTTTCTTAGCTGAAATATAATCTGGATACATTCTTTTTGCTGTACATCTTATGGCTAAACTTGTTAAATTATAGTACTTACTTTCTTCGTTTATATTATTTTCATCTAATACATATATTAATTTAGGAAATGCTGGTGTAACATATACTCCAACTTCATTTTTTATTCCTTGGATTCTTTGTTTAAGTATTTCTTCTACAATTCTAGCTGTTTCTACTTCATATTCGTCGCCATCAACAACATGCATGAATAGTGTTACAAATGGAGCTTGTCCATTACTAGTCATTAATGTATTTATTTGATACTGTATCGTTTGAATTCCTGACTCTAAGTCTTTTTGAGTCATTTTATCAGCCATTTTTTCAGCAAGTTTAACATCTCCTACAGTTTCGACTGCAAGACTTAAATTTTTCTCATAACTTCTTCTTAAATACTTACCTAAACATTTTATGTCTATACTTTGTCCACCATATTGATTACTAGCTATTTGTGCTATAATTTGTGTCATAACATTACATGCTACTTGAAAAGATTTTGGTGATTCTATCATCTTGCCATTGACTACTGTTCCGTTGTCTAACATATCTTTCATATTAACTAAACAACAGTTAAACATTGGCTGTATGATATAGTCCATGTCGTGAATATGTATAGCGCCTTCATCATGTGCTTGAATTAAATCTGTAGGAATAATTTTTCTTCTAGCTATATCTTTTGAAACTTCTCCTGCTATTAAATCTCTTTGTGTTGATGCAATATAAGCATTCTTATTTGAATTTTCATTCATTAACTCTGCATTTTCTGTTGCTAAAAGTCCTATTATACTATCATCTGTAGTATTAGATTCCCTTTTATATGTTTGTACTGCCTTATAGTTTTCATAAGCTCTAGCCGTTGCAGGATTGTTATTTTGTATTAATTTATAATATACTTGATCTTCTATATCTGTAATGCTCATTACTCTACCAGTAGTTTTTGCAAAGTCCTCTATTTCATTTGCTATTCTTTCTGCAAGTCCTTCTTCATAAACTCCCGTACTACTGTTCATAGCCTTTACTATGGCTTTGGATATTTTATCTTTGTCAAATTCTACTTTGTTTCCATCTCTTTTTATTACTTTCACTTTTATCACCCACAATTATTCTAGCACACAATATATAGTGTTTCAACCACAAGACAACCTATATATAGTGTGTATCTTTATGCAGTACTTTTTTAGGTCTTCGCTTATTTTACGTTCTTTAGCAATTTTTTTATTCATTTTTTAATAAAATTACTTATTAAATATACAAAATAAAAAAATCTCACCTACATCTTGTGGTAAGATTTTTTATTTTTATTTGAAAATTCCAAATTTATATCCATTATCTTTGTAATATTTAATTATATCTGGTAAAGTTTGCATTGTAAGTTCTTTATTCTTATTATCATGCATTAATACAACAGCTATATCTTTAGTTGGAGATTCTGCTATACTAGTTTGTACTTTTTTAATCATTTCTTCAGCTGTAACAGGTCTTCTTTTTTTAGGTTCAGCGTCACCATTCATTGCATTCCAATCAATCCAATCTACTCCTGCTGATTTTAATCGTTCATCTGCTGTTTCTAAACCTTTCCAAGACATATGCCCACCTGGATATCTCCAAGTTTTACATTTAAACTCTTCTCCTAAATATTTTTTTAATACCGCATCTATCTTGTTATACTCTGTCATTATTGCATCTGCATTTCCAACTCTATTTGGATACAAATATTTATAATCATGAGAGTAACTGTGCATAGCTATCCCACTACCTTCTATATGGATTCTTTTTAACATTTCAGCTGTACTATCATTTATATTTCTTCCTTGTAAGAAAAATGTACCTTTAACACCATTGTCTTTTAAAATATCTAGTATTCTACCTGTAGAAGCATTGTCTGGTCCATCATCAAAAGTCAAAAATACCAATTTTTCTCCTTTATACGGAGCCTTTCCTCTTATATAATTACTTATTTCCCCTGCATTATATACAATAGAAGTTTCTATGTTTTCTGTTGTAGATTCTTCTGTAGCTATTTCTGTAGCTTCAGTTGGTTTTTCTGTTGATTTGTTTTTAACAGTTTTTTCAGTATCTTCTGAAGAATTTGTTTCAGCTATACCTTTATTATTTTGTTCACTATTTTTAAAATTTCTTTTTTGGAATATTAGTACTCCAAACAAAATTAATACTATTAATACATAACATGCAAATTTAATATATTTTGAATCTAACTTCATAATCCCTCCTTTGCCTTTAGTTTTTATTTAAAATATCTATCGCAGTCTTCAGTTGTAAATCTTTATCAATATTTTCTGGCCCTAAAGGTATATCTTTTGGTAACTCTACAACTTTATTAGGGGTAACTCCTTTTTCATGAATTCTATTGTTTTTTGGTGTAAAGTATTCTGAAGTAGTTATGTTTACCGCTCCACTGTCTCCTATCCTATCTAGCGGTATAGAAGTCTGTACTATCCCTTTTCCAAAAGACTGTGTCCCTATTACAAATGCTTTTTCATAATCTTGCAAAGCTCCTGTCAATAATTCAGATGCAGATGCTGATCCACCATTAATTAACACAGTCATTGGAAGAGTCTGTTCTTTTTCATCTGACTTTTCGACTTTTTCTTTTCCATTTTTATCTACCATTTTTACTATATCACCTTCTGGCAATAAATAATCAGCTATGGATACTGTAGATGTTAAAAGACCTCCAGGATTTCCTCTTAAATCTAAAACTATTCCTTTTACTTTTTCTTTTTTAAGCTTTTCAAAGGCTTCAATAAATTCTCTATCTGTATTTTCATTAAAATTAGATATAGATATATATCCTATATCATCTATTTTAGTATTTTCTACAGTTGTTAATTCTATTATATCTCTTTTAATTTTAAATTCTAAGTCCTCATATTTTTCATCTTCTAAAGGACGTCTAATAGAAAGAACTACTTCTTCTCCTACTTCACCTTTCATCTCAGCTACTGCTTCATTTAACTGTTCTCCGGAATATATTTCACCATTTATTTTTGTTATTAAATCACCTGTTTTTATTCCTTCTTTGTAAGCTGGAGAATTTTTAATAGGAGAAATTACCTGAATTAAATTATCTTTTGTAACGGTTACTTGTAGTCCTACACCTGAAAACTCTCCTGATGTACTCTCTTGTAATTTAGCTAATTCTTCACTATCTAAATACATAGAATATGGATCATCTAACCCCTGAAAAAGCCCCTTAAACATGGAGACTTGTAGTTTTTCTTTATCAGTCTCAAATAAAAAATTTTCATCTATTAAATCCATTAAGCTATTTAATTTTTTAAAGCTTTCTGCTCTTTCTTCATCTGATAATACGGTCTTACTATCTGTATTTATTGAAACTATAGTGCCAACATAAAAAGAGCTCACACTAAGTAAAATAACTATACTAAAAGCTAAAAACACTTTTAAATATCTCTTCATTTCTCACCTCTTTTAATATGATAACATATTTTATTTATTTATAAAAAACTAGTATCACATTAGATTCTTTAATATTTATAAATTTAATTTAAATATCAATTATAATAAAAAGACAGGATTTACCTGTCTTTAATATTTTTAGTTTTATCTTCTATAATTTGAAGTTTTATTGCATCTATTGCTGTTTGTATCATTATATTAACGTCTTCTGTTACTTTGTTTTCTAAACCCTTAGATACTCTCTCTTGATTGTTAATACATAAAAATATCGCTGCTGATTTTACTCCCCTATAACTAGATACTATAAATAATGTTGAAGCTTCCATCTCAGAAGCTAAACACCCCGCTCTTTTCCAAGCTTCCCATTTACTTTCTAATTCATAAAAAATGGGTTTATTACTTGGATTGTGCTGTCCATAAAATGAATCTTTACTTTGAACAACTCCTGTGTGGTATATCAATTTTTTCTTATCACATGCATCTATCAAATTTGACGTAAGGTTATAGTTTGGTACTGCCGGATATTCAATAGGAGCATATTCTTTTGATGTTCCATCCATCCTGATTGCTCCTGTTGCTATAACCAAATCTCCTGCTTTAACATCTAATTGCATTCCACCACAAGTTCCTACTCTTATAAATGTATCTGCTCCAATATTACAAAGTTCTTCTACTGCTATTGCTGTAGATGGTCCTCCAATACCAGTAGATGTTACAGATACTTTTTCCCCAAGTAATGTACCAGTATATGTTACAAATTCCCTTTTATCTGCTACAAGCTTTGGATTATCTAAATACTTTGCTATTTTTTCACATCTTTTGGGGTCTCCTGGTAGTAAAACATATCTCCCTACGTCTCCTTTTTCCATATCTATGTGAAATTGTCTATCTTCTAAAAGATTATCTCTCATATATTCTCCTATTCAAGTGAATCAAACCTCATTTCAAAAATACAATTTGCTAAAGGTTTTTACTTCTCCTTTTTCATCTTCTATTTTATTATAAATGACTAAATCATCATCTTCTTGTATTAAATCTGTTGATTTGGTTATTATATTTTCACCATATTTTGTATCTTTTTTATAAACTATTTCTATTTTTTTTAGTTTATTATCATCTAGTATTTCGTCGTCTATACTTTCAAAAATCCATCCAAAATACTTTGCATTATTAACATGTCTATTTGCGTCTATATCTGTTTTTCTTACACTAAATGAAAGTGAACTAGCATAATCTACATCTTTTTTTATTTTCAAATCTTTTCCTACTATATCTAAATCTTTTTCTATGCCATAACGGTTTATTAAATCATCTGGTATTCTTGTAGGCATATATGTTTTTCTATCTAATAATAACCACTTAGTTTTTCCTTTAATATAATCTTTTCCATTATCATCAAATACTCTAAAATTTCTGTACGCATAAAACTTCTTAGTTCCTGCTGAAACGGTTTCTATATTTATTTCATCTGAATAGTTTGGTATATCAAATATATCTATTTCCCACTGATATACTATCCAAAAATAATCGTCGTATTCCGTAACACCTTTCATAACATCGTCTGTTTCACCTATTGAAGTCTCTGCCATATATTCGACTAAAGATTGTATAGTAGCTTTAAAATTATGGTCACAGTTAAAGCTATAAATTTTGTATCTATCTGTATAATGTTTCATTCTATCTCCCAAATTCTTCGTATCTATCTCCTAAAAAAGTCTTTTTAATTTCTAGTTTTTCTTTTAAAACCAATTCATCTAATATATTTCTTAGTTGGTCTACTGAATAAACTTTTCCTGTATCTTCTTGAATTTCTTTTGTTAATTCATAAAAGTTTGTACTCATAATAGGCAAATAATCTTTTACTAGTTCAAAATTATCTTCATTACTTACACTATACTTATTACTAAGTTCTATAAAGGGATTTTCTTTGTGAGGAGTTGTAGTATGAGCTGCTCTAATTCTCACATACATTGTACGTCCTATTGCAGACTCAGACAAAAAAACATCTCCTGTTTTTAAATAAGGTAATCTTTTAGTTTGTTCTGGACTAAGGTCTGTTTCCTCTTTTATAGTTTGAATATCATTTGCTCTAGTTGTTCTAAATATAAATTTAGTATTAAGTTGAGCTGTTATTGTACTATCTAAAAGAGAAGGTCTTTGAGTTGCAAGTATTAAAAACACTCCATACTTTCTACCTTCTTGTGCTATTTCTCTAAGTATATACTTTGAAGGTGACTCTGACATACCGTCTTTTGATTGTGGTGCAAAATTATGAGCCTCATCTGTTATTATAAAAAATGGTGGAAAATAATCTTCCTCATTATTTTTTATAATAGAATCTTTGTAATTTCTTCTTTTTTCATAAACAGAGTTTACTAAAAATGTTGAAAATACTTGAATTATTTTTATACTACCTTGAATAACTACAAGCTTACAGTTTTTCAAAGCTTCTTCTGCAAGTAAAGAATCGTGTTCAAATATTCCCAGTTTTTTTAACCTGTCAAATCTCCAAGAAACTCCTGAAACTGAAGAAGGTGGACATTTATCATTTAAGTTTCTAAAGTCCTCTAATATCATTTTATAATATTTTCTTTCTTCTGAATCTTCTATTTCTTCCATTACACGTCTAATATTAGCTTCTGAGCCTATTTCTTGACCTTTTTTAAGTCTTTCTAATCTTTGTTCAAAAGAAAATAAGCTGTCCTTTGGTTTGTGTAAATTATCAACTACATTTTCCATAGCTTCTGTTAATCTTGAAGATGTTTGAAGTAAGTTTTTTAAATCTTTACTAGAAATCTTTTTAAAATCTATTCCTATATTCTCTCCTATTACAAACTTAGAAAAAAGATTTGTATAATCTCTTCCATAATCTTGTTTTAATTTCTCTGAAAAGTCCATTTCATAATGAGGGTCTAATACAAGTGTAGGAATATTCTTATTCATCAATTCTTCTAATACAACCCTAAGTCCAAAAGATTTACCTGAACCTGAACCTCCAAAAATTCCAACATGAGGATATTCATGCATATCATATAAATTTAAAATATATGGAACTTCAGTTTGTTTTTTCAACTCTTTATCTTCTAATGTTAAAGATAAGTCTCTATATTCTTCATCTATATTTTCATAAATATCGTCTGTATTTCTAATAACACCAATATTTAGTCCTTTGTTTAACTCATTTGAAATAAAATATTTCTTAACTTCTTTGAATTTCGGAATCCTACAATCTGAACCTGTTTCAATAGGATAATTAGCTTCTTGCAAAAGTCTTATTTTAGCAAAATAAATAGTACCTTCTTCAACGTTGAAACCTAGTAAGTTTAAATTGTTAATCATATTCCCATCTATGATTTCACCATTGTTATTCATAGGAATAAATTTATTATAAGTGTGAACTTCTACAATTTCACCAAGAATATCTCCTTGCCCTAAATCTTCAATTATTAAAAATTCGTTTATTCTAAATTTCCTAGAATTAGATCCAACATAAGCCTCCTGCTGATCTGTCATTCCTATTATTTTAATATCCATTAAAAACTCCTCTTAAATCTTTGAGCGTTAAATAATTTTTCGTAAAATTCTGTATCAATGTACATTTTTATCATTTGCTCTATAGTTTCGTCTGAAATTCTAGTTTGAACATCAGCTAAATCTAAGATAAATGGTATTCCTCTACTATTAACATCTGTTATTGAAGCTATTAAAGATAATATTTTTTGTAAATTTTCTTCTTGCTCTTCTAAAATATCTACTGCTATTATAGTAGGTGCTTTACTACTTCTTAAAAAAGCTGATCTAAAACCATACTCGTCTTTCCCAGACTCTTTTTTATCTATATATAAACTTTCTAAATATTCTAATTTATTAAAAAGTAATTCTCTATCGTAAATTATATTATTTGTTGTATTGTTACTATCTTTTCCAGATATATTATCATAAGTTACAGAAGTTTTAATATCTTCTATAACACCAACTAAAATAATATTTTTTTCTTCAGCTATCTTTTTTAATTCTTCCCATTTTTCATCACATAAAATTTTGTATCTAATTAAAGAACCATCTAACAAAACAATATGAGGATTTTTTTCTGTTGATTTTATAGCTACTTCTATTTCTATACTTGCTAATTTACTATCTTTTATATTTTTTTCTTCATTTATAGTACTCTCATCTACAAGTGGACAGTAAAAATCTGTAATTTTTATATTTTCTTCTTCATTTATACCAAAACTAGCAACTGCTTGAAATAGCTGAATATAATGAGGGTATGCTCCTCCAAAAGTATTAGTAGAGCCATCTATTCCCACTACTCCACCTTTGTTTTTTATATCTATAAGCTCATTAGATGTAAGTTTTTTTACTTGTATAAGCTCACCAACATTTTTCATTATTTCTCTAATTTCATCTCTAGAGTATTTGTTTATTTGATTATATTTTGTTCTTAAAAAGTCGTTAACTTTTTTTACTTCAGTTATAATCTCTTTATCCAATTTGTCACCTATATTTCTAAGCTAATTTTATAAACTTCATTTTTATTTAAATCATATTTTTTTACTATATTTTTTACTGCATCTTTTTTGCTAAGTCCTAACTCTATTTCATTTAACAACTCTTTTTTTATATCTATTTCTTCTTCTATTTTTTCAGCTTTTTCTAAGATAATTACAAATTCTCCCTTTACATTTTCTTTATCCTTATAAATTTCGTAAACTTCACTACAAGTTCCTCTAATTCTTTCTTCATGTAGTTTTGTAATTTCTCTAATTACCGCTATTTGTCTACTAGGAAATTCATTAGCTAAAACTTTAATAGTATTTTTTACTCTATGAACTGATTCATAAATAATAGAAGTCATTTCTATTTCACTTAATATTTTTATAAATTTCTTAGCTTCAGAATTTTCTCTAGGATAAAATCCTAAAAATGCAAATCTATCTGTATTTAAACCCGATGATACAAGTGCAGTAATTGTTGCAGTAGCTCCTGGTAAAACATCAAAAGCAATATTATGCTTAATTAATTCCTTTATAATTACATGTCCAGGATCAGAAATACCAGGCATTCCTGCATCGCTAACAACTGCTAGATTAAGCCCTGCGTCTAATTCACTTATAATTTCAGCTACTCTCTCTTTTTCATTATGTTCATGATAGGATTTAAGCTTTGTTTTTATATCATAATGGTTCAAAAGCTTTATAGTATTTCTTGTATCTTCACAATAAATAATATCTACATTTTCTAAAGCTTCTAAAGACCTAATAGTTATATCTTTTAAATTCCCTATTGGTGTTGGAACTATATACAATTTATTATCCATAATATATTTTCTTCACTTCCTCTGTATATTCACCTTTTTCATTATATACAACTAAAGGCTTTTTAAAAACAAAATTTGCTCCACTATTTTTTACAAATTTCATAAGTATCATTTTAGGTTCTTCTCCTATTTTAGATACAACTGGAACTAAGTTTTTTGGTTCAATTTTATAAATTCTTGCCATTTCACATATATCGACAAGTCTTGAAGGTCTATTTATCATATATAGTACACCTTTTGACTTTAATTTATATTTTGCAAATTTAAAAATATCTTCCAGTTTCAAGTACACTTCATATCTTGATATATAGTGGTTTTCATTTTTATTTTTTATTCCTGCATCTACTTTATAATAAGGTGGATTTGTTACTATAATATCTAAACTATCATTTTTATAATTTTCAAAACAATTATTTATATCTTCATTAATTGGATTTATTAAATTTTTCAAATTATTTATTTCAATATTTTTCTCTAAAACATTATAATTATCCTTTTGAATTTCAACACAATCTATTATTTTAGGATTGTATAAATAATTCATCCTTAAAGAAATAATACCTGTTCCCCCACCTATTTCTAAAACTTTGTCACTACTTTTAACCTTAGCAAAACTAGATAAAAGTATAGCATCTATCCCAAAAGAAAATTTATCTTCTATTGAGTTTATTTTATAATTTGTTCCAGGTATATAATGTTCTTTTATCATTTTATCTCCGTTATTTGTTAATTTATCAATTTTATACTACTATATTATATTACATATTAGCTAATTACTTAAATTTCTTATATAAATAAAAAAAAGGACCTATAAGTCCTTTTTTATATTATGAATATATAATTCTAAATTTATGCCTTCATTTCTGTCTAATCTATTTCTTTCAGATTCTTTTATTGAGTTATATATAAAGTCTGCCGCTATTTTTACAGCATATTTTAATTTTACATTTTTAAGTACATATCCTAATACTACTGAAGAAAAAATATCTCCTGTTCCTGGATAATTTACATCTATTTTTTCATATGGAACCTTAAAATATTCTTTATTCTTATTATCATAGCCAGCTATATAATATTTTTCGTTACTTGCTTTAACGCTTGTAATTACAACTGATTTACTTCCTTTTTCTCTAATTCCATCAATTAAATCTTTCAGTTCCATCTTTGTATCTACAAAAACTCTATTAAATCTATTTTCAAGTAACAAATATGCTTCTGTAATGTTAGGAATTGTTAAGTCTGCATAAGATATTAAATCTCTCATTATCTCTATTCTATCTTTTTCTATTCCATTATATAGTTTTCCATTGTCTGCCATTATAGGATCTACCATTACATAAGGATTATATATCTTATTATCTTCTATTATTTCTTCAATAATTTCTATTTGTTCTTCATTTAAAACAAATCCTGTTGAAATACTATTTATATTAAATTTAAGCTTTTTCCAAACTTCTATACATTCCCTCATGTATTTAGTTGTATCTAATATTGAAAATTCTCCATAATCTAAAGTATTTGAAACCAATGCTGTTGGAAGATTTAAAATACCAAAACCCATATGGTAAAGTATTGGAGTCATTGCAGACAATGCAACTCTACTATAACCTGGTCTATCATTAATTAAAAGTATATTGTTTTTACTCATATTCTCTCCTAAAATAAAAGTAGAGCCTTTCAAGGCTCCACTCTCTATCCCCTATATATGTATAACATATTTTACTCTGGATGTATTGATTCTGTTGGGCATACTTCTGAGCATGCACCACAATCTGTACAAGTATCAGGATCTATTACATAAACGTCCCCTTCAGAGATAGCATCTACTGGACACTCTGGTTGACATGATCCACAAGCTATACAACTATCGTCTATATGATAAGCCATGTTATTTCCCCCCTTGATAATTTAGATATTAAATATCTAGGTATATTATTGCATATTAAATATCTAAAATCAAGGTATGGAATATGTTTTCATTTTAAATAACTTATTTAAATCTATCCACAGTGACATCCATCACAATTTTTTCTTTCAATTGTTATATCTTCGTTGAAAAATACTTTTATTTCTTCAAGGTCATCTTCACTTTCAATCTTTACTTTTACAAATTCAGTAAGTGCATTTACTTCTGTGACAATCCCCAATCCTTCTGGTGTTCTTACTTTTACACCAACTTTAGGTAATCTTTTTATATTTCTTTCATAACCTTCTTGTTCATATTTCAAACAGCACATAAGTCTACCGCACATTCCTGAAATTTTTGTAGGATTTAAAGATATTGATTGGTCTTTAGCCATTTTTATTGACACTGGTGCAAATTCACTTAAAAATCTATTGCAACAACATTGTTGTCCACAACATCCTATTCCTCCTACCATTTTTGCATGGTCTCTTACTCCTATTTGTCTAAGTTCTATTCTGGTTCTAAATATACTAGCTAAGCCCCTAACTAATTCTCTGAAATCTATTCTATCATCAGATATAAAGTAAAATATAACTTTATTATTGTCAAAAGTATACTCACAGTCTACTAATTTCATATCTAAATCATATTCTTTAACTTTTTCTATACAGATATCTAAAGCATCTTTTGCCTTTTTCTTATTTTGTCTATTCCAATCTTTGTCACACTCATCAGCAATTCTAATTACAGATTTTAACTCTGCAACAAGATCTTTTTCGTCTATTTCTTTTATTTCGTCAACTACTTGACCAAACTCTATCCCTCTAGCAGTTTCTACTATTACATTTTCATTTTTTTCTATACTAAATCCATTTGGGCTAAAATAGTATACTTTACCTGCTTTTTTGAAGCGTACACCTACTACTTCAATCATTTTTGTTCCTCCATTATATATAATAAAAGCTCTTCATTTGAAAGCTGAAAATTAACATTGTTTTTAAATTTGTCTTTAATATACATAATCTTATCTAGTATATTAATCAAATTTTCATTTTTAAATTTATTTATATCTTCATAAATTTTAATATTATCTTTGTAAATCAAATTATCTTTTATTTTACTATTGCCATATTTATACAGGTCATAAAAAAAATTGTAAAAATAATTATATATTTCATTAGCTTTTTCTTTATTATTAAAAAAATATTCTTTGGAATTACTTAATTCCAGTAAATTCCTATTTATACTATTAACTAATATTTTATTTAGTTCAGCATAGTCTTCATATGCTATTTCTACACTATGCTCTAAATTTATAACTTGACACCTAGATATAATAGTTTTTATTATTTTTTCTTCATTATCAGTTGTTAATATTATTTTCCCATATTTTGGTGGTTCCTCTAAAATTTTCAACAATGCATTTGCTGACTCTTTTCTAAAAAACTCAGCATTTTTTATTAGTACAACTTTATATTTAGATTCTACTGGTCCTGAACTTAAAAATTCTATAATTTCTCTTACTTGACCAATTTTTATATTATTTTTTTCAGGTTCAACCTTAAAAAAATCTACATTAGCATCTCTTAAAAATTTTTCTGAAGAATTATCTTCTCCATTATAAATATTGTATATTAATGCTTTTGATTCATTTTCAAGTATTTCTTTGTTTCTAGAAACCAACAAATATGCATGAGACAGCGAATTATTCTTTAATTGTTCTTTTAATATTCTACTAGATAAATTCATTAAAATCTTTTGCTACCCTTTAGACTAATTACAAAAATATTTGCATTGTATGAATCTCCATCGTCAGGATCTCTTAATCTATTATTGCTAGTTTCTTTAATAATGCTTTTTATTTCATCAAGTTGCTCTTCTTTAGCTCCTATTAATAATGTAGTGTTTCCTTTTTTAAAAACACCACCTGTAGATGATAATTTGGTACATCTAATCTTATTAATAGCTAATAACTTAATTATGTCGTGAGACATGTCATCTTCTATAATTGCAACTACTAATTTCATTTAATCACCTACTAAAATCTTATGTGTTCTTCTACATCTACTATGAATACTGTCGCTCCACCTATCGTAATTTCAACAGGGTATGGCATGTATGCATCTGTCTGCATTGTAATATTTAACAATGATGAATCTGCTTCTCTAGCTTTACAATCATCTTCTATTATTTTTAAACATTCATCTACTCTTTCATCTTCAACCCCTATAAGCAAAGTACTATTCCCTGCCTTTAAGAATCCTCCTGATGAAGACAACTTTGTCATTCTAAAATTATTTTTAGTCAAGTCTTCTCTCAATAAAAATAAATCTTGGTCTTGAATAATAGCAATTATTAGTTTCATAATCTACCCCCTAATACTTTTTAATATAACATATAAACTAAACTCTAAAACTTCTTCTATAGTTTTCGTTGCATCTACTTCTACAAAATTATTATTGTTCTTATATTTGTTTATAATGCTTATATACCCATTATAAACCCTACTGTGAAAAGATTCCTTCTCCAATTCTAATCTATCTGCAGTATCTAGCTTGTTTTTTCTTTTTAATGTTGTTAGTGGGTCTACTTTAAAAAACAAAATCAAGTCAGGTTCTAAATTATTTGTTGCAAACTTGTTAATTTCTGAAATACTTTCTATCCCAAGTTCTCTTCCAGCACCTTGATATGCTAAACTTGACAATACATATCTATCTGATAAAACAATTTTTCCAGAATTTAAATTAGGAACTATAAACTCTTCTACATGTTGAGCTCTTGCTGCAGCATATAACAAAGCTTCTGTTCTTGCTGTAAGTTCTGTATTTTCTCTATCTAAAATAATATCTCTAAGTTTTTCTGATATTCTTGTTCCACCTGGTTCTCTCGTTTGAACAATATCATAATTTAATTCTTTTAATTTTTCTGAAACTAAATTTATTATAGTACTCTTCCCAGATCCATCTGGTCCTTCAAATGTAATAAACAATCCTTAACCTCTAATTTTCATATTTATAGATACTTAAAATCAATCTATTCTTTTCCTACTATATATATTATACTATAATTTTCAAAATAAAAAAAAGTAGATAAGAAATTCTTACCTACTTAAAGATTACTTGCTTTCTGATGTTGTAAATTTAGCTGCGTTTAATTTTACACCAGGTCCCATAGTTGAAGAAATTGATACACTTCTTAAATATTTACCTTTTGCAGAAGCTGGTTTAGCTTTAATAATAGCTCCCATTAATGCATTTATATTTTCTTCTAACTTTTCTTTTCCAAAAGATACTTTTCCTACTGGAGAGTGAATAATATTAGCTTTGTCTACTCTATACTCAACCTTACCAGCTTTAATATCTTTTATTGCATCAGCAACATCAAAAGTTACTGTTCCTGATTTAGGGTTTGGCATTAAACCTTTAGGTCCTAATAGTCTACCTATTTTACCTACAACACCCATCATGTCTGGAGTAGCTATTGCCACATCAAAATCAAACCAGTTTTCAGTTTGAATCTTAGTAACTAAATCATCTCCTCCAACATAATCAGCTCCAGCAGCTTCAGCTTCTTCTACTTTTGGTCCTTTTGCAAAAACTACAACTTTTAGGTCTTTACCAGTACCATGAGGAAGAACCATAGCTCCTCTTACTTGTTGATCTGCATGTCTTGAGTCTACACCTAATTTTACATGTAGCTCTACTGTTTCATCAAATTTAGCTTTAGCTGTATCTAATACTAAGCCAACGCCTTCATTTAAATCATATGATGTGTTTTTCTCTATTAATTTAACACTTTCTTGGTATTTTTTTCCTCTTTTTGCCATTACGCGAACCTCCTTGTGGTATTATCGAATTTTTTCTCCCACTTATTTTATTCTTCTACTGTTATACCCATACTTCTAGCTGTACCAGCTACCATTTCCATAGCTGCTTCAATAGAAGCTGCATTTAAATCTGGCATTTTGATTTCTGCAATTTTCTTAACTTGATCTTTAGTTAATTTACCAACTTTTGTTTTGTTTGGTTCTCCAGATGCTTTATCTAAATTTAATTCTTTTTTAATTAAAATTGCAGCTGGTGGAGTTTTTGTTATAAATGTAAAAGATCTGTCTTGATATACTGTCATTACAACTGGAATAATCATACCAGGTTGATCAGCAGTTTTTGCATTAAACTCCTTTGTAAATTGCATTATATTAACACCGTGAGGTCCTAACGCTGTACCTACCGGTGGAGCAGGTGTTGCCTTTCCTGCTGGGATTTGTAATTTTACTATTGCTTGAACTTTTTTAGCCATTATAGTCCTCCTTATAACTAATGTGGTTTGGCGGGTTTCCCCTCCCACTTGAATCTATATCGAACGAATTATTTCAATTATATTCAAATTTATATTTTTTCTACGTCGTCAAAATCTACTTCTACACTTGTATCTCTTCCAAATATAGAAACAAATGCTTTAATTTTTCTTTTTTCAACGTTTATTTCTTCAACTGAACCTACGAAGTCTTTAAAAGCACCTGATACTATCTTAATAGAATCTCCCACTTCAACTTCTAAATCTGGTAATACAACTTCTTCAATACCAAATGATCTCATTTCTCTTTCAGTTAAAGGCACAGGTTTTGAACCCGGTCCAACGAAACCAGTAACACCTCTGGTATTTCTAACTAAATACCAAGAAACATCATTGATTATCATTTTTACAAAAACATATCCTGGGAAGAGTTTTCTCTCTTTTACTTTTTTTACGCCGCCTACTACAGAAATATATTCTTCTGTTGGTACCATTACCTCGAAGATATCATCAACATATCCTCTATTTTCTACCATTTTCTCAATGTTTACCTTTACCTTATTCTCATGTCCCGAATAAGTGTGAACAACATACCATTTAGCATCTTTTGCTCTTTCTTGTATGTTATTATCTTGCTCTGTCATAGTATTGGTCCTCCTTCCCTTTCCATTTAACGACTAATTCTACTTGCTTATTAGTCCATATAAAAAGTGGAATATTGAATCTAAACCAAATACAAACGCAACTATTATTAAACAAACAACAGTAACTACTATACCGTAATTTAAAACTTCCTTAGGTGTTGGCCAAACTACTTTTTTCCATTCTGCCTTAACACTTTTAGCAAAGCTTTTTTTCTGTTGGTTCTTTAACGTTTCTTTTTGAGCCATTTCAAACCTCCAATTTTAACTATCTAGTCTCCTTGTGTAAAGTGTGACTCTTACAGAATTTACAATATTTTTTCAATTCTAATCTGTTAGTTGTTACTTTCTTGTTCTTATTAGTGTTATAGTTCCTATTTTTACACTCAGTACATTCCATAGTCACTTTATCTCTCATAATACACCTCCGACAAATTATTTGAATAGAGTTAATTACTCATATTCATACTTGACTAATTTATCATAAATAAGCCATTTAGTCAATGTAAATATCTTAGTTTTCTCATTTAATTTAAACAATGTTACTCTCTAGTATTTATTTGTTATAGTTAGGTTTTTTAAAATATAATTTATAAAAAACATTAACAATAAACAGCATTTTACTAAAATTAACTATATCCTATAAAAGCAGAATATTACATTCCAACAATAAGTTAACAAGTAAAAGAAAAGCGGATTATTCCTAATTAATTCCAGTTAGTTGCTAAAATGCCATCTGTAGAAATACTATCTCCATCTGGCTGGAAAAAGTTTAATAAAATAGAAGATATAATCAAAATATTTAAATAACAAAAAAAGATGCTAAAATTAGCATCTTTTTTATTTATCTTATTCTCTTGAATCTGCAATTCTTTCAGTTATTGTTTTCTTATTTAAAAACCAAGTTAATAAAGTTGCAGTTAATAAAGTTACTATTATCATTATAATAAATAATATTATACAGCCTATTATAAAAGTTTTTAAATCAAATCCTGTTAATAGCAAAATTTTATATGATAGTAAATTTATTATAAAATAGGAAGATGGAACTGCTACTACAAAGCTTACTGCACACAAGAAAATTCCATCTTTTAAAATACTTAATGTCATTTGTTTTTTAGTCATACCTATTGACTGCATTGTTGCAAATTCCAGTTTTCTAGCCATTATACTAGTAACTTCTGTATTTACTACATTAGCAAGTCCTATTACTCCAAAAACTCCTGCAACTAAAAGTCCTAAGATAGTCATTTGTTCTTTTTGTTTTATTTCACTTTGTCTAGTTGCATATTTTGAACCTATTTCCAATTGTGAGTTAAAAGACTCTTTTATAGTTTCTTCTATTTCCTCATACTCCATTTTTGTAAGTTCACTTTTAGTATCTACTTTTACCCTTTCAACCAAATCTACATAATTAGGATAAATTTCTTTAAAATCACTATCGGAAAATGTTAGCATTGAGTCTCTGATTACAGAAGTCCCAAATGGATTAATTCTTTCTATTACTGCCATAACTTCAACTTCCTTGTCTATATAAATATCTCTACTAGGGTCGTATATGGATAAGTTTATTTTATCTCCTGCTCTAACTCCTCCTTCTACTAACTTATTTGTACTTTTAGTGTTTTGGTTAAAAATAACATGCTTACCTGAATTAAATTTTTCTTCGTCAAAACTTCCATCAAGTATTTTCACGTTAATAGCTTCAACTTTTAGCTGGTCTGTTGGAATACCTTTTATTTGAAATTGAATATCTCCATTTTCCATTATCATATATGGATTTTTATACTTCTCAATTAATGTTACAGCCTCATCTTTTATTCTTTTGTGTTCTTTTTCAAAAATAGGATTTTTCTTTACATATGCATATCCTGGTTCTGTTATATTTTTTGTACCTTCCTGTTTTATATTCCCCATTTTTCTAGCTTGGTAAAATAAATGAACGTCTTTTACTGTAGATATGTTGAATAAATTATTTATTAACTCTTCTGTTATAGGCTGATACTCTTCTTCGTCATAATATACCATAGCTTTTTGTCGTATTATAACATCTGAAGTATTATATCTTTCTACCATTTTTTCAATATCATACCCAAAAGTTGAAGTAAATAAGGTTAAAAATATAATACTACTTAGTCCAAAAGATAAAATAGATATAATTTTTTTCTTTCTATTGTTTTTTACTTCGTACTTACTTGCTTCTATTGGAGAAAGCTTACTTAGTGTTCTGTAAGATTTTAAACTACTAATCCAAACTGTAAGCCCTGAAAATAAAACTGCTCCAAACACTACATATGCATTTACTGTTGGTTTGTAAAACTTGCCAAAATCAGTGTAATTCAAAACAAATGGAGAAATTTTGAAACCAAGTAAAATACCTAGTCCCAATCCAAGTAGTATCCCTGGAATAGACAAAATTAAAATTTGTCTTGAAATAATCATCTTTAATTGTTTCTTAGACGCTCCTATTGTTTTTAACATTCCAAAAAATTTAATATCATTTATTACTGAAATATAAAAAACATTGTATATTAAAAGATAACCACAAAATACTATTATTGAAACAACTGGAACTGCCAGCAAAACTATACCTGAAATGGAATTTTCCCTCTTAAACCCAAAGCCTTCTCCATCAATTTTCTCTTTTACTTCTTGTAATAAATCGCTTTTTTCTGCATCGGTATTTACTTTATTAAATTTAATGTAAATAGTAGCATTAGACTCTAACATTTCAGGCATATTTGTGGAGATAAAATCTTCAGTAATATAAATTTCCTCATATGTATCTGAAAGAATATCTATTGGAGATGTATAAATTCCTGAAATTTTAGCAGTAATTTCTTTTTCAACACGCTCACCATTTTCTAAAACTACTGATTGTAAAATATAATCGTTTCCAACTTTTCCACTTTCCCCCAGTCTCCTTGCCATTGCTTTTGAAATTAAAATCTCATTATCACTTTTAGGGTAATCTCCTTTTATTATTTCAACATTATTATTTTTATAAAAAGATTTATCTGGTGCGAATATTGAACTTTGCAGTCCTATCATCTCTTTGTTGTGTAAGCTTCCTATATTTGCAGGTCGAACGTAAGATGCCCACTTTACGTTATCCATTTTAGTAACTTCTTCATACCTGCTAACATCTGCAACTACATTTCCATCCGACTTAGGACCAGGAGTAACATCTGTTGCCCTGTTCATAGCTTCATAAAAATTTAGTCCCGTTGTAAAAACTGTAGTTATTAAAAGTGTTGTAAGAGCTATAGCAATTATTGCCATGAAGTTTCTTAGCTTATGACTAGACATTGTCTTTGTAGCAATTTCTTTTGATACTTCTTTGTTTGTGTTCCTAAACATTAGAAGCACCTCCTACTATCCTACCGTCTTCAAGTCTCACTATTCTATCTGCAAGTTGTGCAATAGCGTCATTGTGAGTTATTACTATTAATGTTTGATTTAGCTTAGCACTTGTCATTTTTAAAAGAGACATTACTTCTTCACTAGTTTTTGAATCTAAGTTTCCAGTAGGTTCATCTGCCAAAACTATTTGAGGTTTTGTTATTAGCGCCCTTGCAATAGCAACTCTTTGTTGCTGTCCTCCTGAAAGTTCATTTGGTTTGTTTTTTAATTTATTTCCTATTCCTAAAAGTTCTGTTACTTCCTGAAAAAACTTGTAGTCTATTTTATTTCCGTCAAGTTTTACTGGAAGTAGTATATTGTCTTTAACATTCATCACCGAAACTAAATTGTAGTGTTGAAATATAAAACCTATGTACCTTCTACGAAATATTGTAAGTTGTTCATCTTTTTTCTCTGAAAGGTCTTCATTGTTTATTAATACTTTTCCAGAAGTTGGTGTGTCTAGTCCCCCTATCATATTTAAAAGAGTAGTTTTACCAGAACCAGAAGTCCCAACTATTGCAACAAACTCACCAGAATCTACCGTTAAATCAACTCCATCTAATGCCTTTGTAACAATTTCTCCTTGTTTATAGTGTTTTTTTTAATTCTCAACTTGTAATACTGACATATATATCACTCCTTAATATTTGTTAATTAAATAATACAAAACAAATATCATTCAATTATCGCAAAGAAATTAAATAATTATTACAAGTTAATTAAGAAGAAATATTGAAAATGTACTTCCCATACCCTCTTTAGATTTTACTTTTATATATCCTCCCTCTTTGGATATAATTTCTCTAGACAGGTACAATCCTACTCCTATTCCCTCTACATCATGTAGTTTTTCTTCTCTATAAAATCTTTGAAATATTCTACCTTGTGACTGTTCTGGTATTCCTATTCCGTTATCTGAAATATCTATTTTAGTATACTTTTCCCATTTTTCCACAGAAATTTTTATAAATCCATTTTCTTTTGTATACTTAACAGCGTTCTCTAATATATTAAAAATAGCTTCACCTGTCCATTTGCTATCATGAGGAATTATAAAATCTTCTTTGCAATTTATCTCTATATTTAAAGACTTTTCTTTTGCCTTTAAATATACACCTCCAACAGAACGAGCTATAGTTTCGTATAAATTATTTGGTTGTATATTAAGTTTTATAACTCCAGCTTCAAGTCTTGAGGTTTTTACAAGTGCTTTCATTAAGAAATCTATTTTTTTCACTTGAGCGTTTATTGTTTCAATAGCCTCGTTTTTTTCTTTTATATTAATATTCTCTGCCTTTAAAAAAGATTTAGCCATTTTTAAATTAGTCACTGGTGTTTTTACTTGATGAGAAATATCTGAAATTAACTCCTGTAATTTTTCTCTATCTTCATTTACACTGTTATTATTTGCTTTTAACATGTTATAAAGCCTATTTAAACGATATTCCACTCTTGAAAACAAAGTTTCTTCATCTGAATTAAAAGATATATTACTTTCATTATTTGTCATTTTATCTATGGTTTCTGAAATTCTATTTACAAATTCAGAGTTTAGCTTATTTAATTTGAACACAAGAATTAAACAGCTCAAAAGTATAGATATACTAAGTATTATTGAACTATAAATTAAACATCTTTTTTCAAGTTGATTTACAACATTAATAATATAAAATATATTCAAGGAGATTATTACTATTAAAAACCCTATAAATAATTTTTTCAAAGATTTTCCCTTACTCATTTTTTTCTCCTTCCACAAACATATATCCCATACCATACACCGTTTCTATGAATTTTCTATCCTTTGTTTCTATCTTTTTTCTTAGCCTACTTATCGCAGCTGTTAGTGTATGTTCCTTAACATAATTTTCTCTACTATCCCATATTAATTCAAACAACTTGTTTCTTGTTAATAAAATATTTTTATTTTCTACAAATACTTTTAAAATTTGAAATTCAAGTGGAGAAATTTCCACTTCTTTTCCATTTACTTTTAGACTTAGACTATCAAAGTTTATTTTTAAATAACCATTATCATATATATTGCTGTTATGTTCTTTTGAATTGTTTATTAAGCTAAAAAAAGCTTTTATCTTTAATATTAAAATATCGTTAGAAAACGGCTTTGTAATATAATCGACTGCACCAACTTTGTATCCTTTTATAATATCTTCTTCTAAGTCATTTGCCGTTAAAAACATTATTGGTAAATTTTTGTTTTTTTCTTGTAATTCTTTTGCCAAATCTAGCCCAAAACCATCTGGTAAATTTATATCTAATACAATTAAATCCAAACTATCTTTTTCAATAACATTTTTCGCATCTTTCATATCAAATACAGAAATAACATTATAAGAATTACTTTCCAATAATTTTTTTATCATTTTATTCATTATTTTGTCATCTTCGACTAATAGTATTTTTTCCATAATTTATATCCTTTATTGTTTTATACTATAATTATATGACAAATAAAAAAAGATGCTAAATTTAGCATCTTTTTTTCAGACTATTCTTCAACTACTTCTTCATCTTCGTCGTCATAATCTTCGTCAAACTCATCATAGTATTCACAATCTTCGTAGTCTTCATCATCAAAGTCAAAGATATAATCTTCTACTTCAGATAAATCATCATCTACAAATGTTAAATACTCTTCAACATCCTCTAGACCATAGGATAAATCTTCAATTTCTCCAGCCATTTGATCTAAAGCGTCAATTATTCCCATCATCAATTTACCAACTTTAGTATCCTCTTCGATTTCTAAACCTTCTGCCAATCCTTTTAGATAAGCTATGTTTTCAAAAATATTATCCATAATGATCCTCCTTTTATTTTAAGCTCTAGATAAATACTCGTCTGTTCTAGTATCTATCTTTATTACATCACCTTCATTAACAAATAAAGGTACTTGTACTGTTGCACCTGTTTCTACTGTTGCAGGTTTTGTTGCTCCTGTTGCTGTATCACCTTTAACACCTGGCTCTGTTTCTGTTACTGTTAATTCTACAAAGTTAGGTGGAGCTACCGAGAAAGCATTTCCTTGGTAAAACTTAATAGTTGCATTGTCATTTTCTCTTATATATTTAATTGCATCTGCAACGCTACTTGCTTCTAGTGGAACTTGATCGTAAGTATTTGGATCCATAAAATAATATAATGTACCGTCATTGTATAAGTACTGCATTTCTTTTGTTTCTATTCTTGCTTCTTGATATTTTTCTGATGGATTAAAAGTTATGTCTTTGTTTGCTCCAGACATTACTGACTTTATTTTAGCTCTAACAAAAGCCGCTCCTTTTCCTGGCTTAACGTGTTGGAAATCAACTATTTGCCAAACATCGCCATCCATTTCAAAAGTAGTGCCTTTTCTAAAATCTCCTGCTGATATCATATATACCTCCTAAATAATTTCTTAATTAATTATACCAATAGAAAGTGCTCATAACAAGTTATCTTGCACATTCAGAGTCTTTACCCGTTAAAATCTTAAGTCCATGGTCTAATTCTGTAATAATATATTCTAAACTTTCTGTCACAGCTTTTGGACTTCCTGGTAAATTTATTATTAGAGTATTATTTCTAATAACTGATGCCGCCCTTGAAAGCATCGCTCTTTTTGTTATATTTAAACTGTATGCTCTCATAGCTTCAGCTATTCCAGGCACTAATTTAGTAGCCACATTTATAGTAGCTTCTGGTGTAACATCTCTTTTACTAAAACCAGTTCCACCTGTTGTTAAAATTAAATCGACTTTTTTCTCATCTGAAAGTTTTATAAGTTCTTTTTCTATTATATCTTGTTCATCTGGTATTATATTATACTCTAAGATACTGTAATTATTCTTAATTAATATTTCTTCTATAACTTTACCACTTAAATCTTTTCTTTCTTCCTTACTACCTTTGTCTGATATAGTAAGAATTCCAACATTAAACATAATTTCTCCTTAAATTTTTATATTACTTTTACTAGTTTTACTCCATTTCATATGATACTCTTTTTCTTTTAAATTTTCATCTTCTTGTTCTTTTTCTACTATAACACCATTATTTTTGTAAAATGAAACTGCACCTGTGTTTTTTTCATAAACATCTAATTCTAAATTAGTATATTTATTTTTACAGTAATCTAATAATTTTTTACCTATACCTTTTGACCTATAACTCTTATATACAAATAAACCAGCTATATATTCTGAATCTACTATTCCTATAAATCCTACTATTTTATTATTTTCAATATAGGTATAAATATCTGCTCTTGGAAGCATTTCTTTTACCATTTCATAATTGGACTTCCAATAATTTTTATCTATAAATGAATGTGCATCAATATTAGAATTTAACCAAATATCCATAATTTCATTTATAGAATCACTTATTCCTTCTTTTATCATACTTTACCCTAACTATATATCAAACCTATTTCTTTTTTAGCTTTAACTGTATTTACAAAAATAAAATCCGTCTTCATTTCTGTATACATATCTCTATTGTATTCATATTCTTTCCATAGATTTAATTTCAATTTTTCATATTCTTTTGCTATATTTTCATATTTATTTAAGTAATCTCTAAAATAAAGTTCATCATTATCACCAAGTAATCTTAAATGAATATGAAAAACTTTATCTGCAAATCCATTAATTGTATACCCTTTGTTTAAAGAAATTCTATTTTTATCTTCTGACATACAAATGTAGTTATTTAATTGTAATTTTTCTTTTATTATATTTAATTCAGTAATATTTCTAACTTCTATTAATATATCAATAATAGGTTTTGCAAAAATATTTTTTATAGCTGTACTTCCTATATGAGATATCCTGTTTATATTATCTTTATCTAAAATTTTTGTTATTTCTTTTTCTTCTTCTAAATACCAGTCAAACCAATAATCTTTGTGTGAAGTTAATTTAATTGGAAACAACTCCCATAACTGCTCATTAGTCATATCTTCTAGTCTTTTATTTTCAGACATAATTTCACCTTAGTTCCAATGAAAATTTTATTTTATGGAAAAGCATTGACTAAATGCTCTATTACTCCTGTTTGTTCTATAATTTCTACAACATCAAACCTTGGTTGCATATTGTAAAGTTCTTTTTCTTCTATAAAGCTTTCTGCTGCTGAAATAATTTTTCTTTGTTTCTTTGTAGTTACAAAATCTCTAGGATAACCAAATTTAATATTTTTTCTATACTTAACTTCTACAAATACTAAATAAGTTCCATCTCTAAAAATCAAGTCTATTTCTCCAGAATAAACTTTATAATTTTTTTCTATAAAATCATATCCTTTTTTTATTAAATATTCTAAGGCTATATCTTCACCTTTTTGCCCAATAATATTAGAATTCATCTTTTATTTCCTAAAATCTTTTTAAGAAAAGACATCCTATGAATTGGTGTAGGGCCTAGCTCCAATAAAGCTTCTCTATGCTTTTTAGTTCCATAACCTTTGTTATTTATAAGATCATAACCAGGGTATTGTTCTTCTAATTCCTTAAACATACTATCTCTACATACCTTAGCAACAATAGAAGCACAGGCTATTGGATAGCATTTGTCATCACCTTTAATTATAGAAACTTGTTTTATTTCTGAATCTATTTTTTCTGCATCTATAAAAATCATATCAGGTTTGACTAAATTTCCTTCTTTGTCTTTCATATTTTCAACAGCAATTTTCATAGCTAATAAAGTAGCCTGTTTTATATTTATTTTGTCTATAGCTTTCTCATTTACTACTCCTATGCCTATGGCTATAGCTTTTTCTTTTATCTCTGCAGCAAATAAATTTCTTTTCTTTTCAGATAATTTTTTAGAATCTCTTATTCCTTCTATAAACTCATTGTTTGGCATAATAACAGAACAAGCAACAACAGGTCCTGCTAAAGGTCCTCTTCCTACTTCGTCAACTCCTGCTAAAACCATGTTTTTTCCGTAATACTCACTTAAATCATACTCGAACATTTATATCTTCAACCTTTTCTAAAGTAATTTGTCCTAAAACACCTTTTCTAAATTCATCTAAAATAATATTTGCTGTTTTTGTATAATCTATTTCTCTTCCCTTTAATATCGCTCCTCTTTTTAAAGCTATATCGTCCATAATATCTATAGTAGGCCTTTCTGATGTTTCTATACCATATCTATTTGATAGTATATTTTCATCTATTTTTTGAAGTGTTTCTATTAAAGAAAAAGCTAAGTTTTCAACATCCATTATTTCATCTTTTATAGCTCCTGTATAAGCTAAATTAAGTCCTGTTAGCTTATCTTCAAACTTAGGCCAAAGTACTCCTGGAGTATCCAAAAGTTCAATATTACCCTTAGTTTTTATCCATTGGTTATTTTTTGTGACTCCTGGTCTATTTCCAACTTTTGCTGATTTTTTATTTGCAAGTCTATTAATTAGAGTAGATTTTCCTACATTAGGTATACCTACAATCATAAGTCTAATTCTATTAGATTTAATGTTTTTTTCTTTGTTTTTTTCAAACTTATCTTTCAACTGCTTTTTACAAGCTTTTTCAATATTCTCTACGCCTTGACCTGTCATAGAATTAATCATGACAGTCTCATGTCCTTTAGATTTAAAATATTCCACCCACTTTGAGTTTTCTTCTTGATTAGATAAATCTTTTTTATTTAATAAAATAATCCTTGGCTTATTTTCTAAAATTTCATCTATTAAAGGATTCCTACTAGCAATAGGAATTCTTGAGTCTATTAACTCTGCAACTATATCTACTAATTTTAAAGAGGACTTCAAAGAATCTATAGTTTTTTTCATATGACCTGGATACCAGTTTATATTCATATTGTTCATAATTTTCCTCCTAGTTTAATTTCCTCTATCACTTATTATATACTATTATTAAATTATTCATTAATTTAATAATAAAAAAACCAAAATCCCAATAAAATATTAGTAATTTTGGTTAATAATTTTATTAATATTTTTAAAAATCTAATTTTACTACAGCATAAATTATTTCTGCTCCTGTAAATCCCTCAGTTTGTAATATACCCATTATATCACTTTTAGTTTCCTTGCCATACTCTTGCCATTCTTTAGCTTTTATAACTGCCTGTTCTTTCCAATTTACATTAAGTTTATCAACTGCTACAGTTGCATGTTCTTTAGAATACCCCTCAAATTCCAGTTGCTTTATTAAACTAATTCTTGAAAAGGCTGAACTTTTAATATAATTCCTAGCTTTTTCTAATGCAAATTCTTCATCTGAAAAATTTAATTCGTTTAATGCATAATTAGCCTCTTCTTTTGTAAATCCTCTAAATTCAATCATATCTACTAATTCACTCTTTGAATATTCACCATCTTCCAAG
Source organism: Miniphocaeibacter massiliensis (assembly GCF_900232905.1). Taxonomy (GTDB): domain Bacteria; phylum Bacillota; class Clostridia; order Tissierellales; family Peptoniphilaceae; genus Miniphocaeibacter; species Miniphocaeibacter massiliensis. Next base: position 731,152 of record NZ_OCTQ01000001.1, read on the forward strand.
TATTTTTCTGCTATTTTTATAGCTTGTTCTTTCCATATACTATCTCCTAGCTCTTTAATTGCATATTCTATATCCTTTTTTCTAAACTTATCTTTTTCTAACTTACTTGTTAAAGATTCTTTTGAATATATTTCATCATTAAGATACCTCTTTGCTTTTTCCAAAGCTTGTTCTTCCCATATATTTTCATCCATTTTTCCCATAGCATAGTCAATATCTTTTTTTCTGAAATCTTCTGATTCTAAAATCTCTTCAATTTCCTCTTTAGAATATATATCTGTTTTCAAAGATTTAGTAATCCTATCTGAAATTTCTTCTTTAATTTCATTTTTTTTAGTATTGCATCCTGTAATAATAAAACTTACAATTAAAATTGTACAAATCAATAATTTATTTTTCATATACTTACCTCCACCATATTTACATTACTTATGTAAGTATATAGTAATTTTTATAAAATATAAATCTTTTGTATACTTATATCTATATTATAGTTTATGTATTAAATTCAATATTATAAATGCATTATGATATAATTATCAGAATAAGATTATTTTCCTAATTAAACAACTAATTTATACTGGAGTATTTTACATATGAATAATAACACTATACTAAACAAATTTTATAATAATATGTATTTTAAACATTTTATCTTTATTTTACTATTTGTCTTTTTAAATTTAAAATTGTTTCAATATGGAGATTTGTCATTTTTAAATCCAATGCTAGTGTGGAATATATTTTTAGCTTTTTTACCTGTGCTTTTTTCAGAAAAATTATTATATGTTGCTAATAAAAAAATCTTACTATTTCTGCTATTCTTTTTATGGCTAATATTTTGGCCTAACACTTTCTATGTAATAACAGATATTATTCATTTATCTACTTTAGAATTTTATAAAACAGTAGCTGGATCAAATTATGGTGAATATTTAAAGATATACTCTACCAATATTACAAACTGGATAAATTTATTGACAATAGCAATTGGTGTAGCTTACTCTATTTTTTGTGGATTTATTTCTGAACGATATGTAGAAAAAACTATTTTCCAAATATTTAACTTTAAAAGTAAAAATATTTCAAAGATAAGCTTTAGATTTATATTGTCTTTAGCTTCTGGTTTTGCAATATATATTGGCAGATTTTTAAGACTTAACTCTTGGGATATATTTAATATTCCAAAATATATCAACAAATTTAATTTAGTAGGACATAATATAAGCTTTGTAATTTATTTTATTCTTTCTTTTGCTTTGGTTATATTTATATTGTTGAACTCAAATTATTTATTTAATAGAGGTGAAGTTTAAGTATTGTCATCACTATTGAAATTAGCTTAATATAAATTTTTCTTTTCATACACTATCTCTTTATTTTAAAATTGATATAAACCCTTTAAAAATCATTTTATTACATATATTTTGTTTTAATTATATATTAATAAAATTATATTTGTTGCATTTTTGCAACATATTGTGTATCTCTTGATGATTTCTCCATATTTTGTAACATATTGTATCTTAAATTTGTATTAATTGTATAAGGTATTAATTTACCTAATATTATGAAAGGAGCCAAGTAAAGTAAACTAAATTAATAAAAAATAAAGTCGGAGGAATTAATATGAAGAAAAAGTGTTTTTTATCAATAATTTTATTGAGTATCTTTGTTATATCTTACACAGTAAAAGCTTACTATATACAAAATAGTGGTAGCTACACATCTAGAATAAGAGTCAATGCTAAAATTGCAAGTAATAGCAAATATGAAACCCCATATAGAAATGCTCAAGCTTCATGGAATAGTGCGTATTCAAAAATAAACTGGGGAAATGATAATTCTTCAGTTAGCAATGTTGTTGTTAGTAATTATCCAGATAGTTGGTTTGGCAGATATTCCCCTGGTCCAATTATTACTTCTAATAAGAGGGTATCTATTTTTAATATATATATTAATGACCGTACAATTCCTGCTAGTTACGCTTTTAGGCAAAGTGTTATCGCTCATGAAATGGGGCACGCCTTAAATCTAGGTCATACTAATAATGCCTATACTTTAATGTCACATAGTAGAAATAGATATATTGTTTACAAACCTACCTCAGATGAAATAAATGGGGTAGAAAAAGTATATCCCTAATATGAATAAGGAGGAATAAAATGATTAAAAAAATTTATATATTATCTTTAGTTTCTATCTTAACATTGTTTATTTGTACATCCTGTACTGATTATAACAAAAATAATTCCAGTACTAGTATAGTTTTTAATCCTACACCACAATTTGATTATGAATATTTTAATTCTCTAGAAGAAATGAAAAATGCTAGTAATTTAATTATAAAAGGAAGTATAATAAGCGATGATGGTATACATGAAATAAAACTTACTCCTGGTGAGGAATACGAAACAGAAATAAAGTATCATTTATACACTATAAAAATAGATGAAACAATTGAAACTTCTAACTATACTAATAAAACTGTACAAATAAAAATACCTTCTTCTGAAGATATTGACTCAAAATTTTCAATTGGTACAAATGGAATATTTTTCCTAGAAACTTATGAAAACTTCCCTGCATCTTTAATAAATTTAGACCAATCTTATTTAAAAATAGAAAAGGATAAGGTGCAATTAGATGAAAACACTAAAGAATTACTTCCAATTAATGATAAAAGCAATGAAGTACCTGTTGATAATGTAATTGAAAAAATACAAGAATAGTTATAGTAAACAAAAAAGCGCTATTATTAGCGCTTTTATCTTATCTGAAGCTTTGTTTTTCTTTTACTTTAGCAGCTTTACCTACTCTATCTCTTAAGTAATATAATTTAGATCTTCTAACTTTACCTTTTCTTATAACTTTTAATGCTTCAACTCTTGGTGAGTTCATTGGGAATGTTCTTTCAATTCCAGTTCCATAAGCAACTCTTCTTACTGTAAAAGTTTTTCTTGAGCCTGTTCCTTGAATTTTTATAACTGTTCCCTCGAATTTTTGGATTCTTTCTTTAGAACCTTCTTTAATTCTGTAGTCTAATACTACTGTGTCTCCAACATTAAATTCAAATTTATTTTCTCTAACTTGTTCTTGTTCTATTTGCTTTATTATATCCATTTGTAAAATCCTCCTATTTATTAAATGTTCTTGCTTTGAAAGCAGAGGACCATCCGTTTTACATGACTTTGTGATTATAGCATAATAATTACGCTATTTCAATTTATTGTTTTTTATATATTTTTCATATATGTCTGGTCTTTTATTCTTAGTATTTACTAAAGAGCTTTCTTTTTTCCACTCTTCTATTTTTTTATGGTTACCACTAAATAAAACTTCTGGTACTTTATGTCCATTAAATTCTCTAGGTCTTGTATATACATTATTTTGAAGTAATACATTATAATGAGAGTCTGTTACTGCACTTTCATCATTTCCAAGTACTCCTTCTACAAGTCTAGAAACTGAATCTATTACTACCATTGCTGCAAGTTCTCCACCTGTCATTACATAATCTCCAATAGATAATTCCATGTCTACGTAATTATCTACTATTCTTGAGTCTATACCTTCATAATGACCACACAAAAGTATAATATCATCATATTTTGACAACTCTTTACACTTTTCTTGGTCTAGCACTTCCCCTTGTGGAGACATATATACAACTAGGCTATCTTTTGTTTTAGAATCCATAATGCAGTCATAAACTGGTTGAGGTGTCATTAACATTCCTGCTCCTCCACCATATATCTCATCATCAACTCTATTGTGTTTATCTTTAGAATAATCTCTAATATTTTTAACAGTTAAATCTATTATTCCTTTTTCTAAAGCCTTACCTATTACACCATAATTGTTCAATGAGTTAATAAATTCTGGAAATAATGTCAATATTTGAAATTTCATTCAATAATACCTTCTATTAATTCAGTATAAATTTTCCCATTTTTTATATCTACATTTTTTATAAATTCTTTTACTGCTGGTATCATAAATTCTTTTTTATTCTTATCTTCACAAATATAAATATCATTTGCTTGGTTAGACATAACCTCTTTTACAACTCCAATAAGCTTGTCACCATCTATTATTTCCATACCAACTAAATCGCTAATATAGTAAATATCTTCTGGCAATTCCAGTCTATCTTCCTCATTAATATAAATATATTTGTCTTTGAATTTTAGTACTTCGTTTATATTGTTATAACCTTCAAGTTTTACATAAACCAACCCTCTATGAAGTCTTGTCTTTTTAATTTTTACTTTAGTCTTTTCATCTTCAATGTAAAAATCAATTTTTTCATCAAATCTTTCTGGATAATCAGTTAATGGATAAATTTTTATATCACCTTTTATCCCATGAGTATTGGTTATATATCCTACTTTTATAAGTTCCATAAATACCTACTGAATAATATCTACAGCTACTTTTATACCATCTTTGATAGCGGCAGCTTTAACCAAAGTTCTTATAGCTTTTGCTATTTTACCTTCTTTTCCTATAATTCTTCCTAAATCATTAGAGTCTGCCTTAACTTCAATTACTAAGGTATTGCCTTCTTCTCTACTTGTAACAACTACTGCCTCAGGTTTTTCTACTAATTCTTTTGCAATAGCTTCTACTAATTCAACCATAATACCTCCTATTAAAGGCTATTATTTAGCTTCGTAAACACCATTATTTTTAAATAATCTGTTTACTGTATCTGTTGGTTTTGCACCATTTTTAATCCATTGGTTTACTTTTTCAGCATCTACTTTAACTGTTTTAGGCTCAGTTAGTGGATTATAGTATCCTATTTCTTCTATGAATTTTCCATCTCTAGGAGCTCTTTCATCTGCTACTACTATTCTATAAAATGGATTTTTCTTTGATCCTATTCTTTTTAATCTAATTTTTACTGCCATTAATAAAACCTCCAAAATTTTTTATTTAAAATTTATTTAAAAAGCGGAAAGCCGAACTTACCTCTTTTTTTCATGTTTTTACCCATATTTCCCATTTGTTTCATCATTTTTTTAGTGTCTTTAAACTGTTTTAAAAGTTTATTTAATTCGGAAATATTTGACCCTGAACCGTTTGCTATTCTCTTTCTTCTACTAGCATCTATTATTTCAGGATTTTCTCTTTCTTTCTGTGTCATGGACTGAATCATTGCTTCAATCTTTTTTATTTCTTTTTCTCCAAAGCTAATTCCTTTTAGTGCTTTAGAATTTACTCCTGGTATCATTCCAAGTAAATCTTCAATTGGTCCCATGTTTCTCATTTGACCAAGTTGTTCTAGGAAGTCATTAAAGTCATATTTTTGCGACCTTATTTTTTCTTCTAATTCTCTAGCTTTCTTTTCATCTATTGCTGTTTGTGCTTTTTCTATTAAAGATAAAACATCACCCATTCCAAGTATTCTAGATGCCATTCTATCTGGATGGAATGGTTCTAAATCTTCTAGCTTTTCTCCAACACCAATAAACTTAATAGGTTTTTCTGCTACATTTCTAATTGAAAGAGCTGCTCCACCTCTTGCATCACCATCTAATTTTGTAAGAATAATTCCAGTTACATCTAATTCTTCATTAAATGTTTTTGCAACATTTACTGCATCTTGTCCTGTCATAGCATCTACTACTAAAAGTATTTCATCTGGATTTACTGTAGATTTAATATCTCTTAGTTCTTGCATTAATTCTTCATCTATATGAAGACGTCCCGCTGTATCTAATATAACAACGTCATTACTATTTTTCTTTGCCTCTTCAATTGCTTGTTTGGCTATTTCTACAGGGCTAATTTTATCTCCAAGTGTAAATACTGGAACACCAACTTTTTCTCCAACAACTTGTAATTGTTTTATAGCTGCTGGTCTATAAATATCTCCTGCAACTAAAAGAGGTCTTTTACCTTGTTTCTTCAAATGAAGTGCAAGCTTACCACCATGAGTAGTCTTACCTGCTCCTTGCAAACCAGTTAACAAGATTACTGTTGGAGGATTAGATGATATGTTTAATTTTGCCTCACTTTCACCCATTAATTTTGTAAGTTCTTCATTTACAATCTTAACGACTTGCTGTCCTGGAGTAAGGCTTTCCATAACTTCTGAGCCCAATGCTCTTTCCTTTACAGTTTTTATAAAATCTTTAACAACTTTGAAGTTAACATCCGCTTCTAACAGCGCTAGTTTAACTTCTCTCATTGCTACATCAATATCTTTTTCTGTAAGTTTACCTTTACCAGTTAGCTTAGAAAGGGCATTTTGTAATTTATCGGATAAATTTTCAAATATCATAACTACTATCTCCCATGTTTTCTCTCTGGAACTTATTTATTTTAGAAACTATTTTTTCTAATTTGTCTTTATCATTAGTATTAACTTCCAGCATTTCCAATTCCAAATTAATTGTAGTTAACAACTTATTTATTTCGTCATTTTTTTTCATTAATCTTAAATTTTCTTCAAATTCATATAATTTGTTAACTGCTCTTTTAATATTTTCAGAAACTGCTTGCTTAGAAACCCCATAAATTTCAGCAATTTCTGTTAATGACAAATCCTCATTGTAATACTCATCAACCATTTTATACTGTTTCTTTGAAAGAAGTTCTCCATAATAGTCAAAAAGTATTCCTACCTCAACAAGTTTCTCCATCTTTACCTCTTCCTCGCTGTCAACCTTTTACATTGACCTTAATTAGTATACCCTTTTGTCCGCCTTAAGTCAACAATTTTTACTCAATAATTCAAAGTTTTTGTTTATTACTATTTTCTTAAATTTATAATAAAAAAAGAAAGTTATATAACTTTCTTTTTTTCTATAATAATTATTAATCTTCTTGTCTACTTGGCTGAAGTTTTGGATAATATTTTATAGTTCCAAGTCTTCTTCTCATATAAAGTAAAAATCTCTTTAAATTTCTATCTTCTTTATACCACTGAGTAAATTCATAACCTTTTTTTATTAATTTCTTTGCATATTCAGCATCATCTTTATTAGCATATTTTTTTAACACTGAAGGGTCTGCATATAACCATAATTTTTCCCTCTTATGATAGTATGTAGGCTCATCTTTTCCATATATTAAATCGTCCACTAAAAATTCAACAAAATTACAACCACCAGTAGTCATATAAAAACTTGAACGCCCTTGTCTTATATTTATTTCAAACACTTTATGTTTTCCATCTCTTCTGTCATATTTAAAATCAAAGTTTGCAAACCCTCTATAATTAATGTCTTCCAAAAACTTTTTAGCCATTTTATAAATTTCTGGATTATCTTGGGTAACTAAAGCATTGTAATTACCTATACCTTGTGGTTGACATTCATCTAAAAGACATTTTCCGAAACACATCATTTTCACTCTGCCTTTTGTATCTACATATGCATTTAAAACAGCCATAGTTGAATGGTCTCCTGGGATAAAATCTTGAACTATAAGTTCTCCAGTATAACCTGCATCATATACATCTTTTATAATTTTTTCATATTCTTCTTTATTATTAGCCTTGTATGCTTTTTTCTTTCCTTCAAAGTCTAAATGTAAAAACTCAATACTATCATTTGGTTTTACAGCTAAAGGAAATTCAAAAGGAATTTCATAATTATCTCTCATATCTTTAGAAATTACATAAGTGTTTGGATAATCTAAGCCATATTTTTCACAAATTTCATAAAAATCTTTTTTGTTCTCTAGCTGTTGCTGCATCTCTAAAGAAACATAATTAAATAAAAAATATTCTTCTAAAGCTTCTTTATTATTGGTTATTAAACTAGTATATCCATCTGAACAAGAAATAAGTATTAATTTTTTACCTTGTTCACTATATTTTTTACCCACCTCTAGCATTTTTTCTAAAAATACATCTTGAGTATCGAATCCTTCAAAAGTTTTAACATCTACTATTTTAGAATTTTGTGTAAATGGTAATGGCATTTTGCCAAGTGTTACTGAATTTATTCCATAAGCTTGGTGGAATGACCTTGCAACTCCATAAGCATTTATATCTGTTCCTAATATTATAGGTAGAAAATCTTCTTTCATAATCTCTCCTTTATATATTGATTAGTATTTACATTAATATATTATACTCTAAATTTGTATTTATGTGTAAACCTACTACTATTTACTAATCTTTTAAGATTTTACTCTTATTTTGACTTAAATAAAAAAGAGGACTATTAACTTACTTAGTCCTCTTTCTTAATTTTAATATTTGATATTATTTATCTCTATATTTATCACATACTAACCTCTTATGATTTAAACATATTCAAAATCTTCCTCTATTTCTAACAACTTCTTGTTTTTATGACTAAAATGTAATGCTAAAGCTAATATTCCTGATACAATATAGCCTATAACAAATGGTGATGTAGGGAATATGCCCATTTGTGCATTATGTATTAGACCAAAGAATGATAATGCTGCTCCTACAAAAAGTGTGAGTGCTACTCTGTCTAATCTATTATCTATTATGTATACAGTTAATGTTCCTAGTACCACTCCTACAAGAATTGCTCCAGACTTAACCGCTGGTATACCTTCCCACATTACTCCTCCATTTACAAGTTTATCGGTCATTTCTATTGTATATTCATTTAATCCAGATGCTTGTATTTCTGTAAAAACATTCATAACACCTAATGCTCCTGTTACTTCTGAAAATATATAGTCTGCAAAAGGTGGTATCATAGCTATTCCTACTGCAGCATAATGTTTAACTTTGCATTCTTTGAAAGCCTGTGCAACCATAACTATTGAACACCATAAGAATGTTACTGCACAAACAGACCTTGGAACTAAATTATTTAAAAATGTAAATAATCCAAACACACCTGCCAATAATAATATAACCGCAGATATTATTGAATATCCTATTCCTGTACCTGATTTTTTAAGCCCTGCGTGACCTAACCATATGGAATTAGGTATTATTCCTCCAAATAACGCAGATATCATAGTGCAAATACCATTCACAAAAGATGTTTCTCTAACACTATAATCATCTCCTGCAACATTTGCCGCTTCAACATTATCTACTGTTTCTATTACATTATATATTTCAACGGGAATTATAGCTGTTAAATATGGAATTACAACTACAAATCCATTTACTAAATTTTGTATAGCTGTAACTGGGTTAGGCGTATATAGCCCAACTCCTTCAAAATTTATGCTAGTCCTTCCTAGTGCAAGTGCATATACTATTCCTCCTACTAAAGCTACTAGTAATGGTGGTATCTTTTTAGGGAATAAGTATCCTCCAAAAAACCCTAGCATAGCCACTATAAGTATTGGTAATCCCACTATTGGATCAGCATATACATCAAATAACCCTTGTGTCGCCATCCACACAAATCCTATCCCTGCTACTGTCCCAAATAAAGCCGCTCTAGGCACATTATTTTTAATCCACGGTCCCACTATTCCTCCACAAAATTCTACAAAACCTCCTATTAAACATGCTGCCATTGAAGCTGACCATGCCAATTTAGGATCTTCGAGTGCATAATTTAGTGGAACCACTACTCCATATAACATTACAAACATCGCTGGTGTAGAAACTCCTGATGGAATTGCTGTAACATCTGCTCTATTTTCTTTTTTGGATAATTTATATCCCATGTAAGCGTAGTAAAGTCCTCCTAAAAATAATCCAACAGATATACCTGGTATTACATACCCATAAACTATATCATCAGGCCATTTCAAAACGTTTGACAAAGTCATGATAATTATCAAATAATTTATTATATTATTTGTTACCATGTAAACTACGCCACCTACATCTTCAACCTTAAACAAAGGTACTAAATTTTCTTTTTTCAATATTTTCTCCTAACACATTAAAATATAATATGCGATAAAATATATAATGAAAGTTTACTTTACCTCTAGATCTATAAAATCAAATATAGTTACGTCAAATAATCCTTTATCTGTTAATTTTATTTCTGGAATAACGGCAAGTGACATAAAACATAATGTCATTACTGGTTCCACAGTTTTGCTTACTTTTAATACTTCATGAGCAACTTTATGAATATCATTTAATTTCTTATCAACCCATTCTCCAGTTTTATCACTCATTATTCCACCCAATGGCATTGGCATATTTTCTATCACTTTCTCATCTTTTACTAGAATAATACCTCCATTTTGTTTTATAAGTTCATTTACTGCAAAGTACATATCTTTGTCATTTGAACCTACTACTATTATATTATGTGAATCATGAGCTATAGATAATGCTATTGCTCCTTCTTTTAATCCGTATCCTTTTAATAGTCCTACTGCAACATTTCCTGTACCATTATGTCTTTCAACCACTGCAACTTTTAAAATATCTTTGTCTTTTGAAAATATAAAATTACTATCTTCATCTATTTTTACTTCTTCTTTTATTTTCTTAGTTACTACTCCGCCTGGCTGAATTTCTATTATATTTGCCTTACCTGAAGGTATTTTAGCTTCTAATTTATCTATTGTAAAATCTTTTACATTAAAACTATTTGCTACAATAGAGCTATCTACTTTTTCTACTTCAAATAAATAATTTTTATCTTCTGATACTTTTTCTCCATTCACAAATACTAGTTCTGCATTAAAATCTTCCAAATTATTTAGAACTACTAAGTCTGCTCTATAACCTGGTGCAACTGCTCCTCTATCGTAAAGTCTAAAACACTCTGCAGCATTTAGTGTAGCCATTTGTATAGCTGTAATAGGGTCAATATTATTTTCTATACATATTCTCAAATGATTGTCTATATGACCTTTTTCTAAAATTGTTTTAGGCTGTCTATCATCTGAACAGAAAAGACATCTTCTACTATTTTCATTAGTCACTTCTTTAATTAATATCCCAAGTTCATGACAAGCTGAACCTTCTCTTAGAAGTATGTACATTCCTCTTTCTAGTCTTTCCTTCATGTCTTCTACAGTACTACATTCGTGTTCAGTATGAATTCCTGATAATATATATGCATTTAAATCATTACCTACAACTCCTGGAGAATGACCATCTATTAATTTATTTTCTTGTATTGCTAAATTTAATTTATCTACTACCATAGGAGTTGCATTTGTAACTCCTGGAAAATCCATAAACTCTCCAAGTCCTAGAATTTCTTCTTTCTTTATATGATTTGTCATATCTTCTGCAAGAATTTTAGCACCTGCATTTTCAAATGGAGTAGCTGGAACACATGATGGTAGCATAAATTTAATATCTAATTTAGTATTTTTTGATGCCTTTATCATATAATCTAATCCATCTAGTCCACTTACATTTACTATTTCATGAGGATCTGCAATTATTGTAGTGGTACCACAAGGAACTAGAAGTTTTCCAAGTTCTTCTGGACTAACATAAGATGATTCTATATGTATATGGCCATCTATGAAACCTGGAGATAGATACTTCCAGTCAATATCTATCTCTTTAGTTCCTTCATAATCTCCTATTCCAATTATAGTTCCATTATGAATACCAACATTTCCCTTTATTATTTTATGACTAAATACATCAATTATATTGCAATTTTTTAATAATAAATCACATTTTTTTCTTCCTGCTGCCACATCTATTAATTCTTTTAAATTAACTTTATCCATAATTTTACCTCTATTTTTATTAATTACTCTTTAAGTTTATTATTGGATCAAATGTTGTTAAGTTTATACAATCTACTGGTCCAACATCTGTAATTGCATAATCTGGTATGGCAGTAATAGGTAAGAAGAACATATACATTAGCGGTTGTTCCAGTTTGCAACCTAGCTCCCATGCACTTGCATTTATCTCTTTTTCTCTTTTAGACATTTCTTCTGGCTCTATGTCACTTACAATTCCACCAACTGGTAAAGGTAAATAATCTACTATTTCTCCATCTCGTACAACTATTTGTCCTCCACCTTCTTTTATTAAGTGGTTTACTGCTAATGACATATCTTCTGCATTAACTCCCATAACTACAATATTGTTATCATCTGGTGCTGCTGAAGAAGCCATAGCTCCTTTGCTTATGTTCCAACCTGAACAAAATGCCAAAGATTTATTTCCATTTCTTCCAAATCTTTCAATTACTGAAACCATTGCAACATCTTTACTTGTGTCTAATTGAACTATTCCATTTTTAACTTCTAATTCTATATCTTTTCTTTTTCTTACAAATGGTCCTCTAACATCCATTGAAAGAACCGTAGCTGTACCTTCATTTATATTAACTTTATATTCAAAGTCTTCTTTTGCAGTTAATTCAGCTTTTAATTTACCTTTTAAAATACTACTTCTTTCTGGTGGATCAAGTCTAAATGATAATTTTCCCTCTTCTGCTACAACTTTTCCTTCAACTATAACTTTTTTTACATTAAAGTCTTCTAAATTATCCACTAATAATATATCTGCCAATCTTCCTGGTGAAACTGAACCTATTAAGTGATCTAATCTATAAGCTTCTGCACTATTTATAGTTCCCATTTGAACTGCTGTAATTGGTTCAATACCAGCTTTTATAGCTTTTCTTACAACGCTATCTAAATGTCCATGTTCTAAAATATCAGAAGATGTAACATCATCAGTACAATAACTTATACGTCTAGTCAAGTATGGATTTACTTCAGTTGCAGCTCTTATATTTTCTAGCATAAATGGAGTTACTTCTGACTCTCTCATTATCATATGCATACCATTTCTCATTTTTTCAACTACTTCTTCATGTGAATAACTTTCATGGTCTAATCTTACACCTGAACATAAATATCCATTTAAATCTTTACCTCTTGCCATAGGAGCACAACCAAATAAAGGGAGATTATTCTCCATTGCTGCAGAAATAGCTCCCAAAGTATCCTCGTCTTCTTCTATGACAGCTTCTCTAACAATTTCCCAAACTCCATGACAATCGTCCCACTTTTGGACTTGTCTATGAACGTCGGCAGTAATATTAAATGCAACAGTAGATTTTGGAAATGTATATGGTGTTTTGTATGGAGTTCCCCAAAATACTTTTAGTGGACTTCTTCTCATTTCTTCTAAAACTTCTTGTAGTCCTTCTAAACCGGATACTGATATGTATTCATCCAATCCACTTACCATACTTGTAGTACCCCTTGGTACAACAGCTTTTGAGTAACTTGTAATACTCATTTTGCTACACTCGCTATGTATATGACCATCTATTAATCCTGGTGTTATATACATTCCTTTTGCATCAACAATTTCTGTTTTGTCATCAATGTAATCATCAACATTTCCGACAGCCACTACCATGTCTTTGTAAATAGCAACGTTTGCATCATATATTTCTTTTGTCATAACGTTTACAAACTTACCATTTTTAACTACTAATGTAGCCTTGTTGATTGCTCTACCTGCTCTTATGTACTGTTTTAAATCGTCAACCGTTCTTTTCATAAAATCCTCCTTGTTTTTTTAGCACAGCTAACATGCCTCAGGTTTCCCGTCCTGTATTTATGTAAAGGAATTTTATTAAGACGTACCGGCTTATAAGCAATTCAGGTTTCCCGTCCTGCAATACTGTCTAGACGAATTTTCAATTGTATTTCAAGTTATATAATTAACATATCTTGAAATTACAGAAAGTTTACCATATTATTTTTTCATTGTCAATTATAATACGATATGTTTTATCTGAATATTTTTATTAGTATAACGAGTTTATTTAAAATAAAAAAGGCTAGCTTTTGCTAACCTTTCTCATAATTTTCTCTGAAAAAATTTACTAAATATCCCAAAATAAATTACTTTCTAGCTAAAATCCTATCCTTTAAATATAGTTTCCCCTCTTAAATTTGCTCATTAAATTTATGCAAATTCATGTTTTATACTTCTTAAAAACAAACTTTCTATTTCTAGTTTAGGATCTTTGTTTAAATAACAAGCATTGTAAACTGCTTCTGTTATTGGAAGTTCAACATTATACTTTTCTTTTAACTTCATCATCGCTTTTGAAGTAAAATATCCTTCAGCCAATTTATCAAATGTTTCTTTTTTTGCCATCATCTCTCCAAATCTTCTATTATGTGAAAACTCAGAAAATACAGTTGCCTCATAATCTCCTAAATGACAAAGTCCATATGCTGAAAGAGGATTTCCTCCCATTTTTTCTATTAGCCTTGATACTTCTCTGGTACCTCTGCTCATTAAAGCTCCTTTTAGTGAAGAAAGTCCAAGTCCATCCAATACTCCTGCTGCTATTCCTATAACATTTTTTGCAGCAGCTCCTATTTCATTTCCTAGTAAGTCATTACCATAATAAAATCTAATTAATGAACTACTAAATTCTTTTACTAGGTACTCCTTACAATTTTCATCTTTTGAATCTATTACCATACAGTTTGGAACACCCTTATAAAACTCTTGAACATGTCCTGGTCCAAGCCATACTGCTACTCTATTTGTATAATCTAGGTACTGTTCTGCAATTTGTGATAATCTTTCTGTACTAGCAATTTCTATTCCTTTCATACAAAGAACAAAAATTTTATTTTTTAATTTATATTCTTGTAGTTGTTTCATCAAATCTCTAAAGTTTTGAGCTCCAACTGATACTACTATTACTTCTGAATCTATTACATTATCTAAGTCACTAGATAATTTTAACGATTCTGGAATTTCTATTAATCCATTTGATTTTGTATTTTTAAATTCTTGAAATTTTTTAGAACTTTCTCTTCCATATAAAGTAACATCTTTACCTATATGATTTAAGTACCAAGCTATAAAAGAACCCCATCTCCCAGTTCCTATTACTGTAATTTTCATTCCCTCACCACTCTCCTTCTACAATTATACCAATAATATAGAAACAAAAAAAGGAATTGGTTTCCCAACTCCTTTTTATTTATCCAAATATAAAGTTTATTATTAATAACATTACAAATCCTACTGCCCAAGCTATTGTAGATGTTACTGACCATATTCTAATTTGTTCCTTAGCTTCTGTAATTCCAAGTGATCTATTAACTACCCAGAAGAAACTATCATTAAAGTAACTAAAAAACAATGATCCTATACAAGCTGATAATGTTGCAAAAACTGGATTTACATTTAATGCTATCATTATTGGTGCTGTTATTGAAGCTGCTGTTGTCATTGCAACTGTTCCACTACCTTGAATAAATCTCATTAATGTAGCTATTATAAATGGTAAAAAAATTGGTGGTATTGGAGTTTCTGCAATGTATTTTGCTATATAGTTACCAACTCCGCTATCTCTTAAAACCTGTCCTAAAGCTCCACCTGCTCCTGTCACAAGTATTATTATACCTGCTGACTGAATTCCTTTTTCCATATCTTTAATTACAAAATCCCTGTCTTGCCCTATAGTTAAAGTAAATATTGCTATGACAAGTCCTGCTCCTACTGCTACTATAGGTGTTCCTATAAATGTAAGCACTGTACCTAATGTTCCTTTTACTTTTAACGCTGCTGAAACTGTATTTAAAAGTATTAATATAATAGGAACTATAATAGGTGCAAATGATCTGAAAGTTCCAGGTAAATTATCATAATTAAATTCCATTTTTTCATTTTCTAAAGCTTCTCTATTTGTAGGCCTTATCCATTCTTGTTCTTCATCACCTGGTAATTGATAAATTTTCTTTCCCATATATTTTGCATATAATAATACCGCTAGCATCATTGGTATAGCTATAACTATTCCCCAAAGGATTACACTACCCACATTTGCTTTGAATATTCCTGCTGCTCCTACTGGACCTGGTGTTGGTGGAACTAAACTATGAGTAATTACAAGTCCTCCTGCAAGAGCTATCCCCATTGAAATAACAGATTTTTTTGTCTGTTTTGACAATGCTTTTGCAAGTGGTGAAAGTATTACAAACCCTGAATCGCAAAATATTGGTATAGAAACTAAAAATCCCGTTACAGCAAGTGCTGCTTCTTCTCTTTCTTTTCCAAATAATCTTATGAAAGTATATGCCATTCTAGTAGCTGCACCACTAGTTTCAAAAATTTGCCCCATCATAATTCCAAATCCTATTATTATACCTATACTTCCTAATGTTGAACCAAATCCTCCAGTAATTGACTCTATTACTTTTGCACTTGGAACTCCCCCAGCTATTCCTATAAATAACGCCGCTAATATTAGTGCTAAAAAAGTATGAATCTTTGTTTTTATTATTAAAAATACTAGTATTATAATACCTATAACTAATGCTAGTACCATTCTTGTCATATCCATAATATAAATCCTTTCTTGTATTTACTAATTTTATCCTCTTTACTTTTAGCTGTTAAAGTACGGAGCATATTTTGCTGCCAATTTAACTGCTTCTATCATACTTACTGCTGATGCTATATTTTTACCTGCTATGTCATAAGCTGTTCCATGGTCTACACTTGTTCTTAAGAAAGGCATAGAATTTGTTATTGAAATTGTTTTTTCAAAATTATATGTCTTTGTAGCAATATGTCCTTGGTCATGGTATAAACTTAAAACACAAGCGTATTTACCTTGAAGAGCTTGGTGGAATACTGAGTCTGCTCCTATTGGACCAACTACATCATATCCTTCTTTTTGTGCTTGAATAATTGCTGGTTCTATTTCGTCAACTTCTTCCCTTCCAAAAAGTCCATGTTCCCCTGAATGAGGATTTAGTCCTGCAACTGCCATTGTTCCTTTTACTCCTAATTTATTTAAAGCTTCTGTTGAACGTTTTATATAGTCTAAAACTCTATCGTATTTTACAACATCTATTGCATCTCTTAATGACAAATGTCTAGAAAGGAAAAATACTCTTAAATCTTCAACTTCAAACATTGTAAGTGGATCATGAACTCCTGAAATATCTTCCAACATTTCTGTATGACCAATATATGGAACATCTGCTGCTCTTAGTGATTCTTTATTTATAGGAGTTGTAGCTATTGCATCTACTTTTTTATCCATAGCAAGTTCTCCTACTGTTTTTATATATTGGTAAGAAGCATTACCACAATCTGCATCTACTTTACCAAATTCAAATTTGTCTGTTATTAAACCTAAATCAATTAAATCAATAGTTCCTTCTTCAAATTTTGCTTCTTCTACTTTTTCTATAACATTAATATTCATATTAATTCCTGTAACTTCTATAGCTTTTTCCACAACATACTTATCTCCAACTAATATAAGGTTACAGCTATCTATTATTTCCTTATCTGCAAAAGTTTTTATTGTTATTTCTGGACCAATTCCAGCCGGATCTCCTAACGGTATTCCTATAATTGGTTTTGTCATTCTATTCTTCCTCCAATGTATTTTTCAATTTTTCTAAACACAATTTCATTGCATTCTTATCGCCTACCATTCCACCTTTGCTTATAATTCTAAGACCTGGTAACTCTCCACCAATAAGTCTTCCATATGCTGCAAGCGGAATAATTTCTTCTTTTATCTCTATCATATTAGCTTTTAATTCTTTTGTAAGTTGAACAGTTACATCTCCTCCACTAGAAAAAACTCCTGCAAATGAAAAATCTTTTTTAAGTAGTTCTGATGTTATTACTCCTAATCCTCTAGATATCATTACTGCTATATCATCTACTGACATTCCTGTATCTTTAGATACTTTTTGTAAATCTAATCTTTTTTCGTTAGGATTATATGGAGTTGTTGTTATAAGTAAGTAATCTTCTTCTTTTAAAAGTTTTTCGCCTTCTACTATTGATTTTTCTATCTCTTCTTTATAATTTTCTAAAGTTGCTAGTCTTAAGGCATCAACTTTTAATATGTTTACAGGATATGTGAATATAAGCTCTTTTATTTGTTCAATACTTATATCTGTAACTGAACCTACTGTCATTATTACCTTACTAAAAGTTTCTGTAGTACTTAGGTTTATTTCAGCTATTTTACTTGTGAAAGGGCCTGGATCTACAGAAAAATAATTAACCTTGCTATTAATTGCTGCGTTAGCTATATTCTCTAAATCTTTATCTGTAACCCCATCAAATATTAAAAGCTTTGTTTTATTATCGTATTCTTCTCTTAATATTTTTTCTAAATGTTCTTTTCCTTTTTGAACATCCTCTAAATATATGCTTTTAATTTTTCTGTTAAATTGTTTTTTCAATATATCTTCTACATTTGAAGAATCCACTGGTGATTTTGTATCTTTTCCAGCGTCAGTATTTAATAAAAGATTTCCATTTACAAGCATAATTCCATTTACTACAATTCTTCCTGTAGCTGGATATACAGGTACTGCAATTGCCATATAGTCTTCCCCAAGACTATCTAACATTGCTTCTATCTCTACTCCAATATTTCCTCTCATTGTAGAATCTATTCTTTTGTTAAATAAATTCACTTTATTCTTGTTAAATTTTTCCATTGCTTTTTTTACTACATCATAAGATTCATTTTTAAACATTGATCTTGAGTCTGTAGTCACAGCAATAGCTTGAATATTTTCTTCCTCTTCATAGCTATTTATATCAAGTACACTCGCACTATTTAATCCTATTTTTTTCATCAAAGAACAATTGGCATTAGCACCTGTTAAATCATCAGCTATCATTACATAATTTGGCATAATTTCTCCTTTAAGCCTTAATTACTTCTAATTTTCTCTCTTTAAAATAATTTATATCTACTATATCGTTTTCTTTATTAGTAATTAAAATATCAAATTCTTCAATATCTGTTATATAGTACAAACTGTTTTTGTTGAATTTAGACATATCTGTTAATAGAACCTTTATTTTGGTATTTAACAATACTTGCCTTTTATACTCTATTTTTTCCTCAGCTGGAGTAAATAGTTTAAAATTTTCTCCTATAAAAGAAACTCCCATAAAGCATTTGTCAAAGTGTAATTGTCTAATATTATCAGCTGCTATACTTCCTCGAGAGCTATGTGTAACTTTAGAAATATTTCCCCCAATAAATATTAAATTAATATTTTCTTCATTTCTTAGATAGAAGGCTATATTTAAATCATTAGTAACTAAAGTAATATTTTTAAATTCACTTTCTATTATCAATTCAGCTAACATAAACGTTGTTGAACCTGCGTCCAAAAATACTACATCGCCATCTTCAATTAATTTAATAGCTTCTTTTGTTATTTTTCTTTTGATTCTTACGTTTTCTATCTTTTTCTTTTCATATCTTTCTTCTAAAAAAATAGGTGTTTTGGGAATTGCCCCACCTTTTTCGCGCATTACTAAATTTAATTCTTCTAGAGAATTTAAATCTCTTCTTATTGTCATTGTGCTAACTGAAAAAACTTCTGCTAATTTAGAAACTGTAGTAAAACCATTTTCTTCTAAATATTTTCTTATTTTATTAATTCTATTGTTTGTTTTCATAAGATGATCACCTTTGTAAACAAATTATATTATTAGTTTTTATTAAAGTCAATGATTAAATATTCTATTTTTTTCTATTTAAAGCCTTTGTTATATATGCATTTTGAATATTTATTTATTTTATATTCTTTTAGCAAGTGCTAAAATGTTCATTTAACAGTTTTTGTTTGTTTTTGCTATATTTTGTTATTTAATGAAATATATAGGTATTTTTAAACAATTTATATTTAAGTTTTATGTATTTCTATTAATAAATTTACTTTAATTTTCAAACAAAAAAGAGAGATAAATCTCTCCTTTTATTTTAATTTTAAATATATATGTTAGGTCTACTTAATATATAGCTATTGGTCCATAAGGTCCTTCTATAATTTCAATTTTAGTTTCAAAAATATCTGTTAGAAGCTCTGAATCCATTATTTCATTTACTTCACCAAATGCTGCTATTTTGCCATCTTTCATGGCACAAATTCTATCTGAATATTTAGCTGCAAAGTTTATATCATGCATTACAGTAAGAATTGTTCTTCCAAATTCATTAGCTGCTTGACGTAAATGTTCCATCATTTGTACGGAGCGAGCTACATCTAAATTATTTAAAGGTTCATCTAAAAGAACATATTCTGTTTCTTGACATAAAACCATTGCCACATAAGCTCTTTGTCTCTGCCCTCCTGATAGTTCATCTAAGTATCTATTTTCTAATTCAGTTAAATGTAAAAAGTCTATATATTTAGAAACTATAACTTCATCTTCTTTAGTTAACCTCCCCTTAGAATAAGGAAATCTTCCGAAGCCAACCAGCTGTCTAACTGTAAGCCTAGTCACAAAATGATTTTCTTGACGTAAAATAGTTAAAATCTTTGCTAAATCCCCAGATTTAGAAGTGGTAACGTCCATATCTGCTACTTTTATTTGTCCCTCATCTATATTTAATAGTCTTCCTATCATTAAAAGAGTTGTTGACTTACCAGCTCCATTTGGTCCGATTAAAGATGTTATACCAGCCTTTGGTATTTGTATATCAATAGGTCCAATATTAACTTCGTCGTTATAATTTTTTCTAGCATTATCTATTTTTATCATAAAGTCCCCTTCCTTAGCATTACAATTAAAAATGTAATTCCACCAAACATTTCTATAATTATAGAAACTACTCCTTGAGCACTAAATATGTGGTACATAAAAAAGTAAGCTCCTGTAATTACTAAAAAACCTATAGCAAGTGCCATTGGAAAAATATATCTATGATCATATGTTGGTGCTACTTGATAAGTCATAGTAGCAACTAAAAAACCATAAAAAGTAAGAGGCCCTACTAAAGCTGTTGAAATTGACATTAATATAGAAACTAATACGAGTGTATAAATTACGCCAAATTTATGATTCACTCCTAAAGCAGTACTTGTATTTATTCCTAAAGATAAAACATTTAATTTTTTAGAATAAAGCAATAGCAAGACTGCCGCTATTATTACTATTGGTATAGCTACAGGAAAATAATCAACATCTGCATTATTTACCGAGCCAAATAGCCTTGCTTGTAAAACATCAAATTCAGAAGGAGCCAGTAACCTTCTCATAAAAGAAGATATTGATCTTAAACCTGTTCCAATTATAACTCCTATTAAAAGCATAAGTTGTAAATTTCCATACTTACCTGAAAGCAACCATCCATATAATACTAAACACATTAAAACCATAACTATTACTTGAAATATAAATGAGCCTATTCCTTCAGAATTAACAAATACTGCTATTCCTCCAAAAAACATAGTTGCTGTATGAATAGTAGAATAAAGTGCTTCAAACCCTAAAAGTGAAGGTGTTATAATTTTATTATTTGTACTAGACTGAAATGCAACTGTAGATAAACTCTGACAAGTAGCAGCAATTAACATTGATACAAGAGCAATTATCCTTCTTTTTACTACTGGTATAAAAGATGGTGAATCTACTGGAACAGGATTGTTGTAAACTAAAAGTCCATATGAAAAAGCAAGACCTAATCCTATCAACCCTATTAAAAGAAACCAATATCTTCTTTGTTCTTTCTTTGAACGGAAAGCTTTAGCTGACCTGTCTTCGTTTCCAGCATTAAACCTAAGTTTAATATTTCCTTTATTTAATGTTGAATCAGTCATTATTTTGCTCTCCTTTGTTTAAGTATCATAATTATAAATATTATAGATCCTAAAGTTCCTAAAATTAAAGACACAGGTAATTCAAATGGCATTATAATAGTTCTTGAAATAATATCACATAACATGATAATTCCCATTCCTAAAACACAAACCCAAGGTAAATTTCCTCTAAGGTCATCTCCTCTGTACATAGAAACAATATTGGGAACAATTAATCCCAAAAAAGGTAAGTTTCCAATTACTGCCGCAACTATTCCCACAATTAATGAAATTATTCCTGTTCCTAAAATAACTATCTTGTTATAATTTACTCCAAGATTTGTAGCAATATCTTCACCTAATCCAGCTAGTGTTAATCTATCTGCATAAATAAAAATTAATATTGTCGCTATGACAATAAACCATAAATATTCATATCTTCCTACTTGAACTGGTGCAAATGACCCTACAAACCAAGTTTCAATATTTTGTGTCATTTGAAAAATAAGCCCAACAAATGTCGAAAATGCTGATACTACTGCTCCAAGCATCATACCTATGATTGGAACTATTAAAGAAGATCTAAGTTTAACTTTTCTTAAAAACATAAAGAAAATCATAGTTCCTATAAACGAAAAAATTATTGCCCCTGTCATTCTAAGTACTAGAGATGGTGCTGGGAAAGTTAAATAAACAAATATAAGTCCTAGTCCTGCCCATTCAATTGTACCTGTCGTTGTAGGTTCAACAAGTTTGTTTTGTGTAATAAGTTGTGTTACAAGTCCCGAAATAGACATAGCTGCTCCTGTTAGCATTAATGCAACAGTTCTTGGCACACGAGTTATAAAGAACATGTCCATTCCATCTTCTTGCCCTTTAATATCGTAAACCCCTGTAAATAAAGATATTATTCCTAATATAATAACAACTATTATTGCCGCTATAAAAGGTTTAGTCCATAATTTATTTTTCTTAATATTTTGGGGCTGAGTTACCTCAGCCCCATTAGTAATTTTCATTCTTTTTTTAATACTCCTTTTATTACTTACTTAGAGATTTTGCTATATTTTCAAATAATTCTATATAAGTTTGAATTGACTCGTTAGTGTAAGTATCATTAGGTGCATATAATATTTGTCCTTTAGTGATAGCTGTTGTATTTTTAAGAGCTGGCGACTTATCTATAACATCTTTAGCAGGAACTGCTTCTTCTTCTGAAGAAACTGCTGCATCACGATCAAGTACAAATATCCAATCTGGATTACTCTCTGCTATAGCTTCTACAGAAATATCATCACCTTGGTGATCTGAAGTTGAACCATCAACTTCTAAAGCTGTTTTCCATTCGAACACTTCATACATTGGTCCCCAAACACGTCCAGAAGTTGGAGCTGAGAAACCAATTTCTCCACCTGATACTACAACACTCATGATTTTGTCTGTTCCATTATATGCTTTCTTAGCATCCTCTATCTTTTTATCAAAATCAGCTACTAATTTTTCAGCTTCTTTTTCTTTGTCGAATATTTTTCCTAAGTCAGTAGTAGAATTTTTAAGACCATTAATTAAGTTTTCTCCTGCTGAACCTTTTTCTCCAGAAACATCAAAGCTTAAATCTATTACTACTGCATTTGGTACTAATTTCTTTATTTCCTCATAGTAACTTGCAAATCTTTGTCCAACTATTATTAGTTCTGGATTTACAGATGCTAGAACTTCAAGATTTGGTTCTTTGTGATCTCCTATATCTTTAACAGATTCATCTTTAACATAAGATGAATCTTCTGGCATAACTCCTTTAGGTGCTGCCGCTAATTTAATATCCCAGTCTGATAATGTTTCGAAAGTTCTATTATCTAAAGCAACTACATTTTTTGGATTTACAGGAACTTCTACTGTTCCGTGAATATCTTTAATTTCAACTGTATCTTTTGCTTTTTCTTCTGTTTTTGCTGTGCCAGTTTCTGTTGTTTTTGAGTTATCCTTTCCTTTTGAACAACCAACTAGCATCATTGACACCACTAACATCAACATCGCTAGTTTAAATAATTTATTTGTTTTCATGTATCTCTCCTTTTATATTATCTTGATATACAAGTATATTGTTTAATTGACAATATCATTTATTCTATTACACCATTTATTTATAACATAACTTTTATTATCTAGTTATACCTACTATTAATAAAAAAACACATCCAAAATTAAATTTAAAATTAGGTGCACTTACTTAAATATATGATTTTTAAATTTATATAATATTAATAATTACTTTTGTTTTTTTAGATTTATTATTATTTGTCAAATTTTAATAAAAATCTTATTTATTAATATATTTTTAATTTTATTATATAGGTATATTATTCTAATGTTATAATAAAAAGGAATTAATATGATAATGATACTTTGTATCAATTAAGGCAAGAATTATTATAGCATAGAAATATCAAAATAGAAACGATATTGATTATCTTTTTTCGAAAGTAAGTGATATTCTGATATTAAATATCAAAATATCACTTACTGCTTTGTATTAAAAATATTTTTATGCTATTCTAAAATCATTTGGTAAGGAGGTTTCATTTTGTGGATATTATTAGCCTTTGGAGCAGCTATCTTTGCTGGAATAACTGCTATCCTCTCAAAAATAGGCGTTGAAGATGTAGATTCAAATCTAGCAACTTCTATTAGAACTACAGTTGTTTTAATAAGTGCTTGGATATTAGTTTTTATAACTGGAGTTGTAAAAGAAATATCTGAAATTACAACAAGAACATTGTTTTTTTTAATGCTTTCAGGCTTTAGTACTGGTGCATCATGGATATGCTATTTTAAAGCAATAAAACTTGGAGATGTAAATAAAGTAACCCCTATAGATAAAAGTAGCACTGTCTTAACTATGGTTCTCTCTTTTATTTTTCTAGGAGAATCTTTTTCAGAAAAATCTTTTTTAGCATTATCTTTTATCCTTATAGGTACATACATGATGTTACCTGCTAAAAAAATTGCTGATAATATTACTAATATAAACAAAAATACTTGGTTTATTTATGCTATACTTTCTGCTATATTTGCAAGTTTAACTGCTATTCTTGGGAAAATTGGTGTTCAAGATATAGATTCAAATTTAGCTACTGCTATTAGAACAATATTCGTTTTTATTTCTGCTTGGTTTATTGTCTACATAAGAAAGACAAATTTAAGTTTAAATAAAATAGCAAATAAATCATGGATATTTTTAGTACTTTCTGGAATTGCAACTGGTCTTTCTTGGTTATGTTTCTATGGTGCATTAAAAAGTGGTAAAGCTTCAGTAGTTGTACCAATAGATAAATTAAGTATCGTTATAACAATAGCTTTTTCATACTTTATATTAAAAGAAAAATTATCTTTTAAAGCACTTTGTGGATTAATGCTAATAGTTATTGGCACATTATTACTTCTGTAAATAAAAAAGTATCAACTCTAAATAGTTGATACTTTTTCTATATTTATTTTATGATAAGGACATCTTTTAACTATACATTGATTATTTCTTTCACTATAAGAACAAACTACTTTTTCTTTGTCCATTGTAACTTCTAAATTATCTTTTATAAACTCCAATGTTTCCTCTATCGCTATAAAAGAATTTCTTTTACAACACCTAGGTCCTCCAATTTCCCCTATTCTTTGAAGTACTTTTGCTGTTGCTAAATTAGACATACCCCAAGAATTATTAGTAAGAGGTGTTGCCTTTGTAATAATACTCACAAATATTCCAACAGATATTGCAGAACCGCAAGCTCCCCAAAATCCACAAGTTCCACCTGGCACTTGACGACCTCTTTTCTCCATTTCTTCCAAAGATTTTTCTAAATCTATATCTCCACCAGCATTTTTATATGCTGTTAAAAGAGCCGCTCCAACTAGAACATGATGTTCTGGACCATGCATATTAATAAATATTTTACTCATAAGGTTATTAGCTATTTCTATTGGATTTTTACTTTCTAATTCTAAACAAACTAACTTTATTAACTTTGCTCCTTCATTATGACAACTATCGCAAACAAAATGTCCATCTAGACATTTTGCCGTACTTGGAAATTTATTTCCACAAATTCCACATTTCATTTCTTCAGTTTCGTTTAGATACTCTAGTGGTTTTCCACAAATCAAACACTCTTCTGACACTATATGTCCCCCTGCAAATAGTTTTTATCTATCTTTATATTTTAGTACCTAACTCTATTTAAAACAATATGCTATAAAATTCTTAACTCCACTCATTCTTTAATATTGAATAATATAGCCTATCTATATATTTCCCATTATCGTAAAAATAATCTCTTAAAGTTCCTTCATAAACAAACCCACATTTTTCTATTACTTTTTTAGATGCTATATTATTTTCTTTATGACTTACCTGCACTCTATTTAAATTTATATTTTCAAAAGAGTACTTTAATATAGTTTTTACAACTTCAGTACAGTATCCATTTCCTTGAAATTTACTACCAATGCAATATTCAATTTCACAATAATGATTTTCACTATCTACATAATAAATTGAAATTTGTCCTATGCAAATATTTGATTGTTTTTCTATTACAGCCCATCTGTAATAGTTATTATTCTTATAAGATGTATTATATTTATCTAAAAGTTCTTTTACTTCTTCTCTTGAAGAATATACTGGTTCTGCATACATATTCTGTATTTTTTCATCACTTATCCAATAATCCAGCATATCTTGATTATCTTTATGTTCAAATTTTCTTAAAATCAATCTATCCAATTCTATCCTTTTAGTTCCACAGTGATTTAACATTATTATCCCCTTTACATTGCCTTTTAAATATTTTTATAATAATATTCTCTATTCTTATCATACTTATAACCATTTGATATTAAAGATTTTATAGATGCTATATTTTCTTCTTCTGGTTTAACTATGATTTCTTTTAAGTTTTCATGTTTTATAATTATATTTGTCAATTTTTTTACTATTAGACTTCCATATCCTTTTTTCAAATATTTCTCTTCCCCAATTAAGTAGTCAATACTGTAACTGTTGTTTGGTTTTGTTGTTTTATGCCAATCTTCAATATCCTTGCTATTGTAACAATCATAATATTGGCAAAATCCTATTGGCACATAATCTTCCTCTACAATAAAATGTTTTATCCATGAAAATTCATTATTTCTCTGTTCCAGCTCTTTAATCCAAGCATCTGAGTCATGGTACCACTTAATTATATAATCTTTCTTTAACCATTTTCCTATAATTTTAATATCATTATCTATAAATGGACGTAGTTTTATTTTTTCCAATTTCATTCCTTCATTTTATTATTTTGGCGGAGATGGAGGGATTTGAACCCCCGCATCGGTTTAGCCGACCTACCGCTTTTCGAGAGCGGACCCTTCAGCCTCTTGGGTACATCTCCATATTAATACTATTATATCTTAATCTTTTCAAATAAAAAACAACTGCATTATACAGTTGTTTTATTTTTTAAATAAATATATATATAATTGAAGCTATTACAAAACCTGTAGTTCCTACTATTGTTTCCATTACTGTCCAAGTTTTTAATGTAGTTTTTTCATCTATATTAAGTAACGATTTTACTAACCAAAATCCTGAATCGTTAAAATGTGAAAATGCTGTAGATCCTCCTGCAATTGCCATTGTAATACAAGCTAATTGTAGTGGTTCTAAATTTGCTATCATAGGCATAGGTGCTACTATTCCTGCTGCCATTGTCATAGCCACCGTTGCTGAACCTACTGAAATTCTTACTAGTGCTGCAATTATAAAAGCTATAACTATTACTGGCAAATTAGCTGCTGAAACTGCATTTCCTATTACTTCTCCTATTCCTGAGTTTTGTAGTACATATCTTAAAACTCCACCACAAGCAGTTACAAGTAATATCATCCCTGTTGGTTCCAAAGATTTAGTCATTACTTTTTCTAATTCTTCTTTTGTATATCCATGTCTTATTCCTAGTAAAATCATAGCTACTATTGTCGCTATTAGTAAAGCTACAAAAGGCTCTCCTAAAAACTTCAATGCTGGTCTTATCATATCAACTATTTCATACTTACCTGGCTTAATTACTTTTAATATAGAATTAATTATTATTAACACTAATGGAATCATTATTATTCCAACTATTGTAATAAAACTAGGTAATTTTTTCTCATCTACATTTTCATTTTCTTTTACATGCTCTGGAACTGGTACAAAATATTTCTTACCTGCATATGCTCCAAATATAGGTCCTGCTAAAATCATAGCTACTGTTCCACACAATAAACCTATCATTATAACCCAGCCTAAATCTACATTTAACATCTTTGCAACTAAAACAGGTCCTGGTGTTGGTGGTATAAATGCATGACCTACTGCAAGTCCTGCTAAAAGTGGTATAGCATAATATAAAGCTGACCTATTTGTTCTTTTTGCAAGTGAGTATGCTAAGGGAATTAATATTATCAATCCTGCATCGAAAAATACTGGAATAGATATTACTAAACCTGTAATTCCCAATGCCCACGCTGCTTTTTTATCGCCAAATTTATTGACCATAGTAACAGCTAATGTTTGTGCACCTCCTGAAACTTCAAGTATTGCTCCAAACATAGAACCTAATCCTATAAGTAAAGCTATCCCCTTTAGTGTTTCTCCTATACCTTGATTTACTGAATTTACCAATTCTTCAAGTGGCATACCCGCTATTATTCCTATAGATATAGCTCCAACTAATATCGCTATCATAGCTTGTACTTTGAACTTTATTATAAGTACAAGTAATATAAGTAATCCTATTATTGCTGCTATTACTAATCTCTTAGGATCTAATTCTAAAGAATCCCCTTGTACCGAAGCCATTAAATTCATATACATATTTTACCTCCTTCTATGGTTAAACCATATATCCACCTTTCATAGGTGATACTGCATGGTCTGCATAAATTTTTAAAACTCCCTTTTTATATTTAGGCTCTTTCGCTTTCCAAACTTTTCTTCTGTCTTCTAAGATTTTGTCCATCTCTTCTTTTGAAACTTCTTTACCCTTTACTCCCACTATTTCTAAAATTCTATTAGGAATATCTATTTTTATTAAATCATCTTCTTCAACAAGTGCTATTGGACCACCATCTGCTGCTTCTGGTGATACATGCCCTATTGCTGGTCCTTTTGAAGCTCCTGAAAATCTACCATCTGTTATTAAGGCTATAGTTTTACCTAATTCTTCATCTGATGAAATTGCTTCTGTTGTATAAAACATTTCTGGCATCCCTGAACCTTTTGGTCCTTCATATCTTATAAACACAGCATCTCCTGGTTTTATTTTTTTAGATAATACCGCTTTTAATGCTTCTTCCTCACTATCAAATGGTCTAGCCCTAAGAACTGCTTCAAACATTTCTTTTGGAACCGCTGAATGTTTTACAACTGAACCTTCTGGAGCTAAATTTCCTTTTAATATTGCAACTGTACCATCTTTTCCTATTGGATTGTCAAATGTTCTAATAACATCTGTTCTTTTTATATTCCATGGCTCTAAGTATTTTTCAGTTTTTTCATAAAATCCATTTTTCTTTAAATCTTCTAAATTTTCACCTAGTGTTTTTCCTGTAACTGTCATTACATCTAGATGTAATTTTGACTTAATTTCTTCCATTACTGCTGGAACTCCTCCTGCATAATAGAAAAATTGTGCTGGCCATTTTCCAGCTGGTCTAATATCAAGTAAGTAGTGTGCTCCTCTATGCATTTTGTCAAATGTATCTGCATCTATTTCAAACCCTAATTCATGAGCCATTGCTGGTATATGAAGCAGTGAATTTGTAGAACCCGAAATTGCTGCATGCACCATAATTGCATTTTCAAAGGATTTCATAGTAACTATATCTGAAGGTTTTAAACCCATTTCCACCAATTTAATTGCTTGTTTTCCCGCTTCATATGCTTTTATTTTCAAATCACCTGAAGTTGCTGGCATTAATGTTGAACCTGGTAATGCAAGTCCTAGTGCTTCTGCCATAATTTGCATAGTAGATGCTGTTCCCATAAATGAACAAGCTCCACAAGAAGGGCAAGCATTATGTTTATAATATGTAAGCTTTTCTTCTGTTATTTCTCCTCTTTGTTCCATAGCTGAATACATACCTATTTGTTCCAATGTCAAAAGGTCTGGTCCAGCATCCATAACTCCACCTGCTACAACTATAGACGGCATATTAAGTCTAGCTAATCCAATTAAAGCTGCTGGCATGGATTTGTCACAACTAGCTACAAAAACTCCAGCGTCAAATCCTGTTGAATTTCCGTGTATTTCAATCATATTCGCAATCATCTCACGACTTACTAGTGAATAATTTATTCCATCATGACCTTGTGCTATACCATCGCAAATATCTGTTGCAAAGTATCTCGCTGGTTTTCCACCTTCTTCTATTATTCCCTTTCTAACTTCTTCTACTAGCTTGTCTAAATGTGCGCTTCCTGGATGGCTATCTCCAAAAGAACTTTCTATCATTATTTGTGGTTTATCCAAATCTTTTACTGTCCAACCCATACCCATCTTTAAGGGATCGTTTTCCGGCGCTAACTTCCTAACTCTTTGACTATTAAGTTCCATAATTTCCTCCTATTTATATTCAAAAATACATCTGATGTTTCTTCTTTTTAATATATCATTTTCAAATTATTTTATCAAGTCATCAGATGATATTTCTCTATTTATATATAATTTATTTCTTTTTCTTAATATTTGAATTTTCCAATAAAAAATAAGATAGCTAATTTCTATCTTATTTTTCTTTTTTTATTTCCTTTATTAAATTCCTATTGTATGTCATATGCATCATCATTGCAGTTTTTGCACCTACTATATCTCTTTCTGATATAGCATTTACCACTGCCCTATGAGTCATTATCGTTTCTTTTATCAATTTTTTATGAGTTACATTTACAAATATCATTACAGCTGTATCTATTATAGGAATTAGTTGTTCCACTACCATATTTTTTGATGCTTTCGCAACATATGTATGGAATTTTATATCCTCTTCTACATAATTTTCATCTTTTGAAATTTTCTCTTCTATTATGTCACACAACTCGTAAAGTTCTTTTATGTCTTTTTCCGTTGCATTTATTGCTGCTATTTCTGCAATTCCAGGTTCTAATAGTATCCTTAAGTCTGCTAAATCCATAGCTAATGCCATTTTATCTTCTATTGCTCCAAGTCCTAAAGGATCTACTTCTATATAAGATTTACTTACAATATAAGTTCCTGAACCTCTACGTACTTCTAAAACCCCTTGTGATTCCAGTAGTTTTACAGCTTCTCTAATAGTGCTCCTACCTACTCCAAATTTTTCTGCAAGTTCAAATTCATTCGGTAGCTTATCTCCTATTGAAAGTTCAGACTTTAATATATATTTATATAAATCTTCTTCTACTTGTTCTGCTAGTAATTTTTTCTTAATTTTCGAAAATTCTTTCATATGATTTTTACTTTCTACTTTTGTTTTCCTAAAACTTTTTCTATTACTATTTTAGGAATTCCTATATCTTCTACGGTTACATGTCCCGAATAATTTTCTAGTCCTTTTTTCATAATCCCTAAAGTAACAACATAATCAGATTTTACAGCTACTCCAAGAACTTTTCCAGTATTTGCATCTAACCCACTTGGTATATCTATAGAAAATTTAAATGCTTTTGAGTTATTTAAAATTTCTATTACTTCTTTACTTATTCCTCTAATATCACTATTTAATCCTGTTCCAAAAATTCCATCTATTACTATATCATCAATTGTTAATGTATTTTCTAGAATTATTAAGTCAGATTTTTCCTTTATATTTATAATATTAGCTTCTATGTTTTTTAGTATATTATAATTTATTAAAAAATCTTTACTTCCTTTTTCAACATTTCCAACTATAAATACAATAGTTTCTTTATCCTCTAGAATTAAATCCCTTGCTATAGCAAGTCCATCTCCACCATTATTTCCAACACCTACAACTACAATATACTTTTCATAACCATCTAAAGGAATAAAGTTTATCATTGCATTTTTAGCATTTTCCATTAAAACAATTGATGGTATTCCTATTTCTTCTATTGTATATCTGTCTATTTCTCTCATTTGCTCTGCTGTTACAGAAATCATAATTCCTCCTATTTATTCCTTAAATCATCTCCTATAATGGCATGATGATTAAAAGTTTTTATTCTTGATGCTATTCTCTCATCATAAACTTTAGAGATTTCATCTATTGGAATATTAGTCGATATTATTATTGGCTTTCTTAAAATCATCCTATTATTAATTAAATTGAAAAGATTTGAAACGGAGGTATCTGTTATATTTTCAGAACCTAAATCATCTATTATCAATAGGTCTGATTCCATTAATAAATTATACTTTTCTTGATTTTCTTCTATCTTATCAAAAGGACTATATAAATTAAGTCTTAATTGTTGCATTAAATTTGAAGATGTCATATATACTACATTTTTACCATTTTTAATAATTTCACTAGATATGGAATTACAAATATAAGTTTTTCCTACTCCAACATCTCCACTTATATATAAAGATTTACTATTAACAGAAAAATTCTTAGCATATTCTTTAAACTCTTCAAAATACAGTTTCATAAGTTCTTTAGGCGATATTATCTCATCTTCTTTTTTTGTATCTCTGAATAAACTAAAATTGAAATTTTCAAATGTTTCTCTATCTATTGCTTGATACATTTTAGCTCTTTTAAGCCTTATTTTATTTATTATATCCTTTTTGCATTTGCATATTTTACCATTAACTTCACCTATGTCTTTGCAAATTTCACAATTATATTCTAAGCTCAAATAATTTTTATCATAATTATTTTTTAATAATAAATCTTCTCTTTTCTTTTTTAGTTCTTCTATTTCATTTTTTATTTTTAGTTCATTAGCTTCATTATTACTCTTTATATTCTTTATTAAATCTAAATTAAGTAGCTTTATTTTATTTGTAAATATATTATATTCAGGAATTTTTAATTCTATTTCTTTTTTTCTAGAATCTAATTTTTTTTTGTTTTCTAATCTTGTATTTTCTATTATTTTGTCAGCATATAAATAATCATTCATCTTTTTTCCTTTGAGCTATAAGTTTTCTAATAGATTCAAGTTCTGCTGAATTTTCTTTAAAATCTACATCCAACTCTTTTTTTTCCTTAGATTCTGGTTTATAATACTTTCTCTTCTTTTTTATATTAGCCTTTTTTATTTGTTCATTTTCTACCAATTTATAATAATCATCTAATGTTTTTATTCCATCTAAATACCAATTCCTAATTATTCCAAAAACATAGTTAAAGTTCATTTTACCTGTTTTCTTTTTGGAATATTCGAAAGCTTTTATAATTAAATCCGATGATACGTTTGTAGACTTTTGTAATTCCAATATTTCTATTATATTTGTACTTGATAATGGTAATTCTATAATTTCTTCTATTTTATTAAACATTTCTTGGCTATTATCTTTGTTTAAGAAATTCTCTTCATTTCTATCATATTCATAAAATGATTTTCTTCCTAACTGTAACTCTCTTATACTTAAGAACTTGTAATCATATTTCCCTGTTTTTACTACTAATTCTCTAGAAATTACTCCAGTTTCCATCCAATATTCTATAGCCTTATTAAATTCTTCAGTATCCATTCCTAAGTTTTTAGCTATCTTATCTTCATTAAAATCTAAGTAATTATTATTGCTTAAAACTTGTCTATATAAATATAAGTAAACTTTTACTGCATTTCCATCTGCCATTGGCATCAATAAATCTAAAAACAAATTTTCAATAGGAGTTTCACCCAAGTCTAATGTGAATGTGTCAATACTAAATTTCATTTTTATTTTCTCCTATCATAAATCTTTTTCTACTTAAATTCATTACATAATTTTTAGAGTATATTATCCCTCTATTTACTATAAAACAGTCTCTGTATTTTTCAATATTTGGTAATGAAAAATCTAATTTTTGATTTTCAAACATACCATAGTATTCTGCTGTATATTTAAATCCTATCTTTTTATATAACTTTAACGCTCTTTCATTAAAAGCATTTACCTCTAAATCCATTTCTTTCATGTTTAATGTATCAAAATAATAATTTAGAAATAATTTTAATGACTTATATCCATAACCTTTTGAAACATAATTTGGATCTAACACAATACCAAGAGTGGAAGTTCTTTTGAATAGTGCTATATTTTTCATTCCTAAATAGCCTATCATTTTATCTTCTTCATTATATATAGCAAAATATTTGTTTTTTATTCCACTTTTTTTGCTAATATACCAAATTCTTAATTGATTTTTTGTAAAGTTTCCTAATTCATAATCTATAAGGAGTTCATTATTATGTCTTCCCCAATTTTTAATATTAATAGCATCTTCAAATTCTAGTTTTTTTAACTTTAAACCATCTTTCTCTATTATAAGTTTATCTCTACTATTCTCCATAAGCAGCGCTATCAAAGTCTGATACTAAATCAGTAAATTTAGAATATTGTTTATTGAAGTACAATTCCACAGTTCCCGTTGGACCATTTCTATGTTTAGCTATTATTAAATCTGCTATATTAGGCTTTTCACTTTCAGGATTATAATAATCATCTCTATATATCATCATTACAATATCAGCATCTTGCTCTATTGCCCCTGATTCTCTTAGGTCTGAAAGCATTGGTCTTTTATCCGTTCTCGATTCTACTGCTCTAGAAAGCTGGGATAAAGCTACTACTGGACAGTTCAGTTCTTTTGCAAGTCCTTTTAAACCTCTAGAAATTGTTGAAATTTCTTGCTGCCTATTTTCATTTCTTCCTGTACCCGCTGTCATTAACTGAATATAATCTATTAATACTAAATCTAGACCTTCTTTTGAAGATAGCCTTCTACATTTAGACCTTAATTCAGTTAACGAAATACTAGATGTGTCGTCTACATATATAGGTGTTTCTTCTAGTATTCGTATAGCATTTCCTAGCATTTCAAAATCTCCCTCTGCTATATTACCAGATATTATATCTTGTAAATTAATTAATGATAGAGAGCTTAAAAATCTTTGTGATAATTGTAATTTACTCATTTCTAGAGAAAATACTGCTATATTTTTATGGTCTAAAGCTGCACTTAATGCCATATTTAATGCTAATGTTGTTTTACCCATTGATGGTCTAGCTGCAAGTAATACCAAATCAGATTTTTGAAAACCTGAAATTTGTTTGTTTAAATCTACAAGTCCAGTTGTTATACCAGTTAAACCACCTTCATTTAAACTCATCTGGTTTATTTGATCTAATGTTTCTTCTAATATACTACTAATTTTTTCTAAATCACCTTTGTTTTTACTTTGACTTATACTGTAAATCGATGATTCTGCAAATTCTAAAACTTCTTCTGCTGGACTATTAGCGTAAGATCTAGACATTATTTCGTCACTTATTCTAATTAAATTTCTCAAAGTGGCTTTTTCTTTTACTATTTTACTATAAGACTCTATGTTTGTAGGTCCTGGAACGAATTCTGTCAATTCCATCAAGTACTGCATACCACCTACAAAATCTAGTTTGCCTTCTTTTTTTAACTCTTCACTTATAGTAACAAAATCTATAGCCTCACCTTTGTCTGTTAGATTGACTATACTTTTATATACTTCAGCGTTTTTATTTGTATAAAAATCCTCATACTTTAAAATGCCTGTTGCAACATCTATGGCATTTTTATCCAATATCATAGATCCCAAAACAGACATCTCTGCACTTATATCATTTGGAAATACTCTTCCAGTAGATAATTCTTCCATTGTTACTCCTTAGTTATTTCTACCTTGATATTTGCAATAACTTCTGGATATATTCTCACAGGTACCTCTGTTGTTTTTAAAGTTTTAATATTTTCTTTTAATTCTATTTTCTTTTTATCAACTTTAAGTCCTGACTGTTTTTCCAACGCTTCTGCTATATCCTTATTTGTAATTGCTCCAAACAACTTGTCGCCTTCACCTGCTTTAACTTTTATAATAACTTTTTGACCTTCAAGTTTTTCTTTTAAAGCTAAAGCCTCTTCATATTCTTCTTTTCTTTTTTTAGCAATTTCTGCTTGTTCTTTTTCCCAGTTTGCTAAGTTTTCTTTTGTAGCTTCAAGTGCTAATTTACCAGGTAATAAAAAATTTCTAGCATAACCTGTTTTAGCATTTACAAGCTCACCTTTCTTACCTAGTCCTTTTACATCATCTATTAGAATTACTTTCATTTTCGTCCTCCTCTAAATAATCTGTTATCGCGTTTTTTAATTGATTTATAGCTCCATCCATACTTTCTTCTAATTGGGTTCCTGCAGAAGTTAAATGTCCTCCTCCTCCAAGTTTTTCCAATATTAGTTGAACAGAAATTTGTCCTAAACTTCTCCCACTTATATGAATTTTATCTCCATTTAATGTTAATACAAAAGATGCTTCTATTCCATTCATATTTAACATTTCATCTGCTGCTTGAGCTGCTATTAAAATAGACTCTTCTATTTTTTCATTTAATACACCTATTGCTATTCTATTTTTATATATTTCAGAGTTTGCAACAACATCGCCTTTTAATTTTACAGTTTTTTCATCATCTCTAAATAATTGTTTTACTTCAACACTATCTGCACCTTGCCTCTTTAATATAGAAGCAGCTTCAAAGGTTCTAACACCTGTCTGTAGTATAAAATTCTTTGTATCCACTGTTATTCCTGCAAGCAATGCCTCAGCTATCACTTTTGGAATTTTAACTTTTTCTGACATATAGAAAATTACTTCTGTTACAAGTTCTGATGTTGATGAAGCATGAGGCTCTAAATAAGTTAAAATTGCATTCTCAATATATTCTGAACCTCTTCTATGATGATCTATTAATACTATATTTTTAGACAAATCTAACAACTCTTCACATTCCGAATGAGATCTCCTATGATGGTCTAAGACTACAACTACTGACTCTGCTTCACAAAGTCCTATTGCTTTGTTAGGAGATATGAATTTTTCTTCTATATTTTCGTCTGGGTAATTTTTAAGCACTGAATTATAAATATTCTCTATAGCTGGTGTTACTCTATCTAAAACAATATAACTATTTTTCCCCACTATATTGGCCGCTTCCATTATTCCCAAGCAAGAACCTATGGAATCCATATCTGGATTTTTATGACCCATAATAAAAATATTTCCACCTTGTTCTAGTATCTTAACAAGTCCATTTGCAATTACTCTAGCTTTTACAGCACTACTCTTGTAAGTAGATTGTCGTTTTCCACCATAGTATTCATAATGATCTCCAATTTTAACTACAGTTTGGTCTCCTCCTCTACCAAGTGCGATATTTGTACAAGCTTTAGCAACTTTAAAAGTTTCTAAGATATTTTCTTGATTTGTCCCTACTCCAATACTTAGAGTTATAGGAATTTTATTTCCTTCTTCTAATTCTCTAACTTGGTCTAATATATTAAATTTATTTTCCATTATCTGTTCTAAATTTTCGTGTGAAATTATAACAAAATAGTCTTCTTGTTCAAATTTTACAGAATATCCTTTGTATTGTTGTACAAAGTTATTTATTACTCTATCTACCTCGGCAAAAACCATCGGTCTAACATTATCTTCAGTATTTTCATATATTTCATCATAATTATCTATATTTATATTTACTGCTACAAGAGATGTATCTATTAATTCTTTATTCAACTTATACTCTCCTGTATAATCTACCGCATACAAAAGTATATCTGAATTATCGCTATCTTTTTCAAATATATTAATATAGAATTTATAAAATTTCTCGTTAAATTTTACTTCTATATACCTAACTCCGCTATATATAGAATCTTTCTTTATTTCACTAAATATATTTTCAATTTCAATATTTATATATGTTTCTTCAGTTCCTACGACTTCTTTAAATTTTGTATTATACCACTTTATTTTACAATCTCCATTTAAAATAACTAGTGGAAATGGCATAGAAAATATAGCCCTTCTTGTAATTTCGTCAAATTGTTTATCTATGTTTTCTATATATCTCTCAAATTCATTACTTTTGTATTGCATAAGTTTTGATTCATAAAAAACTAGATACACAGTAATTATAAATGCTATAACTCCTAAGACTGCATTATAGTAAACAATAACTATTGAAAGCAAAATCAAAGCTATGAAAAATATAATTACATCTGACCATTTAAAAAATTTACTTTTCTTCATTTTCAATCCTTTTAAATCTTTTTCTAAAATTAACGAGCATATCAACAGTAGCTACAGCTATATACAATATTTCTCCCCTAAATAAATACAATACTACTGCTGGCAATATTAATCTCAATATCTTTGGAATTTTTCCTACTAAATAATAGTCGAATAAAGATATCCCCGCTAGTATAAAAAACAAACTATAAATAAATACTAAATTGTATAACACTATTTCAAAATATGGATTTTTAAAATAATATAATAAATATGCTACCCCTACTGCAAATAATGTTGGTAACAATATCTTAAAACTTATCCTATAATCAATAAATTTGAAGTTTTGACTAATTTTAATATTTTGTTTCTTTAATAAATTTTTTGAAAATGCAAAGCTTCCATAATTTAGAGCTGTTGCTGCTAATACTACAATTCCTGGTAATAATATTTTCATAAAATTATATGCCTTTAAAATCTGTTGCATATTAGTTTCAGTAAAATTTGATTTTAATAAAATTTCTTCCATAAATTTAGACATTTCAGTAAAAAAACTATTTACTTCAAACAGTATATCCACTTTTAATATATATCGAAAAGTTAATAGTGATACAATTGTTATAAATAAAGATGCAAAAATATTTACACCCATTATCTTTCCAAAACTCTCATCTTCCTTTATCATAGAACTCATAATTATAACTATTGGAATCATATATAAAAGTAATGTTAAATTCATAGCTGTCCTATTAAATAAATATGCTACAATACAAACCAATGTCATTGATAGTAGTCCATATTTTGTACCCTTTTTTATAGATAGTACAATACTTGGAGCTGGAATTATAAATAGGAAAAACGGCATTAAAACTGCACTTACTAGATATATCCCTATTGATAACATTATTGTATTTATAATATCTAATGTATTTGTATTACTTGCTTTAGGTTCTATTCTAAACACCTCCGTAAATAATACTATTATACCACATGAAGAATAATACTATCAAAAAACAAGAGCAATGAACAAGCTCTTGTTTTTTGATAGTATTATTCTATTATTTATTAATTTATAATTTCATTTATAAATACAACCTTAGCTAATAGTATTTTTATATTCCCAGTTTAAAGCTATCTTAAATTCAATTTCTTCTTTAGATTTTAAATTATATGGTTTATTTTTATATCCAGTTTTAAAACTAGTACCATTATAAGTTGGCTCCACGCATACGTAGTCACCTAAGAAATCTGACCATATTACATAAGTAGTAAAATCTTCTGAAGTATAGGAAAATTTAAATTTTTCTGTTTCAAATTCTATATAATTTTTTTCTATAAACACAGATTTTTCTAGCTCTTCTTTAGAATATTTTCTATCTTCAACCAATAAAAAATTATCTTTACTTGAAAAATAAGGATGAAATCCTGGTGCAATAAAAATATCTTTATTTCCTTGATTAGAAAATTTCAATTTCATAATAAATTGATTATTTTCTAGTTTATACGATAGATATGTATCTAGCTTTTTATAATCTCCAATACCTCTAACATATAAGTTAATTTCTTCTTTATTTTTGAAATCAACTTTCCATTCAAGATCTCTACCATAACCATGATTGTTTAAATTTGTAATTTCATCAACTCCAAAGTTAGGAATGCACGAAAAATTACCACCCCTAATTTTTTTCATTCCCTTTTTTTCTATTAATGAAATAGGGTATAAAATATTCTCTCCATTATAATTTAAAGAGTTTATCATCCCGCCTTTGGGACTCACTTCCATAAAAGTTTCTGTTTCATCGTAATTTTTATAAATTATTTTATGCATTATATAAATTTACAACTCTAGTTCTTCCATTTTCTTCTAAATACTTTGCAATTAATTTCCTTATCTCATTAGTAGAAATTACACATCTGTTTAATTGTTTCATACTATTTTCTAAATATTTTATAGCTAAGTATATTTCTGATTCTGTCATACAATGCTGTCCTTTGTATGTTATATTTGCTAGTGAATAATAAACTTTCTCCGGATCAAATTCTTCTATTATTCCCCTATTTTTTAAAACATATATTTTGTCAGAATTTTTATACTTTTCTCCTAAAACTTCCATTGATAAACCATTTATAAATTTAACTAATTCTTCTGTTGAATAATTTTGTTCTTTTGAATACTCAATAATGTCATTTAAAATACGTTCTCTTTCCACCATAATCATCTCCTAGATATCGTTTTCATTAAATTTCATTTGAAGAGCAAGGAATTCCTTGCTCTCCAAATTTACAAGCATTTACAGATTAAGCTATAACTTTAGTTACAACTCCTGCTCCTACTGTTCTTCCACCTTCTCTTATTGAGAATTTTTGTCCTTCTTCTAAGGCAATTGGTGTAATTAATTCTATTATGAATTTTGCATTATCTCCTGGCATTACCATTTCTACGCCTTCTTCTAATGCTATGTTTCCTGTTACGTCTGTTGTTGTAAAGAAGAATTGTGGTCTGTATCCTGAGAAGAATGGTGTATGTCTTCCACCTTCGTCTTTTGTTAATACATATACTTCTGATTCGAATTTTGTATGAGGTTGTATTGTTCCAGGTGCTGCTAATACTTGTCCTCTTTGGATTTCTTCTCTTTGTACTCCTCTTAATAACGCTCCTATGTTATCTCCTGCTTGTGCTTGGTCTAACATTTTTTTGAACATTTCTACTCCTGTTACTACTACTGTTCTTTTTTCGTCTGTTAAACCTATTATTTCTACGTTATCTCCTACTTTTACTACTCCTCTTTCTACTCTACCAGTTGCTACTGTTCCTCTTCCTGTTATTGAGAAGATGTCTTCTACTGGCATTAAGAATGGATGATCTATGTCTCTTACTGGCTCTGGAATGTATGCATCTACTTCTTCCATTAATTTTACGATTTTGTCTCCCCATTCTCCGTCTGGATCTTCTAATGCTTTTAATGCTGATCCTACTACGATTGGTGCGTCGTCTCCGTCAAAATCATATTCGCTTAGTAAGTCTCTTACTTCCATTTCTACTAATTCGATTAGTTCTGGATCGTCTACTTGGTCTTCTTTGTTTAAGAATACTACTATTTTTGGTACTCCTACTTGTCTTGCTAATAGGATATGCTCTCTTGTTTGTGGCATTGGACCATCTGCTGCTGATACTACTAAGATTGCTCCGTCCATTTGTGCTGCTCCTGTGATCATGTTTTTAACATAATCGGCATGGCCTGGACAGTCTACGTGTGCGTAATGTCTATTTGGTGTTTCATATTCTACGTGAGATGTTGAGATTGTTA
>NZ_OCTQ01000002.1 GCF_900232905.1 Miniphocaeibacter massiliensis
TGTGTTAAGCACGCCGCCAGCGTTCGTCCTGAGCCAGGATCAAACTCTCAATTAAAATGTTTGATCAGCTCTTAACTGCTGACTTCTTTATTTTCTTTACACCGAAAATTATTGTTTGGTTGTACTTCTTTTCTCAAAGTTTTTTTACACTTTTCTTTTGTCTAGGTTCTTTCGTTGCACTCTCTCGTGACAACTTTTTAAGTATAGCATACTCTAAAGTTTCTTGTCAACTTTTTTTCTTACCTTTTTATCTACTTGTTTTAAGCAATTAAAAAGGCACTTTCTTAAGTGCCTCTTTATATTATCAACTTTTTATTCTCTTGTCAATATCTTTTTTTCTTCTTTTTTTATCTTTTTCTTTGTTTTCGATTATGTCTATACTTTAAAGGGATTTTTATCCCTTCTTTTCTAGCTCTGTTTATTGATCTTGAAAATATTGTAGATATTACTATCCCCAATGCTAGTGCAGTAGATGAGACTATTGCATCCAATCCATTTCTAAATACTCCATCAAAATTTTGCATCGCTATTCCTTGCATAGTTTTAAAAATTGCTAATCCTGGTACTTGTGGGAGTAATCCAGAAATTAGATATACTGTAGCCGGATATTTTGTTACTTTTGCAAGTATCTCTGAAATAAACCCTATTATTAATGAACTAATTATCAAAGCTATAAATTTAGTATTTACAAGGTACATCGCTACATAGAATGACAACATACCTATAGTGCCAGTAATAAAATTTCCGTAATACGATTTTTTAGGTGAATTAAAAAACATTCCAAAGCATACTGATGCTAATCCTGAACATATTGACTTAAATATCATTTCTTTCTCCTAATAATAAAAATATAAAACTAAACTTACACCTAATGCCATTCCCGCTGCTACTAAAATAGATTGTGTCAAACCATACAAACCTGAAGATACATCTCCACTCATAAAGTCTCTAACTGCATTTGTAAAATATATTCCTGGCAATAACGGTATCATAGCTCCTGTTATTACTATATCTACATTACTTCCTATTCCTAGTTTTATACTTAATACAGCTACTAGAGCTGCCGCAAATGCCCCTGCAAT
This sequence comes from Miniphocaeibacter massiliensis, assembly GCF_900232905.1. GTDB lineage: Bacteria > Bacillota > Clostridia > Tissierellales > Peptoniphilaceae > Miniphocaeibacter > Miniphocaeibacter massiliensis. The sequence continues at coordinate 1,083 of NZ_OCTQ01000002.1, forward strand.
ATTATTAAAGAAAAACGAAAAGCTTATTTCAGCAACTTTGAAAAGAGCAAATATACCTGCAAAAGCCGCAAATAATGTAACTATAAAATCTTGCCAGTTTCCTCCGAATATGAATATTAAAAGTGCAGAGCCTAAACTACCAAATAATAAATAATTTTTCAGCTTTTGAAACTTTCCATATCCTATCTCATGAACTATTCCAAAGCTTTCTATTATACTAATTTCTCCCTTTACAAATCTCCTTGAAAAATTGTTTATTAATGCTACTTTATTTAAATCAAAGGAATAAGATTTTATTCTTCTCATCGTAATTATGTCTTCATCTTTATAATTAAAAGAAACCATAACTATATTATATGTAGCATATGCATTTACATTTTTTATATCTGAAAATGCACTACATATTCTAGTAGCTGTATCTTCCGCTCTATATATTTCAGCACCGTTTTGTACTAATACTTGTGCCACATTTACTACTAAAACAGATAAATCCTTAGCTTCTTTTCCATCTCTTATTGTCAAATTATTATTCATAATCGAATTATACCATAGTAAAATAAAAAAAAGACAATATTTTGTCTTTTTGTAAAAATTTATTATTCAGCTTGTTTTATAGCATTATTGACAGCTTCTATAATCCCTTTACTAGTAGATGTTGCTCCAGAAACTGCGTCTACTTTACTTGAATTTTTAGAAATTATGTCCTCTTTTATTTTATCAAAAGATGCCTTTACAAACTCTTCATTGTCTAAACATTCTAATAACTCTATATCTTCAATTTTCCCTTTTGAATTTATTAAAACTGAAACTCTTATATCTCCATTCCTACCTTTACCTACAGCTTCGTAATTGCCAGCTTTATAGGTATTATTTCCACAAGAAGTAAACAAAAGCACTAGAATTATCAATATTAAAATTGTATATGTATTTTTTTTCTTCATAATGTTATCCTTTTTAAGTAATAATATCAACTATAATTTATTGTGTCAATTTCTATTTTTTAGGGTATATGTTAAGTTGGAGGTGTTTTATGAATATAAATATAAATATAAATGAAAATATTAAAAATTCTACAAATGTTTACTTGCTTGATAATAATTATAATATATCAAATATTAATACTGATTTATGCAATTATTTAAAAAGTAAAAAATCATTTGATGCTAAGCTTTTTTCTAAATTTAGCTACATTAATAATTTAGATAGCTATCTTTTAGTTGGTTTAGGAGATGTAAATAAAATTTCTGTTAACGATTTTAGAAAAATTGGTTTCGATATAGCTAAGTTTTTAAAGGATAATAAATTAAAATATGCTAATATCAACTATATTTCCATAGATGTTAATAATGATAGTATTTATTTAAAAGCTTTAATAGAAGGAGTTTTTCAATCTGAGTATAAATTCGATACTTATAAAACTAAAGAAAAAAATAATTCAATAGATTTAAATATAAATATTAACTTAGGTTCTTCTTTTGATTTTGACAATAATTCAATTAATAAAATAAATAATCTAGTAGAAGGAATTAATATTACACGAGAACTTACTAATACCCCAGCTATTGATATGTATCCTGAAGTTTTGGCAAATAAAGCTAAAGAATTACTTGAACCTTTAGGTGTTAAAGTTACTATTTTTGATAAAAATGACATAGAAAATTTGAGTATGACAGCTTTTCTATCAGTTGCTGAAGGGTCTGACAAAGAACCTAAATTCATAAAAATGGAATATATACCTGTTAGAAATGGAGAAGTTTTAGCATTGGTTGGAAAAGGATTAACTTATGATTCTGGAGGATATGCTATTAAGCCACCTCTTGGAATGAGTACAATGATGGGTGATATGGCAGGTTCAGCAACTGTAATAGGTACAATATATGCAATTGCTAAAAATAATATTGGGCAAAATGTTGTGGGGTTAGTTGCCGCTTGTGAAAATATGATTTCTGGTAAAGCATATAAAAATGGTGATATTGTAAAATCTATGAAAGGTACAACTATAGAAGTAAAAAACACAGATGCTGAAGGTAGAGTTACATTAGCCGATTCTTTATACTATGCCGCAACTAAAACTAATGCTACTGCTATCATAGATTTAGCAACTTTAACAGGTGCTTGCGTTGTTGGTTTAGGTGATTATACTACAGGAATAGTCACTAATGATGATAATATTTATAATAAATTATACCAATCATCTGTTGAAGCTGGTGAATATGTGTGGAAATTACCTATAGTAGATGAACTAAGAGAGCAAGTAAAAAGTAAAATTGCTGATATAACCAATTCTACTGGAAAACCTGGAGGTGCCATTACCGCTGGAATTTTTTTAGAAGAGTTCGTTGAAGGAAAATCTTGGGCTCATATGGATATTGCTGGTCCAGCTTCTACAGAATCTGAATATGGTTATATTCCTAGAGGAGCAACAGGTATTCCTGTTAAAACTTTATACAATTTCGTAAAGAATTTTAATTTAAAATAGAAGAGTATAAGCTCTTCTTTTTTATTAAAAAAGAAGATTCAATTTTCAAGCTTGAATCTTCTCTTTTATAATTCTTATTATTTTTTTACTACTTTTTTCTTTTTTGTATAAGCTGTATCTTCCATTGGCAATTTTGTTCTTAATACATTATCAAAGGCATAATAAGCTCCTTGAGCTGCTGGAGCTGTAGGTATTGTTGCAATTTCTCCAACGCCTTTTGAACCATAAGCAAATGGTAATAATTCATTTTTCTCTACATATATTGCATTAATATTAGGAATATCTGTTGCCCTCATTAATCCTAATGTACCAAATTTAACTTTTGGCACACAGTCCTCTAGTGGAAAATCTTCTGTAAGAGCATAACCTAACCCCATTAGTACTCCACCTTCAATTTGTCCTTGAATTGAAATTGGGTTTACAACTTTTCCTGAATCATGAGCAGCATGAACTTCTTTTACTTTTCCATCATCATCTAATACAACAACATGTGTAGCAAAACCATATGCAACGTGACTAACTGGATTTGGTTTATCAGAACCTAACTTATCTGTAGGTTCAAAGAATTCTGCATAATATTCTTTACCTTCCAGTTTAGCTAAATCTCCACCTACCTCATCTAAATCTTTCTTTAAATCTACTGATGCCATACGTACTGCTTCACCCGTAATTAATGTTTGACGAGATCCTGATGTAGTTCCTGAATCTGGTGCAAGTTCAGAGTTAACACCCATATGTTTGATTTTATCTAATCCCATATTTATTGTTTCAGATATCATTTGTAAGAAAACTGTAAAGCAACCTTGTCCAATATCTGATGCTGCTGTATATAGTTCTGCAACTCCATTATTTACTATTATCTTTGCTCTACCTTTATCTGGAAGTCCTACTCCTACTCCTGCATTTTTCATAGAGCATGCTATCCCTGCTCTTCCAGGATTATTTTCATAAACATCTTTAACTGCTTCTAATGTTTCTTTTAATGCTGTTGATACATCTGCTATTTGTCCATTTGGTAAAACTTTCCCTGGCTCAATAGCGTTTCTATAACGAATTTCCCAAGGAGAAATCCCTACTTTTTCCGCTAATAAGTTTATGTTTGATTCTAATGCAAACTCACTTTGGCATACCCCAAATCCACGAAAAGCTCCTGCTGGTGGGTTATTTGTATAATATCCGTAACCTCTAATATCTGTATTTTGATAAGTGTACGGTCCAACTGAATGAGTACAAGCTCTTTCTAATACTGGTCCACAAAGTGAAGCATATGCTCCTGTATCAAAGTAAATATCACAGTCTAATGCTGTAAATATACCATTTTCATCACAACCCAAAGTGAAAGTTCCCTCCATGGCGTGTCTTTTAGGGTGGAAGTTAAGAGATTCTTGACGAGTAAGTTTTATTTTAACAGTTTTTTGAAGTTTGTTTGCTGCTAAGCAAGCTAAATGTTGAACAGAAACATCTTCTTTACCACCAAATCCTCCGCCTACTAGTTTATTTTCTACAACAATTTTCTCTTCATCCCAACCAAACATTATAGCTATCTCTTTTCTTGTATCATAAACACCTTGGTCTGAAGTATAAACTTTTACTCCATCTTTATAAGGTAATGCTATTGCACATTCTGGTTCTAAGAAAGCATGCTCTGTAAATGGTGTACTATATGATTGAGTTACTGTGTATTTAGATTCTGCTAAAGCCTTTTTAGCGTCCCCTCTTGTAACATGTCTTTGCTGACAAAGATTTCCATTTTCATGAACTTTAGGAGCGTCTTCTGCCATAGCTTCTTTTATACTCCTAACTGGTTCTAAAACTTCATATTTTACCTTCACCAAAGCTTTTGCTTTTGCTAGTACTTCTTCTGTCTCAGCAACAACTAAACATATTGCATCACCTAAAGATCTTGTAATATCGCCTTTAGCTATAAAAACGTCCCAATCTTGTTGTATATGTCCAACTTTATTGTTAGGTACATCCTCTGCTGTTAATATATCTATAACCCCTGGTAATTCTAAAGCCTTTGATAAATCAATATCTACAACTCTAGCTCTAGGATGTTTAGAACGAACTGCTGAACCATAAGTCATGCCTTCCATAACAACATCATCACAATATTCTCCAGTTCCAAGTACTTTTTCTCTTACATCTACTCTAAAAGCACCTTCTCCAACTCCATAAGTTTTTCCTTTTTCAAGATCATCTATCTTTTCATCACCACGAAGTATAGCAGCTGCCAGTTCTATTCCTTCTATGATTTTCTTATATCCTGTACAACGACAAATATTTCCCCTTATAGCTTTCTTTATTTCTTCTTCTGTAGGATTTGGATTTGTATCAATTAAAGCTTTTCCTGCTATAACCATACCTGGTATACAGAACCCACATTGAACTGAACCTTTAGCCCCAAAAGCATACACAAATGCTTCTTTCTCTTGTTCTGACATACCTTCAACTGTAATTATTTCTTTGTTGGCTGCTCTACTAGTTTTTAAAACACAAGCTCTCATCGATTTTCCATCAACTATAATACTACAAGTACCACAAGCTCCTTCACTACATCCATCTTTTACTGAAAATAGATTTAACTCTTTTCTAAGATAAGTTAACAGAGAAACATCTTCTGTTGTTTCACATATTTTACCATTAACTGTAAATATATATTTTTCCATTATGTATACCCCTTAATTAAATATTTTTATATAAGCTTAAATTTATTGTTTTAATTATAAATTATTAAATTCCTCTATAAACATCTCTCCTTAATAAATTATTAAATAAAATCACAGTTATTTTAATTACTTCTTTGTATTTTCAAAAATATATCGTACAATATTAATAACTTTGCCTATTTTTCTTCTTAATATATTCTAACAACAATTTAATGTTCTGACAATAGTAAATGAAAACCTTTTTATATACTCTAAGGTGCTATTTTATCAAAAAAATAGAGGATAACTGAACAAGTTATCCTCTATTACATTAAGGTCTTTTCTCATCTTCATAAGATTTTAAAATCACTTCTACTGGTTTTCTAGCTTCATACCCAGTAACTAATGGCTGAGTATCATTATTTACAGCATCTATAAAATCTTTGTAAAGCGGTGTATGACCATTTCCATAGACATTATCTATTTCATCTTTTGAAATATCCGCTTTTTCATTTTCATCTTTAAAGTTCCAAGTTTTTATTTCGTTTACAGCAAGCCCTCCTATTACAGCAGTACCTGTTTCTCCAAAAATACTTAAAGTTTCTTCAAGATTTTTAGGATATACACATGCAGAGCCTTCTATTATACCTATAGAACCATTTGCAAATCTTAACAATATGGCACCAAAATCTTCCATTTCAATATTTCTCAAGAAAGTTCCTCTTTCAGATTTAACAGAAACAACTTCTGAGCCCATCATCCATAAAAGCAAATCAATATTGTGAATGCATTGATTCATCAATGTACCACCATCTAATGCCTTTGTTCCTCTCCATGGAGCCATATCATAATAATTTTGGTCTCTTGTCCATAAAATTCTAGCAGTTCCATTAATTATATTTCCAAATTTACCTTCATCAATGGCTTTTCTAAGTTTCTGTATCGGTGGATTAAATCTATTTTGATGACTTACCGCTACCTTTAAATTCTTCTTATCAGATAATTCATTAATAATATCTATTTCTTCTAAAGTCATAGCCATAGGCTTTTCAATTATTAGATTTACACCTTTGTTTAAACAAACTACTGAAATTTCTCCATGATATCCACTTTCAGTAGCTATTGCAACATAATCGATATTTTCTCTGTCTAACATTTCTTTATAGTCCGTGTAAACAGCTACTTTTGCATCAGGAAATTTTTCATTGTACTGTTCTTTTTTCGCTATTGCTCTTTCTTCAATTAAATCACAAACTGCTGTTAGTTCAGTTTCTTCACTATTATTAATAATAGCTTCAACATGTTTATATGAAATTCTACCACAACCTATAATGGCACATCGTAATTTTTGCAAATTAAGCCTCCAATTATAACAATTCTATATTATCTTTATTGTTTTTAACATCCTTTGTAGCATATTTAGTATCAAATACATATTTAGCATTATCTACTACCATTTGGTAGTCTACATTTGAATGATTTGTTGTAATAACAACTAAATCATATGATGATATTACTTCTGGAGTTATTTCTTTTAATGAGTTAATTTCTACATCTCCATATTTAAATGAAGGATTGTATCCATCATAATATGATAAGTCAGCGCCTTCTTTATTAAAATAATCATATACTACTAAAGCTGGACTATCTCTTAAATCATCAATATCATTTTTATATGCAACACCTAGTAATAATACTTTAGCACCATTTAAAGCTTTCTTAAAGTTTTTAGATAATATTTTCATTGATCTTTCTATAACCCATTCTGGCATAAAGTCATTAACTGATCCTGAAGCTTCTATAATTCTCATATGTGAATCATATTCTTTAGCTTTCCAAGTTAAATAAAATGGATCTAAAGGTATACAATGTCCCCCTATACCAGGTCCTGGATAAAACGCTTGGAAACCATATGGTTTAGTTTTTGCTGCGTCTACTACTTCCCAAATATTAATTCCCATTTTATTTGCTATTAATGCAAACTCATTAATCAAACCTATATTAACATTTCTGTAAGTATTTTCTAATATTTTTTCCATTTCAGCAATTTTAGGAGATGAAACTGTAAAAACTTCACCTTCTAATACATTTCTATATAAAGCTGCTGCTACTTCTGTAGAATCATCTCCTACACCACCAACAACTTTTGGAGTATTCTTAGTTTTATATATTTTATTACCTGGATCAACTCTTTCTGGTGAAAATGCTAAGAAGAAATCTTCTCCACATTTTAATCCTGAGCCTTCTTCTAATAAAGGTAACATCAATTCTTCTGTTGTTCCTGGATAAGTTGTAGATTCTAGTACTACTATACTTCCTTTTTTAAGATATTTTGCAACATCTTTAGTTGATTTTTCTACATAAGATATATCTGGTTGTTGATATTCATCTAATGGAGTTGGAACTGCGATAGCTATAAAATCACATGAAGCAACTTCTTCAAAATTATCTGTAGCTCTTAACACTCCTTTTGATACTAACTCTGCTAATTCTTCATCAACTACATCTCCTATGTAGTTATGTCCTTCATTAACTAATTTAACTTTTTCAGGTAATACATCAAATCCTATTACTTTATAACCTACATTAGCTTTTTCAACAGCTAATGGAAGTCCTACATACCCTAAGCCTATTACACCTACTACTAATTCTTTTGATTCAATTTTACTTAATAATTCTTGTTTAATATTTGACATTTTGGATTACTCCTTTTCTTTTAAAGTTTTATCTTCTAACTTGTATATTTTACCACAAACATTACAACTATATTCGTTATTGGCATCACTTTTTTCCAATTTTTCTCCACATTCACAAACATACCCAATTTTTCTAGCCGGATTACCAACTACAAGTTCATAATCACCTATATTTTTAGTTACAACAGCTCCCGCACCTATTAATGCAAATTTACCTATGCTATTACCACATACAATAGTTGCATTAGCACCAACCGAAGCTCCTTTTTTCAATACAGTTTTTTTGTATTCATCTTTTTTTTCTATTAAAGAACGCGGATTTATTACATTTGTAAAAACACAAGATGGTCCCAAGAATACACCTTCTTCACACTCAACTCCTGTATATACTGAAACATTATTTTGTATTTTTACTTTATCTCCAATTATTACTCCTGATGATATAACTACATTTTGTCCAATATTACAATTTTTACCAATCTTACAATCTGGCATTATGTGTGAAAAGTGCCATATTTTTGTCCCTTCTCCTATTTTGCATCCTTCATCTACATAGCTAGATTCATGAACAAAGAAATCTTTCATTAATTAAACTCCTTTATCGCCTCAACAATATAGTCTATTTCCTCTTTTTCCAACTCTGGAAACATTGGTATTGCAAAAGTTCTCTTAGAAAGGTATTCAGAATTAGGACAATCTCCCTCTACATACCCCATTGGTTTAAATACTTTCTGTAAATGCATTGGAACTGGATAGTAAGTACCCGTAGCTATCCCTTTTTCTTTTAAATATGCACATATTTCTTCCCTTTTCTCTGATTGCAAAATATAAAGATGATATACATGCTTTCCATTTTCTTCTACTACAGGTGTAACTAAGTTAGTTTCTTTTAGTCCTTCATTATAAAATTTTGCATTATTAATTCTTTTATCTGTCCAATTGCTTATCTTTCTTAATTTAATTCTCAAAATAGCAGCTTGAAGTTCATCTAATCTAGAATTTTGTCCTATTATATAATTATAATATTTTAAAGGATTATATACAGTATTATCTGTAGATTTATCTTCTTCAACTTCTTCGTTTATATTGTTTAAAATATTATATGCCTTTAATCCGTTTTCTCCTGAACCATGAACTCTTAGAGCTTTCAATACTGTAGCTAAATCATCATTATTAGTTACGATCATTCCCCCATCTCCAGCACAGCCTAAGTTCTTTGTTGGAAAAAATGAAAAACATGCAATATCAGATAGCGTTCCTATTTTTTTTCCTTTATATTCAGCTGCAATAGCTTGTGCTGCATCCTCTACAACATATATTGAATGTTTCTTTGCAATTCTGTTAATTTCATCCATATCACAAGGATTTCCAAAAATATGAACCGCTATTATAGCTTTTGTATTTTCATTTATTTTTTCTTCTATTTTTGTTGTATCTATATTGTAAGTATCTATGTTTACATCTACAAATACAGGTTTAGCTCCTACATAACTAATAGCTTCAGCTGTTGCAAAAAAAGTATAACTAGTAGTTATAACTTCATCTCCACATCCTATACCTAAAGCTTTTAAAGCAATTATCAATGCATCTGTTCCGTTTCCTACAGAAATTGAATTTTTAACACCTATATAATCAGAAAATTCTTTTTCAAAAGATTTTACATTTTCACCCATAATATATTGAGCGTTATTCAATACTTTTAAAACTGCCTCATCTGATTCGTCCTTTATTGATGCATATTGTCTCTTTAAATCAATTAAAGAAATATTCATAGTTCCTCCTATTTTATCTTCTTAAATGATTCTTCTAATCTATCTGTTAATACTGAAAAATCAAAATCTTTAGCTGCATTTAACGCATTTGTGCAATATTGGTCATATTTATTTTTATCTTCCCTATATAAATTATAAAAATATGTCAGGGACTCCGCGATTGCTTCACTTGTATTACTACTAGCAACCTTTCCAAAATCATACAATTCTATTGGATCATATCCACAAGACTGATTTGATAAGACAGGTTTTCCTGCTGCCATGTATTCAAAAAGCTTATTTGGACTCATTCCATATTTATATAATTCAGGTAAGTTAGCGACAGATAATAATTGAAGATCTGATTGAGTAAGTATCGATGGTACCTCATTTTTATTTACTCTTCCTTTGAATATTACATTATCTAATCCTTTAGTTTTACAATATTTTTCTAGCTCTTCTTTTTCTCCACTATCACCAAAAATTAAAAACTTAATATTATCGCAATTGCTATTTTTCAATATCTCAAAGGCCTTGATAGTAATTCCCAAATCATTTGCTCTACCTATAGCTCCTGTAAATACAAGTTTAAAAGCATTTTTATCAGACAAATCTTTGTCAACATACTTACTATTTGCTACATTTTCGTAAAAAGTTTTTAAGTCTATACCATTATTTATATAATCCACTTTTGATGTGTTGAGGTTTCTATCCCTTATGTAATCTATACCGCCTGGTATTGTAAATATATTTCTATCAGCTTTTCTATACATCTTTCTTTCTATACTGTATAAAATTTTAGAAATAATATTTTTCCTACCAACTTTCCCCATAGCTACAAATGTTTCAGGCCAAAGATCCCTAGTTTCTGTTATAAATTTAGCACCTGTTCTTTTTGCAATTTTATTAGCAGCCATCCATGTCAATGGATGTGGAGAAGAAGCAAGTATTAAATCTGGTTTAACAAAATTTTTAGTAACTTTTGGTACCCTTAAATAATACTCTAATATATTTAAGATTCTTTTATAATCACTATTTTGGTAAGTACTTGTCTTTACAAATACATATTCAACACCATTATAGTTATCAACTTTATACTTACTATCATTAGTTATCATATTAATAGAAGTAGTATGAATCGTAGATGCTGTGAATATTTTAACATTATATCCTCTATCTATCAAGTGTTTTGCAAAATTGTAATGCCGTGTAAATTTCCCTATATTAGGCGGATCTGCATAATGATTTATTATCCATATATTCTTAAGATTCTTCATTTTCACCTTTCCCCACTACCCTGAAAATTGTTAAAAAAATTAATTTTATATCATATAGCAAAGATATTTTTTGTATATACTCTAAATTTATATTTAATTTAGTAGGCATTATCTCATTTATATATGTTTCTTCAGGATTGCTACTAAGTCCCAGAATACTGGACTCATCTCTATATTTAATCGATGAGAGATCCGTTATTCCAGGTTTTATTTTTAATACGTTCTTTTGATATTCGTCGTAAATATTTACATATTTTCTTACTTCTGGTCTAGGACCTACAAAACTCATGTCGCCTTTTAATACATTTATTAACTGAGGTAATTCATCCAATTTAGTTTTTCTAAGAAATTTACCTATTCCTGTTATTCTTTTATCTTCTCCTACTGTTATCAACATGCCCTTTTTATCTGCATCTACAATCATAGTTCTAAATTTAAATATTTTAAAATCCTTATTGTCCCTTTTAACTCTTACTTGTCTATAAAAAATAGGTCCTTTTGAAGTTAACTTAATAATTATAGATATTATTATCAAAGGTATTCCAAATATAATTAAACCTATAGCAGACATTAATATATCAAATAATCTTTTTATAAATAATGTAATTTTTTTTCTATTTAAGATTTTATCTATATCTTTTGAAAAATCTTCTGCATTTTTGTATTTATTTTGCAGCATTTTCCACTAATTCCTTAAAATTATCAATTACATAGTTTACTTCTTCATCTGTCAAAAGGGTATGAAGTGGTAATGTAATCTCATTTTTATATTGATTATATGCATTAGGATAATGTTCAATATCAAAACCTAAATTTTTATATGCTGTTAACATAGGAAGAGGTTTATAATGAACATTTGTTGCTATTCCTCTTTCTGACATTCCTTCTATTATTCTATTTCTTCTATCTTCTTCTATTCCATCTATTCTGCTTAAATAAAGGTGACCATTACTGTTATAATTATCTCCTGTATGCTTTAATGGATTTATTGATGTTCCTTCAAAAGCATTATCATACATTTTTATTATTTCTTTTCGCCTTTTTAAAAGTCCATCATATCTTCTAAATTGTGCAAGTCCAATAGCAGCTGTTAAATCTGGCATATTGTATTTATAATTCAATCCAATAATATCATATTCCCAAGAACCCAATTTTGTTTTAGCTAATGCATCCTTGTTTTGTCCATGTAAAGATAGTAATTGTATTCTTTTGTAAATCTCTTCATCTTCTATACCAGAAATACTCTTCCAAGATATAGCTCCACCTTCTGCTGTTGTAAAATTCTTTACTGCATGAAATGAATAATTTGCAAAATCTGATAAAGATCCTGATTTTCTATTGTAATATGTGGAACCTAAAGAATGAGCGTTGTCTGATACTATTGCTATTCTTCCAAGTAATTTTTGTATGTCTGAATTCGGTTTAAAAATACTCTTCTTTTTTAAAATAACATCTTTTATTCTATCATAATCTACAGGAACCCCTGCAATATCTACTGGTATAATAGCCTTAGTATTTTCTGTTATTGCTTCACTTAATTTTTCATAGTCCATCATATAACTATCTTTTTTTGTATCAATTAATACTATTTTTGCTCCCACATGATTTATAACACTAGCTGATGCTGTATAAGTATAAGCCGAAGTTATAACTTCATCACCTTCTCCTATACCTAATAATCTTAACGCTACTTCCATAGCTGCGGTTGCGGAATTTAGACATACTGTCCCATTTGTATTTAAGTATTTTGTAATTAGTTTTTCTAATTCTTTTGTTTTTGGACCAGTTGTTATCCATCCAGATTTTAAAGTATCCACTACTTCATCTATTTCTTCTTGAGAAATATCTGGTGGAGAAAATTGTATTTTCATAGCCCCTCCTATTTAAAAATAACTATTTTATTATTTTACTACTTTTTATTACGAAAAAAAAGTAAGACAGGCTACTGTCTTACTCCATATTCTTCTCTTTTTCTATACCTACTGGCTTCATTGTTGGGAATAAAAGCACATCTCTTATAGAAGATTGGTTAGTAAGTAGCATGATTAATCTATCCACACCTATTCCTAGTCCACCCGTTGGTGGTAAACCTACCTCTAGAGAATTTATGAAGTCGTAATCCATCATTTGAGCCTCTTCGTCTCCCTTTTCTCTAGCCTTTACTTGATCCTCAAATCTACTCTTTTGATCTATTGCATCATTTAGCTCACTAAAAGCATTAGCTAATTCGTTTGCATTTACAAATGCTTCAAATCTCTGAGTAAATCGTGGATCTTCTGGATCTCTCTTAGCTAAAGGACTAACTTCAACTGGATGTTTAATTATAAAAGTTGGTTGAATTAAATGTTCTTCACAAAAAGTTTCAAAAAATTCTGCTATAACATGACCTCTTGTAAACTCTTCTTCTACTTCAACATTTTTTTCTTTTGCAATTTTTCTTGCTTCTTCATCTGTTGAAATATCATTAAAATCTACATCAGCATATTTTTTTATAGCGTCTACCATAGTAATTCTATTCCATGGTGGAGTAAAATCTATTTCTATTCCTTGATATTCAACTTTCATAGTTCCAAGTACTTCCTGTGCTACTGTTGAAACCATATTTTCAGTAATATCCATCATATCTTCATAATCGCCATATGCCTGATATAATTCTATTGCGGTATATTCTGGATTATGACTATGATCCATTCCTTCATTTCTAAACATTCTTCCCATTTCATATACTTTGTCAAAGCCACCTACTATAAGTCTTTTTAAATATAGTTCATTTGCTATTCTTAAATACATATCTATGTCTAATGTATTATGGTGAGTAATAAATGGTCTTGCATTGGCTCCACCTGCTATAGTATTTAATATAGGTGTTTCCACTTCCAAAAATCCTCTATTATCTAAGAATTTTCTTATAGCAGTTATAATTTTACTTCTAATAACAAAAACATTTTTTATTTCAGGATTTACTATTAAATCTACATATCTTTGTCTATATCTCAAGTCTGGATCTTTTAACCCATGCCACTTTTCTGGCAAAATTTGTAAAGATTTAGTAAGTAAAGTAAGTTTTTTAGTTCTTATACTTATTTCACCAGTTTTAGTTGTAAAAACTTCTCCCTCTGCGCCAACTATATCGCCCATGTCCAAATCTTTTACTTCTTCGTAATCATCTTCACCTATATCATTCATTCTATTGAATAATTGAATTCTTCCAGCAGAATCTTGCAAGTCCATAAAGTTAACTTTACCATGACCTCTTTTAGTCATTATACGGCCTGAAACTCTTACTGTCTTTCCTTCATATTCATCATAATTATCTTTAATTATTTTCGAATAAGTAACATCTTTGAAATTTTCTATTTTATGAGGATCTTTTCCTTCATCAACTAATTTTTTTAATTTTTCTCTTCTTATTAGAAGCATTTCATTAAGATTTAATTCTTCCATTTCTACCTCTTAATATCAAGTATTTCATATTCAAATGAACCACCATTAGTCTGAACTGTTACTTTCTCACCTTTTTTTCTTCCTAAGCAAGCTTTCCCTACAGGAGACTCGTTTGATATTTTACCATTAAAAGGATCTGCTTCTGCAGAACCTACTATTGTATATTCTTCTTCTATATCTTCTTCTAAGTCCTTTAATATTATTGTACAACCAGCAACAACTACGTCTGTCTTTATATTTGATTCTTCTATAATCTTTGCATTTATCAACATGTGCTCTAATACAAGTATTCTATCTTCTACTTGTGCTTGCTCATTTTTAGCTTCATCATACTCAGCATTTTCAGATAAATCACCAAAACCTCTAGCTACTTTAATCTTATCTGCTACTTCTTTTCTTCTTATTGTTTTTAAAAAATCTAATTCATCTTCTAGTTTTTTATAACCTTCTTTTGTAAGAAGGATTTCTTTTTCGGACATAAATCATTCTCCCTTAAAAAATAATTAGCGAAAGCAATACTTTCGCACATTATTCTTATTATATTCTTGTTGCTTTCTTATGTCAAGAAATGTCAATTTAGCTTTTTGTCGGATCTAAATTTTCACCTATAGCCTCTATTATTCTAATGCTATTTTCTTTACTCTCTATAATTTTAAATTTTGTTAGTTTTTGCTCATCATTTTTGTCATGAATGTAAAAAATTATACTATCTTTACTTTCACTTATCTCTTCTTTTCTATAAGTGTATATTCTTTTCCAGTTATAAAATATACTCCTATACAAAATTCCATTATCATATATTCCAACTTGATATCTTTTATAGTCAATTATAGTTAAAGTAAATAATAAAATTGTTATTCCTAAATAAATTAATATACCTATGATAGAATATTTGTTTTTTAACAAAAAAGCATTAATAGCCGTTGTTGCTAATACTACAAAAGAAATTAAAACCCCTATCATCTCTATAGGTCTATCCTCTATTAACCCATTCTTATATATAAATATAGGTTTCTTTAGATATATAATTTTTCTAATTACAAAAACAAATACTATTACAACTGCTGCACTAATAAGAAACAATGTCACACCTTCTACTCTCATTTTTAAATTTATCTAGTGATAAAAAAATCTCTTCTAAAGTATTCAAAGTATTTATTCTATTTTTTAATTCATTTGAATTTCTTAACCCCTTTAAATACCAAGCAACATGTTTTCTCATTTCATTTATACCTATTCTTTCTCCCACTAAATCTATCTTTAAAAAATAATGTTTTTTTATTAATTCAATCAATTCATCTAATTTAGGTTTATAATTTGTCCTTGAAAATAGATAAGGATTTTGTAATGCCCCTCTAGCCAAAGAAACTCCATCACATAAAGTGTAGTTAAACATTTCATATATTGCAATTTCAGAATTTAAATCGCCATTTCCAATTACTGGTATGCTTAATTCTTCTTTAAGTTTCTTTATAGCATTCCAGTCTGCTTTACCAGAATAATATGCCTTTCTAGTTCTAGGATGTAAAGTAACCATACTAACACCTGCATTTTCAGCAATTTTTCCTAATTCTACATAATTAATTGATTCTTCATCCCATCCTAATCTAAATTTAACAGATACTTCTTTATTAGAAGATTTAACAACTGCTCGCAATATTTTATCTGCTAATTTCAAGTCCTTCATAAGCGCTGAACCTTCTCCATTTTTGACAATCTTTGGAGCAGGACATCCCATATTTATATCTATCATAATAAAATCATCATTTTCATTAAAATTACGTTTTATAATCTCAGACATAATATAAGGATCATTGCCAAATATTTGAACCCCTAAATTTGTCTCGTTTTTAGATTTTTTAAGTAATCTTTTGGTCCCTTTATCACTATGATATAATCCTTTAGCTGACACCATTTCTGTGAAATTTAATCCTGATCCTAATTCAGATGCAATTTCTCTAAACGAAGCATCTGTAATTCCAGCCAATGGTGCCATAAAAATATTATTATCTAACTCTAATTTCCCAATATTAATCTTTTTTCTTTTTATTTCTATCATATATAATTCTTAAACCTTCCAACGCTAACATTTTATCAACTAATTGAATATATTTACTGTTATTTGAAATTAAAGCAGCAAATCCTCCTGTTCCTATTATTTGAACTTCTTTTTCACTAAGCCCTTCAGAGTCCAACATTTTTCCTATTAAAAAGTCCACTAGTCCAATACATCCATAAACAAGTCCTGACTGCATACTCTCCCTTGTTGATCTACCTATAATACTACTTGGTATTGCTAAATCTATCTTAGGAAGCTTAGCTGTTTTATTAAATAGAGCATCTGCTGATATTTCTATACCTGGTGCTATAATTCCACCTAAATATTCTCCATCTTTATTTATGTAATCTAACGTTATGGCCGTTCCTATGTCGACTATAATCGATGGTCCTCCATAATTATTATATGCTGCTACTGCTGTTACAAGCCTATCTGTGCCTACTTCGTTTGGATTTTTATATTTATTAATTATACCTAAATTAATTTCATTAGAAACAATGATAGGCTCTTTTCCTAAATATCTTTTACAAGCCGCTGAAATAGTATGCATTAAGTTAGGAACTACTGAAGATATAATAATATCATCTAGTTTTTCAATATTAATTGATGCAAAATCAAAAAAATCTTTAAATAATAATCCATATTCATCGGAGGTTTTATTTTTATCAGAAGAAATTCTCCAATCAAAAACAAGTTCATCCTTTAAATATACTCCAAATACAATATTTGTATTTCCAACATCTATTACTAATAAAATAAATATCACCTCTTTAGTATATTTCTATAAGTTAAATAAAGTTCATTAACCAATAAGATAATTTTAAACAATATATTATAAAAAGTAAACAAAATTGGAATTCTAATGGAACTCCAATTTTGTTTATATACAATAACTACAATATTATTTTTTAACCTTATTTTTCTTCTTGTTCTTTCTATTTCTTATTATAGATAAAATATTTTCTTTATCTTCGTTTTTTATAGGTATAGATCTATATGCTTTATTTCCTGGTTTAGTTGTCTCTAGCCTTAAATTAGATGTTCTTGCATCATATGTCCATTTTTTTATTTCATTCCAGCTGTCTAGTCTACCATTATAGTAAATCCCCGTTTCATAAACTATAACTTTATCAACATATACATAAGCAAATCCCAGACCTGTAAGGATATAAATTATTCCAAAATAATCCTTGTTAACTAATGTCATCGTGCCTAAAAGAAGAAGAGCTACTACTAGTAAACCTATATATATTTTTACTTTTGGGTTATAAACTGCTAATTTCTTTCCTTCTATCGATTTTTTTACATTTACTATATTATAAAGTTGTTTCAATATAAATAGAAACATCAAAAAGTATATTATTTGAATAATTCTATTAAAATCCATCTACTCACTCTCCATCTCAGAATCACCATCTAACAAATCTTTAATATTTCTCTCTATTTCTTGTATTTCTTTTAAAGTTTTAGGTGGTTCTTCTAAATCTTTTTCTTCGCTATATTCAAAATAAATTTTTTCAAATTCCTTTGAATCAATAGTTTCTTTGTCTAATAGTACTTTTGCCAATTTGTGAAGTAAATTCACATTTTCTTTAAGAAGTTTTACACATTTTGAGAAAGCTTCATCTATAAGTCGTTTTACTTCTTTATCTATTTCATAAGCAATTTCTTCTGAGTAGTCTTTTATTCTTCCAAAATCTTTGCCCATAAATACCTCATCTTCATCAGAACCATACATTATAGGACCTAATTTTTCGCTCATTCCATACTTGGTTACCATGGCTTTGGCTATTTTAGTAGCTCTTTCTATATCATTACTTGCACCTGTAGATATATCATCTAATACTAAATATTCTGCTGCCCTTCCCCCTAAAAGAGTAATTAGTTCATGCTTCATTCCATTTTTAGTCTGATAATTTCTATCTTCTTTTGGTGAAAATGCAGTAAATCCTCCCGCTCTTCCTCTAGGTACTATTGTAACCATATGAACAGGGTCAGTATCAGGTAATAATCTTGAAACTATTGCATGTCCTGCTTCATGATAAGCAGTTAAAACTCTTTCTTTCTCAACTACAACAGCTGATTTTTTCTCAGGTCCTGCTACCACTTTTATAGCTGCTTCTTCAAATATCCATTTAGGTATAGATTTCAAATTATTTCTAGCACTTAACAGCGCTGCTTCATTACACAAATTTTCCAAGTCTGCTGGTGTAAATCCAGAAGTAGTCTTAGCAATTGCTTTTAAATCTACATCTGGATCCATTTTTTTATTCCTAGTATGAACTAATAAAATTGCTTCCCTTTCTCTTACATCTGGTATTCCTACAAATACTTGTCTATCAAATCTTCCAGGTCTCAAAATCGCAGGATCCAATATATCTGGTCTATTTGTTGCTGCCATTACTATAATTCCTTCGTTTTTCCCAAACCCATCCATTTCTACAAGTAGCTGATTTAAAGTTTGTTCTCTTTCATCATGGCCACCACCCATGCCCGCTCCTCTTTTTCTTCCAACAGCATCTATCTCATCTATAAATATAATACAAGGTGAATCTTTTTTTGCATCTTTAAACAAATCTCTAACCCTTGATGCTCCAACACCTACGTACATCTCAACAAAATCTGAACCTGAAATGCTATAAAACGGAACTTTAGCTTCACCTGCAACAGCTTTTGACAAATAAGTCTTTCCTGTTCCTGGTGGTCCTACAAGTAATATTCCTTTAGGTATTCTAGCTCCTATATCGACATATTTTTTTGGATTTTTTAAGAAATCCACTATTTCCGAAAGCTCCTCTTTCTCTTCTTTAAGACCTGCTACATCACTAAATGTAACGGGATTTGCTTCATCTTTTATTAGTTTAGCTCTGTTTTTACCAAAATTCATTGTAGAGCTTCCACCTTTATTCTGATTTTGAGACATAATTACATACCAAAATACTCCTATAATAACTATGGTTAACATCGTTGGTAAAATAAATGATAGCAAACTTCCTTCTGTTTTTGGAGACATTGAAAAAGTTAATTCTTCATTCTCAATTGGATCTTTTAAATAATTATCATAAAAACCCTCTTGTAAATTACCAGAAATATAAACCTCAAAATTGGTTTTGTCTTTATCTTTTAAAACCCCTATATATTTTCCATCTTCCTCTGTAATTTCTTTTACTTTAGTTGTCTCTATATATTTTATAAATTCATTTACAGTAATTTCTTTGCTATTAGTAATATTTCTATTTAAAAATGTCATTAACAAAGCAATAATTATTATTGGTCCTATATAATAAAATATACTTTTATAATTTTTTCTCAAATTTTATCCTCCGTAACTATATTAAGAATATACTTCCTCTTTCAATGATGCTACAAATGGTAAATTCCTATATTTTTGGTCATAATCTAAACCATATCCTACTACAAATTCATCAGGAATTTCAAAGCCTATAAAATCAACATTTACATCTTCTTTTCTTCTCTCTGGCTTGTCTAAAAGAGTCGCTATCCTAACGCTTTTAGCCCCTCTTTCCTTTAAATTTTTAGTCAAATATTTTAACGTTAATCCAGTATCTATAATATCTTCAACTATTAAAATATTTTTTCCCTTTATATCTTCTTCTAAGTCTTTTAGTATTCTAACTACTCCTGATGATACAGAAGAACTACCATAACTTGAAACAGCCATATAATCTGTATGCAAATCTAAGTCTAATCTTAAAATTAATTCCGCCATAAATATTACAGCACCTCTTAAAATTCCTACAACTACTAAATCATCTTCATCATTTTTATAAACTTCATATATCTCTTTAGATAACTCTTCTAGCCTTGCATCAATTTCTGATTCAGAAACTAAAATTTCTTTAAAATTATTTCTATTATTCATACTTTTTCCTCTCAAATGATATTTTAACTACTTTTTTTAATTCAGAATTTATCTTATATAGGCTACTTCTTCTTATGCCTAAAACCCAATATATTTCTTTGTTGCTTGCCAATATAGGAATTTTATCTCTTATATACTTATCTACTTTTTTATCAATAAATATATCTTTGATTTTTTTTGTAAATCCATCTAATTTTATACTGTCTCCTTCTTTTCTCTTCCTAAAGTATAAGTTTAATTCTAATATTTCAGGATTAAAATATGAAACATTTCTTGAAAATTTAATATTTTCATTATCTACAAGTTCTACTTTTATAGTATAATCTTCTAATTCTATTATTTTCCCTATTTTTACTAATATTCTGTCATTAACAACTTCTTCTACCTTATCTCTAAAGAAAAGTTTACCATCATAATTGTAAATTCTATAATTTTTTATTTCAAATGATGCATTGCTTTTTTCTAAAAGTTTCAATATTGTTTCTACATTAAAATAAGATAAATCTTTTCTATTTCCATTTAACCTTTCATATACTTCAAATATTATGTTTCTTTGAATGGCTTTATGACATTTCTTCATATCTTCTATTTTTATAAAATATGCTTTCCCTACTTTTTTTATAATATCTAGATTATGAATATAATCATTAATAAAATTTTGTTCTTCTTTTATTATATTAGACATGTTCCAAGTAGTATTAACAATATTTGGATTGAAATTCTTTACTAAATATGGAATTACATCATTTCTTACTTGGTTTCTTTTATAATCATTTTCATAATTTGTTTCATCTATAACATAGTTAATATCTTTTCTATTTAGGTATTCTAATATTTCAGATTTTGCAACACATAATATTGGTCTTATTATATTGTCATTTTTTTCCTTTATTCCAATAAGTCCATTTGTTCCGCTACCTCTAATAAAATTCATTATTACTGTTTCTACTGAATCATCTTTATGATGTCCAACTGCAATTTTAGAATTATTTCCAAGTTTAATAGCTTCCTTTTTCAAAATACCATATCGTACCTGTCTCCCAGCATCTTCTAGAGATAATCTATTCTCTTTTGCATAATTTGGTACATCAATTTTATATGACTTAAATTTTATACCCAATTTTTCTGCCATTTTTTTTGAAAATAACTCATCTTTTACTGCTTCTTTTCTTATAGAATGATTTATATGTATTGCCAATAACTCCAATTTATATTCTAATCTTATTTCATTCAAAATATGCAATAAAAAAACTGAGTCAGGTCCTCCTGAAAATCCCAACACTATTTTATCATTAACTTCTATTAAATTGTTTGTTTTTATAAACTCAATAATTTTTGTTTTCATAATTTAAAAAAATAAAACCGGAATAATCCGGTTTATTAATAACTTTTTGATTTACGATGTCCTGCTTTTTTCTTATTTTCTCTAGCTCTAATAGAAACATATCTTTCATTGCTATCTTTAAGGAATTTTGACATTTTATCTTCAAAAGACAAACCATCGCTCTCTTTTTCCTCTTTTCCCCAATCTAATTCTTCAGGCTTTTTTATTTTAGGCATAGCTGCCTTTATTGAAAGCCCTACTTTCCCATCTTGTGCTGATAAAACCTTTACCTTTACAATATCATCTTTTTTTATAAAATCTTCTACTTTTTCTACATAGTCGTTTGATATTTCAGATATATGTACTAAACCATTACTTCCTCCTGGCAAGGATACAAATGCACCAAACTTAGTAATACCAGTTACTTTGCCTTCTAAAATATCTCCTACTGAAATTGACATAAAATACTACTTCCTCCTAAAATGTTCTACAAGATTGATTATATTCGAAAGTATATTTTATGTCAATAAAATGTCTATTTTACAATACTCAATCTTTATTTAACTATTTTTTTTCTTTAATTATATACTCTTTTGCTTTTACCATTCCTAGTTTTTCTCTGGCTACTTCTTCTGCAAACTCAATAGATTCTCTATTTTCATATTTTTTTTCAAGAGAATTAATTTCTTTCTTAATAGACTCCTTTTGGGTAATCAATTCATTTAGTTGATTATTTGTTCTATTGTATTCTATTTTATTTCTAGCTAAAGTGAATGTAAAATATAACATTGATATTAAAACAAGTACCACTGCAAAATTTACAAATCTTCTATTATTTGCTACTTTTCTTTTATTCGATATCTTTCTTTGTCTAATATTTTGCTCCATATTTTACTCCATTTTTTCTATCATATCTGCTGCCTGCTCTTTTTTAGGATTATCTATAATTTCTTTTACAATTACTTTTAACTCTCCATTTCCAAATCTAACTTCAATAATATCTCCTATTTTTACAATATCTCCTGATTTGGCTAATTTTCCATTTATAGATACTCTTTTTCCATCACAAGCTTCCTTTGCAATAGTCCTTCTTTTTATTATCCTAGAATTTTTCAAGAATTTGTCAATCCTCATTAAGTACACCTCGATTTAAGTATAACATAATACATAAATATTTTACTATATATTTTTAATCATATCATAATGTATGGTCTTTGTTGGCTCCAAGATATATTTCTCTGAAGAAATTTTATATCCTAATTTTTCATAAAAGCCTACTTTCTTTTCTCTAGCTTTTAAAATAACTTTTTTATACCCTAAAGACTTACAAAGTATTTCCCCCGATTTCATTATAGATTTTCCAAGGCCGTTATTTCTATGATTTTCTTCTACTACCACTGCTTTAATTTGTGCAGTATCGTCAAATTTCGTTTTGGATATTTTAATTGAAGAAATAATATTATCGTCATCAAAAATACCTAAATGTAAATCATCTTTTTCAAAACTCAAATCTTCATTAAAAATATTAAGCCCGAATTCTTTTCTAAGACCATTATTTCTTAAAAACAAGCTCTTTACATAATCCTTAGACCCATGGTTAAATATCTTATAATTATATCCTGTATTATTGCTATTAATAATATCCAATACTCCTGTAATGCTATATAAATCATCTATAATAAAATCTGCTCTATCTTGATTTATATTAAATTGAAAATCTTTTTTAGCAATAACTTTCATTCCTGCTAATTTTGCTGCTTTTATTCCATAAACCGAGTCTTCTATAGCTAAACATTCCTCTGGTTTTAATCCAAGTTGTTTAGCTGTTGTTAAATATATTTCAGGGTGTGGTTTAGATTTTTCAAAATCTTCCCCACTGGAGATAATTTCAAAATATTCTCCAATTTCACACTCTTCAATCACTCTGTTAATTACATCTTTTACCGAAGATGATGCCATAGCTAATTTATAACCTAATCTTTTTAATTCTTTCAATAATGGAACGACATATGAAAATAAAATATTTTTATAGTTAAAATTATTATTTCTGTACTCCGAATCAAATCTTTTTAAAAAATCCTCTCCGTCAAAGTCATTACCATAGTACTCTCCAACCATATTCAACGAATCTGTATGTGATTTTCCTACAATTGTTTTAAAATACTCTATATCAACATTTTTCCCATCATTCTCTATCATTTTAATAAATGCATCAAAGTAAAAAATCTCACTATCTATTATTACTCCATCCATATCAAATATTATTCCTTTTATCATAAAACACCTCTTAAATTATATTATATAATTAAGATCAAATAAAAAAAAGCCATACTTTAAATTGTATGACTTTTTCTTCTCATTATCAAAAATTGTATATATCTTATTAATACATACAAAACTATACATATCGCTATTATCGTTTCTACTAAAACCAAATACTTTATAGCTACTACCCCTTTACCTATACTCATAAAGTATGCATTACTAAGTTTTATGCTTATCGCAGATATAACTAATGGGAATGTAAAACCTGCATAGCTAGGATAGAATTTCAACTTTAATAATTCTACCAGCTTAACTAATATTATTAAATATATTAGTTGCGAAATTATTACTAAAGCTGATGCTAAATATATGTTTTTTTCTTCAAATAGGCTCATATATCCTGCTGTTAACAAGGAACCCGGTGCTGCAAAAATAGTTAATAGTGGCTTTGTTGGTTCTGGCAATTCCATACTAGTAACTCTTTTAAAAACTACTGGCAATAAAATTATATATGCTACAAGTCCGAAGTAAAATGCTATTTTACCAATAGCTGGATTAAAATTTTTACCAGATACTGTCGCTATTACAATTCCTATGTAAGCAATAAACCAACTTGGAAAAACTTCTATTAGTTTAAATTTAAATACAAATTTAAAAGTAAAGTAAATCATAAAGCAAATCTGTATAAATACAGATAAATACCAAATTGCATTTGCTATATTTCCAATATAAGGTTTATAATATCCAGCTAGTAGCATTCCAGTCATGCTATAAGTGGGCATAACAGAAGCTATAACCGGATTGTTCATTTCATTTTTAAAATTATCAAATCCTGTTATTGTTTTTAATGTTACCATTACAAATATTATCGTGGCTACTGCACCAAAAATTAACCTTATATTTTCACTATAACTTTGAATTAGATTACCAGCTCCAGCTAATCCTAACATTAATCCAGATATAGGATAAGGTAATTTCTTTAACATTTTGCACCTTCTAACAAAATTTTTCCATCATCTACTAATTGTTCTGCTACCCATTCTGCTACTCTTCCAGTTATTTCTACACAATGAGCTTTTCTTTCAGGCGATTGGAAATTATCTCCCGACCATTGCCTAGTTATTACTCTACAGCATAAAGATTTGTACTCTGTCTTTACATAATCGTGCAATTCTTTTGCCTTCTCTAACATCTTAGGATTCATACTTTCTCCATGTACTCTGCCATATACCATTCCCAAAGCCATTTCTCCTCCTGAAACAGCACCACATAAACACTGTGCTTTACCAAGACCTATTGGAAATCCTGACGCTAATTTAACCACTTCATCTGGATATATTTTTCCTAAAACATCATTAATAACTTGAACTACTGCTTCTGAACAGAAAAATTCTCCCCTTTGAAAATATCCCTCTGCTTCTTCTTTTACTTGTTTTAAAAAATTTTCTTTTGAAGTATCATATTTTATTACTTTTAAATCCTCCATTAAATTCACTCCTTGATTTGATTTTCATAAAATATATTATAGCAAAAAAATGTTTGTATAAACAATATTATAAATTAGAATATTCTTTAACAATTATCTTACCTAGCAACTTGTTAATGATATACTAAAATAAGGAGGTTTTATAATGAAGTTAAAAATTTTCTTTATATCTATTTTTTTATTATTTTCTATCAATTCCGTTTCTTTAGCAAATTATGTTAAAAATGATAATACGATTAATATATTATTCACTCATGATATGCATGATCACATTGAAGGATATAATATACAAAAAGATGAAAATTTAATAAATATAGGTGGATATGAAAGACTTAATAATAAAATACAAGAATATTTAAAAAAAGATAAAGATTCTCTTGTTTTAGATGCTGGTGACTATTCTATGGGAACTTTATTTCAAACTATTTACCAAGCTGAAAATCCCAGCCTAAGGTTAATGGGAAAAATGGGTTACCATGCAACAACTATTGGGAATCACGAATTCGATTATAGAACTAAAGGTCTAACAGAAAGCTTATATGCCGCTAAAAATAGTAATGACAAACTGCCTGAAATTTTAGTATCAAATATAGATTTTAAAAATTATGAAAATGTAAATAAAAAAGATGTTAATGACTTAAAAAAATCTTTCGATAACTATGGTGTTAAAGAATATAAAGTTTTTAATAAAAAAGGCTATAAAATTGGTATTTTTGGATTAATGGGATATGAATCTATCTCTAATTCACCAATGGCTGGTGTGAATTTCGAAGACCCTATAGATTCAGCTAAAAGAATAGTAAAAAAATTAAAGGAAAAAGAAAAAGTAGATTTAATAATTTGTCTTTCACATTCTGGAACATGGGATGATAAAAGTAAATCTGAAGATGAATTAATGGCTAAAGAAGTAAAAGACATAGATCTTATCATTAGTGGACACACTCACACGACTTTAAATAAACCTATTATAATTGGAAAAACTATCATTGCTTCTAGTGGGTCATATTCTGAAAACTTAGGTATTATTGAATTAAAAAATGATTCTACAAAATGGAATGTAGAAAATTATTCCATATATCCCCTAACTAATAATGTAGATGAAGAAGTTTTAAAACCAAAAATAAATTATTTTAAAGAAAAAGTGCAAAAAGAATATTTAGATAATTTCAATCTAAAGTTTAATCAAATTTTAGCAAATAGTAAGTACAATTTTACGCCTATTAATATTCTGGAAAATGAGCATAGAGAAGATGCGCTACCAAACCTTATTACAGATTCTTATATTGAGGCTGTTAAAAATATAGAAGGTGAAAATTATGAAAAAATAACAGCAGCTATTGTTCCAAATGGTACTATTCGAAGTACTATCAATAAGGGAGAAATATCTGTTTCAGATATATTTAACATTAGCTCTTTAGGGATTGGACCAGACGAAATACCTGGGTATCCTTTAATTTCAGTATATTTAACTGGGAAAGAGCTAAAAACTGCTGCTGAAGTCGATGCATCCATTCAACCTATGATGAGTGTAGCTCAGTTATATTTTTCTGGAGCAAATTATACATTTAACCCAAACAGATTAATATTTAATAAAGTAACTGACTTTTATATTCTTGATGAAAATGGAGAACGAACAGAGGTAAATGACAACGAACTCTATAGAGTTGTAACTGGACTTTATACCGCTCAAATGCTGTCCATAGTAAAAGATGAATCATTTGGTCTAATGTCTATTGTACCTAAAGACTCTAGTGGAAATGAGATAAAAAATTTTGAAAAACATATTATCTACGACGGAGAAAAAGAATTAAAAGAATGGTACGCTTTAGCAAAATATATTGAATCGTTTGAAAAAGAAAACGGTATTTCTCAGATACCTGAAAAATATTCTAAACTTGAAAATAGAAAAGTTGTTAATAATGATAATAGTATATCTGCTATATTGTCTAAACCAAATAATATAGCAAAAACTCTGTACTCTATTATTATAATAGTTTTAATACTACTTGTACTTATAGTAAGAATATTTTTAAAAAAATTGAAAAATAGCAAAATAAAAAAAGCTTAGTTGCAACTAAGCTTTTTTCTTATTTTCATAATCTGAAATAATATTTATTCTTTTAAGATGTCTATCTCCTTGAAATTCTGCATTTATCCATTCTTTTACAATCATTTTTGCAACTTCAGTCCCTACAACTCTAGCTCCTAATGCTAGTATATTTGCATTATTGTGCTCTTTTGCCATCTTTGCAGAAAAAACTTCATTTGCGCAAGCACATCTTATACCTTTTACTTTATTTGCAGCAATTGATATGCCAATCCCTGTCCCACAAATTAAAATTCCACTATCGTATTCTCCATTGGCAACAGCTTCTGCTACTTTAATTCCATAATCTGGATAATCTGCTTTCTCACCTACTGGAACTCCCAAATCTACTATTTCATGTCCTAGACTTTTAACATATTCTATTATTATTGGTTTTAATTCCGTCCCACCATGATCACTACCTATTGCTAATTTCATACTTTCCTCCAATAAAACAATTATAATACTCTTGCTGAACCATTATATACTAATCCGGAAATTGGATCTACTGTTATTATTTGCCCATCATTTAATTTCATCATTGCACCTTCAGTTCCAACTAATGTTGTCTTTTTGAAGTGTAGTGCTACAATTGCAGCATGAGAAGTTAGACCTCCTTCTTCTACTACTATTGCTCCTGCTTTTTCAACATATTCTATTATATCTTTATCCGTGCAACTTGAAACTAGTATATCGCCTTCAGTAAACTTATCTTTTAATTCTTCAGGTGTATTTCCCTTTACCACTTTTCCTGTAACAGATTCTTTTCCTATTCCTTGACCTTTTAATAGAATTTCTCCAACAGTATGAACCTTTATTAAATTAGTAGTTCCTCCTACCCCTACTGGTACTCCTGCTGTTATAACTATTAAATCTCCTTCTTTCACAAATCCTTTATCCATTGCAGACATTATAGATCTATCTATAACCTCATCTGTTCCTGCACATGTTGCAGATTGCACAGGATATACTCCCCAAGTTAGTGCTAATCTTCTAAGAACTTCTTTATTAAAAGTTGTTGCAACTATTGGTACTAATGGTCTTATTCTAGATACTGCTTTTGGAGTTGAACCAGATGTTGTAGCTGTTATTATTGCTGTGGCTCCTAATTGAACTGACAAAGCTCTAGTCGATCTGCTAATTGCATTTGTAGTAGATGTATCCATCCACGTTGTTCTATAATTAGATGATTCTATAAATTCTTGAGATTTTTCCGTAGAATCAGCTATCTCACTCATTACCTTTACTGCCTCTATTGGATAATTTCCCGCTGCTGTTTCTCCAGATAACATTATTGCATCTGTGCCATCTAATATTGCATTTGCAACATCTGTTACTTCTGCTCTTGTAGGTCTTGGGTTTCTTATCATAGAGTCTAACATTTGTGTAGCTGTTATAACTGGTTTCCCTGCAAAACTTGTTTTCTTTATTATTTCTTTTTGAACTATTGGCATAATCTCTGTTTTTATTTCTACACCTAAGTCTCCTCTAGCTACCATTATCCCATCAGATGCCTCTATTATTTCATCTAAATTATCTACTCCTTCTTGAGATTCAATTTTAGAAATTATTTGTATATGAGAACCACCATTATCTTCCAATATCTTTCTTATATCCAAAACATCTTGTGCTTTTCTTATAAAACTTGCAGCTATAAAATCAAGACCTTGTTCAATCGCAAAAATCAAATCAGATTTATCTTTTTCAGTAATTGCTGGTAAATTTATAGTAGTATTCGGTATATTTACTCCTTTTCTACTTTTTAAAATACCATGATTCTGTACTTCTGTTATTACATCAGTATCTGTAATGTCAATGATTTTTAAATCTACTAATCCATCATCTACTAATATATGACCGCCTACCTTAACGTCTTTTGGCAAGTCTTTATATGAAACTGAAACTATTTCTTTGGTACCTTCAATATCCCTAGTTGTTAAAATAAATTTATCGCCTATTGCTAACTGAACTTGAGGTACACTAAAGTCTCCTAACCTTATTTCAGGTCCTTTAGTATCTAACATTATCGCTATAGGTAAGCCTAATTCCTCTCTAGCTTCTTTTATATTATTTATTCTAATTAAATGTTCCTCATGATCTCCATGAGAAAAATTTAATCTACAAACATTCATTCCTAATTTCATTATTTCTTTCAGAGTTTCCTTATCCTCTGAGGCTGGTCCTATAGTACATACAACTTTCGTCTTTTTCATAAACATTCTCCTATCTAAATGGATATTTCTCCTGAAATTTCATACAACTCTTCATTTAAAACTCTTTCTTTGGAAACAGCTTCCTCTATAGATACTGAAACTATTTTCCCACCAACAGTACCTAAGGCTAAATTCGACCTGCCTTCTATAAGTAACTTAACAGCTTTACTTCCCATTTCTGTGGCTAAAAGTCTATCATAGGGACAAGGACTTCCCCCTCTTTGAATATGTCCTAGTATAGTTACTTTAGTATCTACTCCTGTTATTTCCTTTATTTGTTCTTTTATTTCATAAGGTTTGCCTACACCTTCAGCTAAAACAATTATATGGTGTAGTTTCCCCCTTTTTCGCCCTCTTTTAATTTTATTTGTAATCATTTCTATATCAAGTTCTTTTTCAGGAATAATAATACTCTCTGCTCCACTTGCTACTCCAGAAAAAAGTGCTATGTCCCCACAATGCCTTCCCATTACTTCAACTATATTTGCCCTTCCATGAGATGATGATGTATCTCTTAATTTACTTATTGCATCTGAAGCTGTTTCTACAGCTGTATAAAAACCTATTGTAAAGTCTGTATATCCCATGTCATTATCTATAGTACATGGAATCCCTATTGTTTTTATTCCCATATTACTTAATTTTTCAGCACCTTTAAATGATCCATCTCCTCCTAATACTACTAATCCATCTATACCAAAGTCTTTTAAAATATTAAATCCCTTTTCTTGCCCTTTTTTAGTCTTAAATTCCTCACTTCGTGCAGAACCCAACATAGTTCCACCCCTTTGAATGATATCAGCAACTGAAGAAACATTCATTTCATAAATATTTCCATTTATCAGTCCATCATATCCAGATCTAATCCCCATTACTCTTATACCATTGAATATTGCAGTCCTAGCTATTGCTCTAATTGCAGCATTCATTCCCGGTGCATCTCCTCCACTGGTTAGCATTCCAATTGTATTCATTAAAACACCTCTTAAACTATTTTTATATTTCCAAGTCCAACATATTTTTCTAATTCTGACAATATTGATTTATTATTTACATCTACACAATATTTATCTGAAAGTTTATATGCTTTTTTGCTTTCTTCAAAATATATATTAACTATATCTCTGCCTTGTGTTCTTTCTAAAATAGACTTAATATCATCTACTAGTTTTTCATCAAATTCCTTAGGAATTTTTATAAATAGCTTCTTACTAGTATTTTCAAGATTATTTACAAGACCTTCAACTCCCTTAATACTACTAACTATTATATTAGCTCCATCTCTCTCGCTTATATTAAGTATTCCCTTCACCATAAGTACATTATCTTCTTCTACTATATTTGAATATCTTTCATACATATTTGGAAATACTGTTAATTCTATTGACCCGAATAAATCCTCAAATTTCACAAATTCCATTATCTTATTATTTTTAGTAAATTTCTTATTAACAGATTCAACTATTCCTACAATTGTTACACTTTTTTTATCCCACTTTTCCTCTACTATTAACTGATCTCCCTTTAAATCCAAAGTGCTAAAATCAGAATATTTTTCTATTAAATCCTCATATGGTCTCATAGGATGATCTGATAAGTAAATGCCTAATACTTCCTTCTCTTGTTTTAATAAGTCTTTCTTCTCATATTCTTTTTTATAAGAAATTTCTGAATTTGTTTTAACATCATCATCTTCTTTAAATAAATCAAATAAAGATGCTTGTCCTGGAATATTTTTCTTCTGTGCTGATTGAACTGAATCTATTACTGAAGAATATTCTACCATAAGTCCAGCTTTTGTTCCATCCATGGACGAAAAAGCTCCCGCTTTTATTAAACATTCAATGGCTCTTTTATTAATTGATAAAGGATTTTTCTTTACAATTCTTTCTACAAAGTCTCTAAAATTTTCGAATTCTCCTTCTTCTTTTCTTGATTCAACTATTGTATTTATCAAAGCCTCTCCTACATTTTTCACAGCTGACAATCCAAATCTAATTTTTCCATTTTGAACATCAAACTTTTTAAAACTGTAGTTTACATCCGGTTGTAAAATCTCTATATTCAATCTTCTACATTCTTGAATATACAATGCAACTTGTGAAGTATTTCCCATAATTGAAGATAAAAGTGCCGCCATAAACTCAACAGGATAATAATGCTTTAACCAAGCAGTTCTCATTGCTACCAAAGAATAAGCTGCTGAATGAGATTTGTTAAAAGCATACTTAGCAAAATCTATCATTAAATCATAAATTTTATTAGCTACATCTTCAGGCACGCCATTTTTAACAGCACCTTTAGTTAATATATTCCCATTTTCCTCAATTTCACCATGAATGAATTTTTTTCTTTCAGCTTCCATTACATCCATTTTCTTTTTACCCATAGCTCTTCTTAAATTATCAGCAGCACCTAGACTATATCCTGCTAATTGCTGTACAATTTGCATAACCTGCTCTTGATAAACTATAGTACCATAAGTTACATTCAATATAGGTTCTAGTAATGGATGTAAATATCTTATTTCATCTATGTGATTTTTATTATAAATATATGTTGGTATTTCGTTCATTGGCCCTGGTCTAAAAAGTGAGTTTGCAGCAACCAAATCATCAAATTTTGTAGGTTTTAATTCCCTTAAAAAAGCTCTCATACCTGCAGATTCAAATTGAAATATTCCAAGAGTTTCTGCTACTGTAAACATCGCTAAAACTTCAGAATCATTTTCATCCATATCTTCAATAGAAATTTTCTTTTCATTATCTCTATTAACTAAATCTACGGCATCTTGAATTACTGTAAGAGTTCTAAGTCCTAAAAAATCCATTTTTAAAAGACCTAGTTCTTCAAGTTCTATCATATTGAATTGAGTAATAATAGAATCTTTGTTTCTTGCTAAAGGTACATATTCTACAACTGGTTTTTTTGAAATAACAACTCCTGCTGCATGTGTAGAGGTATGTCTTGGCATACCTTCAACTGCATTAGCAATATCAATTAAATTTTTGACTTCTTCATCACTATCATATAATTGTTTAAACTCTGGACTCATATCTAGTGCTTTATCTATTGTCATGTTAAGCATCATTGGAACTTTTTTGGCAACTTCATCAACGCGATTATATTCCATGTCTAAAACTCGTCCAACATCTCTAATTGCACCTCTAGCTGCCATCGTACCAAACGTCACTATTTGTGCAACTTTGTCTTCTCCATACTTGTCTATAACATAATCTATTACTTCTTCTCTTCTTTCATAACAAAAGTCTATATCTATATCTGGCATGGAAACTCTTTCAGGATTTAAAAATCTTTCAAAAAGTAAATCATATTTTAAAGGATCAATATCTGTAATTCCTAAAGCATAACTTACTATGCTACCAGCTGCAGATCCTCTTCCTGGACCAACTGGAATATTCTTGCTCTTAGCAAATCTAATAAAATCTGAAACTATTAAAAAATAATCTACAAATCCCATATCCTCAATAGTTTTTAATTCAAATTCCAATCTAGATTTAATTTTTTCATTAACTTCATCATATCTATTTATAAGCCCTTTAGTAGAAATTTCTCGTAAATATTCCTTATTTGTATAACCCTTTGGTATTTCAAAATAAGGTAAATGAAGAGTTCCAAAATCTAATTCTACATTACATCTTTCAGCTATTTTATTTGTATTTTCAAGTGCTTCTTCATATCCTTCAAAAAGCTCATACATTTCACTTGCTGTTCTTAAATAGAACTCTCCTGGAGCGTAATGCATTCCACCTTCATTTTTTTCTTGAATCGTTTTTCCTAGCTGAATACATAATAAAATATCATGTATCCTCCAGTCGTCTTTTTTTATATAATGAATATCATTGGTAGCAACCATAGGTATTCCTGTTTCTTTAGACAACTTTGGCATTTTTTCTAAAATTATTTTATCTTGTTCCATACCATGATTTTGTAATTCTAAGAAAAAATTACCTTTCCCAAAAATATCTTCTAACTCCAAAGCGATTTTTTTCGCCTTATCATAGTCATCATATACTAAATTTTCTGAAACTTCGCCCTTTAAACAGGCACTTAAAGCAATAATACCTTCACTATATTGTCTTAAAATATCTTTATCTACCCTCGGTTTATAATAAAAACCATTAATATATCCTAATGATACTATTTCCATTAGATTTTTATATCCTACTTGGTTTTCTGCAAATAGGATTAAATGGTTATATCTTTTATTTGCATTTGTTTTTTCTAAATACGAATTGTTAACAGTATATATTTCACAACCAATTATTGGTTTAATTCCTCTTTTTTTAGCTTCTTTATAAAATTGAACTACTCCAAACATTGACCCATGATCTGTAATTGCCATTGATTTCATATTCAATTCTTTTGCATAGTCTAAAAGTTTTTTTATTGGACTAAATCCATCTAACAAACTATATTCTGTATGAACGTGTAAATGTGTAAATTCTCTATTCATGATGTACCTCTCTAAACTAACATTTTACCATATATTACTAGTTTAATAAATTATCCACTTTGCTTCAACCAATATGTATTGACAACTAATATTATACTATGTATAATATTATTAAAGTTAAAGGAGGTTATTATGTTATTTCAATATGGAAATCAAGTTTTAGATTTCTGTGTTCTTGCTATACTTGATAATAATGATTCTTATGGGTATGAAATTACACAGAAAATTCTACAAACAATAGATATATCTGAATCTACAATGTATCCTGTTCTTAGAAGATTAAAAAAATATAATCATCTTGAAACATATGATGTTCCCTATCAAGGTCGTAATCGTAGATATTATAGAATAACTGATAGTGGAAAAGAATTATTAAAGGAATACAAGGAAGATTGGAATGTATATAAATCAAAAATAGATTATATTATCGAGGAGGAAAACAATGAATAGACTTTCTTTCAAAATAGCTCTTGAAAATCGTCTAAGAGATGTATATGAAGAAGATAAAAAAGAAGCTTTAGAATATTATAATGAGTTATTTGATGATATGGGATTATCTGACAATGATGAAATCCCTGAAGAATACCAAAATATAGAAAAAATAATAAAAGATATAAAAAAAGACGCTCGAATTAACAGAGTAATAGAACAATCAAAAAATGACAATAATCTTTTAAGAAATATTTTAATAATTATAGGTGCTATTTTTGCATCCATATTTGTTAGTCCATTTGCTATAGGAATGCTGGGTTTAGTTCTCGGATTGTTTTTTGGATTCATCGGTCTTTTTATTGGGTTAATAGGTGGTACTATTGGCATAATCTTTGGAATTGTTAATTATTCTATTTCATATAATACATTTCCTTTAGGAATGTTCGGATTGCTATTGATCTTAATAGGATTGACTATACTTTCATTTATTTTTGTAAAGTTTATAATTATTAAAATAAAAAATTTCGTTGTAAACAAATTAAATGAAAGAAAATCGAGAAAGGAAAATAAATATGAAAAATAAAAAAACTATAATATTTGCTTCTATATTAATCTTTCTTGGAGTAATAATATGTTTTATAGCCTTTGGCATTTCTGGATGGAAGACTTTTAACTATAATACTAAGTATGGTTCTATTGGTTTTGGACATTACAAATTTTCTCATATTGAAGGAGAAATTATAGAAAAAAGTGGTTTACAAACTTTAGAAGAATTTAATAAAATTGGTATTGATTTGAATTATGCTGATTTAATTATAAAATCATCTGATAATGAAGATTATAAAATTGAAGTGAATTATAAAAATAAAAATAGCAAAGTTGCTTATGATGTTAAAAATAAAGTTTTAAATATTGAAGATACTTATCATAAAAATTTTAGACATAGGAACAATAGAAACGAAATAATAGTTTATATACCGAATTCTGTTGAAATAGAAAGTTTTCAATCTTACTGTGATTATGGAGAAATCACAATTGAAAAATTAAACTCAAAAAATATTGAAATAGAAAATAATATGGGTTCAGTCAATATATCTGATTCTAAACTTACAAATTTAGAAATAGATTTAGATATGGGAGATTTTACAGCTACTAGTACTATTTTTACTAACTTAGATCTTGAAAGTAATATGGGCTCTGTCGAAATAAATGGTCAAATATTTGGCTCTAATGAATTATCTATGGATATGGGTGAGTTAATATTAAACCTTAATCAATCAAAAGAAAATACCAAGTTAATTGCTGAATCTGATATAGGTTCTATTACAATAGATGGCACAACTAGCTCTGGATTGTCTACAGAACAAATAATTAATCCCAACGGAAAAGAAATTATTAACTTAGAATCGAATATAGGTTCAATAGAAATAAACTTCAAATAAAAAAGCTGTGTATATCACAGCTTTTTAATATTTTTTATATAATATTTCATTTTTCAATTTTTTAACATCTTCTCGTTCTAACAAATATCTCACAACTTTGAATGCTAATTTCTGAGCATATGCCGGGCCTGGTGCTGTAATTATATTTCCATCTGTTATACTAGATTGCTTTACAAATTTTGCTCTAAATATTTTTTCTTCTATACCGGGGTAGCAAGTGTAAACTTTCCCTTCTAAAACTCCTGCTTCATACAAAACTAATGGTCCTGCACAAATTGCCGCTATAAGTTTATTTTGAGAATTCATTTTTTCTAACACTTCTAAAACTTTTTCATTTGCTATAAGATTTTCTACTCCTTTTAATCCACCTGGAACTATAACGGCATCAACATCTTTTAATTCTATATCTTCTATAAATTCTTCAGCTTTAAATCTAATATTATGAGCACCTGTAATAGATAATCCATCATTAGCAGATACCATATCTACTTCAATTCCTGCTCTTCTCAAATAATCAACTTGAGTTAAAGCTTCTACCTCTTCTACTCCATCTGCCAACAAAACAATTACCTTTTTCATGATTTCCTCCTATAACATTTTCTTTAAAAACTGTCCTGTATAAGACTTTTCAACCTTTGCTATATCTTCTGGTGTTCCTGTAGCTATTATTTCTCCACCACCTAACCCACCTTCTGGACCTAAATCAATTACATAATCCGCTGTTTTTATTACATCCAAATTATGTTCTATAACTATTACTGTATTACCTTGCTCTACTAAAAGATCTAAAACTTTAATCAATTTGTGAATGTCTGCTGTATGAAGTCCCGTTGTTGGTTCATCAAGTATATAAATTGTCTTTCCTGTTGATCGTTTGCTAAGTTCTGTTGCCAATTTTACCCTTTGAGCTTCTCCTCCTGATAGTTCAGTAGAAGATTGTCCTATTTTTATATAACCTAAACCAACATCATTTAAAGTTTCTAATTTTCTTCCTATTGAGGGTAAGTTTTCAAAAAACTTTACGCCTTCTTCTACTGTCATATCCAGTATATCGGCAATATTTTTATCTTTATACTTTACTTGTAATGTCTCTCTATTGTATCTTTTTCCACCACATACTTCACAAGGAACAAATATATCAGGTAAAAAATGCATTTCTACTTTTACTGTTCCATCACCTTTACAAGCTTCACATCTCCCACCTTTTACATTAAAACTAAATCTTCCTTTTTTATACCCTCTTAATTTAGCTTCATTGGTAGATGCAAATAAATCTCTTATTTGATCAAATACTTTAGTGTATGTTGCAGGATTTGATCTTGGGGTTCTACCTATTGGAGACTGATCAATTTGAATAACTTTATCTAATTTATCTAATCCTTCTATACTTTTATATTTTCCTGCTTTAAATTTTGCTCTATTTAATTCCTTTGCTAATATTTTATATAATATTTCATTTATTAGACTACTCTTACCCGATCCTGATACTCCTGTAACACAAGTAAGTACTCCTAATGGAAATTTAGCTGTTATATTTTTTAAATTATTCTCAGAACAACCAGTTAGTTTTATATAATCTTTAGGTTTTCTTCTTACTTTAGGAACTTCTATTTTTTTTGCTCCTGCTAAATATTGTCCTGTTATAGAATTTGAATTATTTTCAATATCTTTAATAGTACCTTCTGCAACTACTTCTCCACCATGAATTCCAGCTCCTGGTCCAATATCTACGATATAATCTGCCATTCTCATAGTATCTTCGTCATGTTCAACGATAATTAAAGTATTTCCTATATCTGTCAAACCTCTAAGGGCTGCTAACAGTTTATCATTATCTCTTTGATGTAACCCTATACTCGGCTCATCTAGTACATAAACAACACCTACAAGAGCTGATCCTATTTGTGTGGCAAGTCTAATTCTTTGTGACTCACCTCCAGATAAAGTTCCTGAAGCCCTAGACAAAGTTAAATATTCAAGACCTACATTTTCTAAAAATTGTAGTCTTTCTATAATCTCTTTTACAATTTCCGAAGCTATAAAAGTTTTTTGTTCTGATAGTTTGAGTTCTTTAAACCATTTTAAAGAATCATGTACTGCCATATCTGTAATATCTATTATATTATTTTCATCTATTTTTATTGAAAGATATTCATCTTTTAGCCTTTTACCATGACACATAGAGCATTCTATCTCTGTCATATACTCAGAAATTTTATCATGTGTAGCTTCCCCTGCTTGATTATATCTTCTTTCTAAATTACTCAAAACTCCTTCAAATTTTCCTTTATATTTTTTCCAACCACCAAAGTGACTATCAAAAGAAAATTCTAATTCATCATCACCTGTCCCATAAAGTATTTCTTCTATCATACCTTCTGGTGAATCTTTTAAAGGTTTATCAACTGAATATTTATACTTACTTACTATTGCATTTATTATTTCATAATAGTAAGTTCCTGGTTTTGAAGTTGCAAATGGCTCTATTGCTCCTTCAGAAATTGATAAATTATAATTTGGAATTATTAGTTCTTTGTCTAATTTAGTATGAAATCCTAGTCCGTGACATTCTGGACACATGCCAAAAGGATTATTAAATGAAAATGATCTTGGTTCTATTTCGTCATATGATATATGTCCGTCTGGACAAGACATTTTCGCACTAAGTGTAAATGTTTCTCCATCTATAACTTGAATTTTTACTATATCATCAGCAAGTTTTAAAGCTGCCTCTATTGAATCTGCAAGCCTTGCATCTATTCCATCTTTTACTATTATCCTATCAACTACTATATCTATATCATGTTTTTTCGTTTTAGCTAATTTTATTTCATCAGCTAATTCATACATTTCTCCATCAATTAAAACTCTTATATAACCTTCTTTTTTCATGTTTTCAAGAAGTCTAACATGCTCACCTTTTTTCCCTTTAATTACTGGAGCAAGCACTTGTATTCTAGTTCTTTCTGGAAATTCTTTAACTTTATCTACCATTTGGTCAACTGTTTGACTTGTTATTTCTTTACCACAAACTGGACAATATGGAGTTCCTACTCTTGCATATAACAATCTCAAATAATCATATATTTCAGTAACAGTCCCTACCGTTGAACGTGGATTTTTACTAGTTGTTTTTTGATCAATAGAAATAGAAGGAGATAATCCTTCTATATATTCTACATCTGGTTTTTCCATTTGTCCTAAAAATTGTCTGGCATAACTAGACAAAGATTCAACATATCTTCTTTGCCCTTCTGCGTATATAGTATCAAATGCTAAAGAAGATTTCCCCGAACCACTTAAACCAGTTAATACCACCATTTTATCCCTTGGCAGAACCAAATCAATATTTTTAAGATTATTTTCTTTAGCACCTTTTATAATAATTTTATCTAAACTCAATTTATCACCTAATATTCTTTTTTGAATTTTTTAATTTGATCCCTTAAATTTGCAGCTCTCTCAAATTCTAGAGCTTCTGCAGCTTTATACATATCTTCTTCCATACTAATAATAAGTTTTTCTATATCTTCCTTTGTAATTGAATCTTTTTTAATAATATCGTAATTTTCTATCTCTTCAGCTACATGAGTAGCCGCTATAATATCTCTTATTCCCTTATTTATAGATTCTGGAGTTATATTATGATCTATGTTGTACTTATTTTGTATTTCTCTTCTTCTATTAGTTTCTGTAATGGCTCTATCCATAGATCCTGTAATGTTGTCAGCATACATTATTACCCTACCATCAACATTTCTAGCAGCTCTACCAATAGTTTGTACCAAAGAAGTCTCTGATCTTAAAAATCCTTCTTTATCAGCATCTAAAATGGCTATTAACGAAACTTCAGGAAGATCTAAACCTTCTCTCAGTAAGTTAATCCCAACTAAAACATCATATACTCCTAATCTCAAATCTCTAATTATTTCCATTCTTTCTAGAGTATCTATGTCTGAATGCAAATAAGTAACCTTAATATCAAGTTCTTCTAAATATTTGGTTAAATCTTCTGACATCTTTTTAGTAAGAGTAGTTATTAATACTCTTTCTTTTTTTTCAATATTCTTATATATTTCAGTAACTAAATCATCTATCTGGTTTTTAGTTGGTCTAACTTGAATTACTGGATCAAGTAATCCTGTTGGTCTAATAATTTGCTCTACTTCTTGACTTGCATGCTCTTTTTCATATGGCCCAGGTGTTGCAGATACAAATAGTATTTGATTTATCATAGACTCAAACTCTTTGAATTGTAGTGGTCTATTATCCAATGCTGAAGGAAGTCTAAAACCATATTCTACTAAATTCGTTTTTCTTGACTTATCCCCCTCATACATTCCCCTTATTTGAGGCAATGTAACATGTGATTCATCTACCATAATTAAAAAGTCTTTTGGAAAATAATCGATTAATGTATAAGGCTTAGAACCTGGTTCTCTACCACTTAAATGCCTAGCATAATTTTCTATTCCTGTACAAAACCCCATTTCTGCCAACATTTCTAAATCATAGTTCGTTCTTTGTTCGATTCTTTGTGCCTCTAAAAGTTGGTTTCTACTTTTAAAATATTCTATTCTTTCCTCAAGTTCATCCTCTATAGTAACCAAAGCTCTTTTTACTTTTTCTTCTGATGTAGCAAAGTGTGAAGCTGGGTATATTGCAATATGGTCTCTAGTTCCTATGATTTCTCCAGTAAGAGAATTAATTTCTGTGATTTTTTCTATTTCATCACCAAAGAATTCAACTCTTACACTATTTTCATCTTGAGATGCTGGAAAAATATCTAAACTATCACCTCTAACTCTAAAAGTACCGCGAGTAAAATTAATATCATTTCTAACAAATTGAATATCTATTAATTTTCTCATTACTTCATCTCTATCCTTAATCATTCCAGGTCTTAGAGAAACAACTAAATTTTCATAGTCTATCGGATCTCCTAAACCGTAAATGCAAGAAACTGAAGCCACTATTATAACATCTTTTCTTTCAAAAAGAGACATAGTTGCTGAGTGGCGAAGCTTGTCTATTTCTTCATTTATTGAGCTGTCCTTTTCAATATAAGTATCACTTTGAGGAACATATGCTTCCGGTTGATAGTAGTCATAATAACTTACAAAAAACTCAACTGCATTATCTGGAAAAAACTCCCTAAATTCACTTGCTAACTGATATGCTAATGTTTTATTGTGAGCTATAACTAGTGTAGGTTTTTGAACTTTTTCTATAATATTTGCCATAGTGAAAGTTTTTCCTGAACCTGTTACTCCTTTTAATGTTTGAGCTTTTATATTATTATTTATTCCATTTACCAATTTATCTATCGCCTCTGGCTGATCACCAGTAGGTTTGAATTTTGAATGTATTTTAAATTCCAAAATATCACCTCTCTTGAACAATTGTTCGTTTATATATTATACCCTAATTTCTCATACTTATCAAAAGTATTTCTTACTTAGAATAAAATAAAAAAGAACTCTAAATTCGAGTCCTTTTTTATGATTTTTAATTAAATAATCCTACTATACCTTCATAAACATCTCTAAAAAAACCTGCTATCTTATCTAAAATTCCACTCTCTTCAGCTTTGTCATATAAATCTGTAGCACCGTCTACAATTGCCTCTTTCCACTTTCCAAGCTGTTCTTTCACTTGTTCAGAATTTAAAGCATCTGTATTAACATATTTTTCAAAATAAGAAATTAATTTATCAATTTGATCTTTTGTTACAATATTCTTTAAATCATATTTTTCTAAAGATTCTTCAACCACTTTTCTAATTTCTTCTAATGTTGGTGTTCTATCTTGTTTTTCGCTAATTTCGGATAAATCAGTTTTTATTTCAGTAACTGCATTATTAAGGTCAGATGCTGAAAAATCTTTGTTACTTTTATTGCCTTGACTAATTTCATTTACAGTATCGATCTCATCCTGTGCTACTTCCATTCTATCTTCATCTAACTCTACACCATTAGCTTCAAAAGCCTTGTAAACTCCAGTTAACGCTGACTCTCCTGTAACTGGTCTTACTGCTCCTACAAGGACTGTTGCATCTTCAACTCCAGCAGTTAAACAAGCATTTGCATATTGCTCAGAAGTTATTTGAGTTATGTTTTTAGGAGTTTTTATAACTACATTTACTCCCTTTCCTTCATTTTCTTTTGTTACTAAAACTGAAGAAATCATATTTGAAGGATTGTTTATATCTCCCCCAATATATTTAACTAATTCTTTATGTGTTACTTTCACAGAATTTACATTGTCTTCATCTTCAATTCCTACAAGTTTCATAGTTTCTTTTATTTGCGATTTATTTAAAGATTCTCCATAAACAAATGTTGGCTTACCCCATTTTTCATTTATTACCTTTGTATCTATTTCATTTGCAAATACAGTAGCAGAAGAACTTAATACTATAGTTCCTGCCATAAATATAGTTGACATTTTTTTTAATAATTTATTCATTCTTACCTCCTAAGTATAAATAGATTATAGCATAGGTTATGTCATTGAAAATCTAAGAAATTTCTACATTTTATATTTTTCTAGTTGCAAAAAAAGATAATAACTCTCCATCATATGATATTGCTCCTTCATCTAGCATAGAACCTAGCAAATCTATGTCATTAACATTGTCACTATACCCTAGTAAAGCACTGTAATATTCTTCAGTTATGCTTGTTCTTTTATCATTCATTAGTGCATTTAATCTATCTAAATCCTTAGGTTTTTTTGATGTCTTTCCTTCCGCAATTATTGTTAATACTTCATCT
This sequence comes from Miniphocaeibacter massiliensis, assembly GCF_900232905.1. GTDB lineage: Bacteria > Bacillota > Clostridia > Tissierellales > Peptoniphilaceae > Miniphocaeibacter > Miniphocaeibacter massiliensis. The sequence goes on from NZ_OCTQ01000002.1 coordinate 43,821, forward strand.
GTAACTTTCAATCTAAAATTTATATCCTCTACTCCTCTTTCCATCATATAGTTTAATATTGAATTTACTATTCTTTTTGAATTAATTATATCTCTATTTCTCATTTGTCACCTTTCTCCTTCTTATCGCTGTTGAAATAGAATCAAAAATTGGTACCAATGTAGCAGCTATAAACCCTCCTGAAAATCCGTTATTGTAAAGGTTCATCCCTCCATGTAAATATCCAACATTTGCAACTACTGCCGTATGGCAAAAACCCGCTATAATCCCTGCTAAAATACCATATTTACCAGCTATTGGGGCTAAAGTTGTTCCAAATAATGCAGCTAATAACGAACTAGTACTCTTGCTATCATATATATTTAATGATGTAGCTAAAATTACTCCCAAAAATATTGGAATTGTGTTTTTAGGATGTTTACCAAAAGCAGCAAAACCACAAATTGTAAATATCCCACCAATTGTAGGACCATTTAAGTCTCCACCTACCAATAAAACATATGAGGTACCTATCATCCCCATTATTCCCATGTTTATTAAGGTTACTGGAAATCCATATAAATGTACAAAATCTGCTATTAATTGACCTGTATTATCTAATATTTCTTTATATCCTTTTATCTTATTGCTATTTAAAATAAACCCTATTAATAATATTATTCCAAATAATAAGTACATTACAATTGATAGTTCTTTGTTATTTCCTGATGAAACTATATTTACTATTGCAACATCTTTATTAAACATTTTTAAAACTGCTGTTGCAAACATACCTACTATACCAGCTGTAAATCCAACATTATATAAATTAAATCCCTGATGAAACCTTAAAAATGCTTGTGATAAAGGTGGAAGTACAAATCCTACTATAATTCCTGCTATATAAGATACTATAATTCCTTTTACTATTGGAAAATCAAATCCAAATGCTAATTCTCCAACTAATGGACCAAGTGCTGAACCAAATAATGCTGGTAGAAGATATGAACTAAAATTAGTTTTTTCAAATTTAGAATATAAAAATACTCCAACTGTAATTGGAATAGTATTAAATAAATTTTTACCAAAGAATGAAAATCCACCAACTGTAAAAACAGCTGCTATTAATGTACCATTCATTTCCACACCTGTTTTTTGAATCATTAATGTAGAAATTAATATCATAAATCCACTATTAAAAAAGGCTCCTCCTATGTCTCCAACTTCCATATAATCTGTTATTAAATTATCTGGAGAAAATACTATTTCCTTTATTCCTGAAAATATCTCATAAGGTGTATTAAATATTAGTGATACAATAATCAAATATAATGCTAATAGATATAATAGTATATATCTTCCATAATTCTCAAATCCAAAGTATTTATCTATGTTATTTTTCATTTATCCCCTCTCCAATTAAGTAAATCACTTCTTTTAATTATATTATATTTTCAATTAAAATAATAATATAATTAACAAACATAAATGTAAACAAGTTATTTATTTTAATCTATATAATTTTTTATTATTCTATATTTTTGCTTTATTAAGTATAATCTTTTTAAGCTTATGTATGTAATATAAATTATTTTTATACTTAATAGATTGAATATTAATGCTATTTTTTAGTATACTAATAATCTATTTTCTACAGATAAAATCAGAAAATATTTCTTAATAAATCCTTATCATATTAAATATATATAGCTTTATTATTTAGTATAATGATATAAATTGCACATTTAACTATTTGTTTTCATTTATGTATATAACATGTAGTTATATAACTATAATCATTCTTTACAAAGAAAAAACCAAGATATTAATCTTGGTTCTATCTTTCTATTATATTATTTATACTTTTACCTGCCGCAACCATTGGGTATGCCCAATCATCATGGTCTATCATGCATTCTACTATGTTTACAGTGTTTTCTAGTTCATTAGATTTTAATACTTTATCTAGTTCTTCTACATTATTTACTTTTCCTAAATAGTTTACTCCATAAGCCTTTGATAAGTATTCTAAATTTAAAGCATCGTAAATATCCGTTTGTGAATATCTATTATTTTCAAATATCCCTTGCCACTGCCTTACCATTCCTAATGTATTATTGTTAAATACAAATATAGTAACTGGAATTTTATAAGTACTCAAAGTAAGAACTTCATTATGATTCATCCTAAATGAACCATCTCCTGTTATTAACACAACTGGTGTTTCAGGTTTTGCAATTTTTGCTCCTATTGCAGCACCTACTCCAAACCCCATAGTTCCTTGACCGCCAGATGTAATTACTCTATTAGGATATTTAGCTTTCCAATACATCATTGTCCACATTTGGTGTTGTCCAACATCTGTTACTACAACTGCTTCTTCACTAAATATCTCTTCTATCTTTTCAATATATTGCCTTGGTAGAAAATTTTTTTCTGTTTTCGGTAATTTTTCATGATTGAAGTTATTTTCAAAATTAACATCTTTTAATTCTTCTAACATAATTTTTAATATTTCATTAAAATCGCCTAATATTTCAATTTCTGATTCAATATTTTTATTAAATTCTGTTCCATCAACATCCATATGAATTACTTTTGCATTTTTACTAAATCCTCTTCTATGACCTATAGCTCTATCCGAAAATCTTACGCCTACACCTAATATTACGTCTGCATTATAAACTAATATATTTGTATTTTTTTGTCCATGCATTCCAACTATTCCATAAGATTTTTCATCTGTCATGTCAAATGCACCCATACCCATTGTAGAGTTCATAACAGGTATATTCAAACTATTTGCAAGTTTTGTTAACAATTTAGAAGAATTACTTCTTATTACTCCTCCACCTGCATATATTATTGGATTTTTAGAATTTCTAATTAAATCGCAAGCTTGCTTTATACTATCTATACAATCTAAATGTCTTGTATCTTTATCTATACCAAGAGAAGTATATTCATAGTCCTGAATTTCTTTTTCCATAGCATCTTTTGTTATATCAACTACTACTGGACCTGGTCTTCCACTTCTTGCTATATTAAAAGCCATTTGTATCGCTTTTCCTATTTTATAAGGGTCAGTAACTAGTACATTATATTTAGTTATACTCATTGTAATTCCTGTTGTATCAACTTCTTGAAAAGAATTTTTACCAAGTAATTGTTGTCCTACTTGGCCAGTTATTACAACTAATGGAATAGAATCTGAATAAGCTGTTGCTATACCCGTTATAGTATTAGTTGCTCCAGGACCAGACGTTGCAATACATACTCCTGTTTTTCCAGACCTTCTAGCAAAGCCATCTGCAGCATGTGTTGCTCCTTGTTCGTGGCTGGTTCTATATATATTAAAAGTTCCATCACGATAAAGTGCATCAAACAAAGGTATAACCGCTCCACCTGGATAACCAAAAACAGTATTTATTCCTTCTGCTTTCAAGCATTTTAATATATAATCTGAACCTTTCATAAACACTCCTTAATCATTTAAATAAGCATCATTTATAAAACATGCTCCCTTATCTGCTGATGATACTTTATCTCTATACCTTGCCAAGTATCCATCCACTTCTTTTAGCTCTGGTTTAAAATTCTTTAACCTACCTTGTATTTCTTCATCAGATAAATCCACTTTTAATACTCCATTTGGTATATCTACTATAATAGTATCTCCATCCTCTATTATTCCTATTGGTCCTCCTTGAGCTGCTTCTGGTGAAACATGTCCTATTGCCGCTCCTCTTGAACCACCAGAAAATCTACCATCTGTAATTAATGCAACTGAAGTATCTAATTTCATTCCATTTAAAGCAGCTGTTGGTGAAAGCATTTCTCTCATTCCTGGTCCACCTTTTGGACCCTCATAGCGAATTATTATAGCATCTCCTGGCTTTATTTCTAAACCTAAGATTTTTTTGTAAGCTTCTTCTTCACTATCAAATACTCTTGCTTTCAAGGTAGCTGTCATCATTTCTGGAAGTACTCCTGAAGCTTTTACAACAGCTCCATTTGGTGCTAAATTGCCAAATAAAACTTTTATTCCTCCTACTGGAGAATATGCATTTTCTATAGTTCTTATTACACCACCAAAATATTTTCCTTCTATTAACTCTCCCATTGTTTTTAAAGATACTGTCATACATTCTTTATTTATTACACTATCTTTTCTTGAAAGTTGATCCAGCACAGCATATATTCCACCACTTGCATACAAATCTTCTATATAATCTGTTCCTGCTGGTGATAATTTACATAGATTTGGTGTTATTTTACTAACTTCATCAAGGTCATTTAATGTTAATGGTATTTTTGCAGCTTCTGCTATTGCTAGTAAATGAAGAACTGTATTTGATGAACATCCCAATGCCATATCCATAGCTAAAGCATTTTGGAATGCTTTAAGTGTCATAATATCTCTCGGTTTTACATCATTTTTTACAAGTTTCATTATTTGTTGTCCAGTTCTTTTAGCTAAAACTTTTCTTGCTGAATAAACTGCAGGTATAGTCCCATTTCCTTCTAGTGCCATACCTAAAGATTCAGTAATACAATTCATAGAATTTGCTGTAAACATTCCTGAACAAGATCCACAAGTTGGACATGCATTTCTTTCTATTTCATCAAACTCTTCTCTATCCATTTGGTGATTTGCTAAACTTCCAACAGCTTCAAAACTTGAAATTAAGTCTACATCCCTTTTAGTAGTTTTACCTTTTAACATAGGTCCACCACTAACTATAATAGTAGGTATATTAAGTTTAGCTGCTGCAATTAAAGCCGCTGGTACAGACTTATCACAATTTGGTATAATTACAAGTCCATCAAATCTATGAGCTTTTACCATTACTTCAATAGTATCTACAATTAACTCTCTAGATGGTAAACTATAATGCATTCCACTGTGATTCATTACTATTCCATCACAAACAGCTATTGAAGGAAATTCAAAAGGTACTCCACCTTCCATGTATATTCCCTTTTTTACTTCATCCGTTATTTGACGAAGATGTATATGCCCTGGAACTATTTCATTAAACATATTACAAACACCTATAAAAGGTTTACTCATGTCATTTTCATCTATTCCTAAAGCTCTCAATAACGATCTATGTGGAGATCTCTCTGTACCCTTCTTTATATTTTCACTATTCATTAAATCACCTTATCTTTAATTTATTTTTTTATAAATTTCATCATCGATCTTAACTCTTTTCCAGTTTCAACTATTGGATGAGCTAATTCTTCTTCCACTCTTTGATTATAGTATTTTCTTCCAGTCTTATTTTCTTCTATCCAATTTTTAGCAAAAGTACCGTCTTGGATATCTTTAAGTACATTTTTCATTTCTTTTCTTGTTTCATCAGTTATAATTCTTCTACTAGTTACATAATCTCCATACTCTGCAGTATCTGAAATAGAATATCTCATATTTTCAAATCCGCCCTCATAAATTAAGTCAACTATTAATTTTAATTCATGTAAACATTCAAAATAAGCTATTTCCTTTTGATAACCAGCTTCAACTAACGTGTCAAATCCAGCCTTTATAAGTTCAGTTGCTCCGCCACAAAGTACTGCTTGTTCTCCAAAAAGATCTGTTTCTGTTTCTTCTTTAAATGTTGTTTCTATAACACCTGCTCTAAGTCCACCAATTCCTTTAGCATATGCTAATGCAATATCTTTTGCTTTACCTGAATAATCTTGATAAATAGCTATAAGAGCTGGAACACCCATTCCCTCTTGGTAAACTCTTCTTACCAAATGACCTGGTCCTTTAGGAGCAACCATAAATACATCTATATTTGTAGGAGGAACTATTTGCTTATAGTTAATATTAAAACCATGTGCAAATGCTAATGCTTGACCTTCCCTCAAATATGGAGCTATTTCATTATCATAAACTTCTTTTTGTTTTTCATCAGGTAATAAAATCATTAAAATATCAGCTTCTTTAGCACAGTCAGATACTGATTTAACTTCTAGTCCGTTTTCTCTAGCTTTTTCTACAGACTTTGAGTCTTCTCTTAATCCAACCATAACATCTACTCCACTTTCTTTTAAGTTAAGTGAATGAGCATGTCCTTGACTACCATAACCTAAAATTGCAACTTTTTTACCTTCAAATATTCCTAAATCTCCATCTTTTTCGTAATACATACTAAAACTCCTCCTAAAATTATTGTATTTTTACATCCACAAGTTTGGATAAAAATAAATGAACATCACTATAAATCTCTTCATCCACATATAAAGTTAAATTTTCATCTGTCATTTTAAGTTCATTAAAAGAATACCTTTTATTTCTTAGTACAGATAAAACTCTCATACATGAATCCATTCCATTATTCAATTTTGCTACTAACATTCTTTCCATTATTATCCATCCTTTCGTAAATATGAGTAATTATAAAAAAAAATCTCTCCTCACCATGTCATAAAAGACACAGGGACGAAAGAAACTCCGCGGTACCACCCTAATTGTGTAAAACACCACTTATATTAAACAATTAACATTATATAACGGTAATTCCGACTTTACTTACTAAAACTTTCAGTAAAATAGCTATAGAGTGATTTTAAAATAAATTACTGCCAGTTTTCACCAAACACTAACTCTCTAAAAATAATTTTATTTTACTATCTCTATAATTGCATTTATTTTTGTTTAATATTTTTATTATGTTATCACTTTTTCTAGCTAAAGTCAAATAATAGTTAAATATATTTTTCAATATTTATACATTATTAACTATGAACTTCTCTTATCTTAGTAAAATTATTCTCTATTGTTACATATTTATTAGTAAGTTTACTATTGGAATACTTCTATTTGCCAATATTCCACCTATCCATTCATGTATAAATATGCTTTATTGTCATAATTTAAAATATATAATTTTTTCTAAATTCTATTCCATTACTTCTTCCTCACTTTTATCATCGCCAAGTTCTATTTAATATTCAAATTCTTCTTTTTCTATTGGTTTTCCTTCCATTCTATCGTTTTCATACCGTTCTATTCTCATCTTGTGTTTTCCAAGTTCTATTTTATAATTAATTAGCTGTATGATCTGTTGCTTATTGCCATAGTCTCCTGAACGAACTGGCTTATCATTTACAAATATATGAATGTCAACATCTTCTTTAAAGTTTTTTGTAGATATATTTAATTCTACAGGATTATTAAATCCATTTTTATAATCTTCTGCTGGTCTATATAAAGTAATCCTATTTGATCTTGATTTTTCTCCTATAGAATTTCCCAAATAAATTTCCTACTTTTTTATTTACACTTATTATTGTAATAACTATCGCAATAAATAGATATAAAAAATATTATATATTTATCTTGAAATATATTATAAAATATTTATCAAAAAAAGATTATTTATTAAAAATTTAAAGGAGTAAAAATGAAAAAACAATTATTAACAAAAGCTTATTAACTATATTTATTGCTTTTGTTGCAGCATTTACCTTTATAACTTTAGGATCTTCTACATCTGAAGCCCATAGTACTATACCTTCAAATTATACTGGTCACTTTGCTAAAAGTTATAAGCAATATTATGCTAATCTAGGAAAATATGGAGAAACTAAACTTTCTGAGCTATCTCCTTCAAAAGATAAAGCTGAAGGTTGGTGGATGTACTATGGTAAAACTATCAATGTAAAACCTGGTAATACTTACACTGTTAATTTTACTGTACAAGGAAATCACTACTATAAGTATGGGGATTTGAATTTTGGAATTTCTAACAATACTAGTGTTATTACAACACCTGAAGGTATTATAAATGAAGCTACAAATTTAGCTAACAATTCTCAACATATTGATGCTTCTACTCAAAGTTATTCAATTAATACTAATACTTCAAGCTGTTATACTTGTAAAGTATCTCCTTATCACAATATATCTTATACATTTACTGTTGATGAGAACTACAAAGAAGATACTGTTAATTTTATAATAGAGCAATACAAAGCAAATTCTAAACTTTATCCACTTTGTTTTACTTGGAGTTATAAAATATGTAACATCATAGAGACTGAAAACTTTGGTACTGTAACTGCTAACTATATTGATGTAGATGGAAATAAAATAGCAGATTCTGTTACTACAAAAGGAAAAGTTGGAACTCAATACACTACTGAACAGAAAGAAATACCAGGATATACATTTGTAAAAACTACTGATGATGATACTTCTGGTGAATATAATGGTAGCAAAACTGTTAATTGCATTTATAAAAAAATAACTACTAGTACTCTCACTGTTAAGTATGTTAATTTAAATGGTGTTAATATTATTGCTCCAGTAGTAACAACTGGTAATGTTGGTGACTCTTATACTACTGTCCAACGTAACTTCCCAAAATGGAATTTCAGAAGAGTTGAAGGAAATCCTGTATCAGGTACATTTGGAGAAAAAGATTTAGAAGTTAGATATGTATATGAGAAAAAAAGCAGCACTGTAACTACTAAATACGTTGACGAAAATTACAAAGAAATCGCTTATTCAGTTGTTCATAATGGTAAAGTTGATACTAACTATACTACAGAGCAAAAAGCTATAGATGGATACGAGTTCTTAAGAGTTGAAGGAGTAGCTGCTTCTGGTAAATTTACTGTTAACCCTCAAACTGTAATTTATGTTTATAAATCTACAGCTGTTAAGGAATCCACTGTTACTTTTAAATATTTAGATGTTAATGGTAAACAATTGGCTGATCCTGTAGTTGAAACTGGTAAAGTTGGTGATGCTTACTATAGTAAAGTGAAAGCTATACCTAACTATATACTTAAGGTAGTTCCTGAAAATACAAATGGAGTATTTCAAGACAAAGATATTGAAGTAGTATATATTTACGAAGAATGTATACAAGCTATAGGAAAAGTAACTGTTAAATACTTAGATGTTAATGGTAAACAATTAGTTGAACCTGTAGTTAAAACTGGTAAAGTCGGTACTCAATATACTACTGAAGCTGTAGCTATAAACAACTATATTCTTAAAGTAGTTCCTGAAAATGTACATGGATACTTTACTAATAGTGATATAGAAGTTGTATATGTGTATGAAAAATGCGCAGCTTGTAAAGGTACAGTTACAATTAATTATTTAGATGTTAATGGTAATAAAATTGTTCCATCAGACATATTAGCTAGTGAAGTTGGAGACTCATATTTTGCCCCAACTAAGCCAATTGAAAAATATGTATTAGTAAAATCTCCAACCAATTATTATGGTAAATTTATTAATGGAAATATTACAGTAGATTTTATATATGAACTATGTAACAATAAAGGTGAATTAATTGTACAACATTTACTACATAATGAAGATGGAACTACTTCTAAACTTGCTGAAAATGAAACTTTCTATGGTGGTCTAGGCACAGTATACTCTGATAATGTTAAATCTAAAGCAGATGATAAATATAAATTAGTTGATAGGACAGGAGATAGTCCTCAAGAGAAATTCTTACAAGGTACTGTAACTGTAACTTTATACTATGAAGAAATCCAAGAAGTTAAGGAAGGAAGGTAAAGTTATTATTTATGGTAAGGATGAAAATGGAAAAATAATATATACTGGAAACACTTTAACTGGTAAAGTTGGCGAAAATTATACAACAACTGCCCCTCAAATTAACGGGTATAAATTAGATGAAAGTAAACTTCCAGAAAATTCTGCAGGTACTTTTTTAGACGGAACTATAGAAGTATTTTATTACTATACACCAGAATCTGGAATAAATGATCAAATAATAACTATTCGTATTATAAACGAAGAAACTGGAGAAGTAATAGCCACGCCTGAAGTTTATTACATTACTCCTGGAGAATATTTTAATCATCCTATAGAAGTTGATAAACCTTATGCTATAATGGATATAAAGTTTGATGTTGATAATCCTGATGGATATTTTCTTGACTATGACAGTGATTATGTTCCTGGAGAGAGGACTGGTAGAGTATTTGGTGCAGGTATTCCTAATGTAAAAATTGTTGTAAATGTTAAAGTTTTATAATAAATAAAAAGCCTCTTTAGAAAGAGCCTCTTTTTTGATAATATTATAGGAGATTTGTTTTTTAAGCCTATATGCAGCTGATAAAGCATCTGGGTAGTCAAAAATTTATTAGCATTTGAATAGACGCTCTTAGCTATTTTTATAGACGTTGAGTAACGATCTGCTCCAAAAATTCTATCTACTTTCATAGATTTTTTAAGTTTATCTTCTATTTTTTAGATACTGCCACTTCTCCACCACCTATTATTACCTTTTCAACTTTCCAATCTTTTAAAGATTTTTCTACACTTTCTTTCAAGTTAGTTGGTTCTGTAAGTAATATAGGCATATTTCCCTCTACTCTTAAATTTGTCATAGCTATTGTATCTGGGAAGTTTATTCCAGCTACTAATATTGCAGTTACTTTGTTTCCAGAAATATTCCTAACTTCTTTTCCAATTGCTATTATAGTTTCATATCTAGTTGCTCCCACTAATATTTTAACATTATTATTTCCAAGTTTGGATTTTAATTCATTCTCTATATTTCTAGATATTGTTGCTTCTCCACAAATTATAGTTATATTCTTAGTACCATAAATAAGTAGTAATACTTAAAAGATAATATCTCTATTATCCTATTAAATTATTCAAAAGTATAATTTGACAATAAACTACTTAATGCTATAAAAAGTAATCTTTCTAATGAATTGTATTATTACTTAATAAATTATTAAAAATATATAATATTAAAACAACATTATGATTTATATAAAGTAAATACTAAACTAATTTTATAACTATTATTTTATATTTTTGAAAAAAATATTTTATTTTAATTTCATTAAAATTTTTCACAAACTTATTATTAATATTATTGTAGAGTTTATATCTAATTTATTTTTACAACTAATACTTCTTTTATTTTTTAATAGATCCTTATTTTGGAAAAATCGGCATGTTTTTAAAATCTTCCAATTCTATAATTTCAATTTCCATATCCTCCCTTGGATTATTGAATTTGACACCAAGTATAGCTATATAATACACATATACAAAACTTATGAGCATAATATGATATATAATTTTTTCTCCTAATAAATATATTAAACTTAGCACTATTACTAAAACTAATAATAATATTATTCGTTTTAATTTATTCATTTATTTTAGAAATAAACTTTTTGTTTATCAATATATACAAACTTAATAAAATTATAGAAACAAAAATAATTGTATTGATAATTTTAGGAACTATTCCCAGAAACTTTTCAGATTCTTTGGTAAAAAAATAAAAAAATCAAATATTCATACTCTTGATAAGTTTGAAATTTCCATGATTTTTATATTTCCAAATTTATTCATATTTTTATAATGTGTTATATTAATATCTAAAATATTAACAGCAAGTTTGCTTATTATTATATATATTGCTATAAACAAAAGAACTATACATATGCTCTTAAAAGTCTTTTTTAAAAATTTTTTAAAGCTACTATTTTCTAAAACTAGATATATTATTTTAAAAATATAAATATGTTGGAAATACTACAGTTATAGAAGAAATAAAAAATATTTATATTACTTTAAATTTAAAATATTTCAACAATCAAAATATTTATTATACTTAGTGATAATACTACTATCAATCAATTTATCCATAGCAAAGTATAATTTGAAAATATCCCACTTAAAATTCCCAAAAACCATCTTCCTGATGTAAATGTATCATTTACACAAAAATAGTTAGTAATTGTATCATGATTTAATAAATCATTTAAATACATATATGAATGAACTAAAATTCCTATTGTAAAAGTAGAAAAAAGTTTATTTTACATTTCCTATCTATATTTTTTAAATATGATACTATTTTGATATTTTCAATTAAACTATAATACATGTTTTTTAGTTAAAATATTTTATTAATAACTTCTTGCAAAGTTTCACATTGCACCACTTCTATATTATTGATGTCTTTTAAAGTTGTATTATTAAATGTAAACACTCTTTTATACCCTAATCTAGATAACTCCTCTATCCTATTTTCTATTTGAGGTACCTTCTTTAATTCACCTGTTAGTCCTACTTCCGCTATAAATACCGTTTTATTATCTATTCCCTTGTTTTTGTAAGCTGATATTATACTCATAATTATCGCTAAATTCACTGACTGTTCAGATAATTTTATTCCACCTGTTGTTTTTATTATTACATTTTTATCATATAAATTAGTATTACCTCTTTCTTCAAGAATAGAAATTAATGTATTCAGCTGATCTTTCCTTAAACTATCTCCTATTCTAGTTGGATATGGTAAAAATGATTTTGATACTAAACTTTCTATCTCTACTACCATCATTCTAGAACCTTCTTTAATCATTGACAAAGCTGAACCTGGGACTAAATTTTCTCTTTCTGTCACAAAATGGTTTGATATATTATCTATTTCTTTAATTCCATTTTCTCTCATTTCAAATAAACCTATTTCTCCAATTCTACCAAACCTATTCTTAGTTGACATTAGTACTCTTAAACTTTCATCAACCTCACCCTCTAAGTATATAACTGTATCCACTAGGTGTTCTAAAGTTCTAAGTCCTGCCATCTCGTCAGATTTTGTCATGTGTCCTATCATAAATACAGCCTTAGGATTATCTTTGTTTTTGGCAATATCGACTAATGTATTTGCACATTCTACTGTTTGAACAGGAGAACCTGCTCTAGATGTATACTCACTTAAAGTAAATGTTTGAATACTATCTAAAAAAATAATATCTGGATTTATATTTTTTATATTTTCTATTGCTAAATCCATTGATGTCGTCGAAACTATCCAAATATTATTTGGTATATTTTGCATAGTTCTTATTGCTCTTGATTTTATTTGAGATTCAGACTCTTCACCTGAAATATATAAAACTTTAATTCCTTTACTAGCTAAGTCATAAGACATTTCCAAAAATAAAGTAGACTTCCCAGCGCCTGGTCTAGCTGTTAATATAGTAACTGAATCTCTTACTATACCTCCACCTAAAACTCTATTTAACTCGCCAATTGAAGTTACTATTCTCTCACTACTATCAATTTTAACGTCTTTTAATTTTGTCGCTTCTTTTTTACTTAAATTTTTTTTATTTTTTCCCTTACTATCTGATACTTCTATCTCTTTCAAAGATCCCCATGAACTACAGTTTGGGCATTTGCCTGTCCAAGAAACTGTTTCATAGTTGCATTCTTTACATCTATAAATAACTTTATTTTTCATAATTCTATTCTCCAGTCATATTTCTAATAAAAAAGTAGATATGTAAACATATCTACAAATTATTTAACTATTATTTTCTTTATTTCTAAAAACAAAATATTTGCTAAAAAAATAATTTACTATAACTACTACTATGCCTATTATTAACTTTGCAAATAAACCTTCTACTCCAAAAATAACTTGATTTAGTCCCAAAGCCATTAAAATTGGTAGACCAGCAATCTCAAATACACCTGTTATTAATCGACCACCTACAAATAAACTTAGTTCTTTAATAACTAAATTAAATTTTAATTCTCTACTATTAAAAACATATATTTTATTGGTTATATATGCAAACAACACAGCTGATATCCATGCTATTATATTAGCAATATTTATATTCATTCTTAAGTATTTTACTAAAATACTATACACTAGTAAATTGACTATTGTAGTAAAAATACCCATTATAATATATATTATTATATTTTTATATTCCTTAAGCTTATCTATTATAATAATCACTAACCCTCACTACTAATACACCATCTATTTTTTTTATGCATCCTTCTTCTGGAAAGGAAGGCATATCTATAAATTCTTGACATCCTCTAAGATATTTTTCCTTTGTTGCTCCTGGATACTTCAAATTTACACCTAATATATTTCTTATATACTCACTATAATGTTCACTAGAGTAAAAGAAATTGTAATCTCCTATCATGAATAAACCTGTGAATCCATCTAATTCCATATATTCTTTTTTCTTAGTCGGACTATGCACTTTATCTACCCTGTTACCTATTATTATTGCTTCATCTTCTTCATAATTAAAATCTTCTACATCGTCTATCTTACTAACTATCCTGCTAGTAAATGAATACATATTCTTATTTTTTATATCAATAGCAGTATAACATTTGTTTGCAAAAATCCCCCAAGAAATTGATACTATGAAAATTGCTATAATGAAAATATTATTCATAATTGTTGATTTTCCATATATATTATTTTTCATTCCAAACTCTAGCATTATTATAGCTATATAATATGCACATACAAAACTTATCAACATTATATGATGTATTTCACCTTTACCTAATACATATATAAAACTAAGAACTATAGGAGATATGAGCAATATCACTAATAATAAAATCTTACTATTCTTTGACAATATTTTTCTGTTAAAAAATATTTTTAATGCAATAAATATAACTGAGATTAACAAAAATAAATTCATTACTAATGATAATATCCCTAAGTATTTTTTAGTATATATACTAAAAAATTTGAAAAATTCTATTGCTCCTATTTTCAGCAAGTAAGGTACCTTTAATATATCAATATTACCTAGAGTATTTATATTTTTATAATCTGTTAACTGTATATTTAAAACAGAAACTATTACTTTATTTATTACTATATATCCTACTAGTGCAGCCAAAGTTATTAAGGCATACTTTAAAGTTTTTACTATAACTTCTTTTAAACTTTTGTTATTTAGTACATGTCTTAATATTTTTACAAAATATAAAGATACTGCAAAAAATATATTAATTTGATAACTTCCTGTCGCCAATATTAACAATATAACACCTAAAATCCAACCATATTTAAACCTATCTGTTATAAATACTGCAAAAACTGTAATCAAATTTGCTACTAAATAAGCATCTGAAACAAAAATAAATAAATTTATTGCTGTTATACTAGGAAAAGATGCTGTTATCAATGATATTAAAACTACATTTAGGATATTATCTATTTCATAAATATTTATTATCAAACATGTAATAAGACTAAGGCATACTAATACTACCATTCCATTTACCCAAGGTACTGTGTAATTAGAGAATAGCTTCCCTAAAACACCTAAAAACCATCTTCCTGAAGTAAAAGTATCTTCCAAATTATAAAAATTTCTTATTGTGTCATGATTTAAAAAAATATTTGTATACATATAAATATGCACAAATAAGCCAATAATAAAAGTAGTAATAAAGCTAACTTTATACTTCCTGTTTATATTCTTAAAAATTGACGCTACTTTAAAGTTTATTAAACTTTTTTCCATTTATATTTAAAACCTTTCTAAATATTTATAAATTTTTCTACTATATATCTATTTCTATCTTTAACTTCATCATATATTGCACCTATATATGTTCCTATTATCCCTAAGCTTAACATAACTATTGATCCTATTATTAATTGAAGAAGTATTATTGTAGTAAATCCTCCTAAAGCTTGATGTGTAAAATAATTATATAGTGAATGAATTCCAAATATGATTGTAAAAACAAAAAATATTGTACCCAAGAAAGTAACAATATGTAAAGGTGCTGTTGTAAATGAAACTATGTTAGTTATTGCATATTTTATCAAACTCATTGTTGACCATTTACTTTCCCCATGTGCTCTCTCTTGAACTTCATATCCTATCGTTACAGTTTTAAAGCCTACCCAAGCTGACATAGCCCTAAAAAACATATTTTTTTCTGGTAACTCAATTATTGCATCTACTGCTTTTCTATCCAATAACTTGAAATCTGATGTTTTTTCCATATCTATTTTAGTTGCAGAACTCATCAATTTGTAAAATAATTTAGAAAAATTTTTATATAGCTTATTTTCCTTACCCCTATCTAGTTTAATTCCCTCTATTACATCATATCCATCTTCCCAAAGTCTATACATCTCTACAAGTGTTTCTGGAGGATGTTGTAAATCACTATCAATAACAGAACAACAATTCCCTTTAGATTCCTTAAGTCCTGCAAAAACCGCTGCTTCTTTTCCAAAATTTCTTGAAAATTTTATTCCCTTTATATTAACATTATCTTTAGAAATTTTTTCAATATTTTCCCAAGTTTTATCTTTTGAACCATCATCGACAAATATTATCTCATAATTTATACCATTTAACATCATTATTTCGTTTATTTTTTTATGTATTAATTCAACATTACTCTCTTCATTAAATGCCGGAATAATTATAGACATTATCTTTTCCATCTTAATTCACCGCCCTTATTTTTAATCATATACATTTATTATAGAATAATATCAAAAATAATACAAAATAATATTATACTACAGATATATATAATGTATACTTGTTAGTAACTTTCTTTTGTATTATAATTGTTTAGATGTTCAAAACCACTTAATTTTATGGAGGATTATTATGGAAAAATTAAAAAATTTTTTCAAAAGTAAATATATATATATATTATCTTTTATTTTACCACTTGCTATTTTAGCATTTATTTTTTCAAGAAAAGGAGTATTTCCTTTTGGAGATAACCAAATTATCATTCAGGATGGAGTTCATCAATATTTCCCCTTTTTAAAAGAATTACATAGAAAACTTTTATCTGGAGATAATATATTATTTTCTTGGAATTTAGGTTCTGGTTTTCCTTACTATAATATATTTGCATATTATACAGCAAGTCCCCTAAACTTACTCTTATATTTTATACCTGAAGATTTTACAATACATTTTTATTATATTATAACTTTGGTTAAAATTTCATTGGCTTCATTGACCATGTCTTTTTATTTAAAAAAATCAAACGAAAAAATTAAAAATCCATTGTCAATTGTAATTTTTGCTCTATGTTATTCTTTAAGTGCTTTTATAGCTGGCTATTATTGGAACATAATGTGGTTAGATGCTTTTTATATGCTTCCTTTAATAATACTTGGTGTTGATAATTTAATTAGACATAAAAAATTCAACTTATATATTTTGTCTTTAGCTTATGCTATTATATCTAATTATTACATGGGAATGATACTATGTATGTTTATAGTAGTGTACTTTATTGCAAAAAACATTATCTACAGTACTGATGTAAAAACTTTTTTAAAAAATACATTGCACATATTTGTATGCTCATTAGTAGCCTGTCTAATTGCTAGTATAATACTTATACCACTATCGTCAAGCATGAATGTAAAAAAATATTATGACTATGGTTTTGATGTAATATTACAAAAATTAACAGTTGATTTTAAATTAGTTTTAAGCAGACTATTGTTCTACAATAGTCCAAGTATAGTTATAGAAAACTACCCAAATATATATCTTGGATTATTAAATATACCATTACTAATATTTTATTTTATATCTAAAAAAACACCATTAAAAACTAGACTAGTGAATTTAGCATTTATATCTTTTCTACTGCTTAGCTTTTCAACTGGTATTTTAAATTATATTTGGAATGGTTTTAGAGTTCCTAATGGAATTCCTTTTAGATTTGCATTTGTTTTTATTTTTAGTTTAATTGTACTATCATTTAAGGGTTATCAAATATTTATTGAAAATATTAATATTAAAAATATACTTACTTTATCAATTGGTTTCGCTTTAAGTGTATTTTTAGTATTATATAGCAATAATTTCACTTATAATTTGATTGTTAAATATAATTTAATATTGCTTTTTATTTATTTTATTTTATTATTTGCCTATAAATATGAGCTGTCAAAATACTTGGTGTATGGACTTGTCATGGTTGAACTTACTTTGAATTTTAACAATTATGTTAATCAAATAGGAGTAACAAACTATACAGAATACACAAAAAATCATTCTGATTTTAAAGAATTACAAAAAAATATTGTTCAAGATAGTTTCTTTAGAGAGGATTTTGCACATTGGAATACAGATGATGATTCTGCACTACTTGGATATAAAGGAATTTCTCTTTTTTCTTCCGATATGAATAGAAATTGGATTATGTTTGGTGAATATATAGGTTTCTCCTCACATTTACGAAATAACAAGTCAATTTATGCTGACAATACTCCAATACTTAATTCACTTTTTAATTTGAAATATATCTATTCACAAGATAAAGATGATAAAAAAGACACTTTTAAACATATTATTGATAAAACTGACAACTTGTCTCTATATGAAAATTCCTACCCAATATCTATTGGATATAAAGTAAAAGACTACCTTCCTCTAGATAAATTAAAAAATAAGTCAGTTTTTGAAAACCAAAATAAATTTTTATCTCTTACTACCGGTAAAGATAACGAATATTTATCAATCCTTCCTTCATTTGAAGAAAATTTTGAAAATATTGAAATTGAAAAAGATAATCTTATTTATAAGTATAAGTTACAAGATGTGAATAAAGAAGGTAATTTTGAATTTAAATATAAGGTTCCAAAAGATGGAAAAGTATTTATATATGGATTAACTCCTACAGTTCCTCTACCTGACAGATATACTTATGAGCGAAATGTATCTGTTCGTACTAGTGATTCATCTACAACCTATAATTTTATACGTAGTTCTATCTACGATTTAGGAAATTATAAAGCTGGCGAAATTATAACTGTATCTGCTCCTCTGCAAAAAAATATTGCTAAAGATTATTTCAATATTCAACTTGCTACTATGAATGAACCTATGATTAAATCTGCTCTAGAATCATTAGATAATAACAAGTTAAATGTTACTAGTTATACAAGTAACTCTTTATCAGGAACTATTGAAGCTAAAAAGGATGAAATACTATTTGCATCTATTGTTGACTACAATGGATGGGAAGTATATATAAATGGAGAGAAAAAAGAAAAAGAATTATTGTATGATACTTTTGTTGGAGTTAGATTAGAAGATGGAACTAATAATATACAATTCAAATATATTCCTAAAAACTTCTATTTAGGAATAGCTATGTCCCTCTTTGGAATTTCTGCATTGGTTTTTAAAAATAAAAATAATATTAAAAATTTAATTCATAAAAACAAAAAGATTGAATCTTAAGATTCAATCTTTTTGTTTTTAATCTATACTTCTAATTTTTCTGTCTCTTTCTTTTTAAAAGTAACTTTACTTCCTCTTGTTGAAATTGAAATATTATCATCTCTTTCAACTTCTCCAGACAGTATAGCTTCTGCTAATTTATCTTCTATCTTACTTCTTATAATTCTTTCTAAAGGTCTTGCTCCATAAGTCTTATCAAAACCTTCACTACTTACAAAATTAACTAATTTATTATCATAGGTTACTTTAATATCAAGTTTCTTTAATCTATCCACCATTTCATCTAACATTATTTTAGCGACCTTTTTAATATCTTTTTCTGTTAAGTTGCTAAATACTACGATGTCATCTACTCTGTTTAAAAATTCAGGTCTAAATGTTCTTTTTAATTCTTCTAATATTATTTCTTTATTTCTTTCATATTCTTCTTTTTCAATATCTTGCCCTGATGAAAACCCCAAATTATTTTTCTTTTCAAGACTATGTGCTCCAACATTTGATGTCATTATTAAAATTGTATTTTTAAAATTTACTACTTTCCCTTTTGAATCTGTAAGTCTTCCATCATCTAGCACTTGTAATAAAGCATTGAATACATCTGGATGAGCTTTTTCTATTTCGTCAAACAAAATAACTGAATAAGGCTTTCTTCTAACAGCTTCTGTTAATTGTCCACCCTCATCGTATCCTACATATCCTGGAGGTGAGCCTATTAACCTTGAAACTGAATGTTTTTCCATATATTCACTCATGTCTATCCTTATCATTGAATCTTCATCGCCAAATAGCTCTTTTGCCAGTGACTTAGCTAAATATGTCTTACCTACTCCTGTAGGTCCCACAAATATAAATGAACCTATTGGCTTATTTGGATCTTTCAGTCCAACTCTTGCTCTTTTAATAGCATGTGAAATAGAATCAACAGCTTGATCTTGACCAATTACATGTTTCTTTAAATTTTCGTTTAAATACAAGTATTTCTCTGTTTCTTCCTTAGTCATTGAAGTTACTGGTACATTTGACCATTCAGACACAATTTTTGCTATATCTTCATAATTGACTATCATTTCATGGGTTCTTTTTTTCATTTTCCATGACTCTTGAACATTTGCTAATTCTTCTTTTACTTCTTTTATTTTATCTCTTAATTCTGCTGCTTTTTCAAAATCTTGTGTAGCAATTGCTTGCTCTTTTTTTGTTTGCAGCTTTTCTAATTTTTCTTCACGATCTTTTAAATCTGGCGGTGCTATATAAAATTTTATTCTTATTTTGGAAGCTGCCTCATCTATTAAATCTATCGCTTTATCTGGTAGATACCTATCTGTTAAATATCTGTCCGATAATTCTGATGCTGCAACTATGGCTTCATCTGTAATAGCCACTTTATGATGTGCTTCATATTTATCTCTTATTCCTTTTAATATTTGAATAGTATCCTTTACAGAAGGTTCTTCTACTGTTATTGGTTGAAGACGTCTTTCAAGTGCAGCATCTTTTTCTATTTGTTTCCTATATTCGTCAATAGTTGTAGCTCCTATTATTTGCAACTCTCCTCTTGCTAATACTGGTTTTAATATGTTTGCTGCATCCATAGCACCTTCTGCTCCACCAGCACCTATTATTGTATGAAACTCATCTATAAATAATACTACGTTATCTTGTTTTATAAGCTCGTCAATAACGCCTTTTATTCTCTCTTCAAAGTCCCCACGATATTTTGTACCTGCTATCATACCAGCTAAGTCTAAACTTACTATTCTCTTATCTTTTATTATTTCAGGAACATTTCCTTCTACAATTTTTTGTGCCAGTCCTTCAGCTATAGCAGTTTTACCTACTCCTGGTTCTCCTATTAAAACAGGATTATTTTTAGTTCTTCTCAATAAAACTTGAATAATTCTTTCTATTTCTTTTTCTCTTCCAATTACAGGATCAATTTTACCTTCTTCTGCTAGTTGATTTAAATCTTTTGCAAATTTATCCAATACTGAATCTTTATTTACTTTATGACTTTGCTTATTTGCGTTATTACTTGCTGCAGATGAAAAATATTCACTTAATTCTTTTTTTATCTTATCTTTATTTACATTCGTAGAGTTTAACATATATCCTGAAAAAGAATCATCATCTTCCAATAACGCCAGTAAAATATGTTCTGTGCCTATAAAGTTACTCCCTAAGTCTCTTGCTACTTCTCTACTTTTTTCCATTAACCTTTTTACTCTTGGAGTTAAATTTTCTGGTGGTTTTATACCATTACCATATCCTATGCTATTTATTACAACTTGCTTAAGGTTGTCATAATTTGCACCTGCTTCCATTAACATTTGAGTATCTTTACTATTTAGCTTCATAAAACCAAGTAAAATATGCTCTGTTCCTATATAATCATGTTTCATCATAAAACTTTCATTTGATGAAAGCTTTAAAAGAGTATCAACATTCCCCATATTTTTATTATTCATCTATATCTCCTCCTTTTCGAAGAAATTTCTTATATAATTAGCTCTTAATACATCTTCATCCTTAAAAGAATGTAAATAATATTTATATTTTAGTATATTATATTTTTGTACAGATAACATTAAGTTTGTTATCTGTACAAAATTTAATTTATCATATAAGCCTAAACTTACTCCCATTCTTAAATATGACAAATTCTCTAGTGCTTCATTTGAATTTATTATTCTTGAATATTTTAATACACCTAATGACCTGTAAATTTTATCTTTTATAAAATCAGATTTTTTTTCTAGTAAAGTTTTGCGTGAATTTCTTTCATTATCAATTATTCTACAAGTAACATTTTCTAGTTTGTCTATTACTTCTTGCTCTGTAAAACCTAATGTTTTTTGATTTGATATTTGAAACATATCCCCTAAAGCTCTACTACCTTCTCCATAAACACCTCTAATTGTTAAACCAAGTTTTCCTAAAGAATCCATAACACCTTGTAAATAATTAGACATCTTTAGTGCTGGTAAATGTAACATTATAGATGCTCTCATACCTGTTCCAGTATTAGTTGGACAAGCTGTTAAGTACCCAAAATCTCTGTCAAATGCAAAATCTAAATACTTTTCTAGTTTTAAATCTATTTCATTTGACATATCATAAGCCTTATATAAATCAAATCCTGGTAGAATTACTTGTAATCTCAAGTGATCTTCTTCATTTATCATTAAATTTATAGTATTATCCTTATTTATAATATAGTAAGAAATATCTTTATTATTAATGAGTTCAGGACTTACCAAATGCTCTTCTATTAATACTCTTCTATCTATACTATCAATATCTTTCATTGAAACTACACTAAAATCATTATCTATATCAATAATTTCTATAGCTTTTTTAAATCTATCTGCAACTTCTTGAGCTTCTTTGTAATCTATATTATTTGTAAATTTAAACTTAATTAAATTTCTCGCAAGCCTTATTCTAGAGCTAATTATAACATCATCATAATCTGTATCTTTTTTTAGCTCTAGCCATCTAACCATTGATTTGTCCATCTACATCATCTAAATTAGTTTTCAATTCTTTAATCTCATCTCTAATTAAAGCTGCTTTCTCGTAATCTTCGTTCATAATTGAATCTTTTAATTCTTCTTCTTTTTTCTCTATTTCTTTTTTTATTATAATCAAACCTTCATATTTTTCTGGAACTTTACCTTTGTGTTCTAAGATTCCTTGTGTTTGATTTAATATTTCTCCAATTTCAGATTTAAAGTCCTCATAACATTGGCTACATCCAAGTTTTCCTGTTTTTATTATTTCTGACAAAGATACTCCACAATTAGAACATATTTTTTTATCTTTTTGTTCTGTTAATTTAGTATCTTCTTTCGAATTTCCATTAGAATTTACTACCTTATCAAACCCTAAGCCTATGTTTTTATCTAAAATAGATCCTATTAAATCGCTTAAAATATCTTGAAAATGTTTGAAATTTTCTTCTCCAATTTCTCCAAACCCAGAAAAATCTTCCATATATTTCATATAACAATCTTTACATAATCTTACTGTTTTTTTTCCATTATTACCTATTAAATGCATTTCGAAATTAGCTTCATTATTACATTTATCGCATTTCATAATTTACCTCCTATCGAAGAAATGCCAACAACATATTTCTTAATATATCTGCTCTTACTATATTCCTGTAATCTATATTCACATTAGCAAGGGCAACATCTTCTATTGAATGTAATATAAGTTGACCTTCTCTCTTATTTATTACCCCATCTTCATATAAGCTATTTACAATATCGTAAGCCATATCCTTTGTTATACTATTTTTTATTACTTCATTTATTATCCTGCTAATAGAAGATTCATTTGAAAAAGTAAGTTTCATTATTTTAATATATCCACTTCCACCTCTTCTACTCTCTATATAGTACCCTTTATAGGGAGTAAATCTCGTAGTGAGTACATAATTTATTTGAGAAGGAGCACAATTAAATTGGCTTGCTAAATCGTTCCTTCCTATTTCAACTATGCCATCTTCTGCTTGAGATATTAATTCTTTAATGAATCTTTCTATACTATTACTTAAACCTGCCATAATTCACCCTCTACTTTGACTATCTTTGACTAAGTAGATATAAACATCCATCTACATATAGATTATAGCACTAACTATTTATATTTGCAATTAATAAAAAAGAGAGATTTCTCTCTCTTTTTTATTCTACATATGATTCTGCAATTATTTTTTCTACTATATTTGTTGGAACTTCATCATATCTAACAAACTCCATTTTAAAATCTCCCTTAGCTTGAGTCATAGATCTTAAATCTATAGAATATTCAAATAATTCTGCATGGGGAGCTTCTGCAATAACTAATTGGCTTCCATCTTCTTGTGGTTCCATTCCAAGTATTCTTCCTCTACGTTTGTTCATATCTCCCATAATATCACCCATATATTCATCAGGAATTGTAACTTCAACTTTCATTATAGGTTCTAGTAGTATAGGACTAGCTTCTTTAATTCCCTTTCTAAAGGCTAATTGGGCTGCTAATTTAAATGCCATTTCATTTGAATCAACTGGATGATATGATCCATCATATAATGTCGCTTTTATGTTAACTACCGGATATCCAGCCAAAGGACCTTTTTCTAAAGACTCTAATAACCCTTTTTCTACAGCAGGAAAATAATTTTTTGGAACTGAACCACCAAATACTTCTTCGTCAAATTCAAAATCTTCTGTCGATGGCTCAAATTTTATAAACACATCTCCATATTGTCCAGCTCCACCAGATTGTTTCTTATGCTTTCCTTGAACATCCGATTTTCCTTTTATAGTTTCTCTATAAGCAATTCTAAGAGGTATTATTTCAGTTTCCACACCAAACTCATCTTTTAATCTTTCTAAGACTATTTGTAGCTGAACATTACCTTGCCCTCCTATTGTTAATTGTTTAGTTTCTTGATTTCTATTTGTAATAATACTTGGATCTTCTTCTTGTAATCTATTTAATGCTTGAGATATTTTATCTTCATCACCTTTACTCTTAGGTTCTATCGCTATATATAATGTTGGTTCTGGATATT
This sequence comes from Miniphocaeibacter massiliensis, assembly GCF_900232905.1. Classification (GTDB taxonomy): domain Bacteria; phylum Bacillota; class Clostridia; order Tissierellales; family Peptoniphilaceae; genus Miniphocaeibacter; species Miniphocaeibacter massiliensis. The sequence continues at coordinate 68,431 of NZ_OCTQ01000002.1, forward strand.
TTATAGGTTTAAATAATGTAGGATTTGATTTTGAAGCCAAAGTATCTCCTGTTTGTGTAAATGCTAATTTAGATATAGCTCCAATATCACCTGCAACTATTTCTTTTGCTTCAATTTGTTCTTTTCCTCTTAGATAAAAAAGTCCACCCAGTTTTTCTACTTTTTCTTTTGTAACATTATATATTTCTGCATCTCTTGTAACTTTTCCAGAAATAACCTTAAAAACAGATATTTTACCTACAAATGGATCTACTATAGTTTTAAATATAACTGCTGCCATTGGTGCATCAACTGAAACTTCTCTAAACTCATCGTCTTGATGTCTAAATCCATATTTTGCTCTTTCATCATCTGGAGATGGCATATATTCTTGAACAATATCCATTAAAATATCAAGACCTACTCCTGTTGAGGCAGAACCTGCCACTAATGGTACTGCTGTACCTTCTAAAAGAGCAGCTGTTATACCTTTCATTAAATCTTCATGTGTAAATTCTTCACCTGAAAAATATTTATCCATCAATTCTTCATCAGTCTCTGCTACTACTTCTGCTATTTCATTATAAACCACTTCTACTTCATCTACTCTGTTTTCAGGTATAGGTACTTCTTTTCTATTAAATCCATCATACTCATATGCTTTTTTGTTTAAAACATCTATAAGTCCTTTAAAATCTTCCCCTTCTCCTAATGTCAAAGTAAATGGTATTACTTTTTTCGAATATTCTATGTGTAAATCAGATACTATTTTTGCAAATTTTGCATTTTCTTTTTCCATTTTATTCACAAAAATAATTCTAGGTAGTTCAATATTTTTTGTATAGTTTAAAACTTTTTCAGTTCCTACTTGTATGCCATTAGCTGCATCAATTACTATTAAAGCCGCTTCACTAGCTCTTAATGCTGAAAAAACTTCACCTTTAAAATCAAAATATCCTGGAGTATCTATAAAATTAACTTTTATGTCTTTCCACTCTATAGGTACAATAGATGTGTTAATTGAAATTCCTCTTTTGATCTCCTCTTTTGAAAAATCAGAAACAGTATTTCCATCTTCAGTTTTACCCATTCTATTAGTAACTCCTGTATTAAACAGCATAGATTCAGTAATAGTAGTTTTACCACTTCCGCTATGCCCTACTAAGGCTAAGTTTCTAATTTTATCTGTTGTGTAAGCTTTCATTTAATTCCTCCTCATTTTAATATAATAATTCTGTTTTAATTATAACATGAAAACATTTTTTTCGTATATAAAAAGTGAAAGTTATAATTAACTCTCACTTTTTATATACTACTTTTTATTTTTATCATTTATATCTAAAATCTTGTCATCTATTTCTTCATTATTCCTTGATTTTAATTCATTTTCTTCAATTTTATATTGATTTGTATCAACTGGTAGTCCTTTTTTTGTCAACATATATTCAGAAATTTCTTTAACAATTTGATATATTACTACAAAAATCGGAACTCCAACTACCATTCCTACAATTCCGAATAAGCTACCTCCTACAAGAATAGCTGCTAATACCCAAAAAGATGATATCCCTAATTTTTCACTTTGTACTCTAGGTCTTACTAAATTTTCTTCTATTTGTTGAGCTGCTAATATTATCAAAATAAATATTAACGCTTTGTTGAAATCTTGAACAGATATCATTAAAAATACTGGTGCAGAACCTATCCAAGGTCCAATTATTGGTATTAAGTCAGTTATAGCTATAATGAATCCCATAGCAACTGCACCTTTTACACCTAAAATTGCTAATGCTATTGTAACAAGCACTCCTAGTATTGAAACTACTATAAGCTGACCTCCAATATACCCTTTCATAGTAACATTTATTTTTTGTGCAATTTTTATGGAATTTCCAGCCAATCTTTTAGGTACAAAAGAATATATCATTTTTTTAGACATCGCTATAAATCTCTCTTTGTCTATTAAAAAATAAATAGAAATTATAAAGCCAACAAACCAGTTTATTGTTGTTGTAACTACTCCAGTAGCTACATTTCCAAGCCAAGGTAAAATTCCCTTCATAAAGTTTGTCACGTAATCTACTACACCCTCAATCTTCGTGGTCAAAAATTCTATTATACCTTTATTTATTTTCAAATCCTTGAAAAATGACTCTAATTTATTGTAGTTTGCTGTTGTGAAAAATGAACTGGCATTATCTATAAGGGTTCCTATTGCATCATATAATTGAGGTATAAGCATACTAAAGAAAAGGATTATAAATAATATAAATAAAATATATGTTAAAACCATAGAAATTTTTCTTTTATTATTTTTTTTAAATTTCTCAAATATTTTTAATTTGCCAAGTTTGTTTTCTAAAAAAGTAAGTGGCATATTTAACAAAAACGCAAAAACTCCTCCAATTATAAATGGGTAAAACACCCTCATAATTATTCCTACATTTTCTTTAAAATCGTCAATTCTATATATAAAAAAGAAAAATAAAATAGAAATAAATATAACTATTATTGAATAAATCGCCTTAGTTCTATCTTTTTCATTCCAATTAATTTTCATCAATCCCTCCTAAGTAATAATTTATACTTTGTATACAATTTCTATTCTAACATATAACTATGTTTTGAAAAATAATACTCTAGTATTATTTTTATTAGATTTTATATCCTAGTTCTTCTGATATTTTTTTCGAATAATATTTTACATTCTCAGCTATTTCATTAATTCTACTATCAATAATTCTATTCGAAGGACCTGATACACTAATGGCTCCTTCAACATTTCCATTTATATTGAAAATAGGAGAACCTATGCATCTTACTCCTTCTTCGTGCTCTTCATTGTCTTCTGCAAATCCCAGTCTTTTTATTTTTACTAACTCTTCTAAAAAGTCTTCATAGTCTATAATTGTTGTAGGTGTAAATTTTTTTATATTTGAACTATTCCATACTTTCTCAATATCAGTTTCATTAGAATACGCAAGTATAGCTTTTCCAACTGACGAGCAATATAGTGGAGTTCTACTTCCAATAGTTGAATACATTCTTATTGTATTTTTACTCTCTACTTTATCAACATAAACTACATCATTTTTATCTCTAATTACCAAGTGCACAACTTCTCCTACTTTATTCATCAATTCTTCAACATATGGTCTAGCGACTCTTACTAAATCTATATTCTCTAGTTTTTTCATACCTAATTCATATAATTTAAAAGTAATATTATACTTACTAGTTGCTTCGTCTTGAACAACATAACCTTTTTGTATCAATGAGTATAATAATCTATGAACTGTACTCTTATGAAGCTTTGTTTCTTCTGTTATTTCCTTTATCGTTATTCCTTCTATGCTATTTGCAACAACTTCTAAGATATTGAATACCCTATCAATTGATTGTACTATTTCTGCCACCTTTTATCTCCTTTTACCTTGATTTTAATATAAAAATATCTTATACTTAGTTTAACAGGTTTCATATTGCAAATCAACGTTTCATAATATGAAACTAATATTCAGGAGGAAGCTAATGCGAAAATTTGAAATTATTCAAAGGATAGAAAAAGTAGGTGTAGTTGCAGTAATTAGAGCTTCAAATAGTGAAGAAGCAAAAAGAATTGCTCTTGCTTGTATGAACGGTGGAGTAGATGCTATAGAAATTACATATACTGTACCTGGTGCAAATAAAGTAATAGAAGATTTAACTAATGAATTTGGTGATAATTTACTAGTAGGGGCTGGTACTGTTTTAGATAGCGAAACAGCCAGAGCAGCTATTTTATCTGGAGCTAAATATGTTGTTAGTCCAGCATTTGATTTAGATACTGCTAAATTATGTAATAGGTATCAAATTCCATATATGCCTGGTTGTATGACTATAACAGAAATTATAACTGCTATGGAAGCTGGTGCAGATATTATTAAAGTTTTCCCAGGAAGTGCTTTTGGTCCAAACTTTATAAAAGCAATTAAAGGCCCACTACCTCAAGCTATATTAATGCCTACTGGTGGAGTTAGTTTAGAAAACGTTGATAAATGGATTAAAAACGGCTGTGTAGCAGTTGGTGTTGGTGGTAATTTAACCAAAGGTTCAAGTGAAGATATGACAAATGCTGCAAAAGAATTTGTTGAAAAAGTAAAAGAAGCTAGAAAAAAATAATTGGAGGTAAATAATGGCAAAAATTGTTACTTTAGGAGAAATAATGTTAAGATTATCTACTCCTGGATATAAAAGATTTGTACAATCTGAATCATTTGATGTAAATTACGGTGGTGGTGAAGCTAATGTTGCCGTTTCTTTAGCAAATTATGGTCATGATGCTTATTTTGCATCAAAGTTACCAAATAATCCAATAGGTCAAGCTGCTATAAATAGTTTAAGAAGATATGGTGTTCATACAGATTATATTGCTAGAGGTGGAAATAGAGTTGGTATATATTTTTTAGAAACAGGTGCTTCTATGAGGCCTTCAAAAGTAGTATATGATAGAGCTAATTCATCCATTAGTGAAGCTACTATAAATGATTTTAATTTTAATGAAATATTTAAAGGTGCTAAATGGTTCCATTTTTCAGGAATTACTCCAGCTCTTAGTGAAGAAGCTGCTATATTAACAGAAGCTGCTTGTAAAGCTGCAAAAGCTAATGGTGTTACCGTTTCTGTAGATTTAAACTACAGAAAAAATCTATGGTCTCCTGAAGAAGCTCAAAAAGTTATGACTAATTTAATGCAGTATGTTGATGTTTGTATTGGAAATGAAGAAGATGCTGAACTTACACTAGGTTTTAAACCTGGCGATACAAATGTTACAACTGGTGAACTAGAGTTAAGTGGATATCAAAATATTTTTAAACAAATGATAGATAAGTTCGGTTTCAAATTAGTAGTAAGTTCTTTAAGAGAATCCTATTCTGCTTCTGATAATGGATGGTCAGCTTGTGCATATGATGGTAATGAATTCTATAGAACTAAGAGATATGATGTAAGAATCGTAGATAGAGTTGGTGGAGGAGATTCTTTTGCTTCTGGAACTATACATGGATTATTAGAAGGTAAAAATTTTAAAGATGCTCTAGAATTCGGTGTAGCTGCTTCAGCATTAAAGCATACAATAAACGGAGACTTTAATTTAGTTACTGCAGATGAAGTTGAAACCTTAGTTGGTGGAGATGCTTCTGGAAGAGTACAAAGATAATTTAAAATTCCAAAAATAATACAAATAAATTTTCAGACTAATGTTTGGAAAAGAAAAAGAAGAAAGCAATGCTTTCTTCTTTTTCTTTTTTACTAATTAATAAATTTTGAATCATATATAATATCTGATAATATTATATAATAAAGTTTTAACCTTAGGAGAAAATTATGTATGATGTAGTTATAATAGGTGGTGGACCTGCTGGATCTACTTTAGCTAGAGAATTACCTAAAACCTTAAAAATTGCTATAATAGACAAAAAAATTATAAATGATAAAAATAGTACTACTAGTTTTAAAAAATGCTGTGGAGGACTACTTGCACCTGATGCTCAAGAAAATCTTGCAAAATTTGGTTATGGATTTCCAAAAGAAATTTTAGTTAATCCTCAAATATTCGCTGTAGAAACTATAGATTTAAAAGAAAATATAACTAGATTTTATCAACGTTCATATTTAAATTTTAATAGACATTATTTTGATTTATGGCTTATGTCTTTAATACCAAATAATGTTGATGTAATAGATAATTCCAGAGTTACTTCTCTTATTAAAAATAAAGATAGTTTTTTAATTAGTTATATAGAAAACGGTGCTGAAAAAACTATTGCTTCAAAATATATAGTTGGTGCTGAAGGTGCTAATTCTATTGTTAGAAAAACTTTTTTTAAAACATCAATAAGACAGTACATAGCTATACAAAAAAGTTATATTGCTAAAGACAAAACTCCATACTATATTTGTTTTTTTGATAATAGCATAACTGATTGTTATGGTTGGATAAATGTAAAAGATGATTTAATTCAATTAGGGGTCGCTCTACCTAAAAAACATTCTAGAGAAAACTTTGATAAAATAGAAGATATTTTTATAAAAAGAGGTTTTCCTTTTGAAAACCCTATACATACCGAATCCTGTCTTGTTAATCGTCCTAAATCACTCAAAGAATTAGAAATTGGAAGAGAAAATATATTTTTAATTGGAGAAGCTGCTGGTTTCATATCTACAAGTTCCCTTGAAGGAATTAGCTTTGCAATGGAATCTGCTTATAGGCTAGCTAAATCTTTTACGCAAAGTGAAGATGTTTATACTAATTATAGGAAAAATGTTCGAAAACTCAAATTAAAAGTATTAAAAAAATTAATTAAAACTCCCTTTATTTACAACCCATTTTTAAGAAAATTAATTATGAAAAGTGGAGTTACATCTTTAAAATTATATAAATAAACAAAAAATCATTTAATTAAAATTAAATGATTTTTTGTTTTCTATTCTCTTGTAATACCTAATTCTTTAGCTTTTTTTGCAACTTCTATTGAAACTGTTTCTGCTACTCTTTCATCGAATGCCGAAGGAATTATATAATCTTCTTTTAATTCTTCGTCAGATACAAGCTTTGAAATTCCTATCGCTGCTGCCATTTTCATTTCTTCCGTAATTTTTTTAGACTTAGATTCTAAAGCCCCTTTAAATAACCCTGGAAAAGCTAATACATTATTTATTTGATTTGGAAAATCTGATCTTCCTGTACCCACTACCCTTGCACCAGCTTCAATAGATTCTTCATATGAAATCTCTGGTTCTGGGTTAGCCATAGCAAAAACTATTGAATTTTCGTTCATAGAAGCAACCATCTCTTTATCTATAACCTTTGGCCCACTAACACCTATAAATAAGTCGGATTTTGCCATAGCTTCTTTCAATGATATTTTCTCTTTATTTGCATTTGTTATTTCAGCAATTTCTTTCTGTACAAAATTATATTCATCAATATCATCTTTATTTAAAACACCTTTTCTATTAAATGCGTAAATATTTTTTACTCCTAGTTGTTTTATCATTTTAATAATAGAAAATCCTGCTGCTCCTGTTCCAGAAACTACAGCTGTTATATCTTCTGCTTTTTTATTTACTATTTTTAATGAATTTATAAGTGCAGCTGTAACGACAATTGCGGTGCCATGTTGATCATCATGAAAAACTGGTATCTCTAACTCCTCTATTAATGCTCTTTCTATTTCTACACATCTTGGAGCAGAAATATCTTCTAAGTTAATTCCTCCATAAGTAGGAGCAATGGCTTTAACTATATTTATAATTTCTTTTGGATCTTTAGTATCTAAAACAACAGGTACAGCATTAACATTTGCAAATTTTTTAAATAACGCACACTTTCCTTCCATTACTGGAAGAGACGCTTCTGGACCAATGTCTCCTAAACCAAGCACTGCTGTTCCATCAGATATTACTGCTACAATATTACCTTTCCATGTATATTTATAAGCATTTTCTTTATCCTTTGCTATTTCTCTGCAAGGCTCTGCTACTCCTGGAGTATATGCTATTGATAAGTCTTCCTTATTCTCTAGTTTAGCTTTTAACTCTACAGATAGTTTGCCCTTCCACTCTTCATGTTTTTTTAGTGCTTCCTCATATATATTTGACATTAAATCCCCCCTATTACTATAATTTATAATAATATTTTAATTTTATCTTCAATAAAATGATAACATATATCTGACAAATATTTATCTATTTTTTATCGTTAAATTATTATAATTTTATAGGTTTTTCCCTATACAAAAAAGAGTAGGTTAAACCTACTCTTTTTAAAATGCAGGAACTACTGCTCCTTCATATTTTTCTTCTATAAACTTTTTCGCCTTTTCTGAAGTCATAACTTTAATTAGCTTCTTAATACTTTCATTGTCTTTATTTTCTTCTTTAACTGCAACTATATTAACATAAGGAGTATCATTTCCCTCCATAACAATTGCATCTTCTTTTGGATTTAAATCTACTGTTAAAGCATAGTTTGAGTTAATTACACCTGCATCAACATCAGCATAAGCACTTGGAATATTTACAGCTTGTATTGCAGTAAATTTTAGTTTTTTAGAATTCTCTACAATATTTGCTTCTGTAGCACTTAAATTAGTATTGTCATCTAATTTTATTAATCCTTCTTTTTCTAATAATATTAATGCTCTTCCACCATTTGTAGGATCGTCTGGAATAACTATTTCTGCACCTTCTGGAATTTCATCTAATGATTTATACTTTGTAGAATAAACCCCCATAGGCTCACTATGAATTTCTCCAGCTGTTACTAAATTATAACCTTTTTCTTCATTTTCCTTAGCTAAATATTGCTTATGTTGGAAAAAGTTAGCATCAATATCTCCACTATCTAAAGCTATATTAGGCATTACATAATCGTCAAAATTAACTATTTCAACATCTAATCCTTCAGCATTGAAATCTTCTTTTAAAGCCTCTAAAATTTCTCCATGAGGTGTTGCTGTCGCTCCAACTTTAACTTTTTCTAATTTTTCTTCCGATGATTTTCCTGCAGATTTAGCGCCGTCCTTTTTGTCATCTTTAGAGCCACAACCTACAACTGTCAGCATAGTTAATGCTAATAATAATGCTATAATTTTTTTCTTCATCCTAATCCTCCCTATTTCTTATTTGTCTTTTTATTTAAATAATTTCCAATAACTTGAACAATTTGTACAATTAGTACCATTAATATTACTGATATCCATAATATTGTATATTCTCTTCTTTGGTGTCCATATCTTAAGGCTATTTCTCCTAAACCTCCACCTCCAATAAAACCTGCCATAGCTGAATAACCTATTATGTTTATAATAGTCATAACTACACCATTTATTATCATAGGTATTGTCTCTGGTATCATAACTTTAAATATTATTTGTTTATTTGTTGATCCCATTGCCTTTGCTGCTTCAATAAATCCTTTATCCATATCTAAAAAATAACTTTCCATTATTCGTGCTACAAAAGGTATTGAGCCTATAGTTAAAGGAACTATAAACGCTGTCGGTCCTATAATTTTTCCTACTATTAGTCTAGATAACCCTAATAATATTATAATTAAAATTGCAAAAGGTATAGCCCTAAAAACATTAATTACTGTACTTAAAAAAGTATATATATAATTTGATGGTGATATACCATCCTCTCTTGTTATTGTTAAAATAATTCCTAGTGGTAAACCTAAAATAACTGCAATAATAGATGATACACTTACCATATATAATGTTTGTAAAGTTGCAGGAATTACTATATCTAAAATCTGATTAAAATCCATTATAGTACCTCCGCCTTTACATTTTTTTCTTCAAGATAATCTAGTACCTTTCCTATTTCTTGGTTATCTCCTGTTACTTCCACAATCATATAACCTATGGATTTGTCTGTTACTTTGTTTATCTTACCTTGAATCAAATTAATTGAAGTATTATATTTTTTTACAATTTCACTTAATACTGGCTCTTTTGAAGTGTTATTATCGTAAGTTAATCTTATAAGTTTTCCTTTAAAGTCATTTTTGTTAATTAAGAAATCTTCATCTGACTCTTGCAAGTTTTCTATAAATGACAATGTTCTCTTATTCTTTGGATTTCTAAATAATTCTTCAACAGTATTTTCTTCTATAATTTTTCCATTCTCCATAACTGCAATTCTGTCGCAAATATCTTTAGCAACTTCCATTTGATGTGTAATCATAATAATAGTCATTCCTAATTCTTTTACTATCTTTTTTAAAAGTTCTAGTATTTGCTTAGTATTAGCTGGGTCAAGTGCTGAAGTTCCTTCGTCACTTAATAGTAGCTTAGGTGATGTTGCTATTGCTCTAGCTATTGCAACCCTCTGTTTTTGTCCACCAGATATTTCTGATGGGTAAGCATTTTTTTTATCCACTAAATCTACAAACTCCAAAAGTTCATTTACCCTTGTATCTATTTTTTCTTTATCCATTTTTAATAATTCTAATGGATATGCTATATTTTTATAAACCGTTTTTTGCTCAAATAAATTAAACGATTGGAAAATCATTCCTATGTCTTTTCTTTCCTCTAATAGCTCTTTTTGATTTAATGATGTAATAATTTTATCGTCAATTTTAATAGATCCCGATGTTGGTTCTTCAAGTCTATTTAAACATCTTATTAAAGTTGATTTACCTGCTCCACTTAATCCAATTATTCCATAAATTTCACCTTGTGCAACAGAAAATGATACACTATTTACCGCTTTAAAGATTTTATTTTCAACTTTAAATTCTTTTACAAGATCTTTAACTTCTACCATTGTTCCTCCAATATATAAAAAATTTCTCTAATTAGAGAAATTTTATACACATAATTTTCGCAAAATATTTTAATAACTTTAACCTTAAAGTATAATAAGAGTATATCTTTAAGGTAGCTGTATGTCAATAAAAATGGGGATTCCAGCTATATTAATTTGTAATAACTAGATATCAGATAAGTAGGAAATAATTTCTCCTATATCCTCATGAAATACATAATTAGCCATGTTATCATAATCTGTCCTTTCAGCATTAATTAATACAAGTTTATCTCCCTTATAGTACTTCAAAAAACTTGCTGCTGGATATACTTTTAATGATGTCCCCCCAACTATTAATATATCTGCTTCACTAATTAATTTTACCGCTTTATTAATATTATATTCTTTTAGATTTTCTCCATACAATACAACATCTGGTCTTATTATTCCTTTGCATTCTGAACATTCTATTGTATAATCTAATTTTTTCACATCATCAAAACTATAATTTCTTCCGCAATTTACACAATAAAAATCTCTTAAGTTTCCATGCAGTTCTACTACATTCTTACTCCCTGCTATTTGATGCAATGAATCTATATTCTGAGTTATAATCCCTTTTAATTTTCCTAGCTTTTCAAGTTTAGACAATCCAATATGAGCAGCATTTGGCTTTACATTTTCATATATTAAGTTTTCCTTAATATATTTCATAAAATCTTTAGGATACTTTTCAAAAAACTCATGACTAAGCATATATTCTGGTGAAAAATTGGATTTATTCTTTTGATTATAAAGTCCAGTTGCAGACCTAAAGTCTGGAATACCAGAACTTGTTGAAACACCTGCCCCTCCAAAAAAAACTATATTGTTACTATTTTTCACTTGATTTTTTAACTCTTCTAATATATTCATTAAATACCTCTTACTTCTTATACTCTATATTGACTAATTCACTCTCTCTGTAATAGCCTATTACCTCTTTATATTTTCCCATATAAATTTTCATAATATCATCCATAGAATTAGATTTATCTTTCATTTCTATAAATTCATCTAAATTCTCCCAACTAAGTCTTCCCTCTTTATTATTTTCTATTAATTTGCCTGAAAAAGTATTTGTATAGTAAAGAAGCCCTAGAATTCTTTCATCATTATCCAAATTATACCACTGAATACTTCCTTTTAATTCTAAGTTATTAATGCATAAATTTGTTTCTTCTTTTATTTCTCTAACACAAGAATCTGTTAAGCTTTCAATTTTTTCAACATGCCCTCCTGGAAATGTTAAACCTTCCCATCCTTCTTTTTTTATTTTATCCAATACTAATACTTTATTTGTTTCTAAATTGTGTATCATGCACATATTAGTTAAAATAATCTTCATATTTACCTCCAAAAATAACAAAAAGATGGATACCCATCTTTTTGTTATTTTTTACCTTTATTTTTTTTATTATATTCTTCAAGTTTTTTATTATAATCTTTAATTAAAATATATCTGGTATATCTTTCATTTATAATCATACTCATATTAAATATTAATACTGCTATAACTACATTTAAAGCATATTTATTTGGAATATACAGTATAGACACAAATGCTAATAATGGCAATAACTTATTTATTATTTCTAAGTATTTGTTTTTCTTAACTTTTTGTATGTAAAAATTCTTCTTAATTATACTAAATCTAAAATAAGCAGCTCCTATATAAAGTAAAATTCCAATTATTAAGTATGGTAATCCTAATTCCTTTTTTGCGTATTTATACAAAATAAAAAATACAATAACTGTTACTGCTAATTGAATATTAAATGATAATTTTCTTTTCTTTATAGCATCCATCTTTCTCCCCCCCTTTGAAACATACTAATATCATATTATATTTTCAATATACTTTTCAAGTTATTTTAAATATAACACTATATTTCTTTATTATACATACAGTATTTCATATTTGTTTTTACTTCTCAAAATGTTATAATATTGACAAAGATATTATTTATAATAATATTTATAATTTTATTTAAGGAGGGTATTATGATACTTTTTATTATTGGTTTATTTATGTTAATAGTTGGTGGATATTTTTATGGACGATTTTGTGAAAAAATCTTTGCTCCAGATGATAGGGAAACACCAGCTGTTAAAAATTATGATGGGGTTGACTATGTTCCAATGAAAGATTGGAAAAACAAATTAATAGAACTACTAAATATAGCTGGTACAGGGCCTATATTAGGACCTATACAAGGAATTTTATTCGGTCCTATTGCATTTATAACAATACCAATAGGTTGTGTACTTGCTGGAGCTTTACATGATTATTTTGTTGGTATGATTTCGATGAGAAATGAAGGGGCTCAAGTTCCAAAATTAGTTGATAAATATATGGGAAAAACTACTAATAAAATATACAATATAATTATATGGTTATTAATGTTACTTACAGGAGTAGTTTTTATATATACCCCTGGTGATTTAATAGTAAATGATATTCTAAAAATGGATATTAATTCTAATGTAATATGGATAGTTTATGCTTTAATATTATTATATTATGTAATTTCAACTATATTTCCTATAGACAAAATTATAGGTAGAGTTTATCCTATGTTTGGAGCTGTTTTAATAATCTCTGCAGTTGGTGTATTTATAGGAATAATTAGGGATGGTGGTGCTAATCTTGGTAATTTAACAAATACTGGATTACTTTTTGCTAAACATCCTACTGGTCAAAAATTTATACCAGTGTTCTTTATTACGGTCGCTTGTGGTATAATGTCTGGTTTTCACGGTTCTCAAGCAACTTTAATTTCAAGAACAGTAAAACACGAAAAAGAAGGACGAGGAGTCTTTTACAACATGATGATTGCAGAAGGTTTAATTGCTATGGTTTGGGCTGCAGGAGCTATGGTTCTATTTAATTCTGGAACAGACGTTGCAACTGGAGCAACTGAAATGGTTGGAATTATTTCTAAAAAATTCATGGGAACAGTTGGAGGGTTATTTGCAATTGCTGGTGTAATAGTTCTTCCTATAACTTCAGGTGATACAGCATTTAGAGCTCTAAGATTAATGATAGCTGAACAATTTAATATAGACCAAAAGAAAGCTCATAAAAGAGTTATTCTATCTTTAATAATCTTTATTCCTGCAATAGCTATACTATTTTTTGCTAAATCAAATTCTGATGGATTTAATTTACTTTGGAGATATTTTGGATTTACAAATCAGTTTGTAGCAGTATTTGCTTTGGCTATGATTACCGTTTACTTAAAAGCACATGGTAAAAATTACTGGATATCTATGATTCCTGGACTATATTATACATTTGTGGTTATGTCTTATATTTTCCATGCACCTATAGGTTTTGGCTTAGAAAAACGACTAGGTTTTAATCCTGAAAGTTATACTATTTCTTATATACTAGGTGCTATTTGTGTAATAATATTCTATGTTTTAATAATGAGAATAACAAATAAAAGAAAAGATATAATTTTAGAATTGGATAATTTAAAATAAAAAACAATGAAGATTTAAATCTTCATTGTTTTTTATTTTAAATACTTACTATTTAAATAATTTATTATAACCAAAAACATAAATAATATTGTTAATAAACTTATTTTAATAATATATGATTTTTTCTTCATAAAAATAATTGCAATATACTCTCTTATCATAGCATTTGGTAAGTAATAAAAGGCTGTTTTTGCTCCTATTCCAGTAATTTTTAGACCTATTTTTTTCGCATAAATAGCCGCTCTAAAAACATGATAACTACTTGTTGAAAAAACAGATTTATAATCTTCAATCCCTAATTTATCCATTTTTTCTTTAGAAAACTTGAAATTGTCAATAGTATTTGTTGATTTATCTTCTAAAATTGTATCTATCTTGTTTACTCCCTTATTTATAGCATATTTCTGCATTGCCAAAGCTTCTGAAATTGTTTCATCCTTTCCCTGACCACCAGAAAATATAATTTTAGAATTCTTACCTTTAATTTTTTGTTTATTGTAAAAATCTATAGCTTTATCTATTCTTCCACCTAGTAGCTTTGATACTTCATCTCCATTTATAAGTCCGCTACCTAGAACTATAATATAATCTTTATCATATTTAGGACGATATAGTACATACAATATAGATGATAATAAATAATTAAAAAATGATAGTATAAAATAAATAAGTATTAGAGTAATATACCCACTTAAATATACTACTATAGGATGAATTCTATCAATATTAAATATTGAAATTATATATAAAACTAATAATAATAACCCCATAAATAAAGTCAACATATTTGATAAAGAATGTCTTTCCCTCTTAAATACAATTCTTGCATTTATTAAGCAACCAAACATTAAGATATAGAATCCTAGTACAAATATCAAACTCACTACAATAAATATAAATACTGCTACTATATTTATAATTATACTTTTAAATATTTGGGTCGCTGCTATTATAGTCAATGAAGTAAACATTAAAAAAACATTAAAAATAACTCCATTTATTAACCTTGTTCTATCTTGTTTGTAAGATAATATGAAAATTATTAATATTGCTATGGAAATTCCTAAAATATAATAAAATATGCTTTTATCTTCCATTAATTTCTCCTATTATAATATTTAAAATACAATAATAGTATATATTTAAATGTCTGCTTCTACAATTGTTTCTATTTCTCCTGTAACAGGATCCATAATATACCCGCCTATTTTTACATCTTTTGGCATTAAAGGATGTTCTCTTAGTAACATAACACTATCCATTACAGCTTTTGAAGTAGATTCAAATCCTCCTATCCATGTTTCAACGTCCACTCCACAATATTTCATTGTTTCTATTTCTTCAGGTTTTATTCCCCTTTGTATCATTAACTCTTTAACTTCTTTTCCATCTACTATTTTAGCTCCACATTCTTTGTGTCCAATAATCATAATATTTTCAACATTAAGTTTGTAAACACCTATAAGTAAACTTCTAACAGCTGAACCAAAAGGACTTGTAATAATCCCACCTGCATTTTTTATTAATTTTATATCTCCATTCTTAAAGCCTAATGCAGCTGGTAGTAACTCTACTAATCTTGTATCCATACAAGTTACAACCGCTATTTTTTTATTTGGATATTTATCTGTTCTATAATCTTCATACTTTTTTTCTTCTATAAATTTTTTATTATATTCTAATATTTCCTCTATCATAACTACCTCCAAAAATAAATATTATTAAGATAATATCATAGATAACGTTTTCTAGTAAAGCTAAAAAAAAGAAAAAGAACAAAAACTTTTTCTTTAATAAAGTGTTTTATTTTTTTGATTTAAGTTTTATAATTAATAATCCCATTATAAATCCTGCTATAGAAGGAATTAACCAACCAAATCCTTCTTTAAATAGTGGTAATATTTTTTGAATTACTTTTAATAATTCTTCTATAATAAAATTTTCTTTTATAATTGAAGGCGCTATTTTCAAAGCATCAAAAAAGCTTGCTACTCCTGTAAATAATAATGTTATTTTAAATACTCTTTTATCATTCTTGAATATAGGTGATAAAAATATTAATACCATTAAAATTATTGCAAGTGGATATAAAAAATTTAATACTGGTAAAGATAATTTTATAATTGAATTTAATCCTACATTAGATACTAAAAAGCTTACCAAAGTTACTATACATATAAATTTAAAATAACTTACTCTAGGAAAAATTTTATTAAATGTTTCTGAACAAGCTGTGATAAGTCCAACCGCTGTTTTTAAACAAGCAATTATTACTATAACAGCTAATAAAACTTGTCCAATAAATCCAAAATAATAGTTTGATATCTGATTTAAAGCTATTCCTCCATTTTCAGATATATTTAATTTACCTAAACTACTTGCTCCCATATAAATTAATGATCCGTAAATTATAGACATTAAAATTAATGTAACTATTCCAGATTTCAATGTGTACTTTGCAATTTCTTTCGGTTCTTTTATTCCCAATCCCTTAATACTTTGTATAACTATTATTGAGAATGCTAAAGATGCCAAAACATCCATGGTATTATAACCACCAATAAAGCCTTCTGTAAAAGAATTTTTAACAAAACTATCTTGTACTTCTTGTCCAAAAGCATTGCCCATAGGCTTTATAAATACTATTATTATAAGTATCGATAATAATACTAAAAAAGTTGGGTTTAAAACTTTTCCTACCCAAACCATAATTTTTGATGGTTTAAGTGAAAACAAAAATGCTATTAAATAAAATATAAATGTGAATATAAGTAAAAATAATTTCATTTGCTCATCACTTATAAATGATTTAAGTCCTACTTCAAAAGATACTGTTCCTAGCCTTGGTAAGGCAAAAAATGGTCCTATCGTTAAATATAAAGCTATTGTAAAAAATAAACCAAATTTTTTATTTATTCCACTAGACATTTCATACAAGCCATTTGATTCTGAAATCCCCATTGCTATGGTTCCTAAAAACGGTAATCCAACTGCTGTTATTAAAAAACCAATCATAGCTGGAATTAAATTAGCTCCAGCATTTTGTCCTAGATTTACTGGAAAAATTAAATTTCCTGCTCCAAAAAATAGTCCAAAAAGCATTGAGCCAATTGTTAAATACTCTTTAATTTTATTTCTTTTATTTTCCATACTACCTCCAAACTATATTAGTATACTATAATTATCCTTTATTTAGAAACATATATTGTTACTCTAATGTATCATTATATTAACCCTTACAAAAATAAAAAACCCTTTAATTTCTTAAAGAGTTTTACTTTATTTATAATAAACTTTCTGCATATCTTACAGATTCCATCGCATCTTTTCCATAAAAATCAGCTTTTATCATTTCTGCATATTCTGGTGTAAGAACTGCTCCCCCTACCATTACTTTAGAACTTGGTGATTCTTTTCTAAGTAATTTTATAGTTTCTTCCATTGCAGGTACTGTTGTTGTCATTAAAGCACTAAGTCCAACTAGTGGTACCTGTTTTTCTACAACTGTTTTTACTATTAATTCCGGTTCAATATCTCTCCCCAAATCTATTACATCATATCCATAATTTTCAAGTAATACTTTCACTATATTTTTTCCAATATCGTGAATATCTCCTTTTACTGTAGCTAACACTATTTTGTATTTTTTTTGAGATTCTTTACCTTCTTTTTCCAAATGAATTTTTATATTTTCAAAAGCTTCTTTAGCTGCTTCTGCGCTCATTAAAAGTTGAGGTAAAAACAAAGTTTTCTTTTCAAATCCATCTCCTACAATATCAAGAGCAGGTACTATTTCTTTGTCTATAATTTCTAAAGGTGTTTTTTCTTTTAAAAGTTCCTTTGAAATTATATTTGCTTGTTCTTTTAATCCTTTTATTATAGCTTCTTGTAAATTAGAACTTCCTTCTAATTTACTTCCTATATTATTCTTTATAGAAACTACGTTTCCAGTTTCAATATTTGAAGCAAATTCTATATATTTGCTACATTGAGGATCATAATTTGATAATGCATTAAAAGCATAATAAGTTTTCATCATCTCATGTGAGTTTGGATTCATAATTGCTGCATCTAGTCCCTTTTCTAATGCCATTGCAAAAAATGTTCCATTTATGAAATCTCTATTTGGAAGTCCAAATGAGATATTTGAAACCCCTAAACTTGTTATTCCTCCAAAATCCTTTTTTACTCTTTCCAATGTTCCTAAAGTAGCAAGTGCCGATTTAGTGTCTGCACTAATAGTCATTGCAAGAGAATCTATTATTATGTCTTTTTTATCTATTCCATAACTTTTTGCACAATTATAAATTTTTTCTACTATTTTAATTCTACCTTCTACATCCTCTGGTATTCCATTTTCATCTAAAGTTAAGGCGACTACAAGTCCTCCATACTTAGCCACTAAAGGAAAAATGGCATCCATGCTTTCTTTTTTTCCATTTACAGAATTTACCATAGGTTTACCATTGTATATTCTCATAGCTCTTTCTAGAGCAATATAATCAGATGTATCTATTTGCAAAGGTAAGTCTATAATCGCTTGAATTTCTTGAATTGATTCAACCATCATTTCTACTTCATCAATTTCTGGAAGTCCAACATTTACATCTAGTGCCTCTACTCCTAACTCTTCTTGCTTTACTGCTTCATTTAAAATATAGTTAATATCGTAATTTCT
This sequence comes from Miniphocaeibacter massiliensis, assembly GCF_900232905.1. Classification (GTDB taxonomy): domain Bacteria; phylum Bacillota; class Clostridia; order Tissierellales; family Peptoniphilaceae; genus Miniphocaeibacter; species Miniphocaeibacter massiliensis. The sequence goes on from NZ_OCTQ01000002.1 coordinate 86,915, forward strand.
AAGTGCTTCTTTGAATTTTTTCTTTCCTGTTGGATTTATTCTTTCTCCTATTAAGACAGGTCTTTTTCCAAACTCAACAGCATGGGTATAAGAAGATATTAAAGAATTATTTTTCTTAGTAATTTCTTTCACTTCTACATCTTTTGTTTTCTCAATAATTTTTTCTATATATTTTGGAGTTGTACCACAACATCCACCAATTATTCTTGCTCCGCTTTTTACAATTTCTACCATTATATCTGAAAATTCCTCAACATCCACATCATATACTGTTTTACCATTTTCGCTATGTGGTAGACCTGCATTAGGATTTACTATAATTGGCAATGACGAATATTCATTAAAAATCTTAACAATATCTACCATTTGAGCTGGTCCCAAACTACAATTCATTCCTACTGCATCTACCCTTAACCCCTCTAGCATAGCTACCATAGAAATAGGATCTGCCCCTGTCATTAAAGATTTACTTTCATCATAAACATTAGTTACAAACACTGGTAATTTTGAATTCTCTTTTGCAGCTAATACCGCTGCCTTAGTTTCATAGCTGTCATTCATAGTTTCTATAACTATTAGATCAACTTTATTTTTTACTCCTGAATCAACCATTTCTTTAAACACAGAGACCGCATCTTCAAAGTCCAAATCCCCCATTGGTTTCAACAACTTTCCTGTTGGTCCAATATCTAAGGCTATATAATGATCATTATCTTTTCTATCTGTTAATTCTATAGCTTTTCTAACATTATCTACTGCTGCTGATACAATTTCATCTACTGAATATTCATTATCCTCTCCTGAAAATTTAAATGAATTAGCTCCAAATGTATTAGTTAATATAATATTTGAACCTGCATCTAAATATCCTTTATGTAATTCTACTATTTTTTGAGAATTAGTAATATTCCAAAGCTCTGGAAGTTCTCCTGGTTTTAATCCCATTTCTTGTAATACTGAGCCTTGTGCTCCATCAAAATACACTAATTCTTTTTTTATTTTTTCTAATATATTCATATACTCTCCTAGTTAATATATTCCTACTATTGCTGATACAGACTTAGATGGTGTCATTAATAAACTACCATTTAAAACTACCCCTATTTTTTTCGTAACTTCTAATGCTTTGAATATATCCACTTGAAGTTCTAAATCTAAATCCCCATATCCTGGACTAAATCTTGGTTTTAAATTATTACCATTCTTTTCTTCTAAATCTTTTAAAAAACAATTAAAATAATTACAATAATCTTCCACCGCACCTGAACCTATCCCTTGAAATGATAAAGCTTTAACTGGTGATAAATTACTATATCTTTTTATCTTTCTATCTATTCCTAGACCTATTGTAGAAACAAATACATATATTTCTTTGCACCCTTGTAAATTTTTATATAAATTTGCTGAGTTCGTTTTTACAAAACCTAAATCTATTTCGTAATTATCTCTTAATTCTATTTTAAATTTAGAATAACATGTTTTAAAAGTAAACTCTTCCTTTACTTCATCAAATGATTTTTCTACAAGATCATAAATCTCTTTTGTAGCTGATTTTTTATCCTGTCCCATATATCTTATCATTTCATCTTTTCTAAAACCAAAATCTCCTAATTTCGCTTTATGAATATTAATGTTTTCGTTCATTTAATTATTTACTATCTCCGATAAATTATTGTGAATCGCTGAAGCAATTTCTGGTTTGTTCATTGAATAAACGTGAATACCGTTTACTCCATTTGCATAAAGACCTATAATCTGTTCAGTTGCATAAGCTATTCCCGCTTGAGCCATAGCTTTTGGATTATGTCCAAATTTATCTACAACAGTCTTAAATCTTTGTGGCAGGTACGTTCCAGAAAGCTCTACAATTCTTTTTATTTGTTTAGCATTTGTTACTGGCATTATACCAGCTATAACAGGAATATCTATTCCAGCATCTCTTAACTTATATAAAAAATTATACAATATATTATTATCAAAAAACATTTGTGTTATTAGGAACTTACATCCCATATCAACTTTGCTTTTTATAGTTTTTATATCGTCTACAAGATGTTCAGATTCTACATGCCCTTCTGGATAACAAGCCCCTCCTATACAAAAATCTCCAAACTCATTAATATCTTTCATAAGATCACTTGCATAACTATAGTCTCTACTTTTTAAATCTTTCATATGAGAAGGTAAATCTCCTCTTAAAGCTAAAATATTTTCAATATTATTTTCTTTTAATTTTTTTAATTGATTTATGATAGTTTCTTTATTTGAAGTTACACAAGTTAAGTGTGCCAAAGAAGTTACATCTAAATTTTTTTGTATATCTGATGCTATGTCTATAGTATAATCACTAGTTCCACCGCTTGCACCGTAAGTTACACTTATAAAACCAGGATTTAATTTAGCTATTTCTTTTGTTGCTAATTGTACTGACTCAAATCCTGAACTAGTCTTGGGTGGAAAAACCTCATAAGAAATAACTTGCTTTCCATTTTTAAATAAATCTATTATTTTCATTTTACTTTCCCCCTGGTTTATTTAATAATATAACAATTTTATTTATCTTACCACTATGTACAGATATAAACAATTACTATTATCTTATAGTTGGATATAGTGTAAAATTATATCTGTGATACTTTAAATACTTTTTAATAATAAATTTTATTTATTATTAAATTGGGTATCTTATATAACATATAACCAAGGAGGGAATTTATGAAATTAAAAAATAAAGTTGCAGTTGTTACAGGTGCTAGTTCTGGCATGGGAAAAGCCATAGCTCTAGAATTTGCAAAAGAAGGTGCAAAAGTTTTTGCCGTTGCAAGAAGAATTGAAAAATTAAAAGAATTAGAAAAGAATTCAAAAGAATATGAAGGAGAAATTATTCCTATTTCTGCTGATTTAACAGATATGAACGCCTCTTCTCAAATTATTAAAGATGCAAAAATCAGTGCAGGTAAAGTTGATATTCTAGTTAATAATGCTGGGCTTATGGATAATTTTGCAGCCGTAGGTGATTTTGATGATAAGTCTTTAAATAAGATTTTCCAGCTCAATACTTTTTCTCCTTTCTATACATCTAGAGAAGCTGTAAGAATATTTGAAGAACAAGGAAGTGGAAATATTATTAATATAGCTTCTGTTGGTGCACTAAATGGAGGAAGAGGTGGTTCTATATACACGGCTTCAAAACATGCACTAATCGGTTTAACAAAAAATACAGCTTTTATATATGCTAAAAAAAATATAAGATGCAATGCCATATGTCCAGGTGGAGTAACAACAGATATTACATCTGGTGAATTTATGCAAAATATAGATCAAAAAGCTCGTGAAATAATTTTACCAGCTACATCTATTACAAATCCTAGATCTGGCTCACCAGATGAAATTGCAAAAATAGCAGTTTTCTTAGCATCTGATGATTCAAGCTTTATTAATGGAGATGCAATAGTAGCAGATGGTGGTTGGACTGCTTATTAAAAAAAAGAGGCTAATACCTCTTTTTTTTAATTCAATAATTATTGACTATCTTTGACTTTAGGTGTATTATATAAACATAGAAAGTTAAATTTATTTAACCATCTAAATATATTTTATAAGGAGTGGATATTATGTTTAATAAAATTACACCAAGAAGATATAATGGAGTAAGAAGCCAATTTGATGATTTTTATAACGTAATGGACCAATTTTTCAATGACAATTTTATGCCAACTAAGTTTAACAATGAATCTATATTCAAAGTAGATATCCAAGACTTAAAAGATTCATATTTAGTTGAGGCGGACCTACCAGGGTATAATAAAGATGAAATAAGTCTTCATCTAGAAAAAGGTAATCTAACTATCTCCGTTAATAAAAATGAAGAATTAGATAAATCTGATGAGGAAAAAAACTATATTCACAAAGAAAGAAAAACTTCTTCAATGTCTAGGTCAATGTACTTTGATAATATTGATGAAGAAGATTTGAAGGCAAAATTAGAAGATGGAGTTTTAAAAATTAAAATCCCTAAAAACAAAAAAGAAAATAATTCTAAAAAAATTGAAATTGAATAAGTAAATATAACTAAGGAAAGCTTAAATTATTGGCTTTTCTTTTTTATTTTATAAATATCTGTTTTCCATTATAATAATAAAAGGGAGTAGATTTTATGAAAGAAAAGTATATAAACAAAATAACTATATCACTTGGTATAGTTTTTATAATAATAGGCATTTTACAAAATGATTATCATGATGCATTAATGAAAGCAATATTTGTATGTTTGGAGTGTATAGGCATTGGCTAAACTAAATTTACCTACTAAAAGAAAGTTAGTACAATTATTTACTGCATTTTTATATAATTCAGATATTGTTAACTTTGCAAATCAAACAATTAGTCAAAACCAAACTAAGGGAATTTGTGTTCCTGGATTAAACTGTTACTCTTGTCCAGGAGCTATTGGTTCTTGTCCTTTGGGAAGCTTACAATTTGCTATTGCTAAAATTTCTAATAAATTACCTTTTTACACAGTGGGAACTTTACTTATATTAGGAAGTTTTTTAGGTAGATTAATTTGTGGTTTTCTTTGTCCTTTTGGCCTTATACAAGAGATATTATATAAAATACCTACACCTAAACTTAAAAAAAATAAATTTACAAGAAAGCTAACAAGTTTAAAATATATTTTTCTTGTCTTATTTATACTTGTTTTACCTATTATTCTTAATACACCAGCATTCTGTAAATACATATGCCCTGCTGGTACAATAGAAGCTGGCATCCCTTTAGTAATATTTGGGAATCAATTTGATAATATAGTAGGCTTTTTATTTAATTGGAAACTTGCTCTGGCTATTTTTATAGTTCTCATGTGTATATTTGTCTATCGTGGGTTTTGTAAATTTATTTGTCCTCTTGGAGCTATCTATTCATTTTTCAACAAATATTCTATATTTGGAATCACAGTTAATGAAAAAAAATGTATAAATTGTTCAAAATGTGTTAAGGTATGTAAAATGGATATAAAAGTTGTTAATGACAGAGAATGTATTAACTGTGGAGAATGTATAAGCTATTGTCCAACTGATGCAATTCACTGGAAAAAACTAACTAAAAAAGGAGAAAATAAAATTGAAAAAAAGAATACTTAGTTTACTATTAATGTTTATATTAATTACAACTGTATCTTGTTCAAAAGATAATAAAAAAAATACCAGAACACTAAAGTCCAATACACCTACTACTGAAAGTGTAAATAATTCTGAAGTTAGTGAAGCAACAAACAACCCTAATACCGAAGGATTTGAAGAAGGAAATTTAGCTCCAGACTTTGAAGTTAAACTATTATCTGGAGAAACTGTAAAACTTTCTGACTTCAAAGGAAAACCAGTACTACTAAATTTTTGGGCAACTTGGTGTGGACCTTGTAAGTTTGAAATGCCCGATTTTCAAAAACTTCATGAAGAATATGGAGAAAATTTAATTATATTATCCGTAAATATTGGTGAGTCAGAAAATGAAGTAAAAAAATATATAGATGAAAATAATTTCTCTTTTGGTATTGGTTTAGATGAAATGGGAGAAACAGGATATCCTGTAATGGCTCTTCCAACAACCTTCTTACTAGATAAGGACGGTAGAATAAATTTTTCTGCTCAGGGAGTACCTTCTGAAGATGTACATGGTTTTTATAAAGAAAAAATAGACTCATTGTTAAAATAAAAAGAAGCCTCAAGGCTTCTTTTTTATTCACCGCTTAATCTAAGTCTTTCTATAACACTTTCCTTATCTATTTGTTTGTATAAAATTAATGGTACTATTACACATATTGCAAATAAAATTACTATAACTATGCCCATTGGAATATATGGAAATATAAATTTAGCATAACCTACATTAGATTTTAAAACTTTAAAAGCTAAAATTATTATTCCTGTTCCTACAGTAACTAACAATATTGACACTATTAAACTATAGTATAATCCCTCTGTTGTTAATAATTTTCTAAGTTGCTTTCGCGTAATTCCTATACTTTCTAAAGTAGCTATTTCTTGCCTTCTACTTAGAATATTTGTTACTACAGTATTTAAATAATTAACAAGCCCTAACATTATAAGAAGACCGGAAACTGTATACATTACTATTTTCATAGTCTTAATCTCATCTTGTGCTGCTTCTAAGCTTTCTGATTTAACATGCATAAAAAATCCTTTCTCTTCCCATTCTGAAATGCCTATTTTTTCTTTTAGCTTTCCTTCAAATATTTTTAATTTCTTTTCTACTCTAGGTTCTTTTTCTTCTTCAACATATATGTTAATTCTTCCAGGTTTTTTCAATACTCTTAATTTATCAATAGCTTTTTCACTAACAAATAATTCGTTACCATTTTGTATTTTGTATCCAAAGTGTTTTTCTGGAAACCCTTCAGGACGAGTATCAACATACCCACCAAAATTCATTTCAACAGTATTACTCCCATCAATATTTTCAATAGTAAATTTTTCTCCTATTAATGATTTAGAAGATTCTAGTAATTTTTTTGAAAGTTCTTCTCCCTCGCTACAAATAGCACTTGTTCCATTTTTAAGTCCTTCTATGTCTATATTTATATTATTCTTTTTTACGTAATTTTCTAATTTATTTAAATAATTATCATCTACTATTACTATAGTTGCGTAATAATCATTTTTTATTTCTTCTAATCTTTCTTTATCATCTTCAGATTTTTCTGGAGATAGTCTTTTAGATTTAATACTAGGATTCCAAACTGATTCTGAAGAATTTAATTTAGCATAATCAACATAAATTACATCCACTTCTTTTACACCATCAATATTTTTAAAATATTCTATGTCCTCATTTGTAATAGCCATATAGTGTTTATCATAATTATCATTAAGGGGAGAATATCCTGATGACATTTCAAAATCTGGAAACAATTTAAAATTATTAGTATAATCTAGTGCTGAAGTTGTTAATATAGATATTAGTCCTATAGTAAGTCCAACAAATAGTGAAGTTATAGTAAATATTAAACTTTTTTTGTTCCTTATAACATTTCTCCAAGCCATGTTTTTAATTTCATCACCTTTAAAATTCTTATTCTTTCTTTTTTGGTTTGTAACTTTTACATTTACAAACTTTGTTGATTCTATTGGTGAAATTTTACTAGCTTTTCTTGCTGGACCTATTACGCTAATAAATAAAATAATAAATGCTATAATGATAGTTATTAACATAAAAATCCAGTTAAATTTAACAATGTTAGAAGATACACCATAGTTATCTAAATAATACTTAGATAATACTTTGGGAAGTAGTATTTTTATTACTACTGCACTAACACCTACACCTAAAGTCACTCCAAAACACCCTATTCTTAATGTCTGTTTATATAATATTTTTCTAATTTGTTTATTTGTAGCTCCTATGGTTTTTAATAAACCATAATGTCTAATATCTTTAGCTATAGAAATAGACATTACATTGTAATTTAGTAAAAATACACAAAATAGTATTAAGGCTATAGCTATAATTGCTATTCCATAACCTCCTGTAGTTCTCATTATTACATTATAGTTTACTGAATTTTCACTTGTAAATTTTTGGACTTCATCTGTAGTTTCTATATCTTTATATAGTCTTTCTTCAACTTCTTCCCAAGAATACCAACTTTTCTGTCTAATTAATAATTTGCTTGGTTCATTCATACTATATCCCAACTTTTCTTGGTATCCTTCTGTAAAAAAACCAATAGACGGCCATATAGGATTTACGTATTCAGTATAATATCCACTTAATTTAAAAGTTTGAAAGTCGGATTTGTTTTTATCCATGTACACTTCAATATCTATATCCATACCAAGTTTAGGATTTTTTATTCCTAATTCTTCTAATCCTCTTATAGATAACATTATTTCATCGTCTTTTTTAGGATAACTACCATGAATATCACTATAAGCTGGTATGTACATATCTTCAAAAGCTACTTTGTCAGCTACTACACAAACAAAGGCATCTCTTCCATTTCCCCTTCCTTTAGCAAAATTATTTACTACTCCAACTTCATCTATATAATTCAAGTTTTTTATTTTTTCTGTTTGTTCTTTTGTAGGATAATCTAATATAGTTGATGCATTGCTTCCCTCGTGTCTTACTTCAGACAAATATTCTGCATCTATTCTACCTTTCATAATACTAAAAACACAAAATACTATTATTACTGCTACAGCTACAGCTCCTATCATAAGTCTATTTCTAGACTTGCTATATTTATAACTGGATTTTGCTAAAGCACTAATAATCTCACGGTTATTATTTCTCAATTGCATAACGTCCTCCTTTAATTACTAGAAACTTTACCATCTTCTATTCTAATGATACGGTCTGCCATTTGTGCAACTTCTTCGTTGTGTGTAACAACTGCTATTGTTTGATTAAATTCATAGGCTAATGCTTTTAATAAAATTATTACTTCCATGCTACTTTTTGAGTCTAAATTTCCTGTTGGTTCATCAGCAAGTACTATTGCTGGCTTTGAAGACAATGCTCTTGCTATTGCCACACGTTGCTGTTGTCCACCAGATAACATGTTAGGCATGCTTTCAATTTTATCTTCTATCTTTAATTTTTCTACAATAGACTTTATATAGTGTTCTTCTATTTCCATACCATCTAACTTTAAAGGTAGTACTATATTTTCATAAATATTTAATACTGGTATTAAGTTATAGCTTTGAAATACAAATCCTATATTTCTTCTTCTAAATATAGTAAGATCATCGTTTTTTAAAGAACTAAGTTTTTTACCTCTAACAAAAACTTCTCCACTTGTTGGATAATCTAGTCCACCTATCATATTCAATAGAGTACTTTTCCCACTTCCAGAACTACCTACTATTGCAATAAACTCTCCTTCTTCTATTTCTATACTTGCATTGTCTAGTGCATAAACTTTGAACTCTCCTTGTTTATAAATCTTAGTTAAGTTTTCTGTTTTTATAATTTCCATAATTTTCTCCTTTAACTGTATTTATCTTGTTACTAAAATTATAGAATACAGTTCTAACAATCTTCTAACATTTTATGTATAATGTGCTAACAAAAAATAGACTTATATTATGTAAGTCTATTTTAGAGATATATTTGCATTTTTAGTCCTGGATTTTCTCTTTTAACTTTTATAAATCCTCCATGTTTTAGGATTATTTCCCTTGCCAAGTACAACCCTATTCCAAAACCTTCTTCGTTAGTTACTTTTCCTCCACGGTAGAATCTTTTAAAGATTTTATTTTCTTCGCCTTTTCCTATACCTATTCCATAATCTCTTATAGAAATTTCTGTAAACATGTCTGTTTTATTTATATTTATTTCTATTTTTGAATTTATAGGAGAATATTTTATGCTATTATCAAGTATATTAGATAATACTTCCTCTATCCAGTTTACATCGTGCTCTACTTGTATATTTTCTTTTTTATTAAATAAAATATTAATATTCTTTTCTTTTGCTTTTTCATGTACATGCAACATTGCATTTAAAATTGTTTGATTTAACTCATTATTAGTTTTTTTTATTTGAATTAACTTATTTTCAAAGCGAGATATTTTTATAAAACTTTCTATTAAAAAATCTATTTTTTCTTCAGAATATATAATTGCATTTGTATATTTATTTTTTTCTTCATCTGAAATATTTTCTCCCTGTAGGAAATTTGAATATGTTTTTATATTTAAAAGCGGTGTCCTTAATTGGTGTGCTATTTCTGAAATAAGCTCTTGCATATTTTTACTATCATTTACAATTTTTTTGTTATATTCATTTACCCATATTGATAATTTATTTAATTGATGTTCTATTTTAGATGTTATTTCTTCTGAATTTTCTTTCAATAATTTACTTTCACCATTATTCATTATTTCTTCTATTGCCTTTGAAACCAATACAACTTCTTTTTCAAAACTTTTTCTTTCTAAAAATAGTAAAATAATACTAAAAAACCATATCAAAATAAATATAGGTATTAAAATTATTTGTTTTGTCGTAATTATAGAAAATATTGATATTATTATAAAAATAATACTCCAAACAATAATTATAATATTTCTATTTGTAATTTTTTTCATATTATTCTCCAAAAACATAACCCATACCAAATATATTTTTTATAAATATAGGATTATTATAGTCTGGTTCTATTTTCTTTCTAAGCCTGTTTATAGTTACACTTACAGTATTATCTACAACAAAATTACCATCTATATCCCATATTTCTTGTAATATTAATTCCTTAGAAATAACTTGTCCTATATTATTTGATAAATATTCTAAAAGTTTATACTCTTTTGCTGTTAATTTTATTAATTTATCTTTGTACAAAACTTGTTTTTTATTATAGTCAATTTTAAGTAGTTTATATTCAAATATTTCATTTTCTTTAATTCTTCTTAAAACTACATGAATTCTTCTTTTCAATATTTCTATTGAAAATGGCTTTACAATATAATCTTCACAACCTTGGTCATATGCCTTAATCATATCTATTTCAGTATCTCTAGCTGTTAAAAATATTATTGGTATATCTTTTACTTTTTCAGATATAGAAAATCCTAAACCATCTGGCAAATTTATATCTAGTAACAAAATATCTATATTTTTTTCTATTAATTCTAACCCTTCTTTAACAGATAATACACCTATAGCCTTAAATCCATCTTTTTCTAGTGAAATGCATAATGCTTCGTTTAAAAGTTTATCATCTTCAACGATACCTACTGTAATCAAAATTACACTCCTTATAATAATAACTTAGTAATATTATTTAATTTATCAGATAAATCCAATACCTTCAATCTTATAATAAAAAAAGAAGCTACTAAGCTTCTTTTTTTTCGTCTAATGCTTCTTTTAATGTGTGCCATGCAAGTACTGCACATTTTACTCTTGCAGGCATTGTTGAAATATTTTTAAATACTATTCCTTCTTCTAATTCTTCTTCAAGAAGTTCTTCATCATCAACTTCTCCTCTTATCATTTTTAGAAAAAGGTCTAGCTTTTCATATGCTTCTTCTACTTTTAATCCTTTTATATCATCTATCATTATAGAAGTTGAAGCTTGGCTTATTGCACAACCTATTCCTGTATAAGCTGCATCTTTTACAATACCATCTTCTATATTTAACCTTAGAGTTATATCATCACCACAACTAGGATTATGTCCTCTTTCCTCTAGTGTATAAGGATTTAGTTCTCTTTTATTTCTTGTATCTTGATTATGTTCAAGTATTACTTCTGAATATAGTTGATTAAGATCCATACCCCATTACACTCCTAACTGTTTTTAATTTCTCTATAAAATATTTTGCTTCTTCCATATCATTATAAAAATACGGACTTATTCTATTTGATGCTGGTACTCCTAAATATTTTCCAAGTGGCTGTGCACAGTGATGTCCTGAACGTATTGCTATTCCATAATTATCTAATATTGTAGCAACGTCATGTGGATGTACTCCATCTATTGTAAATGCTATTACTCCATATTTTTCTTTATAATCTTTTGTTCCTATAACATTTACTCCTGGTATTTGCAGCATTTCTTCTAAAAGATATTTCATTAATTCTCTATTGTTATTTTCTATATATTCATATCCTACATTTTTAAGATAATCTATTGCTGCTTTTAATGAAACTGCTCCCTCTACATTTTGAGTTCCTGCTTCAAATTTAAATGGAATTTCAGCAAATGTTGTACTTTGTTCTTCTACATATTCTATCATATCTCCACCTAGTAGAAATGGTTCTATACTATTTAGTATTTCTTTTTTCCCGTAAAGAACTCCTATTCCTAATGAAGATAACATTTTATGCCCTGAAAATGTATAAAAGTCACAATCTAACTCTTTAACGTCAACTTTCATATGAGGGACCGCTTGTGCTCCATCTACAATTGTTATTGCTCCAACTTCATGTGCTTTTTTTATTAGTTTTTCTACTGGAAACTTTATTCCTAGAACATTACTTACATGAAGCATTGAAACTATTTTTGTATTTCCATCTATCTTGTTAAAGTCTTCTTCTAATAAATGTCCTGTTTCTTTATCTATATAAATATACTCTAAAATTGCTCCTGTTTTTTCAGCAACTCTTTGCCAAGGAACTATATTTGAATGGTGTTCAGCTATTGTTATAACTATTTTATCACCCTTTTTTAATCTTGGTTCAGCAAATGACCTGGCTATTAAATTCATTGCCTCACTACCATTTTTAGTATATATTATATTTTCTGTTCCCTCAGCATTTATAAATTCTTTAACTGCCTTTTTTGAATTTTCATATTCTTCTGTTGCTTTTACTGAAAGTATATGTGCAGCTCTGTGAGGATTTCCATTGTAATTTGTATTATATTCATAAACTGCATTTAAAACAGAATTTGGTTTTTGAGATGTAGCTGCATTATCAAAATAAACTAATTTTTTTCCGTTAAATTCTTTGTTTAGTATTGGAAAATCTTTTTTGAATTTATTCATACACCCCTCCTATACTGTTTCTAGTTTACTGTCTAAACTGTCTAATACAAATTTCTTTAATTCTTCATTTTTAATTTCATCTACTATTGGTCTAAACGAAGCTTCGACTATCATTCTTTTTGCTTCTTGTTCACTAAACCCTCTACTCATTATATAGAAAAGTATACTTTCATCAACTTGTCCTGCACTTGCAGCGTGATTTCCCATAACATCATCTTCACCAGCTAAAAGTATTGGTATCGCAAAAGATTTTACTTTATCATTTAATAGTATTACATTTTCTTGCTCATCACCTGTTGAGCCTGAACATCCTTTTATATAGTCAAGCGTTCCTCTAAAATATTTTTTAGCTCTATCTTTTAATGCACCTTTTACTATAAAGTTACCCTTTGCATTTTTTCCATAAAATCTAATATTATTATAAATATCTGTTATAGACGAATTTTCTCCTATATAAATTGCTTTTAAATCTGCGTCAGAATTATCTCCTTTTAAATCTGTAACAAAATGATATAAACTTTCATTCCCACCTATATTTATCATAAGATAATCTACTTTAGCATTTTCTTCTAATTTACTATATCTATGTTCAATATGTCTAATTTCACCTTGTCTTTGAACTTTTACTATAGTAATTTTTGAATTTTTTTCAGCAAATACTCTTGAAAGTACATTTGTGTATGCTTCTTTAAAATCTCCACTATAATCCATTATTATTTGAATCTCTGAGTTTTCTTCTGCATATATTGATATATCTCCTATTAAAGTAGGATTTTTTTCTTCAACTTTAAAATCCAAGTAAATATCTAACTTTTCACCAGATTTACCATGTATATATCTTTTGTAATTTGCTCTATCTATTACTTCTTTTAAAGATTCTTTGCTTGCTCCTACAAAATCTTTAGGTAGCTCTATTTCATTAAATTGTTGTCTATCTAAAACATATTCTTTACCAGTCTTTACAACTTCATGTGCATAAAAATTATATTTAACATCAAAATCATCTAATGTAATACTATTGGCCTTTGTCCATCTAAAGGTTGTCACTGGAAGTTCATTGTATATTGTCATCTTATCCTCCTAACCTATTGTTCCTTTTAGCTCAAGACTTATTAAGTTATTCATTTCTACAGAATACTCTAGTGGTAACTCTTTAGAAACTGGTTCAACAAATCCTCTTACTACCATGGACTTAGCTTCATCTTCGCTTATTCCTCTACTCATTAAGTAGAATATTGTTTCATCTGAAATTCTACCTATAGTAGCTTCATGTCCAATATCTACATCATCATTTTCTATTATAATAGTTGGCACTGTATCTGAACGAGAAATATTATCTAACATTAAAGATTCACAATTTGTTGTAGCTTTTGCTCCTGTTGCTTCTGGAGTAATTTTTAATAAACCTCTATACGTTGCAATACCACCAGATTTTGAAATTGATTTTGAATTTACATTTGAACTTGTATTTGGTGCTGCCATTACAACTTTTGTGCCTGTATCTAGGTTTTGTCCTTCTCCTGCAAAAGTAACTCCAGTAAATTCAGACTTTGAACCTTCTCCTCTAAGTATACTCATAGGATAAAGATAAGAAACTTTCGAACCAAATGAACCACTTACCCACTCTATTGTTCCATCTTTATCTACTAAAGCTCTTTTTGTATTTAAGTTATACATGTTTTTAGACCAGTTTTCTATCGTTGAATACCTTAAATGTGCCCCTTCTTTTACATGAAGCTCTACACAGCCTGCATGTAAATTATTAACGTTATATTTAGGAGCAGAACATCCTTCTATGAAATGACAATAAGCCCCTTTTTCAACAATTATTAAAGTATGCTCAAATTGTCCTGTCCCTGGTGCATTTTGTCTAAAATAAGATTGTATAGGAATGTCTAAATGTACTCCTTCTGGTACATATACAAATGATCCACCTGACCAAACGGCTCCATGTAAAGCTGCAAATTTATGATCTGATGGTGGTACAAGTTTCATAAAATATTCTTTAACTAAGTCTTCGTGTTCTTTAACAGCTGTTTCGAAATCGGTGTAAATAACACCTTGTTTTGTAAGGTTTTCTTGAATACTATGATAAACAACTTCTGAATCGTACTGTGCACCAACTCCTGCTAAAGATTTTTGGTCTGCTTCTACAATCCCTAAACTGTCAAATGTATTCTTTATATCCTCCGGAACATCTTCCCAAGAATAATTTAAATCTGATTTTGGTTTTACATAAGTTACTATATTATCTATATCTAAATCTGAAATATCAGCTCCCCAAGTTGGAACCTCTGTTTTATTATAAATTTCTAAAGATTTCAATCTAAAATCTAGCATCCACTGTGGCTCTTTTTTTTGTGCTGAAATTTCTTTAATTATCTCTGCAGTAAGACCAGCCTCTGTTTTATAATCATATTCAAATTCATTTTTTACATCATAAATAGCTCTATCTATGCTATCAATTTGTGTTTTTTCAACTTGTGCCATTATTTCACATCCTTCTTATAAGCATCAAATCCATTTTTCTCTATATCTAATGCCAATGACATATCTCCAGTCTTTACAATTTTTCCATCTACAAATATATGAACATAGTCTGGATTAATATTTTCAAGTAACCTTATTTGATGAGTAATAATAACTATCGCATTATTCTCATTATGAAAATCATTAACCCCTTGAGATACTATTCTTATTGCATCAACATCAAGTCCTGAATCTGTTTCATCTAAAAATGCTAACTTAGGATTTAACATGGACATTTGTAAAATTTCATTTTTCTTTCTCTCTCCACCACTAAATCCATCATTTAAATATCTTTGAGCATAACTTGTATTCATTTCTAATTTTTCCATACTAGCTTTTAACTCTCTCTTAAATGGTAAAACTTTTTGAACTTCACCAGTAACAGCTGTTTTAGCTGTTTTTATAAAATTTTCAACTGTTATACCTGAAACAGCTATTGGTGCTTGAAAAGACATAAATATTCCTTCTCTTGCTCTTTCATCTACAGCTAAATCATTTATTAATTTTCCATTGTAATAAATTTCACCACTCGTTACCTCATATACTGGATTTCCCATTATAACATTAGCAAATGTTGTTTTTCCAGCACCATTTGGTCCCATAAAAACATGAATTTCACCAGAATTTATAGTTAAGTCTATACCTTTTAGTATTTCTTTATCTTCAACTTGTGCTTTTATATTTTTTACATTAAGTAATTCTTTCATAGCTCCCCCTGTTTTATATCCTATCTATTTTGTATGATATATAATTGTAATAAACCCGAGTATTTTAGTAGAGTATACTTTCAAAAAAATAGATAACTCTTTTATACCCAGTAATATATTATAATACATATTACAAAATTTTTATAGTGATATTAGTCTTTTTCTAAATAAAAAAAGAAAGTGTTTACCTTTCTTTTTTTGATTTTTGTTTATATTTACTTAAATCCATATTAGATGAACTCATTAATACTCCAATTACTGTACCTATTAACAAGCTATCAAATAATAAATCAAAAATACTACCCCTGAACTAAGTGCAATTCCTACTGTTTTTTTCATATTTTTCATATCCTTATATATATTAAACTTTTCTATACACATATATATTTTTTCTTCTTAAATTGTTCATTTTATTTCTTGAAATGCAAATAAATGTCTTTCTAATTTACACAACTAACCTATTTTTATTATTTGATTAAACTCATTTTCTGTACAACTTGTCTCTCTTACTACATTTTGATACTTTTCTATAATTTCTTTATAATTAACAAGACCTATTCCTCTTTTTTTACCTTTAGTTGAAAAACTTTGTGTGTAAATTTTTTGAATATTAACTTTCTCTTTGGTAGGGTTTTTCACTATAATTGTTGTAATATCTTCTTTAAGTATTATAAGTTTTATTACCTTTTCTTCTAGTTTTTCTACCTCTTCTATTGCATTATCTAGAAGTATTCCTAAACATCTAACTAAATCCATTGTTTTCATATTGAATTTCTCAACTTCATTTAAAACCTCTAAATGAAACTCTACGTTCTTTTCTTCCATTTTCATCATTTTTGAAAGTAATAATCCTTTTACTTCGTTTTGGTTAATTTTTTTAAGTTGAGTATTTTTATTGATTTGTTTTCCCAACTTTTCCTCAAATTCTTTTAAAACATCTTTTAAATATAGTCTTACTCCCTCATAATCTCCTTCTTCTGCCTGAAGTAAGGCTCCTGCTAAAAGGTTTTTATAATCATGGTTATACTTTCTTATATCTTCTTGCATAGACTCTAAAGATTTAATATATGTTTCTTGTTGTTTTATAATAGTATTATTTAGTTCTAAACTTTTCTCTTTAGTCTTTATAACTGCATATATAATTAAACAAATTGATGTTAAAATTAATGGAAGTATTGTTACTAAAACCATAGCTAAATAGCTATCACTAAAATATATTGTCAAAATTGGATTATAGATTATTAAAATTAATATTATTTGAATTCCAACTACTGTATATTTTATTTTATCTGTATTGAATATATCTAAAACGCTAATATTTTTCATGCTTTTTTTCAAAATGAAATATGGGATTAATAATAAAATCAAACTAATTGTTAAAACTACAATTCCAAAACTATCTACTTTGAAAAATTTATCAAATATAAAATATAAAATATTAGTATTCATATATACTAGTGTATCTGTAATTATGCTTGCCATTGTTACAACAAAAATATTATTTAAATAATTATATCTTCCATATGTTATATAAGTGTAAAGAAATACCATAGATAAGCTTCCAAGCATTGAAAATACGTCTCTTGCTATCAATAGATTATTATAATAAAAATAATATATTCCTATTTGGTTTAATTGTCCTAATATAGTGTAAGTAGTAATACCTTTTATAAATATTTTCTTGTCTACTTTTTTATCCAATAATTCACAATATAATAAAATTATAATTCCAGCTAATATAAATCTAGGTATTCCTTCATATAAGTGATAAACTTCCATCATTACCTCTTAATAGTTGATTCTCTTTTCCTCTTATTTTCGATCTTGAAATAGGACATTTTATACCAGTCTCTAGTTCCAATACTCTATATTTTTTGTCTAAAGCCTTTATTTTACTTCTATTTACTAATATAGACCTATGGCTTTTATAAAAATCATCACCTAACTCAACTTCAATCTCTTTTATTTTCCCAAAAAATTCATATGAACTTTCCGTTGTATAAAGAATTATTCTGTGAGCTTTTTCAGAGGTTTCAAAGTAAAGTATTTCATCATAAGGTATTTTATGTACAGTATCAAATATATTTACCGAATAGTATTTACTCTCTGAAACAGGTTCATTGTTTAATCTTTCTATAACACTATCTATAACACCTACTACTTGCTTGATAAAATTTCCTTCAGCGTCTTTTATAATATAATCTAAAGCTTCTAACCTATATTTAAAAGTTTCCATAAGTAAATTATCAAAAGAAGTTATATAAATAATAAAACCTCTAGCATCTCTCTTTCTTATTTCTTTTCCCAAATCAAATCCATTAACTTCAAAACCATTATAATCAATGTCTAAAAAATATATAGAACGTTGATTTATATTTTTTAGATTATCTATAAAATCATTAGGATTACTATAATTTCCCTTTATTTCTATATCATAGTTTTGAATTAAAATATACTTCTCTATTTCATTCTTTAACAATTTAAGAATATTCTTATTATCTTCGCAGATATAAGCATCAATCAATTAATTTCACCTACTTTACACAATTTATGTAAAGTATATCATATATAAATGAAAAAAATTGACTCTAAAGTCAATTCTATTCATCCATTCCATTTTTCTTATATACAAATATAAATATTATCATTGGAATTATTAACCAAGCTGCTATTATTAACCAACTTTTTAAATCAAGCATATAACTCTTGTTTTCTAACATTTCTGTTATATAGTTGCTAAATACTCCTGTTATAGTAAAATCTGAAATTTGCTTTACAATTGTACTCATATTTGAAAATGTTGGTAATAAAGCAACTATTATACTTATAGGTAATACATTTGTTGAAACCTGAGACTGACTTTTTGCAGTTATTCCAAAACTAAATCCTATGATAATCATTGAAACTGTTGATAATACCGTTAATAGTCCATACATAGGTATATTAATATCACTATATGGTATATTCAATATTAATGGTAATATTAAATTTAATCCAACTGTAATAACAAATGGTAGTACTGAACTTCCTATTAAATAATCCATAGCTGATACTGAAGATGTCATTAATGCTCTTAAAGTGTTCTTTTCTTTTTCTTCAGCTATCATATAAGCTGTTAAAGGTATCCCCACCATACCTAAGTTCATTTCTACAACCATAGTTAAACCTAGTTGCTGCATGTCTTTTAACATAAACTTATATAGTATTGCTAAACCAATTATCATTAGTGGCAATACAGCAAAATACATATTTCTGCTAAATAATTTGAATTTTAATGTTGATATTGTTGATATTTTCCTTAAACTTATGTTCATTACTGTAACACCCTTCCTGTTAATTTTATAAATACATCTTCTAATGTCGGTTCTGAAGAGTGAATCGAAGCAACTCTTCTATTTCTTATTAATTCAAATAATGTTTCTAATTCTTTAGAATCTTCTTCAAAAACTAAACTTTCATCATTATCTAAAAGTACTTGAAAAGCTTGCTTTTGATTGTGCTTAAGAATTATATCTTTTGGTCTACCTTGCTCAACTATTACTCCTTCATTTATAAGAGCTAAATTATCACAAAGTTTGTAAGCCTCTTCCATATTATGTGTTGTCAAAAATATAGCAGTTCCAGAATTCTTTAATTCTAATAATAATTCATGTATTGCAATTGATGTACTTGGGTCTAAACCACTTGTTGGCTCATCTAAAAATAATAGTTCTGGTTTATGAATTAACGCTCTTGCTAAAATTAATCTTTGTCTCATTCCTTTTGAAAGTTTATCTGCTCTTTTTTTCTTATGATCTTTTAAGCCTACTCTTTCTAATAGCTTGTCTGCTTCTTCCTTTTTAACATTATGAAGTTTACAATATACCTGCATATTTTCCATAACAGTTAGTCTATCATATAGTCCACTATTATCAGTTACTAGACCTATCTTTCCATAAATATTTGTATTTATATTTTTGACATTTTTACCTAATATGTAAGCCTCTCCAGTAGATGGTTTAAGTTGTCCTGTCAACATTTTAATTGTTGTCGTTTTACCAGCTCCTGAGGGTCCTAAAAAGCCAAAAATTTCTCCATATTTTATCTTAAAGTCAATTCTTTTTATAGCTTTTTTCCCATTAAATTCCTTTGAAATTTTACTAACTTCTAATGCATTTAAATTTCTATCCATAACTTCCTCCTTACTTTATTAACTACATAATATCAATATATTTAATATTTTATGTATTTATTTCCTGAATTGTCAGTTTTACTTCTCAAACGGTCATTTTATTTTACATAAAAATAAAACACCTTCTAAAAAGGTGTTTATTACTAAAATTTATTAACTTTATAAAACTCTTCTAGCTTTTTCTTATCTGCTTCACTAAGTTCTTGTATTTTTATTCCCTGTATAGCACATTCTATAGCTTTTAATTTTGTTAAACAAGATGATGGATCAACTTCTTCTCTTATTTTAAGCCACGCTACTTGAGAACCTACATTTTTTAAATCTTCTATTGTTTCTATTCCAATTTCATTTAACTGCTTCTCTATAATAATTCCAATATTTGGCAATTTCCTTAATTCTGTCATTTAAGACTCCTTTTTACATATGCATCATCTATTTAATTATATTTACTACTCTTTCAAATTCAGGTGTATCAATAATAGTAATTTCAACAGTACAATATTTTTCTATTAAATTTATAAAATTAGTAATTCTATCTTCTGGATCATCACTTTCTATATAATAAGTTGTTTTTATTTTAGATAGACCCCTGCCTTTTTCAGAATCTATTTCTGCCTCTTCTTTCAATTTAAAAGATTTTAAATTAAGTCTTAACTTTTTGCTAACTCCTTTAGCAGTAACAGTTTTTCACGCTCCTATTGATGATAGTAATGCTTCAACTGGCGTCATTCCTTTATCAGTTCCACCTTTTTCAATAGGCTCATCTAGAATAAATTCGTAGTCTCTAGATTTACAAATTGCTTCAAATTCTTCTCCTGCTTCTATTATTGACGAATAATTTTTTATTGTCATACTAATCCTCCAAAATATTTCTTCACATATAACTTTATTTTAATTATTTTCTAAACAAAACTAAATTTGTTTAATTTTATTCTTTACTATTAACTCTTTTTCCAAGCATAGACATCCCCACTAAAGCTATTAAAGCCCCTAGTGAAACAGTTCTTAATATAATAATTGAAATATTAATCTTATTCATCTTAGAATCATGTACTTCTACAATACTATCTAATTCTGCTGTTGGCATACCTACAAATAATAGTCCTATTACATTATTATTCTTATCTTTTATAGGTTGGTATGCAGTATAATAATTATCTCCTAGTATCTCTGCTTCACCAGTGTAAATATCCCCATTTATAACTTTATTATATGCTTTGTGATCATTACCTAAGTATGTACTTATAGCTCTTTCATTTTCATCAGACATAATACTTGTAGAAATTCTTTTAAAATCATCATTAACTCTAACAAAAATAGTAGCTTTGTCACCTAAATCTTCTGATATTGAATCGACTACATTAAATTTCCCTTCTATGCTATTTCCATTATTATCAAGTAAAGTTCCATCTCCTTGAGTCAGTGTGCCATAAGAATTGTTTATATACTTCATAGTTAAGTTTATGTTATTTTCAACATGTTTTTTTAATAATTTATTTTTAATATTTTCTATATCATTTGTACTATTAGAATACCCTAATAAACCTATAACCATACTTATTAATAAAGCTAGCATTCCACAGTACGCTATTAACTTAGTTTTACTCAGTTTCATATACATTCCTCATTTTATTATTTATTTTAATTATATATTTTTACTTAAAATGTTCTTCCATACCTATAAAAACTTTTTTAAACCCAAGCCATGCAAAACATGATATTGCTGCTATAGTACCAAGTCTTCCTCCGATACCTAAATATGCACTAGTAGAAGCAATAAATAGTATTCCTGTCATTAAAGATATAATTGCCATTTCAAAAATATTCAATGCATTTTCAACAGAGATCATACCTGCATAAGAAGAACAAGCTGCTGCTAATGTCAACATTCCTCCTATGTTTGGAAAAAAATAAGGAATCATAAGTCCCGATATTAATGTTATAATAGCTGAAGCAATAACAGAACCTCTTTTTAAAATATTAGATACTATATAAGTACTTATTCCTGCAACTACAGATATTATTAAAATTATTATTTCTTCCATTTAACTCTCCTATTTAAAAATACTTGTTATAATCTTCGTAATTATTGTAGATAAGGCCGCTGTTGTTCCGCCTTTACCTCCAATACCTGCATAAATTTCTGCTGTGTTTATAAAAATTATACTAACAACCAAGCTTCCAATTGCTGCTACTGGCAAAGATGGAATTACATCTAGTGAACTCATTCCAACAAAAGATGAGGTATACGTTATCCCAGCTAAATTATTTGGCAAAAATATAGCAGCCATTACACCTACCAAACCGTTAGCAATAACTGCTCCATATCCCATTTTATGGTTTATAAACCATGTTAAAGTAACCCCTATAAATGAGCATATTAAAACATATATATTTTTCTTTTTAATCTTCATCTTTATCATTACCTTCTATCGTTTGTTTAAAATGATCTACTAAACTTATTGCAAAAAAACAACCAAAGATTATAAGAATCTCTATTTTGTAAAAGTTTTCCTCGTTAATAACTGTAGATATTATCAATCCTCCACCTGTTGCAATAAATGCCACTAATCCTAAGACTTTTGTAGTCATTTTACTAATTAACTTCTTTTTCAAATCATCACCGCCAGATATTTTATATAGTTCATTTAGTTTTATATACTTATTACTAGTATATAAAACTAGACTAAGCATATATTCTATTCTTAGTCTAAATTATATCACTTTATGAAGCAATCTTAAATTGAAAAAATATAAACACTTGTTTGTTATTTTGTGACAGATATAATATTATCTAAATTAACTTAAATCTTATATTTTTATAAAATTTAAAACACATAAATTATTGTTATTCATTTGTTTTGTATAAGAATATACATTTAACTTTTGTAATCAATCCTTGCTATTTCATTAATCTATCCAATAATATAGTCTTATATACTAAATAATTACCTCTTTAATATATATGTAAAATATAAAACTCATTTTTTATCTATATAGTTAGAATAATTATAATTTTTATTATCTAACTATACTGTGCATTGCTTTATTTCTATTAATATTCTCAAATAGTCATTCTTTGTAAGAGCAAAATAGTCTCCACATGAAACGTTTCGTTTTAATTGATTGATTTTTGATAGTTGAAGGGTTTATTTTGTTATAAGATTTATACTACTTTGTTAGTGGAAACATATCAGCCATGTACTCTAAAGCCTCTGTAATTAAATCACCAGTTTTAGTTATAAAAGTATCTTTTTGACTAGATATTTTATATGAACCAGATTTATATCGAATCTCCACATCGTTATACTCAAGCCAAATATCTCCATAAGTTCCTATTTCGTGCCTTAATGTAGTTATAATACCATTTTTTTTCAGTTCAATATCCAATGTTGATAAATATAAGTCTAGATTATATCCGTTAGTCCATTTATTCGGAACAAGCAAAATTCTTTTTCCTGAATCAAATAATCTTAAATGATTTTTGCTCATTTTGTCAAATAAACCCGAATGTCGAATTAAACAATATCTCCAGTCATTTTGACCAATTATTGATGAATTTAAAATATCTAACATTTGTTCTTTTAGATTTTTTTTAATAGAAATCTTATCGAGAAAGTCCTTAACCTTAGCTGGTTCATCTGAAAATAGTCTTTTTAAACTATATGTACTACTCCCTTCCTTAGGATCATTTATACATAAAGTTTTAAACTTGCTTATTGGCAAAGTATAATCACAAAAGCATAATAATGCTTGTCTTAACAAAATTTCATATTTGGGTTGTTTTTCTTCAAATAACACGTCAATTTTTCCCCAATATTCTTCAAATATATTAGCATTAAATAATTCGTTTTTATACCCATAAACCAATGCCGCTCTAATGGTTCCAGTAAAATAAGGATGCTTTTCAGCTTGATAAAGCACTTTTGCATCATCTTCACTATTATATATAATCTTAGCCTTTTGAATTTCTTCATTAATTTGTCTAGAATAAAACCCTGATATTTTAGGTGTTTTTATTAAGTGTTCTATTATATTATCCGAAAATTTTGAAATATCATTTATACCTCTTATTGCGGCTAAATTAGTAGCAGTACTATCAATTGGTGAATTAACTATTAAGTTTTCTAATACTCTTAACCACTGATGTATTGATTCACTAACTTTCCCATTCTTTTGAAATAAATACTCCACTAGAGCATGAAACATAAGTCTATCAGAATAAGTGCTTCTAGATGAACTAGCGTCAATAATAATTTGTGAAATTTTAGAATCTGTTTTTTTACTACCCACATTTAATGTAAATATTATCCTATCAAATATTTCCTCATCTAGTTGTTTGAAATCAAAGCCATTAGCCCAATTTTCAGGATCAAGTTTCATCTGATTATTACTAAATAAAACTTGAAAGAAGTTAAGAAAACTTTCATCAAAATTGTTCTTGTATTCTCTCCAAAAAAAATCAGTCCATGCTCCATCAAATAAATTTTCAAATTCATTAGACTTAGCTGAAGAAAAATCTCTTAATCTAGAAAATAATCTTGCTTTGAAATTTTCAAAAGGAGTTAATAATTTCCCCCTAGCATTTAGTTTAATATACAATGAATCTTCCATACCTAGTTTATCCATTTCAAGAAATTGAAAAATTAAAGGTTTTTCATTTTTTTTAAGTAATCTTTCTCCTAAATCAGGCATATCTGCAAATTTAGTTTCTATCGCATTCAACATAACCAATGTAGATTTTACAGTTGGGTCATTCTCCCATTCTGATATAAACCATTCAGAATCTCTAACTTCATCAGCTACAGAAGCTACTGATGATTTATTAGTTTCATTAAAATCAAAAACTTCGCTTCGATGTTTAATCAATGATTCAAAAAACTTTCGAGAGCTTTTCCTAGTTTCATAAGTAAACTTCATAAGCACATCAGTATAAATTTCATTATTTCTAAAAGCATAAAGATGTAATAAAAATAAAGTGGTAAGCCTTTGTTGTCCATCTAGTGGTATGAATTTATCATCCTTCATCTTCCCATATACAAAATTCAAATCTAAAGGATCATCATCATTTTTAAGTGAAGCTTTTATATCTGATAACAAATTATCTCGAATAAGTGTTGTATTAAAATCTTCCCTCCCTTGAGCATAATCTCTTTGAATAATTGGAATTTCAACAAAATAATTATTCAATAATTCTATTAAACTTTTAATTTTACTCATTATTTGAACCTCCTAGGAAAAAAGTATTTAGTATTTCATTTATATTATCTAAATATGATTTTTTATCATGCTCATTCCAGATCTCCATATCATTAAAATCAGTTGAATACGCTTTTAGGAATACATTCTTTGTACATAATGGCACAAACAAACCATTCTTTTCCTTTTCTAAAATGATTTTTCTTTTATCTTGATATGGGGCCTCTTTATAACCTCTATTTGTTGCAGCATCTAATAAAACTAAGTTTCTTAATGTATCATCAGACTCGTCTGATTCATCAGCAGTAGCGTGTATATGCTCTAAATCCCATTTTTCATTTTTAAATATATCAAATGGAAACCGATATTGCTTTTCGCTTTTTGTTATCAAAGTCGCAAGATTATGAAGCAAAAGTACTCTTTTTATTTTCTTTTTTTCATAAGAATTATCATAAGATAAATTAACTAATGATTCTACATCATGTTTTCCAATAGTCTGTTCAACTTTATCAATTAATTTGGACACAATCTCACTTTTCCTTCTATTTCTTGTAAGCTTAAAAATATCTTCAATGCTTACTCCAGAAGTAATTAAGTATCCAATTAAGTGATATTTTTGCAAATCTTTATACCATTCTCTAAACTCAGAATACAACTTTTCTATTAAATCCCATATATATTTTACAGCTTGTTTCTTATCTTCTTGTATTTTTAGATACCTTTGAAGTACAAGAAAAGGAAATAATCTAGAATCGTAACTGTAATTTACATCAATATTTCCACTGATTGATTTTGCTAATATTAAAAATAACATATCAATACGTGTACCATATTCTTCTGTTTCATTCAAAAAATACCAAAAAGAATCTTCCCTAAGTCCTTGCTCTATTCTATCCCAAGAAATCGACAATTCTAGTTGTTCCTTAACAATATCATTTGAAACCATGCTATTAAAATTATCACTATTTAAAATTAATGCTTTTATTAATTCCGAATTAGTTAAGGGAATTTTACCTAGATTAACTTTTGTAAATATTGCAACTGGATCATCATTATCTGGAATTTCATACCAAATAAAAAAAACATACTTTCTAATTTTTGTATTTAACTCTTGTATAGCAACAGATTTATCTTCTTGTTTATCTAACCACTCATTAATATATTCATAGGCATTAGAAATATAATAATAGTCAATAAACTCATGCTTTTTATTTGCTAAAATTACATCGTCTGATAAGTTATTTAAAAAATCAGAACTATTCTTTCTAGTTTCAAATTCAACTGAGTATGGTGGTTTAGCCGACCTTATTTCTTGTTCTGCAATTTTCATAAAAATAAAAATTGTTGTTAACCGTTGTTGACCATCAACAACTTCAAAACTTCCATCCTTACGCCTTTTTACAATAAGTGGCTGAATACAGTAACGATTACCACTCTCGGGCAAAAATTCATTAATATCTTCAAAAAGTGCTTCTACTTCATCTTTCGTCCAGCGATATCCCCTTTGGTAAGAAGGAATATAAAAATTTAAATCTTTTAATTCTAATATAGTTCTTGTACCAATTACAGCATTTTGCATATACAGAATCACTCCAGTCCATTTAATAACTTTTATTATAACATTTTAATAAAATCAATACATTAATACATCAACAAACATTATGCTCAATAATACTGCTAAATAGCCTTTGCTTAACTTTGACATAAAAACCTCCTTATTACTAGATGAAAACGTATTTTTATTTTATTATATCAAAAATAAGGTCAAGATACTTTAAATATTTAGTATCTTGACCTTATTTCTTAATTTCTATTTTATTGCCAGTTTTAAATTCTACTTCCATATAATCATCATATACTATAATTTTATCAATGATTCTTCGAACTAAACTTTCATCATAGTTTTCAATTTTAGCATATGAAGTTTTAAGGTAAGCCTTTATATCTTGGACTCTTCTTCGCTTTTCACTTCTTGTTGCATTTGCAATCATAACTTCTTGTTTCTTATCTCTAAGTTCATATATTTCTTCTGCAATTCTCTCATACTCAGTCTTTGAATTAGACTTTTGTATTAATTCATTTTGTAGTTCATGAAGCTTTTCATCGATATCATCAACTGTAACATCAAATTTTTCATCTAATACTTTCATTACATTTTCTTCTATGATTTTAACATAATCATTCTTATTTTCTATTAGTACATTTATAGCTTCAACCACTACTTCGTGAAGGAGATCTTCTTTGACTGTTCTAGCTTTACATTTTTCTGGTCCATTTTCTACTCTAGTAACACATCGCCACACAATTGATTTAAAACCTCTACTATTCCATTTAATTCTTCTAAAAATATCTTCACAATTAGAGCAGAACACTATTCCAGATAAAGCATACTTTCCTAAGTGAACTCTTTTATTTTGTTTTCTTTTCCCTGAATATAAATTTGAACGTCTTGCTAATTCTTCTTGAGCTCTCCTAAAAACTTCCTTTGATACTATACCCTCATGATTATCTTCTACATAATATTGAGGCATAATTCCCTTATTGTTTACTCTTTTTCTTGTTAAAAAGTCTACTGTGTAGCTTTTTTGCAAAAGTGCATCACCCATATACTTTTCATTTCTTAATATTCGGTAAATATCGCCATTAGACCACCTAGTTATTCCTGTAGCTGTTTTACACTTATCATTTTCCAATCCTCTTGCTATAGCAGTAGGTCCTTTACCTTCCAAAAATTCTAAAAATATTCTCTTCACTATCTCTGCTTCTTCTGGGACAATGATAAGCTGTTTTTTATCGTCCTTTGTATATCCTAAAAATTTAGTTGCATTAACTATTACCTGTCCTTGCTGAAATCTATATTGATAGCCTAATTTTATATTTTGGCTTAATGACTGACTTTCTTGCTGTGCAAGTGATGCCATAATGGTAAGCAACACTTCTCCTTTTGAATCCATAGTGTTAATGTTCTCTTTTTCAAAATACACTGGAATCCCTAGGTCTTTAAGTTCCCTAATATACTTTAAACAATCCAGTGTATTCCTTGCAAATCTGGATATTGATTTAGTAATTATCATATCAATATTTCCATCATTACAAGCTTTAATCATTCGATTAAATTCATTTCTATTTTTAGTGTTTGTTCCTGATATTCCATCATCGGCATAAATATCTGCTAATATCCAATCTGGATTTTTACTTATATAGTTGGTATAATGTTGAACTTGAGTTTCAAAGCTACCCATCTGCTCTTCACTATCTGTTGATACCCTACAATACGCTGCTACCTTTACCTTTGGTTTTTCATTTTCTTTTTCCTTTTTTATATCCCTACGAGCAGGAATTATCATTATTTTTCTATCATCCATTAAATCACCGCCTCTATCTTAGAATAAACATATTCAGCTTGAGCAAATGGCTCTTCATATTTTTCTTCAATTTTCTTTAAATTAAATTGTAGTCTAATTTCTAGTTTTCTATTTGCAGGTTTAAAATTTCTTCCTAATTTATTTTTTCTTTTCTCCCTTTCTTCCTGTGCTTTATGAAAGATTTCTTCATCAATAATCTTTGGATGAAATTCATCTCCTAAATAAGTTTTGTTTTTCAGTATTCTTCCAATAGAGCTATGTGAGCCTTCTAATCCAGCCATATTCCCTGATTTTTGTATAGAGAAACCTAAAAGGTAATTATTAAATATTTTTCTAATCTTTTCAGATTCTTCTTCATTAACTTTAATTTCTCCATTTTTTACTACATATCCAAATAACATATTCTTTCACTCCAGTTCTTCTTGAAAGACTAAACCACATTTCAAATGAAATTCTATTTTACTTCTTGTCTCAACAAATATATGATCTACTATTTCTCTAAAGTAATCTTCATTAAATATAGTCAGATACCTTTGATTCATAAGTAGTTTATTCAACTTATTTAGCTCTTTAATTTTAAAGGATATATCTATTTTTTCTTGAATCTTTTCTTGCTTTTTCTGATTTAAAACTTCTAATTTATTATCTATCCTTTGGATTTCTTCACTGTAAGAATTATCGTCAATTAGTTTAGCTTTAAGTAAATCATTTAATCTCTCATGCCTTCCATGAAGTCCTTTTATCTCTGCGCCTATCACTTTTATATCTTTTTCTACCATACTGCCATTGTCTTTAGTCAACTCAGTTAAAGGTTTTTCAATAACAAGTTTCCTAGAAAAAATCAACTTATTTACCATGTTTAGAAAAGCTACTTTTATATCTTCATCTCTTATAAACTTAATACTACAACTATCTGGATTTGATAGTCTAGTTTCACATGTCCAAGCTATATAAGAAGTATTATTTGTAGAATAATGAGTTCTTCTTTTAAACTTTCCTCCACAATCTCCACAAATAATCTTTCCTGAAAAGGCATATCTATTTTGATATTTTTTACTTGAGTCATTTCCTTTCTTTAAGGCGTTATATTCCATTAAGTCTTGTACTCTTTCAAAATCTTCTCTTTTAATAATTCCTTCATGATTGTTCTCAATAAAGTACATATCTTTTTGCCCTTTATTTCTTTTTCTTTTATAGTTATGGTCAGTAAATGTCTTTTGTAAAATAGCATCTCCTACATACTTTTCATTTTTCAAAATATTGTTAATCGTTCCCTCTACCCACTTTTCTCCCTTAGGTGAAGGTACATTCTCTTTATTTAATATCTCTGCGATTGAATAAGCTCCTTTGCCTGATAAGTAATGTATAAAAATATCCTCAACTATCTTTTTCTTTTCTCTATTAACCATTAAATTTCCATCTTCTACATCATATCCAAATGGAGCATAACCATGTTTATATGTTCCATTCTCTATCCTTCGTCTAAAGGACCACTTATTATTTTCAGAAATAGACATTGATTCATTTTCAGCAAGAGAACTTAATATTGTAAGGATTAATTCACTTTCCATACTCCCAGTGTTCAGGTTTTCTTTTTCAAAGTAAATAAATACGCCTAGATTCATAAGCTCTCTTACTATCTCTAAACTATCAATTAAATTCCTTGAAAACCTTGATATTGATTTTGTTAGAATTAAATCAATTCTTCCCGCTCTTGCATGCTCTAATAATCTTAATAAACCTTCTCTTTTTTCTACTGATGTTCCTGTAATTCCTTCATCATAGTAGACGTCTATAAATTTCCAGTCTGGATTTTTAGTAATATAAGAATAATAATGTTTCTTTTGATTTTCTAAACTTTCCAGTTGGTCATTACTTGAAGTCGAAACTCTAGCATAGGCAGCAACTTTCGTTTTTAGTTTCTCTCTTTTCTCTTTATTAACATCTAGTTTTCTTACCTTTTTCAATCTTTCACCCCCTTTTTGCAGTGTGTATATTACCTCTTAAACCAGTTATTAGCAACGGTTTAAGGCAATAGTTCCATTAAGAATGGTGTGTATTCTTCCTTTAATAATTCTTTGATTTTTGAATGTTCTTCCTCATCAATTAAAGCTAGTTCTAACATATTATCTATAATATTTTTAGCTCTAAAATAATCAATTTCGTTATAAATTTCATTTTCAGTCATACTTTTCCTCCTAAGCTACGTTACAGATTTATAAAAATTAATTCCTTCATAACTCTTAGGACAAAAAGTGTGATTTTGAGTAAAAAAATAAACCTATGAGAAAAATCCCATAGGTTTTGTATTCTTATACTCTTTTTCCATAATCAAGACTAATCCATCCAAGTCCTGATTTTAATCTTCCCCATCCTTTTAATGAGCCTTCCCCTGTCTTTACTTCTATTATTGTAAACACTCCTTTCCCAGTATACCTACCTATCGTCTTATAATTGACTCCAGGTCCTGTTCTTATATTTAGGTTAGATATATCTACTTTAAATAAAAAGGAAGATGTGTTGGAATTATGAATGGGTAATTTAGCTTCATTATTTAATTCTTTCCTTACATCTTCTCTAAATGTATTCATATCTTTTCCATGTTTTGGAAACCAATGCATAACATCTGAATGATTTGATGCGATTCCTTTAGAGTATCCTTCACTGTGACAAATAATATTTTTCTCATTTAAACCATACATCTTACATAAAAAGATACAGAGTTCTACTGCTTCTCTATATACTTTATTGAAATACTCTCTATCCAATAAATTATCTTCACAAATTTCAAAACTTATATAACTGTTGTTTCCACTACCACCACAGTGCCAAGCTCTGTGATTCCATGGAAGTGTTTGATACGTTGCTATAGTTCCGTCTTTTAATTTTCCAATAAAAGCATGGACACAAACTTGTCTTCCATCGGGATAATACCTATTCCAGTGATTGCCATATTTATTTACTCCTAAATTTCCATCATCCGGTCCTACATATCTTTTTAACCAAGAATTATTAGCTCCCGTTGAATGAACCATAATTCCAGTTGGTTTTATTTTTACTCCTGCTATATAGCAAGCATTTTTAGTTAAGATTTTCTTTTTAAGATTCACTACTATCCTCCTTATTATGCAGTTGTATTAATATTTCTTTTAATTTCTCAGGTATTGGAAGTCCAACTGTTGATGCATTTTCTAGTAAGGAAATCCCCTCATTTGAAAGATAAAAGAATATTACTGCAGTTCTAAGGACAGCATTTCCTTCTTTGAGAAGATATAGATCTAATAAGTTGGCCACTCCTACTACTATAAATATAATTATCTTCTTGATTATCCCTTTTGCCCCTACACGACTGGAAAGTCTTTTTTCAACAATCGCTCTTAATATTCCAGTAATGTAGTCTACAGCTATAAAAATAATCAGCACATAGATAAATCCATCTATCCCTCCTAAATACCATCCTAAAAAGCCACCAATGGTACTAAATATTATATTTATAAAATTGTTATTTAACATCTTATCTACTCCCATGACTTTCTTTGTTTTCCTTTAATTTCCATATATTCATTTCCATATTTAATATTATCTACAAAAGTAATATCATAATTTTTATCTCGAAATGTAATTGTTGTATCTTCATCTACTTCAGGGTTATATCTGATTATGAATTTAACCTCCTTGTGTAATTGGAGCTGTGCTGCAGCAAAATATTCCTCCCCATGTAGATTTGTTACATAAGCCCAAACTTCACCTATTTCAACAAGTTCTTCCTCACTATTTCCCCAATCATCTTGAGTAAATTCTGATTTTTGAAGTTTAATTCTATGCTTTAACCTTCCAATATTCATTAAAACACCTCTTTCCTATGTGGATAAAGAACTGCTCTCATCATCTTAATCAGTAAGTTTAAATCTGCATTTTCTCTATTTTCATAAAGATAGGCCACCCCATATAGGATGGCCTGTTTAATACCTTCAGGAATGGTTTCGTATTCAGAAATTGGATGTCTTAGAATATTTTCACAAATACTTTGAGAAGTAACCATTAAGCTAGAAATCAACTCATCTTCTATGTCATTATCTACTCTAAGATAAAGCTTTACATTCTTTAAATCCAATTCCATATTAAGCACCTTGTTGGATTACTTTTATTGCTTCAGGTAGTATTAATTTAGCATCTACTCTTTGAGAACCTAAAAATCCCACTTGTCCATTCGTTGCATATAATTCGTTAAGTCTTTTAAAACTTCTACCCTGTCTATCAGCAATCCAGTAGAAAGAAAAATCTCCAAATAAAACTGTTTTAGCAGATGCTGCTATTTCAGGAATAAAAGAAGATGTATAAACTGGACGATTTAAAATTTTATCTGGCTCTCCTGCACTTACTGATGGTTGCCAAATATATTGTCCATTAGTATCTTTAAGCTTTCTGATTTCCTTTAATGTCTTTTCATTCATCAAGAATACTGAATTTTTACGGTATCCTTCTTTTATGCTGTAATATAAATCTATTAAGTTATCAAAAGTAATTTTTGCTCCAGCTGAAGTAGTAACAGATACTTCTGCTCCACCTATTTCAGATAAAATACCAGTAGGTTTTCCTTTCCCATCTCCTATAAAGAATGCTTCTTCTTCCTTTGTACCTATTCTTCTAGCAAACTCTCTTGCAATATACTCTTCCATATTAAAAGCTGAATCATTTAATAATTCTTCAGATATTTTTATCATAGTCCCTAATTTATGAGCACCTAGCGTCACTTGGTCGAAAGCTACATCACTTTCTTCATAGACTCCTTCCTCTGCTATCCAAGATGCAGTACCCTTTGTTGTTGCTACTGGAATTAGTCTTTCTCCATAAGAAGTTTGAATGGTCTTTGCTATTTTTCTAAGGATATTTTCTTCTTCCAAGCTTTCTATAATCTGTCTTTCAAATTCGTCTGGTACTAAATACCCTCCTTCAGGATCCGTTCCTACTTTTAGTGAATTTATTAATTCAGGATTCTTGTGTCCTTTCATAGTATTCCAAAAGGCTTTACTATACTCCTTATTATCATCTTTTTTACTTGGGTTATTTAATAATATATCCCTAATTGGCCTATTCAACTCTAAGTCAATGCCTCGCTGTCTTTCCAATCTATCAATTTCTTTTCCTAATGCTACTACTTCTGACTCCATTTCTTCATAGGTTTTTGTATCTTCTTTTGATAATACTTCTGAACCCTTTTGATGCTCGTCTAAAAAAGCTTTCGCTTTATCCCATAAGTTTGCTCTCTTTTCTCTTAATTCTATAATTTTATTCATGATTTACCTCCTAAGTAAATTTAATCTTTTCTTTAAAGTTTCTATATTGGTTCTATCTGCATTTCTCACTTTCATTTTTTGTAAAAGCGAATTTGATACTCCTCGTCTTGAAAATACAAAGTTTGATGCTATGTTTTTTCTTTTTCCATCTTCCATTACTAAATCAGCAAATCCCATTTCTATTGCCTTGTTTGAATTCATCCAAGTTTCCGCATCCATTAGTCTAGAAATATCATTTCTATTTAATCCAGTTTTTATTTCATAGGCATTAATAATGGATTCTTTCACTTCTGATAACATATCTATTGTCTTTTTCATTTCTTCGCTATCTCCAATGGCTACAGTAAAAGGATTGTGTATCATCATTAATGCAGTTGGTGCCATTTGTACACTTGTACCTGCCATTGCAATAACAGAAGCCGCTGATGCTGCTATGCCATCAATCTTTATAGTTATATCTCCTTTGTAGTCCATAAGCATTGCATAAATTCTACTAGCAGCAATACAATCTCCACCTGGAGAATTTAACCATATTTCAATATCTCCAGTATCTGAAAACAACTCTTCTTTAAAAATATTTGGAGTTATATCATCGTCATACCATGACTCTTCAGCTATAACTCCACTAAAGAATAGTTGCCTTTTCCCTTCTTCATTTTTTACAAAGTTCCAAAACTTATTCAATTTTTTCCTCCTCTCTGTACAACTACACATCTATTCACCTCGTCCATTTGGCCCTTGCTCATAGTGTGAGACTGTATCTGACCTACCTTCCACTTCATTTTCTTGTGGGGGTAGGTCATTATAAAATGAACCCGACTTAGTTAAAGGAAGCATATTCCCATTTACTAAGTACAAATCTCCACCTTCTTCCTTTGGTATTTTATTTAAGTTTTCCAATTCTCTTATATCGTTTGCACTCATCCAGCCATTTTGCCTTCCTACTGCATATCCATTCATACGGCTTTGATAATCTCCTCTTAGCAAACCATCTAGATTGAATTTAATAAAAAGCTTTTCTTTTTCTTTTGGAAGTAATAGACTTTGTTGCATTGCTTGTTCCCACCGAATCACCCAAGGATCCAATGTATATTTCACAAATTCAAGAGATTGTTGCTCAATATTTGAAAAACTGGATTTCTCTAAATCTCCTACCATATGAGGTGGAACTCTAAAGATTCTAGCTATTTCATTTATCTGAAATTTTCTCGTTTCTAAAAATTGTGCTTGATCTGGAGGAATGGACATTGGTGTAAACTTCATTCCTTCTTCTAATACCGCTATCTTATTTGCATTGGATTTGGAAAACTGTGTTTGCCAACTTTCTCTAAGCTTTTCTGGATCCTTTACTATTCCAGGATGTTCAAGTATTCCTCCAGGATTTGCGCCATTAGAAAAGAATGTAGCCCCATATTCCTCTGTTGCTAGTGCCATTCCTATTGCGTTTTTTGCCATAGCAATTGGTGAATATCCAATTAGTCCATCAAATCCCAACCCTGGTATATGAAGGACTTCTTCTTTCCTAAGAATTATTTTTTCAGTCCTTCCAAACTCATCTTTTTCTCTAGTGTATTTGTATTCAAGCTCTCCTCCTGCACTTCTTGATACTTCAATTTTGCTTGGTATTAATGGATAAAGTGCCACTATTTCATTTCTTCCGTTTCTAATAATTTGTGCATAAGCATTCCCCCATAAAAGAAGATGACACATCATAGTCTCTCTAAAAATAAAGGATGTCATTTCATGATTTGGCTCATCGTGTAAAAGGCGGTATAAGGAGTGATTCACTTTTTTTTCTTTTCCTCCATCATCTGTATATCTATATAAATGTAGAGGAAGACCTGCTATACTCTCAGCTAAAATTCTTACACAAGCATAAACTGCCGTTTGAGTTAAAGCAGTCTGCTCATTAACTAATTTTCCAGATGTTGTTGGTCCAAATAAAAAAGATAAGCTAGAACCAATTCGATTCCTAGGCTTATCTCTAGAATTATTTGTACCTTTATAGGTGAACAATTTTTTAAATATGTTAATATTATCATCTCCTTCCTTGCATCAAAAAAGCACCTACTACTTAGTAGATGCTCAACGTAAATCATTGTTTTGTTAATTTCTTTAATCCTAATATATAAGACAAATTTTTTATTACTAGACCATCATCTGCCTTTATGTTTTTCTTTTTTCTTTTGTTGCTTTAATTCAAATATTCGCTTAGATTCTGCTAGTTTCTCCTCTTTGCTCTTCTTTTTACGTATTTTCTTATTCTGTTCATGTTGCAATTGCAGAGCTTGCTGTGACTTTGTTCCAACTCCAGTATCTTTAAGTTGTTTCTTCACATATCGCTGCATTCTTTTAGGATTTTTCTTTTTTTCTGTTACAACATCTTCTATAGATGAACTAAATTGTAAATTATCATAATATTTCAATATAAATTCATATACTTCATAATCCTTTGGTTCAGAACCAAAGGTAACCTTAGCTACTGATAATTTTCCTTCCTCTCTCCTTTCAAATACTCCCACCCAAAACGGATTTTCAAAATACACTGTAAGTTTACTATTCATCATAGTCCCTCCTTTGTTGGTAAAAACAAAGAATGGACAACCCGGAGGGGCAGGTTACTTACCCTGTACTAACAAACAGGACGGCCGGGCTACCTACCGGCTCTAGTACATCTATTATGTACATTGCGTTTTTTCCTTTGCACTCATATAATTTAGAATTTTTTCTTTATTAGAATAATATCATATAAAAAACACCTCAAACATTACATAGATAATAATTCTTTTTGTTTCTTCTTGCTAAGAGATGAAAATACTAGGTTATAAGATTTATCTAACATCTCTCTTAGTAAATCGTCTGATATATTACCATCAACTTTAACAGAATTCCAATGAGTCTTATTCATATAGTAGCCTGGAATGATATCCTCAAACTGTTGTCTTAAAAAGTCTCCCTCTGAAGGTTCTAATTTAAGTGTAATATAATATGGTTTATCATCTTTGTCTAAACAGATAGCTACAAATAATTTATCTGCAATAGTATATCTAATCCAATTCCATTCCACTTTCAAATCTTTTTTAGCAGCTTTTTTATTCAATAAATACTCATCAATCCAATCATACTTCATTTTCTCACCTTATTCATTTTATTTTTAATAACCACTTTTAAAAATATAAATTTATCTTTCAAAAGGTTTGTTAAAAGACCCTATCTCAATTAAATTTCCTTCTGGATCTGATATAAAACAAGTTCTCTGTCCCCAAGGTTCCGTTGTGGGTTCTAACACTGAAACAGCACCTTTACTTAATACTTCTCTATATTTTTTGTCAACTTCCTCAAAGCTATCAACATATAAGGCAATTTCAAAGTGTCCATTAAACCCTTTTATATACTCATATTTTCTACTTGTCATCTTTTCAAAATTACTTCTTTCATACAATAGAAAAAGGGTTCCATCTTTAATTAAGTAAACATTATCTGCGTCTTCATCTTCTTTAATTTCAAATCCTAATACATCTCGGTAAAATCGAATCATTTTAGGCATATCGTTTACGAACAATCCAAAT
This sequence comes from Miniphocaeibacter massiliensis, assembly GCF_900232905.1. Taxonomy (GTDB): domain Bacteria; phylum Bacillota; class Clostridia; order Tissierellales; family Peptoniphilaceae; genus Miniphocaeibacter; species Miniphocaeibacter massiliensis. The sequence continues at coordinate 124,271 of NZ_OCTQ01000002.1, forward strand.
CCATCTAGTTTCATTTTTTTCTCCTTTAAAGTAGAATTTATCTTTATCATCATATTACCATAATAAAGATTATAAATCATTACATAAACAATAATCCTCTATTATCATAGACACTTTCTTCATTGTTATTCCCACATCTTATTGCTCTATCTAGTGCCATAACAGTTGCCACAACTCCATCTATCTTTTCCGTTGATTTTTCTTTGTCAGGTTTTATATTTCCAGCTGGATCTGTTCGAATAAAAATATTATCCATCATCCACCTTAATACAGGCTGTCCTCCATGAGCTATTTTCTTTTCAAGAGTTAATTTCATAAGCTCTTTAGTTGGAGGTGACATATCTTTAAAACCTTGCCCAAATGGTACTACTGTAAATCCCATACCTTCTAAATTTTGAACCATTTGAACTGCTCCCCATCTATCAAAGGCAATCTCTCTAATATTATATATTTTGCCTAAATCTTCTATAAATTTCTCAATAAATCCGTAGTGAACTACATTTCCCTCTGTTGTTAAAAGATGTCCTTGTTTTTTCCATAAATCATAGTTAACTTGATCTCTTGAAACTCTTAGTTCCAAGTTATCTTCAGGTAGCCAAAAATATGATAGTATATAATATTTATCTTCTTCATCTAAGGGTGGAAAAACTAAAACAAATGCTGTTATATCCGTAGTACTTGCCAAGTCTAAACCACCATAACAAACCCTTCCTTTTAGTTCTTCTGGTTTAAACTTAAAAGCACATTCATCCCATTTATCCATTGGCATCCATCTAATAGATTGTTTTACCCACTGATTAAGTCTTAACTGTCTAAACGAGTTTTCTTCTGCTGGGTTTTGCTTTGCAGAATTATATGCATCTTCAACTTTTTCCATTGGAACCGTTATTCCAAGAGACGGATTTGCCTTTTTCCATACTTTTGAATCTCCCCAATCTTCATCTTCTTTTGCTCCGTAGATAACTGGATAAAAAGTAGAATCTGTTTTTCTTCCCTCAATAATATCTAAAGCCTTTTGATGAGTTTCATAACAAATAGACTGTGTATCTGTTCCTGCCGTTGTAATTAGAAAGTATAAAGGTTGAGCTCTTGCATCTCCCGAGCCTTTCGTCATTACATCAAAAAGCTTTCTATTAGGCTGAGTATGAAGTTCATCAAATACAACTCCATGAATATTAAACCCATGCTTTGAGTAAGCTTCAGCAGACAGTACCTGATAAAAACTATTTGTTGGTAAATATATAATTCTTTTTTGAGATGCTAATATCTTAACTCTTTTTGATAAGGCTGGACTCATTCTAACCATATCTGCGGCCACATCAAAAACAATTGTAGCTTGTTGTCTATCAGCAGCACATCCATATACTTCTGCTCTTTGTTCTCCATCTGCACATGTTAAAAGTAGTGCTACTGCAGCTGCAAGTTCTGATTTTCCTTGTTTCTTAGGTATCTCTATATACGCAGTATTAAATTGTCTATATCCATTTTTCTTTACTACTCCAAATAAATCTCTAATAATTTTCTCTTGCCAATCAATAAGTTTAAATGGTTTCCCAGACCATTTTCCTTTTGTATGTTTTAATAATTCTATAAATGCAACTGCATAGTCCGCTTTATCCTTATCATAATAGGAATCTTCAGCCATAAATTTTGTTGGTTTATATTCTTTTAATGCTCTCATCCCATATAAGTCACCTCCCAAAGTTAGGGTATAAAAAAATAGAGCATAAGCCCTATTAAAAAGTTATTTTTACTATTTATTCTATCCTATTTGAATAAGGATCAGTACTATACCATAAAGCAATCTCATTTTTTGTATCTCTTGTCCAAGTTATAGCAAAGTCAAAATTTCGTTCACCGCAATTACTAAAAACATCAATATCAAATCCATATTTCATAGGTATTTCTTTTTCTTCCTCTATAATAATTCCGTCAAATTCATAGACTCCTTTATATTCATAAATTCCATTTTTATAAAATCCACCAAAATCTCCTTCTACACCAAACATAAGCAAAAAATTTTCATGTTCAAGCGAAAAAGTTTCTTGAAATTCTCCACCCGCATAATCTAGAGAAAAATCTTCTTCTGTTTCAATGATAAATTTAATGTTATGTTTATTTCCATCTGGTTTAAAATTAAATCTCAATGTTAAGGCTTCTTCAATTCCATTCCATTTTTTATCTATTAATGTTCTGTAAACCATAAAATCTTTTTGATTTCCATCAAAAAACATTTTAACTGTTCCAATTGGAATTATTAATTTTTTAGTTAAAAATGGTACTTTTTCATATTTTATTTTAGGAAACATTTTCTCACCTCTTAAAAAGATTATAGTTAATTCTATAGAATATATTCTACTTATCTAAATTTTATAAACTATTTATTTTTTACTATACATTACTTAGCTATTATTATAATATCTCACATTTATCAATATTGTAAACAACTGACAAGCTACTACCATTATCCCAATTCACCATAATTGAACCTATATCATCTACTCCAATTACTGTTCCTTCTGTTTCTATAGGTGGTGCATATAAATCATCCATTTTGACAAGTTTTACTCTTGTTCCTTTCAAATAAGTTTCTCTTAAATACTCCAATGTCTTAGTATCAATCAAAACCACTCACTCCTTTAATGACATATTCGCTCTAAAAGGTGTTAATATCAAGTGTTTCAGACTTTATTTGTTGGTACTATTTATCTCATAGTAAGAAAGTTTTGCACCATCTCTTATTACAAAAATATCTGTTGTTTTACCAACTTGTTCAATATATCTTTTTACAATGACGTCAGAATATTTTTCATCAAGTTCTATAGTGTAACAGATTCTATCTGTTTGCTCACAAGCAATAAGTGTTGAGCCACTTCCACCAAAAGGATCTAAAACAATAGAGTTTGTCAGACTTGAATTTAATATTGGGTAGGCAATTAATGGTATAGGTTTCATTGTTGGATGGTCCTTATTCTTACTTGGCTTATCAAACTCCCAAATAGTTGATTCTTTCCTTCCTGTATACCATTTATGTTTACCTTTTTTCTTCCAACCGAAAAGAATTGGTTCATGTTGCCATTGATATGGACTTCTTCCTAAAACAAGGGATTGCTTTTTCCATATACAAGTTCCAGACAAATAAAACCCTGAATCTTCAAATGCTTTTCTAAAATTTAGTCCTTCTGTATCAGCATGAAACACATAAATAGAACCATCATCTGCTAGGTACTTTTCCATATTTAAAAAGGAGCTAAGCAGAAATTCATAAAATACTGATTTTTCCATGTTGTCATTTTTGATCTTTCCTGCTTGACTTTCATAATTCACATTATAAGGAGGATCTGTTACAACTAAATTTGCTTTATTTCCGTCCATTAGTTCCATATAAGTTTCTTCTTTTGTACTATCTCCACAAATGAGTCTATGTCTTCCTAAAATCCAAACATCACCACTCTTACTAATAGCTGGGTTTTTAAGTTCGTCTTCTACGTCAAAACCATCATCTTTAATTCCGTCTTTTAAATCATCTTTAAATAACTCATCTAGTTCATAAGGTTCAAAACCCATAATGGAAAGATCAAAATCAACACCTTCAAGTTCAGTAATTAAATCTGTTAGTTTTTCTTTATCCCAATCTCCACTAATTTTATTTAAGGAAACATTAAGCGCTTTTTCCTTATCTTCATCAAGTTCAACTATTACACAGTCAATTTCATTATGTCCAATATCTTTTAATACCTTTAATCTTTGATGACCTCCAACAACTCTACTTGTAGTTTTATTCCAAATTACTGGCTCCACATATCCAAAGGTTTCTATTGAACGCTTTAATTTTTCATATTCTAAATCTCCAGGCTTTAAATCAATTCTCGGATTATATTCAGCAGGTATAAGTTTATCGATAGCAATCTTTTTAATGTCCATAACTATCCACCACTTTTTTTAGCTTTCCATACTTAACTTGCTCCCATGGAAATAAAATTGAATTAAAATGACCATAGCAAGCAGTATCTCTATATATTGGTATCTTTAAATCTAAATAATCAATCATTCCATTTGGAGTAAGAGAATAATTGTCCTTTATTATTTCAACTAAAATATCATCAGGTACAATTCCTGTTCTAAATGTATTTATATTTACTGCCACTGGTTCAGCTTTTCCTATTGCATAGGATAAAGCTACTTCACATTCTTCTGCTATTTCATCAGAAACTATCTGCTTTGCAATATGTCTTGCCATATAAGCAGCTGTTCTATCTACCTTTGTTGGATCTTTTCCACTGAAGGCACCTCCACCATGAGGTCTTCCTCCATAGGTATCAACCATTATTTTTCTGCCTGTAAGACCTGTATCTGCATCAGGACCACCTTCAACAAATCTTCCACTTGGATTGATTAAAATTTCTGTTCTATCATCAATCTTAATATTAGTAAAAATAGGTAGAACTACTAAGGACATAATTTCTTCTTTTAAAATATCTACATTTTTAAATTCCGAATGTCTAATTGAAAGAACTACACTTTCCACTCGTTTTGCTTTTCCATCTTCATATTCAATGGAAACTTGAGACTTTCCATCTGATAATATGCCCTCAATTATTCCATCTTCCCTTAGCTTATCGAATCTTTTACATATTTTATGAGCATAAACTAATGGTAGTGGAAGTTTTTCACTAGTTTCATTTGTGGCATAACCATACATAGTCCCTTGGTCACCAGCACCTAGAATTGAAAATATTGAAGTTTTCTTCTCCCTTTGCTCTAGCGAATAATCTACTCCTGTTTTTATATCTTCACTTTGTTTATGAAGATACACATGAATTTTATATTTTTGAGTTTCATAACCTAATTTCATTAAAACATCTCTTACAATCCATCTAATATCTAATTTTTCTTTACAAGTGATTTCTCCAGCAATTATAATATGACCTCTCGTTGCCATAACTTCTACTGCAACTCTTGAAGCACGATCTTTCATTAATGCCCAATCTAAAATAGCATCGGAAATTTGGTCACATAATTTATCTGGGTGTCCTTTACATACACTTTCTGCTGTTAATAGAGTTTTCATATTTTCTCCCTTCTATTCATTTCTTCTTAATAATCTCTCCATTGCATCTTCTCTAGGATTCCCAGTAAATGCAGTAAGAGAATTTTGTTTTACAATATCGAATATTTCAAACCATAGTAGATTTGCTTGCTTTTGAAAAGACTGACTCATACTTACAAAAGGACTAGCTATAGCTCCTCCAGTTGTAGGATGCTTTCCTAAAAGTCCATATTCACTAATAGCTTCTTCACATTGAATAAACCTGGCAAAAGCTTGAGAGTATGATTCTAGTAGTCTGCTATTAATTAACTTGTCACATCCTCTTTCTTTAAGCCACATCCATGTTTCCTTAAATATTTCATCTGCTCCTAGAGGTTTTCCATCTCTTTGTTTCTGTGAAAGATACTCTGATGGATCAGGCATATCTTCTCCAAATAAATCTGAGTCTACATATAGTTCATTTGTTTCTAAAATTGTACTTTTGGGAAAGTCTGGAATATCCATTATTTCTGTTGCTTTTCCCTTATTTACTTTATCGATCAGTGGTTCTGGTCTTTCTCCAGCTCTAGGCCTTCTACCACCTCTGTACGTTCCATCTCTTGCGATAGTATCCCCTCCATCTTTATCGCTCACATCGTCCTTTCAGTCCTTATTCACGGTGTAAGACTGTATCTGACCTACCTACAAAATCACAGATTTTGGGTTAGGTCATTAATACCCTGTTTGAACTGCAATTTTTGTGCGTGAGAGGCCCCCACCGTTCCCTTTTTGCCTTCCTTTTAGAGATTTGACCTCCCCCTTCAACTCCTTCTCCATCGGTCACCCTCAAGGGCTGTAATCCTTGAGTGACATGATTTACAAAGTGCCATAAGATTTTCTTCATCATGTGTACCTCCTTTTGATAAAGGTACTATATGATGGACTTCTTCTGCAGTCTTTATTCTTTCTTCTTTTTTACACTGCTCACAAAGTGTATGGGACTTAATATATTTATCTCTAATCTTCTTCCAACGGTATCCATATCTTTTCTTTGTTTTTGGATCTCGTTTATACTTCTCATAATGTCTTCCTGTTTCTTTTTTATGTTTGTCACAGTAGCGTTCATGTACTAATTCAGGACATCCTGGAAAAGCACATGGCTTTGCTGGTTTTCTTGGCATCTACTTCACCTCATAAAAATAGCCCTGGAATTTATATTCCAAGGCTTTATATATTATTTTGCTATCTTAATACTATCATAAGCCTATACTCTCTTTCTATCACATTTACTCTCCTCTTTTGGAATTTGAATTTGTCCGATGGCCTTATTGTGAATCCTAAATATATGTTGAATACTAAAGTTCATATCAACTGCAATTTGCTCAAAGTTTAAGAAACAAAGATATCTCTTTTCTAAAATAGTCTGGTGCTCCTTATTCTTAATTTTATTAATTACACCAATGATTTCTCTTTTTAAATCAACCAACCGAATAATGTCTTTATTAATTTCTTCTTGCAATGTAATTATCTTTATAATGGTATCTTCCATTTTAGATGTACTTTCATTTCTACTTCTAGGCATATCAGATAATGTGGTAGTGGCCTTTGTAGCTAATGAATTTAACATATCAATTTGCTCTATCTTATTGTTTATTCTTTCATCTAAATAAAAAGCTTGAGATAGGTATTCTTTTGCATTCAATCAACCACCTCCAAATTAGCTTTCACTGCATCAATTAACAAATCTTGTGTTCTTTCCTTTAGTTTTAGTGCTTTCATAACTTTTTCATCAATTGTATCCTTCGTAATAATATGATGAATTACTACATTTTCCTTTTGTCCTTGTCTATTAAGTCTAGCATTAGTTTGTTGATATAACTCTAAGGACCATGTAAGTGAAAACCATATTAGTGTTGAGCCTCCTGCTTGAAGATTTAGTCCATGGCCAGCTGAAGCTGGATGTATTGTAGCAATAGGAATTCTACCTTGATTCCATTCTTTAATATCAGAACTTGTTTTTAATTCCCTTACTTTCATTCTTTCTTTAATTCTTTTGATATCTTGCTTGTACCAATAAGCGATTAACACTGGTTTCCCATTTGCTCCTTCAATTAAGTCTTCAAGTGCATCTAGTTTTCTATCATGAATCTTTATACTATTTTTATCTTCATCATAAATAGAACCACTGGCCATTTGAAGAAGTTTATTTGATAAAGATGCAGCGTTTATTGCATCTATTTCTTTGTCTTTTAGTTCCACAACTAACTCTTTTTTTAGAGTTTCATATATATTTCTTTCCTTTTCATCTAATTCAACTACAACTTCATTTATTATTAACTTTGGCATTTTAAGATAATCTTCTGCTTTCATGGATACTGTTATATCCGATATTTTTTTATAAATTGATTCTTCTGCAAATTCTCTAGGTTTATAGGAATATATGATATTGCCATTTCGTTTATCTGGTTTAAAATATATCTCTCGATATTGCGTGATAAATCTTCCTAGCCTTTTACCCATATCAAGTAATCTAAATTCTGCCCACAAGTCCATTAAACCATTACTACTGGGAGTGCCAGTAAGTCCTACTATTCTTTTTACCTTTGGTCTTACCTTTATAAGTGACCTAAACCTTTTTGATTGATTAGACTTAAAACTTGATAATTCATCAATGACTAACATGTCATAGTCAAAAGGTAGATTTGATTTATTAATTAACCAATCTATATTTTCACGATTGATTAAATAAATATCCGACTCTTCTTTAAGTGCTTTTATCCTTTCTTCCTTTGAGCCAATTGCTACTGAATATTTTAGAATGTCTAGGTGGTTCCACTTTTCTATTTCATCTGGCCAAGTATCTCTTGCAACTCTTAGTGGTGCAATTATTAATATCTTTCTAACTTCAAAACTATCAAAAAGTAAATCTTTAATCGCTGAAAGGCTTATAACTGTCTTTCCTAACCTAAGCCCATATCAAGGAATATAGCAGAGATTGGTTTTTCTTGAATATAATTAATAGCATACTTCTGATATTCGTGCGGTATGAACTTCACTAGGCATCACCTCCCATAGTTTTAATGATATTTTCTATATCTCTTTTATTGTCTAAAATAAAAACCTTAAATCCTAAATTTCGTAGTTGTTCTATTCTTCTTACCTGTATTGGTCTGGGTACTTCTTTAGGCCTTTTTACTTCAACAAATCCTACTTTGCCTTTAGGAAATAGTAAAATTCTATCTGGTACTCCCATCATGGAGGGTGTAATAAATTTAAGACATTGTCCTCCATGTTTCTTACATTCCACTACAAGTTCTCTTTCTATCTCTTTTTCTAACATAAAACCTCCATTTTATGGGAAAGTGTAGGTCTGTGTAGGTGTTATCTATACCTTTTTATATATATAATTTTTTTATTTACTATATAATACCTATAGAAATAACTTACACGACCTACACTATTAAGCAAATTCAGACTTTAGTTTTAGTCCTAAGATTATATTTCCTTTATTAGTTCGCTTTCTTTTATATCCTTCAGATTCTAAAGCATTATAAAAGTCTGAAGTACTTCTTGTGTACTCTCCTGTTCGCATACAAAATGACCTATACTCACTGTATAGCTCTCCTGACTTCTCACTAAAGCTTGGATCTGTTTCACAACAAGTCTCAAAAAATCTTGCTATCCAGTCATTATCCGATTTATATTTCTTAATGGCATTGATAACTTTCTGTGGTAAACTTATTTTAAATTCCTCAGCAATTACTTTCTTTGCTCCTTCAATTATCCAATTTAAAATAGCTCCACCAGAATTTTTATATAAATAATCTGTATAGTTCTTTATGTCGGACTTGCCTTCAATTTTCGCCTCAAAGGGAATAACGATAAGTCTTCTCCATGTTCCTTCATCAATTGCTCCAACCTTAGGTAGATGATTGGTATATAGGACCAGAGTATGAGAAGGTGTGAATTTAAAAGGTGCTTTAAATTTCTTCTCAGCATAAATTTCATCTGTAGAACACAACTGCTTTACATTTGCAGTGGAAAGTCTCATTCCTTCTTCTAGTTCCGATGCAATTAATAATCTCTTTCCCTTTGTTTCTGCTAACTCTGGTTTAGCATTTCTTTTACATCCTACTGTCAAAATATCTGATGATATTGAACCGCTATACGTTCCTAAAACTCTAGATATAACGTTCCAAAATGTTGACTTTCCATTTCTACCATCCCCATAGGCAATTATCATTGCTTCTAAATACACTTTTCCTACTACTGACATTCCTGCAATTTTCTGAACATAATATATTAAGTCCTTATCTTTGCAAAAGAAAGTATTTAAAGCATCCTCCCATAGCTCTTTACCTTCTATATTAGGATCAATGCTTGTCTGTTTTGTAATAAAATTAGATGCATCTTTCCCTATATCTGCTCCATCTAAAAGATTGATAGTATATGTTGGTGTATTTAATAAAAACTCATCTCTATCTAGTTCAATCTGTTCTATTTCAACCATGGGCATTACTTCTTTTGTTGTGGCATTAATAAATCTGGTATCTCCTCGTTTTATTGCATACTTTTGATAATTTACTGCAATCTGATATTTTTCAAAGGAATTTCTTTGCTCTATATTAAATAATTCTATTGCCTTTTTAGTAGATAGACTCTCAATTAAATCTAGTGCTCCGTTTTTCTTCATTTCCTCTCGTAACTCTAAAAGCTTAATCGTTGCTTCTTCAAGTTGTCTATTCACCAATTCTTGCGAAAGTGCCTGTGCTTTTAAATCTGACTCCTCCCAATATGACCCGTTGTAGACTAAAAACTTTGTAGCTGGTGAATATCTAACTATATCTCCAAACTCTTTAACAAAAACCTCTGCTTGAGAAAGGTCAGAATACTGCTCTGGCTTTAATTTAAAATCAACAGCATACTTTCCAGGTGGAATATATCCCTCTTTGGAAGTTATTTTATTTCCAAACTTTAGTGCTGATTTCCATATCTTTTCAAGCTCACTATCCTCCAGTGGTGGTGAGCATAAAGCAGCTTTTTCTTCAAAAAGCTTTCTTGCCATGTCAGTGTTTCCATATCTTATTAAGACTCTTCCAGCATAATGGCTCATTGAAGAATTTCTATTTCCTTCAAGAATTAAATCTTGCTCACTATCCCATGACTTAAAATCATCTTTTATTGTTTCAGTTACATACTTTTCCCCTCTTATAACCTCAACTTTAGGTTCTTCTACTCCAAAAAAGAATCTTGCACCATCTAATGCATTTTTATCAAAAAACGGAAAATATTCTGACAGTTCTTCTTTTACCATAGTATAGACATCCACTTCTTTTATTAATGGAACTGGAAAGTAAATGTGCATTCTTGGTCTTGCTTCTTTTCCATATTTTGCCCTATTGTGATTTCTGCTATATACAACATAAAACTCCGTATTAGGAAATGAATATTTCACATCCTTAATATCAATCCAATCCTCTGGACTTTCAGAGTGATCATTATCTATATCCATTGGAATACAATCCGATTCTAAAAAATTATCTTTAGAGCGATAGTTATTTTTGTACCTGGCCATAACATGGTCATAACTTGCTGCTTTTTTAAGTGACGCTATATCTGTAATATCTATTTCTATTGGATAGAGGCAATTTTTACTATTACCTCTATCCCTTGATACATATAATCTCAATGCTTATCCTCCTTCTCTATAGAATAAGAACTTAATCCTTTTGATAAAATTTACATTCAAATCCATCTGCATCAAGAACAAGACCATCTGCCCAATCTGGCACTACTCTCATTACTTGATTTACTTCTTCTATACTTGATTTGTTTTCTTCTATTTCAATGACAACTTCATCATGAACATGCATTACAATATGAAAGCCTTTATTTTCTAGTCTTAGCATCGCTTCTGCTAATATATCTCTTGATACTCCTTGAACAATATTTTCTACAAATTTACCTCCATAGGATTCAATTCGCCCCCATTTATTTCCAACTATTGTTCCTTCATAAGTTATAGACTCTCCAGCAAAACGGTTAACTCCAATTCTTGGCTTTACATAGGAAAGGTTTCTTCCACTTGGTAGTCTTATAAAGAGAATTCCTTTCTCATAAGAAAAAACTAGTTTATTAAACTTTTCTTTAGAGCGACTTTTTATCACTCTTTTTATTACTGTATCTATATCCCACCATAGTTTTACAATATTAGGATTTGCACTTCGCCAGGAATCAACAATGTCTTGTAATTCTTCTTCATTTAAACCCATCTCTATGGCACCCATAGCCTTTAATGCCCCAACTGATCCATTATATCCACAAGCAAGCTCTGCAATTTTACCTTTCTGCCTAAGTTCACCATTAATACCATGTTTTACTACTGGTACACCGAACATTTGACTAGCCGACTGACAATAGATGTCTTCACCTCTTGCAAAAGCATCCATTCTCCACTCTTCTCCAGCAAGCCATGAAAGTACCCTAGCTTCAATAGCAGAGAAATCCGATACTATAAATCTACATCCATTTTTTGGAATAAAGGCAGTACGAATTAACTGTGATAAAATATCTGAAGGACTTTCATATAGTAGTTTCAAGGTTTCAAATTCACCATTTCTAACTAATGAGCGAGCAAGCTCTAAGTCTTTTAGATTATTTCTCCTTAAATTTTGCACTTGAATTAATCTTCCAGAATAACGTCCTGTACGATTCGCTCCATAAAACTGAATAAGTCCTCTTTCTCTTTTATCTTTACCTTTTACATTTTTCATGGATATATATTTCTTTACACTTGATTTGGATAGTTCTTGTCTAAGTTCTAATACTTCTTTTATATCTCCTTTAGCTGTTTCAAGCGCCAATTCTACATCTTTTTTAGCAAGAGACTTTATTTCTAAACCTTTATCGTTTAACCATTTTTTAAGTTGAAGTGGTGAATTTGGATTCTCAAGTCCAGTTAGTTCTATTGCTCTTTTCATATTTTCTTGATATAAGTCTTCGTCAAGTTTTATAGCATTTTCAACTAACACTTCATCTATCTTTATTCCTCTGTCATTTATGTTTTGGTCGATATGATAATTGTCCCATTCAAACTTTGGCATTGAAAAATGAGACAACCTTTCATGGATTTTAAGTTCTGTTTCCACATCTCTTTTGTTATATTCTTTGAAGGTTTTCCATTTTCCCAAATCATCTTTAGGTAAGTTTCTTGTTCTCATATAATTTTCTTTAGTTGGTTTACAAGGCATGGAGAAATATCTAATTAGAGCTTTTCCTTCATTCATCTTTTGTTTATCTAGATTTAATACTTTCCCTACTTTTTCAAGTGATAGTGGTAGTCCTAAATAAGCTGACCAAACCATAGTGCAATACCAAGATTCTGTACTTAAACTTTCACCTAAAAACTTTGATAAACATACTCTTTCAAAATTTGCATTAAAGGCCCATTTTTCTATATTTTCATCTTTAAGGGCATTCATTATTTCTTTAGGAATCTTCTCTCCCTGTGCTAAATCAATGACCTCGACTTCACTATCATCAATGGAATAGGAAAAGAGAAGGACTTCAAAGTCCCTACTCTCAGCATATTTATATACTCCACATTTTGTTAAGTCCTTTGATGCAAAAGTCTCAATATCTATCATTAATTTCTTCATTTGTTTTCTTTCAACTTTTTCTTTACATAGACATAGGCATCAACGGCATTTTTAATTACAAAATTTGCTAATAATATTCCTATAAATATGACAATAAACCAATCTAGTATTTGCATATAGTTACCTCCTATGATAAAAAGTCATCATCGTTAAAAGATTCAAAATCTTCAGATGCATTCGTTCTAGCTCCTAAAGGTTCTCCATCTTTTATCTTCTGAATATTACCAAGTCCACAAGCGATTCCTTTATTACCATTTACATTAAATGCATAAAAGTTAATGGATACTCTTGCATAAACACCGCTGTATACTTCCGATCTATCGAGAATCGGCTCAACACTTGCATCAACTATTTGTGGTGCAGTCATAGAATTAGCATTAATAAAATATGCATCTTGATAGGCTTCATCATCCTTCTCAATATCTCCATCCCTTAATGGAAGTTTCAATGCTTTCTTATTTGGCTTTTTGCCACCAAATTTTCCAATGCCATCCTCAATTGCTGCATCAATTGCTTTTTCAATCTTTTCAATAGTTTTTGTATCTGACTTTGGAATAATAATTGACACTGAATATTTTTCTTTACTTCCATTGATACTCTTAGGCTCCCAAACATTTGCATAGCTTAATCTCACTGTTCCAGTTACTACTTTTGTTAAATTTGTCATATTAATTTACCTCCATATATTTTGCTTTCGTCAGTTTCTTTAGCCAAATCAAAGATTTGGACTTCGTGACATCTGACCTACCTACAACCCACTATCGTTCGTTGGGTTAGGTCATAAAATTCTTCTTTTACTGTTTCTATTTCTTCTCTCTTATCTGATCTAGATACCAATGTCGGTTTTCCCTTAGGCTTTTCTAAAAGATCAGATAATAATTCATTAAACCTTTCTTTTCCAAGTAACTTAGTCATCGCTGTAATACCTAATAGTTTTTCTTCATAAGGATTTAACCCTTCTTTTATTACAATGTCAGCTACTTTTTCTTCATTTACATATTTTCTATTACTTCTACCTTCAACTAATTTATAGTTTTTCCACTTCTTACCTTCTAGTGCTTTTCCTAGAGCATAGTCTTTAATATCCTTACTCCATGAATCAATTTGATCTAGTATTTCCAATATCTCCTCTATTTCAGAATCTGAAAGTAGAGGTGGAAATTTAAATTCTTCTTTTGCAATTTCAAGAGCTACTTCTACTCTTTTCCTACAAGTATTTTTTGCCTTGCAGAACCTACACCACTCACCACTTTTATATTCCCCTTCACCTTTGTATGCCAATTCTGCCTTAGGTTTTATAACTTCTTTGGCCCATTTATATAGCTCTATTGGAGTTCTTGTAAATACTGAAATGTTCTCTCTTCTAGGTTGATAGATATGCATTGTCACTGTTTCAATATCATAAATATCGTCAAATAAATTTAGTGCTCCTAAAGAATAAAGCATCAATTGACTATTGTTTTCTGCATCTACTAAAATTCCTTGGCCATGTTTATAATCAATAATATGAAGTTCTCTATCTCCAAGAATGATACAATCTGCTGTTCCAAAAGAATCTTTAGCAAATTTAGATAAATCAAGTCTTTCTTCTATTAGGACTAATGGCTTTTCATACTTAGAAATTATTTCAAATACATAATTTACATAACCTTCGGCGCATTCTTCCATCTCATCATTGTAAAAGTCTAAATCATGAATTGATTCCTTAGTATCCATTCCTAATACTCTTTTTAATTTGTTTTCACATAACTGATGTGCGTTGGTTCCTTCTAACGCATATTCACTAGTCTTTTCAGTAAATTCTTCTGAAAGTCTTACGCTTGGTGGACAGTTTATCCATCTATAACTTGCAGATGCTGATAATATTGCATGACTCATCTAAGGTCCTCCGCATCTTTTAATAAAGCTGAGAAATGTTTTTCATCTATTTGTGATAATTTCTTCGCCCCATATTTTTGAAGCAGTTCTCTTATTTTTTCTGTATAGCCTGCTCTAGATTTATCAGCTAATACTCTTCTTACATCTTCAAGAGTGATTGATTTTTGTTTTAAATGTTCTTCTATTGAAATTTGACCGTCTATCTCAGGTGTAACTCCTTGTTGTTTATCAATTTCAATAAGTAGCTCATTTATACTACTTATAAGACTTTCTGCATCTTTTTTGATTTCTTTTAACAGTTTTTCCTTTGACATATTCATCCTCCTTTTCACTTTTTTCCATAATTTGTCTTGCTAGTTTTCTTGAGACAATAGATATTGCCATCAAACTTTGAGCCATTTCAACTTTTGACTTATCTGTCATTTAAAAAGTCCTCCTTTCATAATTCTTAGGACATCCAATCTCTTTTTGAGTAATTCATTTAAGAGAAGTTTCTTCCTTCATATCTCTTAGGACTTTCATTTCTATTTTGAGTAAAGAACTGGAGACTAATCTCTCCAGTCCTCCATTTTTTCTTGAATTATTGGTAATAGCTTATTCTTTACATTGTTCACTGTCTTCTGAGAGCACCTTACTTCTTTTGCAACTTCTCTTTCTTTCATTTCATATATAAGAAGTAGTTCCATAATTTTTTGGTCTCTCTCCTGAAATTCAGAAAGAACTTCATATAATGCTTCTTTTAAAAGATTAAACATAGCTACCTCTTCAATATTTATCTTTGAAACAATCTCAAATCCCGCTTCTTCCTCTGCTCTTTCTAAAGATAAAGGAAGTCCTAAAGGTTTATTATTTGTAAACCCATCTTCTATGCTTGCAACTTGAACATATTCATTATTTTTTGATTTTGATAATTTGATTGTTTCTTTTTCTCCCAGTTCCTCTAAGTTTTTATATGCACGTTGTATTCGCTTTTTTTCTTTCCAGACAGGTTGCATGTATGCCTTGTACACTTCTTCACTTACTTCCACTTCTTTGCCTTGAATTTCTAAATATCTCTTTTCCATTTTTTGTCCTCCTGAACTAGCCAGGTGACATCAAGGCAAAGAATAAAAATAGGTCTGGATTTCGATACACCAGACCTAGA
The DNA here is from genome assembly GCF_900232905.1 of Miniphocaeibacter massiliensis. GTDB lineage: Bacteria > Bacillota > Clostridia > Tissierellales > Peptoniphilaceae > Miniphocaeibacter > Miniphocaeibacter massiliensis. The sequence goes on from NZ_OCTQ01000002.1 coordinate 139,980, forward strand.
TATAGCCAAAGAGGGTACACTAAGATAAGGCTATCGATACAGAACTTCCTAACTTTTTTCTTAAGTTAGAAATCCGTATAAATATCCTTTGCCTTAATGTACACTTCAGGCTGAAATATTATTTATTTGTACATCTACTATATAAATAGAATTTCCATATATTTTTACTATTTCTTTTTGAAATTCCTATTTATAGCTATATTCTATGTTGTATTATGTAATTAGTCCCGGACATGAAATGTCCGAAAACATGCATAAAAATAACCCTATAACAGTAATTTATAATTTACTATCATAGAGTTATCTCTAAATTCAGATATAAAAAAAAAACGGACATGAAATGTCCGAATTTAAAAAAATATTTTTAAAAGTTTTTTGAAAGAGGATCTAAATTAAGTGATTCTAATAATTTATTTGCTTCATCCACTGTTTTACATATGTTTAATATCAAAGAAAGCGTCTGCCCTTCATCCATTGTTTCAGGAATTTTACATGGTGATATGTCTATTAATCTCTTACTCACTGTAGGTGGAAGTTCTAAAGCTATACATATTGCTATTAAAGTTCTTATTGATGGGTTTGCTTCCTCTTTTTTATATCTACGTATTGTCTTTTCATCGCAATAAGATTTTTCTGCTATTTTCTCTAATGTCATATTACTTTCTTTAATTAAAAATTCCAATGCTGGTCCAAATGCAGATGGCATGTTTCTTAAAAGTTTTGTTGTTTGACTTACATAATTAGCTAGGGCTTGTTGTGAATTTTCATTCTCCCCTTCTTTAGAATTAAAATTAACTTGAAAACTAAATTCTTGATCAATTACTCTACATAAATAACATTCTGTATAAAATCTTCCAAGTTTGGACGAAGTATGTAAAACTTCTATTTCAAAAACTAAACAACACTCATTCATATTTGATTTTGCATAATTTGTAAGTTCATATTGTCCAAAAAAGTTTTTTTGAACATACTTAGGATCATCTAAAATCACATGGGCATCAATATAAGCATATACACCACTATCTATCAATTCTTTTAAACTTGGATTTTTAATATACTCAATTGCCAAGTCTATTGTGTCTAATGAATAAGTTTCATTTTCTTTCAATTTATAGTTTGAATCATAGTGTGGTTCTATATATCTCCCATTTAAATATATAAAAGCTCCCTTTGCTTCTTCAAAACCCGTATCTATCATTCTTATTTTTGCTGACTGTTTAGATACGCCAAAAAATTCCGATAAATCACTAATTACATCTTCTATAACATCTATTAAATTGTCTGAGTTAGATATAGTTAAATTCTTCCTTATATATTCTGAACACTTTATTTTAAATGTGGTTATAGGCATCTGTATTCTAGGAGCAAGTGAATTAGCTTGCCACTCCATCCACTTTAAGCTTTCTTGATCTTTATCTCCAACTTCTCCTGTTACTTTGCATGAAATCATATTTAAATCTGAATTATAGAGTCTCTCTAATTCAAAACCTTTTTTATGAAACCTCCAATGCACACATTCATGAATAATAGTATTGTTTACACTTCCTATATTTCTTAAAAAGAAGATATTAGGATCTACTATTATAGTCCCTTCTTCGAAAAATATTTTATTAATTTCTCCATCAATAAATGTTTCAATAGTACATGGCTCAAATATTATAGATCCAAATACAGAGTTATCATCACTTATCTCATGTTCTTCTATTTCTAATCCTAATCTATCAGCTAAAACAACTGGATTTACTGGAACGATATTCTCTTGATCTAATACTTCAGGATAAAATTTTTCTAAGAAATCGGTCGCAATATTATCAAGGTTGTCTTTTTTCATATATGGTATTAATGTCTCTGATAACGGATTTTTTAATTTTGGCTCCAAATTATATTGATTAATATCTAGTATGGAAAAATCTTTAAATCTATTTCTAACAGATCCTATACATTTTACAATAATCCATGGATAGATAATATCAAAATCATCGCCCTGCCTTCCATATTGTGTTAATGCTATTTCAACTTCAGATATAATATAAATTAAAGAGTCACTATCATATGATGCATCAATATGTATATTTTTTATAATTATGTTCATAACTTCTGAATCGTCAAAATTTTCCATCTTATAAGATAATGTTTCCAAATATTCTTTATTATTTTGTGTATATTCAACTATTTTGCCACTTATTTGATCAAATAAATATTTCTCAATATAATCTTTTATCGATATACTCATATGATTCATCCCTCCAATTATATCTAATAACTTTTAAAATTTTATTTATATTTTATACTTTCCTACTCCACTAATATTAAAAATTTGAAAATATAAATATTAATACTAGTTAAAAAGATATCTTATTAGTATTTTACAATAGATGTTTTAAACACTATAAGATATCTTTTTTAACAAATTTTTATTATTAATAACTACTTTCTATCAAACTAATATTTTCTAATTTATAACGTTCACCATATATACTTAAAATATCTTTTGAAAAATTTTCAAAATTCAATTCTGAATATTCAAGATCAAAATCTTTTTTTAATAGATTATCTTTTTTTAATTCTTCAGTTGACGAATATAACTTGGGAACCTCTTTATTAAAATCAACTATTAACAAAGCTACTCTTTCATATCTATATTTTTCATTGGATCCATCACTTAATGTTCTATTATTCATTGCTGTGAAAAAGGAAATATACTTTTCAAGATTTATTCTTTCTTTTTTAAATCCAATTCTATTTTCTTTGATTAGTTCTTCATCATATTCATGGGTAGGTATTAAATAAACCTCACCTAATACTACTTTAGGATATCTCAAGTGTAGATTAAGTGATTCAGCAAATGTTCTTTCAAATAGTGTATCTGAATTTTTAGCTACACTACTCATCTGACTTCTGACATTAATTATAAGCATATTTGAGGAATATTCCATTCCGTACTCATCAGTAATACCTTCAAAATTTAATGGACCCCAATCTATTTTAACTGGTTTCTTTTCATGATTTCTAGGTAATACTGTTATATCTTGATTTTTTTGTTTCAAAAATCCAGCAACTTTAATTTCTGGTTTAGTCTCATATAGTCTAGGATAAACTAAATCTGGATCAACCTTATGTTTAATTAACTGTTCTTTAACAGCATCGTGTATCAAGTTAATAAGGGTAGATGATCTGATTGCACTAGTTTTTCCCTTAGTTCCACCTTCCATGATTGATTTTTCAAGTAAAGTTTTAAATTTTACCAATTGCGAATCTATAAATTGCATTTTCCACCACCTATATTTATATTATATAGATAGTTTATCATACATGAATTTGATTTAATAGATTTAAAGCTTACAAATTAATTGAATAAATACTTTGTATATATTCATCTAACTCTTTTCCTGTTAGTTCTTTAATTTTATTTACTTCTGCTTCTGATAAAAAAGGAATCGTAAAATTTTGGATATATTTTTTTTGATAACAAAAATAGCCTCCTTCTATCGGGTAACTAGTATTTTTAATATAATAATCCATAACACTTGAATTTAATATTTTTTGCATGATTTCTAACTCAAACTCATTGTTTTCATATATAGCATATCCATTACAAAATAATGTACTATCATTATTATCATACTTGAATTTTGGAACATTTGAGAATGTTGGAAATAAAAGTTTTTTCCCAGAATTTTTCAAACCTTGTGTTCTTCCATAAGCATACCACTTAACTGAATTTCTCTTTCCTTTATCCCTTCCATCCAATATATTTTTTTGAGCTAATAAATATTCATATGTAAAAGGATATTTAGAAATAAATTCTTCCTCTTCAATAATTTGCAATACACCTTTTTCAAATTTATAAGGAAATATTATATATCTCTCTGCTTCTTCTAAGCTGTTTACTTTTTTTAATTCTGGTACTTTATATATTTTTCTTATTAAGCCACTTTCAATATTATATCTTTTTTCTCCAACTATTTTATAGTACCCATCAAAATCTTTATCTACCATATATACATTATCTCTTAATGTTGCTATTCCAGTTCTTATATAAGGTTTTAAACTATACTGCTGCCCTTCAATCAAATCTAAATTATTTCTAATAGTAGTATCTACTAATTTCCATGAATGAGAATCCAAATTATTGATACTAATTTTAATTGTTCTTTTCTCTAATTCTAATTTGTTTTCTAGTATTTTTTCAATTTCTTTATTTTTTTCTAATTTAGTATATAAAAAATTTGATTTAATTGTATTTCCTAATTTAATAATACAATTATACGTTCTAACTGGTTTAAATAGCATGTTGTCTGTAAAGTCTATAACATGTTCAATAGATTTTTTTTCTGTTAAATACTTTCTTAATATTTGGGCAGAAGAAATAGTAAAAATATTATTTGGAATTATAAATGAAATTTTACTTTTTCTATTCCTTAAATAATTAAATGCATTTTCAATAAATGCGTAAAAAATATTGAAAACTCCTTTATTACAAGTTATATAATTGGTCTTTAAAAAATCAATTTCACAATCCTTCATATCATGAATGTTGTAATATGGAGGATTCCCAATTATATAGTCAAATCCTTCAACTCCAAATTCTTGAATCCAGTTTATTTTTAATGAGTCTGCTAATAGTAAGTTTGTTTTTAAAAGCTCTGTGTTTTCACCATTCATTAAGCATAAAATTTCCAATACAATATTTGTAATATTAATACAATTTATATCTATATCTATTCCAAAAATATTATTATTTACAATATCCACAAAAGATAAACCTGTTTTTTTGTTAATTATCTCAGCCGCTGAAACTAAAAAAACCCCTCCTCCGCATCCAGGATCTATTATTTTTGTATCTTCATTAAATTCTTCTAAAATATTTACAATAAAATCAGATATATACTTTTTTGTATATACAGTCCCTACACTCTCATTTAAATGAAAAGTGATCCTCTCTAATTCATCTATTAAATCATATAATTTCATATCTTTTATTTTCAAGTCTATCTCACATTTCATTTCTAATGTCAATAACTCGTTTTCTTTGTTTAAATTTAACATTTTAAAACTTGTATGATCTAGATTATTATTACTAAAAAAACTATAAACAGTATATCTTATTAGCTGTTCTCTTATTTTTTCTGCTTCTATTATCATAACCACCTCTTTCGTATTACTATTACTTTTATATCATTTAGTATCGTACCATTGCTTTTTATATTTATCAACTACTGTAATATGCTAATTCTTGCATATAAGTATAGATTTTGAAATTAAAACTAATATAACTAATCTTACCTACATTTTGATAATTATTCACTACAATTTTATAAAAGTAATTATTTTCACATTTTGATATATTTCCAAATACTCTAGCATTTTTTATCTATATTTTATAAGATCAATTTGAAAACTCCTTACAAAAAGATTATCAGGTTTGCTATTAAACATTACTATTCTTTGTAAACCTGTATCTTCAGTACTTTAATATTATTTCCTTTCAATCAATGCAACACACTCCACATGCATTGTATTAGGAAACATATCGCATAATTCTATTTCTTTAATTTCAAATTCATACTCTTTCAAATATTTCAAATCTCTTGAAAATGTTCCAGGATTACATGATATATATTCTATTTTATTTATTTTAGATTTACCTAATATTTCTATCAAATTTCTATCTAATCCCTTTCTTGGTGGATCTACAACCACTATATCTATATCATCTTTTAATAATTTTTCTATTTCATTTTCACTTTTACCATGAATAAATTTAACATTTTTTATATTATTTAATTCTTTATTATAGTTTGCATCTTTTACTGCATCCTTTACTATTTCTACACCTATTGCTTCTTTTGTTTTATTTCCAAAATATATAGTTGTTGTTCCTATTCCACAATATAAATCTAGTAGTTTTTCTGTTCCTTTTAGATCCATTTGTTTTAGTGCTATATCATATAATTTCTTTGTATTTTTACTGTTTACTTGAAAAAAAGATTTTGGAGAAATTTTAAATTTATAATCTCCAATCATATCTATAAATTCTTTTTTAGAATATATTAAATTTACCTCTTCTCCCATAAACTCGTTATTTTTCTTTTTATTTACTGAATAATATAATTCTATTATTTCTTCTATTTGTTCTAATTCTTCAAATAATTCCTTTTTATTTGAAAAATTCTCTTTTGCTACTGTTAATGTTAATTGAATTTCATTTAAATAATTACTTCTTATGGTTATATTTTTTATTATTCCTTTATTTGTTTTATGCTCATAACCTTCTATATTGTATTTTTTTACTAAATTTGAAATTTTTTTCATTACCTTATTAATAGCAATACTTGCTACTATACATTTGTCTATGGATATTAATTTATGAGATTTTTTATAATAATAGCCTAAATTACATTTTGAATCTACTTTTAATTCAATTTTATTTCTAAAGTTACAAGGATTTTCTAAACCTATAATATTTGTATTATCTACATTAAAATTACCTATTCTAGATATTTGATTTTTAACTAAATTTTTCTTAAGTTCTAATTCCTTTGAATAATCTGTTTCTTGCATTGTACAACCTGTGCAAACTTTTGCATATTCACATTTAGAATTTATTCTATAAGAACTTTTTTCAACAGTTCTAATTCTTTTTCCAATAATAAAATTTTTCTTCTTTTCTAAAACTTCTATGTCTACTATTTCATCTATTACTGTATCTTCTGCAAAATAAACTAAATTATCCTTTTTAGCTACTCCATTTCCTTCTTCTGTTATATCTATTATTTTTAAGTTTTCTACTTTCATATTGACCTCTATTCTTTACTTGCCTTTCAATTATACCATGTCCCTTATGATATATTATTGTCTTTTACTTTATATATACTATAATTTAGTTATTTGTAGATTGAGGCTAGAAATCCAATATCTATAAATAATAAAACAGAAATTACATTTATCAAGTAAATATTTTAATAATTTATATTAAATTTGATGTTATACTATATTCAGGTGATTATATGGATATAAAAATTGAAAAACTAAAATTAGAAGATGCAAAAAAATTATTTGAATTTGAAATATATAATAAAGAATATTTTGAAAAATTTGTTCCTAGCAGAAGTAATGATTATTTTAATTATGACTCTTTTTTAGAAATATTAAATACTTTATTAATTGAGCAACAAAATGCCATATCTTTTTTCTACTTAATAAAAGATATGAATGATAATATTTTAGGAAGAATAAATTTAACAGATATTAACTATTCTGAAAAATCTGTAGATTTAGGCTATAGAATTGGAAAAGATTATATTGGAAGAGGAATAGCTTCAAAAGCCTTGAATTTTATAATTAATGCTATAGATACTAATACAATTGAAATAATCAATTCTAAAACCACTACAAATAATATTGGCTCACAAAAAGTTATGTTAAAAAATAATTTCAAATTTTTATATGAAGATAAAAACGAGTTTATTTTTAATGAAATTAGAGAAAAGTTTGTATATTATAAATTAGAAATAAAAAAATAGAGACTAAGTCTCTATTTTTATTTTATCACTTTAAATGAATTTAAAATTTTATCAACTGTATCAGTTTCTTCATAATAAGAATCATATCCAATAAGTGATATTATAATGAATTCTTTTTCATCTTTATCTATTATATATATTTTTGCTGTACTCAAAATATCTACATTATCCACATAAGCTTTTAACTCTGTGGCGTTAAAACTTCCTATTTTTCTAGAATTTTTTGTAATATCATCTTTCTCTAATTCAAAATCCTCATCTTCTATTAATTCATTTGTTATTTCTTCAACTACATTTTCTTGTGTAGGAAAATCGTCTTTACTTACAGAATATATATATATTCCTATTGGATCTATCTCTGCTGAAAACAACTCTTCGTTTGAAACATCTACAGAAAATTCTTTTGGTAATCCTATACTATAATTTTTATCTTCTAATTCAAATTCATTAGTTTTTAATGTAACTTCTTTATCTTTTACCTCTTTAGTTATATCTTCTTTTGTATTCTCTTTACTTTCGCAACCTGCAAAAATAAATAGAGAAAAGATTAGTATAAATATGAGTTTTTTCAAGTTTATCCCCCCAAATATAGCACCTATACAATTATATTACTATAATTTAATTATATATACAATTTTTCTTTACTTATAACTTTAATCTGTATCTAGCCAAGCTTAAATTGTATAATACAATACTTTTTTACATGCTATAATTTTAATACTATAATGAGGTGAATCATGAATAAAAATTTACAAATTTATTATTTAGGTATAAAAGATGCTATTCCTATTGGATTAGGATATTTTGCTGTATCATTTTCTTTTGGGTTACTCGCAAAAAATTTTGGTTTAACAGCTTTTAAGTCTTCATTAATATCTCTAACTAATTTAACTTCAGCTGGACAATTTGCTGGTATTGAAATTATTAATAAAAATAGTCCCTATATTGAAATGGCTATTTCTCAATTAATAATTAATTCAAGATATCTTTTAATGTCTAGTTATCTATCACAAAAAATAGCTTATAATACCGCTTTACCTAAAAGGTTACTTATGGCTTTTGGAATTACTGACGAAATATATAGTTTGACAATTTCAAATCCTAGTAAAATATCTCCTTACTATATTTATGGTGCAATGTCTATTGCTATTCCTTGTTGGACTCTTGGCACTTTAACTGGAGTTATAGCTAGCAATGCTTTAAATCCTAAAGTAGCCTCCTCGTTAAACATAGCTTTATATGGAATGCTAATTTCTGCAATTATTCCTTCTACTAAAAACAACAAAATTATTACTGGAATAATAACTATTTCAATGTTCACTAGTTTTCTATTGAACATAGTTCCGGTTGTAAATAATTTTAGTCCTGGTATTAAAATAATAGTACTTTCTCTTTTAATTACAACATTTGCCGCAAAATTATTTCCTCTAAAGGAGTATGAAGATGAATAATATATATATTTACATACTAATTATGGCTACAGTAACCTATTTAATAAGAGCTATACCATTAACTTTAATAAGAAAACAGATAAAGAACAATTTTATAAAATCTTTTCTATATTATGTACCTTTTGTTACACTTTCAGTAATAATATTTCCTGATATTCTATATACTACTAATAGTATATTTGCTTCTATAACAGCTTTTATTATAGGTATTATACTATCTGTGAAAAATTTAAATATGATAATAACTTCTGTATGTATGTGTCTTATAGTATATATATTAGATTTTATTATTCCTATAATATAAAAATGAACTTAAATTGAAGTAAGTTCATTTTTATATTATATATTTATATTTGCATTTATCTTATTAAGAAATATAACTTTTTGATGTTGTTAATTTAATAACTTCCTGATTTGTTAAAATTATTTTCTCCTTATCGACTTTCTCAAGTTTAGCAATACACTTTTACAAATTGAAAAAATAATAAAACCATTACTACTAAAAATATTTTTCCATTTACCAAGTTTCTATTTCATATCCATCAATTCTTTCAAATTTTGTGGCATATTATTTACCAAAGCCTTTGCCAAGTATTTAGTTGGAATAGTGCTATCATTTTTTATCCATTCTAATATTGTATATGCAAAACCATATGTAAAAAAATTCAAAGAAAATAATAATTCTTTATTATTTATAATAGTTTCGTAATTATAATTAAAGAAGTACTTTACAATATTTTCCTTTGTTTTCTTTATGTACCATCTGGTAAAACTATTACTTTGATCTAATGTAATAATTTGTCTATAAAAACTTTCATTCAATAACATTAAATCAAGATACATTTTTAAAGCATTTAAGCTAAACCCAAATTTCTTCATATATTCATGCCCTATTGATACATTACTAATATGAATATAATAAATTAAATCGTCTATATCACTAAAGTATCTATAAAAGGTTTGTCTTGAAAAATCACTATTAGAAACTATATCTTTAACAGTAATTTTATCCACAGGACTATCTTTTAATAGTTTCAAAAAAGATTCTACAAATTTCACCTTAATATTCTTGGATTTATTCATTTACATCCCTCTCTCGTTATTATCCATTATACTATATAAAAGATAATTTTTTTCTAATTTTAAATACTCTAATATTTTTAAAACATAAGTTTCATAATTAAAAATTGTAAGTTAAAAGTTACATTTTATATTATTGTAAATTAAAAGTTACAAATTCTATTAGTATAAATTGATTGAAAAAAAAACATATGAGAAAATATATTATATCTTAAGTAATTATTTCTTATTAACTACATAAAAACATTTTTTAAATGCTAAAATGTGATTTTTTAAGAAAGGAGGAAAACGATAACTTATCACATTTGCAATATTATATGAAATATTACATTAGTTCACTACTCATTAATGAGTTTAAGTTTTTGGTATTAATTGTAGAGGATATCTACAGAAAACATCAAAAATATGTGTTGAACTGTCTCAGAATACAATTTTACTTATGGTACTCATCTGTTATTAAACGATTAGCAATTTGTAAATTTAGTAGAAAATTCTCTAATTAGTATATTTGATAATGATTATGTATATAATATAAAAACCTACTATTGGGACTAAAATTCTACTGTACATTTAAAAATTATTCCTTAAACATTTGTATTTATTAAGTAATCTATTGGTCGTATTATATATCTTTATCAAAATATAAAATTTGATTTATATGAGTCACAGTTCATAAAAAGTGTAGCATTGATTACAAAAGTTACACTAGATTTTTAAATAACTAAATAACCTAAGGAGGTGTTTATTGTGGATAAAATATCTACGAATTATATTGATAGTAAAGAAAATGAATTAATTGAATTAGCAACAAAGATTTGGGAACACCCTGAAGTTGGATTCCATGAAGTAAAAGCTTGTGAATGGACCGCTGAATTTTTGAAAAAAGAGGGATTTGATGTTGAGGTTGGAAGCTTTGGAGTTCCTACATCAATAAGAGCTACTTTTGGTAGTGGAAAACCTGTTATTGGGCTTCTAGGAGAATATGATGCTCTTCCTGGAATGAGTCAAAAAGTTAGTACAAAAAAAGAAGCTGTTGAAGATGGTGCTCCTGGTCAAGCATGTCAGCACAATTTACTAGGTGTAGGTCACGTTGGAGCTGCCATAGGATTAAAAAAAGAAATGGAAGAAAATGGTCTTAAAGGTACTATTGTGTTCTATGGCTGTCCTGCTGAAGAAACCCTTACTGGTAAAGGTTTTATGGCTAGAGGTGGAGCGTTTAAAGATTTAGATGTTTCATTCTCATGGCATCCAGGAACATCTAATATTGTAATGAGAGGTACCATGACAGCTATGAATACTTTTAAATTACATTTTAAAGGTATAACAGCACATGCTGGTGGAGATCCTCATAATGGAAGATCTGCTCTTGATGCAGTAGAGCTTACAAATGTTGGAATAAATTATTTAAGAGAGCATGTAACAGATGATGTTAGAATGCACTATTCAATTACTAATGGAGGTCAAGCACCAAATATAGTTCCGGACAAGGCATCAGCTTGGTATTTTGTCAGAGCTTTAAGTAGAGAAGCTGTTGTTGATACTTATGAAAGAATGATAAAAGTAGCAAAAGGGGCTGCCATGATGACAGAAACAGAAGTTGAAGTTGAATACCTAGGAGGATGTTATAATACTCTAAGTAATAATGTTCTTGGTGATCTTATATTTGATGCAATGAATGAATTACCTGTTCAAAATTGGTCTAAAGAAGATATAGAATTTGCTAAAATATTAGAAGAAACTAAAACAAATAAATCTGGTGTTTTTGAAAGTGGAGAAGTTGGCGAACAATATTTATATAGTGAGAAACCTTTAAATATTTATTCTGATAGTTTTGGTTCTACAGATGTTGGTGATGTTCAACACTTAGTTCCTGGTATAATGTTTATGACAGCGACAGCTAATATTGGTGCCGCTGGACATAGTTGGAACAACACAGCTTGTGCTGGTAACTCTATTGGAATGAAAGGTATGATTTTTGCAGCTAAATCTATGGCTAAAGCTGGACTAAAAATATTAGAAGACCCTAGTTTAGTGGATAAAGCAAAATCTGAATTCGAAAAATCTATGAACGGAAAAACTTACATTTGCCCTATAACTGACGATATTAAATTACCTGAGTAATTTAATTATAAACATTAAAAGAAACTTTCCTCAAAAAAAGAAACTTCTAAATAGAAGTTTCTTTTTTATTTTTTAGTTCATTTAATAGAGATTTTACAGACTTCATTTTTCTAGGATCTACAAATTCTTCTTCTATTTCAACTAATGGTCCTAGCACAAAATTCCTATTATATATATCTATATGTGGTATATGAAGATCCACTTCATCTACTATCTTATCTTCATAATAAATAATATCCAAATCTATTGTTCTAGGTCCCCAAGTTATTTTTCTAACCCTATCTAATTCCCTTTCTATATCCATTAACTCATTTAATAATTCTCTAGGAGATAAGTCAGTTTCTACTTTTATTACCAAATTCAAAAAATTTTCCTGCTCAGTATATCCATAAGGTTCTGTTTCAATTACTGAAGATTCCTTTAATATTTTTCCAACTCTTTTAGAGATTAAATCAAGTGCAGATTTAATATATTTTTTTCTTTCTCCAATATTAGATCCTAACGCTATAAAAGATATCATATAAGCTCCTCTACCATTCTAACAGCATCTAGATTTTCTTTTACATCATGTACTCTCATAATCTCTAAGCCTTTAAGCTTAGCATATACGGAAACCCCTATTGTTCCAAATAATCTATCATTTGCATTTTCTAGACCTAATGTCTTACCTATAAAAGTTTTCCTAGAAACAGCTAATAAATGTGGTACTTCTAATGAATTAAAATACGATATATTTTTAAGCAGTTCTATATTATGTTCTGTAGTCTTACCAAATCCTATCCCTAAATCTATTATTATTTTTTCCTTACCTACTCCATTTTCACATGCATAATTCATTTGTTTCTTTAAAAAATCATAAACATCTTGAACTACATTGTCATATTTAGGTTCTACTTGCATAGTTTTAGGTTTTCCATTTATATGCATTAAAATTAATGGTACATTAGATTTTGCAACTATATCAACCATTTCTTTATCAAAAGTTAATCCTGAAATATCGTTAACTATATCTACTCCTGCTTCAATAGCTGCTTTTGCTGTTTTAGCTCTATAAGTATCTACTGAAATTAAAATATCAGGATGGAGTTCTTTTATTTTTTTTATAACAGGACAAACTCTAGCTATTTCTTCTTCCGCTTCAACTGGCTCAGAGCCTGGTCTAGTTGATTCTCCACCAACATCTATGAAAGTTGCTCCCTCATTTATTAATTTAATAGACCTATTAATTGCATCATCTATATTATAAGTTCTAGAACCCTCATAGAATGAATTAGTTGTTACATTAACTATTCCCATAGCTTCCATTTTAGTAAATTCTCTTCTTGTTCCATCTTTTAATATGATATAACTCATTAATTCATATCCTCACTAATAATTTTTGCAAAAGCATTATGATTATGTATACTTTCAAAACTTTCAACTAAAATTTCATATTTTTTAGATATATTTTCTTTTTCTAATTTCAATTTCACTTCTCTGCAAACGTCTTCTACAAATCTAGGATTATTGTAAGCATATTCTGTAACATATTTTTCATCTGGTCTTTTTAATAATGCATATAGTGGTGAAGATGCTGAATCTTCTGAAATTTTCACTAAATCTTCAATCCATATAAATTCATTGGATTTTACAGTTATTGAAACGTTTCCTCTTTGGTTGTGGGCACTAGCTTCAGATATTTCTTTAGAACAAGGACATAAAGTAGTTACTGGAGTTATTACTGTCATCTCAAACTCTAACTCCTTATCTAACCAAGCTTTATAATTTACTCCTACATTTATATATGATATTTTTTTAGAAACTGGTGCTTCTTTTTTTATAAAATATTCAAATTGTAATTCTATAAAACTTTTTGTAGCTCCTAATTTTTCTTGAATTATTGATAGTATATTTTTTATGTGATTTAAATCTATTCTATTATTTTCCTGTATAATGTCTACAAATCTAGACATGTGCGTTCCTCTTTGTTCAGGATCTAAATCTACAGATAAACTAATTTTTGCATGAGTTGTCTGCCATTTACCATCTTTGTTTTTTATTTCAATAGGAAATGTTAAATCTTTTATTCCTACTTCATTTAAATATACTCTTCTTGTATCTTTTTGTTGCTGTACATCAATCATGACTACCCCCTATACACTAGTCCAGAAGTTTTTGTTTCCCATACCTCTATTTCATATAATTTACAGTTATCTCTTTCAACCATTGGATATAATTTATCCCAAATGTAAACTGCAATATTTTCAGCTGTTGGCTGTGTAATAAAATTATTAATATAACTATGATCAAACTCTTTTAAAATATTATCTTTAACTAAATGTTTCAATTCTACAAAGTCAAAGACCATATCTTCGCCATCTCTAGTTCCTTCAAGTTTAACTACCAATTTATAAGTATGTCCATGTAATCTTTCACATTTACCTTTATAATGTATCAAATTGTGTGCAGCATCAAACTCAAACTCTTTAATTAAAATCATACTATTCTCCTTAAATATATATTTCTAATACTCTTAAAATGCTTTTTAACAAATTATTTTAATTATCTCAATATTTTTCAACAATATATTTTCTAAGCTGAGAAATAAGATACAAAGAACCTGTTACTAAGATTATATCATCTTCCTCATAATCTAAAATCGCTTTATCTAAAGCTTCCCTTGGTTTAGGATAAACTTCTAAATTAAAAGTGAATTCTCTTAACTCTTCTTTCATATCATAAACCGTCATCTTCCTTGATTCAAATGGCACTTCTGTTAAATAAAATTTTGCTGGAAGGCTTGAAATTTTCTCAAATATATTTTTATGTGATTTATCTTTTAATACTCCCATTACTACTCGTAATTTATTAAAATTACTATTTTCAAAAAAATTAATTAAATAATCTATTGCATCGTCATTATGTGCTCCATCTAAAATAATTTTTGGAGTACTAGATATTATTTCTAATCTTCCTGGTAATTTTGATTTCTTTAATCCATTTCTAATATTCTCTTCAGAAACATCTGCTAATTTTCTATCTACTAAACTTTCAATAGCTAATAATGCTAATGAAGCATTATATATTTGATGTTTTCCTAGCATTTTTATTTCTAACATTTCATATTTTCTGAAGTTAAATATATTACCATTCGAATTTTGCTTTACAATTTTAATATTCTTAAAATCTAATATATTAAATTTACTATTTTTTTCTATACATACATCTTTAATTACATCAGTCGCCCTATAATCAGATGGATAAACTATAACATTTTCATTTTCTTGTATTATTCCTGCTTTTTCATAAGCTATTTCTTCAATAGTATTTCCCAAAACCCCTATATGATCCATAGAAATACTTGTTATTATAGATAATAACTTATCTCTAAAAATATTAGTAGCATCGCTTCTTCCTCCAAGACCTACTTCTATTATTGCATAATCTACTTTTTCTTCCTTAAAATAAAGTAGCATTGCAGCTGTCATAGCTTCAAAAAAAGTTATATAGTCATCATTTTGAGATTTTATTTCCCAATTGCTTTTAACATATAATAAAAGATCATACAATTTTATAAAACTTATGTATTTATCATTTATTTTTATTCCATCATTGTATCCATCTATATTAGGACTAGAATAAACTCCAACTTTATGTCCTGCTTCCAATAAAATAGACTTAATATAATTACTTACTGAGCCTTTTCCATTAGTACCACCAACATGAATTACTTTTAAACTTTTTTCAGGACTGTCAATATATGAAAGAAGTAATTTCATTCTATCTAGTCCTAAATCCATTCCTTGTCTATTCCAGTTGTTGGATTCTTCAACAAATAAGAATTCACTTATCTCTTCTAAAATTTCAAAATAAATATTTGTTTGTGCCTTGTTCATTGTACTAATATCTAAATTCTTTATATCATTATATATTTCAAAAATATTTTCTCCATGATTTAATTCTATAATATTATTATCTTTCAATTTTTTTATTATACTGTTTTTATTAACATTTACAATTTCACTCACCTAAATATCTCCATATACTAAACTTCTAACTAAATAAACTGTCCCTTATATATTAACACTTTATAAATAACTTTTTAATTTATTTATTTTTTCACAAATTTATACTATTGCAAAATAAAAACACCAGTATAATACTGGTGTTTTTTGAATATTTGTAAAAATATAAATATTATCTTTTTGAAAATTGTGGACTCTTACGAGCTTTCTTTTGTCCGTATTTTTTACGTTCAACTTTTCTAGGGTCTCTAGTTAAGAAACCTGCTCTCTTTAAAGTTGGTCTTAATTCTGCGTCAACTTCTAACAAAGCTCTAGCAATTCCATGACGAATAGCACCGGCTTGACCTGTGTATCCACCACCTTTAACATTTACATATACATCATAGCTGTCTATGTTTTCTGTTAAAGTTAAAGGCTCTCTAGCTATTACTTTCAAAGTATCAAAATCAAAATATTCATCTATTGTTTTTTTGTTTATTATAAATTGTCCATTACCTGGTACAAGTCTAACTCTAGCAACTGATGTCTTTCTTCTTCCAGTTCCTAAATATTGTATATTAGCCATTATATATTCCTCCTATTCCTTATATGTCTAGAACTTCTGGTTGTTGTGCTTCGTGATTATGATCAGGACCTGCATAAACTTTTAACTTTTTATACATTTGTCTTCCTAATTTATTATGTGGAAGCATACCTTTAATTGCTAGTTCTAATACCTTTTCAGGCTTTTTATCTAATAATTCATTATAAGAAATAGATTTTAACCCACCTGGAAATCCAGTATGGTGTCTATATACTTTTTGTTCTGCCTTGTTTCCTGTAACTCTTATCTTATCTGCATTGATTATTATTACATAATCTCCTGTGTCTATATTAGTTGAAAATATAGGCTTATTTTTTCCCCTTAATATAGCAGCAACTTCACTTGCAAGTCTTCCAAGTACTTTGTCTGTAGCATCTACTACATACCATTTTCTTTGGATATCGTCTGCTTTAGCAACATAGCTTTTCATTTTTTACCTTTCCTTTCCTTTTTTACAATATTTTGACTATTTAGACATCGCTGTCAAAAAGCGATTTTTCTCCCACCAAGCATTTAATTAATCGCACCCTTGGCCACTGGCGATTTTTTGAATATTATTAAAAAGGACTGGAGAAGTCATTTTTAACACCAAATAAGTATATAGTAATTTTAGTATTTTGTCAATTAAATATAATCTCTTTTGTTTAATATGTTATAATTATTTGTACTATAATTTTAATAAAGAGGTTGTAATGAAAATTTTAATATCTACAGACGCTTACATACCTATGGTTAACGGAGTTGTAACTTCTGTTAAAAACTTAAAAAGAGAGCTATCTGCAATGGGACACGAAGTTAGAGTACTTGCTTTATCTCAAACTAAACATTCTTATAGAGATGATGATGGAACTTATATTGGTTCTATCGACTTTTCTAAAATATATCCTACTGCTAGAGTTTCTTTGAAATCTTCTCATACGCTAGTAGATGATTTAATTGATTGGAAACCAGATATTATACATACTCAAAGTGAATTTTCAACTTTTCACATTGCAAGAAAAATTGCGAACAAGTTAAATATACCTATGGTTCATACTTATCATACATTATATGAAGAATATACGCACTACTTTTCCCCTAGCAGAACTGCTGGAAAATTCATTGTTCGAAAATTAACTAGAAATATTTATAAAAAAAGTAATGCTATGATTGTACCTACCAAAAAAACTGAAAAAGTTCTTAATAGTTATGACCTTTATGATAATATTTATACCGTTCCAACAGGATTATCCTTAGATAAGTTTAATTTCCGATATGATAAGGAAGAGCTTGAACTTCTACGAGAAGAATTAAATATTCCTAATGATTCTAAAGTTTTAGTTTCTGTTGGTAGAGTTGGAAAAGAAAAAAATCTTGAAGAACTTATTGACTTTGTTAATATGTTTGATAATAAAAATATTGTTTTAGTGATTATTGGAGATGGACCTAACAGAGAATTTTTAGAAAAAGTGGTAAAAGAGTTAAAACTTCAAAATAATATTATATTTGCTGGCATGATACCAAATGAGCAAATAAATATATATTATCAAATGGCAGATTTGTTTGTAAGTGCATCTACTAGTGAAACCCAAGGTTTAACTTATTTGGAAGCTTTAGCTAATGGTGTACCTGTACTTTGTAGAGATGATTTATGTTTAGAACAAGCTGTAGTAAATGGTTTTAATGGTTATAGATACAATACTTTTAAAGAATTTAGCAAATATTTAAACAATTTAATTAATGATAGTACTTTATATGATAAACTTGCTATTAATGCCGAAAAAAATGTACAAGAAAAATATTCAGCTACAGCTTTCGCAAAAAATATTTTTGAAATATATAAAAAATTTGTTGATTAAACCAAATTTATTTAAGTTTAATTTTAGTTTGTTATAGTATAACTATAGTATTATATAATTAAGAAGGGATTTTTATGAAAGAAAAATTATACAAATTTATGGCAGGTAGAAATGGTGCTAATCAATTTTCAAGATTTTTATCAATAACCGCATTGGTATTATTAGTTTCAAGTTTAATTAGTAGCATGGTTTTTAAAAACAATGTTGGCACATTTCTTTCTTATATGGCTCTTCCAATATTACTATATTCTAATTTTATAGTATTTTCTAAGAACCTTACAAAAAGAAGGGCTGAAAATCAAGATTTTTTAAATTTAAAATATAAAATATTTCATAAGTTTAAAAATATCAAAACTAGATTCTCTCAAAGAAAAGAATATAAATTTTTCAAGTGTTCTAATTGTAAAACTTTGCTCAGAGTTCCTAAAGGTAAGGGAAAAATTAAAGTTCACTGCAAAAAATGTGGAAATGATATGATAAAGAAAAGTTAATTAACTTTTCTTTTTTTATTTTGTAAATGCTTAAAAATATGTTATTTTTATATTTGAATTTCAAATATTATTATGTGAGGATACAAATGATTAATAAATTAAATATAAGTGCAAAAAATGTTATAAATAATTTACGTGAGTTAGCTGAGCTTACTTCAGATGATAACGGCGCTCAAAGACTAGCTTGGACTGATACTTGGCAAAAGGCTAGAGAGTGGTTTGAATTTAAAGCTAAAAAATCCGGTGCTAAAGTTACAATAGATTCAGCTGGGAATATGTGGGCTAAGTTAGAAGGTGTTTCGTCTGAAGCAATAGCTATTGGTAGTCATATTGATAGTGTTCCTAACGGTGGTTGGCTTGACGGTGCTCTAGGTGTTGTCGCTGGCTTAGAAGTTCTAAATCTCTTTTCTAATTACAAGCCTAAAAAAACCATTTATGTTGTTAATTGGGCAGATGAAGAAGGTGCAAGATTTGGTAGAAGCTGCTTTGGGTCTGCTGCTGCTTGTGGAAATATTACAACAAAAGAAATGGCTGCAAGAATAGATTTAAATGGAATAAAATACGAGGAAATTATCAAAGAATATGGTGTTAATCCTAATGAAATTCTAAATTCATCAAATGAATTCAAAGAGTACAACATAAAAAAATATTTAGAACTTCATATTGAACAAGGTCCAGTTCTAGAAAACAAAGGTAAAGATGTAGCTTGTGTTTATGGTGTAGCTGGAGTAGAAAGACATTATTTTGACTTTGTAGGACAATCTGCTCACGCTGGCTCCTTCCCTATTTTTGACCGTAAGGATGCTTTTTTAGCAGCTGCTGAATCGGCTTTAGAATTTAGAAAAATAGCCTTAAAATATGATGCATTTTGTACTGTTGGAGAAGTTTTTATTTCTCCATGTGTCACTACAATAGTTCCTGGTCAATGTACAATATCATTAGACCAACGCACTATAAATAATGACGATTTAAAAAGTATGTTTACAGAAGCTAAAGAAGTAGCTTCTAGAATAGCTAAAGAAAATGGTGTAAATGTTACCACTAGAAAAATCCATTCTATAGAACCTGTTTTATTTGATGACAAGTTAGTAAATCTATGTAAAGAGTCAATCAAAGAAGAAACTGGATATGATTTTTCAATCTATTCTGGTCCACTTCACGATGCTGTTGAAGTAGCTAGAATTATGCCTTCTGTTATGATGTTTGCAATGTCAGAAAATGGACTATCCCATACAAAAGAAGAAAACACACCTAATAGTAGCTTAGAAACTGCCATTAGAGCATTTTTAAGATTATCCAATAAAGTTATTAAAGATTAATATATGAAATATAAATAATAGTTATTTAACAATTATTTATATTTTTTGTTTTATTAGTAATACTTTTTTATCAATAAACTTAATTTAGAATTGGTCAACTTTTAATATTTCCTATATAATGATTGAGTAGAAAATATAAACGGATGGAGGTGTTTAAAATGATTTTAAACAAAGGTAAGAAAACAAATGCTGCTAATAAAAAAGAAATTGAAAAAAATCTACACATCGCAGCAATGCAGGAAGAAAGCTTAATTATCTCTAGATTAAAAACTACTAGCACAGGACTTGATCAAGAACAAGTTTTAATAAACCGTGAAGTTTATGGAGATAATAAAGTTACTGAGCGAAAAAAAGATTCTACTTTAAAAAGATTATTTGATTCTTTTGTAAATCCTTTTAGTGGAATTTTGTTTTTCTTAGCTATAATCTCAATTTACACAGATATTATTTCCCCTGATCCTGAGGATAAAAATGCAATATCTGTAATTATAATTACATCTATGATTATAATTAGTGGGATGCTTAGATTTGTTCAAGAAATTCGCTCTGGAAATGCAGCAGATAGTTTACTAAACCTTATAAAAACAAAATGTACAGTTCAACGAGATGGTAATCAAGAAGAAATATTACTAGAAGACTTAGTCGTTGGAGATATTGTACATTTATCTGCAGGAGATATGATTCCTGCTGACATAAGACTAATTCATACAAAAGACTTGTTTATTAGTCAATCATCACTAACTGGAGAAAATGAGCCCGTCGAAAAGACTTCCAAAAAAGCTGAAAATGAAGAATCTTTAACTAATTATACTAGTTTAGCTTTTATGGGAAGTAATGTAATAAGTGGCTCTGCTTTTGGACTGGTAGTGGCTACTGGTGATAATACTCTATTTGGAATGATGGCTAAAGACATTCAAAAAGAACCTGTTGTTACAACATTTGAAAAAGGTGTTAACTCAGTTTCTTGGGTATTAATTCGTTTTATGTTAATAATGGTTCCAATAGTTTTTTTAATTAATGGTTTTACTAAAGGTGACTGGATACATGCTTTCACATTTGCTATTTCAATAGGAGTTGGACTTACTCCTGAAATGTTGCCTATGATTGTAACAACTTGCTTAGCTAAAGGTGCTGTTGCAATGTCAAAAGAAAAAACTATTGTAAAGAATCTAAATTCTATTCAAAATTTTGGTTCAATTGATATATTATGCACTGATAAAACAGGTACTATTACTCAAGATAAAGTAATTCTTGAATATCATTTAGATATTGAGGGAAAAGAAAATACTAGAGTTTTAAAACATGCCTTTTTAAACAGTCATTTCCAAACGGGATTAAAAAACTTAATGGACATTGCAATAATAGAATCTACTGAAGATGAAAAAGAAAAAGAAACTTCCCTACAAGACTTGGATAAAAAATATAGAAAAGTAGATGAAGTACCTTTTGATTTTAATAGAAGAAGAATGAGTGTTGTAGTTGAAGATTCTAATGGTAAAAGACAAATGATAACAAAGGGAGCTATTGAAGAAATGCTTTCTATTTGTGATTTTGTAGAATATCATGGAGAAGTAATCGAACTTACAGAAGAAGTCAAAGAAACTGTATTAAAAACTGTTATCGACCTTAATGGTGACGGCATGAGAGTTTTAGGAATTGCTCAAAAAACTAACCCTGCACCTATTGGTGAATTTTCAGTAGATGACGAAAAAAACATGGTTTTAATAGGATATTTAGCATTTTTAGATCCACCTAAAGAATCTACTAAAGAAGCTATTGAAGTATTAGCTGAATATGGAGTAAATGTTAAAATTCTTACTGGTGACAATGAACATGTAACAAGATCAATTTGTAAAATGGTAGGTCTAGAAGTTAATAGTTTACTAACTGGTTCAGATATTGAAAAAATGTCTGAAAAAGAATTGAAAAAAGCTGTTGAAACCACTTCTGTATTTGCAAAAGTTTCACCTTCTCAAAAAGCACAAATAGTAGAGCTTTTAAGGGAAAATGGTCATTCCGTTGGATTTATGGGAGATGGAATTAATGATGCTGCTGCTATGAAAGCATCTGATGTAGGAATCTCTGTAGATACAGCTGTAGATATTGCCAAAGAATCTGCTGATGTAATTCTACTTGAAAAAGATTTGATGGTACTTGAAAAA
Organism: Miniphocaeibacter massiliensis; assembly: GCF_900232905.1. Taxonomy (GTDB): domain Bacteria; phylum Bacillota; class Clostridia; order Tissierellales; family Peptoniphilaceae; genus Miniphocaeibacter; species Miniphocaeibacter massiliensis. Next base: position 162,555 of record NZ_OCTQ01000002.1, read on the forward strand.
GGAATAATTGAAGGTAGAAAAACCTATGCTAATATGGTTAAATATATCAAAATGACAGCAAGTTCAAACTTTGGTAACGTGTTTGCTGTTTTAATAGCAAGTGCTTTTATACCATATAATCCAATGACAAGCATACAATTAATCTTTCTTAATCTAATATATGATATATCTTGTACTGCAATACCTTGGGATAATGTTGATAAAGAATTTATAAAAGAACCTAAACAGTGGGATGCCTCTGGAATAGTAAGCTTCATGTTATGGTTAGGACCTACTAGTTCAATATTTGATATTTTAACTTATGTTGTTTCTTATTTTTTAATATGTCCTATATTTGTACCTGGTGCAGAAGGAAGACTATTTAACGCTATACCATTATCTGAAGAATCTGTAAGAGATACCTATGCTATGATGGCACAAGCTATTTGGTTTGTTGAATCTATGTGGACTCAATCATTAGTTATTCATATGATAAGAACTCCAAAAATACCATTTATTCAAAGTCATGCATCATTCTCTGTTACTTCATTATCATTAGCAGGAATAATAATTGCAACAATGATACCATTTACAATTTTTGGTGAAATGATAGATTTATATCCTTTCCCATTACAATATTTTGTAGTTTTATTAGCGACTGTTGCTCTATATATGATATTAACAACTATTGTTAAAGATAAATATATAAAACGATATGGTAAATTACTCTAAAAAAAGCTGGAATTAAATTCCAGCTTTTTTTATTATATTAATATATTTGTTTCATATACAGTAACTTTTTATTACTTAATATTATATTCAAAATTACTATCAATATCCCTTATCAGACTTTTATTTATAATTTTTTAATAAACATACAATCACTTTTAAAATAATGATAACTGCTTATTTTCTTTCTTATATTCACTTATAATATCCTTCATATTATATAAAATATTATGTTTATTACACTCTTTCACAAAAATATTTGCTAATTCTTTAGTTCTTAATGCATTATGCATATATGCTGTTGATGGGTATTTTTCATATTTTTCTAATACATTCGGAAATTTTTCTTTCAATTTTTTATAATAATATTCTTTTTGAATATCCCTTAATGTTACTCCAAACTTAGGGTAAATAAATTTTACTTTGCATTCTTTTGCTTTTCTAACAATATTAACTATATTTTCTTCACTATCTGTTATAAAAGGTAACATTGGTGTCATTAAAATTCCAGTGTATATACCATTTTTCGATAATTTTTTAATAGTATCAAATCTTTCTGAAAAAACGCTAACAAAAGGTTCTATCTTCTTTGAAATATTGTCATCATATGTTGTAATAGTCATTTTTACAATACAACTTTGCTTATTAGTAATATTTTTAAAAATATCAATATCTCTAGAAACCAAACTACTCTTAGTTTCCAAAGACACTCCAAAATTGTATCTTTCTAAAAGCTTTAATGCTTTTCTAGTAACTTCCAATTTATTTTCAAATTTATTGTAACTATCTGACATAGCTCCTATTCCTACTACACCTTTTTTCTCTTACTTCTTAATTCTTTTTCTAAAATTTCTATACAGTTCTTTTTTACTCTTACCTTATCAAAGTTTTCAATGCGATATTTTTCACTTCTGCTATCACAGTATATACAACCATGGTTACATCCTCTATACAAATTCATATTATAGTCAATTCCAAACCAGTTTTCTCCATATTTACCTGCTGAACTAAGTATTGATTTAGCTTCTATAGTTTCCACAATATCACCAATTCCAAATTTAATTATCGCTAGTATAACATATTTTTTATTAATTTTTATAATTTTAGGTAAAGAAAACTTTACATATCAAAAATATAGTAGTATAGTTAAGTAAAGATATCTTTACTTAAGAGGTTGTAAAATGAATGTACATAATAGAATTAAGCTAATTCGTGAAGAAAGAGAAATTCCACAAAAAGATATGGCTGCTGCTTTAGGAGTTTCTAGACAAACTATGACTGCGATTGAAAATATGAAATATAATCCTAGTCTTGAACTTACTTTAAAAATATCAAAGTTTTTTTCTTTACCTGTGGAGGAAATCTTTGAATTAATTGAGGAGGGTTAATTAAAAACTATGATATACAAAATATGTTTATTTATATTTTTTTCATTTGGTATATTTATGTTCTACAGCGTTGGTAATTTAATTTATACTTTATTTAAAGTTAGCAAAAAAGAGTATGACGAACTTCAAAGAAAAACAATTCTAGACAGTTTGGCTTGTAGTATGCTATTGATATTATTATTACACTTAATACAATTTATTGTTGGTTCTGTCATTGGAACTTACTATCCTGTAATAACACCTGTTATTAAGAATTTCAAAATAAACTACCTTTCTTGGAATGAAGGATTTTTATCAATTAACAGCTTCTTTTTTGACTGTACAATTATAAGTATCTCTTATATAGTGTCTAAATACAAAAATGGATTAATAAGCAAAAAACAATTTCTAACTCCTATTTTTATTATTTTTACAGTTATTTTTATAATTATTTTAACTATGTTAACTTCAAGTATTTATAATGCATAATAAATATTTACAATTATTTTGACTTTTTTTATACTTTTTGATATATTACCTTCTATCAATGCTATTTGTTTGCTAGTTTCTTTAAATATTAAATAGCTAAAATACTTTTAAACTAGAGACAGTTTTTTCTGTCTCTTTTTTTATACATATTCTCAGAAAGACGGTGATATTATCAAATTACTATCAAAATATTTAAAAAGAAATAAACTCTCTATTTTTCTTTGTTTTATAGGTGCTTTTGGATTTGTTGTTACAGAAATAGGAATTCCAAAATTATTTGCAGATGGAATTAGTGCTAGGTTTATGAATGGAGACACTAAATATATTATTATTTTGGCCTTGAAAATGTTCACTTGTGCAATAATAGGAATTATTTTATTAATCTTACTAGCATATATTTCAAATAAAATGACTTCAAGAATAGTAAAAGATATGAGAAATGATTTGTTTTCACATATCCAAACTTTTTCAAGAGAAGAATATGAAAAACATAATATTTCAAGATTAATAACCAATATAGTTAATGACTGTTATATTATTATGCAATTTTTAATTATGATAATAAGAACTGGTTTTGTAGCTCCACTAATGTTTGGATTTAGCTTCTTTTTTATATTTAGAGAAAGTCCTAAAATATCTTTTTTTACAATAGCTACAATTCCATTATTACTAGTAGGTGTATTTTTTGTAAATAAAATAACTCGTATACTTTCTAGTAAGCAACAAAAAAAACTAGATAATATTAATCAAAATATGAGAGAATCTTTAACTGGACTTAGAGTTATTAGAGCATTTAATAGGGAACAATTTCAATTTAATAGATTTGAAAATCTTAATAATGACTACGCAAGTTATTCTAAAAAGTTATTTCAAAAAGTTGCCTTAATATCCCCTATATTTACTATTATTTTTTCTATTTTAATGATTACAGTTGTTTATTTAGGTGCTGACTATGTAGATAAAGGAATCTTAGAAATAGGTTCTATGTCAGCTTTTATAGAATATGTATTTCATGCATTGTTTTCTTTTTTAGTTTTAGCAAATGTACTTGTTATGTATCCTAGGTTCTCCGTTGCTATTAATAGAATATATGAAGTTATTAATACTTCTCCTACTATTTATACTAAAGAAAAAAATGATTTAAAAATTACTAATGGAAAAATAGAATTTAAAGATGTAAGTTTTTCATATGCTGATAGTTCTAAAGAACATGTTATTGAAAATATAACTTTATCAATTAATCCTGGTGAAACCATTGCTTTTATTGGTAGTACAGGAAGTGGTAAATCTACTTTAATAAGATTAATACCTAGGATTTTTGATGTTTCAAAGGGAAATATTTTAATAGATAACCACGATATTAGAGATTATAGTTTAGACGAATTAAGAAGTAACATCGGATTTGTTCCTCAAAAAGCAGTTTTATTTTCTGGAACTATAAAAGAAAATTTATTATTTGGAAATAGAAATGCCACTATGGAAGATTTAGAAAAAGCATCCTATATTGCACAAGCTAAAGAATTTATAGAAAGTAAAGAAAATAAATTTGATGAAATTTTATCTGAAGGTGGAACAAATCTATCAGGTGGACAAAAACAAAGACTGTGTATAGCTAGAGCTTTAATAAGAAAAGTGCCTATATACATTTTCGATGACATTTTTTCAGCCCTTGATTATAAAACAGATGCAACTTTAAGAAGAAGATTAAAAGAAGAAATAAAAAATTCTACATTTCTAATAGTAGCTCAAAGAGTTGCTACTATAATGGATGCAGACAAAATATTTGTTTTAAATAATGGAAAAATCGAAGGTTGTGGAACCCATAAAGAGCTTTTAAAATATAGTAAAGTTTATAGAGAAATCGCTGAATCTCAGCTGTCTAAGGAGGAGTTGAATTATGAATAGTTTTAAAAGACTTTTTTCATATATAAAACCTTATAAATTTAGATTTAGTATATCTATGTTTTTCTCAATACTTTATACTTTTACACGTTCAAGTCAACCATTTTTAATAGGTCTTGCTATTTCACAAGTTGCTAAAGACATCGGAAATGACAATCCTATAAATTTAAATTATATATTTTTCATTGTAGTTTTATTAGCTATTACTAGTATTTTAGATACTATTGGAGATTATTTTTCAAATTATATTTTATCTGATGTTGTTCAAAAAAGTATGAGAGATATAAGAAATGAAATTAATATTAAAATTAATCTACTTCCTGTTTCATATTTTGACAAACATAAACAAGGTGATTTATTAAATAGAATTACGACTGATGTTGACGTTGTAAGCAACGCAATGCAACAGGGGGCTTTAAAAATATTAACTTCAATACTAATACTTCTTTTTAGTATAGTGTTTATGTTTATACGTTCTCCTTTTTTTGCCCTTATTGCCTGTGTAATATTTCCAATTTGCTTTTTAATATACAAATTTTTATATAAGAAAAGCCAACCACTATTTAATGAATTACAAGACTCTCTTGGTGATTTGAATGCTTATACAACAGAACATCTTTCAGCTTATGAAGTAATACAACTATTTGGACAAGAAGAAATAGTAATTAACGATTTTAAAAAAATTAATAAAAGAATAGAAGTCGGTGGATTTAAATCTAACTTTATGGCTAGTATTACAAATCCTATACTAAATCATATTGTTCATTTAGCATATATTGGATTATTTATAGTTATTGCTATGACTATTTTAAATAAACCTCTCTATATTGGTGGATTTTTACTTGCCTCAAGCATCGACGTTGGTGGACTTCAGTCTTTTATACAATATGTTTGGCAAGCAAGTAGCCCTATCCAAGATATAACTCAACTATCAAATGTGTTTCAAGCTGCTGTTGCTTCTTGGAAAAGAGTCATAGACTTCTTAGATGAAAAAGAAGAAATTTTTGAAGATTTACCTGTTCCTATGAATTTAGAAAGTGCAAAAGGTAATGTTAATTTCAATCATATAGCTTTTGGATATTCAGAAAATAAACTTTTAATGAAAGATGTAAGTATAAATGTAAAAAGTGGTCAAAAAATAGCTGTAGTAGGCGCTACTGGTGCTGGTAAAACTACTCTAATTAATTTATTAATGAGATTTTATGACTTAAATGGTGGTTCTATTACAATTGATGGAGTTGACATGAATAAATTTACCAAAAGTCAATCTCGTTCATTATTTGGATTAGTTTTACAAGATCCTTGGTTATATCATGATACAATAGCAAACAATATTCGTTTTGGTAATTTAGATGCTACTGATGAAGAAATTGTTGAAGCAGCAAAAATAGCAAATGTAGACCATTATATAAACACATTGCCTCAAGGATATAATACTATTTTAAACGAAGAATCCTCTAACATCTCTCAAGGACAAAAACAGTTAATAACAATAGCTAGAGCACTTGTAAAAAATCCTAAAATTTTAATATTAGATGAAGCAACCAGCTCTGTAGATACAAGACTTGAAGTTCTAATACAAAAAGCTATGGAAAATGCAATGAAAAATAGGACTAGTTTTGTAATAGCTCATAGACTTTCTACTATAAGGGATGCCAATTTAATACTAGTTATGAGTAATGGTTCTATCGTAGAACAAGGAACTCATGAAGAATTATTATCGACAAATGGAACCTACAAAGAATTATATGAAAGTCAATTCTCTACTGGTGTTGTAGAATAATTTTATTAATTATATAATTTGTTTAATAAAACAACTTAAGGAGAAAATAATGAAAGAATATAAATTTGTAGAAGTCGAATTTACTGGATTAGTTAAATCAACACTATATGCTCATAGAGAAATTATAGAAGAGTATGCTAAAAAAGGTTACACATACATTAATGCTATACCAACAGAACTTGTTGGATATGGTTCCATTAAAAAAATGGATTTAGTTTTTGAAATAGAAAAATAAATAATTTATAAAAAAACAAGCTAGATAGTCTAACTTGTTTTTTTATATTTAAATTTGATTTTTAACTAGCTTCATTAATCACTAATTAACTCTTTACCATTTAACATATTTTTACATATAAATAGGATTAAGAAAGATATTAAGAAATTCATTACTAAAGGAACATAAGTTATTAAGTTCATAATATTTATTCCTGCTTTCATAGTAGGTAGAATCATTACTACTATAACTACCACTGAAGGTATAAAACAAATAGCTATTATTAGCATTCTCAATAAACCTTCTAAAACTTGATTTGATCTACTTTTAAATATTTTTAAGGCTAAAACCGTACTACTTGTAGTCAAAAATGCAAAACCTAAGAAAGTAATAGCATAAAAAATAATATTATAAATATTTTCTTTCAATATTATTCCAGAAATAACTACTGCTAAAATAGAAGAAACTCCTGTTTTTACAATTACTGGTAGTATAATTGCTATAAGTTTTTTTAGTGGTGAATCTGGTATTAAATATATCATATAATTTTCAAATTCTTTTTTTAACCCCTGATTTTGTGGAGACACAAATAAATATAATACCAACATATACACTACCATCCCAAATGACCCTGAAAAAGCTCCTATCGCAACATATGCAACTATTATAATAATATCTTGAAAAGAAACTAGTTGATGTGTTTTTTTGAGCTCTAAGATAGTTCTTGAAAGTAATGCCCATGCTCCTTTTAAAAATTTAGAATTTTTTAGATTTTTCTTTTTAACTTTTGTAGATGTTGAATTATCTCCAGCTTTAATTCTTTTTCTATATTCACTAAATTCTACTGCATCTGACAATGCTTTTTCTTGATAATTTCCTTTGAAATTTGTAAATAAAAAGTAAATTATTAACGATATAATTGCTAACAACAACAACCCTAATGCTGTAAAAATGTAGTTTTGTTCAATAAAGGATACCATTGCAAGTTTTCCCCAACCAAATATTGGAACAAAATAAAACATTTCACTCATTATAAAATATTTAAATGCTTCATTAAAATCCATACTATTTTGTATGATTTGTATAACAAATGGTATAGCTATGGCTACTACAAATAATCCCCCAACTATTTTTGAAATATTTTTAAATTTAGAATAACAAATTTGTATTATATATAAATAATCTATTAATAACATAAAACAAAAATTTATCATAAAAACCACTAAAAATGTAATACCTAACATTAATGGTGCAAATTTAATATTTGAAAATGACATAATTCCTAAAAATAAAGATAATAGGCCATAAAGTACACTAAATAAAGCTATATTAGCCATTAAATACTTCATTTGTTGCTTTTTACTAAATGGTCCTGAGAATAAATAAAAAGCATCATTATCATAAAAAAGTGCTTTTCTTGAAGATAGCAATGTGAACATCATCATTAAAGCAGTAAATCCAAGTATTATCATTATTGTATTTTGCACATCAAAATTTGCAGTATTCGCTATTGTATCTTTAAAAAATAAAGTACTTACAAAACTTACACCATAAAATAATACAATAAACACTGTAAATATAGCACTTGATGGTTTTCTGAATAAATTTCTAATTATACCTTTTTGTTTATTAAACCATAATTTTTGTAAAGCTGTCATAATTATTCTCCATCTGTATAAGTGAAAAATATATCTTTTAATGTATTTTCACCTAGTTCTTCTCTTCTTACATAATGAACTACTTTACCATGATGTAATATGTATGCTTCATCCCATTCATGTAACATGTCTATAATATGTGTACTCATTAAAATTGCACAGCCATCTTCTCTAAGCTTGTGTAATATTTTAAAAGTATCTTCTATACTCGCAGGATCAAGACCTATCATGGGCTCATCTACTAGTAAGGCTTTAGGCTGTATCATTAAAGATAACACCATACTTAGTTTTTGTTTCATACCCTTGCTAAGCTCTTTTGCCAAAGACTTTCTCTTTTTTACTAATTTAAATAGTTTAATATATTCATCTGCTATATCTTTATAATTATCAATCTTATAAGCACTTCCAATAAAATCAATATGCTCATCTACTGTTAATAAGTCAAATAATACAGGTACTTCTGGAATATATCCAAAGTTTTTCTTTGCTTCTAATGTATCATTCTTATAACCACAAATTTCTATATTTCCATCAAATTCTAATAAATTTGCTATAGATTTAATAATCGTAGATTTTCCTGCTCCATTAGGTCCCAATAGTACAGTTATTTTCCCTGGTAAAGCTTCCATACTCACATTATCCACAGCTTTGAATTTGCCATATTTTTTTGTAACTTTTTCTAAATTAATCATTCAATACCTCCTTATTAATATATTAACATATTAATACAATCTTTCAAATATTTTTTGTTAATATACTTAATTACTTTGGTAATAACTATAATAAATAATATTTATTATTATCTGGAAGTTTGTCTCTTCCTTATTTTAAAATTGAATAAAAAAAGTAAAAAACTACGATAATTGTAGTTTCTTACTTTTTAAAATTTCTTACATACTTACACTTTTCATAAAAATTTGTTATATCATTTTTCATTTTTATAAACTGCCTAATTCTTATAAATAAGACAACAAACACAATATATATAAACTATAAACGTTCTCTTATTAATAAGAATTGTACGATTTAATGTTTAAATACCCTTTGTAGAAATTTTGTTTTATTCATTTTTTCTAATTACCTTTTTTGAAAAAAACTTCTAAATCCCTTAATCTTTTGAATCTAAATAAGGTTTTATATAATCGGAATAGTCTTTCATCCAACTTATACTATTCCATTCTCCAGTAGGATTGTTTCTATCATTTTTTTGTTTTTCACCTAGAGAGGAACGGCCATTTTTGATATGCTCTTCTAATTTAGACATTAATTCTTTTACCACTTCTGGATATTCATTTATAACATTATTTAACTCTCTTGCATCTTCTTTTATTTTAAACAGTTCACAAGGGCCATAATAAAATAATTTTGCTCTTAAATCAGATCCACCATCTTCTACCATATTTAATTTCCACTCAGATGTACGTATAGAAAATCCTCCATTTGCAGAACTACTAATTAAACTATCTCTTACTTCTGTATTTTCTCCATTCCATATAGATAAATTTGAAAATGAGTCTTCTGCTGTTTTATCATCCAATTTTACTCCTAATAATTCTGCGAATGTAGCAAAAAAATCAGTATGACAAATCATTTGCTTTGCTATGCTTCCCTTTTTTATTAGTTTTGGATAACAGACAATTGTAGGTTCTCTATGCCCACCTTCCCATATATCCATTTTATGACCACGATAAATTCCGCTAGGATTATGGCCTAATTTTTTTAATTTAGGGAAATCCGCTATACCTGAAGCACCATTATCACTAGTAAATACAAAAACCGTATCTTCAAAAATACCTTTGTTTTTTAGAGTAGATATAATTTCTCCAATATATCTGTCCAGTTGTAATACAATATCTCCATAAGAACCTATTTTTGAGCTACCAAAGGCATTTTTATCTGGAAGAATAGGTCCATGAATTAAATGACATGGATAATATATAAAAAATGGATCTTCTGATTCTGAATAATCATTTATTAAATCTAATACTTTTTCTTGCATTATATTTGGGCATTCATCATGTTTGTATTTATCACCTATCACACCTAACTGCCAATAATGAGGCTGTTTTGCAGTTTTTCTATCTAAATTGGGTATGCCAGTTACCTTATATGGAATTTCTGTAGCTTTATCGTTCTCTATATACACAAAAGGTGGTTGATCCAGAGAAGCCGCAGTACCATAAAAATAATCGAATCCATATTGGTTAGGACCAAACTTAATTTTTTTGCTATAATCAATATCTATTCCTTCTACTGTGTAGGTATTATAAGTAGGATCAAAAATATTGTCTCTTCCGAATAAATATTTTTTATCTATATTGTCTGGATAATTTTCAGGTATCAATTCATAAGCATCAAAATCCGGATATTCCTTATACACCCAATCCATTCCTAAATGCCATTTTCCAACAGCTGCTGTATTATATCCTTCATCCTTAAAAAGATGTGCTATAGTCTTTCTATCATGTTCAATAAGTGTTTGAGAATCTCCTTTTAACAACGACGATTTTAAAGATGAACGCCAGTTATATCTTCCTGTTAACAATCCATACCTAGAAGGTGTGCAAAGACTACTTGAAGAATGAGAATTTTCAAATCTCATTCCCTCTTTTGCTAAAGAGTCAATATTTTCTGTTTTTATTTTTCCATCTTGATTAAAACAAGATACATCTCCTATTCCTAAATCATCAATTAACATTAAAATAACATTAGGTTTCTTTTTTTCCATTTTTATCCCCTCTTTTTCAAAGTTTGAACAACATCAGCAATATCATCTTGGCAAGAAATTAAAAAATCTAGATATCCACAATAATTTTCCTCATTATTTAAATACATATTGTACCTTTGACGCTTACAACCGCCTCTACAAATATTATATATTGAACAATCTTTGCAATATTTTGAAATTAACTGTTTAGAATTAATAAAATTTTGCATTGATGAATTGTAAAAAATATCTCTAATTGTATTTTTTGTAATATTCCCCGAATAATAATCATCTAATACATAAAAATCGCATGGAAAAACATCTCCATTTGCTTCAATTACATACTGAGGACTACAATTTCCAGTAAAACCACAATTTGGTGCTTTACCATTTTTCAAAAGAGAAATAACATTATCAAAAAAATTTATACTTATGTAATTTCCTCTATCCCATTCTTTTTTCCACAATATAAACAATTCTTTATAAAAATATGCAAATTTTTCAGGTGTAAGTGTGTAGCTTGATTTTTTTTCTACATAAAGCTCATCCATACATGGAATAAATTGAATGTATTTTATTTTTTCATCTAATATAAATTGAAATATTTCTCTTGGGTATTCTGCCATTTCATTAGTTAATACAGAAAGTATATTATAATCTACTCTATATTTTTCAAGGTATTTTTTAGAATCCATAACTTTTTGAAAACTTCCCTTGTCATTTAAAGTAATTCTATTTTTGTCATGAAAATATTTTGTACAATCAAGCGATAATCCAATTAAAAAATTATTAGTTTTGAATAAACTACACCATTTGTCAGATATATCTATTCCATTAGTTTGCAAACTATAACTTACATTGTTTTTGTTTATATTTTTACGTTTTACATAATCTATAAAACTCTTATAAAATTCTATTTTTATAAGAGTGGGTTCACCTCCTTGAAACGCAAAATTGACACTATCACCTTTCTCCAAATCAAGAAAAATATTATCTATTAATTTTTCCATTACAGATTTAGTCATTTTCCCATAATTACGAATTTTACGATTTTCAATTTCATCTTTGTAAAAACAATATTTACATTTCAAATTACAACTTCCAGAAACTGGTTTTATTAAAACAGAAATATCCTTCATATCTATTAACTACTTTCCTTAAATATATTCATTCTTTTATGTAGACAAACTAATATAAAAATATATAAAAATATTTATTTAATATCTATACCCCTACATTATTTTGTTCAAACAATATCTTTATAAAAGGAGTATATAAACAAGTATTTACATTCTTCATACTATAATTAGCATTATTAATCATAATTTTATAGGAATATAATATATTTTCAAAGAAATCCTTATCAAAATTATGACTTTTGCATATAAAATATTATTTAAAATACTCATTTGAGTTTATATATAAGATTAAGAATATTTCAACTTTAAAATGAAAATTTAAGTATAAAAATCTCATTAAAATTTTTCGTTATCTTTTTTTGAAAACGATTGACAATTGACGTTGTATGAATTATAATTTGAGCTTGAATGTATATAATAAAAAAACAAATAAAAGGGGAATATAATCATGAGTAACGACAATGTAGTATTAGCAAGAAACACGGAGAACGCTCCAAAAAGTTCTATAAGTTCACAAACTGTAGCTTTCTCTCATTATAATAATCTTTCAGCTCAATTACCTATTGATCCACAAACTGGTAACTTAGTATCTGGTGGCATTAAGGAGCAAGCTGAACAATGCTTTAAAAACATCAAATCTATTGTAGAAAGTATAGAACATACTATGAATGATGTTATTAGAATAACTATTTTTGTAAAAAATATAAAAGATGTAGATGCTGTTAATGAAGTTTATAAAACTTTCTTTGCAACTTATCTTCCATCAAGAACAGTAGTTGCTGTTAACGCTTTACCTATGAATGCTTTAGTTCAAGTAGAAGCTCTTGTTTCAAACGGAGTAGGAACAATTCCTAATGCACCACAAGCAGGAGATCTTATAAAGCTTACAAATAACACAAGTAAAGCACCTATATGTCCTTTATCTACACAGACTGTTGCTTTTTCACATTATAATAATATTTCTGCTCAATTACCTATTGATCCTTCTACTGGAAGATTAGTAATTGGTGGAGTTAAAGAACAAACTAGACAATGTTTAAAAAATATTAAAACTATTTTAGAAAGTATTGATGTCCCTTTTGATGATATAGTAAAAGTGACTATATTCCTTAAAAATCTTTCAGATGCTGATACAGTAAATGAAGTTTATACAACTTTCTTCCCAGATTCAGCAATAGCTAGAGCTGTGGCTTATGTTCCTGCTAGAACAGTTGTTTCAGCTTCTGCATTACCAATGGATGCACTAGTTCAAATTGAAGCAGTGGTATCTCATGGAGACGGTACTCCACCTCAAGCTATAGAAGATAGACATGGAATTATAGTAGAAGCAAATAACACAAAAGATGCTCCTATAAGCTCTCTTTCTACACAAACTGTTGCTTTTTCACACTATAATAATATTTCTGCTCAATTACCTATTGACGCAAAAACTGGTAAAATTGTAGATGGTGGAATTAAAGAACAAACTGAACAATGTTTAAAAAACATAAAGTCTATTATAGAAAGTGTTGACCATGTTATGGAAGATATGGTTAAAATTAATATTTTCCTTAAAAATATAGAAGATATTGATGCTGTAAACGAAGTTTATACAAAATTCTTCCCTAATGGAACGCCTGCAAGAAGAGTTGTTGGTGTATCTGAATTACCTGAAGGTGCTTTAATTCAAATTGATGCAATCGCAGGTAACGCTGAAGGAACACCACCTATCGTATAAAATATTAAAAATTTAAAATAGCTATCTCTAATTATGAGATAGCTATTTTTATATTAATAATAGTTTAGTAAAATAAAAAACTATTATTCTACATTATAGATTCATATTTTCTAAATTTTTTAATATTCATTGCTATGTAGCATCATAGTACTATTTTAAATATCTTCCTTTTCAAGCATCTATTCAAACTAAAATCATTATAAATAATAATATTATTAAAATTCAATTTGAAGATAATAGTACTTTAAATCTTCACAATTTTTATATCTCTTTGTTTTATCTGAGCTTAATCCATTTCCAACAAAAGTCTTCAATGATTTATTTTTGATACTGTCTATATTCGTCTTACCAGTCATTACAAAGCACAGTAATCGTGTTAAAGCATACGTTTCATGTAAAATACTATAGTTGTTAAACCCCTCTAATATTAACTCAGGATCATTATAGTATCCTTTAATTTCTGTATTAAAAGATGTTATATTTAGTTTAGGATTCTTGATAAGACCAAAATCAGATACTTTAGCTACTACAATATCCTCATAAATTTTAACAAGAACATTCTTAGGGCTTATATCTCTATGAAGTAATTGCTTAGAGTGAATATAATCAAATGCTTTAAGAATTTGCAAGCAAATTCCTCGCCTTTTAGTTATTGATAGTTTAGTATTATTTTTTTCTATATACTCATCCAAAGTATAATCCATATATTCCATTGTATATTCGTTCTTACTTTCATTATATTTATAAACTTCAAGAATATATGGAGATTTACATTCATTCAAATAATTAAATTCTTCACGAAAACGACGAATTTCTGTATCATTTAATGACTTAATCGCCCTTTTTAAAGCAATTTTTTTGTTATAACTTTTATCAATGTAGCTATATACATTCGCATAAGAACCTTGTCCAATTAACTTTAAGTTGTACGAAGTAGTAACACTTCCTGAAATTTCAATAGTTTCTGACATTTTAAATATAGGAATTGTATAATATAAATCTATTTTTTCCATATAAGGTGGAATTTGACTTCCCCCACTTGAGCTAAGAAACTCAAGACATTTTTCAATTTTAGAAAAATAATAGCTATCAATATCAAAAGAATATTTAGATGATTTCAAACCTCTTTGCAAACTTTGAGTAACTTCAAGAATCTTGATTAAATCTCTACTAGAATCAGCCCAAAAATGTGCTCCATATTCATTAGTTGGAAGTCTATTATTCATTAATTTAAATAAAGACACCATATTGGAATGTAAAGTAGAAAATATTTTTCTTAAACTTTTATTATAAACTCTATTATATAAATATAAAAATTCTATATTTTCCAAGTGTATCAATTCTCTATATTGTGACTCTATAAAGTTTTCAAAATCCAATTTAAACACCTCTATCAATTTATATTATAAAAAAGCAACAAGTCTAAATTAGACTTGTTGCTTCTGGCACCCCCAACCGGACTCGAACCAGTGAATCTCCCTTAGGAGGGGAGTATTATATCCAACTTAATTATGGGGGCAAAATTTAAAATCCTAACAGTGTTGCTGATGTATCAAAAATATTCGAAACAAATCTTTTTACTCTAGTCCCAAAAGAAGCTGCTTCATAATCTTCTTTTACAATTAAATCAACATTATATACTTTACCATTATTTGCTTTAATTGACAATGCTCCTATAGAATCTCCCTTTTTTAAAGGTAATTCTATATCTTTTTTTATATTTTTATTTACTTTTATTCCTTCACTCTCATCATACAATAATTCTAGTTTTTCGGAAGGGTAAGTTTCTATCTTACCATTTGATACCTTATTTAATTTCACTATATCGTAAAGTTCATCTTCCTTTACTATTTCTGCATAGTTATAATTTGAGCTGGTGTAATTTATAATATTTTCTGTTACTTCTTCTCTTATTTCCTTTGTTTCTGCTCCCATTACTACTGAAATAAATCTAAAATCCTTTATTTTTTCATTTTTTATAGGTTTAAATGTTGATACTAAACAAAAGCCAGCTTCATCAGTTGTCCCTGTTTTTAAACCATCTACTCCAGGTATTGTTTTTATAAAAGGTATTGTACTTTCTCTTTTAAATTCTAGGTTTGGAAAATCTAGTGATATAGTAGAAGAAAGCTTTAATATTTCTGGATGTTTTTCTATAGCATATTTAGACATTGTGTATACATCTTTTACCGACATTGTATTTTCTTCTTTAGTTATACTGTCTGGCAGTCCATGAGAATTAACAAACTTAGCTGTAGTAAGTCCTATTTCCTTTGCTTTGTTATTCATTAATTCTACAAATTTTTCTTCTGAACCAGATATCTTCTTTGCCAAAGCATAAGCTGCATCATTTCCAGAAATTACTATTAATCCTTTTATTAATTCATCTACTGTTGGAACTTCTCCAACCTCTAATAATAATGATGAACCATCCACAGCCTGAATATCATCTGTTACAGGTACTGTATCTGTAAGTTTTATAGTTCCTTTATCTAAAGCTTCTTTTACAATTATATATGTCATTACTTTTGTAATGCTTGCAATAGGAAGTACTTCTTCCTCATTATATGAATTTATGATAGTGTCTGTTGTGACTTCACCAATCATATAACCTTTTGTTTTATCTTCAAAATTATCCATTGAAGCTAATGCTATATTTGGATATGTAAATATAAAAAGTAATATAAATGCTAGTATATGCTTAATTTTCTTCATTTCAACACCTCCTTATCATTATACAATAAAGAAAGTAAATATTGAACATTGTTACCATATTGTAAACTTTTGACAAATAATATGTTTAATTCTTTAATATGTAAAAAATAGACATCGTACGATGTCTATTTCCTTTACTTTGTTATTTTTCCTAATCCATTCATGTATGGCTTTAACACTTCAGGTATAGTTATTGTTCCATCTTCATTTTGATAATTTTCTAATATTGCTGCAAATGTTCTTCCTACTGCTAATCCTGAACCATTTAATGTATGAGCAAATTTAACTTTTCCATTTTCATCTCTATATTTAATATTTGCTCTTCTTGCTTGAAAGTCCATAAAATTACTACATGAAGATATTTCAACATATCTATTATAGCTAGGCATCCAAACTTCTATATCATAAGTTTTTGTTGAGCTAAATCCTAAATCTCCTGAGCACAGCATAACCACCCTATAAGGTATATTCAATTTCTGTAAAACTTCTTCTGCATCTTTAGTTAATTTTTCTAATTCGTTAAAACTTTCCTCTTGAGTTGTAAACTTAACTAATTCAACTTTATCAAATTGATGATTTCTTATTAATCCTCTTGTATCTCTTCCTGCAGAACCTGCCTCCGCTCTAAAACATGGTGAATAAGCAGTATAATGAATCGGTAATTTTTCTACATCTAAAATTTCCCCACTAAATAAATTTGTTACTGGAACCTCTGCTGTTGGTGCTAAAAACAAATCTTTAGCTGGAACATAAAACATATCGTCCTCAAATTTCGGAAGTTGACCTGTACCAAACATACTGTTTCTATTCATCATAACTGGTACCCATACTTCTTCATATGTTTGCTCTATCGTGTGTAAGTCTAACATAAAGTTAATTATAGATCTTTCAAGTCTTGCTCCTTGACCTTTGAATACTGAAAATCTTGAACCTGCAATTTTAGTAGCTCTTTCAAAATCTAAAATATCTAAGTCTACACCTAAATCCCAGTGTGCTCTTAGCTCAAAATCAAATTTTCTAGGCTCACCCCATTTTCTAATTTCAATATTTTCTGTATCGTCTTCACCATCTGGTACTTCTTCTGAAGGTGTATTAGGAATACTTGATAAGTAATTGTAAATTTTTTCGTCTAATTCTTTAACTCCTTCATCTAATTTTTTTACTTTATTAGAAAGCTCTTTCATTTGAGCAAATATTTCTGTTGTATCTTTTCCCTCTTTTTTCAACATTGGAACTTGTTTTGAAATCTTATTTTGCTCAGCTTTCATATTTTCAACTTCTTGAATTATTTCTCTTCTCTTATTATCAGTATCTAAAAGTTCTTGAATCGGAAAGTTTCCATGTCTTTTTTCTAAAGCTTTCAGTACCCCTTCTTTGTCATTTCTAAGTCTCTTTATATCTAGCATAATTCCTCCTTATATGTTTTTATTAAGTTTTACCTCAACTATTTTGTATTTTATTAAGTTCATAAAACACCTTTTACTTAACAAGGTATAATAAAAAAACAAAAAACTCATCCCTCAAAAAGGGACGAGTTATACCCGCGTTGCCACCCTACTTACGATAAAATATCGTCACTTAATTGGCCTTAGCTCAAGGACGGATTCTATAGTATTCAATATTTGTTTACACCAACCACAAACTCTCTATGCTTGAATAGTTATATACTACTTCCTATCATCACTATATTAAATTATGAATAATTATAGCATATATAATATTTATTAACAAGTTTCAAACTATGCTACACTTTTCAAATGTTAATTATACATATTAAATATTCTTTAAAATCTCAAATATTTGATATGTATCCTCTACTATATAATCTGCTCTGGATATCTCAAGTTCTTTTTTGCTACCATAACCATAGGTAACACCTACTGTCTTTAGTCCAAATGATTTTCCACCTAAAATATCATATTTTGTATCACCAATCATATATGCTTTTTCTATTTCAATTCTATAATTATCTAAAATATACTTAATTACATCTGTTTTTTTAGATATTTTATGATCTAAAGTTGCTCCTGAAATAAAGTCAAAATATTTAGTCAATTTATGTTGTTCTAAAACTCTTCTAGCAAAAATTTCTGGTTTAGATGTGGCAAGAATAATTTCATTACCTTTATCTTTTAATTCGCATATTACCTCTTCTATACCTTCATAGATGAAATTTTCATATAATCCATTATCTTTATAGTATTCTCTATAAATTTGCATAATATCATCTGCTTCTTCTTCAGAAAAATTATAATGTTTAATATATGAATCTATTAATGGTGGTCCTATAAAATCATTTAATATTTCTTCTCTATTTTCTTCTATTCCCAATTTTTTTAATGAATACTTAATAGAGCTTTTTATTCCTTTTCCTGAATCTACTATTGTCCCATCTAAGTCAAATAAAATATATTTTTTATCCATATATACCTTCTTTATTTAAATTACAATTTCTATAATTTCTCTAGGACTATGTACTATATAATTAGGACTAGCTGATTCTAACTCTTCAATAGTACCATATCCATATGAAACGCCTATAGTTTTTACTCCAAATCTTTGACCTGTTAAAATATCATAATTTCTATCCCCTATAAAATATGAATTAGTTAAATCCAATTTAATAAGTTCTATAAATTGGTTCATTAAGTCAATTTTAGTTACTTCATAGTTATTCCAGTCTATTCCTACAATGTTATCAAAATTTTCAAATATACCCAGATTTTT
The DNA here is from genome assembly GCF_900232905.1 of Miniphocaeibacter massiliensis. Taxonomy (GTDB): domain Bacteria; phylum Bacillota; class Clostridia; order Tissierellales; family Peptoniphilaceae; genus Miniphocaeibacter; species Miniphocaeibacter massiliensis. Next base: position 181,681 of record NZ_OCTQ01000002.1, read on the forward strand.
CAAAATCCTATAAACAAATACTTTGGGTTTTAAACTAACTATTGCAATTTTATATCCCATTTTTTTCAATTCTTTTATTACATCAATAATGCCTTCATAAATTCTAGCATTTAATACCCCTTGCTCTTTGTAATAATCTCTATAAAAACTCACTAAATAATTAGCCACTTTTTCATCTACCTTGAAATACTTCATGTATGAGTCTATTAATGGATATCCTATAAATTGATTTATTATTTTTTCATCTACTATATCTAATTTAATTTGTTTTAAGGAATATTTTATAGATTCTTTCATACCTTCAAAAGAATCTATAATTGTGCCATCCAAATCAAATATAATATATTTATCTATCATATTCATCATCTCTTATTTCTATTACTACAATTTTAGATACTATCATAAATAAAAAAGAAGCTTTGCGCTTCCTAATTATTTCTAAATCTAGTAAGAAATTCTTTAGTTCTTTCATTTTTTGGATTTTCAAAAATTTCTTTAGGAGTTCCTATCTCTGCAATTACCCCTTTATCCATGAAACAAACTCTTGTAGATACATCTTTTGCAAAATCCATCTCATGTGTAACTACAACCATAGTTATTCCTGATTTAGCTAAATCTTCCATTACATTTAAAACTTCTCCAACCATTTCTGGATCAAGCGCAGAGGTTGGCTCATCAAATAATAATACTTCTGGATTCATTGATAGTGCTCTTGCTATAGCAACTCTTTGTTTCTGTCCTCCAGATATTTGTGAAGGCTTAGCATTGATATATCCTTCCATACCTACTTTTGATAAATATTCCCTTGCAATTTTTTCTGCTTCATCCCTGTTTCTCTTTAATACTTTTACTTGTCCTACTATGCAGTTTTCCAATATTGATAAATTATTAAATAAATTGAATTGTTGAAAAACCATTCCCACTTTTGCTCTATACTCGTTTTCATTAAAGGAACTATCCATAATAGATTTATCATGGTATAGTATATCCCCTCCAGTAGGTTCTTCCAATAGATTTATACACCTTAACATTGTAGATTTCCCTGATCCTGATGAACCAATTACAGAAACAACTTCTCCTTCAGAAATTGTCATAGTAATATCTTTTAAAACTTCAACATCTCCAAAACTTTTTTGTAATTTATTTAATTTTATAATATTATTTCCCATGTACAGCACCTCCTGTACTTGATTCCATTACAAAACTTGTTGTATTAAACATTTTCTTTTCAATCAATCTTAATATTCTAGTAGTTGTAAACGTAAGCACAAAATAAACAATAGCTATTATTATATATGTTTGGAAATATAAATTAGTTGTCCCTGCTACAGATTTACCCATAAAGAATAATTCAGTAACTGATATTACATTTAAAACTGATGTATCTTTTATATTTATAACAAATTCATTCCCTATTGAAGGTATTATATTTTTAATAGCTTGAGGTAATATTACACTTATCATAGATTGAGAATGAGACATGCCTATTGCTTTGCATGCTTCGTACTGGCCATTGTCTATAGAATTTATTCCACCTCTAACAACCTCTGACAAGTATGCTCCAGTATTTACCGACACTACCAATATAGCTGTTGGAAGTATCTCTGTATTAATATTAAATGCATACTGAATTCCATAAAATATTAGCATAGCTTGTACCATCATAGGTGTTCCCCTAAAAATTTCCACATAAGAAGCTAATAAAAAATTTATTACTTTCATTATATAATATTTAAATGCATTTTTTTTCTTGTTTGTTTGAATATTTCTAACTACTGCTACTAATAATCCAATTAGAAAACCTATTAAAGTTGCAGATATGGCAATTATCATAGTATTACCAACTCCGCTTAAAAATAACGTTCCATAAGTTGTTACTATGTTTTTCATCTGCTGCCAAAAACTAAGTTTTACTGGCTCTTTTCCTTCTTCAACTGTATCTTGAAGTTTAACTGCTTTATCCATAATATCAAGTCTTTCATCTTCAGAAATTCCTGATAATACACCATTTATTTTTGATGTCAATTCACTATTTTTCCTTAGCCCAACGGCTATAGAAGTATCTTCTGAACTAGTTTCGAATCCTTTACCTTTTTCAAATTCAACAAAAGTTAAATCAGTATTAGCAGCAGTTGCTGATAATGCTCCTGGTCTCTCTGAAACATATCCATCTACTTTACCTGTTTTGGTATTAAGTATCATAGTAGAAAAAGTATCCATTGCATTCTGTTTTTTTACACCTTTTATTTGATCTATTACGGTATAATGAAATGTACTTAATTGACCTGTAATTTTAGCACCTTTAAAATCTTGTATTGATTCTGCTTCTGCATAATTACCTTCTTTTTTTACAACTATTACTAAGTCAGATGTATAATAATTTTCTGTAAAATCAATTTCCTTTTTTCTTTGTGCAGTTGGAGACATACCTGCAATTATTGCATCTATCTTTCCACTTTGAAGTGCTGGTATTAAACCATCCCATTCTATTTTTACAATTTCTAATTTCAAGTCCAATTTATCAGCAATTTTTTTTGCCATTTGAACGTCATATCCATTAGCGAATTCTCCCTTGCTATTGGATACCTCTATTGCATCATTTTCATCATTTGGCTGAGTCCAATTAAATGGTGCATAGTTTACTTCCATTCCGACTCTAAAAACTCCTTCTGTTGTTGTAGTTTCTGCCTTACTTATTGGGATATTAAAAAATAATCCTGATAAAAATACTAAAACTAATGAAAATGAAAAGAATTTTTTAAAATTCATTCTAAACATTTTTTCAATCCCCCTTATATATAACTTATATCAGTATACCATAATTTATTGATATATACATTTTTAATTTATTTACTAAGCAAAATAAAAAATAAAGTATTTATTGTGTAAATACTTTATTTTATGGAGAATAATAAACTGTTAATTTATATAAGTTTATTAAATTATATAGCTTAAAAACACTCACTAAAAATATTATTAAAAATTTAAATTCTATTCCAAAAGATTGAAGCATTATTGATATAAATAACATGATACCAATTAATAAGTTTAAAGTTATTAATTTATGTGTTGTCTTAAGATATATATCTATTTCTTTTATATACTTTAATACTATATTAATTATAAATATAGGTATTACTAATAAAAATATTTCATTTATAAATTGAAATAAATCTCCAAATATTTTTATTTTGTATAATTCTATATACATTTCAAATAAAAATAAACTAAATGTTATAAAAATTATTATAGAAAAATATTTAAAACTCTTTTTATGATTAAATAACCCTCTACTTCCAGAATATAAAAGATAGATCCCTACTATATTAAGTAAAATTGTCCTGATATTATCTTTTTCTATGAGATATAATGGATTTAAATATATCAAAAGTATTCCTATAAATATCTTTAACATCGTTCATCAAGCCATTGTATATAATTTTTTATTACAGTATCTTTCTTTTTTTCATTAAAAATTTCGTGATATAATCCAGTATAAATTTTTAATGACTTATCCTCTGAAGATATATCGTTATAGAATCTTTTGCTTGCTTCTTTAGATACAATTTTATCATCTCCTCCATGCCCTAAAAAGCAAGGATAACTGTACTTATTTATATTTTTAAATATATTTTCTGTTGCTTTTACTGTAAATTGATTTAAAAAACCTATTGTTGCTTTTTTTAGTACTAAAGGATCATTTTTGTATTCTTTGACAACTCTTTCATCTGATGATATATAATCATCTACAAGATTTGGAATATAAAACCTCTTAAATGGTCTTGAAAGCATTCGCATAAGTGGTTTTTTTAATCCTGATGCAGCATTAATATATCCCAGAGCTGCTCCTGAAAATAATTGTCCGTTTAATATATTGGGGAATTTTATACCGAAATTAGCAGTTATATTTCCACCCATACTATGGCCTAATGTAAAAATTTTAGTTTCATTATTTCTTTCTTTTACATATTCTACAATTTCAAAAAGATCATCTATCATATCCTTATAACTTTTCATATGTCCAAGTTTACTCGAACTAAGTCCATGTCCTCTAGCATCATATCTAAAAACAGAATATTTTTTTTCATTTAGAATCTTTGTTATATAATCGTATCTACCTATATGCTCTGCAAATCCGTGTACTATTACTATTACTGCTTTAGGGTTCTCTATATAATTTTCTTTATATCTTAAATTTACACCATCTTTAGTAACAAAATATTTATCCATATATATATATCTCCTCTAGTATATAATATATAAAAAAAAAAGTTAAAGCAATGCTTTAACTTAATAATATATTTCCATTAGATATAATCCACTTGCTGCTATAGTTGGACCTGCAAATACCCTATTTTTTTCTTTAAAAGCATTTTTTATCCAGTTTATATCCCTTTTGCCTCTTCCCACTTCAACTAAAGAACCTATAATAATTCTTATCATGTTCCTTAAAAAGCTCTCTGCTTCAAAATAAAATATTATATCATTTCCTTCTTTGTGTATTTCTAACTTATCTATTTGTCTAATAGGATTTACTTTTTCAGTATTTTTAGAAAACGATGTGAAATTATGTCTTCCTAAAAATAATTTTGAACATTCAAGTATTTTATTTAAATCTAAATAGTAAGGGATATGTCCTTTATAATTTCTAAAAGCAGGATGCATGAACTGTTCATTATTTAAAATATACTTGTACATTTTACCTTTTGCCGAAAATCTAGAATGAAAATCCTCTCTTGCTTCTTCTACTTTTACTACTTGAATTTGATCTTTAGTTAAATAATGATTTATTCCTGTCAATAGAGATTTATTGGTAACATTATTCTTTACCCTTATATTTATTACTTGCCCATATGCATGAACCCCTCTATCTGTCCTTCCTGCTGCAATTATATCTATATCTTCTGATAAAAGATAGTTGATAGCTTTTTGTACCTGACCTTCAATTGTTATCAGATTATCTTGTTTTTGCCAGCCATAATAATTACTGCCATCATATTCTAATGTCAGTTTTATATTTTTCATATAAGATACCTAGTGCTTATTATTACAGCTAAAAATATCAATAACAAAATTATTCCAACATAATCCCTTTTTTGATATTTCAATTCATTTAATCTTGTTCTTCCTTCTCCACCTTTATAACATCTCGCTTCCATAGCTGTCGCTAGTTCATCAGCTCTTCTAAAGGCATTTATAAATAGCGGTACTAATAATGGAACCAAACTTTTAGCTCTTTTTAATATATTTCCTGACTCAAAATCAGCTCCTCTAGCTGTTTGAGATTTAATTATTTTATCTGCTTCTTCAAATAAAGTAGGAATAAACCTTAATGCTATAGTCATCATCATTGCCAATTGATGTGAGGGAAACCCAATTTTTGATAGAGGTGTCATCATAGACTCCATTCCATCTGTTAAGGATATAGGGCTAGTAGTTAAAGTTAGTAATGAAGTTCCCAAAACCAAAAACACTAACCTTAGTGCCATAAACACGGCTGTTTTTAAACCTTCTTTTGTTATATGAAATATCCAAAATTCGTATATTACTTCACCTGTTGTCATAAAAGTATTTATAATAAATGTTAATATAATAATAAAATATAATGGCTTCAATCCCTTAAGTACAAATTTTACTGGTATTTTAGTAATTTTTAATATAGAAAAAATTACTAGTGCAACTGGAATATATACTGGTATTTTATTTATCATAAATATAGCTATAATATAAATAATAACAGCCATAATCTTTACTCTTGGATCTAGTTTATGAATTATACTATTTCCAGGAAAGTATTGACCTATTGTTATATCTTTAAGCATCTTTACTCTCCTTTAAATAATTTTTTAATATTCCGTAAGCCTCTTCAACAGTTATGACATCTGTTGGAATATTTGCACCTTTTTCTTTCAATTTAAGCATAAATTCTGTAACTTGAGGTACATCTAGTCCTACTTTTATTAACTTATCAGGTCTTGCAAAAATTTCTTTTGGAGTTCCGTCCATATATATTTTTCCACTATCCATAACTATAATTCTATTCACTAGTCTAGCTACATCTTCCATACTATGTGAAACTAAAACAATTGTCATATTATGCTGTTCATACAATCTTCTAATCTCATCCAGTATCTCATCCCTTCCTCTGGGATCTAACCCCGCTGTTGGTTCATCTAAAACTAAACAATCGGGTTTCATAGCTAAAACTCCCGCTATTGCAACACGTCTTTTTTGTCCTCCTGAAAGCTCAAATGGAGACTTGTTTTTTATATACTCAAAGTCTAATCCTACTATCTCACATGCCCATTTAACTCTTTCTTCGGTTTCTTCTTCTGTACATCCAATATTTGTAGGTCCAAAAGCTATATCCTTGTATACTGTTTCTTCAAATAACTGATATTCAGGATATTGAAAAACTAGACCTACTTTTTTTCTTATTTCTATTTTATCTTTGCTTTTTTCTGATGTATCAATATCATCTACATAAACTTTACCTTTAGTTGGAATCATTAATGCATTTAAATGTTGAACTAGTGTAGATTTTCCACTTCCAGTATGCCCTATTATTCCTATAAATTCATTTTTTTTAATATTTATTGATACATTATCTAAAGCTACTTTTGAGAAAGGATTATCTGCATTATATATATAAGAAACTTTATCAATTTTTATTTCCATACTTCATCCACCAACTCATTTACCGTTAAAACTTCATTATCAATATTGAAGCCACTCTGATTTAATTTAAAAGCTAGTTCTGTAACTTGTGGTACATCTAGTCCTAATTTCTTCATCTTTTCTACTTTAGAGAATACTTCTTTAGCTGTTCCTTCTAGCTCAACAAGTCCATCGTTCATTACAAATACTCTATCGGCTAAAACTGCCTCTTCCATAAAATGAGTTATATGAATAATGGTTTTTCCCTCTTCATTTAGTTTTTTTATAGTCCTTACTATTTCACTTCTACCGTTTGGATCTAACATAGCTGTTGGCTCATCTAATAATATACAATCTGGGTTCATCGCTAAAATTCCAGCTATTGCTATTCTTTGTTTTTGTCCACCTGAAAGAAGAGCAGGTGAATGCATTTTATACTCATACATATCTACTGTCTTTAATGCATTATCTACTCTTTCTCTTAATTCTGGCATTGGAACCCCTAAATTTTCAGGTCCAAATGCTACATCTTCTTCAACTATAGTAGCTACAAGTTGATTATCTGGATTTTGAAAAACCATTCCGCAAGTTTTTCTTATTTCCCATATGTTTTTTTCATCTTTTGTATTGAGACCATTAACAATTATATCGCCTTCAGAAGGTATCATTTGTGCATTTATGAGTTTAGCTAAAGTAGATTTACCACAACCATTATGCCCTAATATTGCTATAAATTCTCCCTTTTTTATATTTAAATCTATTCCCTTTAAAGCTTTAATTGAATTTGCTTCATCTTCAGCATCATAATTGTATTTTAAATTTTTAATTTCTATAATATTTTCATCCATAAGTACTCCTACACTTTACTAGAATACTATACCATAACAAATCTTTAGGTACAATTCTAAAGATTTATTTATATTCTGCTCTTTCTCCACCTATTAATTTTGGTCTAATCCTTGCACCTGTTACTTTAGCTTCTCCTATATAATCTGGTTTTATTCTAAGGGGTATACAAACATGCTTCATATGCATACCAATCATTGTAAGACCTATATCTAATCCATAATCTGCCTTTATAAATTCTACTACTACAGGATCTTTAAATAAGCTATATGAAGCCGTTGCAAAAGAACCTCCAGCTTTTGGCTTTGGTACTACTGTAACTATTTCAAAATTAAATTTTTCTGCAACGTTCCTTTCAACTACTAATGCCCTATTTAAATGTTCACAGCATTGTGCCGCCATATATAATTTATTTTCTTCACATAATTCTATTAATGTTTTAGAAATAGTTTCTCCTATTTCATAATTTGAATTTGTTCCTATTTTAGAACCCATTACTTCACTACTACTACATCCTATTACTAATAATTTTTCTTTTTCAAATTTGCACTGTGATTTTAAAGATTCAAAAGATTCTCTAATTTGTTTTCTAAGTTCTTTCATTTTACACCTCGTAATAAAAAAGCTGGGTATACACCCAGCTTTGGTTAAATTTCTTCTAAAGTTTCTATAACTTCTTCAGAATCGTCTACTTCTTTTCCTTCATAGTTTATTTCAATATTATCATATCTTTTAATACCAGTTCCCGCTGGAATTAATTTACCTATGATTACATTTTCTTTTAAGCCAAGTAGATAATCTTCTTTCCCTTTTATTGCTGCATCCGTTAAAACTCTAGTAGTTTCTTGGAATGATGCTGCTGATAGGAATGAATCTGTTGCTAAAGAAGCTTTAGTAATACCTAGTAGTGTTCTATATCCAACAGCTGGATTTTTGTTTTCACTATTAAGTTTTTCATTTTCAATTTCAAAGTCTCTTATATTTACCATACTACCTTCTAAGAAATCAGAATCACCGGCATCTTCAATTTTTACTTTAGATAACATTTGTTTTATTATAATCTCAATATGTTTATCATCGATGTCAACACCTTGAAGCCTATATACTTTTTGAACTTCTTTAGTTATATAATCCTGAACTCCATCTGGTCCTTTTACTTGAAGAATATCATGAGGATTAACTGAACCTTCTGTTAGCAAATCTCCCTTTTCAATTCTATCTCCATCTTTAACTTTTATTCTAGCACCATATGGTATTGCATAGATTTTTTCTTCTCCATCATCACTAGTTACTAAAATATCATGTCTTTTTTTATTGTCTACTACTTGAACAGTTCCTGCAATTTCAGTAATATATGCAAGTCCTTTTGGCTTTCTAGCTTCAAATAATTCTTCTACCCTTGGAAGACCTTGAGTTATTCCTACTCCAGCTATACCTCCAGAGTGGAAAGTTCTCATTGTAAGTTGAGTACCTGGTTCTCCTATTGATTGTGCTGCAATTATACCAATAGCTTCCCCAATATTTACAGGCTTACCAGTAGCAAGGTTTCTTCCATAGCACTTAGCACAGGCTCCATGAGCTGACTTACATCCTAATACTGACCTTACTTTTACTTCTGAAATTCCTAATTCCTTGATTTTATCAGCAATTTCTTCTGTTATCATTTGATTCTTTTGAACTACAAGTTCTCCAGTTTCAAGATTTAGAATATCTTCAAAAGCATATCTACCAATAATTCTAGAAGCCATTTCTTCTATAACTTCTTTGCCTTCTGTAAAATCTTTAGCAACTATATACCTATCTGTTCCACAATCATCTTGTCTTACTATTATATCTTGTGAAACGTCTACTAATCTTCTTGTAAGATATCCTGAGTCGGCTGTTCTTAATGCTGTATCAGAAAGTCCCTTTCTAGATCCATGAGTTGATATGAAGAATTCTTGTACAGATAATCCAACCCTAAAGTTTGATTTTATAGGAATTTCTATAGTTCTACCAGCTGCAGAACTCATAAGTCCCCTCATTCCAGCTAACTGTCTAATCTGATTTGTGGAACCCCTAGCTCCTGAATTAGCCATTATAGCCAAGTTATTAGTTGGATCTAAATCTTCAAGTAATGCTTTTGTAACATCATCTGTTGCCTTATTCCAAATATCTATTACAAATTCATATCTTTCATCTTCAGACACAAGACCTTTTCTCAATAAGCTCTCATATTTTGCAACTTCTTTGTCAGCTTTATCTAGAATTTCTTCTTTCTTAGCTGGTACATTTATGTCACCCATGGATATTGTAAGTGCAGCTATTGTAGAATACTTATATCCTACAGACTTAATGTAATCTAATAGTCTTGCTGTCCCAATATTCCCATGTTTTCTAAAGCATGCATCTATAATATCTCCTAAAGTTTTCTTGTCAACTAATTTGTCAATCTCTAATGAATATTTATCTTCTTCCCTATTTACATACCCTAGATCTTGAGGAATACCTTCGTTGAAAATAAATCTTCCTACAGTTGACTCAACTAGTTTACCCCTATCATCTTCAGAAGTTTTTATTCTAACTTTAACTCTAGTATGAATTGACACATCCTTATTTACATAAGCTCTTGTCATTTCATCATAATCTTTAAATATTTTTATTTGTTCTGGCTTTTCATCTATATCAGATGTTAAATAATATGCACCAAGAACCATATCTTGAGATGGCGTTGTTATAGGTCTACCATCTTTTGGTGCTAAAATATTATTTGTAGACATCATCAAAAGTCTTGCTTCTGCTTGAGCTTCTACCGATAAAGGTAAATGTACTGCCATTTGGTCCCCATCAAAGTCAGCATTATATGCTGTACATACCAACGGATGTAATTTTATAGCCTTTCCTTCAACTAGCATAGGTTCAAAAGCTTGAATTCCCAATCTATGAAGTGTAGGAGCACGATTCAATAAAACTGGATGATCTTTTATAACTTCTTCTAAAACTTCCCATACCTTATCATTTGCTCGTTCAACCATTTTTTTAGCATTCTTTATATTATGAGATATTCCTTGTCCTACAAGTTCTCGCATTACAAATGGCTTAAATAACTCTAATGCCATTTTCTTAGGTAATCCACATTGATAAAATTTCAAGTTAGGTCCTACCACTATAACTGAACGACCTGAATAATCTACCCTTTTACCAAGCAAGTTTTGTCTAAATCTACCTGTTTTTCCTTTAAGCATATCTGATAAACTTTTAAGTGGTCTGTTTCCTGGTCCTGTTACTGGTTTACCCCTTCTACCATTATCAATTAAAGCATCTACTGCTTCTTGAAGCATTCTTTTTTCATTTCTGACAATAATATCTGGTGCACCAATATCTAATAATCTTTTTAATCTATTATTTCTATTAATGACTCTTCTATACAAATCATTTAAGTCAGAAGTAGCAAATCTTCCACCTTCAAGTTGAACCATAGGTCTTATATCTGGTGGTATAACAGGTACTACATCCAATATCATCCAATCTGGTTGATTTCCAGATTGTCTAAAAGCCTCTATAACTTCTAGCCTTCTAACTATTCTAATTTTCTTTTGACCTGTAGCTGTTCCAAGTTCTTCTTTTAATTCTTCATATTCTTTTTCAAGATTGATAGAAAGCAATAATTCCTTTATTGCCTCTGCTCCCATTCCTGCTACAAAGTCAACACCTTCTGTATATTTCTCACAAGCTTCTCCGTATTCATATTCTGTAAGAAGCTGTTTTTTATATAAATCTGTTTTTCCTGGATCAATAACAATATAACTAGCAAAATATAAAACTTTTTCCAATGCTCTTGGACTCATATCTAAAAGCAATCCCATTCTTGAAGGAATTCCTTTGAAATACCATATATGTGAAACTGGTGCTGCTAATTCTATATGTCCCATTCTTTCTCTACGGACTTTAGATTTTGTTACTTCAACTCCACATTTTTCACAGATAATCCCTTTATATCTAATTCTTTTATACTTACCACAGTTACATTCCCAGTCTTTTGTTGGGCCAAATATCTTTTCACAGAAAAGTCCTTCTTTTTCTGGTTTTAACGTTCTATAATTTATTGTTTCAGGCTTCTTCACTTCACCATAAGACCATTGTCTAATTTTTTCTGGAGAAGCCAATCCTATTTTCATTGAATCAAAAGTATTTAATTCTTCCAAGGAGTCTCTCCTTTCATAATATAATGACTACTATTACATAAATTCGTTATTATTAGTTATCTAGTTCTGTATCTTTTTCAATTACAGTAAATCCAAGTTCTGAATCTGTTTTATTTCCTTCACTTTCATAGTCATTAACTATTTCTTCTGTTTTAGTATATTCATTTTCTATACTATGGAAATCAACTGATTCTTCATCATTTTCTTTGAAAAATACTTGGTCCTTCTTTTCATTTAATAATTTAACATCTAATGAAAGTGACTGTAATTCTTTAATTAATACTTTGAATGATTCTGGTATACCTGGTTCAGGAATATTTTCTCCCTTTACTATAGATTCATATGTTTTAACACGTCCTACAATGTCATCTGATTTAACAGTTAATATCTCTTGTAATGTATGTGCTGCACCATATGCTTCTAAAGCCCAAACTTCCATCTCTCCAAATCTTTGTCCTCCAAATTGAGCCTTTCCACCTAGTGGTTGCTGAGTGACTAAAGAATATGGGCCAGTTGAACGAGCATGTATTTTCTCATCTACTAAATGGTGAAGTTTTAACATATACATATAACCAACTGTAACTTTATTATCAAATGGTTCACCTGTACGACCATCTCTTACCCTAATCTTTCCGTTTTCTGGATATCCTGCTTCTTTAAGAGCTTCTAATATATCCAAATCGCTAGCTCCATCAAATACTGGAGTTGCAACTTTCCAACCCAATTTTTTAGCTGCCAATCCTAAGTGAACCTCTAATACTTGTCCTAGATTCATCCTTGATGGAACTCCTAATGGATTTAAAACTATTTCTACTGGTGTACCATCATCTAAATAAGGCATATCTTCAACTGGTAAAATCCTTGAAACTACCCCTTTGTTACCATGACGTCCACACATTTTATCTCCTACCTGAATTTTCCTCTTAGTAGCTACGTAAACTCTTACAACTTGATTTACCCCTGGTGATAATTCATCTCCATTAGCTCTAGTATAGACTTTTACATCTACTACTATTCCTGTTTCACCATGAGGAACTCTAAGCGAAGTATCTCTTACTTCTCTCGCTTTTTCACCAAAAATAGCCCTAAGAAGTCTTTCTTCTGCAGAAAGTTCAGTTTCTCCTTTAGGAGTAACTTTACCAACTAAAATATCACCACTAGTAACTTCTGCACCAATTCTAATAATTCCCCTGTCATCAAGATCTTTTCTTAAATCTTCCCCTACATTTGGAATATCCTTAGTAATTTCTTCAGGTCCTAATTTTGTTTCTCTTGCTTCACTTTCATGTTCTTCAATATGAAGTGATGTTAAATGATCATCTATTACAAGTTTTTCATTTAATAGCATAGCATCTTCGAAGTTATATCCTTCCCATGTCATAAATGCTATTAAAATATTTTTACCTAAAGCTATTTCACCATCTTTAGTACTTGGACCATCTGCTATAATATCTCCAACTTTTACTTTATCTCCGACCTTTACTATTGGTCTTTGGTTAAAAGTTGTACCTTGATTAGATCTTTTGAATTTTAATACTTTATATCTCTCTACTCTTTTATCACTATCTCTAGTAATCTGAATTTCATTGCTTGCTACTTTTGTTACTGTCCCATCTGTCTTACTTAAAACTACTACTCCAGAATCTTTTGCTGCAGTATACTCTATACCAGTACCAATAATTGGCGCCGATGTTTCTAGTAAAGGAACCGCTTGTCTCTGCATGTTTGATCCCATTAGTGCACGTGTAGCATCATCATTTTCCAAGAAAGGTATCATAGCTGTACCTACAGAAACTATTTGTTGAGGACTTACATCCATATAGTCTACTTTCTTTTTAGGATAAATATCATTTTCACCGTTATACCCACGTCCAAGAACTCTTTCGTTTATAAATTCTCCATTTTCATCTAATGGTTCATTAGCTTGAGCTATTATGAAAATATCTTCTTGGTCTGCTGTTAATAGGTCTATTTTATCTGTAACTATTCCATTTTCTACTTTTCTATAAGGAGTTTGTAAAAATCCATACTCGTTAATACTAGCATAAGTAGTCATAGATGTTATAAGTCCAATATTTGGACCTTCTGGAGTTTCTATTGGACAAATTCTGCCATAATGTGAATCATGGACATCCCTTACTTCTGCTCCGGCTCTATCTCTACTTAAACCTCCTGGTCCAAGTGCTGACATTCTTCTTTTATGTGTAAGTTCAGCTAATGGATTTGTTTGATCCATGAATTGAGAAAGCTGACTTGATCCAAAAAACTCTTTTATAGATGCTACTACTGGTCTGATATTTATTAAAGCTTGAGGTGTAGCTAAATCTGGATCTTGAGTTGACATTCTTTCCCTTACAACTCTTTCCATTCTTGAAAGTCCAATTCTAAATTGATTCTGTAAAAGTTCACCTACCGCCCTTACTCTTCTATTTCCTAGATGATCTATATCGTCTACTTCTCCAACTCCATAGAATAAATTAAACTCATAAGATATACTAGCTAATATATCTTGAGGTGTAATATGAATAGGGCATAACTCTTGATAGTTTTCTTTTATTGCATTTTTAATATCTTTTTCATCTTCATAATTTTCTAAAATTTCTTTCATTTTAGGATAATAAACTTTTTCTGATAATCGCATGTCAGATATATCAAAATCAATATCAAATGCATTTATATCAACAAATCTATTACTAATTACTCTTATCGTGTTTTCGTCTTTTACTACATCTAGATAATAAATTCCGGAATCTTCAATGTTTTTTGCTGTTTCATTGTTTATATACTCATCTTTAGAAACTAGTATTTCACCAGTTTCTTCATTTATAACATCATATGCTGCATAAGTTCCAACTATTCTATCTACAAGTGATAGCTTTTTGTTGAATTTATATCTACCAACTTTCGCTAAATCATATCTTCTACTATCAAAAAACAAGTTATTAATTAAAGGTTCCGCTGATTCTATTGCTGCAGGATCTCCTGGCTTTAACTTCCTATAAATTTCAAGTAAAGCTTCTTCTCTTGTATTCGATACTTCTTTTTCAAGCGTTGCTCTTAATTCTTTTGTATCCCCTAATGCTTCTATTATCTCTTCATCTGTTGGGAATATTAGCGCTCTTAGTAATGTAGTAACTGGCAATTTTCTAGTTCTATCAATCCTTACACTAATTACTCCATTTGCATCTGTATCATATTCTAACCAAGCTCCTCTATTAGGAATTACTGTTGAAGAATATAATTTGTTACCAGATTTATCAATTTCTTCTCCAAAGTATACCCCTGGCGAACGAACTAGCTGACTTACTATTACTCTTTCAGCTCCATTGATTATAAATGTTCCACTTTCAGTCATTTTAGGGAAATCTCCCATAAAGACCTCTTGCTCTTTAACTTCTTCTGTGTCTCTGTTAATTAATCTTACCTTAACTTTCAAAGGACAAGAAAAATTAGCATCTCTGTCTTTAGCCTCTTGTTCAGAATATTTTGGAGTATCTTCTAGATAATAGTCAATAAATTCTAGTACCAAAGAACCTGCATAATCAGAAATAGGACTTATATCATCAAATACTTCTCTAAGTCCATCTTTTAAAAACCAATCATAACTATCCTTTTGCACTGCTATTAAATTAGGAAGATCTAGAACTTTCTGAATGCGAGAATAACTAACGCGCTCTGTGTTTCCGTACTGTTCTTTATGCATAAGCAATCCACCTCTCTAAAACGAAAAAGAAAAAATAATATATAAAACTTATACTTTTCTACATAATTATCCACTTTTAATATTGCATCTACATATTCTATCACAAATATATTCTACTATCAACTTTTTTATTGTTTCTAAATTTAAAATAAATAAAAAAAGAAGATTGGTTATAATCAATCTTCTTTTTTTATTTATTTTTTCTTTTCTCTGTTTCTCTTTAAATCTCTAGCTATTAATTCATCCAAAACTAGTTCATATCCTTCTGCTCCATAATTTAAATTTCTATTAACTCTACTTATAGTCGCAGTAGATGCTCCAGTTTCTTTTTCAATTTCATTATAAGTTTTTCTTATTTTTAATAGCTTAGCCACTTCTAACCTTTGTGTTATTGAATGAAGCTCCCTTACAGTACAAACATCTTCAAAGAATTTATAACAGTCTTCTTTATCCTTCAACATTAATACTGCATCAAAAAACTCATCAAGCTGTTTGCTTTTTAATCTTGACTCTTTAGTCAATGTATCACTCCTATCTAGAATAGACCAACAATTTCCCCAGTTGGTAAAACATCTATGTTATTTGCAGCTGGCACTTTTGGAAGTCCAGGCATAGTCATTATATCACCTGTTAAAACAACAATAAAGCCTGCCCCTCTAGATACTCTTAAATCTCTTACTGTAACAGTAAATCCTGTTGGTGCTCCTAATAACTTAGGATCATCTGAGAAAGAATATTGAGTTTTAGCCATACATACTGGATAATTTTCTAAACCTAAATCTGAAATTTCTTTTAATTTCTTTTTAGCCTTTGATGTGAAGTCTACGCCATCTCCACCGTATATATTTTTAACAATTGTTTCTATCTTTTCTTCTATAGATTTACTATCATCATATAAATAATGGAAGTTATTTTCGCTATTTTCTACTTTATCTACTACAATTTTCGCTAAATCAACAGCGCCTTCTCCACCTTTTGCCCAAACGTCACAAATAACAGCTACTGTTCCCGCTTCTGTAGTCAATTCTTTTAATAATTCAACTTCTTTTTCTGTGTCAGTTGGGAATTTATTTATTGCAACAACAACTGGAATTCCAAAGCTACCCATATTTTTAATATGTCTCTTTAAGTTTTCAAAACCTTTAGCTAATGCTTCTAGATTTTCTGTTCCTAAGTCTGCCTTAGCAACTCCCCCGTGATGTTTTAAAGCTCTTACTGTTGCAACTATTACTGTTGCATCTGGAGTTATTCCTCCTAAACGGCATTTAATATCGAAGAATTTTTCTGCTCCTAAATCACCACCAAATCCAGCTTCTGTAACAGTATAATCTGCTAATTTCATAGCCAATTTTGTAGCTACTACAGAGTTACAACCATGTGCAATATTTGCAAAAGGTCCACCATGTAAAATAGCAGGAGTATTTTCTAAAGTTTGAACTAAGTTAGGGTTAATAGCATCTTTCATTATTAAAGCTACTGCACCTTCTGCTTTTATATCTTTTGCATAAACTGGTTTTCCATCATAAGTATAAGCAATTAAAATATTAGAAATTCTTTCCTTTAAATCTTCTAAACTTGTACTTAAGCATAAAATTGCCATTACTTCTGAAGCTACTGTAATATCAAATCCATCTTCTCTTGGAACACCATTAGGTTTTCCACCCAACCCAACTACAATATTTCTTAAAGCTCTATCGTTCATATCTAGAACTCTCTTCCACAATATTCTTCTAGGATCAATATTTAATTCATTTCCTTGTTGCAAGTGGTTGTCTAATAATGCTGATATTAAGTTATTAGCTGTAGTTATAGCATGGAAATCTCCTGTAAAATGCATATTTATATCTTCCATTGGAACTACTTGTGCGTATCCTCCACCAGCTGCTCCACCTTTAACTCCAAAACTAGGTCCTAAAGAAGGTTCTCTTAAAGCTGAAATTGCAGTTTTGCCAATTTTATTAATCCCCATTGATAAACCTACATTCATAGTAGTTTTACCTTCTCCTGCTGGAGTTGGATTAATTGCTGTAACTAAGATCAACTTACCATCTTCTTTATCTTTTAATCTATCTAGTAATGTTAAATCTACTTTAGCTTTGTAATTTCCGTATAAATATAAATCATCTTCCTTTATGCCTAAACGTTTGCCTATCTCTATAATTGGTTCCATTTTGGCTTCTTGAGCTATCTGTACGTCTGTTTTCATTTTATGCCTCCTTAAATTCTTTCCTGTATTAATATAATAACAACTTTTTCTAAGTAAAGCAATAGCAACAAAAAATATTAAGTATTTTTAATATTTAAAGTCCGAATGTACTTAATTAAGATTACCAATAAGTTAATGGATCAAGTAAAGGACTTTATAGTGATTTACTTGATCCATTAAAATTATTTTTTGTTCTTTTTAGATTTATACCTTAAATCTGCATTTAATATTTTCTTTCTAAGTCTAAAGCTTTTTGGAGTTATTTCTACTAATTCATCTTCTTCAATAAATTCTAAAAGTTCTTCTAAACTCATACGTTTTGGAGGTGATAATTTTAAAGCCTCATCTGCTGAGCTAGATCTAATATTTGTTTGTGCTTTTTTCTTACAAACATTTACCTCAAGATCTAATCCTTTAGGGTTAGATCCAATTACCATTCCTTCGTATACTTCTTCACCTGCAGCTACAAATAGAATCCCTCTGCTTTGTGCAGCATTTAATCCATATGCTGATGCTTGTCCTGTTTCAAACGAAATCAAAGATCCTGTACTACGTCTAGGTATATCTCCTCTTAATAGTGCATATTCTTTAAATTCAGAATTCATTACTCCACTACCTTTGGTATCAGAAATAAATTCTTGACCATATCCTATTAATCCTCTAGTAGGTATATCAAATTCCAGTCTTGTATATCCACCTTGAGATGGTTTCATATTTGTTAGCTCAGCTTTTCTTTGACCCAATTTTTCTATTATTGTTCCAACAAACTCTTCATCTACATCAATAGTTATTGACTCTATAGGTTCTAATGTTTTTCCATCTTCATCTTTTTTAAATAAAACTTCTGGTTTAGAGACTTGGAATTCATAGCCTTCTCTTCTCAAGTTTTCTATTAATACAGAAAGATGTAACTCTCCTCTTCCACTAACTCTAAATGAATCAGTGCTACCTGTTTCTTCAACTCTTAAACTTACATCTGTTTCCAGCTCTTTGAATAGCCTATTTCTTATTTGCCTACTTGTTACAAATTTACCTTCTCTACCTGCAAATGGACTATTATTAACTAAAAAATTCATCGCTAGAGTTGGTTCTGAAATTTTTACAAAAGGTAGTGCCCTTACATCTTCTGGTGAACAAATAGTATCTCCTATACTTATTCCTTCAACTCCTGTAACTGCTACAATGTTTCCTACTGAAGATTCATTAACTTGAATTCTTTCTAATCCTTCAAACTCATATATATTAGTTATGTTTATTTTTTGGTTCGTTTCTTTATTATTATAGTTAACTATATATGCTAAATCATGTTCTTTTATAGAACCAGCCTCTATTTTACCAATACCTATTCTTCCTACATATTCACTATAATCTGTTGTAGATATTAATAGTTTAAGTGGCTTATTTATATCCCCTTTTGGTTCTGGTATATAGTCTATTATAGTTTCTAACAACACAGACATATCATTAGTTTTTTCATTATAATTTTTCGTAGCATAACCTTCTCTTGCAGATGCAAATATAAATGGGGAGTCCAAATATTCTTCTCCAGCATTTAATTGAATAAATAAATCTAAAATCTCATCTATTATTTCTTCAGGCCTTGCTTCTTTTCTATCTATCTTATTTATACATACTATTGCAGGTAAATTTAATTCAAAAGCTTTCTTTAGCACAAACTTAGTTTGTGGCATTGGTCCTTCAAAAGCATCTACGACTAAAACTACCCCATCTGCCATCATAAGAACACGCTCGACTTCTCCACCGAAATCAGCATGTCCTGGAGTATCTATTATATTTATCTTATAATCTTCATACTTAACAGCTGTATTTTTTGAAAGAATAGTTATTCCTCTTTCTCTTTCAATATCGTTACTATCCATTACTCTGTCTTTTACATCTTGGTTTTTTCTAAATACACCACTAGATTTCAATAATCCATCTACTAGTGTAGTTTTTCCATGATCAACATGGGCTATTATTGCAACATTTCTTATCTTGTTTTTTAATGACATCATTTCACTTCCTTAATATTCAACTTTAAAAGTATAACACTAATTGGCAAAAAAAAATAGAAGCTGTTTATAAATACAACTCAGCTACTATTTCATTTTTATTAATTATTAATTTATCTGTAAGTTTTTTTACTATAAATAACCCTCTACCATAAGTTTTATCTATATCTAAAGTATATTTTTCTGAATCACACTCTATTCCATTGCCTTGATCTTTTACCCGTATTGCTATTTTTTTATTTTTTTCTATTTCCACACAAAGATAAACTTTTTTATTGCAGTCACATTTATTACCATGCTCTACTCCATTTACCATTAGCTCTGCAATTATAAGTCTTAAATTATATAGTAATTCTTCATTATCAAAATATCTAGAAATATTATTAGTCATAATTTTAGCAATGTTTGTAGCATTTAACACATTACTATTAATATATTCCTCAAATTTATACATCCCTATCACCATTCTATTTTTACCCCAAGTTTTAAAATATATAACAAATATTTGGCATATAAATATTAATATATTTATTAAGTGTTTAATAAAATATTTTAGGGTATAATTGTAATGTAGAGTTATGAAAGGAGAGGATATTATTATGAAAAGATATGTTTGTCAACCTTGTGGTTATATTTATGATCCAGCTGAAGGAGATTCTGAAGCTGATATAGCTCCAGGTACAGCTTTTGAAAACCTTCCTGAAGACTGGGTATGTCCAGTTTGTGGAGCTGAAAAAGATATGTTCGAACCAGAAGATTAATTAAATTATTTATAAAAGTGACTTTAAAGTCACTTTTATTTTTTTACAAAAAAAGAAGTGCATAAGCACTTCCTTATTTTAATCAAATCCTTCACCAAACTCTATAATATTTTCTATTTGTTTTAGTACCAATTCTAAATTGATCTTTTTTTCTGAGCTATATGGAATAATTAAATCTAGATCTTTCACCTCTAAAGTTTCTGCTATTGTTTCTAAATTTTTTTTCCACTTATTTTTAGATATCTTATCTAGTTTATTGGCAATTACAAAACCTGTAAATCCAAATGACAAAATCCATTTATACATCTGAATATCATTAGCTGTAGGCTTGTGTCTTATATCCACAACTAGAATTACTTCATACAAATTATTTCTATTATTTAGATAAGTTTCTATTATTTTAGCCCAGTTATCTTTTTCTGATTTAGATACTGAAGCATACCCATAACCTGGTAAATCTACAAGTCTAAATTCTTCATTAATATTATAAAAATTTACCGTTCTCGTTTTTCCTGGTTTAGAACTTGTCCTAGCTAAATTCTTCCTATTAATTACTGAATTTATAAAGCTAGACTTTCCTACATTAGACCTTCCAGCAAATGCTATCTCTGGCACATTCTCCTCTGGATACTGACTTAGCGTC
Source organism: Miniphocaeibacter massiliensis (assembly GCF_900232905.1). Taxonomy (GTDB): domain Bacteria; phylum Bacillota; class Clostridia; order Tissierellales; family Peptoniphilaceae; genus Miniphocaeibacter; species Miniphocaeibacter massiliensis. The sequence continues at coordinate 202,693 of NZ_OCTQ01000002.1, forward strand.
GCTGCAATTGTATCCAATCTACTACTTTTTATTTTCATCATTACTCCATTTTTAATGGATTATTGTCTAGCTGCCATTTCATTATTGAATATATATAATCCTGACATACTTCCATTTATTCTTTCTAATCTTTCTATAATGTCATTAAAAGATGCTTCTTCCTCAACTTGCTCTGATATATACCAACGTAATAGGTCTTCTGTTGCATAATCGTTAATATCCCTAGCTTCTTCAAATAACATTCTTATTCTTGATGTAACTAGTTTTTCATGCTCTAGTGCTGATTTGAATATATCTTCTAAACTGTCATACTCAGATTTTGGTTCAGCAATAGCCTTTAATTTTACATTATAGCCTAAATCTAAAAGATAAGCTTTTAATTTATCTGCATGTTCTAATTCTTCTGCTTCTTGTTTATATAAGAAATTCGCATATCCTGACCAACTATTTATTTCACACCAATGAGCCATAGCCCTGTAAATATAAGCTGATTCTAATTCAAAATTATACTGTTCATTTAGATTGTTTAATAAATTTTTGTTATCCATTTTTATCTCCTTCTTTACTTTTATTATTTTCAATATATAAATTTAAATAAATTCACATATTCATACTAACTTAAATAACCTGCTCCAATATTATACCCTATTATCTGTTAAAATAACTACATAATCTATTGATTTTTAGAATATTACATTGATTTATAGTATAATATTAACAATAATTGTGTAATTTATCAGCTATTAGGAGAAAATTTATGAAAAAAAATAAAAAACGTAAAAGTAATAAAAATATAAGTTTAATCTTTCTGTTTTACTTACTTGTATTCATAACAACCTTGTTAATATATAAACCTAATGAGTTAGATATAAACTCAACAGAGAGTGGTGAAATAATAACTCTAGACAAAAATAAAAAACAAGAAGAGTTTGATTTTATAGTAGAATTTTTAAAAAATGATTATCCATATTTATCTATTAACGAAAAATATATTAACAATACTTTAGATAATATAATTTCAAATTATGAAAATAAATTGTTAGAAACAAAAAGTGATGTTGAATATGAAAAAACATTGCTAGATTTTTTCGAAGAATTTAAACAGCCGAATTTATTTCTAATAGACTCAAAAAAATACTTTACTTATAAATCACAATTAGAGGATAATTCCGACTCGCCGTGGTCTTTAGTCTTAAATGATAAAAATGTATTAGCAAGGTATAGTGAATATAAAGACACTTCTGATGATACTTCTTCAGAAAGTGGAATATCTATGGAAATAATAAACGAAAATAAAACAGCTTATATTAAAATACAAGATTTTAATCCTCTAGCTATAAAAAAAGATTCTAGTTTATTAACTGAATTTATTAATGGATTAGATGGTTATTCCCATTTAATTATTGATATAAGGGATAATAATGGTTCTTCTATAGAATATTTATTTGAAAATATAATTACCCCTTTAGCACATAATACCTTGGTTATGAATTCGGTTATTCTAGAAAAAAATGAAAAATACTCAGAATTTTTAGACTACTATAATTCATATAGTTATTTTGACCTTGATGATAAATTTTATAAATCCAATAAAATATCTGGTAAAGATATAAGCAATGATAAATTAGAAAATTTTCCTCTTTACAAAGAATATAAAATAAGAATACAGGAAAATAAAGATAATTTATTTGACGGAGAAATTTATATACTTCAAAATAAAAATACAAGTAACGCTGCTGACTTTTTAAGTCAATTTTCTAATATTACAGATTTTGCAACCACCGTTGGACAGTTCACTTCTGGAAATGGTATTAATTTAAATAATGCATTTATAAAGTTACCTTACAGTAATTTTGTAATATCTACCCCTATTGGAATGGGTATAAACGAAGAAGGTTCTGCAAACACAGAATATGGTACATATCCTGAAATAGAAATAAAAGAAAATTCTGACTCTTTAGAAGTTTTACTAGAAATGCTAGATTAGTAGCATTTCTTTTTTTATTTGTTAAGTAATTTATCATACATTTGTTGAAGTCTATCTTCATTCTTGTAAATTTTATAAAAAGATCTATGATTTCCTATTCTGTAAAGTATTTGTTCGTCAGTATTTGATTCATTAAGTTTTGAAAATAAATTTAAGTATTCGTTCTTATCTAGTTTCGAAAAAAATTCTAAAGGATTATTATTTTTTATCGCTAGACCTTTATATTTATTAAGTTGATTAAATATATCAAAATCCATTGTATGTTTCTGACTTTCAAAAATGTTATATAAATTATATTTTTCTTTTAAATCTATTTCAAAATATGAATTTACAATTGAACAAGGCAATAAATTACTAACCTCATACAAAAAAATATTACCTTTAAAGTCAACTCTTTGTAAAGAAAAATATAATATCCTGTTAATCCATCTATGTTCAGTATGTGCATCAAATGGCGATACTATGAATATATTATCATATTTTTTAGATATTAATTTTTCTTCTAATTCTATTACTGCAAATTCCTTATAATTTTCAACATCGTTATTCTTAACTTCTAGTATTGATAAATCATTTAATTTGAGTACTTCTTTTAATTTATAGGCTTCTTCTTTTCTAAGTTCCTTAGTATTTTGTTCCTTCTTGCTTAAACTTCCTCCACTGTCTGTCATGTATAATAAATCTACAGTTTTATTATTAAGAGTATTTTTTAAAAATATTCCTCCTAATCCTATAACTTCATCATCTACATGTGGAACTAAAACTAATGTATTTTTTAAAGATTTATTTAAATCCATCTTAACTAGATTTTCTTTATCCACTTGGTAGTTAGTATATATTTTTTTTATTTCACTAATATTTTTCAATTTTATTGGATAATATAGCAATTTAGCTAATATATCTTTAATTCCCATTATTTATTACCACTTTTCTAAATTTTTTTCCGAATAATTTTAATATAAAAATTTTACCATAATTTTCAAATCCAATTTTATAAAACATTCCCTTAGACTTAAAATTTATATTATCTACAATAACGTATATAATTTTATATTTTCCTAAAGAATTTTGTAAAATAGAATCTATTAAATTTGTTCCTAATCCAAATTTCCTGTATTTTTCAAAAATATAAACATCATAAATATATAGTTCATCATGACTCAATTTGCTTTCATAGCCTGTCAGTCCTTCTTTTATTTCTTCTGTCATAGTCCAGCTATAACCAGCTATCTCGTCTTCGTAATATATGACATATCCAATATTATTTAAACTATCTATCTTTTCATAAAATTGTTTATATTTAGTATGAGTAAATTCTTCTGTGCTCTCTTTTAATTCTTCTATTATTTCCCTATTTATTTTTTTTATTTTATAAATCGTTTTTTTTATTTGTAATTTTTCAATATTTAACTTCATTAAATAATTCTTAGAATAAAATCTACTAGACAAAGAAATAAATACTCCCTTTATTCCCTTGTCCTTAATTTTTTTTAAAATCTTATTCATTATATTATGTCCTTTAACTTTCTTAGTTTATTAAATAATTTAATCTTAAGATTTAAACTAACAAATTCATCGTATTCATACACAATATTATTTTTATTTGCCCATCTATATTTCCATGGATATCTTCCAGCTCCAAAATCATAAATTCCTTTAAATTCTTTATTTATTAAATATTTAAATGTTTCTATATACAATGTATTATTGGGTCTATAATCATAGTATTTATAATTGTAACCTGTATTCCATTCATAATATATATCATCATATAAATAACAAATTTTATAAACTATTATTTCTTCATTTTCATTTTTTAATAAAAATATAACTACATTTTCATTGTCTATTATTAATTTACTGTATATATCTCCTTTAAAATCATCTGATAATATACTATATCTACTAGTTCTATTTTTTTCCTTATTTAAAAAATCTTGTTCTTTCTGGTGAATATCTGAAATATCAGCAAATATTTTTTCGTCAATTTGATTTCCTATTAATATTTCAAAATTGTATTTAGCATCCCTTAGTAGTCTATTTTTATAATTTTTCATATTTTTAGATATATTAATATCATTTAATTTATATATTTCAGAAAAATCCAATTCAGGAACTTCTACAAGATAATTAAGTGAATTATTTAGTTTGTCATTGCTTAAAATATAGTTCGCTAATTTAGACTGAAATTCAATATAACTTAAATTTATTCTATCAAATCTATCTCTGTTTTTTTCTATAAAACTAAATATTTCTTTGAAATATAAGTTAGATTTTCCATTTTCACTTATTATAATATCAAAATAATCTCCAACACCTATAAACTTTAACTCTCTAATTTCTCCTATTTTGGTTTTTCTCTTTTCAATATACAAAGGAGCTACCGATAAAAGTTCTGTATTTTTTTCTAAAATCACTATAAAAAGTTCATTATTTTTATTTACAACTTCTTCTATCCAATATTTCAAGTAATTAAATGTTGAATAATATTTTACATTTGAACCATCTTCTAATTCTTTCCACTTTTTTTCAATTCTTTTTAATTCATCTAAGTTTTTTATTATTCTTAATTCCATTTAATTTGCTCAACCTCATATCTTAATATATAAACTCTTTATCTAGTTTTATATTTCATTTTTTTTAGTTTTTTTAATTTATTTATAGAATATAGCCCTGTTATTATAATTATTGAAATTTCAGTTATAATCATCCCCTCTACAAAACCAGGAGATTTATATTTAAACTCTATTTTCTGATTACCTTCATCTAGGTAAGCCCCCACAAAAGCTTCTTTATATGGAACTATTTTTTTTTTCTTTCCATCTACATAAAGTTCCCAGCCTTCGTTATATGGAATAGAAGTGAAGAAATACCCATCATTTAATACCGTAATATTTCCTTTTATATTCGAAGAACTATATTCATCAATATTAATAATTTCACTTGAAAGCTTTTCATATCCTTGTTGAAATACTTCTTCATTTAATAATGCTAATTTACAATAATAATTTCCATCATCTTCATCTATTAAATCAACTGAAACTTTAACTTTATCGCCCTTTTGATAATATCCAGAAGGTATTACTGTATTTTCTCTAGTTTCGTATTCGTTAAGAGCATCTTCTTTTCCTATTTTTACTTTCCAAACCAAATTTTTATCAGACTCCAAATAATAAAATCCTGTTTTTGGTATATTATACTCTATTTCTATTTTTCCTTTTTCCTGACCTTCGTCCATCTTATAATCATAAGTATCATTTAAGGAATTAAATAATTCTATATTTTCAAATGTTACATTGCTTTTACTTATAATATTAAAAACATTATCTTTTATTCCTGTAAAACTTTTGAATAATGTATTTTGATTATTTATTAAACCACCAGCATAATTTACATTAGGCGAATTTTTATCTACCATGAAACCTAAAGGTAAAGCTTTATGATTTCTATATAAAAACGTATTATTTTCTTTATCTACCAAATCCATAGTAAAATTATCATTCAACTTTTTATTTTTTGATACTAAATATTTTATATCAAATATAGAATTCGTTACTGGAGAACCATAATTATAAAAATATCTGTTACTAAGTGGATATGATGGTATTCCTATATCATCTAAAAACTTTGAGATTCTAGCATCTATAGTTGAAGAAAAGAATGATACTCCATTATATTGGTATAATGGCGGGTCATTAAATGTAAATCTATCAACAACTTCCATTCTATAAAATTTACCTTTTTCTTTTTTATCAGCCTTTTTCACTAGCGCTTCTATTTCAGATCTATTTTGGTGAAATTGAGAATATGTTGTTTTACCAGCTGTGCTTAGCCCTATAAATGCATTTGCTGTTATTTCTGCTATTATTAATATAAATAAAATTATTCCATATACTTTTTTAGTTTTGTAATTTTTTAAATACAACAATACTAAATAAACACTAAATAATATTATATTAGCTATTAAAATAGGTAATTCTCTATTTCCTGCAAGTAATACAACTATACCCAAACTCATTATTCCCAGTGCAATAAATTCTTTACTAGCTAGCTTGTTTAAATTTTTGTACCCTTTGTATGACAATACGATTACAACAAAAGAAAATATAAACGTAAATCTATAAGGAAGCATATTAGTGTATCTTAAACCATGCCATATATAATTTAATATATTTATATTTGTACTAAGTATTAGAAAAACTAACACCATAAATGATAATATTTTTTCTCTTAATTTTATTTCTTTTGAATAATAATAAACTACCAAAAGAAATAAACAAATCAACCCTGAATATATATTTGGTAATCCCTCTGTGACAGTTGGATAATTAAATGCCAACATATTTGACAATACATCTAAAAAGGATTCATATATTTCCATTTCTCCCTGAAATGGACTGGCTGTTTTGTACACCTTCCCTAGACCTATGAATGTAGGTATTAAAATCCATGCACATAAACCTGCTGATAGTAAAGATGATCCCAATACAGCAAATCCCTTTTTTATAAAATTAGTAAATTTTACTTTTATATTTATTGAATAGAAAAAATAAAAAATCACTATAAATATACATATAAATATACTCATATAGTAATTTGTCAACAAACATAAAGCTAGTGACCCCAAGTACAATCCATACTTATTTTTTGTAATAGCTTGTTTTAATCCAAGTGCTACAAGTGGGAGTAATGAAACTACATCTAACCACATAATATTCCAATAATATCCTGCTAGAAATCCACAAAATGCATATAGTAAAGAAAAAATCACGACTGTATAATCTTTTTTATTGTATATACTTTTCAAATACATCAAGCAAAATAAACTGGCAAAACTTATTTTTAAAGAAATTAAAACAGCAAAAAAATAACTTAATAACTTTGCTGGGACTAATATTGATAATAAATTTAAAGGACTTGCACAGTAGTAAGCCATTAAAGATAAAAAATCTGTCCCCATTCCCATATGCCATGAATAAAATATAGATTCTCCTTCTAGGATTTTTCCTCTTAATTCAGCTAAAAATTGATAATATTGGTGATATGCATCTACAACAAGTATCTGATTATCACCGAATGGATAATATTTAAATACAATATATAAAATATTTAATATGATAAACGGTATAGCAAAAGCTAATATATGAAAATAATTTTTATTGTTTCTTATTTTATTAATAATTTTTAAAAACATAATCCCTCTCCTAATCGTCTATGAATATTATAACTTAAAAAACAATAAAAAAAGGATAGGTAACTATCCTTTTATAAGATTTATTCTAATGAATCATTTATTAAAGCTGTTGCTTCAATTTCAATAACTGCATCTTTTGGTAATTTAGCTACTTGAACTAAAGCTCTAGCTGGTTTATGATCACCAAAGAAGTTTGTATAAACTTCGTTAATAGCATCGAAATCAGCAATGTCTTTTACAAAAACTCCCACTCTAGCTATATCTGTTAATTTTCCACCTGCAGCTTCAATAATTGCTAAAACATTGTCTAAGCTTGTTTGAGTTGCTTCTTTTACTTCTGTAACTAAGTTACCATCTTTGATTGGTAATTGTCCTGATACTAAAACTGTATCTGCTCCTTTTAATCCTCTTGTTCCTTGTGAATAAGGACCAATTGCTGCTGGTGCTTTGTGTGTTGTAATAAATTCTACGCTCATTAAAATTTCTCCTTTAAATCTATATTTTTTTACTCCAAAGTCTTTCTAAATCATAGTACTCTCTAAACTCTGGTGTAAATACATGTACTATTATATCACCTAAATCCACTAGAATCCAGTTCCCATCTCTATAACCTTCTTTACCTAGTAAATCAAGGTTATTTTCTGTGGCTATTTTTTCTACTTCATCTGCAATAGATTGAGTTTGATTTGCAGTATTACCTGTAGCAATAACAAAATAATCTGCTAAAGCTTGTCCATTTTCCAGCTCTATAACTTCAATATCTTTAGCTATCTTTTCTTCACATGCTTCTTTTATTAAGTTTATCTTATCCTTCAACATATCCTCCTAATAAGCTATTTCTTAGTAATATAGTATTAATTGAAATTTCTTGATTTCTTTTTATTAAGTATAATATAGTATTATTTATACTTAATATTATAGCACTATTTAAATCTAATAATGATTTTTCTCTAATTTTCTTTACATTATTGTAATTTCTTCCAATTTCTGTCTTATCAGCTAAGTATAACACCTTTTCAAAATCATTCATATTTAATCTTCCTGTAGTATGATATATTATAGCGTTTAATATTTGCACATCTTTGATTTTGTATTTATTTTTAGCCACTATAGCTCCTAATAAGCAATGCTCCAAAAAAGGATTACGAAATTCTTTAAATTCTTCTTTACTTATTAATAAATTAAATTCTTCAGAATACAAATTTTTATAAGTATCCTCTTTTCCTTTTGCACAGTCGTGTAAAAGAGCTGCTATTTTAATTTTTTCTTTATTTATATTATATAAACCTGCTAATTCAATAGATTTTTCGACAACTCGTAAAGTATGTTCGTATCTAGATTTTTTCAATTTATCTCTCAAATCATTTTGAATATCTTCAAATCTACACATATAACCCTTCTTTTTCTATATATCTAAAGGTATTATATTCCAAATAATATCTTGGATTTTGCCCATTTCTAAATCTTTCTCTAATATTTGTTGATGAAATATCCAGAAAAGACGTTGGAATTTCTTCTATATTGTATCCTTTTAAATTTAATTCAACTATTTTTTCTCGAAGTAGCTCTATGTTTTTATAAGATCTTCTAGCTACTAATATTTTTGTTTCAGATAAAAATTCTTTATACTTATACCAACTTTCAATACTCATTAAAGAGTCTTCTCCCATTATAAAATAAATTTCTTCAATACCATATAATGACTTTAAATATTTTACAGTTTCAAAAGAATAGCTTCTTGATTTTTTGTTTATTTCAAAATCCGAAATTTCAAAATTGTCATTATTGCTAGTTGAAATCTTAACCATTTCAAATCTTTTATGACTTGATACTATTTCTCTATCCTTATGAGGAGGTGTACCTGCTGGCATAAAAATTATTCTATCTAACTTTTTAAACTCTAATGCTTCTTGAGCTATTGCCAAATGTCCTATATGGATAGGATTAAATGTCCCCCCCATTATAGCTATATTTTTATTTTGGCAATTCAATTTTCTTTTCCTTAGATTCTCTGTAAACAACAAATTTAGATCCTATTATTTGAACAAATTCTGCATTTAAATTATCCAAAATAGTTTCAACTATTTCATTTTTATCATCCAAGTTATTATTTAATATCTTTACTTTTATTAATTCTCTCTTCTTTAGTAAATCATCTAATTGTTTCAAAGTATTCTCTGAAATTCCACCTTTACCAATTAGTAAAAGAGGTTCCATATCGTGAGCTAACCCCTTTAGATACGCTCTTTGTTTTGGATTAATCATATATCCTCCTAGTCAAAATATTCAAATTCCATTTCACCAACTATAACATAGTCTCCATCTTGTATCCCATTTTCTTTTAATTTAATAAAAACTTTTTTATCTGTTAAAACTTTTTGGAAATGTTTTAATGCCTCATTGTCTTCAAAGTTAGTTCTATAAACTAAATCGTCTATTAAAGGTCCTGTAACTATATAAGTATTATCTCTTTTAGTTATTTCATAATCAGGCTCTTTTTCATCTTCAAATGGAATATATTCTTCATCATATGTCTCATATTCAAATCCTACTTCTTTTAATATTTCCCATATTTTATATTTTAATTTATCTATTCCCTCTGTTGTAGCTGCTGACATTTCTATTATGTCATCTACTCTATCTACAAAAGCGTTTTTTATACTCTCTAGTCCTTCTTTTGCACCTTGTAAGTCTATTTTATTTGCAACTATGATTTCTTTTTTATCAGCTATTTTTATATTGTATGATAATAATTCTTTTCTTATTGAATTATAATCATCTACAGGGTTCCTACCTTCACTGCCTGAAGCATCTAATACATGAACCAATACCCTAGTTCTTTCAACATGCTTTAAGAAATCAAATCCAAGCCCTACTCCTTCACTAGCTCCTTCTATGATACCTGGAATATCTGCAATAACAAAAGATTCTCCCTCTCCTATTTTTACTACTCCCAAATTAGGTTCTAATGTTGTAAAGTGATAATTTGCAATCTTAGGCTTAGCTTCGCTAATTATTGAAAGTATAGATGATTTTCCAACATTAGGAAGACCTATCAAACCAACATCTGCTATAAGTTTTATCTCTAATTTAACTATCCTTTCTTGCCCTTTTGTACCAGGTTCAGCAAATCTTGGAGCTTGTCTTGTAGAATTAGAAAACTTAGCATTTCCTCTACCGCCTTTACCTCCTCTACAAACAAGATATTCTTCACCATGATACTTCATGTCATGAATTACTCTATCTGTATCGTAATCCTTAATTAATGTACCTATTGGAACTTTAAGATATAAGTCTTCTCCTTTTTTACCGTACATTCTTTTAGTTCCACCATTTTCACCATTTTCAGCTTTGTAATGTCTCTTATAGCGAAAATCCATAAGTGTTCTTATACTCTCATCAGCAATGATGTAAATACTTCCACCATTACCACCATCACCACCAAAAGGTCCTCCTGATGGTTCAAACTTTTCTCTACGAAAAGCTACTGCTCCATCTCCGCCTCTTCCTGCTTTTAATTCAATTTTTGCAACATCTATAAACATATTTTTACCTTTTCCTTTAACTTTATACTACTATACTACAAATTGTGAAATAAAAAAGCAACACTAATAAAGTGTTGCAAATTTTTAAGCTAACTCTTGTCTTGGGTAAACTGAAATTTGTTTTTTATCTTTACCCTTTCTTTCGTATTTAACTATACCATCAATAGTAGCGAATAAAGTATCATCTCCACCTTTACCTACATTGTTTCCAGGATGGAATTTAGTACCTCTTTGTCTTACTAAAATATTTCCAGCAAGAACAAATTGTCCGTCACCTCTTTTAGTACCAAGCATTTTTGCAGCACTATCACGACCATTTTTAGAACTACCTACTCCTTTTTTACTAGCAAATAGTTGTAAGTCCATTTTTAACATATTATCGCACCTCCTCGTATTCGACGCTAATATATTCATTATAAGTATCTTTTATACTGTTTAAAGCTAATTTTAAACTATTTAAAATCAGCGACGTAGATTCTACTTCTTTACTTGTCATACCTTCATATCTAATTTTAAGCTTACTAATATTGTTATCAATTTCGTAATCTATAAACTTCTCTACTTTTACTATTTCTGTCAAAGTATTAATTGAATTTATAAAATAAACTGAAACTGCAGAGCATACAATATCTTTTCCACTTTCGTCAAATTCAGCATGACCTTTTGACTTTATTTCAATAATTCTATCATCTTTATCTAAAGTCAAAACAATTTCAATCATACTAACCTTCTATAGCTTCAATTTTAATCTTAGTGAAAGGTTGACGATGTCCTTTTTTCTTTCTATAGTTTTTCTTAGGCTTAAATTTAAAAACTATTACTTTCTTACCTTTGCCTTGAGCTTCTACTGTAGCTTTTATTTTTGCTCCTTCTACATTTGGACTTCCAACTTTAACATTGTCTCCATCAGCAATTAAAAGTACATTATCAAATTCTACAGTTTCTCCAATTTCAGCATTTAATTTCTCAACATAGTAACATTTTCCTGCTTCTACATTATATTGTTTACCACCTGTTTGTAATACTGCGTACATTTAGTGCACCTCCTTATTTTAAGACTCGCCAGGATAAGGTGACTATGCTTTAAAACCTTGCCTGAGCGGTTACACACTCAATTAGTATATAGTAATCTTATTTAATTGTCAATCTTTATTCTTGTTCTAATAAATTCTAAAAGTCCTATATTTGAGATACCATAAAATTTTATTTGTGTATATTCTTTTAATTTATTCTCAATAAATTTACATAAAATTTTCATATCTTTTGATTTAATATTTATTATATCTATCAAAATAATTCCACTAATATCTCTAAGCTCTACTTGTCTTATACTTTCTGATATAGCTTCTTTATTTATTTCTAAAAAATTTGTATCTTGTCCACTATTTACATCAATAACTGTTAAAGCTTCTGTATTTTGTATTACAATATTTGAATTTTGAAGAATTTCAATTTTTTCTTGTTCAAGACTTAATAAATCTTTTGATATATTTTCATCATATTCATAATTATAATTTTCTTCATAAATTATTTCTTTATCTTTAAAATATTCTTTTAGACTATTAAATTTTTCTTTATTGTTTGTTATTATATAATCAAATTTACCATCTATAAATTCATATATATATTTTATATTTGAATAAATTTTTCTAGGTATTGGTAAAAATTTAGATTGTTTTATAATAAATTTATTTATATTTTTTAAAGAATAATTTTCTTCTTTTAATTCTTCAATAGCATAATTCAAACTATCTGTTCTAAATGTAATTCCTTCAAAAGTTGATAAATCATTTTCTAATATGAATTTTTCTTTAATTTCTTTTTTTATTTTTTTTGAAAAAGTATTCTTCTTCCTATTTGGGTAATAAACTAATTTTTTACCTGATATTGAATAATCCGTTGTAAATTTATCGAATTTATTTGAATCTGTCTTTTTATATAGTTGTACTATAATTTCATTCCCTAATTTTACACCTTTAGGAATATGTCTCTTTTCAATACAAGCTTTTACATCTTTTTCTATCTCTATAATATAACCTTTGATACTATGAAGTTCTTTTGTTACCTTAGCTATATAAACATCATCTCTTAGCGAATAATCGTTAAATATATTTAATTTTTTTAGTTTATTATTTTCCGATAAACCAATAATGGTTTTATTATTATCTGTATAAATAAAATAATATTTCATTACAAGTTAAAAATTCTTTCTATTATATTTCTGTCCATTTTGTATTCTGATATTCCCAAGTATACTTCCCAAATTTCATATAAATCTTCATTGCTAATATTACTGTCTATTAACTTGTCTGCAATAACTATATATCCTTCTTTTTCTATTTCTTCTTTTTTTCTTCTATTAATTTTACTTCTAACAATCCTATTATTTATAAAATATTTTTTAATATTTTCTATGTTTTCAATGTTCTCACTTATTAGTTCTACATCATCTACTAGATTTATTTTTCTTAATTCCATATTTAAAATTAAATAATCATAACCTTTTATATTGTTTAATTTTTTATAATCTTCATCTTTCAATGTATATTTATCTTTTTTAAAAGCACTTGGAAGAATATCTAAATTATCGTTTACTTCTGTTTTTCCTTGTTCTAAATTACAAATTTGTGAAAAATAATCTAAATTGTCATAAATAATATAATTTTCTACTTCAAATAAAATTTCCAAATCACGATTGTCATCCATGTTCACTACTAAAACTTTTGCATCTTTAGATAAAAAACTAGAAAGACTTGATATGTACAAGTTCTTTCTAGTTTTATCTTCAGATGAAATACATACTATTTTCATCTCTACCTCTAATTAATCAGCATTAGCCTCTACTTGCCCATCTTCTGAATTTCCAGAAGGTGTAACTTCCATAGCAGCTGCCATAATATCTCTAAACATCGGTGTAATATTTGACGATGTACCTGCTTGCGTTACTACTGCAACTACAACATATTCAGGATTGTCATATGGTGCAAAACCTATTGTCCATCCATATTCATCATATTCTTCACCTGTTACTGGATTTTTAGTTCCTACCTCTGCTGTACCAGTTTTTACTCCAAGCTTAAAAGGTAACTTTCCATATATTTTTGCTTGTGACCCAGTTTCAGCTGCCATTTTTGTACCTTCTCTAATTATCCTTAAATAATCATAATCATCTAGATTCAGTCTTTCTGGCGATGGTGAATTTTTGTAAATATATTCTCCATCTCTACTACTTACAACTCTATCAACTATACTCAATTTATTTTTATATCCATCATTTGCTATAGTTGCCATGTATCTTGCCATTTGTATTGGAGTGTAGGCATTTTGTCCTTGTCCTATAACAACGTTTAAACTATCACCTTGCAACCACTTAGACTGATCCAAGAAATTATATTTTACTTGATATGAAAAAGAGTCTTTTTCATTTTCTTTCTTTCTATCAGGATCAAATCCTAGTTCTTCAAGTCTCTTCTTAATTTCAGAATCAGAAATTGATGGTTCATCTATCCAATTGCTCATTTCTGTTATTTTTTCGTTTAATTCTTCCTCTGAAGTATCAGAATCTTTTAAGAAATACTTAGCATTTTCTTGCAAATATTTAACATACAAATTCTTATATGTTCCTAATTTAACTTTTCTATCAGGTAAAGTTCCCAAACTTTCTGCTGGCATATTTATATCAATTCCAGTTTTTTCTCCTAGTCCTAAAGACTTTGCTGTTTCTGATATATCATCTACTTTTAACTGAAAACTTGAACCATCTCTCGAAGCTGATGACAAACCTTGTACAAGATTAAAATAATAGTAGTTACAAGAATCTCTTATCGCTTCCCTTATGCTTTCATTTCCATGAACAGATCTAGATCTATTCCAAATAGCACATCCAAAAGTTCTTCCTCCAACATCTATAAAACCTTGACATTTTAAAGTAAAGTTTGGACTTAATCCACTTTTTAATCCTGCTAAGGAAGATGCTAATTTAAAAGTAGATCCTGGCTGTATTGCAGATTGCATTGATATATTTAAAAGTGGTCTTGCTGCTAACAAATCTTTTTCATTTTTGGGGTATAGACTCTCCCAATCACTCGAAGATATTCCCGTCGAAAACATATTTAAATTAAAGTCTGGTTCATTTGCCATTGCAATAACTTCTCCTGTTTTTGCATTTAGCACAACCGCTGCTCCACTAGTCGCTTTTGAATAGGAGTTTCCTGAACTAGATCTAGAAAGAGTTGTATTTCCCCAGTCTGAATTATAAACACCATCTCCTTGCAAGGAACTTATAGTTTCTTTTAAAGCCTTCTCTGCTGCATCTTGTATATTAATATCTATTGACGTGTAAACATCATTTCCTGGTATTGCCTTAGTCTCACTTAAAGTTTCTGTTGTATTTCCCCTATTATCTATTAATACTCTCTTCTTTCCATTTGTACCTTTTAATGATAATTCTTGACTTTCTTCCACACCTGTCTTACCAACTAATGAATCCTTAGAATAATTTTTGTTACTAATATATTTATCAATTTCTGCTTGAGTAGAGATTTTTCCCATATATCCAATAGCATGAGCTGCAAGGTCTCCGTTAGGATAATATCTTATAGATTCTGAATCTACAAAAATTCCTGAATCATCACTAAAGTTTTCCTCTATCTTAGAAAATGTGATTTTACTTATATTATATGTAAGATCTAATGGAGCATATCTTAAATCTCCATGCTTAGAAATTCTATCATATAGTATCAGCATATTATTAGTATCATATTTCGAATACTCTACTATATCTTCTTCGTCAATTCCAAAGTTCAATGTATTTTCTTTTATAGCTTCATATAAGTCCTCAACATTATCTTCTTTTGAATTTAGTTTATTTGCCTTATATAAATCATCAATGTTTTTTTCATAACTATAACCCCATTCTGTAACACTTATTCTTGGAGTTATATTCTTTTGTGTATTTATTGATTGAGCTATGAATTTTATATCATCTGATGTTACAAATTCTTCTAATAAATTATTATCTATAATTAAACTTTTTAATTTATCTTTTGCTGTTAGATTTTTATCTTCATAACCCTTTTTATAACTTATTATGGCTTGGGGATTGTCTTTGTCTTTCTCATCTATAGTAACTTCTAGATTATTGTCAATGTTGTTTTTATTTAATAGTTTTACTGCCTTTTCAGCTGGAATTATAGCAGGTTCTTCTGAATTAACTTTTAATGTTACATTTGTTAACAAATCATCTATTGAAGAATTTCTCACAATTTCTGTAAAATCAAACTTAGCACTTGTTTTCATCGTTATATTTGAATAGGTTTTTGATAGTGAAGATTTTGTTTCCAATAGTTTTTCCTTATCTTCTAAACCTATTTTTTCTATTACTAAATTATCTTGAAGGTTCTTCTCTTCTATAACTTTATATGCTAGCTCTCTTCCAAGAGGATGATTTAGTATATTTCTTATTATACTTTCATCATTTTTCACATAATTACCCAAAAACTGATATGGAGTTTGTCCTTCTTTATATCCATTTTTTTGCAAAAATTCATTCTTAGTGTCTGTAAACTCAAGATTTCCATAACCTGAATCTAAAGGTATATCTAACCCTTTTTTCTTAATAGAATTAATTACTCTATCTACTACTCTAAAATTATATACGCCTTGTTTCGTTTCTTTAGAATATTCCTTGTTTATTATCTCCAACATCAATTCGTTGTCTTTTATTATCTCAACCGTTTTATTAATAGGAGATAAATCTTCCTTTGTAAAATCTTTCTCACTTTTAAAAGTTATTAAATTTAGTGCTATAGAATACCCATCATTATAGTTAGCTCCATCTTCTTCTAGCAATCTGCTTAATTTCAACAAGTTTTCATTCTTTGTTTTTTGATCTAATTTGCTAAAATCGTCTTTCATTATTGAAGCTGTATATACAACTTTGTTACCTGCTAATAATTTTCCGTTTTTATCATAAATATTTCCTCTAGGTGCTATAACTTCAACTTCCCTTAACCTTGAGTTTTCTGATACGTCCCTATAATAATTTCCTCTAACCAATGTTAAATAGCCTAATCCTATTATTAATAAAAACATCATCAAAAATAAGATTATTTGTACAGCATAAAATCTATCATACCCTCTATATTTATTTATTAACTTTTGTATTCTATTTCTGATTCTATTCATTTTTTCTCCATTTATAATCTGAATCTAGGGAAAACAAAAATTTTCTTAAATAAATGGAATACTAATACATACAACAATGAATTAATTATAATTTCTATAATTATTGGTCCCAAAATATAGTTTAATAAAACTATATTTTGTCCTATTAGTTTACCAATTAAAACATTGCCAATATAGCTTCCTATTGTTGCTATAATTGTCAATATTAATCCACTTCTAACATAATCTTTGTTTATTCCAACTTCTGAATTTCCTATTATAAAGCCTATCACAAAATATATTAATGCTCTAACACCTAATATTTTAGAAAAAAGTATATCTTCTATTAAACCTATAATAAGTCCACTAAATCCTCCAAAATATGGTCCAAATCCTATTGATAGTCCAATTACAACTGGAATAGATAAATTTGCATGCACTCCAAATATATCTATTCTAGATACTACCGTTGTTTGTAAGATTAAATTTATTAAGACTATTATACATATTTTTAATTTATTCATCTTTTATTTCCTGTTCGTTATTTAATACTAAAACTCTATACATATTTTTGAAATTAACTGGTGATTCTATTACAACTTTTTTCTTAACTGCATCATCTTCTACTATTTCTTTAATTTTACCTATATATAGATTTGGTGGGTAAATTCCTCCAAGACCAGATGTATATATACTATCTCCAACTTCTATAGAAGCTCCTGATTCATACATATATCCATTTATAATATTTCCATCTCCTCCTGAAATAACACCTATTTCTCCATTTCTAGAAATTTTAAAAGATACCTTGTTGCTTCCATCCATTATTGAAGTTACCTTTGAAAAGTTAAGTCCCACTTCAGTTACAGTTCCCACTAAGCCTTCTACTATTACATCATCTTCATTTAAAACACCTTGTACTATTGTATCTTTTTCCTTTACCCCAGCCATACTTCCCTTGTCAATATTAAATCTAGAGTATATATTTGAAGGATCCAAACTTGTAATATAAGCTTTTATTAAATTTAATTTCGAATTCTTTATTAGTTCATACTCATCCTTTAGATATTCTTGATTATCTATAGTTTTTTCCATATTCTCTACTTCTTCTTTGAGTTTTATATTCTCCAAACTCAATTCTGAATTTTCTCGTCTCATATCAGCAGATCCAAAAACAAATTCAAACCCTTCAATAACCTTTGAAGAAGTAAAGTATATAACTTTTGTAATCGGTGTAGTAATTGTAGCTATAACATTGCCTCCAAAAGATATAATCTTACTATTTCCATTGCTTGTAACAATCAAAGATATTAAAAATAGTACCGTTATTACAAAAATTATACCTTTTCTTTTTTTGTTGCTATATCTGAATTTATCGTTCATCTTTATTACCTATCAGTATCCTTGTTTTTTTAGACAAAACTTTTAGAGCCTTTCCTACACCTATACCTGTAATATTAATCGGATTTTCAGCAACTGAAGTATGAATCTTAACATTTTCTTCTACCGCTTCTGCTAGTCCGTCAAGATTTGAAACTCCTCCACATAAAACAATACCATCTATTATTATCTCTCCTGAAATTTCTGGTGGAGTTTTCTCAAGCACATCTCTAATAGATGATAAAGTTTCATTAACAAGAGGTATTACACAATCCAATAAACTTTCTGCTTTTATTTCTAAAGTCTTTGGCATACCTGTTACTAAATCCTTACCACTAATTATCGTAGTTCTTTTTAAATTTTCATTTTTTAAAGTACAAATAACATTTTTTATATATTCACAAGTAGAATTTCCTACTAACAAATTATGTTTCTTTTTAATATAGCTTCTAATGTCCCTATCTACATTATCCCCGCCATACTTTATAGATTTACTAGAAACCACTCCTGCTAAAGATATTATTGAAGATTGTATTGTACCTGCTCCAATATTTGAAATTAAATGTCCTTTAGGTTCATTTATATCTAATCCCATTCCAATAGCCGCTGCAATGTTTTCTTCGACCAATAATACATTTCTACAACCTGCATAAATGACTACATCTTCTACAGCTCTTTTTTCAACATCTGTTAAAAAAGACGGAACTGTAATCATTGCTCTAGGCTGAAAAACAGAAAATCCACTATTAGCTTTTTTCACAAAAAAAGTTAGCATGGCTTGTGTCAATTCAAAATCTGCTATAATTCCATTTTCCAACGGTCTTACTGCCATAATATTTTCAGGAGTTTTTCCCAACATATTCTTAGCTTCTATACCTACTGCTAAAACCTCATATGTAGTCAAATCTATTGCAACAACTGAAGGCTCATTTACTAATATATTTCCATTTGCATCAGATATTATAGTATTTCCTGTTCCTAAATCTATACCTATATCTCTTGCAAAAAATCTTAATAAAGATGGCATTTTTTTTACTCCTTAAATAATTTTTTCTCTTTAAAACTCAAAAATTGGCCATCACCAATAATTAGATGGTCCAAAACTTTTATTCCTATAATATCTCCTGCTTGTAATAACCTTTCTGTTATAAGTAAATCTTCTCTACTAGGTTCTATATCACCACTTGGATGATTATGAACTAATATAATTGAATTAGCACTTTTTTTAATTGCAGGTTTAAAAACTTCTCTCGGATGTACTAAAGACTCATTCAAAGTTCCTTTTGATATAAATTCCTTTGAAATTATCTTGTTTTTTGTATCTAAAAGAAGAATATAAAAATATTCTTCTAGCTTATGTTCTAACTCATACCTGAAAATATTGGCAACAGAAGTAGGACTATTTATTTTATATTCTTGTATATTCTTTCTTATATTAAGTCTTCTACCTAATTCTAAAGATGCTAATATTCTACAAGATTTAGATAATCCAACACCCTTAATTTCCATTAATTCATCCGTTGAAATATCCATATGATTTGCCTGTGATTTTATTTTTAATAGTATACTTTTAGATAACTCTACTGCATTATGTTTTTTTGTTCCAGTACCTATAATTATTGCAAGCAATTCTTCATCTGAAAGAGAATCTATTCCATATAGAATCATTTTTTCTCTAGGTCTATCCTCTAAATCTAAATCTTTTATTCTAGCATAATACTCAATTTTATTTTTTGTATCTATCATTTCAACACCTTAATAAGTTTATCTGATATAAAAATAGAAGATAGTCCCACAAAATAACCTGTAAAAACTCCTAAAATTAAAAGAGCTGGTAAATATATAAATATATTAAAATTGTTTAACACTATACCTGCAACAAATAGTTGTCCAACATTAAAAGAAAATGATCCTAATTCGCTAATTCCTACTGGACTTAAATATTTTCTAAATTTCCAATATGCTATTCCCATAACTATACAACTTAATATAGCACCAGTTAAGCTGTAAGGTAGGGATGCTACTTTTCCTGTAACTAAAACTAATAACATGGATTTTAAGACTGTAACTATAATAGCTTCTTTTAGTCCAAAGCAAATTATTGTAACCAAAATCACTACGTTAGCCAATCCTAATTTCGCTCCTGCAATTGGAACTGGTAAAGGTATAATTGCCTCAAACATAGAAATAGCTAAAGCTAATGAAACTAAAATAGATAAAAATACAATTTTTTTCATAATCAATAATTTATTGCATCTAGTTCTGTATTCTTTTCATTATTTTTGATTTGTATAATTAATCTATTTGGAATACAGACTATCATTTCTCCCATATTTTCAATATATCCTTGTTTAACATCAAGCTTATCTGGACAGCTAGCCTCTATTACATGAATTTTGCCATTTCTTATTTCTATGACATTCTTTCCAAATTTTGTCTCTATAGGATACCTTCCATTTGTATTAGAATCTATTAATATTTTTTTTATTTCTTTACTGTCTACCTGTATGCTTATATATTTATTTTCACTATCAAAATTTGATTTTTGGATTTTAAAAAATAATAATATTGCAATAATTACTATTGCAATAATTACTATTTTATCACCTTTTGTTATTATTTTTTTCATAGAATATTCATTAATAAGTTTATCATTAAAAAATACCTTTTACAAGGTTATAAAAAAGAGAACCTTATAAGATTCTCTTTTTTATAACTAACTATATTTATTTATTTTTTATTGCAAAAGCACCTTCATAATCTATTATTGTATCTCTTGGACATTTAACTATACACATGCCACAATTTATACAATCATCAGTATCTATATATGCTAAATTATTTGTTACTGTAATAGCATTTACTGGGCATTCTTTTTCACATATTTTACATCCAATACATCCAACTTCACAATTTGATCTTACATCTTTACCCTTATCTTGACTGTTACATAAAACATATACATCTTGATCGTAAGGAGTAAGTTCTATAAGATTTCTTGGACATATTCCTATACACATCTCACAAGCTGTACATTTTTCTCTATCTACCACAGCTACACCATCTAATATATGTATTGAATCAAACTGACAGACATCAACGCAAGTTCCACATCCTAAACAACCTGATGAACAAGCCTTGTTTCCCCCTTGTAAAGATGCATTTACTCTACAATCTCTAATTCCTGTATATTCAAACTTACTCTTAGCGCATTCTTCAGTACCCTTGCATTTTACAAAAGCTACTTTTTTTGCTGCAGCATCTCCTACTCTTCCTAAAAGTTCTGAAAGTCTTTCTGTTAAATCAGCTCCTCCTACAGGACAAGATGATAATGATGCATCGTCATTTATAATAGCAGCTGCTAAACCATCACATCCAGGAAAGCCACAAGCTCCACAATTAGCACCTGGTAATTCACCTCTAACCGCTTCAACCCTTTCATCAACTGGTACATAAAAAAACCTAGATGCAACATATAATATTATTGCAAATAAAATTCCTAAACCTCCTAGGACTGCTAATGCTATTAATATACTATTTATATCCATACTGTCCCCCTATTTTACTAAACCTGCAAATCCTAAGAATGACATCGCCATTAGTCCTATAGCTACTAAAGCTATTGGCACTCCTTTAAAAGATTTAGGCACATCTGCTAATTCTAACTTTTCCCTAATTGCCGCTAAAAATACAATTGCAATAAAGAAACCTATTGAAGCTCCTATAGCAGAAGCTATCGTTTCAATTAAGGTATATTCTTTTTGTATATTAGCTATGGCTACTCCTAAAACTACACAGTTTGTCGTTATTAATGGCAAGAATACCCCTAGAGCACTATATAATCCTGGTGTCATTTTTTTCAATACCATTTCTACAAATTGAACCAATGTAGCAATTACAAGTATGAATACAATTGTTTGTGTATATTCCAATCCCAGTTTATTAAGAATTAAATGCTGTATAAAATAAGTAACTATTGAAGCAATAGTTATAACAAAAGTAACAGCGGCTCCCATTCCTGTGGCAGTTTCAGTCTTAGTAGAAACTCCTATTAAAGGACAAATACCTAAAAATTGACCAAGTACAAAATTGTTAACAAATATATATAATATTAATATTTTAAAAACACTTGATAATATTTCCATTTCTATTCATCCTCCTCTTCTGCTTTTTTCTTTCTTTTATATAAAATGTAATTAAATGCTGCCAATATAAATCCTAAAAGAATAAATGAACCTGGTGCTTGTCCTATGATTCCTATAGGTTTTATTTTATCTCCACTAAGAAATTCAAATCCAAATATAGATCCTGCTCCTAAAACTTCCCTAAACAAAGCTAAAATAGTTATAACTAATGTATATCCTATACCATTTGCTACACCATCTACTATAGATTGTACTGGTCCAAATTTTGATGCAAATCCTTCAGCCCTAGCTAAAATTATACAGTTTACAACTATTAAAGGAATAAATATTCCCAGTTGAGCATATAACTCGGGCATATAAGCTTTTATTACTAAGTCTACAATTGTAACAAATGTTGCTATTACAACTATATAACAAGGAATTCTAATATCATCAGGTATAAAATTTCTAAGTACTGAAATTACCAAATTAGATAATATTAGTACAAACATCAAAGATACTCCCATCCCTAGAGCATTTATAACTGAAGTACTAACTCCAAGTACTGAGCATAAACCTACTAATTGGATTAAAACTGGATTATTCCCTATAATTCCATCTTTTAATATTTTTTTAAATCCCATAGTAATCCTCCTATTCTGCAATAGATGCTAATGCATCCACGGCACCATTAAGTCCATTTAATATTGCTGTTACAGATATAGTAGTTCCCGAAATAGCTTGTATTTCATTTTCTGAACTTGGATTAGTTGCAGATACCATTTCTTTATCCATGTTTTTTCCCACGACAGAACCTATAAATGGCTCTTCTGTAACTTGACTACCAAATCCTTTTGTTTCTGAATGACTTAATACTTTATATCCTGTTATGTTATGGTCTTCTTTATTTACTCCTATTACAAAAGTAATATCTCCACCATATCCACCTTTTCCTATTGTTTTAAAAACATATCCTATTATATCTTCTCCAGAATATGCAAATACTATATCATCAATATTAGTATTTGCCTCTTTTATTTTTTCTAGTTCTTCTTTTGTATCTACATCCATATCTCCTATAGATTTAAAAGAATCTGCGCCTTCAAATACAACCTTTAAAGAGTCGGCATATTCTTTCTTAGCTCTTTCCTCAATAACAGGAGATGTAACACCGTTGACTAATGCTAGCAATACTGCTGCAATAGCTGTGATTACAAATAATTTCACTGCTAAAACTATAGCATTTTTCATTATTTCTTACCTCCTCTACCATATGATTTAGGAGTAGTTAATTTATCTATCAAAGGAGTTGCAATATTCATTACTAGTATTGAATAAGACACTCCTTCTGGTAATGAACCGAATTTTCTAATGCACGCTGTAATAATACCACAACCAATGGCAAATATTATTTGTCCCTTTTTACTTACTGGAGCTGTTGCATAATCTGTAGCCATAAAGAAAGCTCCTAGTATTAAGCCTCCATATAAAACTTGGTTTAGTAATTCATTAGCAGGTATTCCTACTAAAAATAACATAACCACTGTTGTCAATATGTATAATAAAGGTATTCTTATTGAAATTACTTTTTTAAGCAATAAGTATCCTGCTCCTATCAATAGACAAACTGCTGATACTTCACCTATGGTACCTGGCATATTCCCTACAAATGCATCCATCAAGGTAACCTCGCCACCAGCTAAAGGTGTAGCTACAGTTACCGCATCTACTCCAAGTTTTGCATGTGGAGCAGTAAAAGACCCC
The DNA here is from genome assembly GCF_900232905.1 of Miniphocaeibacter massiliensis. Taxonomy (GTDB): domain Bacteria; phylum Bacillota; class Clostridia; order Tissierellales; family Peptoniphilaceae; genus Miniphocaeibacter; species Miniphocaeibacter massiliensis. Next base: position 226,852 of record NZ_OCTQ01000002.1, read on the forward strand.
ATTTCTAATGGCCATGATGCCATTATAGCTGCTCTACCTGCTAAAGCAGGATTCATAAAGTTACTACCTATTCCTCCAAATAATTGCTTTACTACTATAATTGCAAACAAACTTCCAAAGGCTACCATATATAATGGTATATTTACGGGTACATTATATGCTACTAAAATCCCCGTTACAACTGCTGATAAATCTGTAATAGTAACTGGTTTTTTTGTTATCTTTTGAAAAATTAATTCTGATAATACCGCTGTTATTACTGAAACTAATGTAACTATTAGAGCTCTAATTCCAAAGAAATAAAATGATGCAGCAAGAGCTGGTACTAAAGCAATAACAACATCCCTCATTATTTTAGAGCTTGTATTAGCTGACCTAATATGTGGTGTTGCTGATACTGTCAGAATTTCATTCAATTTTGAATCATCTATTTTATTAATATTATTCTCCACAATATCCCTCCTTACTTTTTACTCTCTGTTGCGCGTAATTCTCTTTTTCCATGTCTTATTGACTCTACTAATGGTCTTTTAGAAGGACAAACATATGAACAAGATCCACATTCTATACAATCCATTACGTTTAATTTGTTTGCTTCTTCAAATAAATTATGAGATATATTTTGCTCCAAATATAATGGTAGCAATAAAGCAGGACAAACATCCACACATTTTCCACATTTAATACATGGACTTACAACTGGTGGTTTGGCCTCTTCTTTGTTCATAACTATAATTCCGCCATTAGCTTTTAAAGTAGGAGATTCTATTGTAAATTGTGCTTCTCCCATCATTGGACCACCAATTATAATTTTACCAGGTTCTTCTTTAAACCCTCCACAAAACTCTAAGATTTCTTTTATAGATGTCCCAACTTTTACTAATATATTCTTAGGATTAGCTATTGCTGATCCTGTAACTGTAACCACTTTTTCGTAAAGTGGCTTACCTAATACTACTGCATCATATATTGCTGCGGCAGTACTTGAATTTATTACTTGAACTCCTTCTTCAGTCGACCTTAATGAAGCGGGCATTTTCATATTTAATACTGAATCTATTAGCCTTCTTTGGTCACCTTGTGGATATTTTGTTTTTAGTACTTTTACATTTATATTGTCATAATTTTTAGATGCTTCTTTTACCTTAGATATTGCTCCTGGCTTATTATCTTCAATTCCTATGTATCCATTTTTAGCTTCCATAGCTTTTAAAACAATATCCAATCCTATAACTACTTTTTCTGGATATTCTTCCATAACTACTTGATCACCTGTTAAGTAAGGTTCACATTCAGCACCATTTACAATTACATGATTTATAGTATCTTTAGGATTTCTACTAATTTTTACATGAGTAGGAAAACCTGCTCCTCCAAGACCTACTATACCTGCCTCTCTTACCCTTTTTACAATTTCTTCTGGTTTTAAGTTTTTGTAATCATCATTGTAAGATTTGAAACCTAGCTCTTCTTCTCCGTTTGATTCAATAACTAGTGCTTTTGTTTTTACACCACTAACTGTTATTATTTCTTCAATTCCTTTTACGACACCACTTACACTTGAATGAACTGGCGCAGTTATGGTAGCGTTTGCATCCCCCACTTTCTGACCGACCTTTACTTCTTCTCCAACCTTTACCAGTGGATCACAAGGTGCACCAGTATGCTGATGTAAAGCTATTTTTACAAATTTTGGACTCGGTCCCTCTTCTATTTCACATTTATTGGTAAATTCTTTAAAATCATGCATATGAATTCCACCTTTAAATGTTAACTCCTTATCCATAACACCCCTACCTTTCTCAATTGTATTTTGGTGCAGAGAAAGGGATTTGAACCCTCACGAGCTGTACTCACTACCCCCTCAAGATAGCGTGTCTACCAATTCCACCATCTCTGCATATCAATTTATATATTAAATTTGATATAACTAATATTATACCAAAATTAATTAAAATTCATAGATAAAACTCTTTATCTGCTTAAAATAATTTTTAAACCATCTAAGCGGAGATTTCTCCATTCCGTCTTCTAGAGTTTCCCCTTTATAATACCTAGTATATACTTCGTATTGTTCATCTACTTTTACTACATAATTTTTAGCTTCTTTTATAGGTATATTTTCTAAACCTACACCATTCTTTCCTACTATTCCGTCTTTTATCCAATTATCCACATTTCCCATACCTCCATTGTATGCAGCTATGGCTAAATCATTATCTTGAAAATGACTTATTAAGTATGAAAGATAATATGTTCCAAGTTTTATATTTGTTTCAGGATCTTTTAAAATATCGTCTGAATAATCAACATCTATTTTTTCGGCCACCCATTTACCTGTATCTGGGATTATTTGCATTAATCCAACTGCATTCATATGTGACTTTACATCTTCTTTAAAGTTACTTTCTACTTTTATTACTGACATAATTAACAAAGGATCAACATCATATTCTTCAGAATATTTATTTACATAATTTGTATATTCTACTGGTCTTGTCACTGTACCATAAGATACTATAGCAAAACTAGTTAAAATACCCAATATAAATAAAACTAATATAAATATCAAAAATCTTTTAACTATCTTCATTTAACCTCTCCATCTTTAAAATTTCATTAACTTGCTTTTTTAAATTAACAAAATCATAATTATTTTCTATTATATAATCTATACTTTTCTCAAAGCTCATTATATTCTTAATATTATACATTAAATGTTTAGCTTTTGCTCTAGAAATATCATTTCTTTTAATGAGTCTCTTAATCTGTATTTCCTCTTTCACATTTATAAATATAATTTTATAATTTGCTATATGCTTTTGTATTATTTTTTCTACCTTATAATATAGAGGCAACTCTATGAAAATAATATCTTTATTACTGCTTTTTATTATTTCATATACCCTATCCATTACTAAAGGATGTACTTCACATTCTAACTTTTTTTTCTTTAATTCATCATTATATACAATGTCTCCTAGTTTTTTTCTATCTATTTTATTATCTTTAATAATTTCCTTGCCAAAGCAACTTGCTAATTTTTCTTGGACTTCTTTCTCTTCATATAGCAAATGAACTATTTTATCTGACTCTATTGTTAAAAATCCTTTTTCTTTTAAAATTTTAACTACTGAACTTTTCCCAGAAGCTATAGAACCTATTATAAAATAAATTTTCTTATTTTGAATCATACCAACTATTTCCCACATTTATATCCGCTCTTAATTCTACATTTAATTTAACAGCATTTTCCATAGTGTTCTTTAATAGTTTTTCCACTTTTTCAACTTCATCATCAAAAGTTTCTATTATTAATTCATCGTGAACTTGTAGTATTAATTTTGACTTAAATTTTTCTTCTTTTAATTTATTATAAACTTGTACCATAGCTATTTTTATAATATCTGCTGCTGACCCCTGTATTGGAGTATTTAGAGCAACTCTTTCACCAAAGCCTCTTATATTAAAATTTTTAGAATTTAATTCTGGAATGTACCTACGTCTATGCATTATTGTCTCAACATAACCCTGTTCTTTCCCTATTTCAACTATATCCTCCATATATTTTTTTATTCCTTTATAGGTATTAAGATAGTTTTCAATATATTCTTTTGCTTCTTTTCTTGTTATTTTCAAGTCTTGGGAAAGACTATAATCTCCTATACCATAAACTATTCCAAAGTTTACAGCTTTAGCATTTGAACGGTCTAACGAAGTTACTTTGTCAATGTCTACGTTAAAAACCTCTGAAGCTGTTTTAGTATGAATATCTATATTATCTTTAAATGCATTAAGCATTATCTCGTCATTTGCTAAATGTGCTAAAACTCTAAGTTCTATTTGTGAATAATCTGCATCTACTAATTTTTTTCCTTCTCCTGCAACAAATGCCTTTCTTATTAATCTTCCCTCTTCTGTCTTAACAGGAATATTTTGTAAATTAGGATCTATAGAACTTATTCTACCTGTAACTGCAATAGTCTGATTGAATGTAGAGTGTATTCTTCCATCTTCTCCTACTAATTTTAATAATCCTTCTATATATGTTGAATTTAATTTCTTAACAGTTCTATACCTTAAAATTCTTTCAATTATTTCGTGACTTCCTGTTAATTTATCAAGTACTTCTGCATCTGTAGAATATCCTGTCTTTGTTTTTTTAATTACTGGTAGATTTAATTTTTCAAATAAAATTTCTCCTAATTGTTTAGGACTATTAATGTTAAATTCTCCACCTGCATCTTTATATATTAATTTTTCTAGCTCTTCTATTTCTTTGTCAAATTTAATGCCTAAATCTTTAAGGTATTCTTTATTAACACTAAACCCTTCAAACTCCATACTTGCAAGAACTTTAACTAATGGTAATTCAATTCCATAGTAAAGTTCATGCATTTCTCTTTCTTCTAATATATCTATTAATGATTTTCTCAAATCTTCCGTAACAGACATATACATGGCTATATATTTCCCTAAAATCTCTTCTTCAACATCTAAGTAGTTTTTCTTTTTCTTTCCCTTTCCAAAAACTTCCTCACCTGAAATTAAATCTCTATTTAAATATATTTTTGCTGCTTTATCTATTTCGTATTTAGACTTTGAAGGGTCTATTAAATATTCAGCTATAGTTAAATCTTCATAAGGTGCTTTTATTTCTATTTCATTTAAAAAGGTATAGTAAAAGTCAGATTTAGAATCGTAACTTATTTTTGTAATACTGTCATTTTCAAACACTTCTTTAAAATCTTTTACTACATTTTTTTCTTTTAAATTAAATATGCTTACTTCATCTTCTCCTATAATTTTTATTGCCAAAATTTCTGGACTACTGTAAATATAATTATCACCATTGTAAAAAATATGAAATACGAATCCTTCTTTACTACTTTTTATCTTTGAAATAATCTCGGAACTATCATTTTCAAATTTAAAATTAAAATTTTCTTCATATTCTATTTCTTCTAATGGAAGTTTTTTTATAAAAGAATTAAATTCTAACTTTTCAAATTTTTCTTTTAAATCATTAAATTCAGGGTCTTTTGTTTCATATTTTTCAAGTTCTAAATCCATAGGTACATTTAAAAATATTGTTCCTAACTTTTTACTTAAATAAGCCAAAGTTTCATTTTCTTCTAATTTTTTCTTTAATGCTTTTCCTGAAACATTATCTATATTTTTATATACTTCTTCTATTGATCCATACCCTTTTATTAACTTTAAAGCTGTCTTTTCTCCAACACCTGGAACACCTGGAATATTATCAGAGGCATCTCCCATTAATCCTTTAACATCTATTAATTGTTCAGGAGTAAGCTCATATTTTTCTTTAATTGCATCTAAATCGTATATTTCAACTTCTGAAATTCCCTTTTTAGTTAATAAAACTTCTATATTATTATCAACTAACTGAAGATAATCTCTGTCTCCTGTTACTAAAAGAACTTCATATCCTTCTTCTTCACCTTTTTTTGCTAAAGTACCTGCTATATCGTCCGCCTCATATCCATCTTGCTCTTCAAACACCACATTCATAGAATTTAAAATATCTTTAAGAATTCCAAATTGACTACTTAGTTCTGAAGGTGCTTTATCTCTATTTCCTTTGTAAGCTTCATAGTCTTCATGTCTAAATGTAGGTGCAGATCTATCAAAAACAACTACTATATTATCTGGTCCATATTGTTCTACCATTTTATAGTACATATTTAAAAATCCATAAACTCCATTTGTAAAAATACCATCTTTAGTAGTTAAATTTCTTATTGCATAAAAAGCTCTAAAAATCAAACTTGAACCATCTATAATCATAAATTTCTTTTTCATGTTTCAATCCTCCATATAGAAGTATATTATATTATCAACTTTTGGTAAATGCAAAGCCTATTTTATAAAACTAACTGTAACTACGGATAGATTTGTTTACTTAAAAATGCTATAATTAATAACGTATGGGGATGATATTGGTTTCGACGGGGATACTGAATTTAGAATAGCGAGCCGTTTTCGTCTATAAACGTAAAAAAAGGACAAATAAATATAAACGCTGAAGATAGAAATTTAGCATTAGCTGCTTAATAGCAGCCTAATAGTCAATTTAAGCTTTCTCGCAACTTAAATCTGACTTCATAATTAGCGAGACACTTAACTGAGAACGCTTCAACTCAGTTATAGTATTAAGAAGCTACTTGATATATCAATTTGTTAGTTGTTTGATATTGATGGAAATTTAATGCAACTAACTGCGCTCGGAGAGATTCTTTTGGATGTATTTTCGGACGTGGGTTCGACTCCCACCATCTCCACCAACAAGAACTAAAACGCTGAAATATCAACGACGTGGCAGGTATATATGTTATAAATGTCCTACCAGTGTCCTACGAATAAAGAGATTTGATTTTCTTAAGTCATATCTCTTTTTTATTGTCTAAAAACATAATGAATATTTATGTATATATTTAAGGAATAAATTATTAATAATTTTATAGAAAACTTTAAGAAAACACTTGACTATATACTTTTAATAGTATATAATATAATTAGCAAATGAGAAAGGAGGAATTAAAATGTGGCTGACATAATAAAAGAAGCTCTAGCAATAGTAACTTTGATAGTTGGAATTCGATATACTTTCCACAAAGGCACCGAATTAAAACTAAAGAACAAGCTACTACGCAAAGAGCTTAACAAGAAGAAGCGGAGGGATTAACCTCCTTCCCTTCTATCTTTCTTCTATTATACCACATTGAAATAGATCTATGTTTAAATATATAGCTGTAATTTTAATAATAGTGTTACTTGTTTTGTCAGTTAGAGCATTATACTATTTTATTAAAAACAAAAAAGTTAAAAAGGACATTAAAAGATATGATAAAAAATAACATAAATAAATTACTAGATAGTAAAAAAATAACCATATACAAAATAAGTAATGATTTAGATACCCGATATGCCACTATGCATGACTTAGTTAATCGTGAAGATTTATCAAAAACTAGATTTGATATTTTAGTTAAAATTTCCAGATATTTAGACTGTTCGGTTGAAGATTTATTTGAATATGTAGAGGGAGATAAGTAACTCCCTCTTTTGATGTTTAAATATACACATTCCTTTTAAAATACCCCTTATTTACTCTTGTATTAAGTAAGAGGTATCAAAGTATGGCTTGATTCTATAGGGTATTTTACTGTTTTTTCAGTTTTTAGAAAAAAACATATATTCTCTAATAAACATTATTAACATAACGATAACCGCTATAATAATATATATTTTTCTTAATGAATTAAAGTATAAATTTAGAAATAATATAAATATGATAAATATCAAAGCATCTATTATGCTCCATTTTTTACGCATATGCTTTTTTGAAAAATATATGTCTTTTATTAATATTATTGTAATAGGGATTAAATAAAAATATTCATTCACTTTTTTCTTCCAAAAAATGAACATGGTTAAAACCATTAATATATTCAAAAATAAATTTATATTTAAAGCTGTTGATTTTTTTATTTTAAATTCCCTCATTATTTATCTCCGCAAACATACACAATCCTTTTTAAGGCATCCCCTCTAAATTAACTACCTTGCCTGTAGCTGTATGACTTTTTATAAAACCAGTATAATTACTATTCTTATAAAAAGAAGTTTTTGATCTTCTTTGGTATTTGAGAACTAAGTGACCTTTCTTGTATTCTCTTTGTTCTGAAACTATTTTTATATAGACATTAGGTATTTTTGATTGTAAAATATGAGTTGTTATGCCAACAACAACAGCTGTACCTGCACCCATTTTAAGAATCGAACCTATAATGGCTGAAACAGCTGCTACCCCTAAACCTATTAAGAATACTTTATCTGTTTTAGTAGTCCCCGCATAATGCCATTTATTCCAAGATGCTGCCGCTCTAGCTACTATCCCTGTATTAGTAGTTGCTTTATCTTCGTTAGCATTTGTTTCTGTTCCTAATTCAATTTCTTTAATTATATCATCATTTTCTTTAACTACGATTTTATTTTCAACATTTTCAACTTCTATAATATCATTACTTTTATTATTGGTAATTTTATATGAATACTCACCATTACCATCTATAAATGTCTCTGCAATAGATGTACTGCCATCTTCTTCTATAAATGATGTTTTCTCATAATTTTCATTTTTCTCAAGTACTTTATAGTCCACGCTTGCCAATGCTTTTGATGGTACTACTGATATTAAACTAATCGTAACAAACATTAGCAATCCAACTATTCTTTTTACTTTGATTTTCATTTATTATTCTCCTAACTTTTTTATTTTTTATACAATCGATTATATTAATTTTAGTATACTGTAAATCATTTTTTTACTTAACAAAAACGAATATTTATATTTGAAATTTTGCTTTTATATTACTATTAGTTCATTTTGTTATATTTTGTTAATTTTCTTTCAAAAACAAGTAATTATTCCTCTTGTTTTGTAACAAATCAAGCTCCAAATTTGTAATATATATATTACCCTTTTTAATTCCATCAAAAAAAAAGGTAGGTTTTACCCTACCTATCTTCTACTCATCTATTTTATTATATTTATCTGTAGATACTTTTATAACCGAGCCTATAAAAACTGCAATAGCATTTATAACTATTACAGCTATTTCAGTATATTCAAATGAAACTGCAGCTCCTACTGTTCCTACTAATGCTGATAATGCGGGTAACAATAATATTGCTACCCATTTTAATATGTCATATGTTTTATTACTTATCATAAATATCCTCCTTATACCTTATATGTCTTTTTAAAAAATACCATGTCGCATACATTTAATTTTCTTACTTCTTTTAGTATTTCTGCTCCTGTTTTTCCAGGTACAAAATAATTCAAATATCCTGTATGACTTCCTTTTGAATCTCCTAACCCTATAATGTAATTTATTTTTCCTTTAAGTCCTTCATAATTAAAGTCTCCACTATAAGTTACTACTGGATTGTATGATGGATAAAATTTATTTCTTAATATTCTTAAAGCTTCTTGGTAATCATCGTCTTTATTGAATTTATTAAGTGCTGATATTACTACCGGTGGTTTTGTACCAAAATTACTCATAAAATCATCTCCTTTATCATTATTTGTATTTATTGTGTTATTTGTACTTCCAGTTGCGGAACCGCCTTTTTTCAATTGGTTATAGTATTTTTGTACTAAATTTTTAAAACGTGTCCAACCTAAATCTAAAGTTTTATGAGGACAATATTTTCCAGAATAATCTTGATGTTTTGTTAGTCTATCCATTCCCCAACCATACTGAACTAATAGTTTTGCAGCTAAGAATGCACCATTATCCTCAGCTTTTAAGAAAGTAGCAGTATCACTTTTACTACGACAAATTTCTATTCCTATTCCATATCTATTACCTGTACCGTTTCCATCTCCAGCGTGCCACCCATTCCTATTTAAAAGAATGCCTTGTATAGCTTCTTTTTCGTCAACAGCATAATGGAAAGAAACTTTATTATTATTTCTTATCATGTACGAAATTTCATTTAGTGCTGAAGCTGAATTTGATGTGTTGTGTATAACTAATCTAGTTGGATTCATTGCATAAGGGCATTTAATTTTATATTTACTAGATGGAACAAGCATTTGAACTATTCTTAAGCTTTTACTCATCGCCTTCACCTTTTCCGTCCAATGAGCTTCCCTCATAATTATCTGTTCCATTTTTAATTCTTTCATCTTCGGTTATTTTCCCCAACTCATCGTCATATTCTATAACTTCATCTGGTTCTAAACCTATAAATTCTTTACTCATTTAATCACCTCTTTATTTCTTCTTTAACTATTTTCAATCTTTGCACTTCAGAATATAATCTCTCTGCTGTACCATTTCCGCCCAATTGCTTATATGGTTCAAATAGATATCTTAAATCTTCTAAATCGTCCAATGTTACACTTCCTTTTTCGATAAGTTGAATTGTTGTCATATATATCTTGTTGTGTAATATAGCAAGTTGAGTTTTTTCTATAAGCATAATTCTTTCGTTGGATTTTTCTATGTTTGTCTTTTTCCAATTGAGGTATTTTTTTAGTATTCCACTTATAGATAATCCTGTTATTATTAGTACTATCGTATTAATATTTGAAATAATTTTTAAAAAACTTTCCATTTCTCACCACCTTTTAAGCAATAAAAAAAGACACTCTATGTTGTCTTAAATTGAGTAGTTTAATACTATATTCTGTGAAACTGTGCCATCTATTTTATTGATAACCTCTGATTGTGTTGCCTTTATATATGCATTCAAGTTTACTTTTCCACTTTCCGTTATTTCAGCATATATTAAATGAACTGTTAGAGAATCAAATCTATAGGCTGATGATGTCCATTGGCTTATTCTTGGTCTAAAATTTATTGGTAAAACCCAACTTCTTACAGTAGCTGTTGGAGTCCCAGCCTTTATTATCATATTTACTTGATTTCCAAATCTCTCCAAACTGTAATTAGTAGATGTATGACTTATATTTACTGGTTTGTCTGTTAAATTGTTATAGTTAACTTTCGGTAGTGTTATAGGTGTTTTACTTCCATTATTTTTTGTTAATGTTATTGTTTCACCACTTATAGAAGCATTTGTATACATCTGTGTTAAGTCTGGTTTATTTATCAAATCATTGTAACTACCACTAAACCCTTTAGGAAGATTTAATATAATACTTGGTGTACTAACATCTTTTTCAAACCACGCTTCCAATGTATTATCTATAGAGTTTATAGTTAAAGTTTTTATATGATTAGATGTAATATCTTTCAAATTATTTAAATCTAAGGCTATTTGCCCTAAATCTCCATCTGATAAATCATTTTTAATATCTTCCCATGCAGATATAATTTCATTCATCTTTATAGTTCTTTGCTCTTCATTATAATTGTGGTTTGAATCATTAGTGATGAAATCTTGAAATTGTAAAGCCCATCTTTCAAATGAACTCCTTCTATTCTCTTCGGAAGATATCCTCGTATTTTCATTTGCTATCCTAGTGTCTTCATTTGTTTGAAAAACTTCGAATTTGCTAATCCAGTTTTTAAATTCTGTTGTCCATTTATTCCAAGTTGCCTTCCAACCTGTGGCTGTATTTTCAATTATATTCCACCAGTTGTTAAATGTAGTTGTTCTTTCTTCGTGTGCTTGTTTTCTTGCTTCTTCGGTTTCAAATATATCATTCATAGATGCTTTTACTTCTTCTGCTCTTTTTGCACTTGCTTCTGCTTCTGTTGCACTTTTTGTTGAAGTTTCTACATTGGCATCTATCTTTTCTATATTTTCTTCTAGATATTTAGCTACGTCATATATAGGTACTAATTTGTTGTTAATCTCTATATATTCATCTTTTATCTTTTTAACATCTTCTTGAAGTGGCAATACTTCATTTTTAATTTCTATCGCTTTTTCTAGAAGCATTTCTGCTTTTTCATTAGCTCCATCAAGTAACACAAGTATTCGTTTCATATACTCATAATCTATTTGTAGGTTTATGTCGTCAACATCTCTTATTCTTCTGTCTTTGTATATTTCTAATGTACCTACTTTAGTTAATACAGTTCCTGTATCATCTGATAAGAATAATTGATAGTATGCTCCTGTGTCCCAATGTTGAAGTGATTCACTTGTGAGTAATACATCAAAAGATTTGTCTTCTTGTCTAATTCCTTCTAATTCGTACTTATCCCATTTTGTGATAATCAACATCTTAAAAGTATATCCTTCTGTATTTACTACTTTGTTATTTTCGTCTGTTATTAAGAAGTTTAATACTCTTCCAGTTTCATTTTGCCCTACTTGGATTTCTTCTCTATATCCTTGGGTGAAACTAACTTTGTATTTATTTTCTCCTATCTCTTTTACACCCATTTATACCTCCTTTCTATACTCTGTTTTCCAAATATTTTAATCTTTGCTCTATATTAGCAATCGAGTATTGCTTTCCGTTTTGAATCCACAGCCCACCTTCTATTATTGGACATTTAAGTCTAGGAGTTGTCATCCCATCCAAAGCTGTGACCTTTTTAAAGAATCTAATTGGATAATCTCCATACATATCAGCTGAAGAGTGTTTATTATTCATATCAAAAACCATATATGGTCCAATTTTACCTTGATTATATTCTCCGCCTTGGATAGTACTTGTTATAGCCAAATACCTATTTCCAAAGTGCGACCAAGATCCACCATCTCCATAGGAATTAAGCTCAGTAACTTTTTCTCCGTCATTCGAAGGGCTATAAAATGTAATTTCAGGACCAGAAATCTCTATTGCTTTTTTTTGGTTAAACTGCGTTTCAATATCTCCTTTTAGGAACATTTTCCCTTGGTCATCTATTCCGAATATTCTTTTTCCAGAAAAGCTATATATGTTATAACCATAGTTATTTAACGTAAATGATGAACTTGATCCATCAGGACGACCTTTCATTTCAAAGGTTCCTTTATCTAAATTTAATATTACCGTTCCTTTTTTATCTTGTAATGTACCAGCTTTTATTAAATCCGCAGTTAAAACACCAGTATTTATAAAATCCGCTACTATTCCGCCTTTTATAGTAATAGCTGTTGAAAAAGGACCATTATATCCATTACTAGAAAACCCTATTCCTTCTTTATTCATACGAATTACATTCTTTGCTTCTGCAATATTGCTATTGTCCATAATTAATATTTCATAAGGTTTATTGTCAGCATCTTTCCTAGTTATTACATGACCGCCTTTATTTCCAGTTATTACATCTTGTGCGTATTGCATTGCACCTGTTAAAAAGTCTGTTGCTTCATCAATTTTGTTATTTAATTGATTGAATGTAAAATTCATAGATGATAAATCCCTTTTAAAGTTTCCTATAACAAGTGATTTATACCTTTCACCCAAAGCATCATATTTGTACTGAACCACTTGTGATTTTACATCAATCCCTAACTTAGGAACTTTGACAGTAACATAATCATTCAAATTTAATGTTTGTAAAAAATTTAGTTTTTTGTATGCTTCCGTTTTAGAAAGTTCTACAAAGTCTACTTTCATACTTATAATGGGTTCATCAATTTTATTTTCACTAAATTGTTTTTCAGCTCTATCTCTTACAAGAGCTTCTATTTCTTTAATCGGTAGTTCCTTTTCCTCTTCTTCAAGTGTTACCCTGTATTCTTTCACTCTGGGTATTGGATATTTATCCTCTAATGGACTATCTATATATTTTTCAGGAAGATAGTATACTTTATTTCCTTCATCAACCCATGTTGGTAATAGTGATGTGACAACTTCTGATGTATCCAGTTCGTCTTCTATTCCTATTAAGTTTTTGCCATATTCTATGATATAACCATTATCCTTGCCATCAGCTAAAATATTTATATCAAAATTATCTCTTTCTAAGAGTCCTCCCCACTTATCTAGTATGCAATTATCACTTCCCATAATTGCTTCTACTGGGTTTTTTCTAATATAATATGCTGTATTGTAAACTTGAAGGTTGCTATATCCTCTAAATCTGTGCTCTACTTTTGCATTTTCCAATATATAATTCAAAGCTCCCATTGCACTTGTTTCTACAGGTCTAACATCTAACAAGAAATTTCCACACAAATCATAAAAGATATGCTCTGCATCAACTAATATTTCATTAAGAGTCTTTGTAGCCTTCGTAATTCTAAATAACTGTTCACCTCTTGGAGTTTGAACTTTTAATATGTTTAATTCTTTCAATAAATCTACATATTCCAAAGAGGCTTCTAACCCTAAATTAAACATGCCATTTGTCTTCTCTTCAACTTCACAACTATATGGTTTTATAACTGTACCATTATGGGTGAAATCAGTTTCCAATTGATCGTATACTTTTACCATAATCTGCACCACCTAGGCTTTATTTCAATATTACAATTTATTCTTTTTATAGTATTTTCCCCCTTTTTTAAAACAGGAAATAACCCTTCAATCTTTTTTTCCTTTTTATCATATTCTGAATAACAAACACCTAATTCACTATCAATGAAAGCATGGTCAATCACATCATACACTTGTATATAATTGTTACCAATCCAAAAAGAGAGATTACCTTCTCCCTTGAGTTTTATTAAAGGTTTAGCCGGTATAGAGTATTCGTTGTACAAAGTTAATGAATTTTCTTCCAAAACTATAGCATTTTCACCTACATCTAATCTGAAAAATGGTTGTATTTTAAAAGGGACTTCAATATATCTTGTATTAAGTCCCCTTACCTGTACTATTTTATAATCATCATATACACTTGCTTTGTAAAATCCTCCTGGCTCTCTAGATATTTTCAAATTTCCTTCTCCAGTTAGCCAGTCGTCAAAATTAACATTTCCATCTTTATCGTATAAAGTAATTGTCCTAGTATATCCATTGTATTTTCCTGTACGTTCAATAGGTGTATCGGAGCGACCTGGGATATTGTCATATATTATTACTTCTTCTTGAGGTTTAACTTTCTCCCCTATATCACTAACATAAAGGTTTCTAAAATCCATGTTACTTTTTCCTTTAAATTCTATTTTATCCAAGACCAACTCCTCCTATCTCTCTACGATTTCTAGATTCTATTTCCTCGCTTATTAATGGTGCTAAAACTCTAGCTAAAGTTCTATCTCCTATATTTATATTTATAGGTTTGGATATTTTCTCGAATAATGGTACCAATGCTGAATAATCGCTATTTCCAGTAAAACCTAATTCTTTTAATGCACTTGCTAATATACCACTTAATTTCTCTATTGGTAATACAGCTTCTGCTCCTGCTTCTCCTACTCCATGAACGCCATTTGGGGTGTTAAATAACGTTGGGCTTTGAAATATTGCTCCATCTTTGTGCCACTCTATTCCAAATGTTGGAACTTGCGGAGGTGCTAAAGAAAATTTACCATTTATTACAATTTTAGGCAGTTTCAAATCTGGCAATTTCCATTTGAATTTAAAGAAACTTTTTATTTTATCGATAGCTTTTTTAACAACATCTCTTGCGCCATTTATTTTGTCTGAAATAGCTGTTTTTATTCCATTGAAAATGGTACTTACTGTATTTTTAGCAGAATTAAAAGCTGTTGATATACTTGTCTTTATTCCATTTACTACTGTTGATACCTTAGTTTTTATTCCATCCCATATTGTGGAAATAGTTGTTTTTATACCATTTACTATTGTTGATACGGTATTTTTAATAGCATTCCATACTGTAGATATCACAGATTTTATACTATCCATTACGGTAGTTACTTTTGTTTTTATAGCATCAAAAACGGTGCTTATAGTTGAACTTATTGCATTTATAACTGTAGATACTGTGCTTTTAATACCTTCCCATATAGTTGAGAAGAATGTTTTTATCCCTTCCCATATTGGAGTTATAAAATCTCTTATAGCTGTCATTACGGTATTTATAACTTCTGATACTGCATTTATTGCAGAGCTTACTTTTTCTTTTATATACTCCCAAGCTCCTATTATTATTTCTTTACAATTCTCCCAGATAAATCTAAATGGTAATGTAATCAAGTCAAAAGCTAATCCAAAAATCTCAGCAATAAACTGTATAGCTACACTTATAATATTTGTTATAGTCTCCCAAGCTATTGATACAGCTTCTGTAATTCCTGTCCATATACCAGTAAAAAACTCTACTATTCCAGTCCATATTCCTACAAAGAATTCCTTAATTGCATTTAATTTTTCAGAAAAGAAAGTTGATATTCCTTCCCATATTCCTACGAAGAATTCTTTTATTCCTGTCCAAAAACCATCCCAAGAAGTTCCAAACCAACCTAATACCACATCTACTTGAGCTTTTATTTTATCTAAAAATCCTTTTAATGTATCTATTACACCTTTCCAAACTGAACCAAATACATCCTTTATTCCTTGCCATACTCTATCCCAATCACCTTTGAATATTCCAATGAATATATCTAATACACCTAAAATTACACCTGTAACAGTCTCTATCGTATTGGCAATTTGTTTAAATGCATACTCAAATACTGGTGCTACAAAATCACAAAAAGCCATCCATACTGCTTTAATAACATCTGTGATACTTTCAAATTTAAATCCAAGTTCATTTAATCTATCAACTATTCCTTGAAAGAATCCAGAAAGAGTATTTTTTATTCCTTGCCATATGCCAGTTATCTTATTTCTAAATTCTTCATTTGTTTTCCATAAAGTTATAAAAGCAGCTACCATTGCTACAATTACACCAATAACAACTCCTATTGGTGCACCAAGACCAGCGAATACTCCTTTTAAACTTCCTAGAACTTTAGCAAGTCCTGCTGAAGCACCACTTGTAGCGGAAACTCCTGTTTTAACAACAGCTAATGCATTTGAAAATATACCTATAACCGAAAAAATCTTAGAAAACACTAATAATAGAGGCCCTATACATGCTGCTATAGCTCCAAAAGTAACTACCATTTTCTTAGAGCCATCAGACAAATTATTAAATTTATCAACTAAATCTTTTATCCATCCCGCTATTTTTGAAATTGCGGGAGCTAAAACATCCCCTATTGAAATAGCAGCAGTTTCCAAAGCACCTTTCATTTCTTCAATAGCCCCGCCAAGTCCACCATTCATGGTTTCAGCCATTTCAGCAGCTGCGCCTTCTGAATTATTAAGAGAGCCTGTCAATTCATTTATCTTGTCTGGTCCAGCATCCATTAATGCCAACATTCCAGATAGGGCTTCTTGACCAAATAATGTTGTTATTGCATTTTGCTTTTGTTCATCGGTTAAACCACTAGTTTTGCTTTGTAATTCTCCAATTATGCTACCTAATGGTTTCATTTTTCCTTGAGCATCAAAGAACTCAATTCCAAGCTCTCCCATGGTTTCTTTCATAGCCTTAGTAGGTTTAGCTAGCCTACTAAAAGCACCTCTAAGAGTTGTTCCTGCTTGTGAACCTTTTATTCCTGCATCTGACATTATCCCTATTGCTGATGCTGTTTCTTCTATACTTAACCCTAAAGCTGATGCTACTGGTCCAGCATATTTAAAAGCTTCCGCCATATCTACAACTTCAGCATTAGTGTCTGCCGCTGCTCTTGCAAAAACATCTGCGACGTGTCCTGTTTCCGATGCATCTAAATTAAATTGTCTTATTGCAGTTGCCGCTGCCTCTGATGCTAAACCCACATCTTTACCACTAATTGCAGCTAAATCTAAAACCCCAGGCATTGCTGACATAATTTCTTTGACTTCAAAACCTGCACTAGCCATATTTTCAAAACCTACCGCTGTTTCTGTCGCACTAAATACTGTAGAAGCTCCCAAATCCAAAGCCTGCTTTTTAAGTGCCTCAAATTCTTCTCCAGTTGCTCCCGATATAGCTTGAACTCTTCTCATCTGACTATCAAATTCAACAAATGTCTTTGTAGAAGCAGCTGCTATTGCTGTTAAAGGTAACGTAACTCCTTTAGTTAAAGCACTTCCCATTTTCCCAGTTGTTGAACTAAGTTTGTCCATCTTTCCAGAAAACTGGTTTAGCCCAGAACTAACATTGGCATATTCATTTGCAAATTCTTGAGCTGTCGTTTTAGTTTCTAGCAATTCTTTTTCAAGTTTGTTTACTTCTGTGGCATTCTCGCCATATTCAGCCTTAGTTAATTCCAATTGTTGTTCAAGGTTTTTAGTTTGAGCCGCTGTATTTTCCATTGCAGACTTAAGATATTCTTGTCTGATTTTTAATTTGTCAGATTCTTTGGCATTATTACCTAAACTAGCAATCTGTAAATCATATGACTTTGACAATTTTTCAGCACTAGACTGTAATTTTTCTTGTTCTCCAGAAAGTTCGCTCAATTTGGATTTTCTTTCCTCACTTGCTTTAGCAGCTTCTCTTTCTGCTGGAGTTAAATTATCCAATTGTCCTTTATAAGACTTTATTTGGTTTTCTGCTTTTAATACTTCTCTACTTAAAGCATCATACTCATCTTGTCCTATATCTCCTCTTTCTAAGGCAGCAACTGCTTGCTCTTGTGCTATTTTTAATGTTTTTAGCTTTTCTTCCGTATTTGATATAGCTTCAGATAAAACTCTTTGCTTTTGTGCTACAAGGTCAAGATTTCCTGGATTAAACTTTAAAGACTTTTCTATGTCTCTTAATTGTTGGTTTAAATCTCTTGATGTTTTATTAACATCCTTCAAGGCTGATTGTAGTTTGGTGGTATTCCCGCCAATTTCAACCGTTATTCCTTTTATATTTCCTGCTATATTTCTCACCACCTTGTTTTTAGACATAAAAAAAGACAACCTATAAAAGTTGTCTTTAAGTTATATTTAAAAGTTGTCAAAATCTGCTTGTGTTGCTTTTATTACCATTGGTTTATCTTTTTTCTTTTCTTCTGAATGATACGAATTATTATAGGTAATTATATAATCGTTAATTTGTCCTATTTCCATATCCTTAAAATCTTCTATAGATAAACCCCTTTGTGTTGCAGCAACCATTATCATATCGATCGTTACTTCTTCATCGGACTCTGTTTCTTTTTTTTTGATTCTATAGTTGTAGATAGTGAATTTAATAAATCAGGGAATACTTTACCTACAACATCAAATATAGGAAATTTTTCAAAACTGCCTAACCAAGATTCAAAATCTCCTATATTTTTATCAGCTGTTAAAGCCAAAGCGTATAAGATTTTATATACATCTAAAAGCTCTATATCTTCAGCATTATCTAAAACTTGAGGTAATAAAGAAACAATACCAGAAATTCCAATCTCTGATTGACCATTGCCATCTTCTTTTATTACTTCTGTTAATGGAACAATAGCTTTTATCATTGGCATTATGACTTTTAGTACATCTTGCTTAAATACCTTCTTGTAGTTGAATGCAAATATTGCACTACAACTAAATTTCACATCCCTATTATCTATTTTTACAGTTATCATTTATTAAGCCTCCGGTGTTGTAAATACTGGTTCATAAGGAGCATCGAAAAACTTAGCATATGCTTCTGGGTTTCTGTCCTCATATAATTTAGCCTTAACTAACTTATCTTTTAATCTAGGCATCATTTTAAAAGTAAATACATTAGCGGTAGGTTCTACACTTTCACCTTTTGTTGTTTTTTCGTCAGATGGTCTTTGGCTCATTGAGCAATAAAAACCAAATACTCTGGCATTATTTTGATCCCCTATAAATTGAAAAGATATTCCAAAATTCTTTTGTTTAGCTTCTGACGATTCAATTAAAGCTCCGTTGTTATCCTTTATAATTCCAAGTATTTTTGTTTCCATTTCTTCTGGTAATTGATATGATTCCCATTCTCCTTCATATCCACCATTTGCTGATATTGTTACATAAGCAGAGTTATCAGCGTATATTGTTGAACTATCCCCTATAGGAGATAATTTCATTGTTACAGCTCCCAAAACCCTTATTGGTGTTTTAGCATATTCTATATCTTGTCCATTCTCATTTTCTATTGGCCATATGTGTACATTCTCTATACCATATTCGTATTTATTATTTTTCCCTTCCATTTGTTTCCTCCTTAAATGTTGTAAATTATTTCAAATATATTTTCTTCAGAAATAAAAATATCCTCGGATTTTTCCCAAGGATATTCATTTTCATTTAATATATTTTCTATTGTATTTTCTATTTTTTCATCTTTCTTTTCAAAATAAAGCTCTAATCTATAATTGTTTTTTGAACTGTAAACCGAGTTATCAGCTTCTATTTTTTTAACTCCATCACCCAAGTAAACAATATAAGGTGGAGTTAACTTATCTTTATTTCTCCCATATTGAATAGGTTTATTTAAAGCATTTTCTATTAATTCAAATATTTTATTCATTTTCTAATAGTTTTTTAACTCCTTTCTCATACTCTTCAACCATAAGTTTTTCAGTTGGAGCAAAGTGAGGAGTTGCAGAAGTTCTTCCACCACTTCTTGTAGCAGCTCCAAATTCTGTAAGGTGAGTTAGACTCGGTATTTTTTCATTATGGAGTACAAAAGTATTATTTACTCCTAAATATTGTGTAGTTATAGAGAAACCCTTGTAATACTTAGGTCTATCTCTAGGTGCAAGTTTTTTTATTTCTTTTAAACCTTTTTCAGCAACTTCTGCTCCTAAATTATCCAATCCACTTCTGACTCCAGAAACATATTCATCGATTATACTACTCAATTCTTTATCTAAATTAATTGCCAATTTTCTCACCTACTGTAAGTTCTATATAATCATTGTTTCTATAAGTTTTTAATACTTGTAATTCTTGATTTTTATATATCACTTTCTCTTGCCCTTCATATTCAAAATCGTGTAGTACCAGAATATATGAAGGTTTAAGTCCTTGACTTCCTGCATTATAAAACTCTACCCTAGATATGGATTTTTCATTGCAAAAAACCTCTGCTTCAACTTTCTCTTCTATGTGATTTTTAGATTCATCATATCCTATTATCTTTACTTCTACTAAAATTACTACTTCATCAAATGTCAGCATTTTTATTACCTATAATGAGATTGTGTAGCCTCCATTGTAAGTGCCTTGGTAGTCCGCTTTGCTCTCCTTTGTTTTCATATCTGTAACAAGCATAATCAGCTATAAACATTTGATGTGTTAGATTCTTAGAGTCTAGTATTAAACCTTGGATCTCTTTTAATTCTTTTTCGAGACCATCTATAATAGCATTTAGATAATCATCTCTTTTACTACTAGATATTCCCAATCTAGCCTTTACTAACTCTAGTGTTCCCATATTATCAACACCTTTATTTTTCTTTTGTTTCTTCTTTTATTTCTTCAACAAATTTTCCAACTTTCAAAATTTCTTCATATCTTTTTTTGGATATGGAAAAGGTGTCTCCAACATCTCGGATAACACCTTCTTTTTTATCTTTGAATTTTACTTTAGTTATTACTTTCATATCTAAGCCTCTGGTGTTGCTGATTCTGTTTTAAACACAACTCTCTTGAAAAAGTTTTTGTGAACCACTTTACCATCGTGTCTTCCAGTTACTTTGAATCCAGTTTGTTCTTCAACCCATTTTAATCTATCATTTGTGTCAAAAGTAGTTCCTTTTCTATCAGCCCATAAATATCCATTTTTGAAATCTCCTACAACCACTTCTCCTGTTGGTACTGTTTCAGATATTCTTATTGGCGTACCATCTGGTAAAGTTTGTCCTAATCCATATACAATCTTTCCATTTGCATCTTTACCATATGTTTCTGGTAAAACTTTTGAATAGTATGTGTTTCTATTCATTACAGCGATTGTCTTTTCTGGTACATAAGGTAAAACTTCTCCATCTGCTCCATAGCCTAAACTTCCCACAGCTTCTAATATTCCTAAAATATTAGTTATTTCTGATGTTTCAGTTACTAAAGTTCTTATTCCTTCTGGTTGTTTCTGTGCTTCTCCTAAACCATTCATTATAGCTTCATCTTTAAATTTAGCTATTGCTTTGGCAAATTCTTGCTCTATATAATTAGCAAAATCAATCATAGAGTCTTCAATTAGTGCATTACATACAAATACATATCCTCCAAGTTTAAACCCGTCTATTTGTATTTGATTTAAAGCTCCTAGTGTTGATTCTTGTAATGCTGAACACATTTCAGTCCAGAATAAAGTTGGAGAACCACTATTCATTACTAATCTTGCAGTACCTTTTAAGTTAATAGTATTTACTTCTTTAGTTAATACTGCGTAATCTCCTACTCTATGTTGTATAGCCAACATAACTTCTTCAGGAATTATTAAGTTGTGATTTTCTAACCCTCTTTTTTCTACTACTGCTATTCTTAAGTTTTCGTAGAAATCTCTTACTTCTGGTGTTGATAATCTATTTAACATTTGTTCCCTTGTTTCGTATTTATTTACTTTCAATATTTTGTCCCCCATTCCTCTTGTTTTAAAATTTGCATTAAAAAAAGAACGCTCACCATCAGTTTTTTCTACTTCTGAAGTGGGTTCTTTAGTTTCTGTTTCTTCTTTTTCTGCCTCTAAGTCTTTAATTTCTTTTTCTAAAGTTGATATCTTAGTTTCTAAGTCCAATAATTTTTTAGAATGTTCCTCAACAGTTTCTTCAACAGTTTTCTTTTCATCGTCTGTTTCTGCTTCGTTAATAGCTTCTTCTATTTCTGCTTCCCTCAACTTTAATTTTTCCAATTCTTCCTTTGTTCTTTCAAGTTCTAAGTTTTTATCTTTAATATATTTATTTAACATTAGTGCTCGTAGTGCCATTTTTTAACCTTCCTTTCATGGTTTCTCTCCATATTTTATTTTGTGTTTCTTCTAATTCTTTTAATTGCTTTTGTCTAGCAGCTATATTTGTCGTTGGGTATGCCGGAAATGTAACTGGACTAACCTCAAATAAGTCAATATCTCTAATCGTTATTTTTGTTGTTCCATCTGAACGATTTTCTATTCCCTCATCTAAAATATAAAAACCAAATGAGCAAGCATTTATATCCCCTCTTTCAATACGATAGTAAATATCTCTTGCTTCATTATCGTTTAAATTTATCCTAACTTTTCCATACAATCCCTTTTCATCAGATTTTAATTCTAAAGTATTATTACCTGTTCTCCCCAACACTATAGCTGTATCATGATTAAATAGACATCTAACATCTTTGCCTTTTAAATTCTTTTCAACAGCTTCTCTTGTTATTTCTTCATATACTCCTGAATAAAGTTCTGTTTCTTCGTTATACCTTATAAAGTAACCTTCTATTATTTTTTCATCTTCATTCTCAACACTTCTAAATTCCGACATAAAATTCATTACTCTATCATTCAATATAATCACCTCCTAGCTTGCTCTGATTTCCTATTTTTTCTATCGGTATAAAGTTTTCTAGTATTACTATTTCATCAAGCCCTTCTTTTGGACTAAGCCCGACCCAATCTCTTACTTCATTACCTGTCATAATTCCTTTTACATATAACTCACTCCCTAAACTTCCCAATTCTTGTAAATCATACGCATATAAAGACCTTGAATTGAATTTAAAATATAAATTAGAACTTATTAGTAGTTTCTTTGTTAGCTCTTGCTCAATGGCTTTTGCAATTGTCAAAACTCTAGTACGAATAAAATTGTTGTATTCCTCTTTGTTAAACTCTCCTACTCCCAATAAAAAAGCAGGTATACCGAGTATTCCTGCAACTGTTAATTTATCTAATTCAATTGTGTCTGATATGGCTATGTCATTTAATGTAAGAGGCTTAACTTGTTCTACTTCTAAAAGTTCCGTTGGGATAATCCAAGGCTGTCCAGCTTCAGAACTCTCTAAAAATTTCTTGTATACTCCATTCCTTCCCTCATCCGAACTTAATTCGGCAGTATTTGAATCAACTTTTACTATCAAACTCGGTATTACTTTATTACTCATAAATTCATTAATAGTTTTTTGTGACTGTCTTAAGTTTTTAGCAACATCTTTTAAAACTACTTTGTAACTTTCACCTTTATATGGTTTATCCATTTTAGGATTTATAACAAAATGTAATAGTTCATCATGTCTATAGATTTTGCCATTTATTTTTATACTATACCCATAAACTTCTTCTTTGAAAGATACTTTACTTTGATTTACAGGGTACAAGTCCATAATTATATCTTTCTTTATTTTAGGATATACAACAGAATTCCCCTCAAATAATAAAGTTTTTACAATCCAATGCACCCAAGTTTGTCTTGTCATATAACTACATGGGTTTACGTCTATCTTTTTTGATAATGTATTTTTTACTCTCTTATCACCATTGTCTGTATTCTCTATAAGATGAATTGTCATATTTGAAATTAAATCTGCTATTCTTTCAATAGCTGTTCTTATTTCTGGACTATCACTTAATCTTGTATAGCCTGGAACACATAATGTATTATTATCACTTTCAATCCACCATTGCATATATGGATTTTCAATTGTTGGTTCTGCTCTTGCTTTTATTCTTTTAAATGGATTCCACAATATTAATCACCCTTTCCTAACCAGCCTCTAGCTGTTTTTCTCTTTTGTAAGTTATTAAGCATTCTACAAGCAGCAAACACACTTGCGTCAAATAAGTCTATTCTCATTTCTGCCATTACTTTTTCATATTGAATCATATCATCTGTTTTTTCTATACCATGAACATTTTCAACGCAGTATTCATATGCTTGTGAATGTAAATAATATAAGTTACCCGCTATTGCTTTTTGCTCTATTCTTCTAAATCCTTTAGTTTTATTTATAAACAGTTGCGGTTCATCTATTATGTTAAACTTGTTTTGTTTCATATACAGAAAGAACTCTTCACTAAACTTTTTGTCAAACCCAATTTGTTTTATATTGAAACCTTTATCTCTCATAGCTTTAAACCATTCAATAACATCGGTGTAATCTGTTATATTTCCATTAATCATTGTAAGCCAACCATCGTCTTTCCAACCAAACAGTGGTATATTGTCTTCTTCGGCTTTCAAATAAGCTCTAGTTACTGGAAAGAAAGCGTGAGTTATTATTATGTCTACATCTTTATATGACCCATACAAAGCTGTCGCTGTTAAGTCATGAAACTTCGCTAAGTCAGCACCACCAAACCATTCAATATTTAATTTTAATAAATCTTCAATAGTCCAATTATATTTACTATCTGAATTTTTAAATGTATCTAAATTAAAATAAGACCTTGTAGATGATGTATAAATGTTTAATGACTTAGCCAGAAAATCTTTTCTTTGCTGAGGATCATTCTGTGCTTGCATTGCATCATTTATCATATCCTGAGGTCTTATTGAAACCTTATATGCTGGATTTGCTTTTTCATGTTCAATTGGATTTGTAAAATCTACATTTCCGTCTTTATCTTCATCAGCTTTTGCTATAAATACAAAATATTGTTCATCTTCTATTTGTTTAGTAAGTATCTTTTTACAGTACTGCAATCTCCTATAACAAAAAGAATTCATATTATCTCCTGCAGTTGTAATTCCTATCATTAGTTTATTAGAATAAGCTTTCATAGCTTCTTTTATAATATTGTATTGCTTTGGAGATTTATAAGCATGCAATTCATCAGCTATTGCTATATTACAGTTTAATGAATCCTGTCTATCTGGATTTGCTGCTAGTGCTTCTATTCTCATAGAACCATCGGCAAACTCTCTAGCTATAGAATGTTCGGAGTTATTATCTAATATTCTAAAACTATCTTCATCTTCTCCCATTTGTTTAAGATTAAACCTAATGAAGTTAAAACTTTCTAACGCTTGTTTTAATGCTGCACCAACTATGTAACATTTAGCTCCAGACTCTCTATTGTATAAACTTAAAGCCCATGCCAAAGCTGCTGCGAATGATGTTTTTATATTTTTACGAGGAATAAATATAAAAGCCTCTTTAAATCTTCGTATGTTTTTGCCTTTTATCCAAAATCCCATAAGATTATATATAATATATTTTTGAAAAGGTTCTAATAAAAAAGGCATTCCTCTTAAAGGAGTGCCGTCTTGTTTTTCGCCTTGCATATTTACAAATGAATTTTCTATTATATCTATTACTTTTTCAGCTTCCAAAGGTCTAAAATCATATTTATTACTTTCTATATCTTCTTTAAATCTTTTACAGCCTTCTATTTGTTCTTTATTAGCTAGTTTTTTACCTATTATAATATCTTCAACATATTTTATTACCAAATCATAATTTTTGTAAACTAAATTTTTATTTTTTACTTTAGCCAAGGTTTGCCAACATTATATCTAATTTTGATGTACTCTTTTTTTCTGCTGAAATACTTTCTAAAGATTTTGGATTTAACCCAAGTCTATCAGAATAAGTAACTATGTCTTTTCTTAAACTTTCCATCGCAGAATAAAGAGGAGTTTTTCGCATATTTGTTGCACCAGCTTTATTTGTATATTCTTCTTCTATTTGGTAATTACTATTTTCAAATTGTTTTTCAAAAGAAATGTATTGTCTTAGCAAACCTGCGTATATACCTATTATTCTATTATACTGAGTTTTATATATCCCTAATTCTTCCATTTCTTTTATTGTATCTTTCTTTAACTTTTCAATTGTTGGTAATCTTGTTTTTTTAGTCGCCAATTCAACACCCCCTTTTGATAATTAGTCGCATAGTTGGAAAAGGCTGACCCCCCTCGTTCCCTGTTAAGTTAATTTCGTTCCTGTTAGGTAGGGGGATATTTTATTTTTAATTCTTTCAGTCCATTCAAGTCCAAGTTTAGTTAATTCTCCAGTTGTCCTATTATGCATTTTGTTGTGACAATCTTTGCATAAACTTATTAAATTTAATTTATTCCAAAATAAAAAAGGAAACATATCAGCTATATATATATGATGTACTGTGTCAGCTTGCTTTATCTTTCCATATCTACTACATTGCTTACAAAGATAATCATCTCTTCTCAACACACACTCTCTAGTTTTAATCCAACGCTTTGATTTGTAATTGTTACTCATTCTCTTTTATATATTCCTCTGTCCATATTTTTTGAATTAATGTTACTACTTCTGGTGTGAGCTTAGTTATATCTACACCCATGTTATTTAATAGTTGTGAGTTTCTTTTCATAATCAATATATTCCTCATTACACTTGTAAGCAATGATGCTACTTCCATATTAGTTAATTCATTCAGCAATGCTCCATCTAGTATATGTTGATGGAGTTTATCTATTTTATTTTGTTTTTCTTTATCTAACATATTAGACTCCTTTAATATATTTCTCTGTCCAATGAATCAGCATTACCCCTGTGTCCTTAGTTGTTATATGCTTAGTATTTATCCCCATATATTCGCACGCTTCTTTATTCTCTGGTAACTGCATTACCTTAAGCATTATACTTGATAGTGTTGCAGATACTTGTTCAGCAGTCATACCCTGCTCATTTATGTAATCTATTATCTTACTATCTAGGTTATTCATTTTAATTTTATCTATCATTTAATCCTACCTTTATTGACGTTGTAATATCTTTCCTTTTTATTCAACTTTTTAAATTCTTCTTCTGTGAGTATCCTTTGTACTGCAATCTTCAATTCTTTGCTATAAGGATACTTATTATTATCAATTAATCTCCTACACTTTTCTGCCATTTCTCTTGTGTGAAAATGAGCGTGTTGCTTATACTCTCCATGCTCTCTCTTTAAAAGATATGGTCTTTCTAGCTTAGGAGTATGTATTATTGATAGGTTCATAATTCCTCCCGTTACATATCCAGCGCCCTCCCGCTTATAACTTTATGATATGTATTCTCCCACTCTATTTGAGTAACCTGTTATTGACTTATTCATATATTTTATATATTATGTAGTTGCCTAGTTTTTCATATGTAAACTTCCTATTAATATGTATGCTAGGTACTAGAGCCTCTTGGTAGGCTCTTTTTATTGCACTAAAAAAGACACTCTTAGCGAATGTCTAATTTAGAAATAAATTTAATATAAATATAAAAAGGATTATATGAACTCTTGCTTTGGTGCACCACATGAGATTTGCACTCACATTCTGTTAATAACCGCATTATCTAACTATGCTATAGTACATAATAACCTCTACACAGGGCATACCTGCCTATAAAGGAGTAGAGGTATTGTCATCTAATTAGGCTAGAAGAATATAAATAGGTCAACAGATTGATTACCGGACTTTCAATCTCCGATTATCTTCTAGCTGTATCACATTGCATCATGTAACGATATACACAAGATAATTTAAAATAAACTATCTTGGTTGGTTCTAACACGAACCGTTCCCTCATTCGATAGAGATATCTCTTCAACTATCGCACTATAATTATATCATAAGTGTTAGAACGCTAATAGACCAAAACGGTCGGATTTTACAATTTAAGTAATTCTAGTGCTATTTTATGCTTATCTTGGACTGTAGTTTTACCTAAATGTATTTTTTTTGATATATTTTTAAAAGAATATCTATTGTAATATCTTAGCTTAATAATTCTTATCATATCTATATCGTTTAAATCCTCTATAGCTTTATCTGTCTTGTTAATCTTAGAATGAATTTTCAATATCCTTTTAATTATTCCTCTTTCCAAATCTACCATATTAGCTATTTCATCTGCCATATCTGGACTAGTACCACCTTTAGGCATATCCGAATATGTAATAGCTTGAACTCCTACCTTGCCATAACATTTTATTCTGATTTCATTTAATTGATAGTATAGCCTCTCTAGTTCTTCTTGGTAATAGCTATAGCTTCTAAGTATCTTCTTCTTTTCTTCTATGTTCAATTAACCACCTCTAAAAGCTGCTCGTCTAGTTGTCCTATCGCTAATCTATGCTTTCTTTTTATAGTTCTTTCACTAAGATATAGCTTTTCTGCTATCTCGCGTATTGTCATTCCATCAATATATTTAAGTTTCAATAATCTTTTCATATCACAATCGTCTATGCTATCTATAGCTTTTTCTATTTTTCTTTTTGTTTCCTTACTTGTTTTTATAAAGTTAATCAACTCGTTAATTTCATCTAAATATGAATCTATATAATCATCAAACATTCTATAGTCGTTATCCTTAGGCATATCTCTAAGTCTTATAGCTCTAGGAACTTTTAAATCTTCTATTCTTCTTTCTAAGTATTGTAATCTACTTTCTTTTCTTCGTATTTCTTCCTCTAGGTAATTAAAACCTCTTAAAATATCCTTTCTTTTTTCTATTTCAATATTCGCAAACAATTAATCACCTCTAAGTTTCAGCCCATTCTTTAACTTTTCCAAAACTACCAAACATCTTTTTCTTTACTACCTTTTCATTCTTTACCTTAGCTACTACATATTGGTTTTCATTAATCATTGTGTAGTAAATACCATCTTTACCACCATATGCTATTAGTTTATCCATCTTGCGCTCATATATTTGTTGCATTTAATTACCTGCTAAAAAGGTACGTCATCAGGATCTAGTTGAAACGCATCATCACCTAGACCAAAGTTGTTCCCTTGTTGGTAGTTCCCTTGATTAAATCCTGCGTTACTTCCTTGATTATCCCCTTGACTGCCTATAAATTCCACTCTGTCTGCTACTACATCAGTTCTGTATATTCTATTTCCGTCTTGCCCTTCATATGAGCTAGTTTGTATTCTACCTTGTAAAGCTACCTGTCTACCTTTTGATAGATAATTAGCTACTAATTCAGCAGTCTTGCCCCATGCTATGCAACTTATGAAATCTGCAGTCAGCTGTCCGTTTGCTTCTGCTTCTGCTCTTTTGTCTTTTGATAGTCCTCTATCCACAGCAACGGTAAACCTACACATAGCATTTCCACCTTGTGTATATCTTAATTCTGGATCTCTAGTTAATCTGCCTATTAAAATTACATTATTCAATGTTGTTCTTCTCCTTCAAGTCTTTTATTAGTTTATCTTGCTCTTTTATCTGTTCTTCTAGCCTTGTGTTTATAGTGTTTATTCTCTGTCTTTGTTTCCCTGTAGTGTAAACACTTTCTACAAATAAAAATAATGCTATTAATACTATTATTGTTTGCCAGTTAATTCTATCTTTCATCACTTTCCTCTTATACAAATATTGTTGGCGGTTCTGGTAATTCATCTTCTAATGGTCTCCACATATGTAAACAATGCTCATGTAAATTTACATAGTTAGATTTTTTAGGATGATATTGTACTACTGTTTCATCTTCTTTGAAAAAGATATCTTTTATGTAATTCATCTCATCCCAAGTAGGAGTTTTTGATTTCTTACTTACAGAACAATGCTCCCATCCACCACCAAAGCTAAATACTATAAAGCAAGTCCCGCCTTTAGGCACTTTTATATGTCCACATAATCCGTCCTTGCCTTCTTGTTTTACTTTTAATTTTTCCTTTATTTCATCTATATCTTTCATTCCTTATCCTCCAATTTCGCCCTTAGTCTTATATTTTCTAGCTTTAATCTCTCTTTTTCGTCTTGCAATCCTTTATTCTCTTTTACAAATCCAATAGAAGCTATCACAAAAAATATAGCTATTGTCCAGCCTATCGTTCCAATTATTGCTGATACCATTTAGTCCTCCACTCTCTCAAATACACAGTCTAGTTTTAAATCTGTAATATCAACGTTTATTGACCTTATTAAATCTAATCCTTTTATTTCCCATGTACCTATAGAATCCTTAACCTTGCTAAGGCTTTCATAATAACATTCGCCTATTGTCCCATCTTTTATCTTTTCTAAAACTTCGTCTTCTGTTAATTGTCTGTACGATACCATTTAGTCCTCCTGTAATAGTTCTGGATTTTCTTCTAATTCAGTTTTAAGTTGTATTTTTAAGTTATCTAGTTCAGTTACTGCATCATCAAAAACATCAACAAGTTCATCACTTATTAATCCCAAATCATTAATCTCCCAACAAATTTTTTGCATAACCTCTAAATCATCTTGTACAACATTATCAATAAATTTTAATACATCTTCTACAAACTTATTTCTATTATCTATAGCACTTTTACTCATATTATCCACTCCTTTTTAGGACTTACATTTGTTACATTTTGTTAGTTAATTTCTTCCATTTCTATCTCTATTCTTGGATTTATTGAGTAATATTTCCTCGCTCTTAAATCGCATATCAAATTATCGTCTTTGTAAGCCAGTTCATTTAATGCATCTAGTACAAGTTTTATATAATTATCTATATCTGGTCTTGTTGTAGGTCTGATTATCTTATCTTCCATTAACTTAAGTCTTTTCTTGCTTGTGCTTTTAGGAGGTTTCTTATAGAAATCAACTATTAAACTTATTGGCTTATCTTCATAATAAATCTTATCTTTAGTTAACATCTTCCAAGCCATTTGTAATGCTATTTCAGCATTCTTTGTCTTAGCTGGTGTATATGTTCCATATCTTGATAATCTAGGTCTGCCTTTAGCTACTGGCTCACCTTCTATTACTACTTTCAATCAAATCTCCTTTATCTCATAACAAAGCGGATATTTATGTATCGTAAAAAGTATCCCTTTGTCTGTTCTTCCTAAGTAATAGTTTCTGTATTCTCCTATAATCTTTCCTTGATATTTGGTAAATAATTCTTCTTTGCTATTGGTGTTATCCGTAAGACTATATTTCTTTCCTACCTCTAGTTTTATTCCTGGTACTTGTTCAGCCTTTGTATAACCTTTGTAGTTTTTTAGATATCCTTTTCTTTCATGCTTGTACTTGATTTTGTTTCTTTTCAGTACTTTTCTTAAGTTCTCTGTACTTTCGTTTTGAATATTGAATATCTCCGTTAGTTCTTTTATAGTCTTGGTCCCGTTATAGCTTCGTATCTTATCAAGGTGTTCTTCTCTTAATTCACTTA
The DNA here is from genome assembly GCF_900232905.1 of Miniphocaeibacter massiliensis. Classification (GTDB taxonomy): domain Bacteria; phylum Bacillota; class Clostridia; order Tissierellales; family Peptoniphilaceae; genus Miniphocaeibacter; species Miniphocaeibacter massiliensis. The sequence continues at coordinate 258,219 of NZ_OCTQ01000002.1, forward strand.
CATACATTTACTTCTCCATTTACTTTAATATTCTTGTGTTATAATCATCTAAAAGGAGATGATTGTTTGAAATTAAATCTTGATTGTATTAGAGATATTCTTCTTCAATTAGAAAACCTTGAATTTGATAGCTACACTACAACAAGCAAACTATCAGAAATTCTAAATTATTCTTCTGATGAAATTGAATATTCTTGTTTAAAACTTTATGAAGCTGGATATATTGATGCAATGGTAATTAAAACAATGAACAGGTTTCTTCCAGGAATAAAATCTATACATGATATCACTTATGATGGTCACGAATTTTTATCAACAATTAGAGATAATAACAACTGGAAGGTCATAAAGGACAGGGCTAAAACTATTGGAGTATTTTCCCTAAAAACTATCTCTCAAATAGGAGTTTCTTACATTAACTCTCTAATTAATAATCCAAATCTTTAAATTCTACATATAAAGTTGGGGTAAATTCAGTTATTCCAGCTTCCTTTTTTTCTATTCTAAATTCTTTCATCGTTTTAAGTTCACATCCATCTAGAAATACTTTTTTATCTTTAATTTCTAATTTCGGGAATATTGTCTCTTTATTATCCATTCTCATAAATACAATTGTCCTCCTGTTATTTTCCTTACCTCGTTAAACTTTTAAATTAGGTACATATCTCTGTAGACACTTTTTTTCTTCTTCTGTTAATTCTTTTTTTGAAGAAGGTTTGTAGAATCTACCTTTTTTCTTGTTAGTTCTGTAAGTTCCACCTAATATATTTATAAAATTATTATTATCAACAAACCAATTAAAAGATATTGCAAATCCATTAACCTTACCTTGAAGATAATCTGATTGTTCTATTTCCTTCATAGCTTTTAATATTGCTTCTTCTCCATGGTTCTCTATTAAACTTTTTATGGATAGATAGATATCATTATTTTTAGATATAGGTTCTATTTTTGATATTTTAGATATTGAATTCCACTTATCAATTATTTTTGAGTAAGTTAAATTATTGGACATATCTATATCTCCTATATCTTTAATATTATTTACTTTATCTTTATCTTTATCTTTTATATCCTTTAATATCCTTTGTGTACTTACTGCAACATTAACTCCTGTTTCTTCTTCATTAACTTTAGTTTCCGCAACATTAACTCCTGTTTCTTCTTCATTAACTTTAGTTTCCGCAACATTAACTTCTGTTTCTTCTTCATTAATTAAAGAAACTAATAAGTATTCTTTTTTTACATAATCATTTTTTCTTTTCTCTGTTGCTAAGAAATATCTTTCTTGAATTCCCTTTGAAGTTAAAATGTTATAACTTTCAAACAAATTTTTATTAAAAAAATCTACCTGTAAAGCCTTAGTCAATGTTTCATTTACTAGACCCTCAGTAACGCCAATACTATCAGCTATTAAAAAAGGTACATCTTCATTCCACCACATGTAATACCCTTCGTCTTTGTAGATATTACCGAGCAGATAAAGCAGTACTGTCATTGAACTTGCTCCACAACCTCTTATTATTCTTTTAATTTTAATGTCTTCTAAGATATCAACATCTAGGGGAAAATAGTCTAAGCCTTTTTTTGCTGGTCTTGCCATTAAATCCCTCCCCTTAACAAATCTCTATTACCTTGCCAATAGCTTTTTGTATCTCTGTTTTTATATATCTTTCATCAGAATTGGTATCTGATAAATGTGTTATATATATTTTCTTTGTTCTTTCTAGGTCGGTACTAGCTAAGAACTGTAATAATGTTTCTAAGCTCATGTGAGATTTAACTACTCTATTTCTCCATGTAGAGTTTATGTCTTTATCGTCTAAAAATTTCTTTACATAATTGCACTCAACCATGTAATAATCTATATTTTTAAATGTATATCTGCTGTAAATTGTATCTGTAAAAAACACTAGTCTTTCACCTGTTTTATTACTCTCTATTAAAAAACCTATTGGCTCTGCTACATCATGAACTGTATCAAATGCCATTATGTTAAAACTGCCTATTTTAATGCTTTCTTTAGCTTTAATTAGTTTTACTGTATTTTCAGTAATACCTAATGCTTCTTTAGTTCCTTTGCTCATTACAAGCCTAATTCCTTTGTTTAATAAGTCTTTGTAGGCTTTGCTATGGTCTTTATGCTCATGTGTTATTAAACACGCTTTTATACTTGATATTTTAAAATTTAACGCTTCCTGTATTTCTTTATAAGAGATACCACACTCTATTAAAAGTGAAGTATCTCCATCATCTATTTTGTAGCAGTTACCTTTACTACTGCTTGCTATTACTTGTATATTCATATCTTTTAGAAAGGTGCTTTTTTAGTTGCTTTATTTCCATCTTCTGATTCTTCTTTTACTTCTTCATACTCTGCTTCTATTGGTTTTCCGTCTAATATTTCTCCTGTTTCTGAATCTACGTTAGATGGAAAGTCTAAAGGCTCTCGATTAGCTTCTAAGTTAATACTTTCTTGTATTTCGTTGTCTGTATCTTGATTTATTACATTTTGCATTTCTGTACTTAATATTCCGTATCTACTCAACAATTGTCTAATTACAGTCTTTTGTCCCATTAAATCAAATTCAGTTTTCCATGGTGAGTATTTGCTAGAATAGGCTGGACTATATTTTTTTCCGTGTGTTTCTACTTCTTCTTTTGTTAGATACAAAGCCTTTTCAAATCCATTTATCAGTTTGAGGTATGCAAAATATCCTAGTACTTTATCTGATTTCGGCTTTCCATTAATTCTAAATACTCCTGTTAAATAATCTTCTTCTACTTCCATTCCTTCATATATCATTCCACCGTTAAGGTTTGCATATTGTCCACTTCTCATAGCTAGCTGTATTAAACCTTTATAACCTATTGTGAAAGTAGGTTTGTTTTTATAAGGAACGATATATGCATATCCTAAATTCTTATTTATTGGTAAATTTAAAGTTGCTGCCTTTAAAGCTTCCATCATAACTTCTTGCGCATTACAACCTTGTAAATAACTATCTGAATTATATAAATCTATCAAACTTGCTATAAATGGGCCCGCATTTTTATTTAATGCATTTTCAAACATTCCCTTTACTTTGTCACTTTCTAATAAAGCAGACATTTGCTTAGTTGGTGAAACTTGTCCTTGCTGTATATTTTGTACTTGATTATTTGCCATTGTATTCTCCTTTATTTAATTACTAATTCTTTATCATCACTTACTACAAGTCTTATTACTTGACTATCTGTTTCTTCTAAATGATTTACACTTTCAGCGTTATCTATAAATATTGGTGTATTTATTTTGTAATGGTCCGCTAATGTGTTTATAATGTCTATTCCTGCATTTATCTTCATAGCGTTGTTTAAATCATTGAATGGTACATTGTTAACTGTAGATTCGCACACTTCATTTATCCCACCATTTATTTGGGTTTCAAATAGTTTAAATTTAACTAGACTAAACTTTGAATTTATATCATCAGATATATAATCTACTTTTACTTTCATAAATTGTTCACATAGATAAATTATTTCTGATACTCTGTCGTATTCTTCTCCTAACTTAGCTTGCTGTTCTTCATATTCAGCTATTTTCTTGTCTGCTTCTTCATTTACTTTTTCAAAAGCTAACTGTGAGTTTATTTCTCCTAGTTCTTTTTCTAACTCACTTTTTTTCTCTAATAGTTCTGTATTGTCTGTTACATCAAAGTTGTTTATTTCTTCTTTTAATTTTTCTATTTGTTCTGTTATGTCATGATATTCTTGTGGTATTATTTCTTCTACTGGTTCTGTTGGAATATTGTCTTGGATTTGCTTTAATTCATCTTTTTTTAGCTCTATTTTTTTATCAAAATCTTGTATATCTTTTTTTACTATTTCAATCTTTTTTAATATTCCATCTGCTTTATCTGAAATATCGCTTAATTTATTACTTTTAATTAAATTTATTTTTTCCTGAATACTCTCTATTGGTAATTCTTGATTACAAGTAGGACAATGAGTTTCTGCTGCTATTTCCATTTTGTCATTAGCATAATTCTCGTATTTTTCTCTAAGCCCTATTAATTCAGCATTAAGTGTTTCTAAAAGTTTTAATTCAGATTTTTTATCAGTTTCAACCTCTTTAATATAGGTGTTGCAATGTTCTATCTTCTTATTTCTATCTGATATTTCTTCTTGATACTTCCTTTTAGCTTCTCTGTTCTTCTTCTCTACTTCATTAACTATATTTTCTTGCTTTATAATTAATTCTTTTATTTGTAACTGCTTATCTTTTAGTGCTTCTGAATTATTTTTCTTAGCTAAATCATTGTCTATTTTTTCTATTGTTCCTACTATAATTCTTTTTCTAAACTCCAATTTGTCAAAGTCTATATCTGCTCTTTTGCTGTCATATCTTTCATTTATCTTTATAGGAAGTAATTCTAAATCCTTATTTATATTAGATATAGTCGCTTTGTTTATTTTCATTAAGTCGTTTATATCTCTAGTAGCTAGTAGCTCTCTTAAAGGTTCTAGTTCCTTATTTTTATCTATAATTTCATCTATACTTACGTCATTTATTAATGATAGGACCAACTCTCTTTTTTTCTTAGTGTCTAAATTTATATTGAAATGTAACGGATTAGATAACTGTTTAAACTTTTCCTCTGTTATTAAAGCTTCTATTCTTGCTGTATATTCTTTTAGCTTTAGTAGAATATCATTTATAAAATACTCTGTTGTATGTCCATTAAATTCTTCTGTTTTAGATCCTCTCTTTTTAGTCCACTTTTCTTTAAATACTTTCTTTAATTTAAGCGGAACTTTTTCATCTTCACTTACTATTAAGAACTCTCCTTCAACAGAATGTTCTAAGTTGTGTAATGGTTCTCCATATTTTCCTATCGTCTTTATATTAAAATCTGTTTTATTTTGACTATCTTTGTTCCAAAGTAACCAGCTGTAAGCATCATATATTGTCGTTTTCCCAGATGCATTTTCTCCTGCTATATTGGTTATGTTGTCTTTAAATTCTATTACTTTATTCTTAATTCCCTTAAAGTTTCCAAGGGTTAGTTTTTCTAATATTATGTTCATTATTTACTCCTTATATTTTTGCTATGCTATAATATTTTTGAGGTGATATCTATGGAATTAACTCCACAAATACTTAAAAAAATATCTTGTATACTTGCTGAACTTACAACAGGTTCTAAAATTACTTATATGTTTCAAGTTTTAAATATGGATAATGATTCCACTATTAGTACCAAATGGAATAGAATTTATAATTCTATATCTCAAAACTTAAACAAATTTAATGACTCGTCTATAGTTATAAAAGTCATTGAGTATGTTTTTGCTGATAAAATGCATGATTGTAATTCTTCTGAATGGCAGTCAGCTCTATTTGATATAAATAAAGTAATTCAGTATCTTGGTTTGAAAGTTAATGATTCAGGTAAAGTAGTTAAAACTATTAAGGTTGAAACTTTTTCTGATGGTCAAAAGAATTTCAATATGATAAAAGATAAATTATCTTTGTTTGAAATCCATCCTCTTATACTAAATTTATGCAATCCTGAAATAGTTGAAGAAAATTATTTTCATCTAATTTTAGAAGCTTCTAAAATTCCACTTAATAAAGTTAGGCAACTTACCGGCTCAAAATCTGATGGTAACACTCTAATAATTGATAGTTTTAACCATAAAAAACCTTTAGTTGTTCTAAATAGTTTAAGCACTCAATCTGAAAAAAGTGAGTATTTCGGACTAAAAGCTTTACTAAATACTATTGTTTACTTTTATAGAAATCCTAAGGCTCACGAGTTAAAAGCTTACAATCCATCATCTTCAGAAGACGCTATCAAAGCTTTACTTATGATTTCAGATGCCTTATTCTTGCTTGACAAGTGTTACCCTTCCTATCTTGTTAAATAAAATATTTCGATCCGCTTCTTCAACTTCTTCAACTAGACAAGTTACAATTACGCCTAGTTCTTTTTCTAATTCAGTCTCTAACTTTCCATCTATGTTGGATATATCCTCTTTGAAAAATAATACTGAATCTTCAATATTCCTAGATAAAATAAGGTCTAATCCTGCAAGATAATAAGTTTTGTGATTAACCAATACTTTTAATACATATATTTTTAATTGTTCTTTCATACGCTTATCTCCTAGAATGGTCTTTCCAATATATCTATCGTTTTATCTTTTCTATCTATTAATGTTATAAATGCATCTTCCAACGCATCATCTAAACTCATATATCTTTCTTTCATATTGCTTTTAGCTATTCTTTTTAAATCATCAACTCTTGCTTTTATATCCATGTAGTTGTCAGCTTCTTCTTGAGTATTAAATTCTTCTTTTCCTACATAAAATTTAGTTTTTTCTAAAATTTCCATAATTTACTCCTTTTGTGATATAATCACGTTAAGTGAATATTTAATAATATTTGGTTAAGCCTTTTAGTTGTTACCGCAGCTAAAGGCTTTTTTTCTCTTCATCTTTGTATTTCTCTTCTTCCTCATTAATTTCTTTTATCTTCCATATGCATATTGTTATTGTTGAAACTAAACTTATTGCTGCAAATAACCAAAAATGTAATGGTGCAGCTGCTAATATTTCCTTAATCATTGTTCAGCTCCCTAATGTTAATCCTATGTTGTAGAATATATATATAATTCCTATACATGCTACTGCTCCTATTGGATATAACCACCAATTTTTTTGTACATTTCTACTATGCTTTAGTTTTCTTTGCATTGTTTTCTCCTTATTCAACATTATTTTCTAGCCATTCAATCACCTTTGATGTGATAGCTTTTTTACCTCCAACATTAATCATTGGAAATCCTTTAGTTTTTAATAATGTTTGAGCTGCAAATGGTGTTATATCTAACCAATTGCTAAGTCCAACCTCATTCAATAATGGTGGCACTTCTTTGAGTTTCAACTGTAATTCCGCTTTTTCTTTCTGCTCTTTTGCTAATTGCAATTCTGCTTCCAATTTTTCTATTTTCCATTGATATATTTCTTCTTGAGATATTCCTGGAAAAGTTGTTATGTTATTTTGTTGTTTTATGTTTTCCATTAGTCCCTCCTATCTTTTGTTATGCTATAATCATCTAAAAGGAGATGATTTGTTTTATGAGTTTTTTTACTTTTATAACTAAATTTTTACCTGTGATAATTTCTTTCATTGCCCTCTTCTTGTCAATAATCGCTTTTAAGAGAGATTATGTTCCATTGACAATAATTGACCCGACAGTAGTTACTCTTTCTGCTGAAATTCATTCATCTATTACTAAAACTAATTTTAGTAAAATTAAAAACAACACCGAATATATTTACATTAGCTTTCGAATAATTAATCCTAGAGCTACTAATTTGTCAATTTTTAATATCAACGTTCTTGATTCTCAAGACAACGAAATTAACTTTATTAAAAAACTTCATTTCCAAGATATGGAAATACAAGATTTATTTCTTCACACTAATGAAAAGTTAATTCGTAAATTAAATATTCCTGAAAGTATTTACCAAATGTATGGTAATAACTCTTTTAATGTTTTAGACTTTTTGATTGAAGCTGACTCTTTAAAAGGTTCTAAAACTGTAAAAATATTTTTCAGAGATACAAGACCTACCTTTTTAAAAAAATATTCTAAAGAGGTAAAGAGTGACGTTGGTGGCTTGAAACATCCTTATCATTTTTATGAGCTTCCCGTTTAATATATGGTTCACTTAATCCCTCTAATTTTTTAAATGCGTCCCAATCATAACACCCAAGTTTTTTATAATTTACTTTTTTAATTGTACTTCTTGACCTTTTATTTATTAGAAATATACTCAAAGAAATTATTAATGCAATTATTGAAATTATTAGTGGTAGTAAACTATTCTTCATTATTTCTATCCTGCAATTCAATATGTTTATAAGCTAAATCACCTATATATTCGTTTAAAATATCTTCAATAATACTTGTGACTTGAGCTTTTTTAGGAAGCTCTTTTTTTAATATTTTAGCTATTTCATCAAAAATATTTTCTACATTTTTTTGTGGTACAGTTACATCCTTCTTTGTATTTCCAAACTTATATATTCTTTCCTTTGAGTTTTCCCAAATTTCCATTAGTCCCTCCTTATTCAATTTCTAGAAATCTTATAATTTCTTTTCGTTTATCTTCTGGTTTCCTATTTTTCTTTAAAATATCGCTAACATAAACTTTGGATATTTCTAGTTCAGTTATTCACTAACAACTTTGTTTCTATTTTTTAGAAGTGGAGGGTAAAAAAATATCATTTATTGAAACATCTAAAGCTTTTGCAATTTTTTCTATATTTTCGTATTTGGCTTTTTTTAATTTATTGGTATCATTTTCATAAAGAGTTATTGTTCTTGTAGTTAAACCTGTTAATTCTGCTAATTGTTCTTGAGTTATGTCTTTTTCACGTCTTAATTGTCGAACAGTTTTTTTACACATTTAGTATCACCTCTCTTCTGTAATTATTATTATACACTTCTATTTTTTAGAAGTCAACATTGTTTTTCTATTTTTTAGAATTATTTTACTAGAAATCTATTTCTATTTTTTAGAATTTATGTTATAATTTAGTAAATAAATAAGGAGTAATTAATATGTCAAATAAAATATTTCCTAAAAATCTTAAATATTTAAGAGAAAAAAATGGATTTGAACAATTAGAATTAGCTAAAATGGTCGGTAAAAAAAGTGCCTCTGCTATAAGTGAATGGGAGAAAGGTATTCGTATGCCTAGATTTGGAACTCTGTCAGATTTCGCTAAAATATTTAATATAGATATTGATGACTTAGTTTCTAAAGATTTGACTAAACCTGAAGTAGAAATACTAGGAAAACTTTCAACTATGAATCCCTATAAGTACATAGATGATCCTGTATCCGCAGGTAGTCCCGAGAGGATAGAAGGACAAGGTTACACTCAAATCTATATACCAGACAATTTAATGGGTAAATATGCAAATAGTCCTAATGTAACTATTATGAGAGTAAATGGCGATTCAATGAATAAAATAATACCAAACAAAAGTGTAATAGGTATTTTGACTAATATCTCAGCATGTGATTTAACAAATGGGGATATAGTTGTGTTTAATGACAATTATAACTATTCTGTTAAAAGATTTTATAAAAGTGATAACAGAATTATTTTCAGACCAGAGTCTACTGATGAAGTTTTTACAGATATAGTTTTTGATACAGAGTATGAAAATGTTGAAATAATTGGAAAGGTTATTATGTATAGTGTATTATTATAATAAGTGTATTTTACACTAAATATATTTTAGGAGGAATGTGTATGGGATTGTTTGATAAGAACACCGACAGCAAAAAGTTAGATGAATTTGCTAAAAAACATCAACTTAAAGGGTTGTTAGATGATGAAGATTTAGTTCTTTTAAATAGATTGACTTATACTTCTGTTGCAAATGAAGGAATTAAGGTTGATCAAAATTATTTAATAATATGCCAATTAGCTAAGTTGAATAAAAATATTGAAAAAATGAATAAACTATTGGAGGATAAATAATGTTACCTATAATTGGAGTTATATCTTTTGCTGCAACCATAATCTTTGCTATCCTTATAAAAAAAAGCAAAGGAAAAAAAGAAGATAATAAAAGTTTTAAAATTGGATTAGTAATTTCTGCAATTGTATTTATAGTTTGCTTGATTAATACACCTGATAAAAAAGATAATAAAGATAAATCTAACAAGCCTACTTCTAAAACTGAAGAAAAAAGTACAGAAAAAGAAACTAAAGAATCAATTGCAAGTAAAGAAACTGAGGCACCATTTTCCAATAAACAAGATACTCTTGATAAAATTGGAATAAAAATTTTCGGCGATGATTATAAAAATGCAAAAATGAACTGGGATTATACCACTATTAAATATAAAGAAGATGGAAGTATTGACGAGGAAAATTCAACAATTGATTACCTAGCCGTTGATGTCAAACTATCTGACAATTTAACTGAAAATATGACCATTAAAGGATTCCTTATGAAAGTTTCTGACTATTTAAAAACCACTATAGATGTAAATTATAATAGAGTTTTCATAGGAGCAAAAGCTGAATTTAAAGATCAGTATGGTAATTTAAAAGAACAATATGCTGTTAAAATAATATTAAACAAAGAAGAAGTTAATAAAATTAATTTTGAAAACTTCGATTATAAAAATTTGCCAGACATCGCTGAATCATTTGATGTTCATAATGGAATTAAATATAATTTAGACTAATAAAATAAAAAAAAGCCCCCATGCTGTAACATGAAGGACTCAAGGATATATGAATATACCCCATAACTTAATGTAATTATATCATATATCCTCTATTTATATAAAGGAGGTAATTAATCATGTCTAGAAACAGAATCAAAAGTAATGGTGAGGGTTCAATAAGATGCGAAATAAGAAATGATAAAAAATATTTCATAGCTAGAGTTACCGTTGGATATGATAATAACGGAAAACAAATAAGAAAAACATTTGGAAGTTTTAAGAAAAAAGATGTAGTTGATAAAATGACAGCTTTACAGCATCAAGTTAATCAAAATTTATATATAGAAGATAATCAAGCAAAGTTGAAAGATTGGTACTTTAATTGGCTTTTTGAGTATAAACAAAATAAATTAAAGCCAAATTCTTTTAAAAAATACGAAGGTTACTATAGAAATTACATAGCAGACAGTACTATTGGCAATAAAAAACTTGCTGAATTGAGAACTATAGACTTTCAAAAATATTTTAATATTCTTCTAGAAGATAATTCTATCGGTCTAGTTACTAACATCAAACAAACAATATCTACATCTTTAAACGATGCAGTAGCTATGGGAGTAATAAATAATAATTATTGTAGATATGCAAAACTTCCTTCAGCAATTAAAAGAGATAAGTTCACAGTATTTACGAAAGAAGAACAAACGAAATTCATTAAAGAATTGGCTAGAGAAGAGTACGAATTGCCTCTATCTTTTGCTTTAGCTACTGGCTTAAGGCTTGGAGAACTTTTAGCGTTAACTTGGGATGATATAAATTTATTCAATAGTACAGTAACTGTTAACAAAAATCTATCTAAAGCATATGTAATCAATAAAGATGGTACAAGAACACTTAAAACTATGATTTTAGAGCCTAAAACTCAATCAAGCTATAGAACAATACCATTTCCTAGTTTATTTAATTCTAAGCTCAAAAAATGGCAAACCAAACAAAAAGAATACCGATTATATTTAGGAGAAGTATATCAAAATAAAAACATAGTTTTCCCTAATAATATAGGCAACTACATGGATAATAAAAAACTTCCACGAGCTTTTAAAAAAGTTTTAGAAAAAGCAAATATAAGAGATATGAATTTCCACAGTTTACGTCACTCTTATGCTACTAGACTTTTTGAAGCTAATGTACCTATGAAAACAGTTCAAAGTTTATTAGGTCATAAAGACATACAGACAACAATGAATATTTATACTCATGTTATGAATGAAGATAAGACGGATGCAGTAGAAAGCATAGCACATTTATTTGGTTAAAATGTCCTACGAATGTCCTATAATTATTAAAAAATGTTAGAAAAAGTTAGTATTTAATAAAATCCGAGAGTAAATAAACGTTGATATTGCAATATTTAAAAAAATAATAGAATATCTTAATTGTATCCTTTAAATTCCCACCATCTCCACCAATTAAAAGTATTCATTTGAAATATTATTGATTATAGGCTGTTTATTCAAATAAATATACTACCATTTGAAAGATATAGCATTTAAAATGTATATCTTTATTTTATTGTCCAAATCTACATATTGATAGTTAATGTATATCAATATATATTTATTAACTTAGTCATTAAAATTATTTATACTGTCTTTTAACTTATCCTATTCTTACTTACTATAATTCTAATGTTTTGCCTTATATTTATTAAAAATCATGATATACTATTCTTGTGAGATATTATTTATTAATTATTCATATATCAATATCTCAATAATTTAATATTACTTTTTTGGAGGTGAATAATATGAAAAGTTTTTACGAAAAATATTTCACTAAACAAAAGATGATGCGTACTGTTTTAATACCACTTGTAATTATAAGTATTTTTGCTATTTACAATTTTGGTTGGCGAGTTTTAGCATTACTTTTAGTGAATCTTTTAGTTTCTATTACTGTAGAATACTTGTGTGAAACCAAAATTTACAAAAGGAAAAAAATTTCTGAAGCAGTTATTATTACAAGCATTTTATATACTATGACTTTACCAGTCTCATTACCATTTTGGATGTCTGGTGTAGGCATTGCTTTCGGAGTATTCTTTGGCAAAATGGTATTTGGAGGTTTCGGTAAAAATATATTTAATCCTGCTTTAGTTGGAAGAGTTTTTGTTTATATAAATTTCCCTAACCCACTTACTATTGCATGGAATGAAGCTGCTAGTGGTTTTCCAGGAGGATTTGGAGTATTTACTTTACCTAATATAGATGCATTATCTACTGCAACTCCTATGTTAGCATTTAGAAACGAAGGAATCTTTTCAGATATTATCAATTTATTTATTGGAAACATACCAGGAGCAATTGGTGAAACGTCTAAAATTTTAATAATTTTAGCAGGGATTTATTTAATTTATAAAAAAGTGGCTTCTTGGCAAATTATGGCTGGCTCTATTTTAGGTTTTGCAGCATTATCTACTGTATTTTACTTAATTGGAATTGAGTCTGTTCCTAATCCTCTTTATGGAATACTATTTGGAGGCTTCTTATTTGGTACTGTATTTATGGCAACAGATCCCATTTCAGCTGCTAAAACGGTTCCAGGAAAATGGATTTATGGAATTATCATTGGTGTAGTTACTGTAATTATTAGAGGATTTGCACTATTCTCTGGTGGTATGATGTTTGCTATTTTAATAGGAAACACTTTTGCACCTATTATAGACTATGCTGTAAAAAAAATTAAAGCTAGAAAGAAAGCTAAAGGGGCGGTGGCGTAATGTCTAAGAAAAAAAGTATAATTTATCCTGTTCTTTTCATGGCTGTAATAGCTGGTATTCTTACTTTAATATTAGCTGGCGTAAACTATGCCTCTTTACCTGTAATCGAATTTAATCAAGAAATTGAATTAAAACAAAAAATACTTACTGTATTTGATGTTTTACCAGAAAATGCTTCTCCTGAAGAAATTGATTCTACATTTAATGACAAGGTTAAAGAGGAAACGTTTGAGAACAAACCACTTTATATTTTAGAAGAAAACAGTAAAACTGTTGCATATGCCGTTCCTTTTAACGGTCCTGGACTTTGGGGAGGTATTGAAGGCTACTTAGGCATTACTTCGGATTTAAAAACTGTAACAGGAATTGAGTTTATAAAACAAGAAGAAACTCCTGGCCTTGGAGGAAGAATTTCTGAAGATGATTATAAAAACCAGTTTAGAAATTTAGATATTTCAGATTCTTCTAGTGGTAATATTATTATTAATAAACCAGCACCAGGTGGCAATGTAGACGCTATTACAGGGGCAACTCAAACTTCTACTTTCGTTGTTAATATGTTAAACGAAGATATTTTAGCTTTTATTAAAGCAAGGGAAGGAGTATAGTATGGCTGGAAAACAAAATTATAAAAAAATAGTGTCAGATGCACTACTGTATGATAACCCTGTACTTGTTCAAGTTATAGGTTTATGCTCGACTTTAGCAGTTACAAACTTTGCTATGAACTCACTCGTTATGGGAGTTGCGTTAGCTGTTGTTACGGCTTTCTCTTCTTTTTCTATATCTTTATTAAGAAATATTACTCCTAAACATATTCGAATGATGGTTCAAGTATTTATAATTTCATTTTATGTAATATTGGTAGATATTTTCTTGAAGGCATATATGCCTGAAATGAGTAAGACATTAGGTCCCTATGTTGGTCTTATAATTACCAACTGTATAATAATGGGAAGAGCTGAAGCTTTTGCTATTGCAAATAAACCTATCCCTTCTTTTGTCGATGGTCTTATTTCAGGTGTTGGATACACGATAGTTCTATTATTAATAGCTGTAATAAGAGAATTTCTTGGTTTTGGTACTTTATTTGGAATAGGTATTATGCCAGAATCTTTTACTCCATGGACCATGATGGTCATGCCTCCAGGAGCATTTTTCATCTTACCAATAATTATGTGGATAGCATATAACATTAGAAATAAAAAGGAAGGAGCTAAAAAATAATGACAATACATCCATTAGTAATATTTTTTGCATCAATATTTACAAGTAATATGATATTTAGCAATTTCCTAGGAATGTGCTCATTTGTCGCTGTTAGTAAGGAAATTGAAACTGCTACAGGACTTGGTGTAGCCGTTACTTTCGTTATAACTGTAACTACAATAATAAACTATTTCTTGTATGAATTAATGGTGATGTTTGGTATTGAATATTTAAGATTTATAGTATTTATTATCTCTATTGCTGCTTTTGTACAACTTTTAGAGATGATTTTGGAAAAATATGTTCCAAACCTATACTATGCCCTTGGTATATTTTTACCCTTAATCACTGTTAACTGTGCAATCCTTGGAGTTTCTTTATTTATGGTTATTAGAAACTATAATTTTGCACAAACTGTTGGTTTCTCTATTGGTTCTGGACTTGGTTGGGCTCTAGCTATAATTTCTATGGCTGGAATTAGAAGTAGAATTAATGAAAACACACTACCTGAAGGACTTAGAGGAGCCCCTATTACTCTTATTATTACGGGAATAATGGCTATGGCTTTTATAGGTTTTTCTGGAATAGTTCAAATATCGTAGGAGGACGAAATGAGTACAATTTTAATAACTACAGCAGTAATAACTGGTTTATGTGCTCTTTTTGCCATTATCTTAACTATTGCTGATAAATATATCGCCAATTATGGTGAAGTTGATTTAGTCATTAATGAAGAAAAAACTTATACCATCGACGGTGGAAATACATTGCTGGATTCTCTTAGAAATGAAAAGATTTTTATCCCCTCTGCTTGTGGTGGAAAAGGGTCTTGTGGTTACTGTAAAGTAAAAGTTATAGAAGGTGGAGGACAACTTCTTTCTACTGAAAAACCTTGGCTTACAGAAGAAGAACAAAAAAATAATATGAGACTTTCTTGTCAATGTAAAGTTAAAGAAAATATGAAAATTGAAATTCCTGAAGAACTGTTTAATGTTAAAGAATATAAAGTAAAAATTGTAGATATTGAACCTATGACTGACAAAATTAAGAAGTTTAGATTTGAACTTCCAGAAGGTGAAAAAATTCAATTTAAACCTGGGCAATACGTACAAATTAAAGCCCCTGAATATGATGGAAATACTGAAGAAGTATATAGAGCTTACTCAGTAGCTTCATCTATTAAAGATGATAACCACATCGAACTATTAATTGGTTATACTGGTGGTATTTGTACAACTTACATGCACAACTTCGTTGAAGTTGGTACAGAAATAGATTTAAATGGCCCTTATGGAGATTTCTATTATCACGATGATGATAGTGAAATAGTAATGGTAGCAGCAGGTACAGGTTTTGCTCCTATACGCTCTATTTTATATCACATGAAAGATAATGATATAAAAAGAAAAGCTAGATTTTATTTTGGCGCAAAAACTGAAGATGACTTGTTCTTATTAGACGAAATGAAAATGTTTGAGGAAGAACTTTATGATTTTAAGTTTATGCCTACCCTTTCTAGAGTTTCTGAAGATTCAAATTGGTCTGGCGACAAAGGAAGAGTAACAAATTCTATTGACACGTACTTGGAAAATGGAGGTAATTATACAGCATATCTTTGCGGTAGTCCTGTAATGATAAGTTCTATAGTTGAATCTCTTAATAAAAAAAGCGTACCAAACGAAAAAATTTACTTTGATGAATTTTAATTTATTAATAAAAAAGGCTGGGATATCCCAGTCTTTTTTATATTTTATTATTTGCATTTTAAATTAATAATCTATCCAAATAACCCCATATTCTTCCAGTATGGTATTACTGCTATTACTGTTATAAGAGAAACAACAAAATATACTATCCCATATTTCGTTAAATGTTTTTGAGACCAACCTTTTTCTTTCATATTGGATTGTGCTACTAATGCAAACATATTTGTATAACTTAAGAAAAAAGAATTCATTGCTATACAAAGTAATGGTAGCCATATCAATGGATTTATTTTATAACGTGAAAATACTTCTGGGGATATTGCAATTATTATTGCTACTGTTGGCGCAAATCCTGCTATATCTACAAAACGCCATAAAAACATTATTACTAGTACTATTGGCATAAATATCCAAGGACTACTTGATATAGGATACAGTAATTCCACTAAAATATCAGACATCCATTTAGATACTCCTGTTTCAGCAAATACACTTCCGAAGCTCATCGCTGTACCTATGAATATTACAAGATCCCAACTTATACCTGTGCTTATATCTTTTACTTCTATTATCTTGGTTGCTGTAAGAAGAAAAAGTGCCATTAAGCATACTGATGCATCTGGTATTTTGTGAATTGAATTAGTTACAAAAAATAAAAACGATGCAACTAATATAATTGCTGTTATTATTTCTTCTCTTGTTATCGTCCCTAGTTTTTTATATTCATTTAAAAATACATTTTTCCCAATATTTAATTTTTCTGACGGTTTTAATACAAAATAAGATGCTATTACTGTTAAAGCACTTATTATTACAATAGGTAATAGTAAAACTTTTGCCCACGAATTAAAAGTTACTAACCCTCTTAATTTCGGAACTGCTTCATAAAATCCAGATAACATCGGTCCTGCAAGGGAACCTGTTTGCCATCCCAATCCAGGTATAATTGCCATTATCCAAGCTGTTATTAATATTAGCGATCTTCCTTTTGAATTATATTTTAATTTGCATATCTCTACACATTGTAATGCTATTGGCATTACAATTACTACCCTTACTGTTATTGATGGTGTAAGTAGGGAAAGTATTATTCCTATTATCATCCACATTAATAAAATATTTGGATATGTTACTTTTATACTTTTCATACCAAAATATGCTATTCTTCTTCCAAGACCTGTCTTTGCTAGAGCTACTCCAAAAAAAAGAGCTGGTATTAATGACCATAATGCTGTACCTGAAAACCCAGAAAATACAATATTTGATGGTACACCTATCGCAAGTAAACCTGCCATAAAAAAACAGCCACTAACTGAAAACGGAAGATTGAAAGGCTTAAATATCCAAAGTCCTATTGTTATTAACAATAACATTACTGTTAAATGTCCTGTTTTATCAAGTTTTGAATCAAATACTTGACCTATACCTATAACTCCCCCCGCTAATACAAACATTAAAAATCCAAAATATTTTAATATTCTTAAATTTAACTTTCTTTCCATACTTTCCTCCTAAGTATATATCATCTTATTCTAGTATTGTTTCATATTTTTACTTATCGTTTATATGAAACTTATTAAAGAACATATTATAATTCCTATAATAACATATTCTTTAATAACAAATTTATAAAAAAACAGAATGCCTATACACTCTGCTTCTTTACTTGGTTAATATTAATTGATATATATTATATATAAACTTTTACCTATCTTCCCTAAAGTAATTTGTTCCTGTACCTTCTGGTTTCGAATGTTCTTTTATTTGTCTAATGCTCGTTATTATAAGAACTATAATTGTTGCAAAATATGGTAACATATCATAAATTTGTAGTGGTATTCCTGGTATTTGAACATACATCCTAAGTATTGTTAACCCTCCAAATATAATTCCACAATAAATAGCTCTTATTGGACTCCAAGTTGCAAATATTACAAGTGCAACTGCTAACCAGCCATATCCACTTACTGAATTATGAACCCATACTCCAGCACATGTTACCATTGAAATATAAAGTCCACCTAGTGCACATATTCCTCCACCTACTATCGTAGATATATATCTATATTTAGTTACATTAATTCCTGCTGCATCTGCTGTTCCTGGGTCTTCTCCTACGGCTCTTAAATTTAACCCTTTTCTTGTTTTATTAAGGAAGTATGCTAATATTAATGCCAATATAACTGTAAAATATACCATCCAATTATATTGAAATAATAATTTTCCTAATATTGGAATTTTTGAAAGTGGCCCCAAATTTATATTTCCAAAAGCAGCTTTTGTAGCATCTGACACAGCAACAAATCCACCAGCTTTTCCACTCAGATACTCTCCTACAAAATTCCCGAATCCTGTACCAAATATTGTGAGTGTCAATCCTACAACATTTTGATTTGCTCTTAACGATATAGTCAAGAAAGAGTATATTAAAGCTCCTAGAGATCCTGCTAAAAATGCAACTACTACTCCTACAATCACCGCTCCAAATCCTTCTATTCCTAAAAGTTTTTCAGCGTACCAACTAGCTCCAAGTCCAGTTGCTGCTCCCATAAACATCATACCTTCAACTCCAAGATTTAAATTTCCTGATTTTTGAGTTAAAGTTTCTCCTATAGTTCCTAGAAGTAAGGGAGTTCCAGCTAGTACTGCTGCATTTATTAAATTTAGTAATACATTCATACTACTCCTCCTTTACTTTCTTTCTAAATATTACTTTATAATTTATAAAGAATTCTGATCCTAACATGAAAAACAATATTATTCCTGTTAATACAGATGCCATTGATGCAGGTATCCCATGAGTGGTTTGTATATTACTAGCTCCTCTTTCTAAAAATGCTATAAACAATGACATTAGAACCATTATAAAAGGATTTAAATGTGACATCCAAGCTACTGTTATAGCAGTAAATCCATCTCCTCCTGCTGTATTTTCAGTTAATGTTCCATCTGCTCCAGCTACTTGTAAAAATCCAACTATTCCACATAATGCAGCTGATATAAACATTGTTCTTATAAATATTTTACCTACGTTCATACCTGCATATTTTGCTGTATTCTCCGAACCACCAACAACTGAAATTTCATATCCTTGTTTTGTTTTATTTAGGTAAATATAAGATATTATCACTATTACTAGCGCTATTATCCAACCTATATGTACTCCTAATATTTTAGGTAATCTCTCATCCATTGTAAAGTTTCTTATCTTAGGAAAAGTAGTTCCCTGAGCTTGCCATCCATCTCTATATTGTAGTAATCTTACAAATTGCAAAGCTATATAATTAAGCATAAGTGTAAACAATGTTTCATTAGTATTCCATTTACTTTTGAAAAATGCTGGTATAGATCCATATAGCCCACCTGCTATTATTGCAGCAAAAAACATTAATATTAACTTAGGTATCTTTGGTATACTTTCTCCATATACCACTATTGCAGTAGCTGCTATACCTCCCATTAATATTTGTCCTTCACCTCCTATATTCCAAAATTTCATTTTGAAAGCATAAGAAACTCCAATTCCCGCTACCAGTAGTGGAATAGCAACTTTAATAGTCTCTTGTATTCTTATTTTTCCATCAAATGCTCCATTTACCATACTAGAATATATCTCTATCGGATTTTTACCTAATATCAACATTAACAGTCCTCCTGTTAGTAGTGCCAATAATATAGCTACAACCCTTATAATGATAGCATTTGCTTTACCTATATCTTCTTTTTTTACTATTCTTATTAGAGGTTCTTTTTTTGTTGTTTTAACAGTACTATACATTAGAAACCTCCTGTTTTTTACCCATCATCAATAGTCCAATATCGTCTTTTGTAACCTCTCTAGGATCTACAATATTCATTATTTGTCCATTATACATTACTGCTAATCTATCAGATATATCCATTAAAACATCTAAATCTTCACCTACAAATATTACTCCTACTCCTCTTTCTTTTTCTCTATTTAATAAGTCATATATTGTATATGAAGAATTAATATCAAGGCCTCTAACAGGATAAGCAACTATTAATATTTCTGGATAACTTTCTATCTCTCTGCCTACTAGAACTTTTTGAATATTACCTCCCGATAGTTTTTTTACTGGTGTTTTTATTCCTGGAGTTTTTATTTCTAAGTCTTCAATAACTTTTTCTGATATTCTTTTTGATTTTCCATAATCTATAAATATACCCTTATCTCCTTTATAGTTTTTTAATATCATATTATCATCAATTCCTAAATCTCCAACTAATCCCATACCCAGTCTATCTTCTGGCACAAAACCAATGTTGAATCCCTTTTTAGAAATTTGTTCTGGATTCATTCCTAAAATATTAAATTTTTTACCTTCCCTATATAAATTAACAACTCCTCTTTTATTTTTGTATAAACCATATACACATTCACACAACTCTCTTTGACCACTTCCAGAAATACCCGCTATACCCAATATTTCTCCTGCTTTCAAGCAAAAATTTATTCTATTTAAAACCTTATATCCTTCTTCACTTGTTGCACTAAGGTCTGTTACTTCCAATAGTTTTTTATTAAATTTAGTCCTATTTCTTTTTATACTTAAATCAACTTTTCTTCCTACCATTTTTTCTGTAAGTTCACCACTAGTAGTTTCTTCTGTTATTACAGTATCTATGTATTCACCTTTTCTCAAAATAGAGACTCTATTTGAAACCTCTAATACTTCATTTAATTTATGTGTAATAATTATTATAGCCTTACCATCATCTCTCATAGTTTTTAATATTTTAAAAAGTTTCTCTATTTCTTGAGGGGTTAAAACAGCAGTAGGCTCATCTAATATTAAAATATCCGAACCTCTAACTAATACTTTTAATATTTCTACAGTTTGCTTTTCAGAAACAGACATGTTATATATTTTTTTGTTTAAATCTATTTCAAAACCATATTTTTTGCATATTTCTGAAATTCTTTCATTAATAACTTTTTTATTGTATTTTTCTGTTTCTGGTAAAGTTAATATAATATTTTCTGCTGTAGTAAAAACATCAATTAATTTGAAATGTTGGTGTATCATACCTATTCCCAAATCAAATGAATCTTTTGGAG
The DNA here is from genome assembly GCF_900232905.1 of Miniphocaeibacter massiliensis. Lineage (GTDB taxonomy): Bacteria > Bacillota > Clostridia > Tissierellales > Peptoniphilaceae > Miniphocaeibacter > Miniphocaeibacter massiliensis. Next base: position 279,250 of record NZ_OCTQ01000002.1, read on the forward strand.
ACTTTATAGACACTTTTTCTCCTTTAATAAATACCTCTCCACTGTCAGGATAGTATAAGCCTGCTAGCATATTTACTAATGTTGTTTTACCACTTCCATTTTCTCCAAGTAAAGCTAAAACTTCTCCAAATTTTAAATCTAAATTAACTTTACTATTTGCAACTGTAGAGCCAAAAGTTTTTGTTATATCAACTAATTTAACAGCTAATTCACTTTTCATAGCTCCTCCTTAACCTATAATAGGCAGAGTCTCCTCTGCCTATTTACCATTTTGTCATATTTCTTATTAATTCCCTATTCTACTACAGTAATTCCTTCTAAAACATGTTCGAAAGTTGGTGCTGACTGTGGCTCCTTAAATGTTTCTCCTTCTTTTACTACTTCTTTTCCTTTATTATCTTTTAATGGTCCTGTAAATACATCCCAATCTCCAGATTCAATTTTAGCTCTGGCTTCTGCTATTTTTTCTTCTGTACCTTCTGCTACAATTTTCTTATTCAAGTCAGATATATCCACAACTTTATCTTTTAATCCCTTGCTCCAATCTTTTTCTATCTTCTCACCATTTAAAACTGCATTTGTTGCATATTCTAAATATTTTGACCAATCCCAAACTGCTGATGTTAAAGAAGCTTTCGGAGCTGCTTCTATCATATTGGAGTTATAACCAACATGGAATACACCATTCTTCTCTGCTGTAGTTGCTGGTGCTGTAGAATCACAATGCTGTCCTATAACATCACACCCCTTATCTATTAATGCTTTAGCTACTTGTGCTTCTTTAGTAGGGTCATTCCATGAGTTAGTGTACATTACCATCATTTCAACCTCAGGATTTACACTTTTTGCTCCTAAATAAAAAGCATCAAATCCACTTATAACCTCTGCAAATGGTTGTGCTGCAACATATCCAAGTTTATTGCTCTTTGTTTTAAGACCTGCTGCTATACCTGATAAGTATCTAGCTTGGTATATTTCTCCAAAATAATTATGTACATTTTCTAAATCGCTATCTTTTGACTTATATCCTGTTGCATGACAGAATTGAATTTCTGGATATTCCGAAGCTACATTTAAAAGATAATCTTCAAATCCAAAGCTTGTTGCAAAAATTATATTACAACCTGATTCCGCGAGTTCTCTAATAGCAGTTTCAGCTTCCGCGCTTTCTGGAATATTAAACTTATTTATTACTTGATCTTCTTTTAATCCCAATTCCTTTATCATCTTCTCTGTTCCTAAATTGTGGTTGTAAGTATACCCTTTATCGCTTGGATCAGAAATATGTACAAATCCTATTTTTATATTTTCTTTAGAAATAGCATCTCCTGATTTTTTTCCATCTTCTCCTGTTGATTTTTTAGAATCTCCTCCACATGCCGCTAATGCAAACATCATTAAAATTGTCATTAATAATAATAATTTTTTCTTCATCTTTCCACCTCTCTTTGAATAAATAATAGCATTAACTTTTAATTTCGTCAATTTAATAACATTCATTTTCCTTAATAAAAAACAGATAGGAAATTATTTTCCCTATCTGTTTTGTGAATAGTTATTCATTTTAATGTTTTTCAAATATTCTTTTTACAAATTTACCATATCCTTCTTTTGCCACTTGTTTCCCTTTTTCTACTACTACTTTTCCTCTTATAATTACAGTATCTACCTTAAAATTCGACTTAAATCCCTCATATCCCGTATAGTCTACTGCTGAATGTCTATTATTCTCTGATATAGTATATTGTTCTTTATTGTATATTACAAAATCTGCATCAGAGCCAATAGATAAATTGCCCTTTTTAGGATATAACCCCATAATTTTAGCAGGATTATGAACCAGCAAGTCTAGTAAACGATTAATAGAAACTCCTCTTTTAGTTCCCTCTGTTAAAATAATTTCCATTCTTTCTTCCACCCCTGGTGCTCCTCCTGGTACTTTTTTGAAATCATCTTTATATTTTAATTTATGTTCTTTAAACATAAAAGGACAATGATCTGTTGCAATTACATCAACATCTCCATCTATTATTCCCTTCCAAAGAGCTTCAACATCTTTTTCTTTTCTAAGTGGAGGTGCCATTATATATTTTAAACCTTCTACTTCATCTAAATATTTATCTTCAGTCAAGGTTAAATATTGTGTACATGTTTCACAATAAATATTTTTTAATCCATTTTTTCTCGCTTTCTTTATTTCTTCTAATCCTTCAGATGTAGATGTATGAACTATATATAATTTAGGATCTCCAGCTATTTTTGATAAATAAGCAAGTCTATTTATTGCTTCTGCCTCAGTTACATTTGGTCTAGTTTTTGCATGATAAATAGGCTCAAAATGTCCTTCTTTTTCAGATTCTTCTCTTAAAACTTTTATTGATCCATCATTTTCACAATGCACACATACAACTGTACCTGTTTCTTTTGCCTTTTGTAGAACTTTAAGTATTTGATCATCCTCAACTTTTCCACCATAAGTTGTATATAATTTCAAACTAACTATTCCTTCATCATATAATGTTTGTATTTCATCTATCATGCTATCTTCAGTCTCTTGCATTACTCCATGAAAGCTAAAGTCAATTATAGGTTTGTCTTTTGAAATTTCATGGTAATGATCTACCATTGATTGTAAAGATGAACCTCTCTCTAAAAAACCTATATGGTCTACTACTGTTGTTGTTCCTCCAAAAGCTGCTGCAACAGGACCTGACTTCCAATCATCTACTGCTACAAATTCTCCTAAATCTAAGTTAAAGTGAGTGTGTACATCTATTCCCCCTGGAAGTAATATTTTTCCAGTTCCATCTATTAATTTTTCTGCTTTTACTTGTAAATTTTGCCCTATATTTTTTATAATTTCATCTTCTGCATATATATCTGCTATAAAATTATCTTTTCCATTATATATTTCTATATTTTTAATTAATATACTCATAAAATCACCTTCCATTGTTAAAATCTATATCTATTATATCACCTTTTAATATAATCTATTTATTGATTAACAATATTTATATACAAAAAATACAGTTCATTTATTATTTAACTTAGAACTGTATTTTCTGCATTCAATTATTTTAATTTTCTAACTTATATATATAGCCACAATTTGTATCAATATGATTTAAAAATAAAAGTAATCTTTCATATAAAGGTTGTATCTTTTCTCCAAAATGATTCTCTAACAATTCTCCAATTTTTTCTATTGAATTTACTCCATCAATTAGTAAAAATACATAGCTAGAATATTCATCTAATTCTGTTTTTCTATATTCTGGTATTTTAAACCCAATTTTTCTAAAAAATCTTTGTATTTTATGATTTTGTATTTCAAGAATTGTTACAATTCCATTTTCATCTGTTTCATAAATTATAGAATCATTCTTATTGTAAACTATATTTAAAACATCTTCATTTGTTTCCATATATTATTTTTTCTTCGCTTTGTACTTATTTATAAATAAGTATGTTAATACTACTAAAACTACTAATAGTATAGTTGCCATCCCATTTCCTGCTGCAAAACCAGTAGGTTCTCCTGGAGTTACTAAACCTGATACTTTAAAGATAATACCAATTAATCCTATAATAGAACCTCCTGCAACTAATCCAGATGATAAACTTACTCCATTAGACACTTTTGCATCTCTATTTTCTTTATTCTTAGTTGTTTTTTCTATTAATACACGAATTAAAGCACCAACTAATATAATAGATGTTGTTGAAATTGGTAAGTAAAATCCAATAGCTACTGTCATTATTGGAAGTTTTAAAAAGAACATTACCAAACCAAGTATCAAACCAACTATAATCATTACCCATGGTAATTTTCCTGAAGTTATACCAGATGTAAGTGTTGCCATTAAATTTGCCTGTGGCAATGCAAATGGAGGTTTATCTCCTGTTATAGCCAATTGATCAGCTAATATAATTAATGTACCAACTACAACTATTACACCAACTATACCTGATATTAAAAAAGCCTTATCCATTTCACTTTTCTTTCCACCAATTATATATGTTGATTTTTGTGATTGAGAATATCCTCCAGCCATAGCTATTGCAACTACTATAAATGTAGCAAATAGTAATAAAGATCTATTGTCTTTAAGATCAGTCCATCCCATTATTACAAATATAAGTGTTATTATTACTAATGAAGCAATAGTCATACCAGATACTGGAAGATTAGATGTGCCGATAGTTCCTGTTAATCTACCTGAAACTATAACAAATAATGCAGCCAATATAAGGGAAATAATTACTCCAACTACTGCCATCAAAATTCCATCTGAAATTAGAACTGATCCTACAATCGCAAATAAAACTCCTAATATTAACATGAATTTTACTGAGGATCCTTCACCATTAGATGAAGATGATTTAGCTTTCATAGTCTCCTTTATAGAAGATATTATTGTTGGAATAAGTTTAACTGCACCTATTACTCCTCCAAAAATCATCATTCCTGCTCCAATGTATTTTAGGTAACTTCCTGAAATAGCATTAACATCCATATTGGCTATCTCTGCTGCAGCATCATTCCAAATTGGAATTCCATCTTTTGCCATATCTGAAAAATATCCAATTAATGGCATAACTCCTAAATTAGCTAATATAGATCCTGCAAACATAGTTAAAGACACATCTAATCCAACTATAAATCCAATTCCTAATAAAAGAGGGTTTACTTCCAATTCCATTTTAAACTTATAGAATTTATTTCCTACAATACTTATTACATTATTTGCTACATTTAAAAATGATGTGGTTATTAAAGTTATAACACCACTTATAGCAAATCCTATTCCCATGTACTTAACTGAATCTCCACCAGTATCTGATGCAACTAGAGTTTCTGCTATAGCCATTGACTCTGGATACATTAACTTTCCATGTTCTTCTACTATTAAAAACTTATAGACTAATGCTGTAACTCCAATACCAAAAAGAACACCTGCCACGCCTACAATTAGTCCTTCAATAAAAGAAAGTTTACTTCCTATTAATATAACAGCTGGTAATACAAATATCATACCACTAGCAACTGATTCTCCACCACTTGCCATACCTTGCACTAAGTTTTTACCAAGAATTCCCTTTTGTTTAGCAAAAACAGATATCAAGGCAGATCCTATTATAGATCCAGGAATACCTGCTGCTACTGTTAACCCCGCTTTCATTCCAGAATATGCTGTAGAAGCAGCAAAGACAGCAGCAAGAATAATACCTATAATTATTACTTTCATGTTCATACCAGACTTGTTTTTATCTGTTATATATGGAACATAATCCTTGCCGTGTACTCCACCATAAGCTTCCTTAGATAGTTTTTTATTACTCATCTAAATACTCCTCCCTTAAAACAATTTTACAGCAATTTTTTAATTAAATGCGTACTAAAAAAACGATTACTTTATTTTATCAAATATACTAATATAGTATAAACTCTTACATAAACATAATTATTTTAATTTAAAATATACTACACTATATTATATGTATGCCAAAAAGTATAGTTCAAATATTATTTTCCTGAATAAAAATTAATATTTTTTATTTTTGTCGTTATTTTTTTATCCTTTTTTTTCAATAAATTAGATAATTAACGTAATAATACTCATTTAACTTTAGTAATTGTTGCTTTTTTATTATAGCACTGTGAACTGCAAAATACCACTTTTTTATTTAACAAAAATAATTATCCCTTAATTATAACGATTTCTTAATCATATTAGTATAAAATTCCAAATTCAAAAATCCTTGTATTTTCAAAAAAAATGATGTATCATATTAATTGTTAACAGAAATATATTCGTTATCAGTTAAAAATATATTTAATATTTATACATATTTTTGTATTTTATTGAATATGTTTTTAATTATTTTAGTATATTTCTTAAAAATTAAATATTTTATAAATAGGAGGCTACAACAATGAATAATTTAAGTAATGTTGAACCAAAAGAAGTTATGAAATGGTTTTACGAAATTAATCAACACCCTAGAAGTTCAGGAAACGAAAAAGAAATTAGTGATTTCTTAGTTAAGTTTGCTAAAGATAGAAATCTTGAAGTTTACCAAGATGAAATATTAAATGTAATAATTAAGAAGCCAGGCACCGCAGGTTATGAAAATTCCGAGCCAGTAATTATACAAGGTCATATGGACATGGTCGCTGTAAAGGCTGACGATTCCAATCACAATTTTGATACTGACCCAATAGAAATGATTGTTGAAGATGATATAATTAGAGCCAATAAAACTACTTTAGGTGCAGATGATGGTATTGCTGTTGCATTTGGACTTGCACTACTTGATTCAGATGAGTATGCTCATCCACCTATTGAATTATTAATTACCACTAATGAAGAAACTGGTATGGATGGAGTTTTTGCTTTAAAATCTGACCACCTTTCAGGAACACGCTTATTAAACTTAGACACAGAAGAAGAAGGAGTTTTATTAGTTAGTTGTTCTGGTGGTTCAAATATAAATACTACTTTTAATATCGAAAAACAAGAAACTACATCTAAAGCATACGAATTAACAATATCAGGATTAAAAGGTGGACATTCAGGCATGGAAATTATTAAGCAAAGAGCCAATGCACTTAAAGTACTTGCAAGACTTTTAACTTCTGTTAAAAATGATATTATTTTAGCTAATATTGAAGGTGGTATTAAACATAATGCTATACCAAGTGATGCAAAAGCAACAATAGCAGTTAATGACTTTTCTAAAATTGAAGATACTTTAGTAACTCTTGCTAATGAAATTAAAGAAGAGTATAGAGTTGAAGAACCAGGTTTTACTTTTGAATATAAGGTAACTGAATGCAAGGAAACTTATACCAAAGAATTAAGCGATAATATAATTGACTATTTAATGATTCTTCCAGATGGAGTTCAATATATGAGCAAAGATATCGAAGGCTTGGTACAAACTTCAATAAATAATGCAATCATAGGTGAAAATAATGGCAAGATTGAAATTGTTGCATCTGTGCGTTCTGCTTCTGCTAGCTCTTTAAGAGAAATTCTCACAGTTGTAAATGTATTGGCTAAAAGAGTTAATGCTGAAACTAAAGAATCCTCTGCTTATCCAGCTTGGGAATATGAAGCTAATTCAAAATTAAGAGATATATCAATAGAAACTTTTAAAGAAGTTTATGGTAAAGAACCTGAAATTTCTTCAATTCATGCTGGATTAGAATGTGGATTATTAAAGGGCTTATTACCTAATACAGATATGATTAGTTTTGGTCCTGCAATTTCTGGAGCTCATACTCCTGTTGAACAAATGAGCATTTCATCTGTTCAAAGAGTTTGGAACTACACAAAAAAATTATTAGAAAATTTAAAATAACCAAAAAACAAATTACTTTAGTTTATGTACAAAAAAGCAGCTATGAAAATAGCTGCTTTTTTTATGTTTAAAATAAAAAATTGGTTGATTTAAATCAACCAATTTTTGTTTATTTTTCCATTTCATCTCTTTCAGCTTGTTCTTCAGCTAATGATTTTTGTGGTAATATTAAATTTAAAGTAAATACTACTAATGTAGCTAATATAACTGGTGATGAAACAAATATCATTGAGAACCAATCTGGGAATGTGTAGAAAGCTGCTTTACTAATTTGAGTAATTCCCATTCCTAATGCAACTCCAAGTCCAACTATCGTTGAATTCCTTATAGATAATTCTTCAGAAGTTATTAATTTCATACCACTCATTGTGATTTGAGCAAATACTGAAACAGTTGCTCCCCCAATTACAGCCTGAGGAACAGTAAGCATTAATGCACCAAATTTAGGTAAAAATGCTGCTCCTAAAATAAGCGCTCCTGTTATTTTAAATACTTTTAAACTTACAACTTTTGTCATTGCTACTATACCAACATTTTGACTATAAGTTGCTGGAGGTAATGCTCCTATAAGTGATCCTATTGCTGAAGCTACTGAATTGGCTTTTATTCCACCTGAAATTTCTTTATCTGTTGCTTCTCTATCCAAACCACCTATTGTAGTTGATGAAATATCTCCAACGGCTTGTACAGCATTAACTACAAACATTACTACCATTGTAGCTACTGCTGCACCTGGGAATGATGGTTTATATGGCATTAACTTAGGTAAATCAAACCAATTTGAATCTGTAAATGTTTTGAAGTTAATCATTTTTATGATTTGCCCATCAGCATTTTTCATTGGTTCTAAAAATGTGTCAAATCCTAATGCAACAGCATATCCAACTACAATTCCTATAAGTATAGCTGCTAATTTCATATACCCTTTTGCAAACATATTACAAATTAAAACAACTGATAATGTTACTAATGCTACAACCCAAAATCTCCAGTTTCCAAAAGGTACTGCATCTGACTGTCCTGCAATTCTTCCTACATTATTTCCACCTGCCATATAATTTAAAGCTACAGAATATAATGAAAGTCCTATTGTAAGCACTACTGTACCTGAAACTATTGGTGGGAAGAATTTTCTAATTTTCCCTATCAACATTCCTACTATAAATGCTGCTATGGCCCCAACTAGCTGTGCACCCATTACTGCTTCTATTCCATAATTTTTTCCTATCTCATTTAAAACTGGAATATATGAAAATGAAACTCCAATAATTAAAGGTAATTTAGCTCCAACTGTTAATACTGGTATTAATTGCAAGAACGTTGCAATAGCAGCAATAAACATACCCGCTTGAATTAAATTTACTTTATCAGCATCAGTAAAACCGTGTTTTGATGCTAATGTTCCTGCTAAAACTATAGATGGTAGTGTATTTCCAACTATCATCGCTAAAAAATGTTGTAGTGATATTGGTAAACATTTACCAAGACTAGGATTACTATCCATCACGAAAAGTGATTCACTTTTGTTTTGTTTTCCTTTATTCAATTTATCCCCCTGTATTACATAATTACATAAAGTAATTTTAATAAAGTACGATATAAAAATATAAATACAATATAAAATATGTAATTATAAAATGTTTTTATTTTTATACTATGTAGGAAGTAGACTAAACTACTTCCTATTTAATATTACATGTGTTTCCAAACTTTTACTACTGCTTCTTTTGATTTAGCATGAATTGCTTGGACATCTACATTTGTCAATTCTCTGTTTTTCATTACAAATTTACCATTAATCATATTATCAATAACAAGTCTACCTGTAAATCCAAATAATGAATGTCCATACCAGTTATTAGCATTTATCGGAGTATGCGGGAAGTAATCTAAAGTAATTAAATCTGCATATGCTCCTTTTTCTAATGTTCCTACTGGCTTATTATAATATTGAGCTAATATCTTAGGATTATTTTTGAATTGTGCTTCTATAGCTGGCATAAATCCTACTCCTGGTTTACAAACATTATGTGATTGTAAAATATTAGCAACTTTTAATGATTCAAACATATCATTTGTATAAGCGTCTGTACCAAGTCCAACTACTATTCCTTCTTCCATCATTTTTATAGTAGGAGGTGCTCCAATAGCATTGTTCATGTTTGATTCTGGATTTGTAACAACCTTTGTATTTGTATGCTTTAATATATCCATTTCTGCTTGACTTACATGTGCACAATGAACAGCCAAAGTATTTGGTCCTAACATATCAAAATCATGAAGTCTATTTACTACTCTTTTTCCATGTTTTTCTAAACACTCATATTGATCTTCAATTCCTTCAGCTACGTGAACATGATATCCGTCATAAACGCCTTCCATAGCTTCTCTTGATTTATATAAAGTTTCATCAGAAACTGTAAAAGAAGCATGGATTCCAAATAATCCTTTAACCATATCCCCTTTATCATCTTCTTGACAAGCTTTTATAAAGTCAACATTTTCTTTTATACCTTTTTCTGCTATTTCCATTCCATCTCTATCTGTTACTTCGTAACATAAAGATGTTCTCATTCCTGTTTCTAAAGCAGCTTCTCTAATTGTAAATAATGAACCTTCTACTGAATTAGGACCAGCATGATGGTCAATTAAAGTTGTAACACCATTTTGTATAGACTCAATATAAGTAGTTAAAGCATTTAATTTAACATCTTCTGTAGTAAGTAATTTATCTAATCTCCACCATTGATTTTCTAATACTGTATAAAAATCTGTAATTGGTAAACTTGGAGCCATTCCTCTTCCATAAGCACTGTAAATATGTGAATGTGCACAGATCATACCTGGCATTATTACTTTACCTTTTACATCTACTACTTCTTCATTTGGGTATTTCGCTTTAATGTCTTCAAAGTTTCCAACATCTTCTATAACGTTATCTTTAACTAAAACTGCTCCACAATCATAAAAATTGTTTTCAGCATCATTAGTTATTAATACACCATTACCTATAATCATTAGTTTATCTCCTTTTTAATGGTTCAATTTATATCAAGGATAATGAATTTAATCATTATCCTTAATATTTATATTATTTTACTTTACCAGTTGGTGCCCAGTAATATTCGTAATTTTTTAATAGAGTATCTAAGAATTTAGCTAAAGTATCTGAAATGTTTCCATCTCCTAAAGTATGCTCAACTATATTTCCATTTTCCACTCTTACTTTAAATTTATTATCAGCTATTCTTAAGAAACCTACATTTGTTGAATCAACAAAATCTGCTTCAGTCCAGAATACTGTTATTTTATCTTTGTATGGTTTTCCAGCTGTTGGACAGAATACTGCACAGTTACCACATTCGTTACACATTCCATCAATGTGAACTATTTGGTGTCCTGTTTTAAATCCGTCTATTTCTATTGCTACGTTTGCTCTATTAGGACAAACTTCTGTACAAATTTCACAGATTTGATCACATTTTAAACAACGACTTCCTTCTTCTTTTCCTTCTAATGGTCTTTGTAATATAGCTCTTTTGTCATATATCACTTTGTCATCTTCTGGAACGTTGAATATTTCAAAGTCATTTTCTAATCCTTCTTTAGCTAAAATATCTAATGCTGCAAATTTAGCATCTGCCATACCTTTAACTATAGTAGAAGCCCCTGCTTTACAGTCTCCAACTACATAAACATTTTCAATACTAGACTCTCTAGTTTCAAGAACTTTAACTCTTCCTCTTTCATCTAAGTTTATTCCATTAGATTCAAATGCAGAAGTATCAACTTTAGCTCCTGTAGCTCCTATTACTGTATCAAATTCTAATTCTAAGAATTCTCCAGTTCCTTCAACAGACTTTCTGCCAGAAGCATCCCAGTCACCAAGTTTCATCTTTTCACATTTTAATACTTTGCCATCATAGCTTAATGGTGCTGTTAATTCCATAATCTCTATATTAGCTGCTTTAACAGCATTTACTTCATCTTGAGTTGCTGGCATGTAGCTTTCAGTTCTTCTATATACAAGAACTACTTCTTCTACTCCTGATTGCATTTTTGATAATCTAGCACAGTCCATTGCAACATCTCCTGCTCCAACTACTGCTACTTTCTTACCTAAATCCATACCTTTTCCAGATCTCATTTCCCATAAGAAGTCTAGGGCATCTACTGTATTTTCAGCACCTTCTTTAACTGGAGCACTACCATTTTTCCAAGCACCTGTTGCAACTACAATATAATCATATTCTTTCTTTAATTCAGCATAGCTTTCAGTTACTTCAGTATTAAATTTAAATTCAACACCTTGAGCTTCTGCTATTCTAAAGTCTCTATTTATTTGCTCATCAGAAATTCTAAATTCTGGTATAACATGACTAATTATTCCATATGGTTTAGCTAATTTTTCAAATACAACAACATTCATACCGTTTCTTCTTAAATAAGACGCTGCTGCAATTCCCGCTGGACCTGCTCCTATAACTGCAACCTTTTTATCAGATTTTAAATCAGATTTTTTAATTTCTGTAATTAATTTTTCTTGTGCGTTATCAGCAGCTATTAATTTCATATCTCTGATTTTTACTGATTTTTCATAGTCAACTCTTGTACAATATTCTTGACAGTGATGACTACAAATTTGTCCTAATATAGTAGGTGCAGTATTATCATTAGCTATTACTTTTATAGCTTCTTCATATTTTCCTTCTGAAACTAATTTTAAGTATTCAGGAATTTGTTGGTTAATTGGACAACCACCATCTTTACATGGAGCTTGAAAACAATCAGTTAATTCTAATTCTTTTGTAGTTTTTCTTGAAGTAACTTTATCTCTATATAACTTTCCATTTACAGGATTAGACTTTACATCTTCAGCATATTTAGATAATGCTTCATAATCTATTCCTTTAAATTCTGGTGTTAATAAATCTTCTGTTTCTTTTGCTAATTGGTTAAATCTTGGGTATCCACCTGGTTTTAATATAGTAGTAGCCACTGTTATTGGTTGAACACCTGTTTTGAATAATTCTCTAATATTTAATCCGTCAGCACCACCTGAGTAAGAAATTGGTAATTGACCTTTAAACTCGTTAGATAATTTAGCAGCTAAGCTTATTGATAATGGATATAATGATCTACCTGACATATACATTTCTTCTGAAGGTAATTCATTTCTCTTAGTATCAACCGGACAAGTATTAGTTATTTTTAAACCAAATGCTAATCCTTCTTCTTTAGAAGTAGCTGTTAACCTCTTAAACATTTCTATAGCATCTGCGTATTGTAAGTCATTTTTATAGTGGTGATCTGTAAATGAAATATAGTCAAATCCCATGCTGTCTAATGTTTTTCTTACATAGTCATAACCTAACATTGTTGGATTACATTTAACAAATGTATTTAAATGTTTTTCTGTTAATAGGTAATGAGCAATTTTTTCTATCTCATCTGCTGGACATCCGTGCAATGTAGATAATGTTATAGATCTACAAATATTTGGAGATATAGCTTCTAAATCTTCTTTAGTAAATTTACTAAATTTATCTATATTTTCTGCTAAATACTCTTTACATTCATTAAATATAGGAGTATTTGAAGCATCTTTTAATCCTTCTATGTAGCCATTAACTTTTTCAGATTTTATTCCTGCTAAGTCATAACCAACTGACATATTGTAAGCAAAATCTTTGTAGTCAGCTAATCCAAATTCCTTAGCTAATACCTGAATAGCAAAATAAGCTTTAGTGTATTCATCAAATGCTTGTTGAACTGTCAACTCTGTTGACCACTCACAGTTGTAACACTCATCTTCTGCAAAGATACATGGTCTAGCTACTGCATTTTGTATTTCTTCACCATCCATAATTTGAACAGTTTTTATTTCCATGAATCTTGCTCCTGTTAAGTATGAAGCAATGATGTTTTGAGTTAATTGGGATTGTGGACCTGCTGCAGGACCAACTGCTGAACCCATTTTATCTCCTAATACTGTTGTAATATATGTTCCTTTTTCATTTCTATAAAACTTATCTTTGTGAACACCAAAAACAGTTTCTTGATTTTTGTATTCACTTATACACCATTCCATTATTTCTTTAAATGGAATAGGTCTCATAAATTCACTCATTTTTTATCCCCCTATTTTTTCTGTGCTTATTTTACACTTATCCAAGTTCCAGTTTTTCCTTCAAGACCTTCTGAAGCTTTTTCTAGTGATGTAATTAAAGATTTTCTCCCTTCACCTGACTGTGCAAATTCCATTGCAGCTTGAACTTTAGGTAACATTGATCCTGGTGCAAACTCATTATTTCCTATATGAACATTCGCTTCTTCAATATTCATTGAAGATAACCATTCTTGTTCAGGAGTACCAAACTTAACTGCTACTTTTTCTACAGCTGTTAAAACTATAAAGTTATCAGCATTCACTTGTTTTGCCATTACACAACTAGCAAAATCTTTATCTATTACAGCTCCTACTCCTCTTAAGTGATTTCCTTCCTCTACTACTGGAATTCCACCACCTCCACAAGCTATTACTACTTCGCCAGCATCTAACAAAGCTTTTATAGTATCTATTTCAACTATTTGTTGTGGTCTTGGTGAAGCTACAACTCTTCTATACCCTCTTCCTGAATCTTCTACAACTGTCATTCCCCTTTTAGTTGCATCTTCTGACTCTTCTTTTGTCATGAATGGTCCAATTGGCTTTGTTGGATTTTTAAAAGCTGGATCATTTTCGTCAACTATTACTTGAGTAATTAGTGCAGTAACAGTTTTGTTTATTCCTCTATTTTTTAATTCTTCTCTCAAGGCATTTTGTAAATCGTATCCTATATATGCTTGACTCATAGCAACACACATGGATAGTGGCATATATGGATATTTTGAATCTACTTTTCCATACTCTGTGAAAGCGTTATTTATCATTCCAACTTGTGGTCCATTTCCATGAGCTACAACTACTTCATTACCAGCTTCTATTAAATCAGCTATTGCTTTTGAAGTATGTTTAACAGCTTCCATTTGGCTAGCTAAATCATCCCCTAAAGCATTGCCTCCTAAAGCTAAAACTACTCTATTTCCCATCTTTTCCTCCTAAAAAACTAAACTGAATATACCCTATTAAGGATATATTCAGTTTTTTACTTTTACTTAATTAAATTGAATTATTTTCTGTGGTTTTCAACAAAAATTGTTGGTAATGCTGCATAAACTGCTGCACATGTTACTAAATCTTGTTTGAAACTTACTTCATTTGGAGCATGAGCTTGATCTTCTGCACCAGGTCCAAATCCTATTGTAGGAATATTATGTCTACCCATTGTTGCAACACCATTTGTAGAGAATGTCCACTTATCAGTTAATGGTCTAGCACTTCTCTTAGCCATTTCTCTTTCTGGTCCAATTCTATCATTACCATAAAGTCCTTTGTATGACTCTTCTAAAGCTTTAGTTACTTCATGATCTTCTGGAATTACCCAAGTTGGGAAGTAACATTCTTGCTCATATGATAAACCAGTCCATGATGGTCTGCTGTATTTGTACATAGTAACTTTAGCACCATGTTTTTTAGCAGCTGGAAGATCTTCTATTTCTTTAATACATGATTCCCAAGTTTCTCCTGCAGTCATTCTTCTGTCAAGTGAAATAGCACATGAGTCAGCTACTGCACATCTTGAAGGTGAAGTATAGAAGATTTGAGAAGTAGTAACTGTACCTCTACCTAAGAAATTAGCTTCTTTCCACTCTGGATTATACTTTTCATCTAACATTTTAACTAAACCTTTGATTTCTGTTGAATCAGCAGCATCATTTTCATTCAATTTTTCAATGTCTAATAATATTTCAGCCATTTTATAAATTGCATTATCTCCTCTTTCAGGAGCTGAACCGTGACAAGATACACCAGTTACTTCTACTCTGATTTCCATTCTACCTCTTTGACCCCTGTAGATTCCACCATCTGTTGGTTCAGTTGAAACCATGAAATCCGGCTTAATATTTTCTTGTTCAATCATATATAACCAACAGTTTCCGTCACAGTCTTCTTCTTGTACTGTACCTGTTACTAATGCTGTGTATTCATCTGAAAGCATGTCTAAATCTTTCATTATTTTAGCACCATAAACAGCTGATACTATACCACCTAATTGGTCAGAAGTTCCTCTTCCTCCAATTTCAACGTCATTTTCAAATCCTTCATATGGATCAAATTCCCAGTTGTCTCTATTACCAATACCTACTGTATCAATATGTGCATCAAAAGCGATAAGAGTTTTACCTGTTCCCATTTCTCCTAATACATTACCTTGTTTATCTATCCAAGCCTTGTTAAAGCCTACTTTTTCCATTTCTTCTTTAATTCTTTTAGCTTTAGGACCTTCTTCACAACTTTCTCCTGGTAGAGCAATTAAGTCTCTAAGGAATTTATTCATATCTGCTGCGTAACCTTCTGCTGCTGTCTTAATTTTTCCAAAATCTACTGCCATTGGTAAAATACCCCCTTGATTTAAATTATTTATTATTATTATCGTCTATTAATCTACTATCTAGCAACTCTTGCTTTGTTTTGATCTAATAAGCTTTGTAACATTTGCTCAGGATTCTTAACTTTTTGCATAAACATCATAGCTGCTATTATATATGGTTTGTAGCTTGCTTCTTTATATAGAGGAATTCTGTATCTATCAAATACTGATTCATCAACTTCACCTAATTCACAGCTTAAACCAGTAATATCTGCTGGTAAACAATGCATGTATAAAGCTTTACCGTCTTTAGTAGTTGACATCAATTCTTCTGTACAAGCCCAATCAGTATGATTAGCATTTTGCTTTAATAATTCTTGCTCTAATGCATCAATACCTGCTTGATCTCCTTCTCCATAAAGAATAGTTCTTTTTTCCATAGCTGCAAATGGAGCCCAGCTCTTAGGATAAACTATATCAGCATCTTTGAAAGCTTCCGCCATTGAGTTAGTTTTTGTGAATTTACCACCGTATTTATCAGCATTAGCTTTTGCTACTTCTTCAACTTCTGGCATTATCTCATATCCTTCTGGATGAGCTAAAACAACTTCCATACCAAATCTTGTCATAAGTCCAGCAATACCTTGAGGTACTGATAATGGCTTACCATATGATGGTGAATAAGCCCAAGTCATAGCAATTTTCTTTCCTTTTAAGTTTTCTATTCCACCAAATTCATGAATTATGTGTAACATATCTGACATTGATTGAGTTGGATGATCTATATCACATTGTAAGTTTACTATAGTAGGTCTTTGCTCTAATACTCCATCTTTGTATCCTTCTTCTACATAGTTAGCAACATTAACTTGGTAAGTGTGACCTTTTCCAATATACATGTCATCTCTAATTCCAATAATATCTGCCATGAAAGAAATCATGTTTGAAGTTTCTTTTACTGTTTCACCGTGAGCTATTTGTGATTTTCCTTCATCTAAATCTTGAATCTCTAATCCTAATAAGTTACAAGCTGATGAGAATGAAAATCTTGTTCTTGTTGAGTTATCTCTAAATAAAGATATTCCTAAGCCTGAATCAAATATTTTTGTGCTTACATTATTTTCTCTCAAGTATCTTAAAGCATCTGCTACTGCAAAAATAGCTTCTAATTCATCTTGAGTTTTATCCCAAGTTAAAAAGAAGTCGTTTTGGTAAAGATTAGAATATTCTAATCCTTTTAATGTTTCCATTAATTCATTAAAATTAGTGTTCATGTTCATCTCTCTCCTTAAAATTTTCATTAAAATTTATATAAATAATCCAAAATCAGATTATTTTTTCAAGTTTTCATCATTTGGATATAAACCATTCCAAACTAGTTCTCTATATCTTAAAGCATCAGTATTACCTTCAGTGCTTATACACAAGATTATTGAGTCTTCATTTAAACCTATTTCTTCTTTAATTTCTTTTAAATCATCTCTATACATCAATTGTGAAACAACTCCCATAGTAACTGCTCCACTTTCTCCTGAAATTATATCTGGATCTCCTTTTATAGGATTTCCTAATATTCTCATTCCATGAGCCGCTGCTGAATCAGGCACTGATAAGAAATGCTTTGTATATGATCTTATAACATCCCATCCTATAGTACATGGTTCTCCACAAGCGAGACCTGCCATTATAGTTTCCATTGAACCTGTTACAAATGTTATTCCACCAGACTTAGCTGATCTAAATAAACAATCTGCCTTATTTGGCTCTACTATTGTAACTATTGGTCTTTCATCTTCGTATATAGAAGCAAAAAATCCCGTTACCGCTGAAGCCATAGATCCTACTCCTGCTTGTAAGAATACATGAGTTGGTTTAGTAGCTGCTAAAGTTAATTGTAAATATGCTTCATAAGCCATTGTTAAGTAACCTTGCATTATCCAAGTCGGTATATCTTCATAGCCTTCCCACGCTGTATCTTGCACCATAATCCAGCCTTTTTCTTCAGCCATTTGGTTTGCATATCTTACACAATCATCATAGTTTCCTTCTAATATTTCACAAGTAGCATTCTCCGCCCTTATATTTTCAGCCCTCTCTTGAGTACTTCCTTTAGGCATAAATACTACCGCTTTTTGTTTTAATTTGTTCGCAGTCCAAGCTATTCCTCTACCATGATTACCATCAGTAGCTGTAACAAATGTCAATTCTCCAATTTCTTTTCTAGTTTCTTCAGAAATTAAAACTTCATATGGTAATTCATCTACAGTTTTACCTAGTTTGTCAGCTATATATTTAACAACAGCGTAACTTCCTCCTAGTACTTTAAAAGCATTAAGACCAAATCTGAAAGATTCATCTTTCAAGAAAATATCTTTAACTCCTAAATATTCTGCCAACCCTTTTAATCGATGTAGTGGAGTTGGTTCGTATTCTTTGAAACTTGAGTGGAACTTAACTGTTTGCTTTGCTACTCTTTCGCTTAAGAAACTAAGAGAAGTTTTATCTTCTTTATTTGCTAAAGTAGCAATTTGATAAGTGTTTTGCATTAATTTCATCCTTTCATAATAACTTGAATTCTCATTTATTTATATGCAATTTGCGTGCCAACTTGCACCTTATTGTCCACTAATTATAATACGATATAAAAGGCTTTAAAGCAAATATTTTATGTTCTTTTTTAGTTAAATCGATTTCCTTTTCAATAACATTTAATCATACTAAAATAACATTGTCAACGCTTTTATCATATTGATAAATTATATCATATTGATAAAGATTTTTCACATTGATTTTCGTTAGATTTGCAACATAAATAAAAATAATTTTATCATATTGATAAAATTATTTTTATTTATGTATTTTTATATTTTTCTATACAATGTAGCTATTCCAATCCCCAAAGCTTTTGCCGCTTTTCTTTTTCCTTCTGTTGTATTTCCATAATAACTTATAGCTTTGCTTATTTCATTTTTTTCCAGATGTGCTAAAGGTACGATATTTTCAGTGTATTTACTATGTTTTTTATTTGATTGAACTATATTTCTTGGTATTGAATGTATCGTAATTATTCCACCTTCCATCATATTCACCATGTATTCGACAGCGTTTTCCAGCTCTCTTACATTACCAGGCCAACTATAATTAATTAATATATTTAATGCATCTTCTTCTATTTTATAAAAATTTTTACTAAATTGTTTTCTGTAATAATGCAAAAAATGATAAATTAATTCTTCAATGTCACCTTTTCTTTCTCTTAATGGAGGAATATCTATAGGTATTACATTTAACCTATAATATAGATCTTCCCTAAATTTATTCTCAGTTATCATATCTCTTAAACTTTTATTAGTTGCAGCTATTATCCTTACATTTAAGGGAATTACTTGATTTGATCCTATTCTCGTAACTTTTCTATCCTGTATCACTCTCAATAGTTTCGATTGTAGATAAAGTGGCATATCACCTATTTCGTCTAAAAAAATAACACCATTATTAGCAAGTTCAAATTTACCTATTCTTCCGTTTGGATCAGCTCCAGTAAAGGCTCCTTTTACATATCCAAATAATTCACTTTCTAATAAAGCTTCCGGAATTGCTGCACAGTTTATAGCTACAAATCTTTTATTGGCTCTATCAGAATTTTGCCAAATCGCTGTAGCCACCATTTCTTTACCTGTTCCACTTTCTCCAGTAACTAATACTGTAGATGTAGAATCTGCAACTTTTATAATATCTCTCTTTAATTCTTCTGTCTTTTCGCTAGTTCCTATTATATTTTCTATGCTTTTAGCATTAATGATAGAAGTCATAGCATAAATATTTGATTGAACTTGTTTCATGTCTCTAAATAATAAAACTTTATCATATTCGGGATTTTGTGGTATATCAAATACATCTCCTATTACTGTATTTACATTTCTCCCTATTCTAACTCTATATTCTTTACTATTACTAACAGTATCTCCTGTTGGCTCTATTTTTATATCTTCGTTAGAAATAATTCTATTTATACCTAATTGTTTTTTTGCAGAACGATTAATTGTATTTACTCTTCCATCATTATCTATTATTATTGCACCTTCATCCATATTTCTTATTATTATTTCTAACATAGAAACCATGGCTTGTTTATTCATATCTTCTTTTTTCTCTGATGCTTTTAGACTTATAAATTCTGCTACTTGCTCTAAAAAATCCAAATATTTCTTTAGATTGCTTTTTATTTCTTCTCTAGAATCCTTAGTATTACTCATCATACCAATTACTCCTATAATTTTCTTATCTAGAATTATAGGAATAGATATTTCAAAGTTATTTTCACAACCACTTATTCTACAAGTATTAGAAATCGAATCATCTACTGGATTATCCATTATTTGGCGTTTTCCAGTTTCCATAACCTCTTTGTATATTTTTTTATTTACTCTTTCGTATCTTTTTGTAAATATTCCTGTACCAGCTATTCTTTCAAAGTTATGATCAACCACTTCAACATCAACATCTATCATTTCAGATATTATTTTTACATATCTTTCTACAAAATTTATTATTGTACTAAGTTTAAACAAATTTTTCTCCTTTAAAAATCTATCTCTTCTAATAATTCCTCTAATTTCTTGTCCATTTCTTCTACAATATGTTCATAGTTTTTTATAAGGTTTAATCCATCTTCTGTCAAAGTAGAACCTCCCCCTTTAGCTCCACCTATCTCTCTTTCCATAAATTGCTTTTTAAATGCTTTTTCACATTTTTTTATAACATTAAATGCCTTACTATAAGACATCCCCATTTCTTGAGCGGCTTTATTTAATGAACCTAACTCTCTAACTTTTAAAAGAAGTGTATATGGACCTTTTCCAAATACTTTGTCACCTTCTAAGTTTTCAATGATTATTCTATTTACTCCCTTTAGTTTCATTTTTACTCCTTTTTCAATTTTTCTTTTATTTCAACATACCAATTTGGATATATATTGTTAAAATCGTTGTAATAACTTGATAATTCTTCAGTTTTTAACATAACAACATCATTATTTATTTCTTTGCAAAATTTAAATTCCTTACCTAAAGTTTCTATTATTGTATACAAAGCTAAAGTTTTAAAAAATAATCTACTTGGTTTTCCTCCAAAATATCCATCAATTAATCCAGCTGAATAAGCTTCATCTTTATAATAGTTTATATTTATATCTTTAAATTCAAAATATGGATCTGCAATAAAAATATCTTGTATACCAAATAAATATATCTTACCATCATCATCTACTGGAATATCTCTTATATTATTAAAGGAAAATATCTCTATAGTGTCTCTGTCGAATATCAAGTATTTATTTTCCTTTACATAATCCATTAA
The DNA here is from genome assembly GCF_900232905.1 of Miniphocaeibacter massiliensis. Taxonomy (GTDB): domain Bacteria; phylum Bacillota; class Clostridia; order Tissierellales; family Peptoniphilaceae; genus Miniphocaeibacter; species Miniphocaeibacter massiliensis. The sequence goes on from NZ_OCTQ01000002.1 coordinate 300,453, forward strand.
TATATAATCTTTATCTCCTATATATTCACATAATCCATATTCGTGGAATATATAGTTTATTTTATGGTTATAACTTTTTTCCCATTTTAAGTCTGTAACTTTATGTGATAGTTCATGGTATTTTTTTATAGTTTCGCCAATATAATATCCTAGTTCATAATTATCTTTATCTATATCTGACCTTTTAACCTCTGTAATATAATCTGTTATTCTATAACAAATTCCAAGATTACATATCTTCCCAGCATCTAATATAGAATATAATTTTCTACCACTTTTTATTAAAGTATCTATTTTGTTTTTTTTATCCAAAACACTTCCGTATTTATCTATTGGAAATGTTCTTAAACTAAATTTCTTATCTCCAGATTCAATTACAAAAATATCCTTTGAAATCTCTGAAACATTTATTCCTTCTCCATATTTTTTAAAGAATTCAATTTCCTTAATATACTCATACTTTTCCATAAACTCTCCTGATTTATCATTTTAATAATTTACTTAATTTTATCATAAAGAATAAATAAATAGTAATATTTCGACAGTGTGTTTTTACTTATTTTTAAGCAATGATTTAATTGACGGAAAATGATTGACACAAATTGATATAGCATGTAGAATTTATTATAAGAAATAATAAATTAGAAGGATAATTTAATTCAGGAAAATGTTTTTCTATATTTATTTCTAAATATTTAAAACTTAAAAGGGAGAGGATAATTTTATGAGCGAATTTTCGTACATTGCCCAAAAAAAAGATAAGAACTTTAATATGAAAGGCTCTATTGAATTCTTTACTGAAAAAGAAATTCAAAAAGCTTTAAATTTTCATAAAAGTTTTGATGGCTTCGCTGAAACAGATTTAGTTCAATTAAAAGATAGTGCTAAAAGGCTTGGTCTATCTAATATTTATGTAAAAGATGAATCTTCTAGGTTTGGAATCAATTCATTTAAAGGATTAGGAGCTGCATGGGCTATGGGTAATTACATAGCTGAAAAGTTGGATATTCCCATTGAAGAACTTCCTTATGATAGAATGATTTCTGATGAGATAAGAAAAAAATTAGGTAATGTAACTTTTGCTAGCTGTACTGATGGCAATCATGGAAGGGGAGTTGCTTGGGTAGGACAAATGCTCCAACAAGAAGTAAAAATATTCATGCCTAAAGGATCAGGATCCGATAGAGTGAAAAATATAGAAGCTCTAGGAGCAGAAGTTATAGTTACAGACTTAAACTATGATGATACTATTCGTTTCGTAATGGATGAAGCAGATAAAAATGGTTGGATTATCGTTCAAGATACTTCTTGGGAAGGTTATGTAGATATTCCTAAATGGATTATGCAAGGATATTCAGCATTAGTCCTTGAAGCTTATCAACAAATAGAAAGAGATAATTTACCTAAACCAACTCATGCATTTTTACAAGCAGGCGTTGGAGCTATGGCTGGAGGTGCTTGTGGACTAATTACAAACCTTTGCAAGGAAGATATGCCTACAACTATTATCTTAGAGCCTAATGAGGCAGCTGCTTTTTATAAGTCTGCTGTTGCAAATGATGGAAAAAGACATTTTGTTACAGGAGATATGCCTACTATTATGGCAGGGCTTGCATGTGGAGAGCCAGGAATAATCGCTTGGGATGTAATTTCAGAGTTTGCTGATGGATATGTAAGTTGTCCTGACTGGATATCAGCAAACGGAATGAGACTTGCTGCAAATCCTGTTGGTAATGATAAAAGATTCATTTCTGGAGAATCTGCTGGAGTATCCTATGGTCTTACTAACGAATTAATGATTAACGAAGAATTAAAAGATATTAAGAATCAAATCGGTCTTGACGAAAATTCTATTGTTTTATGCATTAGTACTGAAGGAGATACCGATGTTACAGCATACCAAGACATAGTTTGGTATGGTAAATATAACAAATATTAAAATAAATATAAAAGGAGAGATGAAAGACAATGTTTGAATTACTGAATTTAAAAGTAAATGAAGAAAAAAGAAAAGAAGTTGCTAAGTATGCTAAAGAAAGAGGAATTAGAATTCCTACTTTAGCTCAAATGAAAGATCCTTCTAAAATACCTGCAGATGTTAAAGAAAAATTAAAAACTGTAGGTCTTTGGGACGTAAACCCTCTAAACCTATATAGAGTTTCTTGGAAAAACGAACCTAAAGCAGAAGGCGGTTTATATCAAGATCTTCCTAACTATGTAGAAATTCCTTCTGTTGTTTCAGGTGTTAAATCAAAAATATTATTTATGTCTGGAAAATATTTTCCAACAGGCTGCCATAAAGTTGGGGCAAGTTTCGCTTGTTTAGTTCCTAGACTTGTAACTGGACAATTTGATCCTAAAACACAAGAAGCTGTTTGGCCTTCTACTGGTAACTACTGTAGAGGTGGAGCGTTTAATGCAGCATTACTAGGCTGTAAATCTATAGCTATACTTCCTGAAAGTATGAGTAGAGAAAGATTTGACTGGTTAGAAGAATTAATCAAAACTTACGGTGGAGAAATATTCGCAACTTCTGGTTCTGAGTCAAATGTTAAAGAAATTTACGATAAAACTTGGGAATTAATAGATGAAAGAGGAGATGGAGTAGTTATCTTCAACCAATTTGCTGAATTAGGTAATCATTTATGGCACTATGAAGTAACTGGTGAAGCTATGAATGATTTATTCTTATCTTACAAAGCTAAAAATGATAAAGCTAACTTCTTTGGAGTAAACTTAAACTCAGGTTCTGGTGGAAGTTTAGGAGCTGGAGATAAAATTAAAGATTTACACCCTAATGCAAAAATCACAGTTTCAGAAGCATTACAATGTCCTACTTTATTGGACAATGGATTTGGTGATCACAGAATAGAAGGAATTGGTGATAAGCATATTCCTTGGGTACACAATGTTAAAAATTCAAACTTAGTTACTGCTATTGACGATGAAGATGCTGTATCATTCTTTAGAATTCTTAATGATCCATTAGGACATGATTACTTTAGAAGTTTAGGTGTAGACGAAGATACTATCGATAAATTTAAATATATCGGTATTTCTGGAGCTGCAAATATCATTTCATGTATAAAAACTGCTAAATACTTTGAAACAACTGAAAATGATATCTTCGTAACAGTTGGTACTGATTCAGCTGAAATGTATCAATCAAGATTAGAAGAGTATAATGCTGAAAGAGGAGCATTAGATGCTAAACAAGTTGAAATAGATCATAACGTTCATGTTCTTGGTTTAAAAACTGACAATATGTTAGAATTAAGATACACTGACAAGAAAAGAATTCACAACTTAAAATACTATACTTGGGTTGAACAACAAGGTAAAACTGCTGAAGAACTTAATGCTCAATGGTATGATTACGATAATTACTGGACTAAACTTCATACTATGGGACCTGAATTCGATAGAGTTATTAACGAATTCAACGCTTTAATAGATGAAATGTAATTCAAATTTAAGACAGTCTTAAGACTGTCTTTTTTATTTGTTTTCAAGAGCAAAAAATATTTTCATTAATTTAATATTTTAAATAAAAAAAGCCTATAGTAAAACTATAAGGCTTTTTTTATTACTTCTTCAATTTCAGAAGTAGTCTCTATATTTAAAATATTGTCTGCAAATTCTTTAGCATCTTCCATAGAAATATTTATTATTATATCTTTCATCTTTGGAATATTTGCAGCTGGAGCACTAAATTCATCTAATCCCATGCCTAAAAGTAACTTTGTAGCTTTAGTATCTCCCGCAAATCCTCCACACATTCCCGTCCATTTTCCCACCTTATGGGAAGCTTCTATAACTTGTTTTATAGATCTTAAAACAGCTGGATTATATGTGTTATAAAGATTAGATATCTTATCATTCCCTCTATCTACAGCTAAAATATATTGAGTTAAGTCATTTGTTCCTATACTAAAATAATCAACATATTTTATTAAGTCATCAGCTATAATAACAGACGCTGGTGTTTCAACCATAATCCCTACTTCAATATTTTCATCAAACTCTATATTCTCATTTTTTAACTTTTCTTTAACTTTAGTTAATATTTCTTTGACTCTTTTAATTTCTTCTACAGATATTACCATAGGTAAAAGAATTCTTACTTTTCCAAAAGCTGAAGCTCTTAATATAGCTTTAAGTTGAGTTTCAAAAATTTCTGGCATATCAAAACAAATTCTTAATGCTCTCCAACCTAAGAAAGGATTTTCTTCTTCAGGAAATTTGAAATAAGATAAAGACTTATCTCCTCCAATATCTAGAGTTCTAATTATAAGAGGCTTTCCATCCAACATCTCTGCTGCTTCTTTATATACTTCAAATTGTTCTTCTTCTGTAGGAAAATGATCATTTTCCATATACAAAAATTCCGTTCTAAATAATCCTACTCCTTCAGCACCTTGGGATAAACCTAATTTTAAATCTTCAATATTACCTATATTACAAGCTATTTCTACTTTATGATTATCTTTTGTTATTGCTTCTTTAAATTTAATAGCTTCCAATCTTATTTTTTCTTGTTTAATCTCTTCAACTTTTTCTTTGTATTCTTTTATAATGTTTTCTTCTGGATTTATATATAGTTTGCCTTCATAACAATCTAAAATTAAAAAATCTCCTTCTTTTACTGATGAAGATACATCTTTCATTCCAACTAATGCTGGTATCCCCAAAGTTTGAGCTATTATTGAAGTATGAGCTGTTTTTCCCCCTAGGTCCATAGCAAAGCCCAATACCCTATCTTTGTTCATTAATGAAGTATCAGTTGGCGTTAGCTCTTTTGATACAATTATAGAATCCTCTGGTAAATCCGATAAATTTTTAGGCTTTATTCCCTTTAATTTATATAATAACCTCTCTCCTATATCCTTATAGTCTGTGGCTCTTTCCCTCAAATATTCATCATCTAAGGACTGCATCATAGTTACCATTTCTTTTATAGAGTCATCTAAAGCTTTTTCAGCATTGATTTTATTTTTAATTTTTTCTTCTACTGTTTCTAACAAGAACGGATCATCTAACATACCTATATGAGCATTAATAACTTCCTGTTGAGTTTCTGTTGAAACTTCAGTATTATTTAATTCTTCACTATATTCTTCTACTGCTTTTTTAAATTTATCTATTTCACCATCTACTTGGTTATCTTCTATTTTTAAATTACTTATTTCTAAATCTTCCTTAATAAATAAATAAGCTTTACCTATAGCAATACCTTCTGAAGCGACTATTCCAATTTTATATTGTGACATATTACCTCCTAAATAAATAAGGGATGCTATTAAGCATCCCTTATTATAAAATTAATCCGCTAGATTCTCAATAAATTCTAATAATTTATCTAAGTTTTCTTGTTCGTCGTCGCCATCTATTCTTACAGTAATTTCAGTTCCTTTAGATATTCCTAAAGCCATAACATTAAAGATACTTTTAGCGTTTGCTGTTTTTCCGTCTTTTATAATTTCAACTGTTCCGTCAAAATTTTTCACAAATTGCACAAGAGACGCAGCAGGTCTAGCGTGTAGCCCCGTTTCATTTTTTACTACAATATTTTTTTCTACCATTTTTCCCTCCTTGAACATAGCTTGTTTATACTCACTATTGATTTTATCATTCGCACCTATTAAAATCAATCTATTACAAAACTTATTTTATTTCGTTAACAGTTTCTCTTTCAACTATACTACTAGGTAAAACTGTTCCTTTTTCAATACTAATACCATCTTTTAATTTTTTAATTATCTTTCTCATAGCAACAGCTCCATAATCATAATATGGTTCTCTTACTGTAGTAAGTCTAGGTCTATAAAGAGATGCAACTTTTATATCTCCAAATCCTGCAACAGATATATCTTCTGGTACTCTTTTATTATTGTCATAACAATAATTTAAGAAACCTACTGCTAGACCATCCTCAGAAAAGAATACCGCTGTAATCTCTTCGTCTTCTATTAGTCTCCAGATTTCTTCTCCATATTTATACCCTTCTTTGTCTGTTACACCCGTTACCGTAATTTCTTTTGGTATAAATTTATTTTCATTCATTGCTTCTTTGTAGCCTTTTAACTTCTCTTGACCTATTTTAGCATTTTGATATTCTTTTACAAATAATATTCTACTATGCCCTTTTTCTATTAAAAACTCTGTCATTTCTTTAGAGGCTTTTTTATAGTCTACAGTTACACTATATGTCTCATTATAATTGTAAAATTTATCTAATTGTATAAAAGGTATAGTTTGATTTTTAAGCATGTACACAACTTCTGGTTTAGCATCTTCTGATATTAAAACTATTCCTTCTACTTGCTTTGTAAACATAAAATTTATTATTTTCTTCTCTTGTTCTATATCTCCATAGCTACTTGATAAAAGGATATCATAATTATACATTCTTCCTACTTCTTCTATCCCTCTTATCATTTCAGCCATATATGATATACCTATATCCTTAACAATTACACCTATTAAATTAGACCTTCTCATAACCAAAGAACGCGCTAATTCATTTGGTTTAAAGTCTAACTTTTTTATAGCATCTAATACTTTACGCCTAGCTTCTGGACTTACTGGCTTAGAATCATTCATAACTCTAGAAACTGTCGAGATTGAAACTCCTGCCAGTTTAGCTACGTCTTTTATTGTTGGTGATGACATTTTTTCACTCCTTTGAATTTGCAAATACTTTTGCTTTATAATCTGACAGTTTAAATTCCATAGGTAATTCGCCTGCATATTCTCCATCGACATCTACTTCTATAGATGAATCTGATGTCATTTCTATTTTCTTAGCATGAAAGTACCTAACATCATCATTATTGATATGTCCTCCTGATAAAACTTGTAAGAATACTTGTGCTAAGTCAGTAATCTTATCCAAGCTTTTTATTATAACACAATCTAAATATCCATCTGAAACCGAAGCATTTGGAGCAGCTTTTTTAAACCCACCTATAGATGAAGAATTTGCTATTAAAAATAAATATACATTATCTTCATATTCTTTATCGTCAATCTTATATTTAAGATTAAAGTCATTTGTGATTATATCCGGAATAATTCTTATACCCTCTGCTACATATGCTAGCCTACCAAACATAGCTTTTGAACCTTTAGCTGTTTCATGACCTACATTTGCAAGTAATCCACCTGCTGCCACATTAATAAAATTTTTTTCTCCAGCTATACCTATATCTACATTAATAAACTCATCTTCTTCTATTAACTCCGTTAAAGTTTTCGAGGATGTGTCTAAACCTAGATAATAGGCGAAATCGTTTACTGTGCCAAGAGGAAATATTCCTAATTTCATATTTGATTTTACTTTTACTAATCCGTTAACAACTTCATTGACTGTTCCATCACCGCCACATGCAATTACAATATCAAAACCATCTTTATCTGCTTTTATCGTTTCTTCATATGCGCTATTTTGTCCTGTTGTATAAACTTTTTGTATTAAATAACCTTTATCTAACAATTTACAAGATATGTTATCTATAGTTTTCTTATTGCCTTGACTACCTGAAGTTGGATTATATATTATCTTAATTTTTCTCACAATTACCTCACATAATAGCATATTATCAAATAATGCGATTATTATCAATAAATTATTTCGAAAATTTGTCACAGAATCAAAAATAAAGAGAGTAAACTCTCTTTATTTTTTTAACTTAGATTTTACATAATTTATAATTTCTACTATGTATCCAATATAATCTGAATAGCCTAAAATATTACTTCTTAAATTGTCTGCAGTATCAGTTACTGTTTCAGAAACAAAATCTACAGTATCTGTAATATCTCCTACAGTATTCGTTACATCCTCTACAGTTTCTTCTACATTTATCATAGTTCTATTTACGCTAGAAGTTATACTTTTAAACTCTGGAGAAACATCACCTATAAGTCTATCTGTTTTTTCAGTTATTCCTTCAACATTTTCCATTATATCTGGTAATTTTCTCATAGTAATATCTATTTCAGTTCTATTTTTTTCAATTATAGTATTAACCTTACTAATTGTACTAATTAACTTTACCAAAAATATTACAAATGCTACTGCTAAAATAGATAGGCATACATACAATATAATTTGAAAAACCTCAATTGTTTCCATCATTTATATTTCTCCTACTCTACTTCTTCTTTTATATCCTTAGCTGCATCTTTCACAATATTTTTTACGTTTTTTCCCGTATCAGATACTTTTTCTAGCTCTGTAGTTCCTCTTTCTTTAAATTCATTGTATTTATCTTTAATGTCACCAGCTATCTCTTCTGTTTTATATATTATGTTGTCTTTTGCTGTATTAATTCCATCTTTTACTGTTTCTTTTGTATCACTTGCAAAATCTTTTATATCTTGCCTTGTTTCTTCTCCTGATTTAGGCGCAAATAAAACACCTGCTGTTATACCGACTATTGCCCCCGCAGCTGTTCCTAATGCAACTTTTCTCGCTGTTTCTAACTGTTTCTTTTTAATTTCCCATCTAACTTGTCTTTCTTTTTCTCTTTTTTTAGCTTCTAAATAATCTACTAGACTCATTTCTTCCTCCTATTTTATAATCTTGGATATTGTTTACCCTATTAAGTAATGTATAAATCATATAATTGTAAAAAAAAAGCAACTATGTTGCTTTATCCCAGTGTTAGCCTGAATATTAGTAACCTTCAGTATTTGAAGGTGGGTTGACTGTCTTAAATGTCTAAAGTCCACTTAAAGAGGCATTTTATCTAATTAAGAACTTCCATCGTCCCTTATATTAAGCGTAGGTATAATAGAGCAGGCTCTAACACTTAGGATACATTTATTATACAAAACAATAATTTATAAATCAATCTCTATTGATATATTGGAAAGTATTTTGGAACTTTACAAAAAATATCCTCAAAATCATTCCCCTCTTTTACATATATCTTGTATTTAGAACAATGTAGAAAGTATGTATCGTATTTATTATCTTTTGTTCCATATAAATTATCACCTAGTAACGGATAACCTATGCTCTCCATGTGTACTCTAATTTGGTGTGTTCTACCTGTATGCAAAATAAATCTGACTAAAGTATTACCTTCTTCTACTTTTAAAGAAATATATTCTGTTTTAGAGTACTTGCCATAATTATTTATTTCACTTTTTATTCCCTCTCTAATTATCGATTTTTCTATAATTCCTCTTCCCTCTAACTTACCTTTTACTATACCTGTATATTCTTTTAATGTATTATTTTTAATTTTCTCATTTTCAAAAACGCCTTGAATATATTTGTTTTTAAAAACTATAACTATTCCAGATGTATCTCTATCTAGCCTATTTAAATACCTAATTTTAGAAGAAATATTTTTGATTTTAAATATGTAAGATATATAATTAGCTAAAGAAATATCTTCATTCGATGTCATTGAAATCCCTCTAGGTTTATTCACTAACAGCAAATCTTCATTTTCATACAAAATTTCAATATTATTTTTTACTGGCTTATAATTATTTTCCTCAATTTCTATAATAAGTTTAATAGTGTCTTCTTTGCCTACTTTATAATTTCTTCCAACTATCTTATCATTAACATATATTTTTTTATTCTTATAGCAACTTATAAATTGATTTCTTGAAATCATATTGTCTTTAAAAATATCTTCTATTTTTTTTAAGTTTCCATTATTTTTTAAGTAAAAAAAGCTTTGATTCATATAAATTAACCTCTCGTTTTGGTATAATGAACTAATGAATGGAGTTGATTTAATTTGCAACATAAAAAAATCATAAATCTTTATCCTAATAACAATCATAAATCTTTGTCTATTAGTTTACAAGTGCAAGATAAATTCGAAACTAGAGGTTTTCAAGTTTCCTATGAAAATAATCCTAATGCAGATTTAAATATATGCATAGGTGGAGATGGAGCTTTTTTAAGAGCCGTACATAAATCTGATTTTTCTAATATACCATTTGTAGGTATCAATACTGGACATTTGGGATTTTATCAGGAAATTTTAATACCTAATATTGAAAATTTTATAGATGAATATTTAAAAAGCAACTATGAAATAGAAACTTTAGATTTGCTGGAAGCCAGAGTTCATTTTTCTGATGATAGTGAAGCTTTAATTTTTAATGCTTTAAATGAATTTGTAGTAAAATCTAGTGATTCTTCAATTATTCACTTGGATGTTTTAATAGATAACAATCACCTTGAGACTTTTGCTGGAGATGCACTACTAATTTCTACTCCTTCCGGCTCTACTGCTTACAATTTTTCTGCTGGTGGATCTATCTTGTATCGTTCTTTAAAAGGATACCAATTAACACCTTTAGCACCTATAAACTCTAAAGCATACAGGTCATTACTAAATTCCATAGTTATCCCTAGTATGTCAACTTTAAGAGTAAAAGTTAGAAATGAAGATAGTGATAGTAATTCCACTTTAATAATAGATGGTATGAGTAATGAATACGATAATTTAAATTATATAGACTTTAAAACTTCAACTAAAAGCATTTCTAAGTTAACCTTCTATAAAGATTGGTATTGGCTGAATATTAAAGATAAATTCTTATAAAAAAAGTATTGAATAAAATTCAATACTTTTTTTATTTTCCCAAACCCAATTCTAAAGATCTTTTAATTATCTTTCTAGCTATTGGAGCTGCAACTTCTCCACCAGAATCTCCACTATCTTCAAGAACTACAGCAACTGCTATTGTAGGGTTTTCTGCTGGCGCAGTCGCTATGAACCAGGCATTTGTAGAATCTTTGTCTTTTCCTATTTCTGCTGTTCCTGATTTACCTGCTACGTCTACTCCCCTTATATATGCATTTCCTGAACTATTCACCATAGATACCATATCACCTAATATTTCTTGTGCTATTTCAGGAGTTGTTACATTAGATAAAACTTTTGCTTCAGTCTTAGACTTAACCTCTTTTTCAGGAGTTCTAATTTCTTTTACTAAATATGGTTTCATCATAACTCCATTATTAGCTATTGCTGATGTAGCCATTGCCATATGAAGTGGAGTTACTACTAAGTCATCTCCTTGACCAAAAGAAGTTCTTGCTAAATTAGATTCTTCCATTCCTTTATCAATCCCATTTGTAGACTTTACTGTTCCTAGATCAAATGTAAAATCTTTTCCAATGTAAAATTTTTCTGCAACTTCTTTTAAACTGTTAGCTCCAATTTCAACTCCTAATGTTCCAAAATAAACATTAGAAGACTTTATTATAGCTTTTTCTAAATCTGTTCTACCATTTGCTTTTCTATTTACGTTGCCAAAAGTATAACCACCTATAGTAGTTTCTCCTTCATCTTGAATAGTCATATTCTCTATTTTATCTTGATTTTCAAGTATACCTGTGGCTGTTATTATTTTAAATACTGACCCTGGAGTATATTTACCCTGAGTTGCTCTGTTCAATAGTTTTGACTCATTGTCCTTATCTGCTATTATTTCATTCCAGTCCGCTGTAATTGTTGTTGGATCAAATATTGGATTTGATGCCATTGCGTATATTTCTCCTGTTTTAGGATTCATAGCAACTATAGATCCTTTACCTTCATCACTTAACAAATCCGTGGCTAACTCTTGTAATTCAGTATTAGTAGTTAATATTAAATCATTACCTTCTTTGTCGTCTTTTATTAATTTTTTCAAGTCTGATAAAGGTGTATCTTTTTTTATAGCCAATAGCTCATCTCTATAAGTACTTTCTAATCCAGATGTTCCATAAGACTTTGAATTATATCCTGTTACAGGAGCATAAGTTTTACCATAAACAAATTCTCTGTAATTATTTCCATCACTTTGCCTTTTTGTACTTACTAATATATTTCCATCTCTATCATATATAGTCCCTCTTTTTACTTTATTTTCATCTACAGTATTTCTACTATCATATTGACTATATTGTTTATTATTTTTTAATTCTTTTGATTTTACTATTTGAAAATAAGTCATATATAAAATCAAACCAACAAAAAGAAATACAAATGCTGTAAAAACTATAAGTATCTTTTTATTATATTTTTCCATCAATCCACCATCTTTCCTCGTGTATCGGAAGAACTATACTGTAATATCCCCAAACATATAAAGCTGGAAATCATAGAACTACCTCCATAACTTAAGAAAGGAATAGTTATACCCGTCATAGGTATAAGTTTTAATACTCCTCCTATCATAACTATAGCTTGCGTCGCAAATAATATTGATATTCCCATAGCTACAAATTTGAAGAAGTAATTTTGTTGCTCCATAGCTATTTTAAATCCTCTATAAACTAGAATCATAAATAACATTATAATTCCCATACCTGTAAATATTCCCATTTCTTCTACAATTGCAGGAAATATAAAGTCTGAAGTAGCTATAGGTATTAAATCTGGTCTACCTAGTCTTAAACCTGTACCAAAGAAATCTCCTGCTGCAATAGCAAACAGAGATTGTATTATTTGATATCCTTTCCTTCCTGGATCTCCCCAAGGATCTAACCATATTGTAACTCTAGTCTGTATATGTTCAAACATAAAATATGCAATTATAGCCCCTATCATAGCCAATAAAATATTTGCTATGATAATTTTTTTATCATAATTGAACACAAAAAGAGAGATTATATATATAGCATAAAATATTACAGCTGACCCTAAATCTTTTTGAATAAAAAACATTCCTATTAAAATATATGAAACTATCATATACACATAATTTCTATATTTGAACTTGCTTAAAAATTTTGTGTTTACTTGAAATGAAGCTGTGAAGAAAACAAATAATATCTTAGATATTTCCGAAAGCTGAAAGCTAAATCCTCCAATTCTTATCCAGTTGTTAGCTCCATTCTTATATGTTCCAAATAGTATTGTTATTGCAAACATAGCAAAACATCCAGCAGCATAAAGAACCGTTAGATTTTCCCAACCTCTAAAAGACTTCAATATATAGTAAACAATATAAAATAATACTGTTCCACCCATATACCAAATTATTTGTTTTATACCTTCTCCTGAATTTATCCTATAAATCATTATTATTCCGATACTAAATAGCATCGAGGCTATTAGCATTAAGTAGTTATCCCCTGTTGTTATCTTAGAAATTATCCTATTTGAAAAATTTACTACAGCCATGTAAATAATAAAAGCTAACAAACTTTTAGTCGTAAAATTTTTTCCACTTGAAACTAAAACTAGGCTAATTGTTAGTATTTGGAACCAAAATAATAATCTAGACGGATTTTTAAGTTTTTTATCTAGCCCTTTTGAGCCAATTTTCATAAATCTTTCTTTAAGTGATATCTTCTTTTTTGCTTTGTTCTTTACTTTACTTTTACTCATCAGTATCACCATTTACAAATAAGAATTCAACTTGACCTATATCTATAATATCTTTATCTCTTAATTCAACAGCATTTTGAATTTGCTGACCATTTATATAAGTACCATTAGCTGAATTTAAATCTTGAATAAAATAAATTCCATCTTCTTTTGTAATTCTAGCGTGTCGTTTTGAAATAAACCTATCCTTTAAAACTATGTCATTTTGGTCAGTTCTACCTATAGTGGTATTATTACCTATAAAATAATGTTCTTGTGTTTTAAATGGCAATTTTTCCTTCCTATTAATAAGTTTTAAATATGTATCTGCTACATAATTCATATTATTAATACCTTTTATGTCCAAATAAATCATTTTTATGATATTAAAAATAAAATAATATATTATAATTACAAATACATACTTGAAAATCATCCCCAGTAATTGGTATAATGTTAGGTTTTCTGTTAGCTGAAAAGAAAAAATACCTTCCAACACATCTATAATTAATTCAAATAATTTCATACTATCTCCCATAAATTTTGATATTACTATTTTACATTAAAATTATCATTTTTCATATAACATAGCTAAATTGTAATAATTTTTTAAACATTATAAAAGAGTATATCATATGATATACTCTTATACGAAATTTACTATTCCATTGTCAAAATTTTTTATTCTAGCCAAAGATTCTAATTTATAACCTTGTTCTCTAATTATCTTTCCACCATCTTGGAATGCTTTTTCTATTAAAATTCCTATTCCCTCAACTGTAGCACCTGCTTGCTCACACAGACTAATTAAGCCTTCTATTGCTTTTCCATTTGCTAAAAAATCATCAATTATTAAAATTCTTTCACCTTTTTCAAGAAAATCTTTAGCAACCATTATGTCATAATTTATATCTTTTGTATAACTATATACCTGTGCTTTATAAACATTATCTCCTAATGTTTTGGATACTGTCTTTTTAGCAAATACAACTGGTGTTTCAAACTTTACTCCACAAGCAAAAGCTATACCTATTCCCGATACTTCTAAAGTAAGAATTTTATCAATTTTTTTATCTTTAAATCTTTCGTAAAATTCATCAGCTAACTCTGTAAATAACTGAGGATCTATCATATGATTAATAAATCTGTCTACTTTTAAAATATTTTCCGGAAGAACTGTTCCCTCTTCTAAAATCTTTTTTTCTAATGGATTCAATATTACACTCCTCTTTATATTAATTTTATTTTTATTTATATGCTTCAAGTTTCTTTAATTGATCTTCTGTAAATTCATATGTATCTTCCATTGAAGTTACTATTTCTGAAATTTCTTCCTTTGAAAATGTTTTATCTTTTATATAACCATCTAATTCATTTGTAATTTCTGTGAATTCTTTATCTTCCATTTTTAAATCTTCCATAGCACCATCTGATGAATCTTCAATTAAAGTTTCTGCTTCTTCCATTGTCATAATATCATCTTTACTTGGAGCTTTAAATTCATCTTTACTATTTGAGTGTTTCATTTCCATTTTCAATGAAATTGTCTGTACATCTTCTTCTTTATTGTCCACACCCATCTTCATGTAAATTTCTGATGTCTTTTTGCTTTTATTTATTCCTATATTCAATTCAAAAATATCTATAACATCAAAATCCGATTCTTCAATCTCCGGATAGTCTGGATAAACTTCTATAATATATTTTTCTAATTTTTTAATTATTTTTATTATATCTTCTTTTTCAAATTTACAAGTTAATGTTCCATCTTTTTTTGAAAACTTAGATTTATCCATTTTTTCAATGTATTCTTCAACAACTTGTTCAATTTTTTTTGTATTTTCTTCTATCTTGTCCTTGTTTTCTAAGTCTTCTTCTGATAGTTCTGATAAATCTATGTATTTACCTTTTAATGAATCACTTAATTCACCATTTTCATTTTCCATACTCATAGATGAATACATTATATCTGTAATTGCAGTAACATAATTTGCTGACATGTATATCTTGTCTTTGTCTGTAATAACTTCAAAAGGAATTTCAACGCCCAATGCATTTATATTCATATTCATCTTAGCTGAAGTATCATCTTTAGTTAAAACATTTCCCGATATACTGACATCTTTCAACTGTGTTACCATTGCATTCATGCTAATATTGTTTTTTGCATTCTTACTTAACTCAATATCATCTATTGACATTTTATATTCTGCAAAATTATATTCTTGAATAGATTTCATAGATTTCAAAAATTTATTTTGCACACCACATCCTACTGTTGTAATAGCTATCATAGTTACCATCAGCAGCATAGTTATTTTCTTTTTCATATACACACCCCTAATATTATTTAATATTATCAAATTTTGCTTTTATAGCACTTGCTGTGATTTCTATATTATCCCTTACTTCTTTTTTTGTAAAGCCAATTGTGTAAATGTATGTTTTAATTTTAGGCTCTGTGCCAGAGGGTCTTAGTGCATACCAAGAACCATCATCATAATAGAATTTTAGAACATTTGACTTTCCCATATTTTTAATATCTTTTAAGAAATCCTCTACTTTTACTAGCTTTTTATATCCAATTTTTTCTATTGGACTTTCTCTAAACTCTTCCATTATCATTTTTATCCTACATTGTCCTTCTAGTCCTTCAAGCACAATAGAATTTAATTGTTCATCATAATATCCATACTCATTATATAATTCTTCCAAAATATCTAATAAACTTTTATTTTGATTTTTATAGTATCCAACCATTTCTACAATAATCATTGCAGTGCTTACAGCATCTTTATCTCTTACAAAAGTTCCATAATTAAATCCTATGCTTTCTTCAAATCCAAATATAAAAGTTTTGTCTCCAGTAATATCATATTCATTTGCTTTTGCTTCAATATTCTTGAAACCAGTTAAAGTCTCTACCATTTCTATATCATATTTTTCTGCAATTTTACTTCCTAAATCTCCTGTTACTATAGACTTAACTATAACTCCATTTTTAGGCAAATTGTTTTTAGTACTTCTTGTTGATAAAATATAGTTTATTAAAAGAGCTCCTATCTTGTTGCCATTTAAAAAAACATATTCTCCTTTTACATCCCTGACTTCAACAGCTATCCTGTCAGCATCTGGATCTGTAGCTATTAAAATATCTGCTTTCACTTTTCTCCCAAGATCTATTGCATATTTAAAAGCTTTAGGATCTTCTGGATTAGGATAACCAACTGTTTCAAAATCCGAGTCTGGTAATTCTTGTTCTTTAACAACATAAACATTATTAAAATCTCTCTCCTTTAAAATCCTACTAACAAATTTATTTCCTGTACCATTTAATGGTGAATATACAACACTTATATTTTTATCTACTTTTTCATCTTCTATACTTAATGTCAAAATATCTTTTATATATGCATCATCCAACTTCTCACCAAAATATTCTACTACTCCAATTTCAAAAGCTTCTTCTAGGTTCATGGTTTTTATACTAGAAAATTTTTCTACTTTATCTATATTTCCTATTATTTCTTCTGCTATATTATCTAGTATTTGTGAACCTTCTTTCCAATATGCTTTGTAACCATTATATTCTTTAGGATTATGACTAGCCGTAATCATTATTCCCGAAATAGCTTTGAAATATCTAATAGCATAAGATAATACTGGTGTTGGTCTTATTCTGTCTGATAAATAAACTTTTATACCATTTCCTGCAAGTACACTTGCTGCCACCTCTGCAAATTCTTTCGAAAAATATCTTACATCATAAGAAATTACGACTCCTTTTTCTCTAGCTTCTTTTCCCCTAGATAATATGGTATAAGCAAGCCCTTGAGTAGTTTTAGCTACAATATATTTATTCATTCTATTTGTTCCTACTCCAATTTTACCTCTAAGACCTGCAGTACCAAATTCTAATGATTTATAAAATCTATCCCTTATTTCTTCATCATTATTTTTTATACTTAATATTTCCTCTTTAGTTGGGTTATCAAAAAAATCATTTTTTAACCATTCTTCATATACTTCTCTATATCCCATTATTTCTCCTATTTATAATAAATTAATCCTTTATATAAAGATTTACTGTTTATCCATTCATTTAAATCATATATTCTTTTCTCTCCATAATTTAGAACTGTGACTTCCAATTTGCCATTATCATATCTTCTAATTTCTGTTATGCAAACCCATCTGTTTTTTAATTCTTCTATTTTAGAATTCCAAGTCATCATCAAAACAGGATTATTAGAAAATAATCCACTTTTTATATATTCAAAAGCGGACTCGCTATTCCATTTCCAGTAATTTTTCATCAAATGCATTTTTTTACCCTTTATATTTGTGAACTTTCTTATACCTCTATTCATTTGATATACAGTAAATATTCCAAGGGGTGTAACTCGAATACATTTTTGTAAATATGTCGCAAATTCCATATAATTTTCATAATTTAATTCTTTATCAAATAGCATATTATACTCTTTGTTAACCTTAGAAATATATATTAACATATTTGCTGCAGCAATTAACCCACTACCTTTTTCGGCTAAATAATGACTTTTATTGTATTCATTAAACCATTTTTCATTTCCACCAATGGATGAACCATTAAATTGAAGTATTTGTTCAAAATCTTTTAATTCATGTTTTTCAATAATTTTCATAATTCTATTCTCTACTTTAATTAAAGTTTATAATTTTTATTCTTATATTTTAATTGATTATATCATAATATTTTTCAACTAAATTATATTAATAATTTTATCTTAAGATTAACTTGACAATTCTTACTTTATTTATTATTATAGTTTCAATAATTTACTATGAACTAGGTTTTTATGATTTTTTTATTTTAGCGAGTTGAAAATGGTGAAAGTCAACATAAAATACCATAAAATTAGGACTAGGGAGTTCATATTGCAAGTATATTACAAGTAATATGCGTTAGCCGCGTTAAGGTTTGAGTGGATATTTTATATCAATTAGAGTGGCACCGCGGAATTTTCGTCTCTTTTCTTTTATGGAAAGGGACTTTTTATTTTATTTAGGAGGAATTATGAAAAAGAAAATTTTATCACTATTATTATTAGCAGTTTTTGCCTTTACTGCTTGTGAAAAGGTAGAAGAAAAGCCTAAAAGCAATGATGCTAAAAACCCAACAGAAACTACTGAAAAAGCTACAGAAGCAGTTAAAGCTTCCAGTAAAGACTTAGAAAAAATGAGAGAGGCTTATGAAGTAAAAGTTGATGAGTTAAAAGCAGAAGATTATTCAAAAGACAGTACTATGAATAAAATTCTTACAGATGGAAAATTAATTGTAGCTACAAATGCTACATATCCTCCGTTTGAGTTTATGTTATCTGTAGATGGTAAATCAACAGAAAATGGAATCGATATGGAAATGGCTAGACTTCTTGCTAAAAAAATTAATGTAGAATTAGAAATAGTAGATACTTCATTTGAAAGCTTAGTTGCAGGAATAAGCAATGGAATGTATGACCTAGTCTTAGCTGGAATGAATAAAGACCCTGAAAGAGATGAACAAGTAGACTTCTCTGATGACTATTATTCACCTACTTTAACTTTATTGCAAAGAAAATCTGACTTAGATAAATATAAAGAAGCTTCAGATATTCCAGATAGTTTTAAATTTGGAAACCAAACTGGAACAGTTCAAGAAAAAGTTACAAAAGTACAATTTCCTGAGACTATAAAAAATTCTTTATACCTAGAAAGTTATACAGACTTAACTATGGCTTTAGAAGCCGGTCAAATTGATGGAATATTATTAGAAGATGTTATCGCTAAAGCTTTTGCTTCAAATAACTCTGCCCTTGCTATAAATGAAAATATAACTTATCCTGGAGAATCAGGTTTTGCTATGGCTTTTAAAGAAGGAGATAAAGAATTCCAAGAATATTTAAATTCTTTCATTAAAGAAATTAAAGATAATGGAACTTTAGATAAAATATATAATGATGGTGCTAAACTAGCTGGCTCATCAATGGAAGACCAATAATTTAAAAGAGTTTGAATTTTCAAACTCTTTTACTTTGTAAAGGAGAATTTATGAATTTAAGTATAAATGATTTTAGTAAACTTCTAGATTCTAAAGATTTATTTATAACAGGCTTGAAAAATACTTTGCTATTATCTGTTATAGGTATATTTTTTGGTATCTTACTCGGTTTAATTTTAACTTTATTTAGACTATCGAAATTTAAAGTTTTAAGAGGATTTTCTTTAACCTATCTTGAAATTATAAGATGTACACCTTTGATGGTACAAGCTTTCTTTATATATATGGCAACGCCAGAACTAATAGGCTATAGATTCTCTCCATTTTATGCTGGAGCAATAGCAATGTCTTTAAATAGTGCTGCTTATGTTTCAGAAATTATTCGTTCTGGAATAAATTCTGTGGATAAAGGACAAATGGAAGCTTCTCGTTCTTTAGGCTTAAGTTATGTAAAAACAATGAGATATGTAATAATACCTCAGGCTGTAAAAAATATACTCCCTACTTTAGGAAATGAATTTATAGCTATAATAAAAGAAACTTCTACGTTAACAATTATTGGTGTAGCAGAAATTATGTTTAATACAAAAAGAGCTCAAGCTGCATCTTATAAAGCAACCCCTGCTATAATTGTTGCAATGATACTATATTTTGTAGTTACTTTTACATTATCCAAAGTTATTGCAAGAATTGAAAGGAGGATGAAGGTTAGTGATTAAAGTTAAAAACCTCCATAAAAGTTTTGATAAAAAAGAGGTCTTAAAAGGCATTGATATTGAAATAGAAAAAGGTGAGGTTGTAGTTATAATAGGTCCTTCTGGTTCTGGTAAAAGCACATTTTTAAGGTGTTTAACAAGACTTGAAGAGCCAACAAAAGGTCAAATATTTCTTGAAAATGAAGAAGTTACAAATAATAAGACTGATATTAATCTAATTAGACAAGAAATGGGTATGGTTTTTCAACATTTTAACCTATTTCCACATCTAACAGTCAATGAAAATATAATTTTAGCTCCAACCAAAGTTAAAAATATATCTAAAGATGATGCTAGAAAAATTTCTGAAGATTTATTGAACAAAATGGGACTTCCTGAAAAAATAGACGCTTATCCAAGTAGCCTATCTGGTGGTCAAAAACAAAGAATTGCTATAGCAAGAGCTTTAGCTATGAGTCCAAAAGTTATGCTTTTTGACGAAGCTACTTCTGCTCTAGATCCTGAAATGGTAGGAGAAGTGCTTCAAGTTATGAAAGATTTAGCAAAAGATGGAATGACTATGGTTGTGGTTACACATGAAATGAATTTTGCAAAAGACGTCGGAAGTAGAATTGTATTTATGGATGAAGGTGTTATCTTAGAAGAAGGAAACCCTCAAGAAATATTTAACAATCCTAAACATAACAGAACAAAAGACTTCTTAAAAAGAGTATCTGATATTTAAAAAGAGTTGATAAAATCAACTCTTTTTCTCATTATCTAAATATCTAGATAAATCCATCATATTATCTTTTATTTCATTTAAATTTCTCTTTATATCGAAGTATTTTTTACTGTCTATATCTTTAAATTTGATAGATAAATTTCTATTTTGAATTCCCTTTATTGTATCGACTAAGCTCTGAAATTCAACAATTAAATTTTCTTCCATAGATTCTTTACCTAATTCTTTATATTCAGTTTTTCCACTATAATCTATATCAAACTCATCAAATAAATTTGGAATGATACAGTTGAATCCCAGATTGTTTTTTACTGTACTACAAAACTGTACTTGTTCATCATTTTCTCCGTGAACAACAAAAACCATTTTAGGTTTTTCTTTAAACCTGCTTAACCAATCTAATAACATAGGTTCATCTGCATGACCAGAAAATCCTTTTAAACTATGTATACTAGCCTTAACTGCTATTTCTTCACCCAATAATTTTATTTCTTTTTTACCATCTAACAATAGTCTTCCTAAAGTTCCATTTGCTTGGTATCCTACAAACACGACTGCCGAATTCTCATCCCATAAATTATGCTTTAAATGATGGCGTACTCTACCAGCTGTTGCCATTCCAGAAGATGATATAATAACCCTAGGAAATCTAACTTTATTTAAAGCCATAGACTCCTCAGTGGAACTTACATACTTTAAATTTTCAAACTCAAATACACTATCTCCTGATAATATACGATCTTTGGTTTCTTTATTAAAAAAATAAGTATTTTCCATAAATGCTTCAGTAGCTTTAACTGCCATAGGACTGTCAATATAAATCGGTATTCTTTGATGGTACGCTATTTCTTCATTATTTTCATAATAATTGTTTAGCTCATAAATCAACTCTTGAGTTCTTCCAACTGCAAAAGACGGAATTATTACTGTACCACCTTTCATTGATGTATCATTTATAATCTTTATTAAATCTAAAACATTTGTTTCAAGATTTTCGTGAATAGTATTCCCATATGTAGATTCCACAATTACGTAGTCAGCTTCCTCAATATAAGATGGATTATTTATTATAGGCTTATTAGGCATTCCCAAATCTCCAGAAAATACTATCTTGGTTGTTTTATTCTTTTCTTTTATCCATATTTCAACTATTGCTGATCCTAAAATATGTCCTGCATCAGAAAATCTTACTGTTATATTTTCATTTATAACCACAAGTTCATCATAATAGCAAGGTTTAAGGTTATTTAAAGAAGAAATAGCATCTTTACTTGTATACAATGGTTCTATTAGTGGTTTACCTGCCCTCATTCGTTTTTTATTTTCCCATTGCGTATCAGATTCTTGAATTTTTGCACTGTCCAATAACATAATATTACATAAATCAACAGTCGGTTTTGTAGCATATATACTTGAAGTAAATCCCTCTTTTACAAGCAATGGTATCCTACCACTATGATCTATATGTGCATGAGTTAAAATTGCAAAATCTATCTCTGATGGTTCAAATTTAAAAGGTTCTTTATTTAAATTCTCTTCTTCGGATCCTCCTTGAAACAACCCACAGTCTATTATAAACTTTTCATTTTCTGTGGTTATTAAATAATTTGAACCAGTTACCATTTTTGCAGCTCCTAAAAACTGTATCTTCATAAAACCTCCTAATATGCCCTTTCATACTGAGTTAAACAATTATATTTTAACTTATTTTTATCTACATATTCCATCAATAATTTTGGATTTCTAAGTAATCCTCTTCCAACTGCAACTAAATCACATTTTTCATTTTTTAAAATATACTCCGATAAATTATAATCTTCTAAAAGTCCTACTGCTATTGTAGGTATGTCACACTCTTTTTTTATAATATTTGAAAATTCCACTTGATATCCAGGATATACGTCAATATCTGTCTCTATTAATCCACCACTAGAAACATGTACTATATCAATGTATTCTTTAATTTCATTAATTATTTTTACCATCATATGTATATCTATTCCATCCTCAATATAATCAGATGCAGATACTCTCAATGATATAGGCTTGTTTTTTGGCCAATATTTTTTAACTTCTTCTAAAATCATTTTCAAAAAAAGAATTCTATTTTTTAACTCTCCTCCATAATTGTCCTTTCTTTTATTCGTGATTGGAGATAAAAATTGATGAATTAAATATCCATGTGCT
This sequence comes from Miniphocaeibacter massiliensis, assembly GCF_900232905.1. GTDB lineage: Bacteria > Bacillota > Clostridia > Tissierellales > Peptoniphilaceae > Miniphocaeibacter > Miniphocaeibacter massiliensis. The sequence continues at coordinate 323,439 of NZ_OCTQ01000002.1, forward strand.
GCATGAATTTCTATAATATCCATTCCTGCTAAATTTGCATATTTAGCAGATTTACCGAAGGAACTTACAACGTATTCTATTTCTTTTAAGCTCATTTCTTTTGGAATATTGTACGTATCTTTAAAATCTATTTTTGATGGAGCATAATGTTCTAAGTTTTTTACTCTTGATTTTCTTCCAGCATGTGCCAATTGAATTCCACATGCTGAACCATATTTGTGAGAAAAATCAACTAAATTTTTTAATCCATCTACAAATTTTTCATTCCATATCCCTAAGTCATCATCCGTTATTCTACCATTTTCAGTAACTCCTGTAGCTTCTATAATGATTAAACCAACCTGTCCTAGTGCAAACGAACCATAATGTGCTTTATAAAATTCATTTACATATCCTTTTTCTGAAGAATACATGCACATCGGTGGCAAAACTAATCTATTCTTAAGTTTCATATCTTTTAATTTATATTCTGATATTATTGACATAAAATCACCTCTACTTAGATTTTACCATTTATTCATAAAATAAAAAAACTACTTCACAATAGTGAAGTAGCTTTTTAAGAAACTTGTTCAAATTGGCTATTATATAAATCTGCATAGAAACCATTTTTCTGCATTAATTCCTCATGATTTCCACTTTCTATTATATCGCCTTCATTCATTACAAGTATTAAATCAGCATTTTTTATAGTAGATAATCTATGTGCAATTACAAATGATGTTCTGCCAACCATTAATTTGTCCATGGCTTTTTGTATTAATATTTCTGTTCTCGTATCTACCGAACTTGTAGCTTCATCTAATATTAACATTGGAGCATTTTCAATCATTGCTCTAGCAATAGTGATTAACTGTTTTTGCCCTTGAGATAGAGACGTTTTATTATCTAATACAGTATCATATCCTTTAGGTAATGTCCTAATATAATGATCTATACCAACTGCTTTACAAGCTTCTACTACCATATCATCTGAAACATTTTTCTTACTATAAATTATATTCTCTTTTACTGTCCCTTCAAATATCCAAGTATCCTGTAATACCATACAAAATAATTCATGAACATTTCTTCTGGTTATTCTACTTATATCAACCCCATCTATCTTAATATCACCACTGTTCAATTCATAAAATCTCATCAATAAATTTACTAGTGTAGTCTTTCCTGCACCTGTTGGGCCAACTATAGCAATTTTCTGCCCTGCCTTGGCTTCTGCTGAGAAATCATTTATAACTATTTTATCATTATTATAACCAAAATGTACATTTTCAAAATTCACATTTCCTTTTACTGTCTTTGGTTCAATCTTTTCTACTTTATCTTTTTCTTCATCCATTTCTTCTTCATCTAAAAATTCAAATACTCTCTCTGCTGCAGCTGCTGTCGATTGTAGACTTGTAGCTGCTTGTGCAATAGTAGTTAAAGGATTTGTAAATTGTCTAATATAAACCATAAATGCAACTATAACGCCAAAATCCATATTGCCTTTTGATACCATTACTGCTCCGACTACAGATACCGCAACATATCCAAAATTTCCTACAAATCCCATTATAGGATTCATTATTCCTGATATAAATTGAGACTTCCATGCTGAGTTATATAAATCATTGTTTATATTATCAAATTCTTCTTTAACCTCTCCCTCTGCATTATATACTTTTATAATTGTATGGGCTCCATACATTTCCTCAACATATCCATTCATCTCTCCTAGTGAATTTTGTTGTTGCATAAAATATTTTTGAGACTTTGTCATAATAACTACCATCATAGCAAACCCTATTATAGTAGCTCCTATTGCAGTAAAGGTAAGAATCACATTGGTACTAAACATCATATACAAAGATCCAAAAAACATGACTACAGCTCCTGCTAAAGATCCTATACTCTGGCTTAAAGACTGACTTATCAAATCAACATCATTTGTAACCCTACTCATTACATCTCCCAAAGTATTTGAATCGAAGTATCTTAATGGCAATTTATTTATTTTTTTTGAAATATCTCCTCTCAACTTTTTAGAAATACCTTGAATTACAGTTACCATAAAAAACTCTTGAATATATAATAATCCAGCACCTATTACATATAATACTATAAGAGTGAAACATATTTTTTCTATAGCTTTAATATCTACAGTTCCCCTAATACCTTCTAGTATAAGGTTAGTAATTTCTCTTAGTTTTTGAGGCCCTTTTAAAAGTAATATAGTCCCAACAAACGAAAAAATTATTGCTAAAATAGTTTTCACAAAATATTTCTTAAAATATCCTATTAACTGACTCCACGCCTTCTTAAAATCTTTAGGTTTTTGTGCTGTTCCACCCTTTTTACTATTCGGAATATTCCCAGGAGATTTATGACTTATTTCTTTTTTTCTTCTTAAATCTTTTTTATTTTTCATTAAGCTCCTCCTGTGATAATTGTGATTGTGCAATTTCTTGATAAACCTTACAATTTTTTATTAATTCTTCATGTTTACCATAACCAACAACTTTCCCCTCTTCCATTACCAATATTTTGTCTGCATTTTTTATTGAACTTACTCTTTGGGATACTATAATATTTGTAGCATGTCCTGTTTCTCTACTTAAAGCTTCTCTTAATCTCTTGTCTGTCTTCAAATCAAGGGCTGAAAAAGAATCATCAAATATATAAATTTCTGGATCTCTTGCTATTGCCCTAGCAATTGATATTCTCTGTTTTTGTCCGCCTGAATAATTACTTCCACCTTGTGCTACATATGCATTTTCTCCATCTTCTAATTTATCTACAAACTCTGAAGCTTGAGCAATGCTTAGTGCTTTCTTAACTGATTCTTCTATTATTTCTCCCTTTCCATTATCTCCATACACTATATTACTTCTTATTGTTCCTGAAATTAGTATTGCTTTTTGTGGAACATAGCCAATGTAATCATTTAATGAATTTAGATTATAATCTTTTACATTAATTCCGTTTACTAAAACTTCACCTTCTGTTACATCATAAAATCTAGGTATCAAATCTACAATTGTACTTTTCCCACTTCCTGTAGACCCTATTAAAGCTAAAGTTTCACCTGGCCTTACTTTAAAGTTGATATCTTCTAATACATTTTCTTCTGCATCTGGATATTTAAATGAAACATTCTTAAACTCAACTTCTCCTACATTGTTTTCAGCTTTCTCAATTTTACCATCTGTAATATTTGGAACGGTATTCAACACTTCATTAATTCTATTTGCAGAAACTTGAGCTCTTGGCATCATTATAAATATTATTGTCAACATCATAAACGACATTACTACCTGCATAGCATAAGAAGAAAAAACTACCATGTTACTAAATATAACTCCCTTTTCCATCATAGCTCCAGCATTTAATATTAAATAAGCACCTATCCAATATATTGCTAAACTAATACCATTTATAAGTATTCGCATCATAGGGTTTATCATTCCCATTAACCTACCTGTAAACATATTATTTTTAGTCAAATTATCATTTGCAATATAAAATTTATTCTCTTGGTACTCTTCCGCGTTATACGCTCTAACAACCCTAATCCCTGTCAAGTTTTCTCTAGTTACTCTATTTAAATCATCCGTTAATTTTTGTACCTTTTTAAACCTTGGTATTGCAAAAACAGCTATGATAGCTATCATGACTAGCATTATTACTACAGCAATTAAAGTAGTAGTTGACCATTGCCAATTTTTATTATAAATTTTCAAAATCGCCCATACAGCCATTATTGGAGCTTTTATCATTAGCTGTGCTCCCATAGCCATAACCATTTGTATTTGAGTTATGTCATTTGTAGATCTTGTAATTAAACTATCTGTCGAAAATTGTTTAATTTCTTCTTTTGAAAATTCTTGTACTCTGTGAAATACTGTTCCCCTTAATCTCATTCCAAATGTAGCTGCTATTTTAGCTGCAAAGTAGCCACAAACAATGGCAGAAGCTAAACTACCTAATGCACATACCACCATTTTTATGCCAATAGCAATTATCTCACTAACCTCTCCCTGTTTGTTAAGTATAGTAGTTATTTTTGACATATAATCCGGTATTCTTAAATCTAAAAATACCTGTATCGATATAAAAACTACATTTATTAGAAAGAAAGCCCATTCTTTAGGCTTTAAAAATCTTAATAACTTTACCATTTATTTTATCCCCTCTTGAATATCTTCCTTTAAATTTTCAACTATTTTATCCACTACATTAAAAAATATTTCTAAATCTTTTTCATCTATATCTTTTAATAAAATATCTTCTATTTCTTTCTTACTTTTTAGAACATTTTCGTTTAGAGTCTTTGCCTTATCTCCTATCATAATTTTCTTCAATCTTGCATCTTCTTTAACAGGCTCTCTACTTATTAATTCGTCCTCCTCCATAGAAGATAAAATTTTTGATAATCTTGATTTCTTTATAGAGAATTCCTCTTCTATATCTTTTTGAAAAATTTCTTTCCCTTTATTTTCAAATATATATTTTAAAATAATTCCTTTTATTATAGGCATATTATTGGTATGTTTTCTTTTAAACTTTTCAAATCTCATATCTAATAATATATTAAGATTTTTTAATTCTATAATTATCTCTCTTTTCAAGTTATCACTTCTTTTCTGAATTTAGTTAGTGTGCTAATAGTTTGCATGGAAACTATTATAGTTTTTTTTAAAGTTTTTGTCAATAAAAAAATAGCATCTTAATGATGCTATTTATAAATTATCTACTATTCGGTAAATAAAGATGTTGAATAGTATCTATCTCCACTATCTGGAAATATAACAACTATATTTTTATTTTCAAATTCTTCTCTTTTAGACAATTCAATTGCTGCATAAAGAGCAGCTCCTGAAGAAATTCCTACAAGTATTCCTTCTTCTTTTGCCAGTAATTTGCCATATTCAAATGCCTTTTCGTTTTCTACTGTTATTACTTCATCATAAATATTTGTATTTAAAATCTTTGGAACAAAACCTGCACCTATACCTTGAATTTTATGAGACCCCGCCTCACCTTTAGATAAAACTGGAGATGTCGATGGCTCTACTGCTATAATCTTAATATTACTATTCTTATTTTTAAGATATTCTCCTGCTCCAGTTATTGTTCCACCTGTACCAACTCCAGCTACAAAAACATCCACTTTTCCATCTAAATCTTCCCAAATTTCTGGACCTGTTGTTGATTTATGAGCCAATACATTTGCCATATTGTCAAATTGCAAAGGAATATAAGAGTCTTCCATTTCTTCTCCTAATTCTTCTGCCTTAGCTATTGCTCCTTTCATACCTTTGTCACCTGGAGTTAATAATAATTCAGCCCCTAATGCTTTTAGAATATTTCTTCTTTCTACCGACATAGTTTCTGGCATAGTTAGTATAATCTTATAACCTTTAACAGTTGCTATTGCTGCAAGACCTATTCCCGTATTTCCTGAAGTAGGTTCAATTATAGTATATCCTTCTTTTAATTCTCCACTTTTTTCTGCCTCTTCTATCATAAACTTAGCCGCTCTATCTTTAACGCTTCCCTCTGGGTTCAAATATTCCAACTTTGCTAATATATTTGCTTTTAACCCTAAAGATTTCTTTATATTATTCAATTCTAAAATTGGTGTATTTCCTATAATATCTAAAATGTCTTTATATATTTTAGCCATATCATTCTCCTTTTCTATGTTTTGGTTACATACATTATATTACCCAAGTTAATAAAAATAAATATTTTTTTATAGTATAATTGGTTATATATTTATACTATGGAGGATTAATGAATAATTTAATAGAAAAATTATATGAAAAAAGAAATTTAAATGATAATGAATTTTTTGAAATTCTTAAATCTACAACTTATGATAATAACCTTAGATTATTAGCAAATAAAAAAAGATTAGAAATTTATGATAATTTTGTATATATAAGAGGACTAATTGAAATATCTAACTACTGTAAAAACAATTGTTTCTACTGTGGTATAAGATCTTCTAACAAAAATGTTGATAGGTATCACCTAAATAAAACTGATATATTAAAATGTTGTCATGAAGGTTATAAACTTGGATTTAGAACTTTTGTACTTCAAGGTGGAGAAGACGTTTTTTATACCGATGAAATATTAATAGATATTATATCAGAAATTAGAAATAATTTTATGGACTGTGCAATTACTCTTTCTTTGGGTGAGAGAACTTATGAAAGTTACAAAAAATTATATCAAGCAGGTGCAAATAGATATTTATTGAGACATGAAACTGCAAACTCTTTACATTATAATCAGCTTCACCCAAAAAACATGAAACTGTCTAACAGACAAGAAGCCCTTTTTAATTTAAAGAAAATAGGTTTTCAAGTAGGTTCTGGAATGATGGTTGGTTCACCATATCAAAGATTAGAATATATTGTTGAAGATTTAAGGTTTTTACAAAAACTTCAGCCTGATATGATTGGAATAGGTCCTTATTTAACTCATAAAGATACACCTTTTAAAAACTTTGAAAATGGAGATATGAATTTAACTTTAAAATTAATATCTATATTAAGATTAATGTTTCCTTATTCTCTAATACCTTCTACTACTGCACTTGGCACCATTCATCCAAAAGGTAGAGAATTAGGATTACAAGCCGGTGGCAATGTTGTGATGCCGAATTTATCTCCTTCCAATGTTAGAAGCAAATATGAACTGTACAATAACAAAGTTTATTCTGGTTCAGAGGCTGCTGAAAGTATTGCTAAACTAAAAAAAGTTGTTCACGATGCTGGTTATGAAATTATCGTAGCTAGAGGTGATGTAAAAAAAAGCAGGTAGTACTAACTACTTGCTTTTATTCTATAACTATTAGAGTAAATATGATATCTTTCATTTCTTGCAAATCCACATAAGGTTATACCCATATCTTTTGCTATTTCTATTCCTAAGTTTGTAGGCGCTGATCGAGATATTATTATAGGAATCTCCATTTTACAAATTTTAAGAACTATTTCCGAAGATAATCTCCCCGTAAATACTATTATTTTATTTTCCATTGATATATTATTTAAAAAGCAATATCCTGCTATTTTATCTAAAGTATTATGTCTTCCTATATCTTCCATAAAACAAATTACTTTTCCATCTTCAATTAAAGCTGCACAGTGAACTCCTCCTGTTTTTTCAAAAAGTTCTGCTTTTTGCTCTAATAATCCTATTTGTTTTGTTATCTGAGAATCTAAAACACTTATATTAGATTCATTTTTTTTACATAATATTGCATCATTAGCATAATAAAATGATGTTCTAGCTCTACCACAACAACTATTAAAGCTCTTCATAAAATATCGAGTTTCTAATTCTTTATTGAATCCTTCTATATCTATTAAAATTTTATTTTCATTTTCTAATACATAAATATCTTTTAATCTATTCTTATCTCTTAAAATTCCTTCCGACCATAAAAATCCTACTGCCATTTCTTCCAAGTTAAATGGTGAACATACAATACTTGTAAACTCTTCATCGTTCAAAAATATAGCATAGGCTTTTTCTTCTACAACTAATTCTTCACTATCAAGAATTTCTCCATTTTTATATGTTTTTACATCATAATTCAAATAATTTTTATTCATTAATACCTCTTTTAAAAATCTACTTCTTTAACAATTTTCAAAAACTCTTTAACTGCTTTGTTCAAAAACTTATTTCTTTTATAATAGAAAGAAATATCTCTATCTGATTCATAATTATTTAGTTTATACAAGTTAATATTAGGATTTGGTCCAACATTTTTTATTAAAAAATCACTTATAAAAGAAATTCCTATACCATATGAAGTTAAATTATACGAAGTAATTTGTTGCTCTATTTCAAGTATAACTTTAGGCTTTATATTTTCATATATAAGTTTTTTATTTGCTCTTTTCCTCGTGTCATTTCCTTCTTTTAAAAGTATAAATGGATCATTTTCAAAAATCTTAAGTGGTATTGAATCCACTTCATGTTCTAAAAATCTACCAGATTTAACATCTTCATATTTTAATGCAAATTCTTCAACTGCTTTATTTGATTTCATTCTTTTAGGCACTGCTAATAATATATTATCCTTTTGCTGGAATTGCTTACAATATTCTGTTTCATCATATTTATAGTTATCAATTGCAATATCTATAGTTCCATCATCTAAATATTTCATTAAGTTTGATGATTTAGCTTCAATTATATCTATATTTATTTTCGGATATCTCTTTATAAACTCTGAAACTATTGGTGGTAACATATAAGAAGTATATTGATGAGTTCCACCTATCCCAACTTTGCCTGCCTTTAGATCCTCTACATCATTTATGTATTCGCTAAAATTACTCTCAAGTTGTAGTATTCCTTCAATTGTTTTTATATATTTCATTCCAATTTCTGTAATACCTATAGGTTTTGTCGATCTATCAAAGATATCATAACCTATTTCTTTTTCTATTCTTTTTATTGTACCACTTAAAGAAGGTTGTGAAATATACAAATTATTTGCCGCCTTAGAAAAACTTCTTTCTTTATATACTTCATATACATATTCTATTCCTGTAAACATTATAACTCCTAACCTATACTTATATGATATTATTTGTATTTGATTATATAGTATTCCAATAATAAAATATAATCAAGAAAAAGATAGATTAATTATTTAATTTAGGAGGATTATCATGAATAAATATAGATTAGAATCTGACTCTGTAGGAGAACTTGAAGTACCTAAAGATGCATATTATGGTGTTCAAGCCTTAAGAGCAAAAAACAATTTTAATATTACTGGCAGAATAATTCACAAAAATTTAATTATAGCTCTTGCTGAAATAAAAAAAGCTTCCGCTTTGACAAATACTCAAACCGGTGAACTTGATACAGCAATAGGTAATGCTATTGTTAAGGCTTGTGACGAAATTATTAACGGAAAATACCATGACCAATTTATCGTAGATCCTATTCAAGGTGGTGCAGGAACTTCAGCCAATATGAATGCAAATGAAGTAATTGCCAATATAGCTTTAGAAATACTTGGAACTGAAAAAGGAAACTACTCTTTAGTACATCCTAATGATCATGTAAATATGAGTCAATCTACAAATGATGTATTTCCAACAGCTGGAAAAATATCTACTATTAGATTGTTACAAGGACTTAAAGTAGAGGTTAAAAGACTATATTCTGAGTTAGTAAAAAAATCTGTTGAGTTTAATGATGTTATTAAAATGGGAAGAACTCAACTTGAAGATGCTGTTCCTATTACTTTAGGTCAAGAATTTAAAGCATACAGTGAAGCTATAAAAAGAGATATTAAAAGAATCGACTTAGCGATAGAAGAATTAGAGCATGTTAATATGGGTGCTACCGCTATAGGTACAGGTATAAATGCTAGTCCAGAATATATAGCAATGATAGTTCCAAATCTAGATAAAATAACTAATTTAAATTTAAAACAATCATTAAATTTAATAGACGGAACTCAAAATTTAGATGGGTTTACAATAGTATCTGGATATTTAAAAGCATTAGCTGTAAGTTTATCTAAAATTGCAAATGACTTAAGATTAATGAACTCTGGACCTAGAGCAGGACTATCTGAAATAAATTTACCTGCTAAACAAAATGGTTCTTCAATAATGCCTGGTAAGATAAATCCTGTTATTCCTGAAGTTATAAATCAAATAGCCTTTAACGTTATAGGTAATGATACTACTATTACTATGGCCTGTGAAGGTGGACAATTAGAATTAAATGCATTTGAGCCTATAATATTTTATAATCTATTTGAATCTATTGAAACTTTAACTAATGGAATAAAAACATTTACAGATAATGCAATAATCGATTTAGAAGCTAACAAAGAAAATTGTAAGAGACATGTAGATAATTCAATAGGATTAATAACTGCAATAAATCCTTATATTGGATATCAAAAATCTGCTATGATAGCTAAAAAAGCTTTGAAATCTGGTAAAACCATTAAGGATATTGTAGCTGAATTTAACATAATGTCAGAGGATAAATTAAATACTATTTTAAATCCTTATGATATGATTAAACCTAAGGAAAAGTAATAAATATAAATTTTACCAATAAAGAAAAAGATCTTACTTAACTAGTAAGATCTTTTTCTTTATTGGTTTATTATTTTTTCTTTACAGGACTTCCTAGCGCTTCATCATAATCTTCCTGTAGTATTTTTTCATTATAGAAAGTTGAGTTTTTCTTAAGCTCTTCATCTATATAATCAAACCCATATTTTTCTAATAATGTTTTTTCTCCAGAATATAAGTTAACTCCTAAACCTAATTTATTACCTTCTATTTCTGCTCCAATACTAGCTAATATTGTTGGAGCCATATCAAATGTTGAAAAATTTCTATTTTTATTATTTTTAGCTTCTATTCTTGGATTTATTATAGTATTGTAAACTGTTCTTTCATAGTTCTCTACCATGTTATTTGTATAGAAATTATCTTGCATTCCTAAGTGATCACCTATTACAACTATAGTAGTATCTTCATAAAAGTCTTGTTGTTTTGCCCATTCTATAAAATCACCTATTTGACTAGATGAATGTGAATACACATTCTCATATTGTGTATCATATTTTAAAGGTGCTCCTTCTTCCAAGTAACCATCTCTATAGTGTGTATTTACTGTTTCTATTACTAAATTAAATGGTTTATCTTCTTGAGCCAATTTTAAAGCTTCTTCTTTAGACCACTGGAATAAATGTGAATCATCATATCCCCACCAAACTTTATCTTCCCTGTTATAACGTCCAGTATTACAAGCGTAATTAAAATCAAAAATCTTATAATTTCCATGTCTTTGATATAATTGTTTTTTTCCACCAAACTCAGCTTCTGACCCCATAATAACTTCCATATTATATCCTTCTTTTTGAAGAATATCTCCTAATCCATAAGCTCCTTCTAAGAATTTTTCTGACTTATAGTCATTATTAGCAAATCCTTTTATTGGAAGTCCTGTTTGAGAAGCTGTCATTCCTGCTACTGTCCAAGATGTACCATCCAATTGTTTAAATCCACCAACTTTATCTGTATCTGAAAAGTTAGTGTTATTTTTAGCATATTCTTCAAGTTCAGGCATTATAGTATAATTCCAACCACCGCCTGCTTCCTTACTTAAAACAGCATTTTCCATAGACTCTGAATATATAATAATTAAATTTTGCTTTTTATCTGGAAACTTAATATCTACTTTACTAGCATCTACATAGTTTTCCTCTATCATCTTAGATTCTACAAAAACAGCCTTTACATATTCATCGCCATTTAACATAACAAATGATACTGAAAAAGAAAATACCATTAACACCATAGCATAACCTATTTTTATTCTGTGTAATTTCTTTTCAGAAACTTTTTTCTTTTTCTTTAGTATGTGTATAGGTAATAATAATAATAGTGTCAAAATTATAAATGGAATTATACAAGTCTTAATACCTTCTATAACAACAGTTGGTTCAGCTGTTTCAACACCTTTATTTAAGTGATACATTATCTCTTTTAGCCCTTGTCTTTTATAGTTCATAGAAATATAAATTGTTGCCATTATTATTAAAGACGACAAGCCAAATAAAATCCCCGTTAATATATTACTAATTTTTTTCATAACCTCTCCTTAAACGTATTTAAAATTTTTATTTTTATTTTTTGATATATTTTTTATAATACATATATCCTAACAGTAAATATACAGATACTAACAGAATATATATTATTATTTTAAAATTGGAAATAACTTCTATGTTAACAAATAGTGAACTTAGTGTTTTTATCACAACAAATATCAATGCTAAATAAAAAATCACATTTACTAGTATACTATTTTTTTTCATTAATTCCCATCCTAATTATATTTGTATAGTTGTAATAATCTTCGTTGCTAAAAACATTAAAAATTACTTTTTTTATATACTTTGACCTATTTAAAAAATCATTTACTGTTCCTATAGCTATTCTCGCTGCTAAATCTTTAGGAAATTTAAATTCACCTGTAGATATCGAGCAAAATACTATAGATTCCAACATATTTTTTTCTGCTATCTTTAATGATTCATAGTAACATGAACTAAGTAGTTTCTTGTCTTTATCTTCTACTTTCGCATCTACTATAGGCCCTACTGTATGTATTACATACTTACTAGGTAAATTATATCCTTTTGTAATTTTCGCCTTGCCAGTAGGTTCATCAAATCCTTGGCTTAACATTATATCATAACACTCATTTCTAAGTTGAACACCTGCAAATGTATGTATTGCATTATCTATGCAGTAATGTAAAGGTAGTCTACAACCAAGTAGTTTTTTGTTAGCTGCATTTACTATAGCATCAGCTTTAATACTTGTAATATCACCTTTCCATAAATACATTTTATTTGCATTTTCAATATCCAAAGATGCTATTTTTTCTAAGGATGTTAAACTATCAATATCTACTATTCCTTTTTCAAGAATTTTATTTTTAAGATATTTATCTTGAATGGACAAAAATTTTTTTGATATCTTTTGAGGTTCTCTCACATTCATTAAAGCTCTCAGTAATTTTTCACGTTCTTCTTCACTTTTAGGAATAGAATTAACACTCAAACTACTTCCTTCATCAATTAAAGTCTTAATCATAAATATTATATCTTCCATTCTATCACCTATATACTATATTACACCATAATAGATGTGATTTTGTGTCAAAAATATTACATTTTTATTACAATAATTTAACATTAGTAGATTTATTTTGAATATTCTAAAATTCATATTAAATTATATAATACTTTTCTTAAATTTTTATTAAATTTTATTATAAACAAAAAAAACACCATAATACTAATTATGATGTTTAACTAAATATTCAATTGCATCAATATATCCTTTAAATCCTCTACCCTTTATTGTTTGAATACAAGCTTTTCCAATATATGATATCTTCCTAAATTCTTCTCTTGTATCAGGATTAGATATATGGACTTCTACTGTTGGAATACCTACCGCTTTTACTACATCTAAAAGAGCTACTGAAGTATGTGTATAAGCTGCTGGATTTATTACTATGCCATCAACTTTATTATATGAACATTGAATTTTGTCTACTAAATCACCTTCATGATTAGATTGGTAAATTTCAACTTCTATTTCCATACTCTTTGCTTTTCCTTTTATTAGTTCAATTAAATCATTATATGTTTCTTTACCATAAATTTCAGGCTCTCTTATTCCCAACATGTTAATATTAGGTCCATTAATTACAAGAATTCTCATCAAATGCCTCCAATATATCATCTACTGTTTTGGGAAGATATATGTTTTTTATCTTAATATCACTAAATTCTTCATATTTTTTCTTACGCTCTTCTTTTATTTGTTTTAGTTTATTTAGTCCCCCTTGAGATAATGGTCTTCCTTTTGTTGAAAGTTTTCTTAAATCTCTATCTATTAACACTATATATCCATTTTGCTTAAGAGAATAATAGTTTTCCTTATCTAGTACAACTCCTCCTCCTGTAGATATAACTACTCCTGTTTCTTTTGAAAAATTTTCAGTTAATTCTTTCTCTATTCTTCTAAAACCAGTTTCTCCATTTATTTGAAAAATTTCTGGTATAGTCATCTTTGTTTCTCTCTCTATTTCCTTATCTATGTCTATAAACTTTCTATTTAATTTTATAGATATTTTTTCTCCAATACTACTTTTCCCAGAACCTGGCATTCCTATTAAAATTATATTTTGAGTATTTTTATAAATTTTTTTGTAAACTTCGTCCAATTTATCTTCATTAATTTCTTTATTTAAAAATATTTCTACAGCTTTTTTTGCTTGACCAACTAGCATTGGTAAACCATTAATAGTATTTATTCCTAATTCCTCTCCTTGAAGAATAAAAGCTGTTCTTGAGGGATTATAAACTACATCTGCTATAGCTTCTAGTTTTTTAAATTCTTTTAAATCTACTAAAGAAATAGCTTTTCCTGGATACATTCCCACTGGTGTACAATTTATAATTACCTCAACAAAATCATATTTACAAAGTTCATCAAATTTAATATTTCCTTTTCTAGAAATATTTAATATTTCACTTGCTCCTAAATCTTCAAGTACAACTTTTACTGTTTGAGATGTTGCTCCATCTCCTAATATTGCAACTCTTTTACCAAAAACATCAATATTTCCTTTTTTCAACATATATTTAACACCATAATAATCAGTATTATCTGCATAAAGTTTTCCATTCTCAAACTTTATTACATTTATAGCGTCTATTCTTTTTGCAATATCAGAAATATGATGACAATATTTCATTACAGTCTTCTTATATGGAATTGTTATATTAATAGCTTTCAAGTTTCTATCTTTTAAGAATTCTTCAATTTCTGACTCTTCTTTTTCAAAAAGTTCATATTTATAGTCTGCAAATTGTTTATGTATTTCAGGAGAAAAGCTATAAGATAAATGTGCTCCTAAAAGTCCATATCCTATTGGTTCTTTCATTATATATAACCTTCCTCCATCATTAAATCTAATACTACTGTTGCTGCAATCGCCTCTATTACAGGAACAGCTCTAATAGCTATGCAAGGGTCATGTCTTCCTTTTATAACTAGTTTTTCTCTTTCATTTGTATTTAAATTTATAGAATTTTGCTCTTTAGAGATTGACGGAGTAGGTTTCATTGCAACTTTAAACAATACTGGCATTCCATTTGAAATTCCACCTATAATACCACCATTGTTATTTGTTTTTGTAACAATTTTTCCTTCAATTAAATCAAAACCATCATTGTGCTCTGATCCTTTTAATTTTGTTCCTTCAAATCCACTTCCAAATTCTACACCTTTTACTCCAGGTATCCCAAATAATACTTTTGCTAATTTATTTTCAATTCCGTCAAACATAGGATTTCCAAGACCTATTGGAAGTCCTAACACTCCTGTTTGAATTATTCCACCTATAGAATCTTCCTCCATCCTAATATCATCTAATAATTTTTGCATTTTTTTAGATACTTCATTATTTATTACTGGAAATTCTGATGTTGAAGCAAGTTCAAGTTCTTTCTTTGACAAATTAACTGTATTATAAGAATCATCTTCTAAATCACCTATTGAAAATAAATGTGAACCTATATGAATATTTTTTCTTTCTAAAATTTGCTTAGCTATACCTCCAACCATACATATTGGAGCTGTAAGTCTTCCTGAAAAGTGTCCTCCACCTCTCATATCTGCAAATCCTTTGTATTTAACATATGCTGTAAAATCTGCATGAGATGGTCTTGGCACTAATTCTAAATTTTTATAGTCTTTTGAACGATGATCCCTATTAAAAATTACTCCTGTTAATGGACTTCCAGTTAAAATTCCATCTACTATTCCAGACATAAATTCAACTTTATCTTTTTCATTTCTTTTTGTCCCAAACTTATTCTTTGCAGGCGCTCTTCTATCCATAAACTTCTCTAATTTTTCTGTATCTACTTTTTCTCCTGCTGGAAAACCATCCACAACACATCCTATTGCACTTCCATGAGATTCTCCAAATATAGATACTTTTATTTTATTTCCAAAATTAGATGACATTTACTTGTCCTCCTAAAATTTCAAAGTCTTCATAAAACTTTGGATAAGATTTATTTACAGCCTCTGCATCTTTTATTAACACTTTATTCTTAGAAATTATTGAAGCAATGGTAGATGCCATTGCAAGTCTATGATCGTTAAAGGATTCTGTAATTCCACCATTTAAATCACCTACTCCAATAACTGTTAAACTCTCTTCTTCTTCTATTGCTTTCCCACCTAAATTTTCAAGCATCGTTCTAGAAGTAACAAGCCTATCACTTTCTTTCAACCTTAATCTTCTTGCATTTATAAAGTTAGTTTCTCCTTTTGCACAAGATGCTACAACTGAAAGTATCGGTAAAGAGTCTGGAACTTCTGAAATATCTAAAGTAATTCCTTTTAACTTTCCTGGACTTACTTTTACATAACTATCTCCAACTTCAACATTTGCACCAAAGTTTTTAAGTATATTTACTATTTCTTTATCTCCCTGACTAGAATTCATATTAAGTTTTCTCACCTTAATTTCTTTTCCTATAGCTCCTGCCGCTAAAAAAAATGCTGCATTAGACCAGTCTCCTTCTATTGTTATATTTTCACTAGAAGTGTACTTTTGACCCTTTTTAACTAAAAATCCATTTCCTAACCTATTAACTTCTACTCCAAATTGTTTCATTGCATCAATTGTCATCTCAACATAATTCTTAGATTCCAATTTTGTAGTTAATTTTATTTCCACATCTTCATCCAATAAAGGCGCTGCTAATAAAAGACCTGATATATACTGTGAACTAACATCACCAGGAAGTTCAAACACTCCTCCTGAAAAGCTATTTTTTACAATAAATGGTAATTTTTCTTTTGTAAACTCTGTTCCATGTTTTTCCATAGCTTCCATTAATTCTGTCATCGGTCTTTCTGGAAGTCTTCCCTCTCCGGTAAAAGAAACTTCTTTATATAAAGCAGCTGATACTGGAACCATAAATCTAAAAGTAGAACCACTTTCCATACAGTTTAAATTCGGCACTTTTTTTAATTTTTTTACTGGATTAACTGTGATATTTATTCCATTTCTTTCTATTTTAGCTCCCAACTCTTCTAGACAAGATATGGTGGTATCTATGTCTATGGAAGATTTCTCTAAAATAATTTTAGTAGGTTTATCTGCAAGTGCTGCACAAATTAATATTCTATGTCCGTGGGATTTAGAAGAAATCGCGTCTATCTCACCTGTTAAACTTTTTGGTTCTATTGAAATATCCATTTTATTCTCCTTTTCCCAGCTCTATAAATTCTCTTACTTCATCTACATTTACATTATATAATTCACATTCTCCTATTTTTTTAGGAATTATTAAATTTATTTTACTGCCTAAAACTTTTTTGTCTCTTGTTGTTTTTTCAAATAATTCATCAATAGAATAACTTGAATCTATTGGTAAATTGTTTTTAATTAATGCTTTTTCTATCTTATTGACAATTTTTTCATCATTTATTTTCTTTAATTCTGTTGCTCTAGCAATAATAGCCATTCCTGCTGCTATCGCGTGTCCATGAGTTATTTTATAATCACTACACTTTTCTATTGCATGCCCTATTGTATGTCCTAAATTAAGTAATTGTCTCTTGCCTGTGTCAAACTCATCACCAATTACAACATCTCTTTTATGCTCTACACATTTTTTTACTATATCTATAATATCTTCACTTTTTGAGTCTACTTTCCCATTTAGAAATCTATAAAATAATTCTTCGTCAAATAATACTCCATATTTTATTGCTTCTGCTACTCCATCATCAAAAATATTATCTTCTAATGTTTTGAATGTTTCAACATCGCATAGGACTTCTATTGGTTGTTTAAAAGCTCCTGCTAAATTTTTTCCAGCTTCTAAATCTATGGCTGTTTTCCCTCCTACTGATGAGTCAATTGCCGCTAAAAATGTTGTTGGGATTTGTAAATAATCTATTCCTCTTAGGTATATTGCTGCTGCAAATCCCGCTATATCCCCTACTACTCCTCCTCCTAAAGCTACTATCAAATCATTTCTATTTATTGTATTTTCTGCTAGAAATTCTAAAATATGACTTAAAGTATTTATATTTTTAGATTTTTCTCCATTTTTAAATACAAATTTATAATTTTTAATATTATTTTTTGTTAAAGATTCAGATACTTTCTTACCATATAAACTATCTACTCTGTCATCTGTTATTATTACTACAGAACATTTATTTTTTAACTCTGTAATTCTTTTTGGTATTATATCTAAAATATTTCTTCCTATAATTACATCATAATCGACAGATGTTTTTATAGGAACTTTAACAATATTAATCACCGTTCATTTCTCCTATTTCTTTCACTGTATTTCTAACTAAAGAAATTTCTTTCATTAATTTATCAAATTTACTTGGTTTTAATGATTGTGAACCATCACATAATGCTTTTTCTGGATCATTGTGTACTTCTATTAAAAGTCCATCTGCCCCTATTGCTGTAGCTGCAATTGAAAGAGGTTCTACCATCTCCCACATTCCTGCTGCATGAGATGGATCTATTATTACAGGCAAATGAGTTTTTTCTCTTAAATAAGGAACAGCTGTTATATCTAATACATTTCTTATTCCTGGTTCAAATGTTCTTATTCCTCTCTCACAAAGAATTACATTTTTATTTCCACCAGCCATTATATATTCTGCACTCATTATCCATTCTTCATATGTTGCTGAAAGGCCTCTTTTTAAAAGAATTGGTTTGTCTATTCTCCCAAGTTTTTTCAACATGGCAAAATTCTGCATATTTCTTGCACCTACTTGAAGCATATCCACTTCTTCAAAGAATGGTAAATCATCTATATCCATTATTTCACTTACTATTGGAAGTCCTGTTACCTTTTTAGCTTCCAATAATATTTCTATACCTTCAGTCCCCATACCTTGAAAAGAATAAGGTGACGTTCTAGGTTTAAAAGCTCCACCTCTAAGTAAATTTGCTCCTGAAGCTTTAACTGCTTTTGCTATTTCTATAACTTGTTCCTTAGACTCTACCGAACAGGGTCCTGCCATTACTGCAAAATTTCCTCCCCCTATTTTTACGCCACCAACTTCTACAACTGATGGTGCTGGATGAAATTTTTTATTTGCTGACTTATAAGGCTCTTGAATTCTAGTTACCGTGTCTACAACTTCAAAAGCTTTTACTGAATTCATAGCTATTGATGCTGTATCTCCTACTAATCCTAAAATTGTATAAGTTTTCCCAATAGTTGGTTGTACTTCTAATCCTTGAGCCTCTAGCCATTTAATTAGCTCTTTTGCATTTTTATCTTCTATACCTCTTTTTAATTTTACTATCATTTATCTGCTCCTTTATTTATTAAATATGATTATTAATATTATTATATAATAACTGTTCTAATTTTACTTATTTCATTCATTAATTTTTCAAACTTTTCTGGTTTTAAAGATTGTGGCCCATCACATAATGCTTTTTCTGGATCATTATGCACTTCTATCATAAGTCCATCAGTACCTATAGCTACTGCCGCTTTTGAAAGAGGCTCTACCATCTCCCACATTCCTGCTGCATGAGATGGATCTATTATTACAGGTAAATGAGTTCTTTCTTTTAGATACGGAACTGCTGTTATATCTAGCACATTTCTTACTCCTGTTTCAAATGTTCTTATTCCTCTTTCACAAAGAATTACATTTTTATTTCCGCCTGCCATTATATATTCTGCACTCATCAACCATTCTTCATATGTTGCAGCAAGACCTCTTTTTAATAAAATTGGCTTATCTAATTTACCAAGTTCTTTTAATAAATCAAAATTTTGCATATTTCTTGCTCCTACTTGAAGCATATCTACATCCTCAAAAAATTCTAACTGAGTTACTGACATTATTTCACTTACTATTGGAAGTCCTGTAACCTCTTTCGCCTTCAGTAATATTTTTATTCCCTCATCTCCCATTCCTTGAAATGAATAAGGCGATGTCCTAGGCTTAAATGCTCCACCTCTAAGTAAATTTGCTCCTGAGGCTTTAACTGCTTTTGCTATTTCTATAACTTGTTCCTCCGATTCTACTGAACAAGGGCCTGCCATTACTGCAAAATTTCCTCCTCCTATTTTTACTCCACTAACATTCACTACTGTATCTTGAGGATGAAATTTTCTATTTGCTGATTTATATGGTTCTTGAATTCTAGTTACAGAATCAACTATATCGAATGCTTTTACAGTATTTATATCTATTATAGCTGTATCTCCTACAAGTCCCAATACAGAATATGTTTTCCCTTCAGATGGGTGTATCTCAAGTCCTTTATTTTTTAGCCAGCTAATCAACTCTTTCGTTTTGATATCTTTTAAATCACTTTTTAATTTTACTATCATAACATCCTCCTAAATTTTAATATGTATATAATTATTTAAAATAACTTCCTAATTTAATAAAAAAACTACGCAGAAGTTAATCTGCGTAGTTTTTAATAGATGAATTTATACTAATGTCTAATCTATAAAACTTTTACTTTGCAGCTAACCTCAAAAAGACCTTACTAAAAAAGTTAGTAAAGTAAAAGTAAAAATAAAGGTTGTTAGCTGTTAAATTTATAGTCTTCATATTATTCACCATTTCATTTGTTATATATTTAAAAATTGATAATTTGTTTAACAATTATTTTATTACACTTAATCGTAACATAGTTTCATCTTTTTGACAATCTTTTTTTTATTTTAAAACTTAAACTAAAAATTATTATGATAGCTAAAACTAATCCAGTATATTTTAATATATTTTCTGTATTAATTTTGTCATTTGAGCTATTTATAATATCTGTTTTTTCAAAGTCTTTAATGCTATCTTGAGTTACTTCTTCTTTTCTTTCAGCTATTACTACATACCTGTGAGTATTTACTGTATATGGATGGCAAGTCACTAGCATTATCATATCTTTGCCTTCCCTAATTTTTACTTTATCTATTTCATTTGGCAATATTGTTTCTATTCCAACTACCATATAATTTAATGTACACCATGGATTAGTTATATCTATAGAATCTGCTATTGCAAGCCTTCAATATACTTGAACATCTTTTGAGTTTTATAGCCTCTGTGGGCTGCTATTACTGAATTAGTGTTTTCTCCTCCAATTGGTACTGAAGTTCTGCTCATTATTCTAGCACCCTTCATTAATACACTTTTAGAATGTCTAAAATATAAAGGTAATGTTATTTTTATCTTTGGAATATTTATACTTCCAAAGATTCCTTCCTTTATTCCTTATTCCTCTAATGAAAACTCAATGCCATCTTCTAAAAAATGATCTGCTAAACCTTCTTGCTTATTTTCAAATAGTTCATTATTATATTCTTCAATATTTTTTATCAAATATATTATTACAATAAATATACTATCAAACCATTATGTGTATAAATTTGTATTGATTTTAATTATATTTCAGTATAATTATTGTGTAATTACATAATATTAAACAATTGTGTGCTATCCATATAATTTTTATATGGGTACTTTCTAGAATTTGACTATTTTAATAAATTATATTATAGTGATAGCTATAATATAATATGACTTATAAAATGATCAGTACCTTAATTAGTAGTGTTTTTATGGGAATTACAACATTTTTTGTCAAAGCTGTTAAGTGCTTTACTTAACAATAAGACTTCTAGTGAAGAAAGGTGGTACCACGTTTAATCGTCCTTTCAGCTGGAAGATTTTTTATTTTTAGGAGGTTATTTATGATTAATTACAAATTAGAACATGATAATGTTTTTGATGAGCTGGTTGAAAGAGGATATTTTGAACAAGCAACTTATGAAGAAGAATTAAGAGAACTTTTGAAAAAAGAGTCTATTAAATTTTATATCGGTTTTGATGCAACTGCAGATAGTCTTACTATAGGCCACTTTATACAAATAATGGTAATGATAAGAATGCAAAGACATGGGCATGTACCTATTGCATTACTTGGTGGAGGAACTACAATGATTGGAGATCCTTCTGGACGTTCTGATATGAGAATGGTAATGACTAAAGAAACCATTGCTCATAATGCAGATTGTTTTGCTAAACAACTAGGAAGATTTTTAGATTTCGAAGATGATAAAGCCATTATTGAAAATAATGCTGACTGGTTACTAGATTTAAATTTTTTAGATTTTATGAGAGAAATTGGAGTACATTTTTCAGTTAACCAAATGCTTACATTGGACTCTTACAAAAACAGACTACATGATGGATTAACTTTCTTTGAATTCAGTTATATGTTAATGCAATCTTATGATTACTTAGTATTGTACAGAAAACATGGCATTAAAATGCAAATGGGTGGTTCTGACCAATGGTCTAATATCTTGGGTGGATACGATTTAGTGAGAAAATTAGAACATGATAAAGTATATGCTATGACTTTTAAGCTACTTACAACTGCTGATGGTGTTAAAATGGGTAAATCTATGAAAGGAGCAGTATGGTTAGATGAAGATAAGACTTCCCCGTATGAACTATTCCAATATATGAGAAATATTGACGACAGAGATGTAGAAAAGTTCTTGCTAATGTTGACGTTCCTACCTATAGATGAGTGTAAAAAACTAGGAGCTTTAGAAGGAGCTGAAATTAACAAAGGAAAAGAAATTTTAGCTTTTGAAATAACTAAACTTATACATGGTGAAGAAAAAGCAACTCAAGCTTTAGAAACTTCAAGAGCATTATTTTCACAAAATACTATAGATGAAAATATGCCTACTGCTGAAATGGCAAAATCCGACTTCACTAATGGCATTGGCATTTTAAATCTTCTTACTCAATTAGAATTAACAAAATCCAATGGAGAAGGAAGAAGGTTAGTTCAACAAAATGGAATTTCTATAAATGGTAAAGTAGTTAATGATTTTAGAAAAATAATAACTTTAGATGATTTTAATAATAATGAAATTATTATTAAAAAGGGTAAAAAAATATATCAGAGAGTTGTTGTTAAATAATGATATATTAAAAGATAGGTATTAAAATACCTATCTTTTAATATATCATTAAAGATTAATCAAATAAAAATTAAAATATCTATCTTTGTATTAAATTATTTATTCTAATGACAGTCTTTCCTTTGCCAATAAAATTTTAGATTATATTGCTACTTATCATTATTCATAGTTATACCTTCTATAAATTCTTTTGTTAATTCATATGCCTTTTCATAATCTTCTTTTGCTACAAAAACTTTCCTATTATATAAAGAAAACCCACTTATTATCTTCATATAACCACCAGACTCGTCATCTCTGGTAAAATATGGTATTTTGTTTTCTTCTAAAATTTGTGTCACTGTTCTATATGCAAACTCATCAGCTGTTTCTAAAAGTAATTTTTCTTCAATTCTATCTTTCATGATTATACCTCCTTTTCATATGTTTATACCCCTTATTTTTGTTAACATATCGAATAATATAGTGATATACTATAATTATAGTTTTTATCAAGGAGATTTATATATGAGTGTAGATGTTGAAAATAAAAATCAATTTTTAGGAACAGAATCCATAAAGAAATTACTTCTAAAGTTTTCTATACCAGCTATTATTGGTATGCTTGTAAATGCACTTTACAATGTTGTGGATAAAATTTTTCTGGGTCAAGTAAGCTCTCTAGCAATAGGAGGTGTTCATTTAACTTACCCCTTATCACTAATAATAATGGCTTTTGCAATGCTAATAGGTATGGGAGGCAATTCACTATCCTCTATAAGACTAGGACAAAAAAGAAAAAAAGAAGCAGAAAAAATTTTAGGAAATTCATTTATATTACTTATTGCTATATCCTTAACCCTAGCTTTTATTGTTTATTTTTTCCTAAAAGATATTTTATTCCTACTAGGTGGTACCAAGGTTTTAATGCCTTACGCAACAGATTATATGAAAATAATATCTCTTGGAATACCTTTTCAAATGATGGGATTTGGATTAAATTACTTTATAAGAGGTGAAGGAAGTCCAACTGTAGCTATGGGTACGATGGTTATCGGAGCTGTAACAAATATTATTTTAGATTATTTTTTTGTAATAGTTTTTAATTGGGGTGTCAAAGGTGCTGCTCTAGCTACAATAATAGGTCAATTATTATCTTTTTCTTGGGTAATGTTATTTTTCTTCACAAAAAAATCTTCACTTAGAATTACAAAAGAAAATATAAAATTAAAATTTGAAACTGTTAGAGAAATTATAAGTTTAGGCTTAGCTCCTTTCGGTATGCAATTAGCTGCAAGTCTTGTTATTACAATCTTTAATCTTCAATTAGTTAAATTTGGTGATGATAATGCAATTTCTGCAATGGGAATAGTCCAAAGTATAAGTACTATTGCTTTTATGCCTGTCTTCGGTATTAATCAAGGCTCTCAACCAATTCTTGGTTTTAACTATGGAGCTGAAAATTATGATAGAGTAAAGAAAACATTAAAATACGCTATAATTGTAGCTACCATTTACATAACTATTTGTTATTCTGTAATTATGTTAGCTCCTGAGTTTTTAATAAAATTATTTGTAACAAACTCTAGTGATATGAATACTATTATGCCCACAACCGTAGAGGGTTTGAGAATCAGTTCGCTAGTTTTACCTATTTTAGGATTTCAAATACTAAGTTCAAACTACTTTCAATCTACTGGAAAGCCTCTTATAGGTATAATTTTATCTTTATCCCGACAATTGATAGTGCTTTTACCAGTTCTTTTAATTTTACCTAAGTTTTTTGGACTTTTTGGTGTATGGTTAGCTTATCCTGTATCTGACTTTTTATCATTTTTATTAACTGCATTTTTTATACATTCTGATATTAAAAATTTAAATAGAGATATTGAAATTAATAAAAAAGACATTGGCTAATTCCAATGTCTTTTATTCTTCACTACTTGTTACTTCTGGCATATATTCGTTACTTATTTTATACAAAATTTCTTCAAATTTCTTTAAATCTTCTTCAGGTAATCCATTTTTCATTCTATCAATTACTACCTTAATATACTCATTTTTAATATCTTGATATTTTCTAAATCTATCCGTTAGTTCAAGATAAAATTCTCTTTTGTCTTCTTGAGATTGAACTTTATTAACATATCCCTTTTTTACCAGACTAGCAACTTTATATGCAGTATTTGGTTGAGATATCTCTAAAAACTCTGTTAGCTCACTAATAGTTGGTCTTCCCAATGCATTAATAACTTCAACGCAAAAAGTTTCGGTAGCTGTCAAAGTTGCTTCTCTATTTTCAAAACTTTTAAAAATATTTTTATAAAAGTTCAATTTAAATTTTTCATATACTTCATCAAATAACTTTTCTATCATATTTCTCCCTCTACTTATAAACTAAAGTTAGTTTATCAAATAATTAAACTTTTATCAATTATTTATCTGAAATAAAAAAGGTCAAATCTGCAACTACCGCAGTTTCTCCATCTACTTTTGCAATAGCCTCTCCAAAACCTACATTTCCTCTTCTCTTTGTAAGTCTACATTCTAACTCTAATACATCTCCTGGTGTTATCTGTTTTTTAAATTTAGCATTTTTTATTCCACCAAATAAAGCAATTTTACCTTTGAATTCCTCTAATGAAAGAAGTGCTACTGCTCCTACTTGTGCCAACGCTTCTATTATTAGTACACCTGGCATTACTTTATATTCTGGAAAGTGGCCTTGGAAAAATGGCTCATTTGAAGTAACACATTTAATTCCTTTTGCCCACTGTCCTTCTTCTCCATCTACTATTCTATCCACCAAAAGAAATGGATAACGATGTGGTATTATTTGTTCTATTTCATTTGAGTTATATTTCATTGTTTATCCCACTTTCTAATGACTATTGAAGCATTATGACCACCAAATCCTAATGAATTACTCATAGCATACTCTATATTTTCATAAACTCCATTATTTGGAACTATATTTAAATCACAATTTTCATCCTGAACTTTATAATTTACTGTTGGTGGTATATAACCATTCTTTAAGGATAGTATAGATATAATAGCCTCTACTGCCCCAGAAGCACCAAGTAAATGTCCTGTCATAGATTTGGTAGAAGATATTTTTAAATTATATGCATGATTTCCAAATACATTTTTAACTGCCAATGTTTCATATTGGTCATTTAATGGTGTAGATGTACCATGTGCATTTATATAATTTATATTTTCCGGATTTATATTTGCATCATCTATTGCATTTTTCATTGCTTTACCTGCAAATCTTCCTTCACTATCGGGTGCTGTTATATGATTAGCATCGCAAGTTGCACCATACCCAACTATTTCTCCATAAATTTTTGCTCCACGTTTTTTAGCATGTTCTAATTCTTCTAAAACTAATATACCCGCTCCTTCTCCCATTACAAAACCTGAACGTTCTTTATCAAATGGTATAGAAGCCCTATCTTTAGTTTCTCCTTCTGATAATGCCTTCATCGATGTAAAACCACCAATACCAACTTCTGTTATACTAGCTTCTGATCCACCAGTAAAAATCATATCTTGATACCCATCTCTTATACTTCTAAAAGCATCACCTATTGCATTTGTTCCACCAGCACACGCTGTAACAGGGCAAGTGCAATATCCATGAAACCCTAATTCTATAGCTATTAATGCAGCTGTCATATTAGTTATTCCACCAGTAATAAAGAAAGGAGATATTCTATCATATCCTCTTTTGTTTCCTTTGATAGTTTCTTTTTGAATAGTTATAAGTCCACCTATTCCAGATGATACTATTACTCCACATCTATCTAAATTTTCTAATTTATCTAGTTCTATTCCACTATCTTTTAAAGCTTTATGTGCTGCTACTATTCCAAACTGATTTACTAAATCCATTCTTTTTATAGATTTTTTATCTAAAAATTCTTCTGGATTAAAATCTTTTACTTCGCAAGCAAATTTCATTCTCATATCAGACGTATCATATTTAGTTATTTCATCAACAGCGCAATATCCTTCTTGTAAGTTTTTATAGATATCTTTTAGCGTATTTCCTATAGGAGACACCGCTCCCATCCCAGTAACTACTACTCTTCTCATTATATACTCATACCTCCATCTACAGATATGACTTGTCCAGTAATATAATTTGCTTTTTCTGAACTTAAAAATACAACAGTATCTGCTATATCCTCTGGTTTACCAAATTTACCAAGTGGAATATTTGATAACATTGTATTAACAATATCCTCTGATAATTTTTGTGTCATACTAGTTTCTATAAAACCTGGAGCTATTGCATTTACTGTAATATTTCTTGAAGCCAGTTCTTTTGCCAAAGTTTTTGTCATTCCAATTATTCCCGCTTTACTTGCAGAATAGTTGGTTTGTCCTGGGTTTCCATGAAGACCAACTACACTTGAAATACTTATTATTTTACCACTTCTTTGCTTCATCATTAACCTAGAAGCTAGTTTCATACAATAAAATACAGAATTTAAATTTGCATCTATTACATCTTGAAAATCTTCTGGAGTCATTCTAATAATAAGATTATCTTTTGTAATTCCCGCGTTATTGACTAATAAATCTATTTTTGAAAATTTTTCTTTGACTTCTTTAAATAATTTTTCACATTCTTCAAACTTAGAAACATCTGCCTTTATTATTTCAGCATTTGCACCATTCTTTTCACATATAGCTTTTACTTCTAATGCCTCTTCTTCATTTGACCTATAATTAATTGCTACATCATATCTATTTTTTGACAATTCTATAGCTATTGTTCTTCCTATTCCTCTTCCAGCTCCTGTTATAAGAGCAACTTTTCTACTTTCCATTATTTAACTCCTCTTTTAAAGCGTTAATGGTCTCAATACTATTTGCTGAATGTACTTTTAATTTTCTATCTATCTTTTTTAAAAAACCTTTAATTACATCTCCAAAACCTATTTCTATAAAAGTATCTACTCCTTGTGAAATCATATATTCAATAGACTCTTGAAACTTCACAGATGATTTTACCTGTTTTTCCATTATTTCTTTAATATCCTCATCAGTTTTTACATTTCCAAGCAAATTATAAACTACTGGTATTTCTTCTTCTTTAAATTCATAATTCTTAAAAAGCTTGTGTAATTCTTTAGATACAGGCTCCATATAAGATGTATGAAATGGTCCAGAAACATTTAAGGGTATTGCTCTTCTTGCTCCTACTTCTTTTAATTTCCCAACAGCTTCTTCTACTTTTTTTACTTCTCCTGAAATCACCACTTGACCAGGACAATTAAGATTGGCTATTTCAACTTTATCTTTTTCATCACTAGTCTCTTTTACTACCTTATCTATTATTTCAGTATCTAATCCCATAATAGCAACCATTCCTGTATCTATTCCTTCACCTGCTTGTTCCATAGAAATCCCTCTTTTTTCAGCTATTTCAATAGCATCTAAAGGTTCTAAAACATTTGCTGCTACAAGTGCAGAATACTCTCCTATACTAAGTCCTGCTACATATTCTGGTACTATATCATTGTCTTTTAAAATTTTGGTTACTGCAATTTGAAAAGCTACCATTATAGGCTGAGTGTATTTTGTTTCTGAAATGATTTTTAAATCTTTATTAAAGGAATAATCTTTTACATCAAAGCCCAAATTTATACTGTCATAAAAATCTTTTACTTCATTAAATTTTTCATATAAATCATATCCCATTTTTTCTTGTTGGCTTCCCTGTCCGCCATATAAAAATCCTAATTTCATTTATTCCTCCACTGTGATTTAATTTCTTTAAATATTTTTTCAACAGTAGTAATTTCATTAATCTTATATGCCAAACTTCCTGAGAAAAATAAACCATTTTCCACATCACCTTTAGCAGAACTTATCAATGCATCAGATATACAAAATTCTGTAGTTTTTGGATCACAAGGTTTTAAACAATTTATACATCTTTTAGATGGAATTCTACCTTTTTTGATTTTTTCTATAAGAGGTGTTCTTATTGCTCTTGCTGGCATTCCTACTGGACTATGCAAAAGTGTAATATCTTCTTTTTTAGACCTTACTATCACTTTTTTAAATTCTTCACTTACATCTGCCTCTTCTGTAGCAATAAACCTTGTTCCTATTTGAATTCCATCTGATCCCCATTCTCTAACTAGATTTAAATCATTGCCATCATAAAATGAACCACCAACAAACAGTGGAATTTTATATCCTATTTTCTCTTTTAAACCTTTTAAATAATCAACTACTTCTCTTGTTAAATTTTCTATATTTATTTTTTCGTCAAATATATCTTCTTTAGAAAAACCTAAATGTCCTCCAGCATATTTTCCTTCTAAAACGACAAAATCTGGTACCCTATCGTATTTTCTAGTCCAATTTTTCACTATAACAGACAATGCTCTAGCACTTGAAATTACTGGAGCTATTAAAACATCTCTTGTTTCTACTAATTCTGGTAAATTTAATGGAAGACCAGCTCCAACAACTACTGCATCTACTTTTGCCTTAACAGCTTCTTTTACTAAATCTTTATAATCTGTTAATGCAGCCATTATATTTGTCGCTATTATCCCCTTACCTTTTGATATTTCTCTAGCTTTTTTTAACTCTTTATTAAAAGCTCTTATATTTGCTTCCATTTTATTTTTATAAAAATCTTCTTCTCTGTAACCAATATTCACCATGGATATTGTACCCATAGCTCCTTCTCTAGCAACAGAACCCGCGAGTCTTCCTAAAGATACCCCAACTCCCATTCCTCCTTGAATAACTGGAATTTCAAGTATCTTATTTCCTATTTTTAAAGACATTTAATTTTCTCCAATTCCTTTAAATATCCATTATATAAACCATCCAAAATTTCTTTTACTGGTCTAATTTCATTCACTTGTCCTACTACTTGGCCTGCCATTAGTGAACCATTTTCTACATCACCATCAATAACAGCTTTTTTTAGTCCACCTAATGTGAATATCTCTAACTGTTCTTTTTCCCAGCCCTCTTTTTCTTTCTTTATATATTCATTAGACATTTTATTTTTTATTAACCTTACAGGTATTCCACCTATTCTACCTGTTACTACAATATTTGTGCTTTTAGCCTTAGCTACTTTTTCTTTGAAATTTTGATGTATAGGACATTCTTCAGCTACTAAAAGCGATGTCCCTATTTGAACTCCTTCTGCTCCAAGAGCTTTTACAGCCAACATTTGTCTACCATCTGCTATTCCTCCTGCTGCAATTACAGGAATATTTACAGCATCGCAAACTTGAGGAACAAGTGCCATTGTTGAAATATCTCCAATATGTCCACCTGCTTCTGTTCCTTCTGCTATTACTCCGTCTACTCCAAGTCTTTCCATTCTAATAGCAAGTGAAGATGTTGGAACTACTGGAAAAATCTTTATTCCATTTTCTTTCCACTTGTCAATATACTTAGCTGGATTTCCTGCTCCTGTAGTTACTATTGGTACTTTATATTCGATAACAAGCTCTGCAACTTCATCTGCATTTGGATTTAATAACATTATATTTACAGCAAATGGTTTGTCTGTTAAATTTTTACAAGCTTCTATATTTTTTCTAACTTCCTCTTCAGTTTTCATTCCACCTGTTCCAATAGTACCAAGTCCGCCAGCATTTGATACTGCTGCGGCAAATTCTCCTGTTGCAATATTTGCCATTCCACCTTGAATAATTGGATATTTAGTTCCAAATATATTTTGTAAATTCATTAATTCTCCTTACCATTCTAAAATAGTTCCAACCCAACTAAGTCCAGCACCAAATCCTATAGTTATTATTCTTTGACCTTGTTTTAGTAATCCCTTACTATTCATCTCATCTAATACTATAGGTATACTAGCAGCTGAAGTATTTCCATACTTATCCAAATTCATATAAAATTTTTCTACCTGAATCTTAGTTTTTTTTGCCACATAATTTAGAATTCTATAATTAGCTTGATGACAAACAACATAATCTATATCATCAATAGTAATGTTCTTTTCTTTAAGTAATTTTTCTATAGTAACCGGTAAAACTTCTGTTGCAAATCTAAATACTTCTTTACCATTCATAGATATAAAACTGCTCTCATTTTTTATATTTCTTCCGTTTAACTTTAAACATTCGTCATTACTTCTTGTTCCTATTTCAAAATACTGTTGTTTATTGTTTTTTTCAATTAATGTAGCCCCTGCTCCATCTCCAAATAACACTACAGTACCCCTGTCATTCTTGTCTAAAGTTTTTGAAATTAAGTCAGCTCCTATTAAAATAGCTTGCCTTCCAGTATCTAAATACTTTTCGCAAAGTTTTAACCCTGCTACAAAACCAGTACATGCCATATTAAAATCTATAGCAAATATATCTTCCATAAGTCCTAACCTTTTTTGAATAGATGAAGAAATAGTAGGCATAGCTTTATCTGATGTAAATGTTGCTACCAAAATTAAATCTATTTTACTTTTATCTTCTATATTTAATTTATCTACTGATTTATAGACTAAATCTGAAGTATCTTCATCTACTGCAAATCTTCTTTCCTTTATCCCAGTTCTAGAGCTTATCCATTCATCTGAAGTATCTAAATACTTTTCAAAATCATTATTTGTAACTACATTCCTTGGTAAATAAGAAGATGTTTTCAATATTTTTAATCCCATTTTATGCTCCGTAAGCTCTAAATTTTTTTACTCTTTCCGATTGAAGTTCATTTTTAGTATGTTTTAATAAATTAGATAATTCATCTTTTAAAATTAAATCTAGTCTATTGAAATTATCTTTAAAGTCTTCTTCACAAAAACATATATCTTCTTTTACAACTCTATCTACTATGTTCATCTCCAATAGGTCATGAGATGTTAATTTCATATATTCTGTTGCTTCTTCTGCTCTTGAACTATCTTTCCATAATATTGAAGAAAATCCTTCCGGTGAAAGAATAGAATAAATTGCATTTTCCATCATTATTACTTTATTTCCTACTCCAAGCGCTAAAGCTCCACCACTTCCACCTTCTCCTGTAATAACAGAAATTACTGGAACCTTTAAAGATGTCATTGTCATAATTGCTCTAGCTATAGCTTCTCCTTGACCTCTTTCTTCAGCACCAATTCCTGGATATGCTCCTGGAGTATCTATAAAAGTTATTATTGGTCTATTAAATTTATCTGCTTGTTCCATCAATCTAATAGCTTTTCTATAACCTTCAGGACTAGCCATACCAAAGTTCATTTCTATATTTTCTTTAGTATCTTTACCTTTATTTGTTCCGATAAAAGTAATAGGTACGCCATGATAAGTTGCTATACCTCCAATAATACTTTTATCATCTTTAAATAGTCTATCCCCTTTAAATTCAATAACATTGTTAAATAAGTACTGTATATAATCTTTAGACTTTGGTCTATTTTTATGTCTTGCTAAATGAACTCTGTCATAAGCTGATAAGTCTTTACTAGCTTCTTTTAAAATATCTTTTCTTCTTATTACAATTTCTTCACTTAATTTTTCTTTTAATTTTTCATCATCTATTTTAATAAATTCATTCATTTGAGAATTTAATTCATTAATTTGTTTTTCTATTTCTTTAATCATATTAATCCTCAATTCCGTGAATTTTTAGTATCTTACTCAAAACTTCCCTAAGTTTATCTCTTTCTACAATAGTATCTATAAATCCATGTTCCATTAAAAATTCAGAACTTTGAAATCCTTCTGGTAAATCTTGTTTTATAGTTTGTTTAATAACTCTCGGACCTGCAAAACCTATTAATGCTTTTGGCTCAGCTATAATAATATCTCCTAGACTTGCAAAACTTGCTGTAACCCCTCCTGTAGTAGGATTAGTTAAACAAGATATATATAATAGACCTTTTTCACTATGTTCTCTAACTGCATTTGATGTCTTCGCCATTTGCATTAATGACAAAATACCTTCTTGCATTCTTGCTCCACCACTTGCAGAAAATATTATTACAGGAAGCTTTTTATCAATTCCTTTTTCAAAAGCTTTTGTAACTTGCTCTCCAACATAAGTTCCCATACTTCCCATTAAAAAACTGCTATCTAGAACAACTACTATGCAAGAACTTCCTTCTATTTTTCCTAAAGCAACTCTTATCGCTTCATTTTGATTACTTTTTTTTGCATTACCTTCAAGCTTTTTTTCATACTCTGGAAAATTCAAAGGATTTTTGTATTCAACTTTATCCTGAATTTCTATGTATCCAGTATCCATAACTAAATCTAATCTTTTTTTACTATTTAATGGTAAGTAAAAACCACAACTAGAACATATCCAGTTACTTTCATTTAAATTTTCTTTTATTATAGAATTTTTGCAATTAGGGCATTTATAAAAAAGATGATCATCAATATAATCATCTTTTTTATGTTCTTCTAATACATTTTTTTCTCTTTTTCTTTTTATAAAACTTAGTAAATTTCTTCTTTTATTAAAATTATCTTTCATCTTTTTCCTCAACTAGTTTCATTTGTTCCAATAAAGAATCCATCTTACTTCCCAAGTAACTAGTATTAAAATTACCTTTAATAAAATCTTTATCATGCAAAATTGTATATTGGAAACCTAAATTTGTTTTTATTCCATCTATAAAAGTTTCCTCTATAGCTCTACGCATTTTTCTTATAGCTTCAAGTCTAGTTTCACCTTTCACTATAATTTTCCCAATCATGGAATCATAAAAAGGACTTACAGAACAATCATTGTATAAAAAGCTATCAAACCTTGTATCCATACCTCCTGGTGAATAGAAGAAATCTACTTTCCCAGCATATGGTCTAAAGTCTTCAAAAGGATTTTCTGCATTTACTCTACACTCTATTGCATATCCTTCTATTTTTATATCTTCTTGTTTTTTAGAAAGGTGAAGTCCTGCTGCTACTCTTAATTGTTCCTTTATTAAATCAAAACCCGTAACCATTTCTGTAACAGGATGCTCAACTTGAATTCTGGTGTTCATTTCTATAAAATAAAAATTTTTATTTTCATCTACAACAAATTCTATCGTTCCTGCATTTTCATAATTACATACTTTTGCTGCTCTAACTGCAACTTCTCCCATTTTATTTCTAGTTTCATCATCTAAAAAAACAGACGGAGCTTCCTCTATCATCTTTTGATTTCTTCTTTGTATAGAACAATCCCTTTCACCTAAATGTATTACATTTCCAAATGAGTCAGCAATGATTTGAAATTCTATATGCTTAGGATCTATTACAAGTTTTTCTATATACATATCTCCATTTCCAAAACAATTAATTGCTTCAGTTTTGGCATTTGTAAATTCTTTTTCTAAATCTTCAATAGAAAAAACTCTTCTCATTCCTCTACCACCACCACCAGCGGCAGCTTTTATTAAAACAGGAAAACCAATTTCGTCACATATTTTTATTGCTTCTTCTGCACTTTCAATAACTCCTTCTGAACCTGGAACAGTTGGAACATTATTTTCCATCATTAATTCTCTAGCTTTAGCCTTGTCGCCCATTAATGAAATAACATCACCACTAGGACCAATAAATTTCATATTATATGCTTCAACTAACTTTGCAAAGTCAGCATTTTCTGATAAAAATCCATACCCAGGATGAATTGCATCACAATCTAAAGAAATAGCTGTAGAAATTATATTGTTAACATTCAAATAACTATCTGAAGATCTAGGTTTACCTACACAAACTGCATAATCTGCTAACTTGACATGTAACTGATCTTTATCTGCAGTTGAATAAATAGCCACTGTTTCTATTCCCATTTCATGACAAGCTCTAATAATTCTTACCGCAATTTCTCCTCTATTTGCAATTAAAATCCTTTTAAACATTAAATAACCTCTATTTTAAAGATTGGTTGTTCAAATTCAACTAAATCTTCATTATTAACTAAAATTTCAACTATTTTACCATTAACTGGAGATTTTATTTCATTAATCATCTTCATAGCTTCAACTATGCAAATAACGTCATCCACTTTTACTTCATCTCCAACTTTTACATAAGGCTGTGATTCTGGTGAAGGAGCAGCATAGAATGTCCCCACTAATGGAGATACAAATGTATAGTTACTATCTTCTATATTTTCTTTAATTGGCTCTTTTACTGTAGGAGCTTCTATAACAGTTTCTGTTTTACTTACTACTGGTTTTTCAGAAGACTCAATATATACAGTATTGTTTCTTTCTAGAGATATTTTAAAATCTCCATTTTCTAATTTTAATTTGTCTATACTAGAACTGTCGAAAATAGAAATAATATCTTTAATATTATTAAAATCCATAATTTTTCCTATTTGTTTGAATCAATATAATTTACAATATCTTGAACTGTTGAAAGGTTCGCAAACTCGTCATCACTTATTTGTAAATCAAACTCATCTTCTAACGCCATTGAAAGTTCAACAGCATCTAGTGAATCTGCCTCTAAATCTTCTATTAGTTTAGCCTCTGGTTTAACAGCATCTCCATCTACACCTAAATTTTCTATTATTATTTCTTTTACTTTATCAAATGTCATCTTATTTTCTCCTTTAATAATTTAAATTTATATAAATATTTTTATATAAAAATTTATATGCTCATTTTAATGTTTAATACTAGATTTGTCAATATATATAAATATTTTTAAGTATTGAAATAGATTTCCCTCTTTTAAATATTTAGTAATTGTAACAAATAAAAAAAGTCTTGTTCCTAAACAAGACTTTCCTATTTGTTTATTTTTTTATTAACTTAACTTCAACAGGTATAGTTTTTTCTATGCTTTCACCATTTAATAATTTTATAGCATTTTCTACTGCTTGTTTCCCCATTAAATCTGGTTGTTGTTCAACTGTAGCTAATAATGTTCCATCTTCTACTGCTTTTTTAGCATCATCTGTTGCATCAAATCCTACTACTTTTATATCTTTACCTAATGCCTTTATAGCTTCTATTGCACCTAAAGCCATTTCATCATTATGAGAAAATACTCCTTTAATATCTGGATTAGATTGTAATATGTTTTCCATTACTGTAAGTCCTTCTGCTCTATTAAAGTTAGCTGTTTGCTTTGTAACGACTTCTAAACTTTTATCTGCAATTTCATGGAACCCTTTACCTCTATCTATTGTAGCTGATGCTCCTGGTACACCTTCTAATTCAGCTACTTTAGCTTTATCACCTATTTTTTCTAATAAGTATTCTGTTGCCATTTTAGCTCCTTCAGCATTATCTGAAGCTATCGTAGCATCTACATCTACACCATTTACTGCTCTATCTACTGCTATAATTTTTATCCCTGCATCTTTAGCAGTTTGTACCGCTGGAGTAACAGCATCTGAATCTGTAGGATTAACAATTAAAATATCAATTTTTTTAGAAACCAAATCCTCAATATCATTAGCCTGTTTTGCTGAATCATCTCCCGCATCTACAACTATTAACTCTTTTCCTTCTTCCTTAGCAGCTGCTTTTGCACCATCCACTAAAGTAACAAAAAACGGATTATTTAATGTTGACACTGACAAACCTATTGTTCCTTTTCCTTCTGTTTTTCCTTTATTTCCCGAATCTGATTTTTTCTCTCCTTCTACTGAACACGCTACTGTAAGTAACATACTCATAGCTACTAGTAATGATAAGATTACTCTTTTTGCTTTTTTCATTTTATTCCCCCTAAAATATTTATTTTCTTCTATCTAAAAGTACCGCTACAAGTATTACCATACCTTTTATTACATCTTGATAATATGAAGATACTCCTAGAATATTAAGACCATTATTTAATACAGCTATAATTAAAATACCTGTAAGTGTACCTGTGATTCTACCTCGACCACCACTCATACTAGTTCCACCTACTGCAACAGCTGCTATTGCATCAAGTTCATATCCAGTTCCTAAAGTAGCTTGTGCAGATCCTAATCTTGACAATAGAATCATTCCTGCTAACGCTGACATAACTCCAGATATTCCATAAACAATTAATTTTACTCTATCTGTTTTAACACCGGCTAACTTAGAACCACTTTCATTACTTCCTGTAGCATAAATCTTTCTTCCAAAAGTAGTTTTTGTTAGCATAAACAAAAATGCTATAAAAATTATTATAAATAAAATTACTGGAAAAGGAATTCCAAAAACAACCCCTCTCCCTAGAAATTTAAATAAAAAATTATCACCTAAATTTGAAATCGGCTTTCCATCTGTATATATATATGTACAACCTCTATAAACTGTCATAGTTATTAATGTTGCAATAAATGGTTGTAATTTTCCTTTTGTTACTAAAAAACCACTTATTAGACCCAATACCAACCCCAAAGCTAATGCAATAGCAAATGCTCCTACAACTGGTACTCCCTTTGTTATAAGACCTGCACATATAACCGTACTCAAACTAAGTACCGAACCTACAGATAAGTCAATTCCACCTGTTAATATTACGCAAGTCATTCCAAAAGCAATTAAACCGTTAACTGTAGATTGTCTTATTAATGACATTATATTATTAACATCCCTAAACTCTGCACTTTTATAACTTAATACTCCAACAATTAATATCAATGCCATTAAAGCACCATAGTCTTGTAAAATATGTTTCTTTTTCTTTTTTATTTCCATTAAATTTCTCCTCCAGTTGCTAAGGTCATTATTTTTTCTTGATTAGCTTCATTTATATTTAATATACCTTTAACTTCACCTTCTCTTACTACCATAACCCTATCACTCATACCTAATATTTCTGGTAGCTCAGAAGAAACCATTACAATTCCTACTCCTTCTTCTGCTAGTTTATTAATTATATTGTAAATATCTTGTTTGGCACCTATATCTACACCTCTTGTAGGTTCATCCAATATTAATATTTTTGGATTTGTTGCAATCCATTTTCCTAAAACTACCTTTTGCTGATTTCCACCACTAAGTTCTTCAACTTTATGGTTTATTCCTGTACTTCTAATTCTAAAATCCTTTATAGATTTTTCTGATAAATCAACTATTTTACTTTTATTTAATACTCCACTTTTAGAAACTACATCTAAATTAGGAAGAGTTATATTTTCCTCAATTGTTTTATCAAGCAATAAACCTTCTGTCTTTCTATCTTCTGTAACAAAAGCTATTCCATTTTTTATAGCGTCACTTGGATTATAAATTTTTACTTCATTATTTTCTACTAATATACTTCCTGAACTTTTTTTTCTTTTCCCAAATATTAACTCCATTATTTCAGTTCTTCCAGCTCCCATTAAGCCAGATACCCCTAAAACCTCACCTTTTTTTAACTCAAAATTGATACCTTTAATAAATTCATCTTTAGCTAATTCTCTAACTTCTAACACAGTACTTCCTATATTATGATTTCTTTTAGGAAACCTATCTCCCAGTTCCCTACCTATCATCATCTTTACTATGTCTTCCATATTTGTATCAGATATTTTTCTTACACCTATATATTCCCCATCTCTAAGAACTGTTATTCTATCGCAAATTTCAAAAATTTCTTCCATTCTATGAGAAATATAAACAATAGAAACACCATCCGATCTTAAATTTTCTATTATTTTAAACAAAATTTCTATTTCTGTCTGAGTAAGTGCTGCTGTAGGCTCATCCATAATTATTACTTTTGCATTTACCATTAACGCTTTACATATTTCAACTATTTGTTGTTGTCCTACTGATAAGTCTCCCATTATTGTTCTTGGATCTATATCTACTCCTAAGCTATTTAAAACTTCTGTAGCTTTCTCTTCCATAGCCTTTTTATCTAAAATGCCGAAAGCTTTTTTTATCTCTTTACCTATAAATAAATTATCTACCACTGTTAAATCAAAAATTGAATTCAACTCCTGATAAATAAAAACTATACCATCATTTTCTGCTTCTTGAGGATTATTGTATTTTTTTTCTTTACCATCTATGTATATCTCTCCAGAGTCTTTTGTATATACTCCTGTAAGAATTTTCATCATAGTGGATTTTCCAGCGCCATTTTCTCCCATTAACGCATGAATTTCGCCATTTTTTAGCTCAAATCCAGCATTTTTTAAAACTTTGTTATCTCCAAAAGATTTGTTAATTCCCTTCATTAAAATATTCATTTTTCCTCCTAAAAAATACAATCTGAAACTAAAATTATATTAGAATATGGTGTATTTTCACCTGTTCTAATTATAGCTTTTGATTTTTTAGTCAATTCTTTAAAATCATTATGAGAAATAAATTCTACTTCAACCTTATCATCTAATAAATTATTTATCTCTTTTAAAACATATTCATTGTTTTCTTTTATTTCTTCAGCTAAAATTATCTTTTCTACCTTTATATCCTTTAAAACTTCTGTTAAAGTTTCTACAAAGCTAGGTGTTCCAAATCTTAGAGCTAAATCTATCTTTCTAACTTCATTTGGAACTGGCAAGCCACAATCTGCTATAGTTAACATATCTGTATGTCCCATATCTGAAAGAACTTTAGATATTTCACTATTTAAAATTCCTTTTTTTTTCATTTTTTCTCCTTAAAGATTTTCCAATACTTTTTTTAGTGTAGGCATTCCTGTTTGAGCACCCAACTTCTCTGTAGATATACTAGCTGCAACATTTGCAAATTTTAATGCTTCTTCAATATTTCCATTTTCAATTACCTTAAATGCAAATGCTCCATTCAAAGTATCTCCTGCACCTGTAGTATCTACTACTTTTGTTTTTCTTCCAGATATATGTATAATAGTATCTTTATCTTTAGCAAAAGCTACTCCTTCTTCTCCCAAAGTAATAATTAATTTATTAGGATATACTTTTAAAATTTCTTCAATATCTATATTCTCTCCAAAAATTAATTTTGTTTCGTGTTCATTAGGTGTCAAATAAGTAATTTTCTCCAATAAATTCTCTTTAACTTTTAGTGCTGGTGCCGGATTTAATAATACTTTTACACCATTCTCATAACATATATTTATTAAATATTCTATAGTTTCAAATGGAATTTCATTTTGTAAAACAATTAAATCACTTTCTAGTAAATCCTTCTTCACAGAATCAACATATTCTTTAGTAACATAGTCATTTGCACCAGGTACAACAACTATAGTATTATCGTTTTCCCCTACTGTAATTATCGCAATTCCTGTAGGAACATTTGATATTATCTTTAAATTATTTATATCTATTCTTTCTTTCTTTAAATTTTCTATTGTTTTGAGTCCATTTTCGTCGTCACCTACACAACCATAGAAAACTACTTCAGCACCTAACTTAGCCATGGCAACGGCCTGATTAGCTCCTTTACCTCCAAATCTGTACTCTATATCTGTACCTTTAACAGTCTCTCCCTTTAAAGGTATTCTTTCAGAAAGTATATTCATATCCATATTAGCACTTCCAACTACTGAAATTCTCATACTACCTCCTAATTGTTGTCTCTCTCTCTATTAAATCTACATCTAATATATAATTATCTTGTACAATTTCTCCCTTTTTATAATTAGCTATATTTCTAACAGCTTTTCTTCCTATTTCCTCTATTGGCTGATGTATTGTTGTAATTTCTGGTGTGAAGATTTTTGACATTTCTATATCATCAAATCCTACAATCATAATATCCTCTGGAACACTTTTATTCATACTCTTTAATACTTTATATGCAGATATTGCTACAATATCATTAGATGCAATTATTCCCTCTACATTTGGATATTTATTTAATAATTCTTCTGTAGATTTTATACCAGTTTTATAGTCATAATCACAATCAACTGTTTGAATTTCTATATTATATTTTTTACAGGTATCCATATATCCTTCTAATCTATATCTAGCACTAGAAAAATTTATTGGTCCCTTCATATTTACCATGTTTTTACAGCCACAATTTATAAGATGTTCCGTGGCTAAAACGGCCCCTTGATAATGATTTGCAGATATATGAGCTAAACTTTTATCTGAATTTAAGTTTCTATCCAACTCTACTATTGGTATATGATAACTTCCCAATCCTTCTTTTATATGTCCATCATTTGCAAGTAAGATTATTCCATCTGTATTCATACTAATTAACATGCGTAAATTTTCTTTCTCTTTTTTATAATTATTATCTGAATAACAAATTATTATCTTATAATCTAATCTATAAGCTTCATCTTCTATATATCTTGTAATTTCTGTAAAAAATGGATTAGTTATATTAGGTAATATAACTCCTATCATTTTTGAAGATTTTTTAAAAAGAGACCTTGCTACTTGATTTGGCGAAAAACCAGTTTCTTCAATAACTCTCAAGACTCTTTCTTTCTTTTCCTTGTCAACGTTTGCTGTACCATTCATTACTCTAGAAACTGTAGATGGTGATACTCCTGCTAATTTTGCTACTTCTCTTATGCTTATCATATTTCACCTCTTGAAACCCGTTTCTTAACTTTAGTTTATATTGTCATTTATCTTTTGTCAACAAGCAAAATGATTTGTTACTATTTATATCTAGTTACCAAATAATTCAGTATTTTATGCTATTTTGTTTTTTTTATCTATCTCTTAATATTTCTACACTTTTTCTAAGTTACTACATTTAAAATAAAATAATTTCTCTCTGTTTATAAAATTTTTTAATTATATTAATATGCAACTTTTCTTTTATATCTATATAACTTATAATAGTTAACAGAGTTACTCGTTAAAATATAGCTCTAATAATTTCTAGGAGGAATAAATGAAGAAGAAAAAAATATCGTTACTAATTATTGCTATGTTAATATCTTTACTTGCAATAGTTGGGTGTAGCAAAGACAACAAAAAAGAAACAACTGCAAAAGATACCACCGTTACTACTGAATCTACAAATGCTGAAAAAGAACAATTAAATGTTAAATGGCCATACTATGAAATAAAAAAAGATGGTGCAGTTAAAGGACATATTATTGGAACTATTCATATGGGTAAAGAGGAAATGTACCCTTTTCCACAAGAAATGTTAGATGCTCTTAACAATAGTAAGTACTTTGTAACTGAAGTTAAAATGGCTGAAATGAGTAGTCCTGAATCTCAAGAAATAATGTTAAATGCTATGAAGGGTGATAAACCTTTAACCGATGAAATGGATGAAGATACTAAGAAAAAATATCTTGAAGTTCTAAAAGACTATGGTGTAGGAGAAGAAATGGTTAAAACCTTTAATAGATTTGGTGTTTCCCAAACTCTTACTGCTAAAACAACAGACCCTACTGCCGCTCTTTTCGGAGTAGATATGCAACTTACAAGTGCTAATAAAGTAGAAAATATCGGTCTAGAAACTATTCAGTTTCAGTTTGATACTTTATCTAAACTAGCTGATGACCCCTCCGATATTAAAGAATGGGTTAATAATATTCCTACTAAAGAAAAGGCCATTGAAGATTTTAATTCTTTACTCCAAAATTATATTGATGGCAATATCCTTGGAAAGTATGAGACTCCAAAATCTTTGGATGTTAGCCAAGAATATTATGATGCTCTACTTACTAACCGTAATAAAAATTGGATTGAACAATTACCAAAATATTTGGAAAGCGAAAACAATTCTTTTATAGCTGTTGGTGCTGGTCATTTACCAGGAGATAATGGTGTTTTAAAATTACTAGAAGAAAAAGGTTATGAAACTAATTTAATAGAATTTAAATAATAAAAAAGACCAGTAAAACTGGTCTTTTTTATTATGCTTTATTTACTGAACCAAAAAGTTCCATTTTTTCTTTTACAACTTTCTTAATTCCTTCTGTTCCTGGTGCAAGCAATTTTCTAGGGTCAAATCCTTTACCTTCTTTGTCTTTACCTGCTTCTATATATTTTCTAGTTTCTTTTGCAAACTCTAATTGGCACTCTGTATTTACATTTATTTTTGAAACTCCTAAACTTATAGCTTCTTTAATCATATCATTTGGTATTCCTGTTCCCCCATGTAATACTAATGGCAACTTTCCTACTTCTTTTTGTATGGTTGCAAGTGCATCAAAGTCTAGACCTTTCCAATTTTCTGGATAAACTCCATGAATATTTCCAATACCAGCCGCTAAAAAGTCAATTCCCAAATCTGCTATTTTTTTACATTCTGCTGGATCTGCTATTTCTCCGTTTCCAACTACTCCATCTTCTTCTCCACCAATTGCTCCAACTTCAGCTTCTACTGAAATTCCTTTTGAGTGAGCTATATTAACTATTTCTTTAGTTTTTTCTATATTTTCTTCTATTTTATAATGTGAACCATCAAACATTACAGATGAAAAACCTGCTTCTATAGCTTTTTGTGCTCCTTCATATGAGCCATGATCTAAGTGTAGTGCTACTGGTACTGTAATTTCCATGCTATCTATCATAGCTTTAACCATATCTGCTACTGTCTTAAAACCTGTCATATATTTTGCAGCACCTTCTGATACTCCTAATATTACTGGAGAATTTAATTCTTGTGCTGTTTCCAAAACTGCTTTTGTCCACTCTAAGTTGTTGATATTAAACTGGCCTACTGCATAATTTTCATCTAATGCTTTATTTAACATATCCTTTGCTGTAACTAACATATAATAATTACCCCCTAAAACTATTTTCTTTAATATAATTTTTGTTTGCAATTTCTAACAATTTAATTGTATCATATTATCTATTAATACGATAATGTTACAGAAGGCATTTTATTGTCCCACTTTTTTCTTAGTAATTCCATATAACAATCCAGCTACTAATG
Organism: Miniphocaeibacter massiliensis; assembly: GCF_900232905.1. GTDB lineage: Bacteria > Bacillota > Clostridia > Tissierellales > Peptoniphilaceae > Miniphocaeibacter > Miniphocaeibacter massiliensis. The sequence continues at coordinate 366,761 of NZ_OCTQ01000002.1, forward strand.
AACCTATTAAAACACATAGAATAAATAATCCTCCTTCTTTAAGCCCCATAGCTGTTGCTGCAAATATACCACCATGTGGTGCAGGCATAGAAAGTTTAAGAACTTGCGTTAACCCCCCTGCTACGGCTGCACCTAATATTGAAGATCCTAGTACTCTAATTGGGTCAGCTGCTGCAAATGGTATTGCTCCTTCTGTTATAAATGAAATTCCTAATAGATAGTTTGTAATTCCAGATTGTCTTTGTTTATCTGTGAATTTATTTCTAAATATTGTTGTTGCTAATGCAATTGCTATTGGTGGAACCATTCCTCCTGCCATGGTGGCAGCCATAAATGTTCCATCTTGAGTTGTAGCTAATACACCTGTTGAAAATACATATGATGCCTTATTTACAGGTCCTCCCATATCTACTGCCATCATTCCACCTAGTACTATTCCTAGAAGAATTTTATTTGTTGTTCCCAATCCTTCTAAGAAACTATTTACTGTATTATTCACACTTATAAATACTGGATTTACTGCCACATACATTATAAGTCCTGTTAGCAATAACCCAAACACTGGATATATTAACATAGGCTTAAGTCCATTTAATGATTCTGGCATTTTTTTAGTTAATTTTTTAAGTAATAGTATTACATAACCTGCTATAAAACCACCAACTAAAGCTCCTAAGAAACCTGCTCCTGCTTGGTCTTTTACTCCACCAATAATATTAAAACCATTACCTGCCATATAACCTGCAACCATACCTGGCATTAACGCTGGTCTATCTGCAATACTATAAGCAATATATCCTGCTAATATAGGAAGTAAGAAACTAAATGCTGTTCCTCCAACCGCCTCTTTTAAGAATATAAATATTTCTGAGTCACTACCATAAAGTCTTTCAAATAAAAATGAAAAAGCTATTAATATACCTCCACCTACTACAAATGGAAGCATATGTGATACACCATTCATTACATCTTTATATATCTTACTACCTATACTTTGTTTTTCAATGTTGTCTTCTTTCTCTATATTTGATCCATTTCCTTTGTATATAGATAAGTTACCTTCTAATACTCTATTTATTAATTTTTCTGGGTTTTTAATAGCTTCTGATACAGGTGTTTCTATAATTTTTTTACCGCTAAATCTATCCATTTCAACTTTTTTATCTACTGAAACTATTACACCTAATGCTTTGTCTATATCTTCTCTAGTTAGTTTATTCTTAACTCCATCTGAACCGTTAGTTTCTACCTTTATATTTACTCCCATATTTTTTGCTTTTTCTTCCAAAGCTTCTTGAGCCATATATGTGTGTGCAACTCCTGTTGGACATGCCGTTACTGCTAATATAAATGGTTTGTCTTTACTATTATCTTCAATTTTTTCTTTATTATATTCTTCTTTTTTCTCTAACTCTATTGCATTGTAAACATCTTCAGGAGTTTTAGCTTCTTTCAATTTTTCTATAAATCCTTCATGTAAAAGCAACTTAGAAAGTTTCGCTAAAGTTTCAATGTGAGTTTCATTTGCCCCCTCTGGTACTGCTATCATAAATAATAAACTCGTTGGTTCTCCATCTAATGAATCATAATCTAATCCTTTTTCAGATTTTGCAAACAAAACAGCTGGCGTTTTTACTACCGAAGTCTTAGCATGTGGCATTGCAACTCCTTCACCTAAACCTGTTGATGATTGAGATTCTCTGTTCATTATTTCTGACTTAAAAGTAGCTTTATCTGTTATAATATTTTCTTGATAAAACTTTTCAATCATTTCATCGATAACTTCTTCTTTAGTTGATGATTTCAAATTCATAATCATCAAATCTTTTTTCAATAAATCTTTTATTTCCATAAATAACTCCTTATAAATTATTAATTACTACCTTTTTATATATTTCTTCTATAAACTCTTTACTTCCTATATCTTCTGAAAAAGCTGTTGCTGTTCCAGATGATACTGCCCATTTAAAACATTCTTTTTTTGAAAGCTTATTTTCTATACCGTATAGAAAACCACCAATCATAGAATCTCCTGCACCAACACTATTAATTAATTTGCCTTGAACTACTGGTGCATACAAAGAAAAATCTTTGTTAAAATACATTGCCCCTTCTTTTCCAAGTGACACAATTACATTTTTAGCCCCCATTTCTATGAGTTTCTTAGCATATGGTTCTATTTCTGTTAAACTATTAATTTTTATTCCAAACAACTCTTCTAATTCTTCCTTATTAGGTTTGATTAAAACTGGATTATATTTTAATACTTTTAATAATTTTTCTCCTGTAGTATCTATTACAAAGTTTATATTTTTTTTCTGTAGCTCTTTAATAATATCTTCATAAAAGCATTCATTTAAAGAATGAGGAATACTACCAGATAAAACTACTACATCTTCTTTTTCTATTTCATTTAAAATTTTAAATAGCTCTTTAATTTCATCTTCTTTTATTTCAGGTCCTCTTGCATTAATTTCAGTTTCTAGTTTATCTTTTAATTTAACATTAATTCTTGTATCATCTTTAATTCTTGTAAATTTTGTTTTTATACCTATTTTTTCTAAAGATTCCTCAATAAATTCTCCTGTAAATCCTCCTATAAATCCTATGTTTATTGATTTAATATTTAGTGAATTAAGCAACTTTGATACCATAATTCCCTTTCCTCCTGGAATTTTAGCTTCATAGAAAGATCTATTTGTTTCCCCTATTACTAAATTATTTAATCTTAAAACATAGTCTATTGAAGGATTTAATGTCATTGTAAAAATCAAATTAATCACCTATTATTTTCGTTCTTTTTAATATATTTTCATTAATTTCTTTAATATTCTCAGTTATTATTGTCGCTTTTTCTAACTCTGCTATTTTTGAAAAATATACTTTCCCAAATTTAGAATAATCTGCTAGTATATATGCCTTTATTGAATTCTCTATAGCTTTACTTTTCAATACAGCTTCCTCTATATCTGGCGTAGTATATCCAAATTTTATGTCTATACCGTTTACTCCTATAAAAGCCCTTGAAAAATTAACTACTTTCAAGTTATTTAGTGCTATAGAACCCACTAAAGCTCTAGTTGTAGATTTAACACGACCACCTATTAGGTAACTTTCTATTTTATACTTTAATAATTCTTCTATGTGAGTTAAACCGTTTGTCACAACTGTTATATCCTTATCCTTTAAGAAAGGAATCATCTCATACGTTGTAGTTCCTGCATCTAAATATATAAATTCCTTATCTTTTACTAAACTTGCAGCTTTTTTGGCAATTTTCCGTTTTTCATGAATATTTAAAACAGATTTTTCTTCTATATTTTCTTCTTCTAGCTCTATATCTTTTAGTACAGCACCCCCATGGACTCTATAAATATTTCCTTCTTTTTCTAAGTTTGATAAATCTCTACGTATAGTCGCTTCACTAACTTTTAATTTTTCAACTAATTCTATTGTTGTAACTGAATTTTTTTCTTCTAATATTTCTAATATTAGTTTTTTTCTTTTTTCATATAACATAATATCTACCTCTTTTTTAAGTATATCACCATTTTCAATCATTTTCAATCATTTTCAATCATCCAGTTTAAAAAACTACTTACTACTTTGCCATCATTAGTAAATTTAATTATGATATAATTTAATAAAACTATTTAAGGGTGATTATAATGACTAGATTAGATAATATAAGAATAGATATTGACACTTTAGACAAAGAACTGATTAAACTATTTGAAAAAAGAATGGACTTAGTCAAGAATGTTATTGAGTATAAAATAAAAAACAATATTGATATTTTAGATAATAATAGAGAAGAATATATTTTAGAAAAAAATAGAAAACTTTTGAAAAATGAAAAATACTCTGAATACTTAGACGACTTATTTATAGAAATAATGAGAATTAGTAAAAATATGCAAAATCAAATATTAAAGGAACTATCAAATGATTAACGATTTAAGCATTGTCGGTGTTCATGATGTTTGCAATTCTTTAAAACTAAAGAAAAACTACCCTATTATTTTAGGGAGTTCTTCTCCTAGAAGAATAAGGCTTCTAAATGATATTACTGAAGATTTCAAAATTATAAAGCCTATAGTTAATGAACAATTAGTTATGCAAAATTCTTTTAACAAGTATAAAAATTTAGATTTTAGTAAAAATGCTTTTTTGTCATGTTCAGATATTGCTCTTGAAAAAGCAAAAAATATATATACTCATAATAAAGATTCTTTAATAATTTCAGCTGATACAATTGTTGTTACAAATAATAAAATACTAGGTAAGCCCGTTAATTATAATAATGCTTTTGAAACATTAACATCGCTCTTAGGAAAATTCCATTACGTTACTACTGCCACTTGTATTTATATTTCTGAAAATAACTATGACTTATTTTATACTGTAACAGGTGTTAAGTTTGTTGAAAAAAATATCTTAGCTACTAATTACATAAAAAAATATGTTGCTAGTGGCGAACCTATGGATAAAGCTGGTTCTTATGGAATTCAGCAAGTTGGTTCATATTTAGTTGAAGGTATCTTTGGAGATTATTTTAATATTGTAGGTTTTCCAATTTTAGAAGTTAGGAGAAGATTATATGAAAATTTTAATTAGTTCCTGTCTATTAGGATGCAATTGTCGTTATGATGGAAATACTCAAAAACAAAACGAATTACACAAATTAATAAAAAATAATTATGTTATTCCTTTTTGTCCAGAACAAGCTGGTGGACTTTCAACTCCTAGAAAACCATGTGAGTTGTTAAATGGAAAAGTAATTAATAACATTGGAGAAGACATGACTAATATGCTTTTAAAAGGTGCTAATGAAACTTTAAAAATATGTAAACTATATAATATTGAGCATGCTATTTTAAAATCAAAAAGTCCTTCTTGTGGTTATGGATTGATATATGATGGTACTTTTTCTAAAACTTTAATTGAAGGTAATGGTATTACAGCTAAACTTTTATCTAATAACGGAATTAAAATTTTTAGTGAATTAAACTATACTGACTTGTTAATTAAATAGTATGATTATATTTTTATATTTTATATAATATTTTAACTAAGTTTTTACAGGCAATTGACAAGTATTATCATTATGCTTATAATGATAATAGATATCAACTCATAAATTACACCCCTTGTAATTGAATATCTAGTGTGGACCCCCTATCCATACGAAAAATAAAAAAGCAGACTCCCCTGTCTGCTTTTTCTATTTATTAATTATTTTTCTAATTTTATTTAAATAAATTATTTATATTTTCATTATATCTAATGGGTCAGATATAATTTTATCTGCTCCAAACTCTATTAATTCTTCTTTTTCTCTAAAGCCCCACAGTACTCCTACAGCATAGACATTAACATTTTTCGCTGTTAGCATATCCGTAGATGTATCTCCAAAATATGCTATGTCTTTGCATTTAAGATTTAATTCTTTCATTATCCTGTTCATCATATATGGATCTGGTTTCTTTTTAGTTTCATCTTCTAATCCTATTACATAGTCGAAATAATTTTCTCCAAAATTAATCTTTAAAACATTTTTAGTTGCTTTCAACGGCTTATTTGTACAAATAGCTAATTTTTTATTATTTCTTTTTAAGTATTCTAAAGATTCCTTTATTCCAGGATACAATGTGCTATAATTATCATCTACATTATTATAACTCTCTAAATAATTCTTAAGAAAATCATCCTTTAATCTTGTTAATTTCACTTTATCATAATTAGTATTATCTCTATTTGCTATATATTCAAAAGCTTTATCTACTAATACTTTAGGCCCATCTCCTACGAAATAATTAAACAAATTTTCTTCCAAAGGTTTGATACTTATCTTCTTAAGTTCATCATTAAAACAAGATGATATCATTTTAATACTATCTATTATAGTTCCATCCAAGTCAAATACATAAGCTTTAAACATCATCTTTTGCCTTCCTCATTTTTGCATTATACATACCTATTCCTGCTGCTATTGTCAAGTTTAAAGAATCTACATTCTCACTTTGCTCAATTATTACCTTATTTATATCTTCTGTTTCATAATCTTTCCCAAGCCCTGAACCTTCATTTCCAAAAATCAAAGAAAAAGATTCTTTTATACAAATTTCCGATATGTTTTTAGATTTTTCACTTAGCATAAATGCATATAAATTATTTTTAAATTTGTCTTTATAATCATTTATATTATTAAAATATTGAAATCTAATATTAAATAATGCTCCCATACTTCCTCTTACAACTTTAGGATTGAAAATATCACAAGAATTGCCTATTAATGCAAGATCCTTTATATCAAAAGCAACCATAGTTCTCACTATGGTTCCTAAATTTCCCATATCACTTATATTATCTAGAACTAAATGATTTCCTTCTAAAATATTTTCTTCGTATTTGTTAAATACCCCTGCTACAAATATTTTCTTTTTATTTCCTATTCTATCTAATGTCTTAGGTTCAAAATAATATGGTATATTCTTTTGTTTTAATAAGTTAGTTATTTTGTCAATTTCATTGAAATCTTCTGACAAAATAACTCTATCTACTACTTTTCCCTTGTGTTTTATCAATTCAAATGTTGGAAATGGTCCTAAAGTATAAGAGTAGTTAAAATCTTTTTTATACTGTTTTAACTTTTCCATAATTCCCCTACTTACTATATGCCCACATATTCTTTATTTCTTTGCTAAAGCTTGAAAATTTCCAAGTTTTTTCAGAATTTTGTAAATTGTTTGGATCATATATTTTTAATCTATTATTATTATCATATCCAACTATTAACATTACATGAGAAACCGAAGTAAATGTTCCAGGTCCTACTGAAATTATTATTGGGCTACCTTTGTCTAATTGCTTCTTAATAGAATTTAAATCATTTGGAACCTGTGTAACCTCTAAATTATATTCTTTCGCAATAAAAGGATAAACATCCCAATTTGTACCATAATCTCCAGTATGCCCATTTTCTTCAACTAATTTAGCTATTTCATCTGGTGTTACTTTCCTATTTTTTATACCTGATAGCATCATTGATAAAGATGTTGGTGCACAACCAGCATTTCCTATAATCCCTGTTCCATACTTTTGATAGCCCCATTTTTGATCCCATTGAATGTAGTAAGGATAGTCCATATCATCATATATCTTATCTGGATAATCATATTTATACTCTATGGAGTAATCTGCATATTTAGCAACAAAATCTATAGTATCCGGATTAGTTCCCGACATTCTTTTTAAATCTTCAGGTAGACTATCAAAATTATCAAAAACTATCTGAGCATTTGAATTTTTAGATATCGCTTGCTTTACAGCTTTTTTCCACTCATTTTCATCTTTCCCTTTATTAGATTCTGATGTAGTACTATCTGTAATAGGCTCTGTAGTTTCTGTGGGTTTTTCTATTATTTCATTAGGTCTTTTATCTGTACCTATAAGATTATAAAACTTATCTTCATTTTTCTTGTCATCTCTCAATGACCATATATTTTTTATTACAAAAATCAATATTATGAAAAACACTATTAAGAAAATCCTATTTTTCAAAACTTTTCTTCGTCTATTTTTCATTTTTTGAATATTTGTTTTTCTTTTGTTCATTTATCCTCTCCTCAAGATAATATTTTACTACATATCAATATATTTTGCATAATATTATCATATGGAAATACTAAAATAAAAAAGAGAATTAAATAATTCCCTTTTTTATTTTGGTATTTAAAACATGTTATATAGTGTATCATAATTTATTTCTGTATTATATAATTCTCTTAATTTTTTATAGTTACCTTTACTTTCTGACATAGCCCACATAAGTTTTACAACAGTTGCCTCTATAGTCATGTCGAATGATTCCATAATGCTTAGCTCATCTTTTAATCTTTGTCCTACTTCATATACCATTAAATCTGAACCTTCCATAGGAACTTGTGTTGTAATTATTATTACTTTGCTACCAGAATATTTTTTTGAAAGTTTTTTGAAATTATCAAATATATGTTTTGGTATTCCTCCTACCCCATAACTTTCTATTATAATACAATCATATTTTTCAAATATATAATCTAAAATATCCCCTTCTATGGTAGGTATGAGTTTCAATAAATATACCGATTTATTCAATTCATGATAAAATACTGGTTTCTCTGCTCTTTCTTCATATTTTATAAATCTTACTACCCTAGATTCTTGTACTATTGCTAAATTAGGAAAATTTAAACTTGAAAATGCATCATAACTCTTCGTCTTTTCTTTTCTTCCTCTTGTTCCTGCTATTACCTTACCATTAAAAACTATCACTACATTATTTGACCTATCATCACAAGCATATGTGATACTATCTACTAAGTTAAGTTTTGCATCTGTAATTTCATTACTTATAGACTTCTGTGCTCCTGTTATTACTATAGGTTTTCTAGAATTTTGTATTAAGTAAGATAATGCTGCAGCTGTATATGCCAAAGTATCTGTTCCGTGAGTTATTACAAATCCATCATAAAAATCATATTTTTCTTCTATTTTCTTTGCTATTAACAGCCAATTTTCTACTCTTATATCTGTACTATCGATATTTAATAAATCTACTGTATCTATCTCTATATTCTTTATTTCAATATTTAAAAATTCTAACAGTTCTTTAGATGTTATACCTGGTGCTAGTCCATTCTCTTTTTTTACAGAAGCTATTGTTCCTCCTGTAGATATAATTAAAATTTTTTTCATCTCTCACCTTATTTAAAATATAATTTTTTTGGAATTCTTTTCTCAAAAACATATATACCACTATAACCTAATTCCTCTAACATTTTACAAGCATCAAATACACCAGCTCCAATATCTTCTTTTATATGTGCATCTGAACCAATGGTTATTATTTCTCCATTCAATTCCTTATACCATTTTAGTATTTCTATTGTTGGATGCATATAACTTAATCCTTGTCTAATCCCTGCTGTGTTAACTTCTATACCTTTACCATTCGATATTAAATATTTTAATATTTCAAATATCATTTCTTTATTATCTTCGATATTTGGAACCCTGCTTGAATTTGGTGCATATCTATCTATATAATCCATATGTCCTAGTACATCAAAGTTTTTAGTATCTTTTACTGCTTTATACATTTCTGAATAATACAATTTAAATAAATCCTTTGAATTGTATCTATTGTATAGATCAGCAAAGTAAATATCTTCTTCTTTTAAGCTGTGAACTGAACCTATTATAAAATCAAAATTATAATTAGAAGTTATTTCGTCATTCTGCATTGCTGTTTCTTTTTGAATTCCTACTTCAATACCAGATAGTGTTTTAATATTTTTTTTGCTACTATCCTTTAATAAATTTATTTTTTCAAAATATCCTTCTATATCTGTATGGTCTCTATAATCATCTGTAACTTTAATTAAATCCATATGGTCTGTTACAGAAATATATTTTAATCCTTTTTCTATAGCAGCCTTTATATTTTCTTCGATTGGTGTATTTGAGTCAAAAGAAAATTCTGAATGATTATGTAAGTCTATCATTTTAACTCCTTTTTATTTAATAATTTACATATTCATTATACTACTAATTGAACAAAAAAAAAGATGAAGTATTTCTTCATCTTTTACCAAACTGGCATAGTTAAATATTTATATTTTTCAACTCTAATTTATTAAATTAATAGTTTTAATTGTTCATTATATTAATAACTATTAAATAATTGCTTAAACCCATTTCTTATATTCCAATTTTTTAACATTTTTTTATATTCTTCTACATTCATAACCTCACTAACACTTTTCTTGTCAGCACCATATATATGAGCCGTTGTTTTTGTATTTCTTGTTTTATAAAATCTATAAAAAATATTATATGATATTAAATATTCAGGTTTTAATGAATTTATATAATCTGCTTCATTATTCAAATTAGTCTTTCCTAATTTAGTTTTAACTACTATTTCTAATATCATCAAAATAATATTACTTAATGCTTGTATTGATGTAGATGTATTTTTTATATCCTTATGAAACTTTAATTGTTCTATTAATTGTTTCATCTTTTCTTTTGTCATATCTTGTATTATTTCATTTGGAATGTACATGTTAAAAATACTATAAAATTCCTCATTTACTAAATCCTTAATACTTATTTCATCTTTAATAATATTTTTAATAAAACTATTATAATTATCATTAAATTGTAATTCAGCTTTTCCATTAAATTTATAGTATGCATTTAATGCTAACATCGAATTTTCATTTTCTAAATACTTCTTCAAGTAAAAGTCACTGCTTTCATTTAATATTGATTCTCTTACCAAATAATAATTTTCAAAAGTTAGTCTATTAATTTTATCAAATTTTCCTATTTTGCTAATCCATTTAACTATACCTAATATTTTTAACCAATTTCTCTCATCTTGATTATTAATTAATTGTTCATTATTAAATTTTATATTTTTATATCTTAATCCACTAAAATTTAAATAAATATAAGCTTTATTATAATTATATACTTGTTCTTCATTTAGATAGTTCTCTAATATTTCTATAACTTCTAAATCTTCTTTATAATACTTATTTAAATAATATATTATCGGCTCTATAAAATTATCCATATTTTCTATATTAGATATTAATATGCTTTTAATTTCATCATCTTTATTTAATTTATATAATGAAAATTTTATTATTGTTTTATTTATATCGTTATTTATAGACTCTATTAACTTTTTCTTAAGCTTTTTATGCTGTTTTGATTTTATCTTATAATTTTTCTTATACTCTTTAGTTATATTTGAAAATTCTTTTGTTTTAATATTTTTATTGTTCAATTCTTCTTCAAAGCTAAATTTATCCATCTGTATATTTAATCCCAAAGATTTTATAGCAAATTCTGTATATGCTAACATCAATTTAGCTACTTTTTTATTTTTAGAGAAAATTATTATATCATCAGAATATCGTATGTACCTAAAATTTTTTACACTTAATTTCTCCATTATAAAATAATCTAATTTACTTAAAAAAATTTCTGATAATACTGAAGATGTATCTGGACCTTGAGGAATTGCAATATCAGTTTTTGATACAAAAAAATCATTATTATTTTTCGAAAATTCTTTCAATAATAATAAGAGTAACTCTATTAAATGACCTTCAACCTCATATTCTTCTAATATTTGTCTTAAAATGCTGTGATTAATGGTATCATAAAAAGATGCCACATCTAATTTTACAACATATTTATATCCCCTTGAAAAATATATTTTACATTGCTTATCAAAATTATTCCATTGATATTTCCATTTTTTAGTTATGAATTGATTGTTTTCATCATCTGTTTTTATCATAATATTTCCAAAACATTGAGTATTAAAATTAACCTCTATTTGATTATAAACTTGATCTACTATAATGTTTAATATTGCTTGATATATAATTAAATCTATTAAATTTAATAATGTGAATTTTCTACTTAAACCATTTTTCTTTGGTGAATAGAAAATATTAACTTCACTTGGTTCATAAACATCTTCTTCTAACAATTTTAATATTGCATTTATATTTTTAACATATTCCAACTCAAAAGCTAAAAAATCTTCAATATACATATCTTTATAAAAAGATTTTTGCATATTTTTTATACGTTTATAGGCTAAGTCAAAATTCTCAAAGGAAAAGAATTCCATATTATTTCTCCAATACAATTATAATAAATATATTATATCATTATTCAAATATAAAAGAGATGAAGTTTACTTCATCTCTTTTACCACACTGGCATAGTTAAATATTTGTATTTTTCTATTTTTCCAACACCAACTTGCTTAAATAAATCTTTTAATTTTTTGCAAACTTCACCTTGTTTACCTGTCCCTATTTTTCTATCATCTGCCTCTACAACTGCTGTTACTTCCATTGCTGTTCCTGAGAAAAATACTTCTTGACTATTATATAATTCAGTTCTAGCCATAGATCTTTCCACTACTTCTATTCCTAATTCTTCCTCTGCAAGTTTCATAACTAAACCTCTAGTTATTCCTTCCAAAATATCATCTGAAGGGGGTGGTGTCAAAAGTTTTCCATTTTTTACAAAAAAGATGTTTTCTCCTGGCCCCTCACAAACATACCCTGCATTAGTTAAAAAAATTGCTTCATCATATCCTTTACTTATTACTTCTAGTCCTGCTAATGCCGAGTTTAAATAGCCTGCTGTAGCTTTTGTTCTAGGTGGTAATGAAGTATCTGATATTCTTCTCCAACTAGAAACTGCTACTCTAAGTTCTTCTTTTCCTGAATAAGAATCTAACGGTTGAGTATAAATAACTATTCTATCGTCCATCTCTATCAAAGATGGTTTTAATGTTTCTGCTCCCTTATATACAACTGGTCTAATATATGTAGTAGTTTTGCAATTATTAGCTTTCAATAATTCAATTGTATAATTACACAATTCTTCTGAAGTATAAGGTATTTCCATATTTAAACACTTACAGGATTCCAATAATCTATCATAATGCTCTTTCATACAAAAACCATATAATTGTTGTGTTTCGTCATCCCAGTAAGCTCTAATTCCTTCGAAACAAGCTAAACCATAATTAAAAGCTTTTGATCTTAAGCTTATGCTTACTGATGATTCATCTACTATTTTCCCTTGATAAAATACTTTTTGTGTCATTTACACCCTCCTGTTGTTCTTTACTATGTTAAATTTATTATGAGTAATATCATATAACTTTTTCTTCATATTTGCAAATTTATAACTTAATTTTTATAAAAAAAGACTACTACGCTTTATAGTTGTCTTCTTGATGTTCCTTTAATACTCTCCTTTTATGCCTTAAAACATATTTTTCTATATCTAATAATTCAAAAATGACACTTAATATAAATACCAATACCATTCCTATTAAAGCACCTTTAGTATGATTTATTAGATATGAAATTATAAATATTATAAAGCTTATCGCAGGTCTTAGATTAATAGTTATTCCCTTTAAAAATGGTTCAATTATCTGCCTTGCTATTATTAATATTGTAAATAAGATAGATAGTTCAATAGCTAGTACTTTTCCTGATAAAAAAAGTTTTACTATAATCCAAGGTATAAAAACTACACCTGAACCTATTAATGGAAAAAAACTAAAAACCCCTGCAAATATAGATTTTAATACTGAATTATCAATTCCTATTATCTTAAAACCTATAAATGTTATCACTATGCTTATTAATGTAAATAAAGACAAAAACTTAAAAAAAGCAAACATATTTCTCTTAGTTTTAATAAGTATTTCGTCAAAATATACTTTTATATAGTTTATGATTTTCATATGTCTTCCTTTCATGGCTATAAAAATCCAATATTAAGATTTTTTTAATAACTCCATAACTTTTCTTTTATATTTTTCTACTCCAAGTTGATCAAAAGGGTTTACATTTAACATATACCCTGAAACTGCTACTGACATTTCAAAAAAATAAAGTAATTCTCCAATATTTTCTTCATCTAACTTATCTATTTCTAAAATAATATTTGGTACACTACCTTCTGAATGTGCAAATATAGTTCCATACATAGCTTTCTTGTTTATATAGTCTATTGATTTTCCTGATAAATAATTTAACATATCCAAATTATCTTTAGTTTCTTCTATTAATATATCTTTATCTGGATTTTTTATTGAAATAACCGTTTCAAAGATATTCTTTCTTCCATCTTGTATAATTTGTCCCAAAGAATGTAAATCTGTAGTAAATATTGATGATACAGGAAAAAGTCCTACACCATCTTTACCCTCTGATTCAGCATATAACTGTTTCCACCATTCCGAAATATATTTCATTCTTTTTTCATATATTACAAGATTTTCTATGATTCTCCCGCTATCGTGTAAATAAGTTCTTAATGTAGCATATTTTAATGCTATGTTTTCTTCAAATGAATAAGTTGTATACTTATCCTTGCCAATTCTTGCGCCATAAATCAGCTTGTCTATATTTACACCTGACACAGCCAACGGAAATAATCCCACAGCTGTAAACACAGAAAATCTTCCACCTATATTGTAAGGAATAACAAATGTTTCATATTCCTCAGTATCTGCAATTTTTTTAAGAATACCTTCTGATTCATCTGTGGTAATAAATATTCTTTTTCTGGCTTCTTCTTTTCCATATTTTTTTTCTATATTATCTTTTAATATTCTAAAGGCTATAGCTGGTTCCATAGTATTACCCGACTTTGATATTACATTTATACTATAGTCTTTATCTTTCAAATATTCTAAAAGTTCATACATATATGTAGAACTAAGTTGGTGCCCTGCATATATTAACTCTACTTCTTTATTATTACTAAAGTAAGGTTTTAAAGAATTGTCTATTGCTCTACTACCTAAGTAACTTCCTCCTACCCCAACTACTACAAAAACCTCTGAAGATTCTTTTACTTTTTTAGCACATTCTTTTATTTTTTCGTATTCTTCTATATCATAATTAGTTGGTATATCTACCCAACCTAAAAACTTACTCCCTTCTCCTGACTTATTTAATATCTTGTCAAGAGCTTCCAAAGATCTATCTTTAATACATTCAATTTTCTCTTCTCCAAATGTATTTGATAAATCTAGCTTAATCGACATCTTTACCTTCCACCCTTTCAATTAACAACAAGGCTATATCATCTTCTTGAGCTCCCCATCTATACATCGATACAGAGTTCACAATATCATCTAATAAATTTAAATTATTCTTTTTTATTGTATTTATTAAATTATCTATTCCAAATAGCTCATTGAAATAGTCTTTTGTTTCTGTAATACCATCAGTATAAAACAAAATTCTTTCTCCTTTTTGTAAATTAATCGTATTTTCTACATATTTACCTTTAGTGAATATAAGAGATATCGGAAGTCCTTTGCCTTCTAATAATTCTATTTTTCCATCAATTCCAATTTTTATAGGTATGGCATTGTGACCTGCATTTGCATATTTATATTCATTTGTCCTAGTATCAAATACTCCATAAAAAATTGTGAAATATATATTATCCGCTAGTTGTAATTCTTCAAATCTTGCTATTAAATTTCTAAGTACTTTATTGGGATTTGCAATTTTCTTTCCCTTAATTAAATATCTTACAGTTTGCCTTATAAACATAGTAATTAAAGACGAAGATAGTCCATGACCCACAACATCTGCTATGTATACTCCAACTCTATGGTCATCTATTTTTATTACATCAAACATATCACCTGACAAAAATTGAGAAGGAATATACTTATACTCGACTAGAAGTCCATTGTGGTTACCTTTTTCTGGAAGTATCCCTCTTTGAATATTTCTTGCTGCATCGAGTTCTTTTCGATTTTTTCTAGCGTTATGCTCTAGGCTTTTAATTGCTATTACTTCTGAAGTTATATTTCGAAAATCTTCTACAATAGCTATTACCTTTTCATTTTCATCATATACTAATGTGCTTCTTACAAAAAATATCTCATCATCAAATTCTAATTCTCTAGTTACAATATCTTTATCTTTAAATTTTTCTAATTTAACACCAGCTGGTATTCCTAAATCATGACTATCTTCTATATAAGAATTCTTTCCTATCAAATTTCCACATTCTTCTATCATAATCTGATTTTGATAAATTATAGTACCTTCTGTATCTATCATTCTTATCCAATCTGATAAATATTCACAAGGAAACATGATGCTTTTATAATTGATATGTTCTGAATTTTTTCTTGCAAGAGGCTTTCCTTTTACCATAATTTACTCCATTCTATATTTTATCTAGGTGGTCTTGGACCATAGAATTGATAATAATCCACTTTTATTCTTCCATTATAAAGTTTTCTTTTTCTATCAGCCTTTTTGCCATATAGTTTTTCAAAATTTTCATTACTAGTTATTAAATATACCGACCAAGTAGGAAATTCTTTAAATTTCTTTCCAAAATCTTTATATAATCGTTCTATTTCTTCTTTTTCACCCATTCTCTCACCATATGGCGGATTAGTTATAACTACACCATAATCCCAATGTAAATCAACATCCATCATATCTTTCATGAAAAATTGAATATCTTCATTTACTCCAATATTTTCAGCGTTATCTCTAGCCCTCAATATGGATCTCTTATCTACATCAGAGCCTAGTAAACGAAGTTTTACATTGTGGTCAATTTTGCCTAAAGCTATTTTTCTTTGTTTTTTGTAAATTTCTTTTCCTATTATTTCCCAGTCTTGCGAAATAAAATCTCTATCTATACCTGGGGCAATATTTTTCCCTATCATAGCCGCTTCTATAAGAATAGTCCCCGATCCACAAAAAGGATCGTACAAAGTCCTTTCTGGATTCCAATAAGATAACTTAATCATCGCTGCCGCTAAAGTCTCTTTTAGGGGAGCATCTCCTGCCCTATCCCTATATCCTCTTTTGTGTAACCCATCTCCTGATGTATCTATTGTAAGTGTTGCTATATCTTTTAATAAGCTTACTTCTATTTTATACTTTGAACCCGTTTCTTTAAACCAATCAATTTTATAATGTTTTTTTAATCTTTCAACTATTGCTTTTTTTACTATCGCTTGACTATCTGAAATACTAAACAATTTTGACTTAATACTTTTTCCATCTACTGGAAATTCTCCATCTTCTGGAATTATATTTTCCCATGGAAGTGCCTTAGTTTTTTCAAATAATTCATCAAATGTTGTAGCTTTAAATTCTCCAAACTTTATTAAAACTCTTTCTGCACATCTTAAGTTAATATTTAAAATAGCAATATCTTCTTCATTTCCTTGAATTTCTAATTTTCCATCTGAAACCTTTATATTGCTATAACCTAAATCCTGTAATTCTCTCTTTACTACAGCTTCTAAACCAAAAGTTGTAGTAGCTATTATATTAAATTCCATATCACACATCCTTCTATACTTAATAATTATATCAAAATATTAGACAATTATATTTTTATTTATTTTTATTGTTTTAAGTCCTATAAATTAGGTATATATTGAGTGTAGGTATTATACCTAATTAAAATTTAATTACAGGGGGATATTAATATGTCAATAGGAAATTTATATCAAACAGCAGACTGGAAAGGCGAAAAACATGTTCCAGCAATAGATGCACCAACTACAGTTAAAGCAGGAGAAGAATTTGAAGTAGCTGTTCAAGTTGGAAAAGAAATAGAACATCCTAACACTTTTGAACATCATATAGTTTGGGTTAAATTATATTACTTACCTAAAGATGCTAAGCTTCCAGTTGAAATTGGAAATTATGATTTCTCTGCACATGGAGAAGCTGAAGCATTAACTTCACCTAAAGTTGTTACTAAATTAAAATTAAATAAATGTGGAAAATTAATTTCTACAAGTTATTGTAACATTCATGGCTTATGGACAAGTGAAGTTGATATAACTATTGAAGCATAATTAAACAAACTAAAAGACCAGTAGCACTGGTCTTTTTTTATTATTCTAATATATCATCTTTTAAATTAACATTGTTAAATATTTTATTTGAAAAAACCGAAATAATAATAGAGATTAAACTTATTGCTCCAATTATAACTGCTATTTCTCCACCACTTGTAAATTTCTGCAAACTTCCAAAAAATAATTGTCCTACAGGCATTGCTAGCATTGATATCATCATTATAAAGGACATTACTCTTCCTAATATTTCGTTATTTGTAACCATTTGAATATACGATATTAACTGTACAGAAATCATAGTAAAAACACCTAGTAATATTGATGTTATAATTGTCACTATCCAAAATGAAATATTTTTATCAAATATTCCAATATATGCAAATATTAAGCTTAAAAATATAAAGCTATTTAACACAAGCATCTTAGATATATCTCTCCCTGATATTTTCTTTGCTAAAACTGACACTAATATACTTCCTCCCAATCCTCCAACAGAAAACATCATATTCATAACTCCAAAACTCTCATCACTAACTTCCCATACTACTCTTGCTGTAAAAGGAATTACTACATTTATAAAAGAAGATATAAACAAGTTTAGTAGAAACGTGATACTTCCTATCTTTGCTATTATTACATTTTCTTTTAAATATGTAATAGTTTCTTTAGTATCAAGATATACTATTTTCATAATTTTTCCGTTAATATTTTTTATATTCTCTTGTTCTATTTTTAATAAAATTTCACATATTACAGCAAATAAGAAACAAATGGAACTTACTATAAATACTATGTACGCTTTTTGGAAATTGTAAATTACACTTGCCAATACCGGTGCTAATAAATTAGATAACATAGCAATAGAATTTATTATTCCATTTGCTTGTGGTATATCTTCACTCTTACAAACTAATGGTATCGCTGACTGTACCACTGGTGTTTCCAAGGAGGAAACTACACCTAGTAATATTGATATTATTCCCAATACTAAGATACTATTTTCTAGCACAACTCCTATACTTAACCCAATTGTCATAATTAAATATGAAAAATCCATAGCTATCATTAGTTTCCTTTTTTTTAGCCTATCAGCTACAATTCCACCAAATGGAAGAAATAATACTCTTGATACCATTGAAAGAGATAATACTATACTAAATATCCCCATTGATCCAGTTTTGTCTAAAACATATAAAGATATTGCAAATTGTGCTATTGCTGTACCAAATACAGAAAATAATTGACTCCCTACAAGAAATAGAAAATTTTTATTTAATAATTTCATTATTCTACCTCAAGTTTTGCTATTTTATTATTCAAAATAACTATTGAAACTAAACCTAAACTAAATATTACAATAGTAAACACCGATAGTATAGCTAATGAATCAAAACCTAATAGATTACTAAAAATGCTACCAAAAATAACTGCTGTAATTATTACTAAAGGTAATGATTTTTTTATCCAACCTATTAATAAATAAAACATACTACCACTAACTATAAATACTAACGACAATAAAATCATTGGCGTTTTAGATATCAATAAACTTAAAGTTATTTTATCCTCCATTATACTAAACATATTATTAGTTACTGTAAATATTAATATTGTTAAAATCATTGTCATTACAAAACTTATTATTGTAAATAAACTAACTAAAAATATTTTGCTAAACAATATCTTTTTTCTACTTACTGGATATGACAAAGTTAAAAATATATTATTGCTATTATAAGCTTCTAAAATGAATTTTCCACTCATAACGGCTGCCAGACAAATGTATGAAACTGTAGCTATAGTTATACTCATAGTTAATATAAATCCGCTACTCTTTAAACTATCATCTCGTAAAACTTCTGCTGGCTCAATATACTGTATACTTGCAAATAAAAATGTAAATACTAATACTGCAATGAAAATTCCTATATCTGCGAATATATATGGTTTACAAGAGTTTTTTCTTAACTCCAAAGTAACAAACTTCATGACTTCCCTCCATTTTTTCTATAATGTAATCTTCAAAATTCCCCTCATTATTCTTCAATAAGTTTTTTACTGTATCTTCAACTATTAAATTTCCACTATTTAAAACACCTATTCTATCTGCTATTTTTTCAACTTCCGATAAGATATGACTAGACATTAAAATAGTTATTCCTTCTTTTGCAATCTCTTTTAAAAGATGCCTTAAATCTTTAATCCCCTTTGGATCTAAACCATTAAGAGGCTCATCTATCACTATCATCTTTGGTTCATGTAATAAACATCTTGTAAGCGAAAGTCTCTGTCTCATTCCTAAAGAATAATTTTTAACTAAAGTATCATTAAGGTAAGATAGTCCCATCTTTTCTAATAAAAATTTTATTTTATCCTTGCTACAATTCATGTATTCACAATGTATTTCAAGATTTTTTCTTGCTGTTAGATGTTCATAAAACCTAGGTTCATTTATATTAAAACCAAGTTCACTAAAATGTTTATTTTCATAACATAGTAAATCTTTGTCTAAAAATTCTACAAAACCCATTGTGGGTTTCATAAGTCCAATTATTATTTTAAATAGAGTAGATTTCCCTACTCCATTTTTACCTAATAACACATAAATTTCACCCCTATTTAAATTTAAATTAACTCCTTTTAAAACTTCTTCACCATCAAAAGATTTTATTACATTTACTACATTTAAAATATTATTTTCCATAACTTCTCCTTGTATTAATATTACCGATATTTGTAATTAACATATCGTCAGTATGTTAATTCGCAAAAAAATATATTTATAAATCCATTATTTTAACTAACAAAATCAATTTAACATATTACCGGTATGTTAAATTGTAAAAAAGAAAATAGCTTTTTGCTATTTTTCTCTGTGTAAATAATCATAGAGTTCTTCTGCTTCTTTTATTACTTCATCATTAAATATTGGAGCATCTAATTTTTCAAGCATTACTTTAATAAACTTCATTTTTCTCATAAAATCTTCTTTAGATATTTCTGGTAAATACAATCCTATCCTTAAATTCATATACATTAATAATATTTCTATTATCTCTTCTAAATATTCAGATTTTATAGATCCATCTTCTATTGCCTTTTTCATATATGGTTTCAAATAGCTAACTACATCAAAGATATTAAGAAATTGTTCACCTATCATTCTTGGACTTTTTAATGTTACAACTGCATAATTTGTTAATGATTGAGTTTCATGTGCTCTTAAAGACATTAGAAATGCTTTTCTAAGAGTTTCTAAGCCTGTATCACCTTCTTCTAACAAGCTTAAATTTTCTTGAGAACTCCGTTCTAAAATAGTATCTAAAATATCAAATTTAGATTTAAAATGGTGATAAATAGAACCTCTTGTCATTCCTCCTAGTCCATCTACTATATCTTGTATAGATGTATTGTCATATCCTTTTTCTAAAAACATTTTTTTTGCTACATCAAGTATTTTCTGTTTAGTTTTTTCTGGATTTCTTTCTTTTGTCATAGTTTTACCTCTTACATATCATCGGTATGTTAATTGTATGTGTTGTTTCTAAATTTGTCAACAAAAAGTTTCCTATATTTATTTGAAAATAAAAAAGAGTAATATAATATTACTCTTTTTCACTCATAATTATATCTGAATATTCTTTTAACATAAATCTCATATTAATTATTTCTTCAATTGAAAATTTCTTTATTAGTTCTTTGTTAGTTTTTATTATTGATTTTATATCATATTTTTTATGTCTTAAATCAAAATCTTTGCCTTCTTTTGTTAAGTATAAATTGTAAAACTTCCTATTTTCTTCATTTAGCTCTCTATATATGAGGTTATTTTTTTCTAATTTAGTCAACCTTTGAGATATAAACGCAGGTGTCTTATCCCATTTTTTAGCAAGTATATTAGCTGTAATACCTGGATTATCAGATATATCTGTAATGATATGTGCTTCTAACATAGAAAGGTTCATGTCTGTTCCATAATCTTTTGATTTGTAAATATATTTATAATAATTTATTACAAATTGATATATGTATTCATTAAATTCATCTAAGGTATAATATAAATCTTTTATTTCCTTTTCTTCTAACTCATCTAGATTTATATTATCTAACTTTTCTAAATTTATTTCTGATAAAACTTCCTTGTACAATTCATGATACCCCTCTCTAATATTTATAGTACATTAAAGAATATCCACTATTCTAATTTAATTATTAGAATAGTGGATTAATCTATCTTACTTATTTACTTATAACATTATAACATTCTTTTAGATATTTTTTTAATCTTTCTAGATTCTCTTCTAGTTTTTTAGTAGGAAGTCCTGTATTTATCCTAATAAAATACTTTCCATTCTCTCCAAATGATAATCCATCATTAACAAAAAACTCACATTTTATATCTAAAAACTTCATAAATTCTTCATGTTCTATTTCCAGATTTTCAAAATTAACCCAAGTTAAAAAGCTAGCCTCTGGCTTCATAACCTTGAATAAATTATTATAAGAATTAAAAAACTTTTCTACTATATTATTGTTTTTTTCTATAATAGTTTTTACTTCATCAAGCCAATTTAGTCCTTTTTCATATGCTGCCTTTGTAGCCACCATACCTAAAATATTTGCTCTTTCTAAGCCAATGTTCACATTTGCTGTAACAAATTCATTTCTTAAATCCTCATTTTTTATAAATATATTTGAACACTGCAATCCTGCTATATTAAATGTTTTTGATGCTGCTGTACAAACTACACATCTTTCTCCTATAGTTTCACTTATGCTTCCAAAAACCATATGTTTTTTGCCTTTAAATACTATATCTGAATGTATTTCATCAGAAACTATTAATAAATCGTATTTCACTGCAATTTCTTCTATTCTAATTAATTCTTCTTTACTCCAAACTATCCCTCCAGGATTATGAGGATTACAGAATAATATCATTTTCACCTTTGAACTTGATGCCAGTTTTTCCAATAATTCAAAATTTATAGAGTAAGCATTATTGTTATAAATTAATGGGCATTCTTTGATAACTCTTTTTTGACCTTCTATAACTTCGTAAAATGGATGATATACTGGTGTAAATATTATAACTTCATCACCTATCTCCGTAAATGCATTAACTGATGTTGCTAAAGCTGACACAATTCCTGGAGTTGTTACTATCCAATCTTTTTCTGCACTATAATTATGATGCTCTCTAAAAAAATCTACTACTGTTTGTAAATAAGAGTCTACAGGTTTTGAATAGCCTAACGTTTGGCTATTCACATAATTGCATATCTCTTCATTTATTTCTGTACAAGTAAGAAAATCCATATCTGCAACTGACATTGGCACCACATCTCTATCTACATTTGGATTTCTACTATCCATATTTAACCATTTACTTGAACCAGTCTCTCTTCTATTCAAATAACTATCAAAATCATATCTCATTTTATCAACTTCTTTCATCTACTATTTTGTAAGCCATATTTCTTTGCTCCTTTGTCCATCCCATCAAGCCACCTGTATGAATAAACAAAATATTATCTTCTTTTATATTTCCATCTTGTATTTCTTTTATTAATCCTCTGAAAGCTTTGCCAGTATAACAAGGATCTAAAATTATTCCTTCAGTTTTTGCTACATGTAAATAAAATTCTATTTCCTCTCTATTACTTTTGCCATATCCTTCACCTACATATAAATCATTTATTTCTACTGAATCAAACTTCTCTATATTATTATCTATTTCTTTTAATATATTCATTATCTTTTCTTTAAATTCAACTGATGAAGAACTAACAGAGAACCCTAATACTTTTTTATTCGTTTTATTAGTATAATTTCCATACCAAATACCACTGTATGTTCCTCCTGAACCTACTGCCATAGAAATTAAATCAAAATTTATTTTTTCTTTTTCTTCATATTTTGAAATTTCATTAAATGCTTCTATATATCCATATGTTCCAATTTTATTAGACGCTCCCATTGGAATTATATATGGTTTTTTACCAAGTTTCTCTAATTTATTAAATAACTTAATTGCTTCTTTTTCTAAATCTCTATCTTCTCTTAGTATATGAATATTAGATCCTAACATATAATCTAAAAATAGATTTCCTTCTACTTCTAAATCTTCTCCTCTTAACAATAAATGACAATCTAAGTTTAACTTAGCACAAACCGCTGATGTAGCTCTACAATGATTAGACTGTAAAGCTCCAACAGTTATTATAGTGTCACATTTATTTTCTATTGCTTCTGCTATTGCATATTCAAGTTTTCGAACCTTATTTCCTGACACTTCTGTCCCTGTAAAATCATCTCTTTTTAAATATATATTTTTACCATATTCTTTACTCAATTCTTCTAATTTGACAATGGGTGTAGGTAAATTCGCTAAGCTAATTTTTTCCATAAATACCTCTACGCTTTAACTTTTTTTGTAATCCAGTCTTTTCCTTCTACTATTCTTGCAACTAACATTGAGGCAATACTATCTCCTGAAGCATTTAACATCGTCGCTGCAGGGTCAACCAAGAATCCTATTGCTGCTACCATAGGAAATGCTTCTGGTGGGAAATTGAATAATGAAACTATTAACATCTCTCCAACAAGTCCTCCTCCTGGTGCTCCAGATAGTACAAATGCTGCTAAAATAGATACCAATATTGCCATTGCATATGTTCCAATTCCAGTAAATGGCATATCAAATATACCAAAAAGAAAACTTATCTTAACTATAGATGATAAAACTGAACCATCCATATGCATAGTAGCTCCCATAGGTAAAACTATATTACTTATATCTTTAGGTATCCCTATTTCATCACAAGTTTCTTTATTGACTGGAAGTGCTGCCATTGAACTTTGAGTTGCAAAAGCAGTAATTGCAGGATTAATTATATTTTTAGCCATTCTTTTAACTCCTAGATTACCACCTGCAAAGTAAGAATAAATAGGAAACATAACTATCATATAAATAAACACTAGTGGATAATATACTAAAAGAACTCTTCCATAATCTTTTACTAAATCCATACCCAAATCTCCTATTAGATTTGCAAAATAAGCTCCTAATCCTATTGGCGCAAAACTCATTATGTAACCTACTATTTTCATAACTATATCATTTAAATTCACAAAGAATTTTCCAACGGGACTCTCTTCTCCTCCACATACTGACATTGCTAATCCAAACATAATTGCAAAAATAATTAATGGTAACATATGCTCTTTGTTTAGTAAATCACCAAAATTTGATACTGTAAGTGAACCTACTAACATTTCAGCACCACTTTTTGCCTCTTGCATTTCCCCTATAGCTCCTGGTGCTATATTGCTACCTGCTGCTGGTGGAAATATATTTACAGTTGTAATTACAAAGGCTGCTGCTATTAATCCTGTAACTATAAATACCATTACTGTAGAACCTAGTATTTTACCTAAACGTTTCATATCAACCATACTACCAACTGCGCTAGTTATAGATACAAATACCATAGGTACAACTATTGTAAACATAAGATTTAAAAATATATCTCCTAATGGTTTAAGTTTTGTTGCATCTTTACCAAATATAAGACCTATCGCTGACCCAATTATAATTCCTACAAGTAAAATTATAGGAAAATACCTATTAAAAAAACTCTTTTTCTTGCTCATAATACGCTCCTTATACTTATTTTATAGTTAACATAGTTAACTATAAAATAAATTATATATTCAGTTTTTAATTTCGTCAACCATTTTTTATAACGTTTTCATATAAAATAAAAAAAGAAGCATAATTCTTAATATGCTTCTTTTTTAATCTTCTTTTAATTCCATTTCTGTAATCTTATCTTGATATATTTGATGTAATTCTTGTGCTGTAATTTCTGAACTATTCTTATCTAAAACAATTTTACCTTTATCTAACATTATTACTCTGTCTGAATATTCAACAGCATCTCTCATATCATGTGTTATCATAACAGTTGTCAACTCTTTATTTTTTATTAAATCTATTGTTTTATTCATAACAACTCTAGATGTCTTTGGATCTAAAGCAGCTGTATGCTCATCTAAAAGTAGTACTTTAGGATGCTTCATTGAAGCCATTAAAAGTGACAATGACTGTCTTTGTCCTCCCGATAACAAATCTACTCTACTATCTAGTTTATTTTCTAAACCCAAGTCTAAAGTTTTTAATTGCTCTACATAGTAATCTATCCTATTTTTTCTAATTAACTTCCTTAAAGAAAAACTTTCATTTTTCTTGTCAGCTAGTGCCATATTTTCAAGTATTGTTAGTGAAGGAGATACACCCATAGATGGATTTTGATGAACTCTTCCTATAAATCTTGCTCTTTGTTCTTCTCTAAATTTACTAATATCTCTATATTTAGTAATCTCTTTAGTTCCATCTGGTTTAACAAAAGTTATATCTTCATCTAGTTCAATTGCAATAGAACCTGAATCTGCTCTCAATGATCCAGCTATCAAATTCATCAAGGTAGATTTCCCACATCCGTTTGAGCCAATTATAGCAGTAGAAGTATTATTCTCAAATTCTATATTAAAACCTTTAAATAAATTATTTTCAAAATCTGTCCCTATGTTAAAGCTTTTATATAAATTCTTTACTCTTAACATTATAATCGCCTCCTACTTATTTTTTTGATTTGCCAACTTGCATATGTGTTATTATATGCAATAAATAGTACTACAATTATTCCTGTAACCATCTTAAAATCTGAAGGCTGAAGCCCTGCTTCTAATGCAATTGCATTTATAAGTTTATATATTATCGCTCCCATTAAAACCCTTGTCGTTCCTCTTATATTTCTATATCTAAATATAGTATCTCCTATTATTATAGAAGCTAAAGCTATAACTATTGTTCCTGGTCCCATTTGCATATCTGCAAATTTTTGAGATTGACTTAATAGTGCTCCAGATAATGCAACTAATCCATTAGATAACATTAAACCAATAATAACATATTTATTTGCAGATTCTCCCAAGGATCTAACTAGAGATTTATTATCACCTGTTGCAACTAGCATATAACCTGACTCTGTTTTTAAATATATATCCACCAAAATTTTTACTATTACTACTATTATTACCATAACTATTATTCTATCCCAGTATCTATTCCCGACTGTAAAATAATCAAAAATAGTATCTGTTTGACCCAAGGATACATTGGCTTTCCCATTTATTCGCAAGTTAATAGAATATAATATAGTCATATTTAATATACCTGCAAGTAAAGGCTTGATTTTTAAACCTATACATAATACAGCAGCCAATAACCCTGTTAATGTTCCTAATACAAAAGTTCCTACCGTTCCTAGTATTGGATTCAATCCTAAAGTTGCAAGTTTTGCAAATAATAAAGCTCCAAATGGAAAAGTACTATCAACAGATAAATCTGCAATATCCAAAACCTTATATGTTAAAAATACGCCTATTCCTAATATAGTATATATAAGTCCTTGTTCTATAGTTGTATAAATTAAATTCAAGAAACTTCCCCCTAATGTCTGTATTTTTAGTAGATACTTATATAGTATACTCAAATATTATTTTTTCACTATTTCTACTTTATTTAAATTATTAATATTTAGAAAGTTAAATATTTTAATCTAAAATTCTACTTAATTTTCAAATATTTTATAATAAATAAAAATAATATAACTAACCACTATAATCTTTGTTCTCATTCTAAGATATTTATTACAAAAGTATAAAAATTCCCCTGTTTATACATTCTACAGGGGAAAATATTTTATACATACTACACCAATATTTATATTATCTATTTTTATAAATAAAATATTTTAGCATAGAAGTTTTATATAATTAATTTTGTTTAAAATATTCTTTAATATGTTGTTATTTTACAAATTCTGCATCTTTAAATATTGGTAAATCTTTTTTTAATCCTAATTCCTTTAAAGTTGTTTCATTAACTTTCATACTTTTAGTTTTACCTAATTCTACTGGAATTTCTCCTGGATTTTTTCCATCTATCAATATTTCTTTAGCTTTCTGTGCAGCTTCTTTTCCCATATCATAGTATTTAGAACCATTACTTAATAGAATTCCCCCCGAAACTTGAGATTCTTCAGCACATATTGAAATCATCTTCTTTTCTATTAAAGCATCATTAACAAGTTCTACAGATGAAGCAACCATATTGTCAGAAATAACATATAGTGCATCAACATCATCTAATAATGTTTGAAGTGATTGTGCCATATCATTAATGCTATTAATCCCAGTAGTTTTTACTTTTAAACCCACTTCTGGAGCAATTTCTTCAACTTGCTTTACTTGTATGGCACTATTTTCTTCACTAGTGTTATATATTATTCCTATTGTTTTTATTTTTGAATCTAATTCTTTATAAAGTTCTAATTGAGCCTTTACATCTGCAGCATCAAGAACTCCCGTAATGTTTCCACCAGGATTTTCATTTTCTTTTATTAAACCTGATTCTACAGCATCTGTTACTGCTGAAAATACTATTGGCGTATCTGTCCCTGCTTTGTCAATAGCTGTTGCTGTAGCTTGTGTTGCTGGTGTTGCAATTGTATATATTAAATCTACCTTATCTCCAATAAATTTCTCTGCTATTTGACTAGCAACTCCATGATCTCCTTGAGCATTTTGTTCCTTAAATTCAATATCTACTTTAGCTTCAACTCCCAACTCTTTAAGTCCATCTTTGAAACCTTCTCTTGCATCATCTAATGCTTGGTGTTCCATTAACTGATTTATTCCTACTACATACTTTCCATCTTTTTTGTTTTTTGAACCACCTTCAGTATCTTTATTTCCTCCTGAACTACATCCTGTTAATAATATTGTTGTTGTCAATCCAATAGCTAATAACTTTTTTAACATTTTCATTTTTTATCCCTCTTTCAATTACAAATAAATAAAAAAACTTCCATCCCAAAAAGGGACGAAAGTTATTCCGCGGTACCACCCAAGTTATGACAAAGTCATCTCTTTTCATTCTTTAACGGGAAATCCCGAACAATGCTACTAAAATTTCACAAAGTTAGCTTAGGAGTGAATCGTAATATGTCACTTATTGGTTTGCACCACCCACCAACTCTCTTAAAAGCTAAAAATCACTTTTCTCCATCAATGCTTATATTTGTTATATCATAATATATGAAAGTTTTTCTGTCAATATCTTTTAATATATTGGCATTAAAAAGTAATATAAATTAACTTTTATTTTATTTAACTATAATAAATGTTCAAAAAAGTGATACTTGAATAAATATAGATTCTAAATATCAATATTTTTTATCTAAACTATATGTCTTTCAATTTTTTAATGAAAAATTTTGTTATTATATTAAAATTAACTTTAGTAATGTAATATTCTAAATACAATTGAAATATATATTGATAACATATATAATTAATTCACTAAAATAATTTACAGGGGTGGAAAATGAAAAAAATTGCATTACTTGGCTTTGGAACAGTTGGACAAGGCGTTTACAAAATATTATTAGAACGTAAGGACAAAATTAAAGAAATTTTAAATCATGAAATTACCATAAAAACTATCCTTGTTAATAATATTAATAAGAAAAGGGACATTGATTCAAATGTTATTCTTACAGATAATATTGACGATATTTTAAATGATCCTGAAATAGATATAGTTGTTGAACTTACTGGAGCTTTAGAACAAGGTTTTGACTATATTTCAAAATCCTTTAAAGCAAAAAAATATGTAGTAACAGCAAATAAATCTGTAGTATCTGCTTATTTTAAAGAATTACATGATATTGCAACAGAAAATAAAGTTAAATTTTTATACGAAGCATCTGTTGGTGGAGGAATCCCAATTATAAAGCCTCTTAAAGAAGAAACTATGTTAAACGACATTTCTTCGTTACAAGGTATATTGAATGGAACTTGTAACTATATATTAACAAGAATGTTTAATGAAAAGCTATCCTATAAAGATATCCTTAAGGATGCTCAAAACCTAGGCTATGCCGAAGCAGACCCTACTGCCGATGTTGAAGGCTTAGATACTATGAGAAAACTTCGTATTTTAAGTTCTATTGCTTTTGGTGTAAATATAAATGAAGAAAACATAGATACCTTTGGTATTTCTAGCATATCTCTAGATGATATTGAATATTTACAAGCAAATAATTCAACAGTGAAACTTTTAGCTACTTCTACAACATCAAATTATGGCTATACAGCTTTCGTTGAACCTACTATAGTTTCTAATGATGACTATTTTTCTTCTGTCAATATGGCTTTTAATTCCATATCTTTTGAAGGAAATAATATAGGACCTCTAAAATTCTATGGAGCTGGAGCTGGAATGCTACCTACAGGAGATGCTGTTTGTAGAGATATTATAGATATGTTTTTAGATAATAGAAGTCTTGGAAATTATGCTTTAAAAGAAGCTGAAAACTTAAATAGAAAAGTTAAAGGTAATTACTATTTTAGAACCAATAATAAATCACTTTTTGAAAAACTTGAAAAAGAATACCAATATACAGATAAAGTAATTAAGAATAATACATTCATTATAATATTAAAAGATATTTCTAAATTTAAAATTTTAGAATTGGTTGAAGAATTTAACATACCAAGTAATAAATATTTCTTGGCAAAAGTTGGCTATTAAATATATATTTTTATAATCTGGGTATAATGTACCATATAGGAGGTGCGTTATGAATAATCGTATAAAAATGAAATTAGATTTAACTGAAGGTTTTTATGAAACATATGAAGATATCAAACCCGTTTTCTATGAAATGAGTGATGAACTTGCTAAATCCATGCTAGATTCCTATTCAAATTCTGTAGATTTTGAGGGTGATGATTTAGAAGATTTCGAAAATGAAATATCTAATGTTTTTAAAGGGTTATATGGAGAATTCGCACCCAATTTATCTTCTGTTTTAGAGGTAGGAGATACCATTGTTGGTGGATTATTGTTATGCATATTTAAAAATGAACCAACTGTAACTTATTTGTTTACTAAGCCTAATTTTCAAAGAAATGGTATAGCTGCTAAATTACTTAATAACACCTGTTACAAACTATTAGAAAAAGGTTACAAAGAATTATTCTTATATTTAAACTTAGAAAATATACCAGCTTATAACCTATTTGATTCTTTTGGCTTTAATGAAATAATTGACAAAAATAATATTACCATGGAGGAATTTAATGAATATTGATTTAACTACTGAAAATTTCGAAGAAAATGTTCTAAAGTCTGATATTCCAGTATTAGTAGACTTTTGGAAGTTTGATTGTGTGCCCTGTGTTGCTTTAGAACCTATAATTAATGAATTAGCAGAAGAAGCTAACGGATATAAAGTATTTAAAGTTAATATTAAAGAAAATTTAGAACTCGCTAGAAAATATGTAATATTCAGTGCTCCTACTACTATGATATTTAAAGATGGTAAAATGGTTAAAGCTATTTCTGGTTACCAAGAAAAACAAACAATTTTAGATGCATTAAATGGATACTTATAATAAAAAAGACTAGGTCTTATACCTAGTCTTTTATTTTTTTAATTCTTTTATAAAATCATATACTTTTTCTGGAGCATCTTCTCCATACTTTTCTATTACTTCTACTATTGCAGACCCAACTATAACTCCATCAGAAATATTTGAAATTTCTTTTACATGAGCATTAGTTGAAATTCCAAATCCTACTGCTACTGGTGTATTTGTATATTTCTTGACTTCTTTTACCATATCTTCAACTTGTTTATTTATTTCTGTTCTAACTCCAGTAACCCCTAAAGATGAAACTACATAAACAAATCCTTTAGAATCTTTTACTAATTTTTCTATTCTTCCATTTGATGTCGGTGCTATCATAGGAACTAGTGCAACATCGTATTTATCTAAGTATTCTTTTATTTCTTCTATTTCTTCATAAGGTAAATCTGCTATTATAACTCCATCGATACCTACTTTATTACAATTTGAGAAAAACTCTTCATAACCATAATAAAATATCGGATTCATATAAGACATTAAAGTTATAGGTATATCTATTTTATTTCTTAAACTTTCTACCATTTTGAAAATATCATCTATATCAGTTTCTTTCTCTAACGCCCTTAAATTTGCATCTTGTATAACTACACCCTCAGCATTAGGATCAGAAAACGGTATCCCTATTTCTATTAAGTCCGTTCCTGCTTCTACCATTTTTTCTATAATTTTTTCTGTTGTTTCTATATCTGGATCTCCTGCTGTAATAAATCCTATAAATGCTTTTTTATTTTCAAATGCTTTTTCTATTCTATTCATTTATATCTTCTCCTCTATATTTAGCTATAGCCGCTACATCTTTGTCACCTCTACCTGAAAGACAAACTATTATACTGTCGTCTGGTGTGTACTCTTTTGCTATTTCTAATGCTTTTGATACTGCAAACGCAGACTCTATCGCACATATTATTCCTTCTCTTTTTGCTAAATATTCTAATGTAGAAACTGCCTCTTCATCTGTAACAGGGTAATACTCTGCTCTTTTTGAGTCATGTAAATAAGAATGTTCTGGTCCTATTCCTGGATAGTCTAACCCTGCTGAAATAGAATATACTGGTGCTATTTGTCCACCTTTATGTTGTACAAAATAAGATTTCATTCCATGGAATATTCCAACTTCACCTGTTGTAATAGTAGCTGCGTGTTTGTCGGTATCTATTCCTAGTCCTGCTGCTTCGCACCCTATTAAACGGACATTGTCTTCTTCAATAAAGTTTGCAAACATACCTATTGCATTACTTCCTCCTCCTACACAAGCTACTACTGCTTTAGGAAGCTTACCTTCTTCTTGTAATATTTGTTCTTTAGCTTCTTCACTTATTACAGCTTGAAAATGTTTAACTATTTCAGGATAAGGATGTGGTCCTACTGCAGAACCTAGTACATAATATGTATCATCTATTCTTCCTACCCATTCTCTTATAACTGCATTTACTGCATCTTTCAGTGTTTTTGTTCCAGTTTCAACAGCAGTTACCTTTGCACCTAGAAGTTCCATTCTATAAACATTTAAAGCCTGTCTGTCTGTGTCTTCTTTCCCCATAAAAACTTCACATTCCATACCAAATAAAGCTGCTACTGTCGCTGTTGCAACACCATGCTGTCCAGCTCCCGTTTCTGCTATTAGCCTTGTTTTTCCCATTCTTTTTGCAAGTAGCGCTTGCCCAACTACATTATTTATTTTATGAGCACCTGTATGGTTTAAATCTTCTCTTTTTAAGTAAATTTTTGCTCCACCAACATCTTTACTAATATTTTCTGCATAATATAAAAGTGATGGCCTATTAACATAATTTTTTAATAAATCATTTAGCTCTTTATTGAACTCTAAATCATTCTTATATTTTTCATAAGATTCTTCTAAAAATTTTAATTCATTCATTAAAGTCTCTGGCATATATTGCCCACCGTGTATTCCATAACGCCCTTTAGTCATTTCTTACTCTCCTTATAAATTCATATATTTTATCTTTATCTTTTTTTCCTTCTGTTTCAACGCCTGAACTTGTATCTACTCCAAAAGGTTTTAATTTTTCTATTCCTTCTAAAACATTATTTTTATTTAGTCCACCTGCTAAGAAAAACGGTTTTTTTATTTCAGGGGTATCTTCCCAATTAAACATTTCTCCCGTTCCACCTTTTCCATTATCCAATAATAAATAATCCGAATTATAGTCTGTAAAAGTATTTCTATTTTTTATAGATACTGCTTTAATAACTATTTTACTACATTTTGATTTTAAAAGTTTTATATAATTATTATCTTCATCTCCATGTAATTGGATTATATCTATAATATCTTTATTGCAAATATCTTCTATTTCAGTAATATCACTATTTACAAAAACTCCTACCACTTTTATATTTTTATTTAATCTTTCTTTAAGTTCCAAAGCTTTCTTTTTATCTATTTGTCTTTTACTTTTTGCAAATACAAAACCAATGTAGTCAGGATTTAATTCATTTACTATTTCAATATCTTCTAATGTTTTAATCCCACAAATCTTAACTTTTGTCATATTTTACCTTTTAATGTATCTAATATTAACTTTTTATTACTTGATTTCATTAATGTTTCACCTATTAATACTGCATTTATATTATGTTTTTCTAATTCTCTTATATCTTCTCTTGTACTTATTCCACTTTCTGAAACATATAAAATATCTTTTGGCACTAGTTTCCTTAAATTTATACTATTTTGTATATTTACTGTGAAATCCTTTAAATTTCTATTATTAACACCAATTATCTTAGCCCCACTCTCAACTGCCATTCTTACTTCTATTTCATCATGAGCTTCTACTAAAACATCTAATTGTAAATTTTCAGCTATTTTTAAATACTCTACTAACTGTTTTTTTGACAATATTGAACAAATAAGTAAAATAGCATCTGCTCCTATTAATTTTGCTTCATAAATTTGATACTCATCTACTATAAAATCTTTTCTTAAAACCGGTATATTTACATTTTTAGAAATTTCTTCTAAGTATTTATTATTACCTTTAAAAAAATAAGGTTCTGTTAAAACAGATATTGCTGATGCACCTATACTTTCATATTCTTTTGCTATTTCTAAATACTCAAAATCTTTAGCTATAATTCCTTTTGATGGTGATGCCTTTTTTACTTCACAAATAAATGAAATATCACTACCACTTAAACTTTTAAAAAAACTTTTTCTAATTTTTAGAAAGTTCTCTCTCTTTTCTTTTAATGTATCTAGAGTTTCTATCTTTTTTAATTCTGC
The DNA here is from genome assembly GCF_900232905.1 of Miniphocaeibacter massiliensis. Classification (GTDB taxonomy): domain Bacteria; phylum Bacillota; class Clostridia; order Tissierellales; family Peptoniphilaceae; genus Miniphocaeibacter; species Miniphocaeibacter massiliensis. Next base: position 401,044 of record NZ_OCTQ01000002.1, read on the forward strand.
AACTCGTCTTTTTGTTTTTACCACTATTTCATCAAGTATCATAATTAAACCTCTTTAGTAAGTTTAATAAACTTTTGTAGCTGACTATAAGCTAAACCATTATCTATTGTTTCTTCTGCTAGTTTTATTGAATCTTCAAAAGATAATTCTGGCCTTGCAACGTGTATTGCAGCACCTGCATTTAGTAAAACAGCATCCCTCCTTGGTCCCTTTTTTCCTTCTAATATTTCCATTGTTATTTTTGCATTTTCACTTGGAGTTCCTCCTACTAAATCCTCTTTTCTAGATTTTTCAAGTCCAAACCTTTCAGGAGTAATAGTATATTCTTCAAATTGTCCATCGTTTATGTTACATACCGTAGTTTCTGAACTTATCGATAATTCATCAAGTCCACAATTTCCATAAACTACCATTCCTTTTGTAACACCTAAGTTTGATAGCACTTCCGCCATTGGTTTAACAAGACTTTCATCGTAAACTCCTAAAACTTGCATCGAAGCACCTGCTGGATTTGCAAGAGGTCCTATTATATTGAATATGGTTCTAATTGCAAGCTCCTTCCTAACTGGGGCAACAAATTTCATAGCTATATGATAATTTTGTGCAAAAAGAAAGCAAAAACCTAATTCATCTAAAATATATTTGCTTTTTTCTGGAGAAATATTTAAATTTGCTCCTAAAGCCTCTATTACATCTGCTGAACCACATTTTGATGATGATGCCCTGTTTCCGTGTTTTGCTACTGGAATTCCTGCTGCTGAAATAACTATAGAGGAAGTTGTAGATATATTGAAAGTATTTGCTTTATCTCCTCCTGTCCCAACTATTTCCAAGACAGGCTGGTCATTCAAAAGTTTAATACAATGTTTTCTCATTCCTGCTGCTGAACCAGTTATTTCGTCTATTGTTTCTCCTTTTATAGCAAGCCCCGTTAAATAAGATGATATTTGAACTTCAGAAGCTTTACCTGTCATTATTTCGTCCATTACACCTTTTGTCATTTTATAACTTAAGTTTCCTTTAGTAGATAGTAAATGAATTGCTTCTTCTATCATATTATCCTCCTATTTATTAAAATCAAAATAAAAAAACCGTCCTTGACAATATCTGTCAAGGACGGAAATACACTAATTCCGCGGTGCCACCTTGTTTAAAGCTTGTATATTAATAGCTTTCACTTATCAGAGTACCAACATACTCCTGACAACTTACGTATGTCTTACGTCATAGGATACTAAGCATTGGCTTTTCACTATGCCCTCAGTGGTCCATTTAATAATCTGCTTACTACCGTTTCTCACCATCCCGGTTCTCTTTAAGGGCTATCAACTATTTTTATCTCCACTTCATAGGTTTATTCTATATTAAATTAGTTTATATGATATATCAATCTTAATATTTTGTCAAATTATTTATTATTTCAATTAATAAAATTTTATCATTGCCCAGATTTACCCATATAACCTAATACCACAATAATCGGAGAATGATAATTAATCATTTCAATAATTTCACCATCTTTAATAGTTATTCTTGAATTAACCTCTTCATCATAAACTACATCATCATTAGAATTACATTCCGCAATGAATTTAACGTTATATATCTTTCCCTCATCTTTCTCTTCATCCATTTCTATACTTAAATCCTTAATTTCTACACTATCTATAGTATCTAAATACTGAGGTGATCCTAATACATGCGATGTTAACAACTCTTCATATCTTTCTTTATTAAAATACTTCTCATATTTATTATATATATTAGGTATCTCATCTTTAAGTTTTTTTATAGTTTCTTCTTCCTTTTCATCATAAAGACCTAAATTAGAAGTACCTTCTAGATTTTTAAATTCAACATTACTATATTCTTTAGAATCTTCTGTATAATTACTATAATTTAACTCAATGAATTCCTTTAATAAATCCTCATCAGATAATTTTTTAGAACAACTTGCAAATACAGTTACCAACAATAATAAACTAATAACCAACATACTTTTTTTCATTTTACTTCTCCTTTAATTAAATTATATTATGTTATATTTAAATATATACCCAATAATTTAATTTATATTAATTTGTTTTATCTTGTTAATAAATTTGATTATAGCTTCTCTACCTTCTTTAGTATTTTTAAATACACTAGCCTCTTCTAAAAGCTCACTAAACTTACAGCCTATATTTTCCTTTATTAGTAAATCTATATTTTTTAGTGTTATATTTGTATTCTCCTTCAAATCAATTATTATATTTTTGTGTTTTTCTATTATATTACTATCTGCTATTTTTTCTTTTATAATATATTCTTTTATAATTTCTATTTCCTTTTTTAATCTTCCAGGAAGTACTGCTAGTCCCATAACTTCTATTAATCCAATATTTTCTTTTTTTATATTGTGATATTTTTCCCTTGGATGAAAATATCCCATTGGTCTCTCTTTTGTTGTTATATTGTTTCTTAACGCTATATAAAGTTCATATTTCCCCCCATTTTTTCTAGCTATCGGTGTTACAGTATTATGCCTTCCCTCTACTGTTTTTGAAAATATATTTACTTTTTCATCAGTATAATTTTCCCAAATTTCTAATATATTTTTACCTAATTCTATTAACTCAACATAGTTTTCAGAAGATAATTTTATTACTGTCATTGGCCAATTTAATATTTCGCATTTTATATTTTTAAATTTCTTAACTGCAAATTCTTCTTTCGCTTCAGCAGTAAATATTGGAAAATCATATCTTCCACCTTGGTAATGCAAATGATTTAATATAGATCCTCCTACTATTGGAATTCCTGCATTTGATCCAATAAAATAGTGTGGGAATTTTTCTATAAAATCAAATAAATTTTCAAAAGTATTTCCTTTAACTTTCATCGGCTCATGTTCTTCAGAAAATATTATAGAATGTTCATTATAATATACATAGGGAGAATACTGTATATACCATTTTTTATCCTTTATCTTTATTGGAATTATCCTTAAATTTTCTTTTGATGGATAATCTATGTTACCTTTAAAACCTTCATTTTCTCTGCATATATAACATTTAGGGTAATTTTCACTAACTTTTTTTGAAGTTTCCAATATATCTTTAGGATCTTTTTCTGGTTTTGAAAGATTAATTGTTAAATAAAATTCTCCATATTTTGTATTAACTTTCCACTTTATATCTTTTTTTATTCTATCTTCTCTTATATAATTTGATTTCAAACTTAAATTATAGTAAAAATCCGTAGCTTTTTTTGGAGATATACTATAAAGATTATTAAACTTTTTTATTATATTTGAAGGTCTGTCCAAAATAGTGTTCATTATTTTTGTATCAAACGAATCTCTATTTACTAAAGTATCTTTTATTATTCCTTTAAAAATTGCATATTCTACTAAAGATTTTAAAATATTTTCAAGTTTTTCGTTTCTAACCTCAAAGTTTTGTATATATTCATCTTCTTCAAATAAACCTATTAGTAAATTAGCTATATAATTACTATCCTCTTTTTCTATTAAATTATTATTTATTCCATAGTTTATTAACTGATTTATATCTTCATTAAACATATTTCACCTACTTTAAGTACTTGTAATTTATATGTTAACATAATTAGAAATAAAAAAAGACCTACTTAGGTCTTTTATTTTGAATAAATTAAGTTCGCTGCTGGACTGCTTTCTATTACTCCTATCAAAGAGGAAGATATTGTTACTGTTATAAAAGAATACATAATTTTATCAACAGGTATATATACTAAACTAGCTAATAATACTGTAACATCTGTTAATATATATGCCTTTGATAAACTTAGCTTGGCTTTTTTATTTATAACTAAAGCTAATGCATCATCGCCTCCTGCTGCTACACCGCAAATTGCAACAATAATTCCAGCTCCAACTCCTATAAAAACCCCTCCTAATATTGCTGCTACTAAGGGAGTATTACTAAAATCCGGTAATATATAAGGTGTTATTTCAAAAATTTTATGAAATATTGCTAATGATATTGACGCTATTATTGAATATTTTAAAAAACTTTTACCTAAATATTTGTATCCTAAATAATAACAAATTCCATCTAATAACGGATTAACTATCCAAGGTTTGAAACCAAATACATTCTCAAACAATAATACTAAGCCAAATATTCCACCTTCAGTTACATTTGTTCTAGAGTGAATATTATGCATTCCAAAAGCAAGTATACAAGTACCCAATAATATTATAAAAAAAACATTTAACTTCTTAAATGTTTCTCTAAATTTAAACAATTATATCATCTCCTAAGTAAATTCTATCATACTCTATTGAACCACACAATTCTACATCTCCTAGATTATGGTATATTATCTTCCTTATGCTATAATTTATACATAAGGAGGCACGAATGAAAAAAACAAAATTCACAATACTAATACTACTTCTTTTGCTAACTTTTGTAAGTTGCAAAAAACAAAAAAAAGAAAATGATACTAAAAACACAACCGAAACTGCTACTATTAATGAAACACCTACATATTCTCCATTAGATGGGAGTCCTCTAAGCAAAGAGGATATGAATCAACCCGTTATAGGAATAATGTTAGATAATCATCCTAAAGCCAGACAGCAATCCGGGTTTAATAAAGCAAGTATCATCTATGAATTTAAGGTTGAAGGAGATTTTACAAGATATTTAGCATTATTTTACAATAGTGATGCTGAACAAATAGGACCTGTTAGAAGTGCTAGACCATACTTTGTAAATACTATTTCTGAATATAATGGAATATACGCTCACTTTGGTGGAAGCACATTGGGAATGTCTAAAATTTCTGATTTAAAAGTAGATAATTTAGATGGAATGCAGTTAGAAGGTAAAACTTTCAAAAGAAATTCCAAAACAGGTAAAAAAGCTCCTCATAATGCTTATACTTCTATGGAATTAATAAATTCCGCTATCAAAGAAAAAGGTTATGAAACTAAAAGAGACTTTAAAGGATTTAATTTTGATTTAGAAGGTAAAGATATTGAATCTCAAATGGCAGTTGGAACTTCTGCTATGAATATTACAATACCTACTACTCCTTCATACAAAGTCAACTTTAAATACGATGAGGCTAACAAAAAGTATGATATTTCAAGAAATAATGTTGATATGATTGATGAATTTGATCAAGAAAAAGTTAAGGCCACTAATATAATCATTCAATATGCTGATAGCAAAGTTATAGGTGCTGGCGGCATTTTAGAAATATCTCATGTTGGAACTGGAAATGGAAAATTAATAACTAATGGTAAAGTTATTGATATTAAATGGAATAAAGAAACAGAAAATGGTAAGACAATATTCACAACTGAAAACAATAATGAAATCATACTTAGTCCTGGACAAACTTGGATTGAAGTTGTTGACACTAATACAAATATAACTATAGAATAAAAAAATAGACATATATATGTCTATTTTTTTATTCTATAGTTAAGAAGCATTACAAACTGAAGCTAAACTTATAAGTATTTCTGGTAGCTTCATATCATCTTTATATGCTATATAAACTGAACTCCACTCCGGTTTAAACTTACTCTTGTATTTTCTTAGACCCTTAAATCCATAAATTTTATTTCCATAGTTATAGGCTATTCCTATGAGTTTCTCTTTTGTTCCTGAATATAACTTATTACCTACATTTGAAAGAGGTGCTATACCTAAGTCAAAGTATTCATATCCTTGAACTTTACCCCATTCAAATAAGGATATAAACAGCATATCCATAATGCCATCTGGTGCATCTTTAGTATATCTCATTAAATCTATTGATAATATTTTTGTTTTATTTACAGGAAGCATATTCGCAAATGCTTCTATCTTACCATCAGAATTTTTTATTACAAAAACTGGAGCTGTTTTTATATAATCTTCTTTAAAGGCTCCAAGAGAAAATTTCATCTCTCCTCTTTTCCCTAGCCATTCATTAGAAACTGCTTTTAGTTCATAAATCAATTTATCTTCAAATGGAGGATAAATTACATCAAATTCTAAACCTTTAGTTTCCATGCTATTTATAGTTTTCCTTAAAATTTTATTTTTCTTACCAGCTAAATTAAATTCCTGTACATCTACCATAGCATCTTCTCCAATTTTTAAGAATTTAAAGCCTTCATCTATATAATATTCTAAATACTTTCCTGTAATTTGGTAAAAAGATACTATCATTTTATTTGATGTCGCCCAAATTATAAGCTCATCTATTGCTTCTTCAAAATCTTCTACTTCACCTGTTGGATCTCCTAGTACGAGTATGTGATTTTTATAAGGTCTATACAAAAACATCACAGTCTCTTTTTCATTTAAGAAAAAATTCTTGTCATTCATGTAAAATAAATGACTATAAATATTTGAAGGATACTGTTCAAAAAATTCTTCAAATTTCTTGAACTCTTCTCCTTTATTTTCTTGAAACTTTATATATTTTCTGCTTAATCCAAACATTATAGAAATCGTTGTAATTACAACAAATGGTGGAAATAATACAAATAAAATATTATTTTTTAAATAGTTAAAAGAATATCTACTATTTATATCGTTGAAAAAATCAACTTTTTTAATAATATTATATAACACTATATATCCTGTAAAAAATAGTAATGTTCCTAATATAGTTATTAATACTTGTTTTATATTAACAACTTCTGTTTCTGCCTTAAAGAACCTTTTATTTTTAAATAACATTATTAATATTAATATACTAATAACCGTTTCAAAGTGATTTCTACCTGTAATCAAAGTTGCAATTGGAACTAATGCAAGTAAAAATACAGATAAATTAAATGCAAGTTTTACTTGTTGTCTTATTCCTTTTGATAATACAATTAATAGTATTCCTATTACTAAGGTAAATCTTCTATTTATCATATATACAGGGAATAAATAGCTCATGGTTTTAAATCTAAAAAATAATCTAGGTAAAATAACCGATACTACTAATATCGCTCCTATTATAAGAACACAATAAGCTAATATGCTAGAAATAGCATTTATACGTTGCAAAGTATCCTCTTTTTCTTCTTTCTTAGGAGCTGTTACTAAGAACACTAATCCTACAACCCAAGGGATTATAGTATAACAAATCCTACAAACCAATAAACTTACAAATATATTTGGTGTTGTATAACCCAGCATTTTGAATAAAGCTATACATGCTACTTCAAACGACCCCAATCCTCCAGGTATTAAACTTATAATACCTGCTATCGTAGCTAGAACATATACAATGATACTCTCCATTATAGAAATTTCTGGCTGATAGTATTTCATAGTTACCGCAAAAAATAATGCAGCTAAAAACCACTCTACCGTTGATTGAAGTGTTAAAAATATTCTAAGTTTCATGTTTATTCTAGAAAAAATAGAATCTTCATCTTTAACAAATTTTATTGGTAGTTTATCACTAACTATAAAAACCATTACTACTAAAAACATCGCTATTAATATAGGGGTATATTTCGCCTGATTTAGTTGTATTAGACCTATTGTTGATGGTAGAGCTAATGAAAATAGTCCAATTATATCTGAAAATAATACTATAAATATTATTCTATTAACTACTTTCCTATCTACATCAAACTTTTCATATAAAAATTCTCTTATGGTTACACCAGCAGCTCCACCAAATCCTATGAAATTATTAAAGGATTGAGAAATCCAACCTATTCTAAAAACTTCCCATTTAGGCATTTTCATTTTATAGTATGCAGCTAGTATAAAATCATATATTGCGGCAAAACTAAAACAAAAAAGTCCAAAAAGAACAAAAAATATTTTATCTCTTGTAGATGTTTCTCTGTATATTGCTTTTATTTTTCTAAAGTCCATTCCTCTTACTTCTTTAAAAATAACATATGTTGTTAAAACAACAATAACAAGAATTAGTATAGTCTTTATTATTTTTTTATTTTTTCCATAAAAGTTTTTTATTTTTTCCATAAAACACCCCATTTTAAATTATCTCGTATAATATATATACTAACATATTGAATATGATATTGTTAGTTTTTAGTAATTTTGTAATATTATAAAAGACTATAAAAAAGCATCCAAAGTAATAAACTTTAGATGCTTTTTATACTATATTTATTTGACATGCTTTCATTGCTTCTAATGCATTATTATGGCTTTCTTTTGTTACACCTGCACAACATTTAGAATCCACTATTATATTAACTTCTGGTAAAAATGATTTAATTAGTAAAGCATTGGAAATTACACATATATCTGTACATAGTCCTATTAATGTTATACTGTTAATTCTGTCTTTACTGTTTCTTTCTTTCAACGCTAGTGCTAATTCATCTGATCCAAAAGTTACCTTATCTATTGGTTCTGTTAATCTTAATTCATCTATTTCTTTTTTTATTTCCCAACCATAAGTATTCTTTATACAATGTTCTATAGGTAGATTTTTTCCTTCTAATGTCTGTAAATAATTTTTGTCATGTGTATCTCTTGTGAAAATTACTTCGCCATCAAATTCCTTAATTTTATTTATAACTTTTGGTACTATATCTACAGATTCTTCGGTTCCTAAAGCTCCATCAATAAAATCATTTTGCATATCTACAACGATTAAAAAATCTTTCATTACTAATCACCTTCTACGTTTTTCTTATCATATATGTACATTACTATAGAAATCACAACTGCTCCTAAAACATCTTCTTCTTTGAATACTTCTATCTCATAATTCAATATTTCTTCCAATGGTTTTCTTAACAAAAAAACATTTTCATCTTCTATATCAGTTACTATATAAATTAAATTTTCTTCATTGTATGTCAATTTCCATCCATTTAACTCAAAATAAAAAATATCCTTAAATAAGTTTATTTCTTCTCCTATAGTTACTTGTAATTCATCTTTGAAATATATCTCAAAATTAGTCTTTCCAAAATAGCTTATCTTCTTTAGTTTTACTAGAAGATTATCATCCATATCATAAATCTCTAATATCTCGTCTATTTCTTTCCTTCCAATAATTTTAAATACTACTTTTTCATATTCATTTTCAACTAAATATTCTTCATATAACGATTTTACATTTTCTTTTAATAAAAATTTCATAATACCTTCCTTCTTTAATAACATTATAACAAATTATTCAGCATATAATGTTATTAAAGAATTTAACTTTTAAATTTATTACTAAAATTACTGTAAATATAATTCTCTAATTATTATCATAATAATTAGAGAATAATTTTAACTGTCACTTATTCCAAAGCTAATATATAATAAGTATATAAATAATTATTTTGAGGATGTAAATATGTTGAAAAATTTAAAAAAAATAGAAAATCTTTTGCTTTTAATTTTAGCTATTACCATCATTCTATTTATGATAGATGAAAATAAATTATATCGCCTTTCAAAAGATGAACTACCTAAATACAGTAAAGAAAAAATAGCTGAAACTGTTGTATATGCTAAAAATATTAAATTTGAAAAAGAAAAAAAACTAAGTGATTCATATGTTTATATATATAAAGTTGATAATACTTATGCTTGTTTGATATATAATAAAAGTCTTTTTTATAATAAATATAGTTTAGAATCTGCTACTTATAATATTACTTTAGATAAAACTTTTACCGAATCTTTTTCAAATCAACTATATGATAGTATTTATAGCTTAAATATAAAAGATAATAATATTCATATAAATGCAAGCAGACATTTTAATTACAATATTATAAAAATTATTATATTTATTTCGGCATCAATTTTGATTTGTATTATAATTATTAAGAAATTTTCGAAACCTAGAGATGAAAATAATAATGAAAGTAAGTAATGTATAGCTTATAATTTATAGGAGGTATTTAATGAGTAATTTATTTGATTATTTATTTTGGCGTGGGGATTTAACCTTTAAGCAATCTGAGTTTAATAATGTAGATGCTTTAATATTATCTAGACTTTCCTATTTGAATTTTGATGGTATCATATCTCCTTCTTTCTCTGAAAGTGTACCTTTAAAAAAGGCTTCTGATATTTTTTTCTCTCAAGATGATAAACTTATTGAAGAAAAAGTAATCATGGAAGAAGACATGAAATTATTAGAAAAACTTTCTTCTTCAAACCGTTTTAAAGATATGGAAATTTTTGGATATGTAAATGAAATAGATGAAGTAACAGAAAAACAATTTTCTGTAATAACTATAAATATAGATAACAAAAGATATTTCGTATCTTTTAGAGGTACTGATAATACATTAATTGGTTGGAAAGAAGATTTTAATATGACATTTATGGATGTAGTACCTGCTCAAGTATCTGCAAAAAAATACTTAAACTCTCTTTCAAATTATTGCAATGTTCCACTTATTGTAGGTGGTCATTCTAAGGGTGGAAATCTCGCTATTTATTCCTCTGCTTTTTGTAAGCCTCAATTGAAAAATAATATAGAAAAAATTTATAATTTTGATGGACCTGGTTTTAATCGTTCAATACTTAATAAAGAGGAATACCTAAATATAACTAGTAAGATAAATAATTATATTCCACAATCTTCTATTGTGGGATTACTTTTACAAAATGAAGGAGATAATAATATAATTCATAGTACACAAGAGGGCATTATGCAGCATGACTTATACTCTTGGGATGTTAATCACAATGATTTTATATATTTAGAAAAAACTACTAAAGATAGTTTATTTGTAAAAAAAACTTTAAAAGATTGGCTTGCTAATACAGATCAAATTCAAAGGGAAGAATTTTTTGATACTATTCATAATGTATTATCTGATACTAATGCCGATTCAATAAACTCCCTTAATGAAAATTGGTATAAAACAGCAATTAAAATTCTTTCATCTTATAAGAACCTTGACGATTCTGCTAAAGAAATGATATCTGAAGGTCTTGGAGAATTAATGAATTCTGCAAAGAAAAACTTTAATATATATATGCCTAATTTCCTTAATTTTTCTAATAATAAAAAATGAGCTACTGATTATATAGTTTAAGTTTTATATATTTGTATACATTTTGTAAACTTGTTGTCTATTTTTTGTAACATAATTTATAAATATAATGATAGAATAGTTATAACAAGTTATGAAAGAGGTTAATTTATGAAATATTTTATTTTTGCTTTGTTAGTAATAGTTGTAATTCTACTTATATTTTTAAAACGCAAGCCTAGCTCAACAGTTAATAATAATTTTAAAATAAATCTTGATGATCTTAGTAAACATAGAGTGGTAAACTTTAGTACTTATGGTAAAATCAAAAATCTTGGAATGAGATATGAAGAATACAGCTTCAAAAATGAAACTATAGATACAATAAAACATAATATTCAAAATTCTTCTAACTGGAAGAAATTACCCCTTACTAAGAATCTAAAAGTTCTTTTAGAGGATTATATTATCCATTCTTCTGCAAATGCTGAAGATAGTAGTAGATTTAAAGGATATATAGATATTCCAGAATATATAAATGGATATTATTACTTTTTAGATAAAAATAAAAATAGAGAAAATATTGATACTACAATACTTTCAAGACAACATTTAGGCTTTGAATTATTCATATTAAATACAGATGATAAGGAACTATACCATATTGAAATGAATCTATAATTAAAAATTAAAAAGAGAGAGGATAACCTCTCTCTTTTTACAATATTTCAATTTTATCTACAATATCAAATAAGTAATCTTCTTTTATATCAAATATTCTTCCTGCATCTGTTGATCTAGATATATCTGGATTTATTGGAATTCTACTAAATGTATCTATGTTTTCTTCCTTTGCAGTATCAGCTATTTTACTTTCTCCAAATACTGACATTTCTTTTCCACAATCTGGGCATTTTAAGTAACTCATATTTTCAACAGCTCCTATAATTTTTATATTCATCATATTTGCCATATTTACTGCTTTTTTAACTATCATACTCACCAAGTCAGAAGGTGATGTTACTACTACAATTCCATCTATTGGAAGAGATTGAAATATAGTTAAAGGTACATCTCCTGTTCCTGGTGGCATGTCTACAAACAAATAGTCAAGTTCTTTCCATTCTACTTCTTGATAAAATTGTTTTACTACATTTGCAACAATTGGACCTCTCCAAATTACTGGAGCTTCTGAATCTTCTAATAACAAATTTACACTTACTACTCTTACTCCATTTTCAGCTACTGGTGGAATTATTAATCCTTCTTTGTTTCCAACAGCCTTTTCATTTATACCAAAGTATTTTGGTATACTTGGCCCAGTTATATCAGCATCTAAAATTCCGACTTTATATCCTTTTCTAGCCATATCTGATGCTAAAAGGCTGGTAATCAAGGACTTTCCTACACCACCTTTTCCACTAACAACCCCTATTATTTTACCTATCTTAGTACTTGCATTAGGCTCTATTAAAAAGTTGCTGGATTCCTTTCTATCTGAACATGTTTGAGAACAATCTGAACATTTAGAATTGCAATCTGCCAATCTTATACCCCCTTATAACAAATAAACTATACATATGATTTTTTTAATTAATGTGCTAATAATCAAAATCAATAACTAAAATACTTAACTTATATACCCTTTGAACTATATAATAAACTTTTATTTTTTATTTAATGTTTCTATTATATATTGTTTGAGATTTTCTTCATTTAATTTTACCGCATAGTAAACTTCACTTCCTGTTTCATCTACTAAAAGTTTCCCTCTGTTTTCATCAGTTTCGTCAACTTTAAGTTTTATTTGTTCATATATTATTCCATCTTTAAAGATATAACCATATATTGGAAAAATATCGTGTATAAATACTTCTTCCTCTTTATTTGACCTTTCATCTATTAAAAAATCTATCATATCGATTATTAAATTTTCACAGCTCGTGTCTTCCCCTGTTATTTCTTTGATTTCTTCCTCTGTAAAACCAAATTTTGTAGTCAAATCTAAAGAAAACAAAAATATTTGCAAATTATTTTCTAATAATATATTTAATGCTTTAGGATCTCTATACACATTAAATTCTGCATTCCCTGTAATATTTCCACCATTTAAGGCTCCGCCCATTATGAAAACATCTCCTATTTTATCAACTATATCTGGATGGTTTATTATGGCTTTTGCTATATTTGTAGTAGGTCCAATGCAAATTATATCCAATTTATCGGTTTCTCTTGCTGCAAAATATATGGCTTCTGACGCTTCTATACTTTCTTCTTCATATTCATTATTATTTATATAATAACCAAGTCCTGACTTTAAATATTTATTGTTTATTGATATTTCCTTAGATAAAGTTACCTCTTCACCTTTATATACTGGCACTTCCCAATCTAGTAATTCACATATTTCAATTATATTGTTTTTTCCAACCTCTGCTGAAACATTTCCTTTTACAGATGATATTCCAACCACTTCAAATTCCTCTTGTTTAAATGCAATAATTAAACTTATGGCATCATCTATCCCCGGATCACAGTCAATCCAAAGTTTATTTATATCTGTCATTATACCCTCCTCATATACTATTTTTTAAAATTATATAAAAAATATAATAATATATTTCATAAACACATAATTTCTATACATTCTTAAGTTAATATATATTCATAATTAGTGCAATATTTTTATTTATAAATATTATGTTTATATGATATATTATATGTACACATAGAATCAAAATATTGCTTAATTTGGTAAAAAATATTAATTAAGGGGATTAAATATGTCAATAAAATTAATCAACACAGAAATATCACAATTAGTGAGAGAAATTTCTAGGAAAATGGACTCTATTCTTTTACCTATTTCTGATAAAAACAATTTAACAATTATGAAGTTAAAAGTATTATTAGAAATTAGCAAGAAAAAAGATTCAAATATTGGAGAAATTGGTCAATCTTTAGGGGTTGCAGGTGGAAATATCTCCAATATGTGTAAAACTTTAGAAAAAGAAGGTTATTTAAAGAGGACTAGAAGTAAAGAAGACGAAAGGGTTGTTACTGTAACTTTAACTAAAAAAGGCGAAGATGTTTTAAGTATTGTTAATGACCAAATTGATAAAAAATTTGTAAATTATAATAATGATGTATCTGATGAAGAACATCATCAAATTATAGATAGTTTAAAACTTTTAAATCAACGTTTAGATAGTCTAGTTTCCTTTAAATAGAAAGGAGATTTTATGAGTGATAATAATAAGTCCAAAATACCTAATAATTTAAGACCGAATTCTTTGACAATTATTATAGTGGGACTTTTATTATGGGCTGTAGGATTTTCACTAGTTTCATCTTTCTTTGGAGGACAATCTGTTAAAGAAGTTAGTTTTACCGACTTCTGGAACATGGTAGAATCTGATAGTATTACTGGGGTTGTTGAAATGAGCAACCCTATTACTTTTACTGCTAAAGATGCTAATGGAAAAGAAAAAAAATATAAAGTAATTTATGATGCTTATACACAAGATCCTGAGCTAGGATCTTTGTTGAGAGATCATAAAGTAAAATATAAATCTCTTCCTAAAAATATTTTTAGTGAAACTATCCTACCATTAGTTCTTAATTTTGCTTTAATTTTTATTTTCTTTATGCTAATAAGTAGAATTTTAGCCAAACGTATGGGTGGAAATTCTATGAGCTTTGGAAAAATTAATTCAAAAGTTTATGTTCAATCAAAACCTGGAAAGAGTTTTAAAGATGTAGCTGGTCAAGATGAAGCCAAAGAAGCTTTAACAGAAGTTGTCGACTTTTTACATGATCCTAGAAAATACAGTGAGATTGGTGCTGTTTTACCTAAAGGAGTACTACTTGTAGGACCTCCAGGAACTGGTAAGACGTTACTTGCTCAAGCAGTTGCTGGAGAAGCTAATGTACCATTTTTCTCTATGTCTGGTTCAGAATTTGTTGAACTATTTGTAGGTATGGGTGCTTCAAAAGTAAGAGATTTATTTAAACAAGCCAAAGAAAAAGCACCTTGTATTGTTTTTATTGATGAAATTGATGCTATTGGTAAAAAAAGAGATACTCATGGTTTAAGTGGAAATGATGAAAGAGAACAAACTTTAAATCAATTACTAAATGAAATGGATGGTTTTGATGGAAATGCAGGTGTTGTAATTTTGGGAGCAACTAACCGACCTGAAATTTTAGACCAAGCACTGACAAGACCTGGACGTTTTGACAGACAAGTGCCTGTGGAATTACCTGATTTATCAGGTAGAGAAGCTATCCTAAAAGTTCACGCTAAAAAAGTTAAAACTGAAGAAAATATTGACTATAAAGCTATTGCTTTAATGACTGCTGGTGCATCTGGAGCGCAACTTGCTAATATTATTAATGAAGCAGCTCTTAGAGCTGTAAAAGTGGGTCATAAATTAGTTCATCAAGATGATTTGCAAGAATCTGTTGAAGTAGTTATAGCCGGTCAGCAGAAAAAAGGAATGGTTATTTCTCCTAGAGAAAAGAGAATGATAGCTTACCACGAAGTGGGTCATGCTTTAGTAGCTGCATTGCAAAAACATTCAGCGCCAGTTACTAAAATCACTATAATTCCTAGAACTTCTGGAGCCTTAGGTTATACTATGCAAGTTGACGAAGAAGAAAAATTCCTTATGAGTAAAGAAGAAATCTTTAATGAAATTGTTACTTTTACTGGTGGTAGAACTGCTGAGGAGTTAATCTTTAACACTCAAACAACCGGTGCAGCTAACGACATAGAAAGAGCTACAAAACTCGCTAGAGCCATGATTACTCAATATGGTATGACTAAAGAATTTGGAATGGTAGCTTGGGAATCTCAACAAGCAAGATACCTTGATAGTGGAACTTCAAGTGTTGCTTCTCAAAATAAAGCTTCCCAAATAGACGATATGGTAGAACAAATTATCAAAGATGCCCAAGAAAAAGCTAGAGAAATTTTAAGTGAAAATATTGAAAAATTACACGAAATATCTGAATTTTTAATAGAAAAAGAAACTATTACTGGTGATGAATTTATGGAAATTCTTGATTTAGATAGTCCTAAAAAAGAAAATACCACTGAAGAAACACCAAATGATTCTAATAATAATGATATTGAAGCTTCTAATGTATCAGATACAATTGAAAGTTCTGACAATAATTCTGAAGATTTAAATTTAGATGATTGGGAAAATTTAGATGTATAAAAAAGAAAGGTTAATTCCTTTCTTTTTTTATATCAAATTTAATTTTTGTTATAGTATAATTAAATTAGAAATATAACTTTTAAAAATAAATAACTGTCAAGGAGCTAATCATGAGTAATAAAGACCCTAACCAACAACCAATAGTATATTTAATTCTTATAATTCTAATTATTGTATGTGGATTTATAGTTAATAAAATATTTAATTTTCTTTAAAAAATTAGATTAATAATCATCTCTGTATGTTTCTGCTATCCAACTTTTTTGATTGCAATAAGGACACTTTAAATATTTTCCTTTCTTACCATTGTTTAAGCTTAAGGCATCTTTTAAAAAAGTAATAGTAAATTTTTTCTTACAATTTGGACATATATAAGCATTTTTTGACGAATGAAAATATATTAAAGCTAAAAGTAATACTATATCCACAAAAATTATTATAAACATATATAATCCCTCTACAAAGAAATTTAAAATATAACTTAATATTACAATAACTACGTAAAATGTAAGTAGTAAATACGTTTTTCTACTTATTTTTTTATGATGTTCTATCTTTGCAATCAATTCCCTTAATTCATCATTATTTGAAATTTCAATACTACCATTTAATTTTATATCTTCCATTATAGTTGTTATTTTATTTTTAAGTTTGATTTTTTCTTTTATATTTTCTTCTAATTTATCTTGTTTTTTATCAAGCAAATCGTATACTATTGTATACTCATTTTCAGAATTCAAAATATTTCTTATTTCTTTCAAGGAAAATCCCAATGTCTTATATAAACATACTAATTTAAACTTTTCTAAATCTTCTTCAGTATAAATTCGCCTTCCTCCTGTACTATTTTCTGATGGTTGAACAATTTTTTCTTTATCATAATATTGAACAGTTCGTACGCTCACATTACATAATTTTGCAATTTCACCAGTCGTGTAAACTTTTTCTTCCATTTTCCTACCTCCTTATGATTTATTATAAATAAATCATACTATATTACGTTACGTAACAAGCAATAGCTAATAGAAAATCTATTAAGTTATGTTCATTAATAATCTCAGTTCATACAAAAAAGACTATACTAATATAGTCTTTTCATTTTATAATTTTCTTATATTTACTGTAAATATAACTTAATATTTCAATTATTAAATACATACCTGTAAAGTTGAAAAATATATCTCTATAACCATTTGGATGTACTGGCTCAAAAAATCCAGATATAAAGACTACTAAAAATACTGTACTCATCGAAATTATATAAGCAATGAAAAAACTTAAGATTTTGCTTTTAAATTTCAAATTCTTTTCTAAATATATAGTTTCTACTCCTATAAATACAACTACTGCTCTCATCAATATATGAAAATTACTCTCTTCTAGCCTACCGAATAATAACTGAATGGAACTACTACTAATAGTTACTATTGTAAATATCAAACTATATGTTATAAAAAACTCTTAATTTTATTTAATAAATCTTTCATATCACTATATTCTATTTAGCATTACCTTGCTAGCAATTAAAGAAGAAGTGAGTAATAATAGTCCTATTAAAAAATATGGTATATTTTTAAATACATAAATATATATTGAATTAGCATTAAATATTACTATACTTATAATAATCAAGCATAATATTGAAATTAATACCCCTGTTCTAACACTAATTTTAAATGCATATCCCCAAAGAATAGCAATTGAGTGTATAACTAAGAACAATAATGCCGACTTCCAAAATATATCTATGCCGTCTGAAAGATTAAAGTATTTGTAAAATTCAACCTTATTTTCCACTATTATAAATCTTGCAACCAAAGTTACAACTACACTCAACATAATAGACATAACTATCATATTTATAATATTTGATATAAAAATAGATTTTCTTGTAATTCCAGTATTTATATACAGTTTAACGCTCGATGTAGTATCTATTGCAATAAAAAATACAAATAAGCTAGTCATCCAAAATACTATATTTCCTATTATATATGCATCGTTTAAATTTATTCCACCAATTTTAACAAATATACTTGCTATACTTATACCTATAAACAAGGGTACTATCCCAATAAATATATGTGATAAGCTCTTTAAAATATTTTTAAATTGTAATTTTTTCAATCTAGATAATCCCATATTTACCCTCCTATAAAATCCAATACTTTTTTACTTCCAACTATGGACAATAATATTATTATTAATGAAAAGAATAAGTTAATAATAAAGACATATTTATCTCCTACTAATAAATCATATAAATAAAATAAAAACATTACTGATACACCAACTGTAATACCTACTATATAATTTTTCTTAAAAGCATAAGTAATTAATAATGCCAAAGAAGAAATAGTCATGAATTGTATAAAATAGTCAATAAAAAACTTAATTGCATTTCCTTCTTGTATAGTTTCAAATACAAAACCTGTTGGCTTTAACTGCATTCCTATAACTACTGAAGCTCCTATTACCAATGAATATATAGTAGAAATAAATAATATATACTGAATATTTAACTTAAAAACTGTCTTTCTTGTATAACCTGATAATAAATATAATCTTACTCCTAGTACAAATTCTATTATTTCAGCTACTAAAAAAATATTTAGAAAGCTTTTGAGTCCTTCACCATATACTTCATTTAGTATCCCTTTTGTTAAGTCTGAATTCTCCAAGTAATTTAACAACATTTTTAATCCTGCTGGAAGGATTATAAAAACCGATAATATTAAAATCAAATGCCATAGAACATCTTTACTTTTTAGTTTTAAAAATCCCCTTAAATTTTTCATTTTATCTCCTAACTAAAATGTACTAGTAAATTTTGTAATGACATATTTTCTATCATAATGTTGTCTAATTCTATTTTTTCTAATTCTTTTTCTGTAAATTTATCATAAACATAATATCTATACATAACACCAAACTTTTCCTTGTTTATTATATTCTTATTTGATAAATAAACATCTAAGTTATCCTCTTTACCAACAAATGACTTTGCATTACTTGTAATATTTTCTAAACTATCATATAATTTAACTTTTTTGTCAGCCAATAAAATTACATTCTCAAAATAGTTTGCAACCTCGTCTATTATATGTGTAGATATAATTATTGTTCTTGGATTTTCTTCCAAATCTTCCATTAATGTAGAATAAAATTCATATCTAGTTTTTGCATCTAAACCAGATGTTGGTTCGTCAAATATAGTTATCTTTCCTCTAGCTGTAAGTCCTATTACTAAATTCACAAGATTTTTTTCTCCCTTAGACAGCTTTTTGTATTTAGAATTTAAATTAATATTAAATTTCTCTATAAGATATGTATTATACTCACTATCCCAATTCTTATATAATTGCGAAGTCAACTTGAAAAGTTTTTTCAATTTATATTCTGTATAATAATCTTCCTTAAACATATCTTCTGAAATATAAACTATATCTTCTACTACTTTTTGATTTTCTAAAACAATCTCTCCGTTTAGTTTAATATCTCCTGTATATCCTATTTTTATATTTGAAATAGATTGCAATAAAGTAGTTTTTCCAACTCCATTATTTCCTATTAAACCATATACTTTATTATTTTCTAATTCTAAATTTATATCATTCAGTATTTCTTTTTTTCCATATTTTTTACTATAATCAATTATTTCTAGCATTTTAAACCTCCACTTCCTTTATTAACTCTATTAATTTATCTTTATTTATATCTAATTTTTTAGCTTCTTTTATTATTTCTGGTATCAAGTTGCTTAGAAATTCTTCTTTTCTTTTTTCTATTACAATATTTCTTGCATTTTCTGTTACAAACATTCCCATTCCTCTTTTCTTATATAAAATTCCATTATCCACTAAAATTGTAAGTCCTTTTCTTGCTGTTGCAGGATTGATTTTATAAATACTAGAAAATTCATTAGTTGAAGGAGCTCTATCATCTGCTTTTAAATTTCCTGATATTATTTCATCTTCAATAATGTCTACTATTTGTAAGAAAATTGGTTTTTCAGAATTGGCATTCAAATTTACACCTCCTAATCAGTTAGCTAGTTAAGTAACTAACTAAATAATATACTCTTATTCGTACTTTGTCAACTATGTTTTTAAAATAAAAAAAGACATCGGATAAAACCAATGTCTTTTAAAAATTAAATATTCTACATTCCAATAGCAATTCTTCGTTTTAATATTTCTACTGTTTCTGTTGTTGCTGATATTTTATCTGCCATACATACTATCCAACTTTCTTTATACTTTGGAAGAAATGGAACAAGTGGAAACATATGCTTTAATATTATATCACCTTCAACTTTTGTTAAGCTAAACTCTTTCTTTGCATTTTCCCAAGCCCTTTTAGGATGTCTGAAACCATGCCATCCATCATGTGCTTTTCTATCATGCCAGTCATATAAAAAGTAATCATGTAAAAGTGCCCCTCTTATTAAAAGTTTATAGTCTACTTTTAAATTATACTTCATTGCTATTTCGCAACTTAAATAAGCAACTTTAATACTATGTTCATATACTGAAGTTTCACCATGCTGTATAAACTCTTTCGTCTCTTCATATCTTGAAGTATTTTCTAATTCTTCTATTTCTTTTTCAATTAATTCTTCATATATCTCTTTTGTCATATCTCACCTACCTCTTATAACTAATTCGTTAATTACTCTGTTCAAAATTCCTAATCATATTAATATATTACTTTATTTTAATCAATATATTTAGAAAATATATTTCCATATCTTGAATTCATTGTTATAGAAGTAATATTTCCATATTTTATTTCTTCATTTTTTTCGTCCCAAATACCATCTGCATCAAAGCTTTTAAATATCAAACTATTTTCCTTTACTTCTAATATTTTTCCAATCCAAAATTCTTCATTGTATTCATCTTCTATTATTATGTTTTGTTTATATTTTTCTATACTTTCAAATATTGTTTTCCAATTTGACAAATCAACATTTGGAGTATTTATATTATCTAAATCTAGTTCTTTTCTTAATATATAGTTACACATATCATTTCTTAATGAAACAGTTCTTATATCTTTAATTTTTCTTATAGTATAGCCATCCAATAAAAAGTCATCTTCTTCAATTCCTAAAAGGAATTTTTTACTATATTTTAAAGGTATTAAATAATAATAATTTTCTTCGTATTTAAAGAATACTCTTACTAAGTCTTTATTTTTAATCCAACTTTTTAAATATTTAAATAATTTATCTCGATTCATTTTTACCCCTTTTATTACCTTAATTTTATATTAATAATCAATATAACACAATCTATTTTAAATAATAAAAAACATCTATTTAAAATAGATGTTTTATTTATTCCCATTTCTATATTTTTTAAATTTTAACATTTTTATAAATGTTCCAATCATAAATCCTGGTATTGCTGGAATTAATCCAAAATATAAAGAGATGGAGTTATATCCACTTCCTACAAATACTATAATTGGCATAGCTACTCCTAACACTCCATAGAGTATTGTAAATAAATACTTCATTAATCCACCATACAAACTAGATAGAAAATTTGTTACAAAAGCACTTATTGGAAATATTATGTAGAAGAATATAACACTGTATCCCATTTCATTTCCAGTAATAAATAATTTACCAACTATTAATGATACAACTATTAAAAGTATAAAATATATTAAAAGAATTTTATCTATTTTAGATCTTCTATTCATAAAAACACTCCTATATATAAAATCATATTTGATATATTATAACATGTTATTATGAAATTATAGATTTTACCTCTAAATATTCTTTTAAGCCAAAAACTCCAGCTTCTCTACCTAGTCCAGATTGTTTATATCCTCCAAATGGTAAATATGCATCTGAAATTTCAGAATTTACATAAACATCTCCGGCTTCTATCTCTCTTGCAATTTTATTAGCTTTCTTACTTTCCCCATAAACTGCTGATGAAAGACCATATATAGTATCGTTAGCTACTTCTACAGCTTCTTTTTCATCTTTTACTTCTATTATAGATAATACTGGTCCAAAAATTTCATCTTTTGCAATTGTCATTGAATTTTTTACATTATCAAATACAACTGGTTTAATAAAATATCCTTTTTCTGGCTTTTTAGGAACTTCTCCTAATATTAGTTCCGCTCCTTCTTTAATTCCTAATTCAATATATTTTTTTACTTTATTGAATTGTTTTTCATTCACTAATGGACCAACATTTGTTTTTTCATCCATTGGATTTCCTACAACTAAATTTTTATATTGTTTTTTTATTTCTTCAACAACTTTTTCTTTATATTCTGATAAAACAATTATTCTAGACAATGCTACACAAGTTTGTCCACAGTTCGCAAATAAAGAAGTAAATACTCTATTTATTCCAGTTTCTATATTAGTATTATCCAGAAAAATGGCTGGAGATTTCCCTCCTAGTTCTAGTGTAATTTTCTTTACAGTATCAATAGCAATCTTCCCAACTTCTTTTCCACCACTTGTAGAACCTGTAAAAGAAACTTTTCTAACTAATGGATGACCTGCCAACAACTCTCCAATTTCTCTTCCTTTCCCTGTTACAAGATTTAAAACACCTTTTGGAAGACCAGCTTTTTCAAATCCATTCACTATGTGATAAGCTGTTAATGGTGCAACTTGACTAGGTTTCAATACAATTGTACAGCCAGCTAAAATAGCTGGTATAATTTTTTGAATTATTTGTCCCATAGGAAAATTCCACGGTGTTAAACATGAAACTACACCTACAGGTTCATATCTTACAATTCCAACCCCTAATTTTTCTTCAAATTTAAATTTTTTTGCTACTTCAATAAATGCATTAATTCTATTTATATTATTCTGAACTTGGGTTGTCTTTGAAAAATTAATAGGAGCACCTTGTTCTTTTGTAATTATACTAGCTATTAATTGGAGATTTTCTTCCAAGTATTTTTTGAATTTCTCAACTATCTCTATCCTTTCCGATATTGCTGTATTTTTCCAAACCTTAAAAGCTCTATAAGCAGATTCTACTGCTAGATTTACATCTTTCTCATTAGCTCTTGGAACCTTTCCTATTAGCTCTTTATTGGAAGGATTTTCAACCTCTATAAATTTACCAGAATTAGATTCCACATAATTTCCATCTATATATAATTTACTGTAATTCATAAAACACCTCCTTAAACCTATTATATTTATATCCTAATTTAAGAAAGTAATAACAATTTATCTTATTTTAATATTACCTGATACAGTTCTTATATACATTCTACTATTAGATCTTCCTATTATATTCCTATAACTCTTACCTATATTCTTTTTAAACCCACTTTCTTCTCTTACAGATATATCCCCAGATATTGTAGATATATCTATATTAAAGTTCATGTTTTCTACTTCACCTTTTATTTCTCCTGATACTGTATTTATTGAAATATTATTAGAATTTATAAACTTAAATTTAAAATTCCCTGATACAGTATCTATATTTACTGTCGGATTATCTGCATCTATATTAATATCTCCTGAAATATTATTTACATTAATATTATTCTTTACTCCTCTTATATTGAACTTTCCAGATGCAGAATTTCCTTTAAACATACTTCCTTTTGTTTCCAAATCTAAATTTCCACTTGCAGATAAGAAATTTACATTATTTTTATTCACATAAACCCTTCCATCTCCACTTTCACTACTAATATTAATATTTGCCTCATTTCCAATAGGAATTTTTATATATATTTCTTTAACCGGACTTTTTATACCAAAAGAAAAGTATTTATTTATATCAAATTTACTTGCATCATAAGTTCCAACTTTTAATGTAGTACCTTCTTTCAAAACTGTAAAATCATATTGCTCTTCTGCTGCTGTATGCGTTACCTCTATATAATCTTCATTATGATTCTCTATATATACGTCTGTATTAGCAACTTTTACTTCTATTCTGTGAATAGGTGTTTCAATTCTTTCATTTTCCATAACTACATCATAAGCGCTTGAACTTTTTTCTTTTTTAGTAAAGATGTTTCCTATTTTATCAGCAATATCAGAGAAAAACTCTTTATTAAATCCACTCTTTTTACTTTCTGTAAATATTCCTTCTTCTTTAAATTCTTCATATATTTCTTTAGGACTTCCTAAAGATCTAGAAATTTCTTCTTCTGACTTACCTTGAGTCTTTCCCATTCTAAAATGTTCCTCATAATCTGCTTTTATTTCCTTGTATACATAACCTTCTACATCTCTAAAATAATAATCTAATAATTCCATAAATTCTTTTTCGTTCATTATTTTACCTCCTCTAATATTGCTTTAACTCCATATACTAAACTATTCCAATCTTCATATGATTTTTTTAAGTAAACTTTGCCAGTTTCTGTTATTTTATAATATTTCCTCTGTGGACCTGTTTGTGATTCCTTATAATATGTTTCTACATAACCTTCTTTTGAAAGCCTTCTCAACATAGGGTATATAGTTCCTTCTGACATATTTATAAAGTCAGATAATGATTCAACTATTTCATACCCGTAGGAATCTGCTCTATTGATAACAGCTAAAACGCATAACTCAAGTACACCTTTCTTTAATTGAGTATTCATTATATCAACTCCTTAGTAACATTATAAAGCAAGGTACATCATTATGCAAGGTACCTTGTATATTACTTTTATTGTTTTAAAAAAAGAAAGTGTAAATTATTCACACTTTCCTTCTTGTTTATTTAAAATAAGGAACCTATATCTCCTAATGAGCTTATTCCTAGATAAGCTGTTAAAAGTACTACTATTACTCCTGTTACTATCAGCCATTTTGGATGCTTGTATTCTCCTACTATTCGTTTATTCATACTTCCTACTAACATTACTCCCATGGTTATAGGTAAAACAAGACCATTTAAAGCCCCTGTTAAGACAAGTACACTTGATGGTTTACCATAAACCATATAAATCAATCCAGAAATAAGTATAAAAAGTATGCTTAATTTTGGTCTGTGTTTTTCTATTGATTTAAAAGCACTTGTTAAAAAACTCATTGAAGTATATGTAGCTCCTACTATAGAAGTTATTGATGCAAATAATAATACAACGCCAAAAAATTTATATCCTATATTTCCCGCTCCATGCTTAAATGCATCTGCTACTGGATTACTAGGGTCAAGAGTGACTCCTTTTATTATTACTCCTAAAACCGCTAAAAATACTCCCGTCCTAATTATAGTTGTTATTACAAGTCCTCCTATTGCAGAACGGTCTATTTCTTTTACTCTTTTTGCTCCAACTATACCTCCTTCTAATAGTCTGTGCCCTCCTGCAAACGCATGGTAACCACCTACAGTTCCTCCTACTAATGTAAGTATAGGTAAAAATTTGATTATTTCTGGAGAAAATGTTTCTTTTATAGCTTGCCCTACTGGAGGTTTAGAAATAATAGCTACTACAATTACTAAAATAATCATTCCTAAGCCTAGAAATTTAGTCAATTTATCTATAGCTTTATTTACTTCTTTAGATAAAAATATAAGCAATGCTATAATTATCGCTATAGCTGAAGCTATTTTAGGATTTAAACCAAATAGTGTTGTAAGTCCCATTTGTGCACCTGCAACATTTCCTATATTGAAAACTAAACAACCTGCTATTATTAAAAATGATATTAAATACCCTAACCCTGGTAATAGTTTATTTGATATTTCATCTCCTTTTAACCCAGATACAGATATTACTCTCCATATAGTAAGTTGAGCCACAATAGACATAAGTAAAGCTACAAATATAACAAATCCAAACGAAGCTTTAAGCTCACCTGTAAATATTGCTGTTTGTGTTAAAAAACTTGGACCTACTGCGGAAGTAGCCATTAAAAAAGCTGCTCCTATTAATACTGACACAATATTTTTTTTTGAATCTTTTTTATCTATATCTTTTACATCATCAACGTCCTTTTCATTTGTTTTTTTATCTTTCATAATTTACCCCTTTAAAACTAATTCATTGCTTCACACCATTCCATTATTGTTTGTGTTAAAATTTTTATGCTGTTTATATAGTCATCTAAATCCACCCATTCATTGTTAGAATGCATTTGCTCAGTTTTTCCTGGTCCAAAAATTACTGTTGGGGTATTTCCATACTTATTTAAAAATCTAATATCTGCAGCCCCTTGTCTTCCACTTATAGTAGCTTCTTCCCCAATTACTTTTTGATAATTAGAAGATAAAGTCCTTACTATCGAACTATCTATTGATATTTCTGAAGGTTCTGCAAAATATCCAACAAATTCTATTTTAGGTGGATTATCTTTTAGCCAGTCATTTTTAGCTGTTTCTGATATTAAAAAGTCAACAAATTCTTCTTTAACTTTTTCTGTATCTTCATTTGGAACAGTCGCAAATGAACCTTTTAAAATACAAGTATCTGGAAATGCACTAGCATAAGTTCCACTTTCAAATATTCCTATCATACAAGGTATTGAACTTAGTATATCTGGATAAAGAAAGTGTTTAACTGTCTTAACTCTTTTATTTTCAAATTCATTTATAATTTTATGTACTATATAACCTAAGTCTATTGCATTAATTCCTTCAAATCTTTTTTGAATACCAGCAGATTTACCATTTATATGAATTTCAAACCATACTCTTCCTATTGAACTAGGTTGTATACACATACTAGATGTCTCACAGCATATTCCTGCATCAGCCTTTATTCCTCTAATAACACAATCCAAAGTCCCATTTCCTGATAATTCCTCATCTATAACATACTCGGTAATAACATCTCCTTTTAATTTAATTTCGCACTCAATTAAGGCTTTTAGACTCATAGCTATCGCTGCAACTCCTGATTTCATATCTGAAGTTCCTCTTCCATACATCCTATTTTTTTCAATAGTTGCCGACCATGGGTCAAATTTCCATTTTTCTTTATCACCTTCAGGTATTACATCAGTATGCCCATTTAACAAAAGTGATTTCCCTTCACCTGCTCCTTTTAATCTTGTTATTACATTTGGTCTGTTTTCATAACCACTTGATACTTCTACATATCCTGGATGTTTTTTTAATTCATCCCAGTTTGGTTCTAAAACTTCTACATCTAATCCAAGTTGCTTACTATATTCTGCTAGGTATTTCTGAATTTCGAATTCTGAACCTGTTACACTTGGAATTTTTATAATATCTCCTAAAAATCCAATTAATTCTTCCTTATTTTCATCTATCCAATCATCAACTTTTGCTCTATTCATATTTCCCTCCTTGTTGATGTTAATCTACAAGAGTAATAGCTTGAGCTGGACACCACTGTTCACATAATCCACAACCATCACAAGTTGATCTATCTACTATATAATCTCCATCACTTGACTTACTAATGGATCTATAAAAACAAACTTTAATACATTTGTCGCATTCTGTACATATATCATTATCAATTGTTGCAAATTTAGGCGGTAATTGAGCTATTTCTTCAACTGTCGCTATATGAGGTAATGCTATTCCTCTTATTTCTTCAAATGATTTATATCCTTTCTTATCCATCCAATTTTCAAGATCCTTTAACAACTTAGGAATTATGTTATATCCCATCCACATAACTTCAGTACAAGTTTGTACAGTTGTAGCTCCAAGCATTATGTATTCTATAATATCCTTATAGCTACTAACTCCTCCTGCTGCTGATATTGGAATGTCAACATTTCTGGCTACTTCTGTTAGATGTCTCATTATCACTGGTTTAATTGCTGGTCCTGTATAACCACCATAGGCTCTTAATATTGGTTTCCCAGTTTCTATGTCAACTCCTGCAAATGATCTTATAGAATTACTTATAGTTATTCCATCTGCTCCTGCTTCTTTTGCAGCTTGAGCTACCTCTACCATATCCGTTACATTTGGTGTAAGTTTAACTGTAAAAGGAACTTTTGATACAGCTTTAGCTGCTTTTATTTGAGCATATGTACGATTAGCATCTTTTCCTATATGCATACCAACTGTTGAGGCTGGCATTGGACAAGATACATTTAATTCGAATAAATCTACTAGTCCTGTAGCTTGCATTTCTTCTACCAATTTTGCTGTTTCTTCTGGATTTGGCATAGCTAAAATACTTATATGCATTGTTGCTCCTGATTTTTTTGCAATAGCCAAGTCTTCTTCTATCCATTCATCCCTTGTTTTTGTTGTAAACAATTCTAAATTAACCATCCCTATTGGTCGTTTTCCATTTCCTTTATATAGAAAAAGTCTTCCATTTCTAGGATGTACAGCCCAATCTTGTCTTGGCCCTATAGTTTTAGGTATAACTCCTCCTATTCCTGCTGCTCCTGCTAATCTCATTCCTTCACCATCTTGACCAGGCGTAGCTGAAGCCAACACTAAAGGATTTCTGTATTTAACTCCACAATAATTTACACTTAAATCTTTCATCTTTTATTCCCCCTATAAAAAAATTAAAGCAAACTAATAGCTATTAGCTTACTTTAATTCTATATATTTTATTTTTATTTGTCTTTTTTTTAACTAATATATGTTCTATAGCACTATCTATATTTATTTCTTTGTTCTAGAGAACAAAATTATAAAACATCTAAAAATTTTATACTTAAATATAGTCTAAGAATTGTATCATAGTCGGACATATCATATCCTGTTATTTCAGATATTTTATTAATTCTATAATTTACTGTATTTTTATGAACATATAAATCTCTTGATGTTTCTATTAGACTTCCATTGTTTTTGAAATAGGCTTTTAAAGTAATTAGCAGATCTGAATTGTTTTTTTGATCATATTCTATAATAGACTCTAGCTCTTCATAATAAAATTTATTCATTTTTCTACTATGTTTAAGGTAATATAGTATTTTATAAATCCCAAAGTCTTCCAGCTTATGCAATTTAAATGGTTCATAATTATTTTCAACTGCTATTTTACAAATAAAAGAAGATTCCCCATTTATTTTTGGTATATCCTCTATCCTTTCAGCAGTACTAGATAGACCTATGTGAGTTTTAATTTTTTTATTTTCTAACTTGATTCTATTTATTAATTTTTCAATATTTAATATTTCTAAATTTCTATTAAAAGAATTTACTAATATAGTTATATAGTTTTGTTCTTGATTTATTAAAAAATTTAACTTTTTTTCTTTTAACGTTTCAAATATATCACGAATATATTTTTTTATTAGTCCATCAAAATTTTTATAATTAATTTTTTCTATATTGAAAAAGGCCATTTTAAAAATTATAAAACTTTTTGAAATATCAAATTCAATTTCTTTAACTCTTTCATATATTTCCTTAATATCATATTTTTCTTGATTTAATATCATTTTCATAAGTTCATTACTTCTATTTATCTCTTCTAAAATTTTATTTTCTTTTCTTGTATTTTCCATAGAAATTAAAATTTTTAAATAGTGTAATATTTCAACTTCTAACTTTATATCTGTAAACTCTTCTATATCTACAATAATATATTTAATCTTTTTACTTAAAATACTAACCCCAACAAATTTTTTTCCATTTTTAATTTCTTTTTCATCAAGTTTATAAACTATTTCATCTAATTTATCAAATTTATTTATATTTTTCTTTAAAATATTTACTGATTTAGTATCATCTTTTATTTTTGGATTCTTATTTATAACTTTCCCATCTTCATTCAAACAGTATATATTCTTTCCAGTATAAGAATTTACTTTTTTGCAAATTTCTTCATAGTTTTCATCAATAATAAAGGGGATTATCTCTTCTTTAAACAAATTTATTTTTTCAAGAAATATACTATTTTTATTAATTATATATCTATTTATAGGATCCATATATTCACTATAAGGCTTATTCTCCGGTATCTTTAATAAAACAAATCCTAAATTATTTGCATAATCTATCATTTTTTTAGGTATTTCATTTAGATATTTCCCTGGTTTAATAGCAAGTGCCGATATTTTTTTCTCATGCATATCTTTAATTAATCTACAAGCTTCTTCAATATCATCTTGAAAAGTATATCCAGTAGTAAATAAAATCTCTCTACCTTTCATCCACCTTAAAACTTCAGGAACTTCAACTATATTGACTGCTCTAACTTCTTTGTGAACTTTATTTTTACCCGCTATTAATTCAACATCTTTAAATTCCTTCATATTTAATACATCAATTATTTTAAGCATTCTTTTCTCCTTTCTATTATTATTATTTCCTATCCTCTGTTTAATGTAATTATATACTTTTTAATTTATAAATTTATATAATATTTATACTCCATATGCAATATTGTTTTAAATATAACTGTATATTAAAATAATAATTATACAAATATATTTAATAGAAAGGATTTTTTATGAAAAAAATTTACAAAAACTTTATTTTGTCTTTAGTATTATTTACAACTCTAATGCTAAATCAAATATTGCCAACTACTACATCTTTAGCTAATACTAACGCTAACTTACCTAAAGAACCTACTGAAGTCACTGTAACGCCGAGCAAATATGTTCCTAGAATAGGAGAAGAGATTATATTTAAAATTGATAATTTTGGATATGAAAATATTGAAACGGGAATAGGCTCTGATTATAGAATACAAGTGTATAATACCGAATCTGATGATAACTTTGCTCAGCAATTAAAAAAAATTGAATTACCTGAAGTACAAGTAGAAAAATATTTAAACGGAGAATGGATTAATAATGGCTTGGAAATTTCTAGTAGAATGATGACTAATACTTCCCTTACTGGTCTTGGAGTTGAAGATACTATGTATAAATCGGAAGATACACAAGATTATAAAGTAACTAGAGATAATATTAATAGCAAACTTGAAAGTTCTAATAAAACTTGGGGAAATATTTATAATTTTTATGTATATTTTAGTTATTTAAATGATAATGGTAAAACTGAAATAGGCTATGCAAATAGATTATCCCATAAAGGAACTGCTGATGTTACTTATAGCATTTCAGATAATAAATCTAGTAAGCCTTTCGCAACTATGCAAGGACTTTCTGAATGGTATACTAATGACAATCAGCTTAATCCTGATGTTGAAAGACCTAAATCAGACTATCCTAAAAACTGGCTTTATTATGAAACATCAGATATAGAATTAGAAGTACTAAATCTTAAAGAAGCATATGAACCAGAAGATAATGTTAAACTAAAAGTTACAATAAAAAATACTAGTGAAAATATTCCTAACACTAGACTTATGTCAGGACTTGACTTTGGAGAAAAAGATATTGTAAAAACCCCTGTAAAAACAGAAGGAACTCCTAATGTTACTTTCTCTATTCCAGAAGATATGGGAAGTAATGGACTAATAAGTAAAAGTACAATAGCACCTCAAGAAAGTTTAACATTTGAAACAGAAATAACTTTACCTTCTGATTTTTCTGAACATTTAAATGAAACTAAAGATAAATTAGTATTGACACCATTCCTATATACATCAAATATTCATTCAGATAATTCTGGGCAAAAAGCATATTTGCATTCAGAAGAAAGAGAATATAATCAAGGAATGGAACTTCCTATAAAAAAAGCTCCTACTGCTGAATACACAGTAATATTTGAACCAAATGGCGGAACATTTAAAGATGGAACAACAGAAGCAAAACAAGTAACGGTAAATCATGGAGAAAAAGTAAAAGAAGAAGAAATAACTAAAAAAGATTCAACATTTGAAGGTTGGTTTACAGATAAAGAACTAACAAAAGCATATGACTTTGAAAGTCCAGTAACAGAAGATATAACACTATATGCAAAATGGAAAGCAAATGATCCAGTAGGAATAAAAGGAATAACTCTAATAGGAGGAACAGCAGCATTAAGTCAAAGAGTAGAAAATCAACTAAAAGAGTATAACCCAAAAAGACTGCAAGGAGCTGACAGATACACAACAGCAGTAAAAGTAAGTAGAGAATACAA